>NZ_MDER01000116.1 GCF_001721045.1 Paenibacillus nuruki | reverse complement strand
CACATGAGTTAAATTTACAGAAAACAAAAAAGCACCAGACACAGCAATATGCTGTATCTGGTGCTTCCAGTTTCCGATCTATTCAATTCGTTGATTTGATTATACATGACTTCACAAATATACTGCAAGCACTTATAATTTTCTTTAAACAAACCGATAATTATTTGAGGAATATGTTTTACATAGAAAGGTGGACATCGAATGAGTAACAGTCCAGACTTAAACATTAATAATGAAATTATTCAAAAAATAAATGAGTTAACCGAGTTATTGGCTAAAAGAGAACACATCGATTATGCACATCTCGATCCATCTCAAAATAAATCAGTGACTTTGCAAGAGTTAGAAATCATTAATCAACAAAAAGAAGAAGAAATCAAAGTACTAGATAAAGCATGGATGAATTTTGAAGAAGACTTATTCGGAGTTGTCCAAATGTCGATGCAAGAGAAAAATCAGCTGCACACGTTTTATATGAATAAACATAAAACTGATAAGAATCGAAGAGCGGGTCAGCGCAGTGCAGGTGTGTGGAGAGCCAATTAATTGATAAAGTATCCTTCATAGCAGGGATACTTTTATTTGTATATAATAAAATAATTTAAATCTATCTTAATTAAAGGATGATAATTATGTATAAAGTAATACAACGTATTACTTTTAATGATGCTTCTAATTCAATTAAAACTTATCAAAATCAATTTATGAAAGCATTAGAGTACTCTCTTTGGAAAGAATATATA
>NZ_MDER01000115.1 GCF_001721045.1 Paenibacillus nuruki | reverse complement strand
GAATTATACAGTATACGATGGTTTTAAAAAAAGTATTGCTGAATTATTAAATGTTTTTTGCGAAAATGAATGGGCAGATTATTTTATTATTTTAAATGCAAACGTTCGTTTCTTAAAGAAGAACTGGCAAAATACGTTAATAGAAGAAGCTACAGTTACAAACTCAGTCATAATATCTCCTAAGATTTTAAATAAGATCGGCAGAATCAGTAGTTACGGTTTAGCCATAAATAAAGATCAGGTGAGGAATATATATAACAATATTAATTCAGAGTATTATGGTTATTTTGGAAGATTAAAAATTTCACAAAATATTTCAGCAGTTAGCCCTGAACTATTTTTAATAAAAAAAGAAGGATATAGAAGGTACGGGAGATTCTCAGAATATTATGAGACAGATTTTACTGTCATAGATTATTGCATTGAAGTCAATAAGCAAGGTGGACATGTAAAACTTGTGAACCATGAACTTTTATATACAAATCATTCGCATCTATATACTTGGCCTAAAAAAGAAGTGAACTATATGTTAGAAAAAAATAATTGTTATTTACAATCTAGGGATTGTTATTATCCGCTTGAATTTTTGTACAAATTTCACAAAAGTTAAATCTAACTTTTATTTTGATAGGAGTGCCTGATTAAATGAGAATTTTATTTACTCTTCATGATCTACAGTATAGTGGTGGAACAGAAACTTTTACTTACAGTATTATTAAGGAATTTTTAGGAAACAATCATGAAATATTTCTTTATTCAACTAGAATAGGCACAGTATCAGAAAAATATATTGATTTAGGAGTACATGTAACTGATAATTTAAATGATTTACCGGAGCATGTTGATATTATTCACGCTCAGCATCGTGCTGAGGCAATCACAATTTATTATAAATATCCAAGCACGCCCATGATTTTTACTTCACATGGTATTATTCCTTGGCAAGAAAAGCCTATATCGATTCCTTCTATTTTTAAGTATGTTGCAGTAAGCGAAGAAGTACAAAATTATCTAATAGAAAATTTCGAAATTAAAAATGATAAAACTTGTATCATTCGTAATGGAATAGATCAGTCTCGTTTTAGACCTAGTGTGAAAATTAATGAGCAGCCTCAAAAATTATTATTATTGTCTAATCGGTATACTGAAAATGTGAAAAATGTTTTAGAAGAAGTAGCTTTAAAAATGGATATGAAATTTAAAATTATAGGACAATCGCAAAATAATGTTTGGAATGTAGAAAAAGAAATTCTTGAATCTGATATTGTTGTTTCTCTTGGACGTGGAATATTAGAGGCAATGAGTTGCGGTAGACTTCCAATAGTATTTGATTATAATGGTGGAGATGGAATTGTAACAGAGAATAATTACTATCTTTTTAGAAAAAAAAATTTTTCCGGAAGATTTTGTAATATAAACTTTACTGCTGAGCAAATTATCAAATTAATAAGTGAGTCTTATAAATCTGAAGTTATTGAAAAGAATTTAAAATTAGCTATTCAATTTCATGATATTAAGGTAATTGCGAGTGAATATTTCGAACTTTATGAACTTGCTCTAAAAAAATCTACAAATACATTTGATATAAATCCCAATATTATAGAATATTTAATTG
>NZ_MDER01000114.1 GCF_001721045.1 Paenibacillus nuruki | reverse complement strand
TGCTTATCCTATTGATTCAGAAATTGAAAATTTGCCGAATAATCGTATTCAATATGGCTATGCAAATTGGGATTTTTCTTTAATAAATAATAATAAAAGCGAATATTTAACTAATATTTCCGAAAATAAAATTACGAAATTCAAAAAAATAGATATTGGTCTATATAATGAAAAAGGAAATATTGGTAAGGTAATAACATTATATGATATTGATTTAGTAAAATAATTGATTAGTATAATTACATGAAAGAAGTGATTAGAATTTTAACTCTATTTAAAGAATTTTATAATTCACGAAGTCTTATCTTAAAATTAGCGAAGAATGACTTTTGGATAAAATATGCAAATTCTCAACTTGGTATAATGTGGGCTTTCGTACAACCTTTAATGACTATTTTAGTATATTGGTTTATTTTTGAAATTGGTTTTAGAGTGGTGCCTTTAAATAATATACCTTATATTTTATGGTTAATGTGTGGCTTGATTCCGTGGTTTTTTTTCTCAGAAGCATTAGGTAACTCAACAAATAGTCTCATTGAATATAGTTATTTGGTAAAAAAAGTTGTTTTTAAAGTAAGTATTTTACCTAGTATTAAAATTATTTCTTCACTCTTTGTACATGTATTTTTCATGGCATTTTTATTATATGTATATTTTTTATATGGATATGAACCAGACATTTATATTTTTCAATTAGGCTATTATTTGTTTGCCCTATGCTTTTTATTGTTAGGTTTATCTTATATTACAGCTTCTTGTGTTATTTTTTTCAGAGATTTAAATCAAATTGTAGCTATTGTTTTACAATTTGGAATATGGCTCTCACCTATTTTATGGCAACCTAATTTATTTCCGCCTAAGTATCTAACATTGTTAAAATTTAATCCAATGTACTATATTATAGAAGGTTACCGGGATTCTTTAGTTAGCAAGGTATGGTTTTGGGAAAAACAAGAAATGACCATTTACTTCTGGAGTGTTTCTATTGTTATATTTTTAATAGGAACTTTATTTTATAAAAAATTAAAACCTCATTTTGCTGATGTTTTATAAGAATGGAGTGTTAAAATGAGTGAGAAAACTATGATTGATGTAAAGAATATAAGTAAACTGTATAAACTTTATTTAAAGCCTGCTGATCGACTTAAAGAAGCATTAAATCCTTTTAAAAAAAAATATCATAATGATTATATGGCCCTAAATAATATTTCATTTGAAGTGAAACAAAAAGAAATAGTAGGAATACTTGGAACAAATGGCTCTGGTAAATCTACTATTCTTAAAATTATTACCGGTCTTTTAACTCCTACTTCTGGCAGTGTGAATGTCAATGGTAAAATATCTGCTTTGTTAGAATTAGGGGCTGGGTTTAATCAAGAACTTACAGGGATTGAAAATATATACCTGAATGGAACTATGATGAATTTAAGTAAAGAAGAAATTGATTTTAAATTGCAACAAATTCTGGATTTTGCTGATATTGGAGATTTTGTATATCAACCAGTTAAAACTTATTCGAGTGGTATGTTTGCTAGATTAGCATTTGCTGTAGCTATTAATGTTGAGCCAGATATATTAATTGTAGATGAAGCATTAGCTGTCGGTGATATGTTCTTTCAAGAAAAGTGTTATGAGAAAATGAAACAAATGGTGCAAAATGGTGCAACCATTTTATTTGTTAGTCATAGTCTGAGTGCTATTCGAAATTTTTGCAGTCGAGCAGTATGGATTGAAAAAGGAATTCTTCGTGAACAGGGACCAGCAGATGAAATTTGTGAGAAATACAAATATTTTATTGAACAAAAAGAAGCTAAAACACTTGCGAAATCATCAGATATACAAGATTCGGAAGATCAATTTGAAGTGAAATTAAACAATAAAATATTTATGAAAAGTATAAAATTAAATAAAGATATTCTTATGACTGGAGAAGATCTTTTATTTACAATTTCTCTAGGTTTTAGAGAAAAAGAATTGAAATATGGTATAGGCTTAATTATTTATAATGAGAAAGGTGATATTGTTACTTTATTTAATACTATTCGGGATGATATTGAATTAAATCAGCCGTACTCAATGTTTAATATTTCTATTAAAAACAATGATTTTTTAGAAGGGAAATATTTTATTTCTGTTCACATTTCAGACGAAATGGCTATGTATGCATATGATCGTAATGATTATATATCTGAATTTAGAGTAATATCTAAGAAAAACCTTCGAGGTCTACCTATATCTGAAGGTTATTTCAGATGCAAGCATCAATGGGAAATACTGGATTGATAAAAAATTATGATAATACTTTAAAGAATTTAGGTGTTGAAGTTGATTAAAATAATAATCCGTTACTTTGTTGTAATAGTAATTACATTTGGTTTTGTATCCTCAGTATATGCAGTTAAAAATAGCAGTTTTTTTCCTCCAGAAACATTCAAATTAAAAAAAATTGATCTAGGTACTGATTTGAATTCAAATTTTGGAGAAATCACAGATAGTAAAGTTGTAGAACAGTCTTTTGTATCTAACCAAGCTGGTCTTTCTGAGATATCTTTATTTTTTTCTACTTTTAACAGAAAAAATTCTAGTAATACTTTACTTTTTTTATATGAAGCAGATACACATAAAT
>NZ_MDER01000113.1 GCF_001721045.1 Paenibacillus nuruki | reverse complement strand
ATTTACTTTCTTCAATGGATAGCAAAAAAGCGTTCTTATGTTATATAGTGATCCAATAAGTTTGAGATTTTGAGTAGGCAATATTCAAGGTTTTTCTTTATATCTAAAAGAAATGAATTGAAATATAGTATTCTAATAGAATGCTTATTACCTCATATTCAAATTTGGAAAATAGCTTATAAGAATTCAATAGTTGAAGGTGAGTACTCTTGTTATTATCCAATTCAAGAAAAAAATATAGCATCTTATGTTCTAAATGCCATCAAGAACTTTACGGAGTAGGATTTGGAAGCGAGTCAGATAAACTAAAATGTTTTAACTGTAACGTGTATTATGACTACAATTGGAAAAGCAAAATTTTAAAAGAGGATAATGATTATATTAAGCTGTTAAAAAAATGGGATACAGGTAGTGGGGAATATCCTGGTATACTCACGAGCCAATTGTATAGTCCGTGGTATTTGAAGATATGTATTAGATAATTAATAATCTATGAGGTGATTCCTTGTTTGAAGAAAAAAAATTAAAGAAATTTATAAATATGTCTGAAAGTATATTATCTTTAGAAGGATTAGAAGCTGTAACACATTATTTTGAATATGATGAATATGAAATGTCATTTGAAGGTTTAGTGATAGAAATTTATACAAGTAAAATGTATACTGAAAAGTCCGATTTTATAGAATGGAAAGAACTTGCATGGGATTTTGGATTAGATAAGGAATCTATTTTTGATGAGACATTTTGGGATCAATTTATGGAGCGGGGACATGCGTTGAAGGTTAATGAA
>NZ_MDER01000112.1 GCF_001721045.1 Paenibacillus nuruki | reverse complement strand
GCTTATGTTTACTCACTATTTTCATTAAATATTCTTGATTCTTTTCCTTTGCTAAATCAAATAGTCTGTTTAATAAAATATTTTCTCTCATAACTACCTCCGTTCAATTCTAAAAAAATTCAGAATTGCATAAGATTACTTACTTTTCCAATAATAATAATGTTTGATAGTGATTATACTAATACGAAACTTTCAATGATACCTTAAAAATTAGTTATTTTTTCATACACTTTTTATACATACAAATTTCTATATGACGGATTGTCAATCCAAGTGAAACAGTTCGTCCTGAAACGATTCATGCGTCGACTTTCAGCCTAAACATTTGCGAGTCGGTTGTTGATCCAAGCAAGAACCTGTTCAAGTTCAGCATCGGTCACCTGGGCAAAATCGTGGCCTTTGGTGAAAATTTCTCGAGGCAGACCGTTCGCATTCTCGTTGGAACCACGCTGCCAGGAGGAGTACGGATCGGCGAAATAAACATCTATGCCGTGTAGGAGTTCGAGTAATTCATGACACGCGAATTCCTTCCCTCGGTCTACGCTAGCGGTTTGAATGGCTGACTTTGGATATTGACCGGCCAGCACACCGAACGCGATTTCCATCGACAAAGCGGTTC
>NZ_MDER01000111.1 GCF_001721045.1 Paenibacillus nuruki | reverse complement strand
TTATACCTGTTTATAATAATTCTTCAAATTATGAAAAAAAACCTTATCAGGAATCAGGAAAGCAAAAGATTTATTTACCTATAGCTAAAAAGGAAGAAAATGATACTTTATTTTGGAATTTGTTTGTTAATGGATATTATGAATATACAACTACGCTAGAAACCTTTTTGGGTTGGAGAAAGATTTTTGGTGGAAATTGGCATTTAAATCAATTTAACAAAATGCTTCAAGAGAACAAATTAGAAGAGTTTCAACCATCTGTAAATGAAATGAATAAGATTAAATGGTTGAATGATTTTTACAGTCTATGGATTAACGATGAGGGAGTAGATACAGTAGTTAAGTCAGTTTTCGTTCCTACGCAAAGTGGACAATTTATTTCTATTGAACGTTTGTATTTTGATTCTAATATTAATAATGATGTAAAAGCGATTTTATTTGAGCTAGATCCTCCTTTCAAAAATCAGTTAATGCACCGAGATATTTCTGCTTTTGACGACTATTTCAAAGATATGCTCTCTAGACATTATGATACAGAAAAATGTGCCAATAACATTGAAAATAAAGTAACGGCTATTCTTTCAGAAGAAACGGTTAATCAAGAAAAACGAGCAAATGAAGTACAAACTATTTTTAATAAATTAACTGATTTTTTTTTAAAAGAACCACAATTAACTGAAATAATTTTCCCTAAAATTTTATCTAAAAGAATGTTGTTATCTTCTCCTGAAGAAACTTTAAGAAGAATGAAAATTGCTGAAAAAGTAGAACAAAATGGATTGGATTTAGCAGGCCTAGAAGAGCTTATACATTATTATCAAAAATTAAAAAGCAGTTTAGACAATTCTACATTTGATAATGAAGAAATCAAAAGGCAGTTACAGCATATTGTAACTTCAACTCCAGAAATGAAGAGATATTTTGATTCAATGTTATCAAGAAGCGTACAAAATGTTTATCATTATTTAAAAAAATTGACGCAGTATGAACTTCCAGATACCCTAGAAGAGTGGAAAATTGAAGATAATCAAACAGTATTTTTTGCAAAAAAAAATAACAATGAAATTATCATTGTTATTCGTCCAACTGATAACAATGTAATTATTTTTTTTGGTGATGAAGAATTAGAAGTACTTGATAGTGGAACATATGAATTGTGGACAGATAACGGCACTGATCAAAAAATAATAACTTTAGGTCATCTTTTAAAAACTACAGAGATTACAAGAATTCCGTTGAAGAAATTATAGAAATTAGAAATAGTGGAGGTGTTTAGAAATTGAGAACAATAGATCATATTGTATTTGCTATACAAAAT
>NZ_MDER01000110.1 GCF_001721045.1 Paenibacillus nuruki | reverse complement strand
ATTTTATAAGTATAAGTTACAGAATTATAATTGATCTCAAAGCGCTTAATAAGTAGATATAAATACAACCCGTGGTGCTAGTTAAAATTAATCTTGAATTGCTCCTGTTTTCCAAGGCGTGTAGGCTAGCAAAATCCCATCTAAATTCGTTTCGAATCCGGATGGACTCTTCTAACGGATCGAAGAAAGAGCAAAACGAGTCACTAAGATGGAAAATAACGTTTCGATTTGCTTGCGTTTTCGTCGCATCTGGCGTGTAAAGGCTGGCGTCCACCGTTCTTTTTTGCTGTTTGAACGCATTGGCACACAAAGGAGGGTACCGAAGTTCTTTTCCAAACGAACGTGTAAAGATTGACTGAGGTACCCTTCGTCTCCAAGAACAAAGGCAGAAGGCGTCTCGCGAAGCAATTCTTCTACCATCTGTACATCGTGAACCGAAGCGGCCGACAAGACGTAACTTTGGACGAAACCGAATGAATCGATTTGCACGTGTAGCTTGAATCCATAGTAATGACTCTTTTTGGAAGCGCAATAGCCAACGTCAGCTAGCCCTCGAAAGCATCGCGCCCTTTTTAAACGAAGAAGATCGAGTATGCGCTGCCGAACTCCGGTGAAGAGAGTCGCTTGCGTAACCACTTGAGCGCGAAGCGAAGATCTCGGCATCGCCGATTGTACCGAGAACGTTCGACAACAGGACCTAAATTCCCTTGAATAAAGCGATACTAGGCACGTTCTGAGGTGAATCCTAGCCCTTTTCCCAGCAGATGAAGCGTCAGGATATG
>NZ_MDER01000109.1 GCF_001721045.1 Paenibacillus nuruki | reverse complement strand
ATTGATCTATTCTATTTTGAATAGCTAAGAATAAATAATAGTATTGATTATAAAAAGCGATTAAATTTTTAAAAAATTCCGATATATATTTTAAATATATATTAAAGGAGAATCGATGAATGTTAGAAAAAGTATTGGGATTTCTGAAATCAAGTGTCAATCGTACTCTATTAATCCTCATTTTGAAAAGGTTAAGTATAACGTCTGCATTTTGCGCTTGTATTACTTTAAGTGGTCTTGTTTTTTATTCGATCGGATATTCTTTTTTATTCGGTTATTATTTCTCAGGAATGAGTACCTCCCAAATTAGTTTGATTAGTTTATTGATAAGTAATGTACCCTTTCCTTTTTATGCTGTTACTATAACAAGTACAATGTTTATTAGTGTCATTGCTTTTTTTGTTATACTTCTCTGGAATATCAGTATTGGAGTAAAACATGTATTTACTAAGGGTAGTCGTACACTAGGTTTTATTCGAATATTCATTGTATTATTTTTATTCTTTTTATTCCATTATTCTCTTTCATCTTTTTTTGTAGGCGGTATTTTTGATCCTTCACAAAAATCAAATAGCTTTTTTTATGTATGGTTAGGTCCTTTAGCTGTTGCTATAGGGATATTTTTATTTAGGCAAATTCAAAAAGGGATCATTTCTTCATTCTTTGGTATGTTGTACGGATTATTATTAATCACTATTTTTTCCATTTTGTTTAATATTCCTCCTTCAAAAAATGGATTATATGAACTAATCATTATCTTTTTAGTTGCCTTGTTATTTAGTTACTTTGAACGTGCACTTTCACACCCTATTTATCGATTCGCATTGGGTATTCCTGCTTCTTTCATAATTATGCTGTTCGTAACTTCTATTATTACGATACGCTCTGATAACAGAATCATCAATTGGATCATTTTCAGCTTATGTATCATGCTTATTAGTATAACAATAAGCTGGTTAACTAGGAATTGGTTTAAACCAAAAGTCAATACTGATCCTTTAAATGAAGAAGAAATAGAACAACTCAAAGTATTGAATCGAGAAGCGTTAAAACGCTTAGGAATTATAACTATTTCTTCTTTATTTCTTCTTGTTACATTAGCATTTGTAAGTACAACTATTCCTGATGTCGCTAAATTAACTGGAGCATTCTTTCGCGCTACCACTCCAAAGACTGAGCATCAAGATATATATTATGAAGATGTCGCTAAGTCAGATGACAAATCTTCGCATATTAATACACCACAATTGAAAAATGTAGAGTTAGTTGCTCAAAAAGATGATATGTATTACATTTCAGATTCAAATGCAAAAATGATTATGATTAAAACAGATAAAATTCGTATAGAATCTAGTAAGTCAGATAAATAAACTATTCTATAGCTTAAGTGTAGTAAACTAAAGCTATTCTATAGCCAAGAATCCGGTATTAAGCGATGAGTTGCGTATTCGGACGATCCGCAGGATTGGCAAATCCGCATACTCTAAAGTAATGGAACTTCGCAAAGTTATAGGTTACAAGAGGCTAAACAGTCGTAACATGTTTGAAGAAACACTCAAAACCACATCGAAGCTAACTACAAAAAAATTATTCTCTGGAGCAATCCAGCATCGCCACAAAGCAAACCAGTAAGCGATATGGATGGAAATTTCTTTCGGGTAATCGCCGGACAATAATTTAAGTGCTGCCATCTAGACCGTAAATGCGGATCGAATGAGAACTCCAATGCTTTGCTTTGAAAGTTCTTTCCTAAAGGTCATAACTTTGCTCAGGTAACCGACGATAAACTAAATCAGGTTGTACGGTTAATGAACAACCGAACTCGCAAATATTTAGGCTAGAAGTCGATTCACTAATCGTTTCAGGTAAACTATTGCGCTTGAATTGATAATTAGTCATATATCTAATATTTGTAGCAAGCAAACCATATATTGGTGAGGGTGTCGAAAACATTCTCACCAATATATGGTTTGTTCTCGTATAAGTAAACATTCTTTGAGTAATCTTAGAATATAATAAGCACCGCTTGCCGTAATTAAAGAAGTACCTCCAAAAGTGAGTAAAGCTTATAAGTAGAACTAAAGCAGTTCAAGTATACAATTTTCTTAAAGTTCACAAGTGACTTTATCTCATTCTATTTATTTATAAATAGCTTTGAGATTTATTTTCAAAAATTCAGATATTATAACTGTTTTGATTTTATTGTATTTACTTACTTAGCAATATATAATATAAATACAAACAAACGTTCCTATTATAATGACAGGAGTTGTATTATGAAGTTTACAGAACAAGTTTTAAATGATTATGCCCAACCCTTGAGTGCCACAGAGGAGCAACAATGCAAAAATGCAATCCGAATGGTAATTGATGCTTTAAAAAATTTAGGATTTCATGAAGTTAGAAGTACAATTGATACCATGTATAATGAGACAAATGCATACTTTCAAGAAATGAGTTCCCCTACTAGAAAAATCAAAGTATTTTTGCAAGGATCATATGCTAATAACACAAATGTTCGCACACAGAGCGATGTTGACATTGCTGTAGTTCAAGAAGAAGTATTTATAACAAAGTATAGACATGGAGCAACAGAAAAGGATTATCAATTTCAAACAGTTCCTAATCCCCCTATCACATTCAAAGACGAAGTTGAATACGCCCTGAAAGAAAAATTTGGTTCTTCTGTCAGTAGAGAAAATAAATCGATTAAAATTCACGGGAATACCTATCGCAAGGATGCAGATGCTGTCCCATGTAAAAGATATAAAGATTTTAGTTATGATTTCTCAAATAATCCGCTGAATTTTGTAGGTGGTATTTATATATCTGCCGATTCTGGAGAAACTATTATCAATTATCCAGAACAACACATTAAGAACGGAAAAGAAAAAAATATCGCTACAAATTATTATTATAAAAAAATGGTTCGTATTCTCAAAATGATGCGCTATCTCATGAAAGATTTAAATATTAAATCTGCAGGTACAATAAGCTCCTTTGCTTTAGAATCTTTGTTCTGGAATATACCTAATAACTATTATTTGGAAAATAGCGATTACAGAAAAGTATTCTTTTTCAAAC
>NZ_MDER01000108.1 GCF_001721045.1 Paenibacillus nuruki | reverse complement strand
ACCATTTAACTCTATGGACAATAATAGTTTACAACAAGCAAAACTAAAACAATTTCAATATAAAAACGAGAATTTTCAAGGGAAATTGTTTGATACTAACTTTTTTAAAGAATATTTTTTGACTGGTAGAAACGCGATTAAAGATGAATAATTAATAACTATCTTTAATTAACTTACGTTTTACTAAAGAATAAGCTAATTATACTGAATAATTATGATTAGCTTATTCTTATTTAATTATAAGAAAGCTACCACTTCAAATAGAATGAATAATAGATTTTAACAAGGTACAGCGCCTAACGGTCTGAAATTTGAAAGATAGTTTGATGGAACGAGGTCAGTGAAAAATCTTTATCCGATTATAAATTCCTAATTAGGAGTTGGAACAGAATATATGGATTATAATGGAAATTGGTATCATGAAAGTACGTTAAAGGAAACTTATAAAGATGGTCGTCCAAATCCTTTATTTAATGAAAATGCTACTAAAGATACATATATATAGTTACTATGAATAGGAGTGGTAATTTTGAATGAACAAAGATTCTTAATGAATGAAACAGAAGTAATTCAAGTAGTTGAGAGTATCAACGAATATGTTTCTAAGGAACTTTGGATGGATTTTGATGTTGCCTTATCTAACGGTTGGGATTTAACAATCATCGGTCGGTTAGATAATACCTTACAAGAAGCTAATATTGAAATCACTTTTGAGCAAATGTCTTTTGTTTCAATCCCTTTTGGATGGAAAACCGATACTTTAAGCTGTGTGATTCAATTATCCAATCAAAAAGAAATAGAGGAATTATCTAACAATTTTGAAGTGGAAATTGGTAATTATATTTTTAAGTTTATTGCCGATGATTTTAATGATGAAAAATATTATTTTGTAGGAGCTAAGAAAATCGCCTGTCTGTTGCTTGATAAATAGACATAAAAGCTTGAGTAAGCAGTAAAAATAGAATGGTTTAGAAATTATGTATTTTAGAAAACCTTGATTCGGGCGAGCCAATCAAGGTTTTCTCTAGAATCTGCCCTACTAACTGCTGAATAAAGCGATGATTTTAAACAATAAAATATCTAACTGTATAAAGGTTTTATGAGTAACATTTATACTCTTAAATATTTTACTTTTTTATCCTTGGTAATGCTGTTCAGATATATTACACAGCTTGCTTATCATCGCAATGACCATGAATGGAACGACCACGAAGTATGTGATCAATCCCGAAGCTGTGTTGTCTCAAGTGTTGATGGAAACCGATGCATCCGCAAACCAACCGCATGGTATGTGTACGGTAATGGCTTGATCGGACGCCAAGATACGAATGGAGCGTACCAAAGCTACCATTACGATCGTCGAGGAAGTACACTCGCATTAACCGATGCTAAGGGACAACTAACCGATACGTACAGCTACGGTACCTATGGTGAATCGTTAGGACACGAAGGAACCACCGAGCAACCGTTCCAATACAACGGACGCGACGGAGTCATGACCGATCCGAACGGGTTGTACCAGATGCGAGCAAGGTACTACAATCCAGAGATCAAACGCTTTGTGAACCGCGATGTATTGAGTGGAAGTATCGACGATGGGCTGACCATGAATCGATATGCGTATGTGAATGGGAATCCGATTTCGTATATCGATCCGTTTGGACTGAGTGCGGATAGTGACGAGATGTTGAAAACGGTTGGAAGTGGAGTAGCTGATGCGATTCCATATCTAGGAACGGTAAAAGCTTGGCAACAAGAAATCACAGGCGTAGATTACATTACAGGACAACAGCTTACTACAGGCGACCGAGTGGCAGAAACAATTGGCGGAGTTTCCGCTTTGATCCCAATTCCAGGTGCGAAATATGTCGGTAAATATGGAACCGAAGTGGCAAGCGATGCGGGTAGCTGGGTTATTAAGCAATTTGGTAAAGGTTCTATATCAACAAGAGTAGACAAGATTGCTTATAATGGTTATTATACTCGGAAACAATTCCGCAAAATATTGCATAATGCAATTCCAACTAATCATGGATTTAAACATTTAAAAGCAAAAACTATCAATGAAGCACAGTCTTTTAGCATCACTGGAAGGAAACAAGCACAATATTTGCCTGGTATAAATAACACAGCCTTGAAAAGAGAGGCATTATGGAAAGGAAATATTGTTTCGGAAGAAAAAGGAGCTATATATTTTATATATGATACAGGAAAGCCAATAGGATATGATTTAGGAATAGAGACTTCATGGATTCGCACAGAAATAACATCTGGAGGAGTTTTTCATGGATATCCAATTGCAGGAAAACGGTTAGAAGAATATTTAGGTAAAGCTGTTCAAAGATAAACTTTGGAGTTAATAGTATGAGAGTTAAATCAGAACTACCAATATTAAAATCACAACCCATACGGATATCTTCTTCTTCTTGGAAAGTGGACTACAATACTTTTGTAGAATTAGATCCAAAGACATTGAATGAAAAATGGATTAATTTCACAGAAGATTTACTTCAAATGAGTTATATTCGAGATAATATTATTTGGGATATTGGATGGTATCCAGAAGCAAACCCTCTAGGGGAATATGGATTAGAATTAATTAAAAATTTAGATTGGTCTAATCCGATAGAAAGTTATTCTACAAAGGATAAAGTTGCTTTGCTTGCAAAACTTGAATATTTATTATGGGTTGTTGGTCAAGGGTATTATAATTAAAGGTAGTTTGAAATAAATTTAAAATACAAGCTGTATATTTTACAGCTTGTATTTTTTAACTTAAAAATCGTTTAATTATTCGTTTTAATAGTTCAAACTCAAGCTATAAGAGATTGGTGATTCAAATTTGTGAAATTAGATGGAGTGAGTGCGGATATTGATAAGATGTTTAATGCAGTGAAAATATTCTTATCAAATGCTATTCATGATTTGGTGAATCTAAATTATTTATAGGAATTATTTAAATAAAATATTATGTTACAGGTCAAGAACTTTCTGTA
>NZ_MDER01000107.1 GCF_001721045.1 Paenibacillus nuruki | reverse complement strand
CGTTACCAATCACTCGTAACATACTTAGAGCATTTTTGATCATAAAGTATATTCTCCTTTATTCCAATTTTAATAATTCAAATATAACGTAAATGTTCTGTTAAAAGCACAATCAAAAGTTACAAAATATTGAAAGTACACTTTAATAAGAGATTATATACAATTAAATCTAAAAAATAGCGATTTCTTTCTATTTAACTATGAATAAGTAGATCCTATTGGATAAGAATACATATATTTTAGCATGATAATCCATTTATTTGGGCAATGGTCAATAGTTTATTTGGTAATTATCCCAAATAGTACTGTTGGATTTCAGTAGATTTAACGTATGTTTAAAAAGTAAACATTGTTAACATGAAAAACATCAAATACAAGAAATTATAGATGAGGTGAGTATATTGAGAAAGATAACAGGTGGAATTTTGGTTGGAATGTTAATTATGTTGACATCGTGCTCTAGTTCAGCTCCAAATACGGCAAGCACATCAACCTCTTCAACAAGTACAGGTCAATCTACAGCATCCAATGTGATAAGAGTCGCCGTACAATCGGATGGCAAAACGCTTGATCCTCATACCGCTACAGATGCAGGTTCTATGCATTATATCGAAAATATGTACAGTACATTGATGCAATACAATGGTAAATACGGTGAAATTGAACCGGGACTTGCTGAATCGTATACTGTTTCGGATGATCTACTCACCTATACCTTTAAGCTGCATCAAGGGGTGAAGTTCCACAGTTCTGGTAAAGAACTGACTTCAGCCGATGTGAAATATTCTATTGAACGAATTATTGATAAAGGAGTACGTGCGAATCAATTTACCGCAGTCAAAAGTATAGATACACCTGATCCATCTACAGTTGTATTTCATTTAAAACAACCGATGGCTCCTTTCCTTACCTATCTAGCGAACCCGATGAATGGCATTGTAGATAGCGATATTGTCAAAGCCAATAACAACAGCCTAGATAACGTAGATGCAGGCACAGGTCCTTTTGAATTGGTCAAATGGGATAAAGATCAACAGCTAACGTTGAAAAAGAATCCTGATTATTATGAAAAAGGGTTACCTTATTTGGACGAAGTGGATTTCAAGCCGATTGCAGATGCAACCGCTCGTACAACAGCTCTTCGTAATAATGAGATTGATCTGATTCTAGAAACGACAGAAAAAGAAAATAAAGTATTAGAAAATGTTGAAGGGATTACATTGAAGTCAGAACCCGGTACCTTTTGGGAATATATCGGGCTGAATGTCAAAGACCCTGCACTACGTGATGTTCGTGTTCGTCAAGCGATTGCCAATGCAGTAGATCGCAATCAGATCAATCAATTGGTGAAGTTAGGTAAAGCAACGGTATTGGACGGCGGAAATATTCCTCCGAATCACTGGGCATACCCTGATATTCATCCATATGCTGAGCGTAATGTAGAAAAAGCCAAGCAATTGTTACAAGCAGCAGGAAGCCCGGCTATTTCGCTTACACTCAAAGTCGGCTCTGAATATGATTATCAGGTGCAAGCTGCTCAAGTGATTAAGCAACAATTAGCTGAAGTAGGTATTACCGTCAAAGTGGAATCTCAAGAATCTAGCGTCTTTTTCGATGCACTAGGTAAAGGTGACTTCCAGATGGCGGTCGTTGGTTGGCAAGGATTTGTAGATCCAGATGAATATACCTATAACCTATTCCATACAGGTGAAGCTTATAACCAACAAGGCTACTCTAATCCAGAAGTAGATGCTTTACTCGAAAAAGGTCGCACGACTGCGGATGAAGCAGCACGTAAAGACATTTACAAACAAATTGAGACCACTGTAGCTGATGAAGCTCCGATGGTATTCCTGTATATGAATGAACGTGCAGCCGCTTATCGTAATAATGTTACAGGCTTTATCGTGGAACCGACAGTTACTTCTATTTTCTTAAAACAAACCAAAGTAGAGTAGATTGAACTGTAGAATATAGCTGCTAGACATGAACATAGGAACTGACGGGCTTGCTCGTATCAGTTCCTGTTTGGTTAAAGGAGGGATAAGATGTTGAGCTATATTGTCCGGCGGATTCTAGTGTCTATTCCTGTATTGTTCGGCATTTCTATTGTTACTTTTTTTATGATTCGTTTAGTACCTGGAGATACCGTTACGGCATTATTGGGAACACGTTATAGCGAAGAACAAGCTATACAATTGAAAGCTTATTACGGGCTGGATAAGCCTCTCTATATTCAATATTTGATCTGGATTGGAAATGTACTGCGGGGCGATCTAGGACGTTCTTCATTTAGTGGAGATTCGGTGATGCAATCAATTATCGAACGCTTGCCCGTCACTCTAGAATTGACATTGATTAGTGTATTGATTGCCAGTCTCGTAGGGATTCCACTCGGTATATGGGCAGCTTATCGCCATAATCGACTACCGGATTATATGGCAACGTTTGTAGGGCTATTGGGAATTTCGATTCCGGGATTCTGGTTAGGAACGATCTTTATCTTATTATTTGCTTTGAAGTTAGGCTGGGCTCCTTCCAGCGGATATATCTCTTTCTGGGAAAATCCACTACAAAACTTACATCATATGTGGATGCCGGGTATTGCGCTTGGTGCAGCCGTATCTGCGGTAGTCATGCGGATGACACGTTCCACGATGCTTGAAGTATTAAGCGAAGATTATATGAAAATGGCTCGTGCCAAAGGGATGTCGCCGTTACGATTGTTAACAAGACATGCACTCAAAAATGCAATGATTCCGATTATTACAGTGCTCGGTATCCAGATTGGTTATTTGATCGGTGGATCTGTTGTGATTGAGCAAATCTTTTCGTTACCCGGAATTGGACGCTTAGCATTACAAGCCATTACCAATCGAGATTACGCTTTAATGCAAGGAACAATACTGTTTGTAGGTTTTTGTTTTGTAGTCATTAATCTGATCGTTGATATTCTGTATTCGATCTTAAATCCCAAAATTCGTTATTAGGAGGAGCTCTGAATGAAAGAGATTTGGTATCGTTTTAGCAAAAACAAACTCGCCATGACGGGTCTCCTATTTATTAGTTGTTTTGTACTGATCGCATTAGGTGCAGGCTGGATAGCTCCATTTGATCCTTATGCACTGGGAACCGAAATGTTAGGCAAGCCCAGTATTCATCACTGGTTAGGTACAGATCAGTTAGGACGGGATATTCTTTCTCGCATTATTTATGGAGCAAGGATATCATTGCGAGTAGGTGTTATTGCTGTCGGGGTTGCATTGCTTATTGGAGCGACGATGGGAATCCTTGCAGGTTATTTTGGCAAATGGGTCGATGCGATCATTTCACGTATCACCGATGTTCTATTTTCGATTCCTGATATTTTGTTAGCCTTATCAATTATGGCGATTCTAGGTGCAAGTACAACGAACTTAATGATCGCAATCGGTATTGTATACACACCGATATTTGCACGTATTGCTCGAAGTGCTGTATTGTCGATCAAAAGTTCGCTTTATATCGAAGCCGCTCGTTCGATCGGTGTAGGGCATATTCGAATTATGCTCAAACATGTATTGCCTAATATTATGGCTCCACTTATTGTACAGATTACTTTATCTTTTGCTTTCGCTATTTTAGCAGAAGCAGCGCTTAGCTTTTTAGGGCTGGGCGCAGAGCCGGATACTCCATCATGGGGAACAATGCTTAACGAAGGCAAAGACTGGATGGAATCGGCATGGTGGATCGCTGTATTCCCGGGTCTAGCGATTACCATTGCTGTATTAAGTTTTAATATTCTGGGAGATGGTCTACGTGATGCGCTTGATCCCAAATCCAATAAACATTAAATCATCTTAGAAGAAAGGAGTGCTGTTTGATGCCTATTTTTTATCCAACAGATCGACCTTTAGCTGACTTTAAATGCAATACCTTTGCTATTATTGCTCGTTGTCCTCAGACCAAACGTTTTGGTGCAGCTGCGGCTTCTAAATTTCCCGGTGTTGGCGCATTCTCTCCTTGTGTTGATCCTGAATATGGGGTGGTGGCTACCCAAGGATGGATGAATCCAGCACTCGGACCTCGTGGTATAGAATTGTTACGACAAGGACTTACTGCTAATAAAGTATTAGATGATCTGCTGATGGAAGATCCCGGTCGAGATTTGCGGCAGGTGGCTGTAATCGATCGTTTTGGTCATTGTGCTGCTTTTACAGGTAGTGAAAATGATGATGTTAAAGGGCATGTGATTGGCGATCAATTTTGTCTATCAGGCAATTTGCTTGCGAATGAAGACGTATTGCCTGCTATGGAGCGAGCTTTTGAACGAAGTGCAGATCTGGAACTAGTAGAACGTCTACTTGCTGCTCTCAAAGCAGGTTCAGATGCAGGTGGAGATCGTCGTGGCAAACAAGCATCAGTACTCAAAGTCGCCGCTACACCCGGTTTTCCTTATGTTGATTTCCGTGTCGATGATCATCCCGAACCTATTCTTGAATTAGAACGAATTTATTATAGTAATCGATCTGTATTAATTGAACAATACTACGACTGGGTGGACACCGTGATGAAAGGTATTCCACTCGAAAAGAAAGGTTGAGTCGATGAGTTATTTTCCAGAAAATGATCCTTCTTTAACGACAACATCTCTGCTAAACACATCTTCTATCCTGATTACCAATGCAAACCTGTTAACGATGGAAGGGGTAACGATAGAGCAAGGCTGGATTCATATCGTAGATGGTAAAATTGTAGGCTTAGGCGATACTACCGAATGGGAAACGTATAAGTCACAACTAAGCAATATATCCAATACTCGAATTATTGATGCACAGAATCGCCTAGTCTCTCCCGGTTTGATCGATCCTCATACCCATATCGGTATAGATGAAGAAGGTATCGGGTGGGAAGGTGCTGATTACAATGAGACATCTGAAGCGGTAACTCCTCATTTGCGTGCGTTAGATGGAATTAATCCTTATGATGAAGGATTTGTAGATGCTGCTAGAACAGGTGTGACTACGGTTCAAGTTTTACCGGGTAGTGCTAATGTGATTGGAGGCTTAATGTGTTGTCTCAAAGTTCTTCCTGGATCAACCGTAGAGCAGATGGTTGTACTGCATCCGTCAGGTCTCAAAATGGCATTGGGCGAAAATCCTAAAAAATATCATGGAGTAGCTAGTGGTAGAGCGCCATTGACTCGTATGGGGATAGCTGGTATCATTCGTGAACAATTAGTACAGGCTCAACATTATGTAGCACAGCAACAATCTATAGAGGTAGAACAATCAAGACCATCACCTCCACGCAACTTGCGTATGGAAGCTTTGGGTCTGGCTTTAGAAAAGAAAATTCCTGTTCGTTTTCATGCACATCGTGCCGATGATATCGCGACAGCACTACGATTAGGACATGAATTTGACTTGGATATTACCATTGAGCATACAACCGATGGGATTAAGATTGCCAAAGAATTAGCGTCATCAGGTCGATATTGCAGTGTAGGTCCTACCTTATCTTCACGTAGTAAAGTGGAACTGCGTAACCTTTCTTGGGAAACGTATCCTGCTCTGTATCAAGCAGGGGTGCCGATATCAATCACAACCGATCATCCTGTATTACCTATTCAATATTTGCCAACGTCAGCCAAAATGGCTATTCAAGCAGGATTGCCACTAGATGCCGCATGGGAAGCGTTAACGATTCAAGCGGCTCGTCATTTGCATCTAGCCGATTCTACAGGCTCACTAAAAGTAGGCAAAGATGCAGACATCGTGATCTGGAATACGCATCCGCTTACCGATTCAGGTGAAGTGGCTCTGACGATGGCAGGCGGACAAATAACATTTGCGCAGTCTGAACCGCAACTATAAATAGACAAAAAGTACACATCACTTATAGTACAAAGCGTATAGCATAGCACACAATGAACTTCAAGGAGGCGTAACCGATGGAGCATCCCCCGATTCATTCTCTTATGCGCTTCATGAAGACGATTATGTCTCCGGTTCATGAAGAACAAATGCTTCAACTGATTTTGCAGACAGCGATGGATAGTATCCCAGCCGCAGAAGCAGGGTTTTTATTTTTACATGATCCATTAATCAATAAGTTGATTATTCAAGCTACAGTAGGCTATCTTCCAGCAGTGATGACGATGACTCGATTATCTTCAGGTGAAGGGATATCAGGCAAGGTTTTTGCAGAACGTATGCCTATTCGGATCAACAATCCTCTGGATCTACAAAGTGCTATGGATAATATGAGTGCTTTTAATTACAAATACTATGTAGAATCATCGACTCAAGGGGAAATACCTTGTTGCTGTATTGCAGTGCCTTTATTATCTGATGGCCGTTGTATAGGAGTAGTGACGCTTGATAATTTTACCGATGCGCAAGCATTGACTGAACATGATCTGGAATCTCTACAAATCTATTGTGATCTAGCAACGATGGCGATTGAGCATCGTCGTTTATTTCGACAGGTTCAAGAGCAGAATCATGAGCTGTTTTTGACTCATGATGCGCTACGTCAAGAGCATGAGCGATTACAAGTGACAATGGACTTTCATAATCAGATTAATAACTTGGCAGCAAAAGGGTACGGAACCCCTGAAATTCTGTCTGCTCTATATCGTAATGTCAAAATGCCGATTGCTGTATTCGATCTGCTACTCACACCTATGGGTTATTTACCTGCTGAAGTCAAACCTCATTTACCCGATCAATTTCTACAACATCCTGCGATGCAGTGGGTGCAACGCAGTAAAAAGTGGCAACGAATTGTACTCGAAGAAGATGCTGCTCAATCTATTATTGTAACTCCGATTGTAGGTACCGATCGATTGCTTGGTTATTTGTGTGCATGGACAGGAAATCAAGAATTTATGAGTACGAACAAAATGATTTTTGAATACAGTGCCACGGTGCTTGCCTTAGATTGGGTGAAAAAAGAAGCTGTTCAACAATCACAAATGCGTGCCAAAGATGCTTTTTTCGAAAGTATTTTATCCGGTGAGATGAATATGTCTTTACAAGAGCAAGCGCGTGTACTCGGATTTGAACAGGAAGATCATTATGCAGTGATGTTGATGCAACCGCTACAAGGGAGTGCACGACATTCATTTGAATCTATTATGAGTCAGCTACATATCCATTATTTATTGGTTGAACGGCATCATCATACGATTATTATTGTGAATATTGCGGGGAATCTGGACAAAGAAGAACGTCAAAGTCAATTTCAATTGTTATTACGTGAGCTGCGCCGAGATCGTCAATTATTATCAGGTATCGGTAGATTGTATCAGGGATTAGATAAAGTAAGCCGATCCTACAAAGATGCTGAACAATGTATGCAGTTATTGCTCAAAGAAGGCAATCAACAGCGCTTGATCTATTTTGGTGATCTAGGAGTGATTCGCTTTTTTATGCAACAATCGTATGAAGAATTAGAAGAATATTTGAATGATGTATTAGAACCAATTATTCAGTATGATCAGCAAAAAAAAGCCAATCTAATGATCACTTTAGTCTCCTTTGTTAAATATGACCGCAATCTCAAAAATACAACTCAATCATTACGTATTCACCACAATACTTTATATTATCGACTCGGACGGATTCAAGAATTATTAGGTTACTCTTTTGATCATGGAGATGAATGGTTCAATGTCCGCATGGCATGTCAGATTTATTTGTATTTATATGAAGATTAACCAAAATACAGGAGAAAATACGAAATAAACACGAAACTTTATCCTAAAAGAGATAAAGTTTTTTTTGATTTGTTAACGCAGTGTAAAAATTTCAAAAAAAGCTAATACATAATATGACAAAATTCGATAATGATAATAGGTCTTAGTAACTAAGAGGATTATATAACAATATAGCGGAGGCAGACACATCATGACAGTCAGAACCAGATTAATTGTAACTATTAGTTTATTAATTTTTACTATTTTAGGAAGCGGAATATTATCTTTTGTTACCATTTCTAATACGATTGAACAAAGTGCATTATTACAATCCAAAATGGAAATGCAAAAAAATATGAAACAGATCGATTTTAGATTAGCAGGGCTTTCTAATGATGAACGTGGTTATTTACTTACAGGTGATCAAGAATACGTACCCGAAATGCAGAAAAAAATCACCGAAATTAATAGCATTTTACAATTGTTGCAACAATCAACAGCCGGTGCACCTTATCAATCTTCTTTACAAGAGATTAGTACGACATTTGCCAAAGTTACCGAGTTAAATGGAAATGTAGTCAAATTGCAAGGTGAAAATCCAACAGCTGCTAGTCAATATCATTTTGGGGAAGAACGAACACTACGCAAAACAGCTTTAACACCAGCAGTCAGTGAAGTGATTACGAACCTTAATCAAGAAGTAGCACAATTACAAGCACAAAATGAAAAACAAGCGCATCTCAGCAAAACGATTATTTTAGCAGCAGTAATCATTTCTTCAGTAGTGGGTATTCTTTTAGGTATTCTTTTACTACGTGCTATCCTCAAACCTTTACGTCTGCTAAATCGCCAAATGTTAGAAATCGCTCAAGGCGAAGCTGATTTGACTCAGAAAATTATATTGAAACAAAAAGACGAATTTGGAACATTAGCATCGAACTTTAACTTATTTGTATCTACATTACATTCTATCGTCAGTCAGATCGGTGTATCGTCTGATATGGTTGCAGCTTCAGCAGAAGAATTTTCAGCAAGTGCAGAGCAATCCAAGGCTACTTCTCAGCAAGTCGCTGAATCTATGCAAGTGATCGCTGATCAGACAGGTGGACAAGCCAAACAATTGAGATATCAATCGGCTTCTTTGCAAGATTCATTCCATAAATTATCTGAGATTTCTTCGAACACTGCTCAAATGGCAGATTTCTCTCAATTAATGAAGCAACAATCTGAAAAAGGAGCAGATTCGATTGAACGTGTAGGCGAGCAAATGATATCGATTCAAAGTTCAGTATCTCGCGCAGATCAAAGTGTAGGTGTACTGGCAGGACATGCGACTAAGATTGATACAGTAACTACATTAATCAATGAAATTTCGTCTCAAACCAATCTTCTAGCATTAAATGCTTCTATAGAAGCTGCTCGTTCGGGAGAACATGGACGTGGATTCGCAGTGGTAGCAGAAGAGGTTAGAAAGCTGGCTGAACAATCAGCAAATGCAGGTAGACAGATCAAAGAATTGGTTAGTCATATTCAGTTAGAAACACAATCGACAATGTCAGCTATTCAAACGGTTCAAACAGATGTTGCAACAGGTAATCAGATGACCAGAGAAACAGTACAGCAATTCCATGATATTTTGAATGCAGTGGAAGAAATTTCATCCAAAACGGAAAATATCGCGAATAATGCTTCACAAGTTAATGATTCTTTTGCAGATTCTGCGGATACAATGCAGACGATGACTAAAGGAACACAAGAAATATCAGACAGCACGCAGGAAATCGCTGCGGCAACAGAAGAGCAATTAGCTTCGAGCGAAGAAGTTCTACATTCTGCTGTAGCTTTAACGTCACTTGCAGAAGATTTACAAGCATTAGTCACTCGTTTCAAAATCTAATCTATATCGCAAAGATCTATAGCCTAAAGAAAAAAGCACATTCCTACATGATGTAGGATGTGCTTTTTTTGTTGGTAAAGGTATATTGAGAATTATTTCATGTTGAGAAGATATTAGGCACTTTCACGTCAGGTTCTAGATCTGCTTCATAATCCACATGATCTGTCTCAAAGCCGAACAGTTGGAAGAATTCACGACGATAGCCTTCTAGATCAGTCAATTCATAAATATTTTCAGACGTTAAGTTGTCCCAAATTTCAGCAACTTCAGCTTGCACATCTTCGCGCAACTCCCAGTCATCGATACGAATACGGTTTTTCTCATCCACAGGAGCAGGGCCATCTGTATACAAACGGTCTGCAAAAAGACGGTACATTTGCTCGATACAGCCTTCGTGAATCCCTTTTTCTTTCATAACTTTATACAATGCTGAGATATATAAAGGAACAACAGGGATCGCTGAGCTGGATTGAGTTACTAATCCTTTACTTACAGATACAAAAGCACGTCCGCCTGTAGCACTTAATTGATCGTTCATTTCTTGTGCTGTACGTTCCAAATGATCTTTTGCTTGTCCGATCGAACCTTGACGATAGATCGCTTGCGTAATATCTGAACCAATATAAGAATAAGCAACTGTTGTTACATCTTCAGTCAAGACACCTGCTGCATTCAATTGATCCATCCATAATTTCCAATCTTCGCCGCCCATTACTTTTACCGTATCTTGTACTTCTTGTTCAGAAGCCGGTTCGATCGTAATTGGAGTGACTTCACCATTGTGGAAGTTAACTGTTTTGTTGGTATATTCAGCGCCGATAGGTTTGAGCACAGAGCTGAATGTTTCACCTGTTTCTGGATCGGTACGACGTGGAGCTGCTACGCTATAGATCACAGTGTCGACTTGACCCAATTCTTTACGAATCGCTTCAATCGTCTGAGCTTTGATCTCATTAGTAAAAGCATCACCAATCACACTGCAAGATTTCAATCCTGCTTTTTGTGCTTCTTGTTCAAAAGCCGCCGAATTATACCAGCCCGCAGAAGCGGTACGCCCTTTAACTGAACCTCCATCACGATAAACACCGATTGTATTAGCACCTGCACCGAATGCCGCTACGATACGAGAAGCTAGTCCATAACCCGTAGAAGCACCGATAACAAGTACATTGCGTGGGCCACTGATTTTAGGTTGAGATTGTACATATTCAATTTGTTCTTGAACTTGACGTGCACAACCGACAGGGTGAGCTGTCGTGCAGATAAAGCCACGTGTTCTAGGTTTAATAATCATAGGAAGGATTCCTCGCTTTCACTTTTTACATCATCTTTCGTATTGTAGCATTTTTTGCGAAAGTGTACACGATAAGGCTAGTTGAGGCATATAGAATCAGTAAATTACAAAGTTCAATTATCGTCCCAAAATGGACATAAAATAATGCTAAATAGCTGTTTAAAATTTAGATAGGTTGGTTAATAAATAACATCAAAGAATAATTGCACAAAATATAATAAAATATTTTTAAATAGTATTGCAATATTCTTTAATTAATGTTATTATTAATTCATAAGGTTACTAAGAGAAAATTAGTTACCAAAAAACAGCTAACATCACAAAGGAGAAATTAACCATGAATACCAAATTTCAAAAAGTTTTATTGTCAACTACTTTAGCACTAGGTCTTGGAGCAGTAGCAGTTGTAGCACCAATCGGAGCTAACCAAGTATCTGCAGCTTCTAACGATCAAAGCAACCACGAGAAAAACAAAGACAAAGCAGAACAACGTGCTAACAACCAAGCTTATGTAGATTCTGTAAGTGCACAAATTAACTCTATGTTCGGAACTGCTAACGAAACAACTGAACCTACTACACCAACAGACAACACAACAACTGAGCCTACTACACCAACAGACAACACAACAACTGAGCCTACAAAAACAACTGAACCAGTAGCAAACAACAAAATCACTGTAATTCTTCCACAAGGTGCTAGCCTTACTGAAATCGCTGCTCAATATGGTGTAACTGTAGACGAATTGGTTGCTGCCAACAACCTTCTACCTGCTGGATACCAATTGACTATTCCTCAAAAATAAGAATTTAGACATTATCGATCAACTGCCATCTGATCGGCCAAAATATTATCTACCCATAAGTATCTGCCAAATGCTTATGGCGTAGTTTATATATAAAAAGCTGACGTTCCCCCGAGCGTTGGCTTTTTTTGTTGTTTTCAAAAAGGTAAGATGATCGTTAACTGTTAGATTATTCATTGTGCTACGAGACCTATTCGCTTTTAATAATAAAGAAAGCGGAGGGAATATTATGATTCATATATGTAAAAGTAGAGGAAGAATAGAGATTCAGATGGATGCTTATCTGATGGGTACAGATGATGTAGTTATACTGATCAGTGGAGGAGATCGCCCTCATTTGGGCACAATAACGACAGGCACCAAAGATCAACCGTTGCAAACGACTCAATTTCAGCAACATCAAGAATTTTATATTACAGAGGAAATTGCTATGAACTTACGGAAACATTGGCGTGGGAATTTTGCGATCTGCGGAGGAATTCATATTGATCAGATCAATCGTGAAGAAATTAATCAACTTATCGAAATGGTGGTAGAGATGGGGAATGAATTGATATTGAAGTTGCAGAAGTAGTAATAGATATAGTGAGAGTAAACATTAGAATTAGCCATATAACTAATTTAAATGAAGAATACATATACAAAAAGAACGAGATGATACATCAACGAATAGAATGTCAATCGTTAACATAATCATCTCGTTTATTTATAAATCAAATCATTTCTTGCTTATTTAGTTAATGAAGAAGTAGTTAAAGGTACGAATAATTTAGAGTCATTATCAGCATCAGTGATTTCAACAAAAATAGCTTTGGTATTAGAAACATCTACATCAGCGCTAACCATACCATTATCAGGATTAACAGATATCGTTTTGAGTGTGGTATTGTCTTGATTCATAATAACTATTTTTTGATTACCACTAAGTGAAGCTAGTTCTAGATGCAATGTAGAATATTTATTATCAGTCATGATCTGAAAGCTTTTACTTTGATTATTTACACCAGTGTATAGAAAAATATCTTTGTAATCTTTGTCTTTATAAACAGTATTGCTTGGATCTTTGGTGTGCCAGTCAGAGGTACCTAATACTTTGGTTCCTAGCGTGCTGAGTGATTGAGATTTATTTTCGATAGGGGTTGTAGAAGATCCTGTGTTACCTGAATCGCCAATGATAACAGAAGAAGAAGATTTGTCGTAAGTGATTGAAGTTCCCATTAGATTTCCAACTGCACGTACAGGTAAGTAGGTTGTTCCGTTGTACGTAATAGGGAGTACCGCTTGACCATTTGCATCTTTAGCCGTAACTGTAGTGCCATTCATTTTCAGAGAAATGGTACTGTTCAAATAAGCTTTAATCGGTTCTAATCCTGTAGCTGCGAGAGCACCTGTCCCTATTCCAAATGTTAACGTAGCCGCCAAAATACCCAAACCAACTTTTTTGTTCATTAAATATCCCTCCTGAGTAATAAAGTAATAAACACTATTATAAATAAACGATTAACAACTGATTGTCAAGTGTTTGGTATGCGTTGATATGTCTTTTTTAATATGTATAATGTAGATCAAAAAAGACAGTCCAAAGTAAAATACCTCTGTACTGTCTGCTTATATAATGCTGTATATTAAGAATGATCTGTAGGATCTTTTTCTTTCAATCCTTGACCTAGCCCTTTCATAAATCGCATTCCAAATCGAAGCGCTCGATTGATATCAGGATCTTTCAAAGCTTTCATTAATGAGAATACACTTAGTTTGGTGTTATCTTCTTTACCTGCTTCTTCTAATCCTTTGGTCACACTATTCATTAATTGAGTCGTTTGTGCAGGATCAACCGCAGTTAAGGCACCCGCTGCCGCCATACCATTATTGATCAGATTAGTGATTTCTTTACGAGAAACTTGTCCCAAAGCAATCTCTGCAATATGCGCTTTCGCTTTGAGCATCGATTCCGCGGCTTCCAAAATCCCACTATCATTTAACTCCCGTAATATCGACATTGACCGTGCTAACGCCGCATTAGATTCTGCTAATTCCTTTTTCAATTCATCAATCGTCTGTTGCTGTTGCTCTTCATCAGTAAGCACCCGCTTACGAATCGTAGTAATCGGAGTCGCCATACATACATTCTCCTTTCGCCCATATCCATCTAGTAAGATATACCAACTTACAAACATATAAATTCATCATCAATACTCAAAAAACATCATATAAAAAGGAAATCAAACCTAACAAGTAAAAATGAAAAACACATAAAAGTAGGAAATAAATCCATATAAAACAAATCATAAAAATAAAATAATGTATTCAACTCTCTAAAGAATTAAATTCTTTAAAAAGGTTTTATTCTTTACCACTGCTCCACAATCCCCAAGTTGCACCAGCGAAGGGAGTGAAATTGTTCTGAAAGAGCGAAGCGCTCGCCTTTGTAACGAAATCCCTACCGCCAAGCGGTAAATCAAGGGATTCCGTTACACCAGCGACGACAAGAACAATTCACTCACGAAGCGCCAGCGACTCTGCCCACCTACATATCAACTAAAGAGACGTAATCATCACGATTCCATTTGCGTTGTACTTCAACACCATTTTGCGGATGGCGTTTTTTGTTACGAGGATTGAATGAAGGTAATGGATTAACACCTTTGACATTCAAAATCATCATCCGTACTTTGGTCTGTTTGTAAGCCGGTGTATGCGTACGTACATCAACCGCTGAACCAGTTAAAAGATTAACGGCTGTCTCATGACTGGTAGAGTGCATAGGTACATAAATTTCTTTGCCACGTACACGGTCGGTGACAACAGCTCTTAATTTAATAGCACCATACGGAGATTCAAGACGAACCAGTGTACCGTCTTCAACACCACGTTCTGTGGCTAGTTCAGGAGACACTTCGACAAACACTTCAGGTAATTTGCGATTGATCCCTTTAGACTTGTTCGTCATATTACCTTCATGGAAATGTTCAAGTAGTCGTCCATTGTTCAACACAAGATCGAACTCAGCAGGGAACTCTACAGCAGGTACATATTGCACTAGAGAGAAACGAGCTTTTTTATCCGGGAAATGGAACCCATCTGTATAAAGTAGAGGTGTGCTTTCACCCGTACTCGAACCCCATAAGAAGCTTCCCCAACCTTCTAACACCTCATAATTACAACCGGAGAAGAAAGGCGTTAAGCTTGCCATTTCATCAAAAATTTGAGAAGGATGAGTGTACCCCCAATCAAATCCCAAGTGTTTAGCAAGTTGAGTTGTTATCCACCAGTCAGGCTTAGAATCGCCTAAAGGTTCAAGGACTTGATACAAACGTTGCACACGACGCTCCGTATTGGAGAAAGTACCGTCTTTTTCAAGAGATGGAGCCGCAGGTAAGACTACATCTGCAAACTGAGCGGTTTTGGATAAAAAGACATCTTGAACAACAAAAAATTCAAGTTGAGCTAACATTTCATGAACATGATTCACATTGGAATCAACCCATGCCATATCTTCACCGACAAGATACATCGCTTTAAGTTCTCCACGAGCGATATCATCGACCATTGCGATATTATCTTTACCCGGCGCTGGAGAGATCGAGACCCTATAAGCTTTTTCAAATTTAGCACGTGCTTCATCATTAGAAACGTGCTGATATCCTGGTAACCAAGGTGGTAAAGTACCCATATCACAAGCACCTTGTACATTGTTATGACCACGAAGTGGATAAGCCCCTGCACCTGGACGCATATAGTTACCTGTTGCTAATAACAGATTGGAAATAGCCGCAGACGTATGAGATCCAGCGATATTTTGTGTAACTCCCATACCCCAACAGATTACAGTTCCATCCGCATCCCGAATCATTTCAGCAATTCGAATTAATTCAGCTTGTGCGATTCCAGTAATTTCTTCTGCATAAGCAAGCGTATAAGGCTCAGAAGCTTTGAGGTATTCATCAAATTGATTCACATGTTGGTGGATAAAGTCAGCAGCATGCCAGCCTTGCTCTACCATATAGTTCATAATCGCTGTAATCCAGACAAAGTCTGTTCCTTGTTGCGGACGAATAAATAAGTCTGCCCGTTCAGCCATTTCATGTTTACGTAGATCAGCTACAACCAATTGTTGACCATGTAATTTGTGTGCACGCTTGATACGAGTCGCTAGAACAGGATGACCTTCAGCTGGAGAACAACCGATCAGAATCACAAGACCAGCAGCGGCGATATCTTTGATTGTACCTGCATCGCCACCAATCCCTACTGTAGACATCAGACCATCTGAAGCAGGAGATTGGCAATAACGAGAACAGTTATCGACATTGTTGGTTTCAAATACTTGTCGAGCTAATTTTTGGATCACATAGTTTTCTTCATTAGTGATTTTGGAAGAGGAGATAAAGCCTAATTTATCACTACCATGTTCTTTGCGAATCGCTGTCATTTTTTCAGCAACAAGCGTTAATGCTTCATCCCAGCTCGCTTCTACAAATTCACCATTACGACGAATCAGTGGAGTCGTTAAGCGTTGGTCACTGTTGACAAAGTCCCAACCAAATTTACCTTTTACACAGGTAGAGATAGCATTCACCGGTGCATCGTGAGAAGGCTGAACTTTAAGAATCTCACGACCTTTCGTCCATACTTCAAATGAACAACCGACTCCGCAGAATGTACAGACTGTTTTGGTTTTGCGAGTCCGTGTATCACGCATAGCTGCTTCGATTTCTGAAATAGCAAAAATACCGCTGTATCCTGGTTCTACATCTTTGATTAGATCAATCATCGGATTAAGCATTTCTTCGCCAATACCGGACATAAATCCAGCTTCGCCTAGCATCGATTTCTCCATCAAAGCATTACATGGACAGATGGTGACACATTGTCCGCAACTGACACAGGAAGATTCGTTAATAGAAACGCCTTCATCCCACATCACGTATGGACGTTCGGCTTCCCAATTGATTGATAACGTCTCATTGACTTGCAAGTTCTGACATACCTCTACACATTGCCCACAAGCGATACACTGATTGGGATCATAGCGGTAGAACGGATGAGACATATCCACTTCGGTTGCAGGGACTTTCGGTTGGAAAGGATATTTCTGATGTTCGATACCCATTTCTTCAACTGTATTATGGAGTTTGCAATTACCATTATTGTTATCACAAACGGTACAATACAACATATGATTTTCCAGTAAACGATCCATACCTTCTGTTTGAGCCGCTTTGGCAGAAATAGAATTGGTCTGCACATTCATACCTTCTGTGATCGTTGTTGAACAAGCACGTGCTAATTGACCGTCAATTTCAACAATACAGGTATCACAAGTCTGAATCGGATCGACTTCAGGAACATAACAGATTTGTGGATGCTGAATTTGAGCTAGATTAATAACATTCAGTACGCTTAATCCTTGCCCGGCTTCATAGGTTTCGCCATTGATCGTAATTTTGATTGGTTGTTGTTCGCTCATGCAGATACCCCTTTATTTAACAGTTGTATTTCTAGATGTACGCATTTGGCACTATAAATGCGACTTCTTCTAGTGAAATCAAAAATGATTTTTGTGAAACAAAATATCTTCCTTCTCAGGTTTTGCAAAATGTGGCACATCAAATAGAGCATAATATAAAGATTTTCGGATTTGTGTAGTATCATATTTATACTTTATTATCCTTAATATGTATTATTAACTAATAGATGCAGATTAAGGATAAAATAAAAAGAGCATAAAAAAACTCCACCTTAAAATCACTACCCCTTTGCAGGTAGCACTTTTAAAGTGGAGTAATCGTTTAGCAATGACATACTAACTGACCAATCCGATTATATTATGACAAAAATGTGAATACTCTAAATTATACTCTTCTTTTGTGAAATTTCAAGACACATTTAACACACCATGCTAGCTATCTGTATTTGAAATCTACAAAATGAGGTGTATGATCAAAACATTACAGCAAGGAGGATTATCGATGAAAAAGGAAACTACTTTCAATGAAATCGTACGTAAAGTGCGTAAAGATACATTTGGCAAAGGACCGGAACGGATTCATACGACCTTTGTAGATAATATGGCAATTACTAAAATGTGGGGCAATTTTACACCTACCGAAAAATTTATTGCTTTAACTTCTGAAGGCAAAGAAATGGTACACCGTGCGCGAACACAGATGGTTCAAGGACTGTATGATCAGCATGTACCTGATGGTATGGAAGAATTATGCGGTTCTAAATTACAGCATTTGTTTACCGATATTAAGGTGGAAGATGATTTTGCCATCTCTGTATTTGTTTTCGAAAAAAATATTGAGCAAGGATGAGGCAGATGGATCTAGAATTGCAACAAGAGCGTACGATTGTGCGTTACCGGCGCGGACAAGTCACCACGATCACCGATCAGGTCGTTAGCGAACAACCGATTACTGTAAAAGTAAACGGCGAAGAATTTGTAACATTAGTCTGCACACCTGAGTATATTGAAGATATGACAGTAGGATTTTTGGCTTCAGAAGGCGTGATCAAGCAGTATAGCGATATTCAAGAACTATGGGTACAGCCTGAAGAAGGTTTTGTCCATGTGCGTACAGATCGCTGGAAGCCACAGCATCGTCAGTTATTTACCAAGCGTTATATTACTTCTTGTTGCGGTACCAGCCGTCAGGGATTTGTTTTTTTTAATGATGCACGTACAGCTAAAGTTATAGATACAGTTAACGTTACTTTGTCTTTTGAAGATTGTTTTCGGCTAATGGAAGAAGTCCAACAAAGCGGGGAATTATTTCGTCATACAGGTGGTGTGCATACAGCCGCTTTATGCGATCCGAGTGGAATTATTGTGGCACGAAGCGATATTGGTCGCCATAATGCATTGGATAAAATTTACGGTTGGTGCCTCAAACAGAATCTTAGTTTAGAAGGTAAAATTATCGTATTTAGCGGTAGAATTTCTTCCGAAATTTTGACGAAAGTATCCAAAATTGGTTGTGAAGTGATCTTATCCAAATCTGCGCCTACAGGGTTAGCTCTTGAGCTAGCCGATCATCTAGGCGTTACAACTGTTGGATTTATTCGTGAAGATTCATGCAATGTATATACACATTCACAAAGAATTCTGGAATGTCAGGACATATCACCAGATTCTATGATACTCTAGTATGAAACCAAAAAATAAATACCAGAAGAAGATAAGATTCTAAACTATCTTGCAACAAGGTAAGATGAACACGTTTCGAAGTCGATGTAAGACGGTACTAGCGAGGAATGGAGAGGTGTCTATGACTTCAAAAGATCAACATAATCGTATATTAAGAGACTTGCGCATCTCTGTCACAGATCGCTGTAACTTCCGTTGTCGATATTGTATGCCAGAAGAAATTTTTGGTAAGGATTATGCCTTTTTACCTAAAGAAAGCGTACTGACAGAGGAAGAGATCGGTCGAATTGCCAAAATATTTGTATCTCTAGGAGCCAAAAAATTACGAATTACCGGCGGAGAACCTTTACTGCGTAAAGACTTGCCTAATATTATAGAGCGTCTATCCACTTTGGATGCAGAAGATATATCGTTAACGACCAATGGTAGTCTGTTATCTCGTATGGCTGTAAGCTTGCGTCAAGCTGGACTTCATCGTGTTACCGTGAGTCTGGATAGTCTGGAAGACGATATGTTTTTGCAGATGAATGGAGGACGCAGTCGTGTTCAACCTGTACTTGATGGGATTGATGCGGCAGCTGAAGCAGGATTACAGGTCAAAGTAAATATGGTCGTACAAAAAGGATTCAACGAAGATGCAGTTGTACCGATGGTCGATTATTTCCGCCAAAGAGGTCATATTTTACGTATGGTTGAATATATGGATGTAGGAAATAGTAATGGCTGGAATCGTGAGCATGTAGTCAGTAAGCAAGAATTACTGGATCGGATCGGCGAACACTTTCCACTTCAACCGGTTGCACCGAATTATGATGGTGAAGTAGCAACACGTTATCAATTTGCAGATGGTATCGGAGAGATTGGGTTTATTTCCTCGGTAACCGAAGCTTTTTGTTCATCATGTACACGAGCAAGATTGTCTGCCGAAGGGAAATTATATACTTGTTTATTCGCCACTAAAGGTCATGATCTTAGAGATTGGTTGCGTTCAGACCGTAGCGATGAGCAGATTGCAGATTATATACAAGCCGTATGGACCAATCGCAAAGACCAGTATTCGTTAGAGCGAGGATTAGCTTCTGACAAAAATGATCCCAATGGTCACAAAGTAGAAATGTCGCATATTGGAGGATAGAAGGGGCAACCCTTCTATTTTTTTTATTTGTAAATACAACAGAATTGGGTATTCCAAAATTTTATTTGTCACAGTATTGACAAACTTTAAGCACCAGATTAATCTTAATGAGCAGTTAGCGATTATTATTTGAAGCAGACTCATAGAATGTTTTTGCTTTAAATCTAACGATCAAGTTGATTGGTATCCTTATAGGCGTCTGTAAGGGCATTAACCAGCATTAATTATTCTCTATCCTCTTTTTGAGCTAGATCTAAGAGGTCTATTGGAGCATTGTTAATGGTGGTTTTTTGGCGTTTTTTTTATAGTTTATGATAACGACGATCTGTTACAACGATGATGAACATGGAGGGTTTACAATGTCTTTTTACACCCCGCAAGAAATTATGAATATCACCGCTGAAAATGGTCTAAAAAAATCAAGATTACCATTCTGGACGGTATTGATTTTGGGCTTTCTAGGAGGAGCTTTTATCTCATTAGGATTTTTAGCTGATATTCGTGTGATTGGTACAGCACCCAAAGAATTAGGCTCAATCGCAGGCTTTTTTGGAGCCGCTGTTTTTCCAGTAGGTCTGATGTTGACGATTCTTGCAGGAGCAGAGTTATTAACAGGCAATATGATGGTGATGGCTATGTCGTGGTTTGCCAAAAAAATTACACTATCTCAAGTAATCAGCAATTGGGTATTGGTATTGCTATCTAATTTTATAGGTGCGATTGCAGTTGCTTACTTTTTTGGACATGTGGTTGGACTTACAGAAGGTGATTTTTTAGCTAAAACACTCGCAATTGCACATGCCAAAGTGAGCGAAGGTTTTGGTGAAGCTTTTGTATCTGCGATTGGTTGTAACTGGTTAGTCTGTCTGGCAGTCTGGTTAGCTTATGGCAGTAAAGATTCAGTCGGTAAATTTATAGGAATCTGGTTCCCGATTATGGCATTTGTTGCAATTGGATTTCAGCACGTGATCGCTAATATGTTTGTGATTCCAGCGGCTATTTTCGCAGGGTCTGATATTACATGGACGCAATATGTAGAGAATTTTGTGCCTGTCTTTTTAGGAAATTTAGTTGGAGGGGCTATCTTTGTTGCTCTTGCTTATTTTGGAGCTTATCGCTATACGACAGAGCTTGCTATGACGACAGAAGCAGTAAGTGATTCTAACCATTATCATGAGCAAGGATTGAGTAGCTCAGTGGTCAAAGTCAAACACTAACAGCCATATACACATATCTATCTATAAAAAAGAAGCATGACCGAATCGATACGGCAATGCTTCTTTTTTATAGAAATAAAGCTAAATATACAAATCCATCATGTCGCTATTAAGCCGAAGTTTTCTCATCATGTGGTGTTGAAGTAGCAGTAGATGGTCTGACGATCGATTCAACATTATTAGTGTCTGCTGAATCAGCTACTTCATTCATATCGATCTGGAAGCGGTTCAGTTCGTGTTGCATTTCTTCGCGAATCTGACGAAGCATTTTCACTTTTTCGCTAGATTCTAAGAATGAACGTTGTTGTTCTACTGTAGAAGCTGTAATTTCTTCACTACCAGCCGCTGATTGTTCAGTGATTGCACTGATATTTTCGATCGCTTGATGAACCTGGCTACTCATATCTTGAGAAACTTTCATATCTGTTGCGAGCTTACTTACATGTTCAGCAATCTGTCCGACTTTACTGCTAATTGCCGCAAAGGAAGCATCTGTAGAACTTGTCGCTTGCTCTTGTTCCTGAAACAGATCAATACTTTGAGCAACAGAAGATTTTACTTTATTCATCGCTACAGTAATGCCTTCAACTGCTGCAAAAATTTGTTGTACCGCGGTCACAGATTGAGAAGCTAGCTTTTTCACTTCATCTGCAACGACAGCAAATCCTTTACCTGCTTCGCCCGCGCGAGCCGCTTCGATGGAAGCATTCAGAGAAAGTAAATTCGTTTGAGATGCAATTTCAGATACTAACTTGGTCATATCTGTGATTTGTTCTGCATTTTTTTCAAGTTCAGAGACGGTTTTCTCGACTTCAGCCATCGCAGAACGATTGTTAGCTACCAGTTGCAATTGTTGCTTCATCACAAGACTACCTTGTTCAATCGCTTGAATCGCTTCTTCACTATACGCCGCAGATTCTGTGGTCGTCTCTAGATTGGATGAAAATTTCTGTTGCATATCATCAACAACCATAACTGTTGTGCTCAAGTCTTCCGCAATCTTCTGACTACCGATCGCTAATTCTTCTGTCGAAGTAGCGACTTGATTCACAATCTCTTGCATCACATCATTGCTACGATCAATATCTTGTGCCATATTATCGACACGAACGCCTGCTTGATCAATCGAAGTTACGATACTACGCAAGTTATCAATCATAATATGGAATGAACGATTAAGATCATCGAGTTCGTCTTTACCTTTAGTCTCTGCTAACTTGATCGTTAGATCGCCATCAGCAATTCGTTGAGCGGCAATATTCATTTGTTGAGTACGACGTGCAAATTTACGCGCTGTCCATGTGTTAAATACGCCGACAGCAATCAGTAAGAAGATAGCACCGAATAAAGCGATTTGCCAAGTGAGATCAATACTGTGTGTTAAGTCTTTAGTATATTCGGCATACCGTGTCTGAGTAAGTTCATTCAAAATATAAATATCGTTCTGAACGCCTTCGATACGAATACTTTGACGCTTGGCTTCTGAGCTATCATCGTTTGTTAATGCTTGTTGTGATGTGTCACTTAAGTCTTTGAATTTAGTCACTATTAAAGCTAGACGTGCTTGTTCTTCAGGCGTCTGTAACATGCCATTCGAAAGGGTATCAATCGTTGCTTGCGTCTGAGTCAATTGAGTATTTACACTCGATTTATTACTAGCTGACATGGTAAAAGAGAAGTTAGCTAAAGCTTGTCCTGTCTGTACCATATTGCCATCTAGCTGTTTAACATTTAGCATAGCTGGAACGAGATTATTGTTTTGTGAGTTGATATTAAGTAGTTGAAAAATAATGTATGCGACAAGAATTAAAGAAGCGATCAGCGAAATCATCGCATTTAATACTAATTTACCTTGTATTTTCATAAGATCCTCCACGTAGTTACTTTTAAATTCAGGAGCTATATTAGATTGATTAAGAATTTAGATCAATTTTGATCTCGCCTGAAATCAATTTTTTCTTTAAATCTTCTAATTGTTTTTGTTGTTCTTCGGTTAATTGAATAACATGAATATCGGTTAAGCCTACACCATCGCCAGTTAGACCAAACACCATGTCTTTTTCTTTAAACGTTTTATTGTTTTTGGCAAAAGATTGTAATGCACTATACAAAGCGACATCGACATTTTTGATCATCGAAGTCAACACTGCTTTTTCAGCTACGAAAAATTGATCGCTATCTACACCAATCGCATATTTACCTTGTGTCTGTGCTTCTTGTAAAGCACCTACGCCCGTCAAACCTGCTACAGTATAAATCACATCTACATTTTCATTTTCAATCATTTCTTTCGCTGTTTTGGCACCTAGTTCTGAATTACCAAAGTCACCTGTGTAGTTGGTTACAAAAGAAATATTAGAATTTACAGAGCGAGCCCCTTGTTCAAATCCAGATTGGAATTTATGCAATAATGGGGATTCTACACCACCCAAAAATCCAATACGATCAGATGTACTTGCCATAGCAGCTACAGCGCCTGCCAAAAAACTACCTTCTTCTTCTTTGAACGTGATCGAAGCAACGTTAGGTAGCTCTGAAGTCTCATCTACAATAATAAATTGTTTGGTAGGATTAGCTTTAGCCGCTTTTTCTAGACTTTCTTTCATGATATAACCAAGTCCAATAATGATATCGCTGTTTTCTTTTGTTAACTGGTTAAACGCTTCATCATACGTTTTGGTCTGAGAAATTTCTTTATAATCAAAGGTAATACTTTCTTCATTTCGTGCCTTTATTAATCCGCGAAAAGCAGCATCACTATAAGATTGATCACCTAAGCCAATATCCGATAATACAATCCCTACTTTGATTTTGTTTGCCCCTGTGGCAGCTTCTGTTTTTGTTTGCTGAGAAGAGCAAGCACTTAGTAATAACATGATTGCGATTAAAGCAGTCAATCCAGATAGAAACGTTTTTTTTCTCATCATACTTCTCCTATTCCCCTCTAATCCCAAAATAAATAACTTCCTTTCTTATATCGGTTGATGAGAGAAGTTCGTTTATAAAATTTTATAGCCATCGACCTAATACTTTAAATTTAAAATAATTATTTAAGCACAAAATAGTTTTTTTGAAATTAATGCTTGGATGCGACACTGTGACAGGGTATGATAGACAATAAAAATACGAATTCGTTATTACTGGAGGAGAAGCATGAAGTATATCAGTACTAGAGGACAAGTAGAACCAAAAGGATTTATTGACACTGTATTAATGGGGCTTGCTGATGATGGCGGTCTAATGGTACCCGAGCATATTCCGGTGATTGCTCCTGAAACGTTAAATGAATGGAAAAGTCTAAGTTATGTAGATTTATTCCTCACTATATTTTCTTACTATACGAATGATGAGATTCCAGCAGAGGATTTGAAAGATTTAGCGACTCGCAGTTATGCTAATTTCCGTCATCCTGAAGTGACACCTGTGACTAAGATTGATGAATCTCTTTATATTATGGAATTGTTTCACGGACCTACATTTGCATTCAAAGATGTAGCTTTACAATTTATGGGTGAATTCTATTCCTATGTATCCAAAAAGCAAAACGAGATTATTCATATTTTGGGAGCAACATCTGGAGATACTGGCGCTGCGGCTATTCAAGGGGTGCGTGGTAAAGAAGGAATCAAAATCTGTATCTTACATCCACATGAGAAAGTAAGTCGTGTCCAAGAGCTACAAATGACGACTGTAGATGATCAGAATGTACTCAACTTATCGGTTAAAGGTAATTTTGATGATTGTCAGAAGATTATTAAAGAGTTGTTTGGCGATCTCAATTTCAAAAAAGAATATCATCTACGTGCAATTAATTCGATCAACTTTTTGCGGATTTTAGCACAAACGGTGTATTACTTCTATGCTTACTTGCATATCGATCAAGGACAACACCAATTGAAAAAGATTAATTTCAGCGTACCTTCCGGTAATTTCGGTAATATCTTTTCAGGATTTTTGGCTCAAAAAATGGGATTGCCGATCAACAAACTGATTATTGCAACCAATGAAAATAATATTTTAGAGCGTTTTGTACAAACAGGTGAATACAAACCGGGTGATTTCAGAAGTACACATAGTCCTTCGATGGATATTCAAGTGGCCAGTAACTTTGAACGTTATCTTTATTATTTTGTAGGTGAAGATGCTACTAAAGTCTCCGAATATATGAACGTTCTCAAAAGCGAAGGACAAATTATGATGACAGGCGAAGATCTAGCCAAAGTACAAAGTGACTTTGCGGCTTATGGCGCTTCCAATCAAGAATGTCTGGATACGATTTTGAAATATAAAGGCAATCATGATTATTTACTTGATCCTCATACAGCATGTGGGATTACAGCTTATGAGAAATATCAAGGGGACGATGAGATTTGTATTACTTTAGCTACTGCTCATCCAGCCAAATTTGATGAAGCCATTATTCTATGTGAAATTGAGCAAGAGTTCCCTGACGAAATCAAAGCATTATTCTCCCAACCGCAACATCAAGAAGTGGTTGAACATGATACAGCAGAAATTGTACGTCAATTAGAAGCCTTTTACACATTAGCGTAGTTCTCACGATATGACCGAATAAACATCCTTGTATTCTTTATATTCTGTTCAGGTCACCAGCCAGAAGAATAGATATAAAGAAAAGGATGTTTTTTGGTATGTACACGTAATGAGCTTTATTGACGATCATTCTTTGCTTCGTTAAAATTAAAGACATCATACATCTTGATTATATACAATCGCTTTTGACCAATATCATAAAGAGTACAGATAGAGCTAAACGCTAGGAAGTAGGGATCGATATGAAATTTTCAAAAGCTACCAATTATGCACTGCATACAATGGTCTATCTGGTGCAACAGGAATCGAATAAGCCTATCGGAGTGCAACAAATTGCAGAGACCTTCTCCGTCTCACCAACCTATTTATCCAAAATCTTGACCAAGCTGGTCAAAGCAGGCATTATTGAATCGGCTTCAGGAGCGAATGGAGGATATCGCTTAAGACGGAAGCGTGAAGAGATTTCATTTCTGGAAGTGATTCATGCTATAGAGGGCGTTAATTCTTTATTTACAGGCTGTTTGAATAACAATGATCAATGTGCTATTCAGCGAGTGATGTTCGAAGCAGAAGGTCAGATGGAACACTATCTCAAAGAGAAAAAGTTGATCGATGTGTCTATCCATTCGGAGATGACGATATAAAATAAGCTCCTTTTTGATCCAGGAGGTCGCAGGTAATTATATCTGCGATCTTTTGTTTGCGTTAAGCCTATATTAAAATGGGTACTAAGAGGAAGCTGTATATGTTACAAGTTATGTATATTCATTGTTATACGAGGACATATTTGGGTCTGTAGAAAGGATGATATAGGAATGCTGCAACAGAATCTAGTCGAATGGCACCAACAATGGAAGCAATTATTGCACCAATTGGAGCTAAAAGGAGCAGACACTGCACTGCTCTGGGAGGAACCAGCTACAGATCAAGAAATTGCTAATATTGAGCATCAATTAAAGATTACATTGCCAGAAGAGTTAAGAAGTCTGTTGCAAGATGGTGGCAAAAGAGTCATGGTCTACTGGAATATTTCATATGCTCAAACGGCTCCTTTTGAGTTATCTGGAGATACGGGTTGGGATATAGAAAGTATAGATTTTTCCGACTTTGGAGACGATGAACAGATTGATCAGAAGCGTTACTTATGCTTTTACCATGCAGGTAATGGCGATGAGCTGGTATTGGATCTGTATAGTAATCCTCAGCGTCCAATGGTATTTCACTGGGCACATGAGACAGGCGAATTTCATATTCTAGCTGTCTCGCTTACTGACTTTTTGAATAAAGTCACAGAACTGAGTTGTATCGGTGCAGAAGAATGGCAGTACCAGCCGTTTATCGATAATTGTGGATTGAATTTGTATAGTAAGCCTGCCAAGCAGTGGCAACAATGGATTCATGATTATCTGCATTTTACGTTAGAAGACGCAAGTCAGGATCTAAATCAATTGATTCGTTATACAGAATTAAATGGAATAGAAGATGATACGGTTCAAGCTTTTGCACATTATCATCCAGACGAAGTATTACAAGCATGGCTTGAACGGATTCAGATCGAACATATACAGTCTATCAAAGACGGATTAATCGAATATACCGGATTAATTAATCGACATCATGCTGCGGATTGGGTGCGCGAATTATGGGATTTACCTGAAGATCAACGTATTAATTCATATATTCTTGCCTATCTGACAGCGATTTGTTTACCAGAAGATGAAGGTTTGGAACGGATATGGAGAAAGATTGAAGAAAAAGAAAAGGAAAAAGAGCGTAAATTAAATGGGTATGAAGCGAATACCGGTCTCAAAAATTTTCACAGTCGCAAAGTCATTCACTGGATCAAAGATCGAGTCACTTTTCCATACGATGGTTGGGATCAGCTCTTTGCCGTTTCGAATCCACAGAGTGAAGATTATATAGAGTGGTTACAAGGCAATGATGCACAGCGCCAGATCGCTATTTCAGCACTGGGCAAATCGGTACAATTAGATCAAACGTTTCACAGAGTTGAACAAGTTGAAAGTGTGCGTGTATTATTAGAACAGGCTATGAACAAAGCTGTAATTAAAAAAGAAAAAAGAATTATCGCAGAAGCGTTGAAAGTATTGGATCAATACAATGTTCAATAAGTAAATAAAGAATGATTTATAGTGGAGGCTAACTACGTGGTTCTGGTTATATTGTCGTGTCTTATTTTTGTGATCACATTAACATTCGTGATCTGGCAACCACGGAATCTGTCGATTGGTTGGTCTGCTTGTGGAGGTGCAGCACTTGCGCTTCTATTGGGTGTGGTGAGTTTTCATGATGTCTGGGATGTTACCCTGATCGTCTGGAATGCTACACTGGCTTTTGTTGGGATTATATTGATCTCGCTGATTTTGGATCGAGTAGGGTTATTTGAATGGGCAGCACTGCATGTCGCTCATATCTCCCGTGGTAACGGTGTACGGATGTTTATCTATGTAGGTATTCTGGGCGCTATTGTATCTGGACTATTTGCTAATGATGGAGCAGCACTGATCTTAACACCGATCGTTTTGGCGATGGTGCGTGCACTCAATCTGGATGAACGTAAAGTGTTTCCTTTTATTATTGCAGGCGGGTTTATCGCAGATACGACATCATTACCGCTGGTAGTGAGTAATCTGGTGAATATTGTATCGGCTGATTATTTTGGGATTACATTTATGCAATATGCAGGGCATATGATTGTGCCTAATTTATTCGCACTGATTGCCAGTATCGGTGTATTGTATCTTTATTTCCGCAAAAGTATTCCTCGTACGTTTGAAAGTACTCATTTAAAACCACCTATGGATGCTATTAAAGATGTACGGATGTTTCGCTTATCCTGGATCGTGCTGATTGTATTATTAATTGGCTACTTTGTGAGTGAATTTTTGAATATTCCGGTATCGATTGTTGCAGGTGTTATTGTGATTATTTTCTTAATTCTGGCACGCAAAAGTCCAATTGTTCCTGTCAAAGAAGTACTTAGAAATGCTCCGTGGTCGATTGTCTTTTTCTCTATCGGCATGTATGTCGTAGTCTATGGATTACGTAATGCAGGCTTAACAGATCTGTTAGCTACCTTAATTCAGAAGATAGCCGACCAAGGTATGTTTGCAGCTACGATCGGTATGGGCTTTATTGCAGCGATTATATCATCAGTGATGAATAATTTACCAACCGTTCTGATCAATGCACTTGCTATCAAAGCAACTGTGACATCAGAACCGATTCGTGAAGCACTGGTGTATGCGAATGTGATTGGTTCCGATCTGGGTCCTAAAATAACGCCGATTGGTTCTCTGGCTACTTTATTATGGTTACATGTTCTGGCAACCAAAGGAATCAAAATCTCATGGGGAACCTATTTTAAAATCGGAATTATTTTGACCATTCCGACATTATTTATTACGTTACTTGGATTATATTTATGGTTATTGGTCGTATAATCATTCATCTGTATGCATGGTTAAGCGTACGATTCCAACAGTACTGTTTCTCACAAAGAAGCGGTACTGTTTTATTATTATTAATATTGTAAACGTTTACAAAATAAAGGCTGTATATGGTGGCATAGATAACAACAGAAGCATATAATAGTCAATGTAGAACAACTATGAGATTTTTAACAATAGGCAAACAGTCGGAGGAATGAAGCGTGAGAATAGAAAAAGACTTTTTGGGTACAAAAGAAGTTCCCGATGAAGCATACTATGGTATTCAGACGATGCGTGCAGTAGAGAATTTCCCTATTACCGGACAACGTCTACATCCTGAATTGATTCGTGCGATGGCGATCGTCAAAAAAGGCGCAGCAATCGCAAATATGGAATTGTCACGTCTATATGCTCCTAAAGGAGAAGCAATGGTACAAGCGGCTGAAGAGATTATTGCCGGACAATGGCAAGATCAATTTATCGTTGATCCGATTCAAGGCGGAGCAGGTACCTCAATTAATATGAATACGAATGAAGTTATTGCTAACCGTGCACTGGAAATTATGGGAAAAGACAAAGGAAGCTATGTCGATATCAGTCCGAATAACCATGTCAATATGGCGCAATCCACCAATGATGCTTTTCCAACAGCGATTCATATTGCTACATTATCCATGATTGAGAAATTGCTGGTAGCGATGCGCGAATTACAGCAATCTTTTCAAGTGAAAGCAGATGAGTTCGATACAGTGATCAAAATGGGACGTACTCATTTACAAGATGCTGTACCGATTCGCTTGGGTCAAGAATTTCAATCTTATGCTCGTGTATTGGGACGGGATATTCGCCGTGTAGAAGCGACCCAAGAAAACTTGCTTCATATCAATATGGGCGCAACCGCTGTTGGAACAGGGCTAAATGCAGATCCACGTTATATCGTACGAGTAGCTGAAATACTGGCTGATATTAGTGGATTCCCTGTGGTTGCATCAGATCATCTCGTCGATGCGACTCAGAATACCGATGCGTATACAGAAGTATCCGCGGCTCTCAAAATCTGTATGATGAATATGTCTAAAGTGGCGAACGATATTCGCTTAATGGCTTCAGGCCCCTATGCAGGATTAGGCGAATTGGTATTACCTGCTCGTCAACCGGGTTCTTCCATTATGCCGGGTAAAGTTAATCCAGTAATGTGTGAAGTCGTTAACCAGATTGCTTTTCAAGTGATTGGTAATGATCATACAATCTGTCTAGCTTCAGAAGCAGGGCAATTGGAATTGAATGTTATGGAACCGGTATTGGTCTATAATTTATTGCAGTCTTTAGAAATTATGAAGCAAGGATTTACCGTTTTCCGTCTTCATTGTATTGATGGGATTCAAGCCAATGTGGATCGTTGCCGTGAGTATGTAGAACGCAGTGTAGGCATGATTACAGCCCTCAATCCGCATCTAGGTTATGAAGTGGTATCTCGTATTGCTCGTGAAGCGATTCAGACAGGTAAGCCTGTACGTGAGCTTTGCTTGCTGTATAACGTACTGACCGAAGAAGAACTGAATATTATTCTAGATCCATATCAAATGACAGAGCCGGGTATTGCTGGTGAACAGTTGTTGCACAAAGAATAATAGAATAATTATAGTCGTATAAAATAAATAAGCGATGCCTTTTCTCTACAGACAGAGAGGCATCGCTTATTTATGTAGAAGAACTGGAAAAGGGTTGAGCAATATGAGAAGGAATCAATAACCCCAATGTACTCATTTCTTGCAATATACAACTCACATGGTAATTGTAAATAATCTGCTGAGAAGAGGTATCCAGTGGCAGTTGAGCCATCAGATGACTGTGATGTTGCTCGGGCAGATCCCAATGATGATGAGTGGGTAATTCATCGGTGAGCAGACGAATCATTCGCATATGAGAGTACGTATTGTGATAGACATCAATTTCTTGCTCCAGATGCTCTAACATTTGTTGCTTATTCTTTTTGAGATGAAATTCAGAAGCATAGGTCTCATATGCTTTTTCCAAATTAGCCATATCTTTTTTGAGTGGACTAATATGAATAGTTCCACCTTCACACAGCAATTCATGAGCGAGCTTGGTGAGGTGCTTACGCAATACACTACGCATCTGCTCCATCGACCGTTCATGATCTGGCGGGAAAACGAGATAATTAACCAGTACAGCGACACTAATCCCGATCAATGTATCTGCGACACGGTGCATACCATACAGAAAAGGGCTTTCCCCGGGGCGCAAATTCAGCATAATCGCTAGAAAAACAATACTAGCAATCGAGATCGATTTGTTCCATTTGAGCAAATTACAAATATAGATCACAATCACGATACCAATTGCAGAATAGACGGCACTATGCGGATCGATCCATGCAAAAACAAAGCCAATTGCCGCACCCACCAGTGTACCCATCATTCGGTTTTTGCCTACGGTATATGAGTTGGTTACCGAATTTTCCATAGCAATGATAGTTGCAATCACTGCGTAGAAAGGATACTCTAATTGCAGAAGTTGTGAGATAATGATGCAAATAAAAACAGCCAGTGCTGTTTTGAGATTACGCATACCTACTAAAAATTTCATAAGATTTCTGTGATTCCTTCCTAGAAAATAGTGAATCCTGATACATATCTGTAAGGAGGTCGATATTCGTTACCCTATGCTTTAATACCCTTAAATAAGGACGATTAAAAATATATAGTTTACTAACTGAGTGGAGGAATATAATGATGATTACCAAAAAGAAAATAATACAATTCTCTCTTATCTGTACAGCTTGTGCTGGGATACTGGTGAGTGTAAGCCCATTATCTTTACCTGCTACTACACAAGTGGTAAGTGCCGCCAGTAGCAAAGCCGATCAGAGTACAGATGTCACTTCCAAATTACAGCTAGTGGGTCAGCCTTTTTCTACACCTGCATATGCTCGTAATGTATGGGATATGCAAGTATTTGATGGCAAAATTTATTTGGGTCATGGCAATAGTAGCAATGCTGAGCCTTCACCTAATGCAGGGCCGATCCCTATTGTCTATTATAATCCTCAAACCAGTCAATTTGTAACGGAAAAAGTCACATACACCGATCCAAAAACAGGCAAACAAAGCACAGAAGATGCAACAAGTGAAGAACAGATCGATACCTTCAAAATTTTGAAAGGCAAACTCTATATTCCGGGTAACGATTCCAAAAGTGAACAGTGGAGCTTCGGTAATTTCTACAAGCTAGATGGCGGTCAATGGAACAAATATCGTAATTTGCCAGACGGTATCCATGTATACGATATGGCTTATTATCATGGGAAATTGCTAGCGGCGATCGGTACAGATACCGCACCCAAAGTACTGATTTCAGACGATAATGGAGAGAATTGGAAAGAACTCGCCCAGATCAAAGGATTAGGCACAAGAGCGTATAAGTTTTTTGAATTTAAAGGAACATTATATGCAGCTGCTATCTTAATGCCTAATAACAATATCTGGGGAGATCAGACCCATCTTCTTGCGATTGACAAAAAATTTAATGTAACACAACAACAAGTATCCGGCACCAATTTGTTGCCCGGTATGACCTATGTACAGACAGCTGGCAAAACACCCTATATGAAAATGGGCAAAACGGTCGTATTTAGAAAGCAACTTGCTTATATTGTAGGCGATGTATACAATGACGCTCAATTAGCGCCTAAAGCGTTAATCGTCACTAAAAATATTGCAGACCCTGCACGTACAGTGACATTCCCTGATACCCATGCATTGCCTACTGATATTATCACACGTCCTAATAAAACGTATGTGCTTACGTATACAAAGCAAGCAGACGGTTCGTATATCAACCGTGTCTATATGACAAAGAATCTAACCAAATGGACACAAATCTTGCAATTCAATCAAGATACGTATGCGAAGTCATTTGAAGAACTAGACGGTGATTTCTATTTCGGACTGGGAACAGACACCAAGCCTGTATCCGAATCGGCAGGTAAGATTTTGAAAGTGAAAGCTTCTGATCTTAAAGGAAAGTCTTAATCGGATCAAAGATTGAAAGTAACCGATGTGAGTGTTAAACTTACATCGGTTTTTGCTATACACATTAAAATAATATCGTGTATCATTTCACACAATTTAATTTATAGAATGGTATTTGCAAACATATGTACAATGTGTTATATTAGTTGAGTACTCAATAGTTGACGGGTCAATTAATAAGAAGTGATTGAATTGAGAACATGCTATATACTAGCAGTTCTGGATAAAAGGGTTGGTTTTGGACAAGGAGGGACGCTGTGCTTCATTCATCGTCTGAAGATATTTTTAACCAGTTGCAAGGGCTGCATCGTCAGATCAGTAGCGTATTTGAACGTTGTGCTGGCATAAGTGCGTCGCGCCTACAATTGTTGCATCAGCTTTATCAAGTGGAAGAGATCAGTCAGACTTCTTTGCAAAAAACACTGGGTATTGATAGTGCAGCTGTCACTCGACATTTAAAGCAATTGGAAATATCGGGAATGGTGACACGTCGCATGAGTCCTGAAGACAATCGTTTTACACTCGTGCAATTGACTGAAGAAGGTCGGCAGAAAATTCTAGCCTACACCAAAGAAAAAGAACAATTTCTTGGAGATATGCTACAGAATTTTGAAGAGAAAGAACAAGAGCAATTATTGGATATGTTGCGTCGTCTCAATCAAAATATGAGTGAGATGTAACGATTAAATTGATATTTCAACTTACATTTAAAGGAGTTTTCCCAATGAATACTGTAAACCAAATTACAAAAACAAATGATTTTAACAAAATTGCTTTAGAGCGTCGTTCAATTAAAAAATACGATCCAACTGTAAAAATCAGCCGTGAAGAAATGACTGAAATTTTGGCTGAAGCAACACGCGCACCATCTTCAATCAACTTACAACCTTGGCGTTTCCTTGTTATCGAAAGTGACGAAGCCAAAGCTACATTGTTGCCACTTGCTATGTTTAACCAACGTCAAGTAGAAACAGCTGCTGCGGTTGTTGCTATTTTCGGTGATCTTCGTCATGAAGAAAATGCTGATGAAATCTTTAATGCTGCTGTAGAAGCGGGTCATATGCCTGCTGACGTAAGAGATCAACAACTTCCGTTTGCTAAAGCTTATTATGAAAATATTTCTGATGCTGCACGTAAAGATATCGCATTGATCGATAGCGGTCTTGTAGCAATGCAATTGATGTTGGTTGCTCGTGCTCATGGTTATGACACGAATGCAATCGGTGGATATGACAAAACTAAAATTGCTGAAGCATTTGGTATGGAAAAAGATCGTTATGTACCTGTAATGTTGTTGTCTATGGGTAAAGCAGACAGCGAAGGTCACGGTTCAGGTCGTCTTCCTGTAGAAAAAGTAGCCGAGTGGAAATAATCATCTACAACGTAGATGTGATCATATAAATAACAAAAACAGCAAAAAAACCTCCTTGCACAGTATTCGTGTTTAGGAGGTTTTTTGCTGTTTTGGAATCAGAGATAGTTAGTTTTTGATTTTTACCGCTAACATACCTAAATATTCTTTGATCGCTGTAGCCGTCGAGGACATAGCGCTTGCTGATGGATAGAATTTGCTGAAATACATCGACGAAGGCTGACTTACCCAGTAATCGGTTGGGAAAGGTTGAACGGTCAAGCCTACACGCTTGAACTGCATGACAGAGCGTGGAAGATGAAATCCAGAGGTGACCAATATTGGATGAGATAATCCTTTTTCTTTTAAAATCACAGCCGTATTGTTAGCATTCTGCGCTGTATTAAGCGAGCGATTTTCAACCATAAGCTTACTTTCCTCTACACCCATGCCCAAAAGCTGGCGTTTCGCAATATCAGCTTCATTTCCACTATCTGAGAAGACCTGTCCACCCGAAAATAAAATCGGCAAACCTGTAATTCGGTGAAGACGTGCAGCTGTGATCAGACGGTTACCTGCCGAACCATACATATTACCTGTACCATCAATATCAGGTGTACCTTTAGAAGCTCCGGCACCAAGCACTACAATAACATCACCTTGAAGTTCAGCTACCGTAGGTTGTGGATACTGACGTTCTAGACTACCAATCAGTAGATTACTAACAATGCTAATCGAAGATATGTAGAGTAATAGTGTAATTGCTAACAGAACCATAGCTACGTTAAATTGACTTCGCCACAACCAGATTGTCATACCAAAAAGTAAAACAATAAAAAGTCCGGGAGGGAGTACAAAACTATACAAAAATTTGATAATGTAAATCAAAACCGATCAACCGCCTTCTTTATTGCGCAACAGAGACACAATCCATTGGAATCAACTTAGAACATTAGATGTATTGTAACACGGTTATATCGATCATAAAACAAGCGTAATAAATAAAGACAGCTCAAGTGTATACTGATCCTAAAGATCGGGTATGCTTGGCTGTCTTTAATTGATTTATACATCAACCTTTTGATCGGCTTCATTAGAAGTGGAGAGTTCTAGCTCAGGCCACTGAATATGATGCTTGGTATGGCTGAGCTTTTCATAACATAGAACCGAACCTTTTTGAAATAATCGAGTTAATATATGCATCAAAAAGCTAATATCAATCACAAATAATAATAAGCTACATAACGCACGCCAGACTGTATGAATATCAGGCAACACGATCAGATCACTCAAAATGTTGTTAAGCCCGAGAAATACCCAATACAATAACCCATAACGAATCGTTAAAGCTAGCAAAGATACTCTGGAGTGATCAGGATGTGTGCTAGTGACATAGATACGAACAATCCATTTACCTACCGTAATCCCATGCGTCCAATAAGGAATCAGAATGTAATAGATACCACTCGATATCCAGAAAGGAATAGGAATATCATTCAAAGTAAGCAAAATCATCAATAAATACCAGATAACTAGGTCAATCATAAAAGCCACAGCACGACGCGTATAAGACACACGTTTACTGGCACGATCAATATGGCGATCCAGATGTTCAATACGAGGGAGCCGCTTCGCAATCCATTCGGCAATCAAGAATCCAAGGATACCACCAAGTGTATTACAAAGTAGATCATCAATATCAAATATCCGGTAAGCATGATCATAGATACCATAGATTCCTGTGAGTTGGGTCGTCTCAAACCAGAGCGATAACATAAACGATAATATCAATCCACTTAGCCAGCGAACTCTAAAATAATAGCGTAAAAACATTCCAAACGGCACTGTCAGTAAAATATTAAATACCACTTGTAAAAAAGCTCTCTCGACAAACATATGCCAGTACGTAGATGGATGCCTAAAGGAAACCGACGTTTCTTTCAAAAAGTCATATACAAATTGCAATGGCAATAATTGTAGATCACCATTCGCTAAAGCTGGATTATGACGAGAAGAAGGTAACGGTAGAATCACTAGAAAAAAGGCATTCATCAGATACAGTAACAGCAAATACAGCGTGATCGCACGTACTTTGTGAATGTAGCCATACTTGCGATACTGCACGATTAGAAAAGGCAAAGTGAACAAAGCTGCTACAAATGGAAAAGCAATAAAAGCATAGGCGATAGGGAATAGATAAGATTGATACATTGGTTGGACACCTGCCAGCAAGTAAATTGTATTTTTAGTCTAATGTATCTTTTGTTCATATTCCATTCTGTTTAGTGAGCAGATTTGCGGAACTTAAAGATAGACCATACAATCAGAAAAGCTAAGAAGATCAAGCAAGCACCAATGCTGATTCGATTATTCGCATCAAATACAAACAATATCGCAATGACTGCCAGACACAGAGTAGTGATTCCTGTGATATAAGGATATCCCCAGATACGGAATGTTGGCTCAATCGGATAGACTTTTCTTAATTTTAACTGAGCAAGACAGATACTAATCCAGACTAACAACACCACAAATCCAGGAACAGCAAGTAAAATACCAAATACTTGATCTTGAGCGACATAAGCAAGCATGGCTCCACCCAAAAGAACAACCGCACATAAAATCAAACTGTTGATCGGTACTCCTTTAGACGATGTTTTGGCAAGTGCTTTGGGTGCTTCATTATTTGTAGCTAGTGAATGTAACATCCGAGTTGCTCCATAGATTCCGGAGTTCGCAGCAGACAATACAGCAGTAATTAGAATAAAGTTCATAATATGAGCTGCACCTTGCAGTCCTGTCGAAGATAATACTTGTACAAATGGACTGGTCTGATCACTAAGTTGATTCCATGGAATCAGTCCACAGATGATTAGAATCGGTAAGGTATAAAATAAAACAACACGCAAAATAAAGCTTTTCACCACTTTAGGCAATATTTTATCAGCATTTTCTGTTTCTGTTAACGTAAGTCCGATCAGTTCAGATCCACCATACGAGAACATGACGACCAGAAGAGCAGATATAATCGCTGTCCAACCATTAGGGAAAAATCCGCCATGAGCAGTAAAATTGCTCAAGTAAGGTGTAGGATCGCTAGGAATAATACCGAATAACAGTAGACCTCCTAGAGCGATAAATACAATAATCATGCCTATTTTGATACCAGCAAGCCAGAATTCGACTTCACCTAGATTGCCGACACTCATCGTATTAATTAATAAAATAAATACAGCACTTGCTAGACTAAGTATCCATAGAGGGACATCCGGCATCCAGTACTGAAGAAAGCTACCCGCAGCAATGACTTCGATTACGCAGACCGATAACCACATAAAGCAGTACAACCAGCCTACAATAAAAGATAATCGTTCGCCAAAAGCCTGACGAATAAAGTCTTTCATATTCATATTAGGATAAACAGTAGCCATCTCTGCGATCGCACCCATGACCACTAATAGTAATATTCCTGCAAAAATATAGGTGAAAATAACGCCCGGTCCTGCTAACCCTATCGTTTCAGAACTCCCTTTAAAAATCCCTGTTCCGATTACGCCACCCATAGCCATAAATGTAATATGACGTGGACGTAATTTTTTCTGTAATGATGCTTCTTCTTTGACGTTCAACGTTCCAATCCTCCTCCATAAATACACACACTCTATATATATCGTTCGTTCAGACTATCTATATTACACCAGAATGTAAGCATGAGAAATGAATTTAATATGCAGTTGCTAACTCGGTAGCTAGTAACATCGATTTGACTCTATCTAGATAGACAAAAAAAGAGGAAACAGAATAATTCTGCTTCCTCTTTTTTATTATTTTTGAAGTACACTTGCCAGTACATCGTCGATGATTTGACCGTTAGCGATCGCACCGGTGTACAACCAGCTTGAATCTGCACTGAAATCATAGACATGACCTTTTTTGACTGCCGGAATATTTTGCCATACCGCAGGGCTAGTGATTTCTTCTTTGGATTGTTCGGTACTGTTAATCAAAAATAAATAATCAGCATCCAGATCAGTTAATTTCTCTAACGAAATGGCTTGCCAGTTTGCTTCACCTGATTTGGAAATTTCCTCTACAACCGCAGGAGCTTTTAAGCCCAGATCGTTATAAAGTACATCTCCACTGGATAAGTTACGACTTACCACATAGATATTTTTGCCTGTCACCCATAACGCAGCCGCTGATTCGTTACCAATCTGTTGTTGCAGTTGGTCTTTTGCTGTTTTGGCTTTGGCTTCATAATCCACTAACACTTTTTTGGCTTCATTGCTTTTGCCAAGTACATCACCTATAGTGAGCAATTCTTCTCGCCAATCGTTATTTTGCTTTTTGCCAACTACATAAGTCGGTGCAATCTGATTGTATTGAGCATATTTGTCGCCAGCTACCATTTCAGCGCTATCCATCAAGATCAGATCAGGATTAGTATTCAGTACCGCTTCATAAGGAAGAGTGGAATCGATAGGAGGAACGTTAGCTAATTGTTTTTGCAAATAACCTTGTGTATTTCCTTCACCGATTGCCCATTGTGCAACAGGTGTTACTCCCAAAGCCACTAAAGGATCTTCCAAATATGAAGCCAAGACACGCTGTGGATTTGCAGGTACTTTGACTACATTTCCTACTGCATCGGTTAATGTACGCTCTGTAGGAATCGATTCTGTGGTTGCTGTATTTTCAGTACTTGTTGCAGGTGCTGGTGTAGATGTGCTTGAAGAACAAGCACTTAATAAAAGTCCCACGCTTAATAATAAAATAAGGGTTGCCAAGTAAGTATGCTTACGATTCATGTGTATATTCCCTCCACCAAGTTGTTGAAAATGATTATCATCCTCATCGCTAGTATAGCTTTAAATGTATACCATCACAACGAAAAATAAAGAGATTTGCAACATTTTCTTAGAAATATAACGTCAACCTAGGATTAGATCGGAAAATATCCTGTTTTTCTTACTAATTGTTGACCTTGCTCGGACAAGATCCAATTTAAAAAAGGTTGAATATTAGGATTCGTTGTATCCGTTGAATCTTTTGCTGTACGATCCGAAGCTGTAATCGCATAAAAAGGAGTAATAATAGGATAACTTTCATTACGAATTGATGCTTCATCTGGGTATACGCCATCTACAGCGAGCAGACGGATATCAGCGTTAGCATTCATTTGGGTGGCAAAATAGTGAAAAGAATATCCAATCGCATTTTTGTAATTTCGATAATCAGCAGTCTGTTCCATAATTCCACCCATACCTGATGCTACATCGTCTACAATTGGAGTCATCGGTGATTGATCACCCATCCAGCGCCGTAACATCGCTTGACTACCACTATCTTCAGGACGTTGAAAAGCACGAATCGGATCATTATTGCCTCCAACTTGTTGCCAATTGGTGATTTCACCTGTATAGATTTGCTTGATCTGTGCAGAAGTTAAGCTATGTACCGGATTATTTTTATGTACAAAAAATACAAAAGCTTCGCGTCCGATCGGTTGCATATTTAATTGTAATCCTTTAGCTTGAGCTAATTTTTCTTGTTCTTTTGATGGAGCTGCGGCAAAGATCATATCTACACGATGATGAATTAACTGTTTGTACGCTTGACCTGTTCCTGTCATTCGAACACTACTTTTTTTATCATTAGGCTTATAATCGTTAGCTGGATAGACAGCTCTGACAAAAGCAGAATAAAGTGGATACAGAGCAGTTGCACCATCTAATACAGGTAATTGATCCTGAGCAGATAGCGTATAGGTTGAAGGTTTATCTAATGTGACCACTTTAGTATGATCAGCAAAAGGGCGATAATCATCGACATTGACATCCTGTTCACTCACAATTAAATGTTGATCATACGCACGATGAATATGATAACCGACAGCTGTTAGTACAAATAAACCAAGACTGATTTTGATAGCTAATGGAAAAAAGCGATGACGAGCAATCGACTGAATATTGCTCAAAATCACTGCAATGATCATCGCACCTGCTAGGACAAAAATAAACGGAATATAAAAAGGCTGTGAATTGCTGAATAAAGCAACAACAATCAATCCTACAAAAGCTAAAAATAAAATCGCCAGAATCGCTCCAAAGCTTGCAAATAAATGATCTGCTTTGTCTTCTTTCAACACAAATCCTCCTTTAACGTAGCTTGCTCTTCTATTCTAGAATCTAGGATTGTACAGCATGATGTGCAGGCAACTCTGGAAAATCATTGATCTCTAACATAATAGGGCAATGATCACTACCCATAATCTGATGATCAATTGAAGCATCGATAAGATAAGGAGCAAGACGTTCAGAAGCTAGAAAATAATCGATCCGCCAGCCGATATTACGTTCACGTACTTTGGACATGTATGACCACCAGCTATACACATCGGTCGTATCCGGATAGAAATAACGGAATGTATCCATAAAGCCTGCATTCAATAATTCGGTCATTTTACCGCGTTCTTCGGTCGTAAAGCCTGAATTGCCATGATTGGACTTGGCATTTTTGACATCAATATCGAGATGAGCGACATTCAGATCACCACAGATAATAACCGGCTTAAGCTGATCCAATTGCTGAACATAGTGTCGGAACCGATTTTCCCATTCTAAGCGATACGGTAGGCGTGTCAGATCACGCTTGGCATTAGGCGTATACACATTAACCAGATAAAAATTCTGAAATTCCAGTGTGATCATACGACCTTCTTCTTCAACATTTTCTTCTATACCGTAATACACAGATAGAGGCTTCACTTTAGTAAAAATAGCTGTACCGGAGTATCCTTTTTTGACCGCATAATTCCAGTATTGATGATAACGATCTCCATGATCCATTTCAATCTGTCCCGCTTGTAATTTAGACTCTTGAATACAGAAAATATCAGCATTCATAAGGTCGAAATACTCGTTAAATCCTTTTTTAACTGCTGCACGCAGTCCATTTACATTCCAAGATATTAATTTCATAAGTAAGTTATTCTCCTTTGTCAGACTTTTCATAGTGTACCATAACCAGTTATGATAAGAATCTAGCCTTACCAACACCAAAGGAGCTTATTATGAAAGTATGCTTATTAATCCACTTGCTAACTACATATTCTAAAATACATCTTATTGGCTTTTCAACAGGATCATTAATAGCAGCTCATTTGGCTGTTAAATATCCAGATCGCATCTGTTCTTTAACGATGCTGTCTACACCTGTTTTCCCGCTCAATCCACAGCAGATTATTCGTACATTATATCGCTGGCCTATGGTGAAAGCTTATATTCGCAATTTCTTTGTTGTGCCTTCCAAAGCGACACGCGAATTTTACCGGATTGTTCATGAATCATTCGCTATTTATCCTCAGATCAAAATCCCTGCACTAATTGTACAGGGGGATGCTGATCATTTAGTCAAACCCAAAAGCGCTGCTTATCTAGCCCAACATCTAGGCACCTCTGATACGCAATTGGTGATTGTACCAGATAGTGGACATTTGGTCTGTTATGCAGCACATAAACATATAGGTTTTACAGCTATTCACAATTGGATCAACACTTACTCTATTCCTCAGGTAGATGAATAGAACACTTCTGAATGTTTGCTGCTAGACCGCCTACTTGTACGCTTTCGATCGATCCTTGAGTATTCAATTGTAGTGTCGCTAGCAGGCGGGAAGGTAAATTCATCGTATACCCTTGTTCAAAAATAAACGGTGCAGTAGTTGTGACTGGAATAGAGTTATGCTGATAGAGATAGCATATTAATGCTCCTGTAGAAGTACCTGTAGCACTTTCTTCTGGAATATCGTACAGTGGAGCAAAGTTACGACATTGTGCAATAGCATCACCCGTTGTATCCAGTGTAAATAAGTGATAACCGACAACATCATACTTTTGTGAAATGTTTTTGATCTGCTCCAAATTAGGCTCTATGCGTTGTAACGTAGCTAACGAACGAATAGGGATCATCAGATCTCGCAATCCTGTAGATACGATCTGAACAGGTAAATCTACACTTAATTCAGATACAGAAATCCCTAACGAATCTGCAATCTCATGAGGGTCGATTTCGATATCAAATTGAGGTAATGTCTGTGTTAAAAATACATAATGATCATCTTGAATATGTACGTCCAATCGTCCTGCTAACGTCTCAATCTCATATTTGCCAGGGCGAATATGTTGCTGATTCACCATCAAATAAAAACTAGCAATCGTAGCATGACCACATAGATCCACTTCATGATTCGGTGTAAAATAACGAATGTGATAATCAGAAACTGTAGAAGGCAGGATAAAAGCAGTCTCTGAAAAGCCTAACTGGTGCGCAATATGCTGCATTTGTGCGGTCGATAAATGATTAGCATCCAGCACAACACCCGCAGGATTACCGCCTTGTTCTTGATAGGAAAAAGCATTTAAAGTATACACTTCAATATCCATTCTTAATCCCCTTTCTCAATATACGAAAGTATATCATGAGTCAAAAGTGATTCAAGAAAAGATTTTGACTGTAATAAGGTAATAGCAGAAGTTCAGAACAATGTATTTTATATTGTTTGCGTTGATCTTTTTAGCAATTAAATTGCTATTCACAAAAATATATGCTAGAATCCTACCGATGCTTTAATACAGCTTAGTCCCACTCCTTTAGTGCGTTACATTCTCCGTTTGGAGCGTGTATATTCGATTCAGGCGGATCAACGTCTCTCGGATGGACAGCCCGGCATATGGAACCGGTCAGAAAATCAAAGTGGAGGTTATCTCAAAAGATGAAAAAATTACCCGCTCTTCTTATATCTTGTGCATGTTTGTTCGGTACAGCTACGGTGGCTACGCCAGCCCATGCATTGATGCTGACACAAGGTATGCAAAATGAACAAGTAAGTCAGGTACAGGAGCAACTGGCTTCACGCGGATATTTTCATGTTGGCGTTACTGGTTATTACGGTCAAATTACCAGCAAAGCCGTTAAAAATTTTCAAAGAGATCATGGATTAACAGCAGACGGAGTTGTAGGCCCTGCAACCATGAAAAGGCTTAACCCGTCAGGCAAAGTCAACAATCACTCATTGAATATGTTAGCTAAAATTATTTATGCCGAAGCTCGTGGAGAATCATTCCGTGGACAAGTGGCTGTAGGCGCAGTCGTGTTGAATCGTGTGCAATCAAATCAATTCCCTAATTCGATCTCTGCTGTTATTTTACAACCCGGACAATTTACAGCAGTGCAAGATGGACAATACGGAATGAGACCGAATCAGAGAGCTTATGATGCAGCAAGACAAGCATTGAATGGTGTCGATCCAACGAACGGATCACTTTACTATTACAATCCTAAGATTGCAACGTCTAGCTGGAGTATTGCCCGTCCTAAAGTGATTTCTTTAGGTCAACATACATTTACGAACTAATCCAATAGAGATAAACAATATAATTTAATTGCCGTTTTGCTGATTCTATATGTGTAGAAAAGCAAAGCGGCTTTTTGCTTTAGGCTTCAGGTCGATGAGTAGGTAGAAGATATATTATTTTGCAAAATGTTGAATGAATAGGTTATTAAGTGGAAGAAGGGAAATATTATTCTAATCACATCTAAACATTTATTAGTAGGGATGTGATGATCGATGACAAAATGGAAAATATTCTATTATCGAAATGTCAGCATAAATTACTGGTCGATGCCTCACGGAATCGACCCCAAAAAGTTGTTTGCGAGATTGTACGAATGATAGAAACGCCCAGACCGAAATAACTTGAGATTCCAAGCTATTTCGGTCTGGGCGTTCGATTGTACGGGCTGATACCGCGTATGCCTGACAAACTGGTGGGGCTTTTTTACGTTGAGGAAGCGGAAAGGCTCGTGGAGAGAAGATAGCAGCTCAGATGCTAAAAAGAGGAATTCATGAGGATAGTCGCTTCTCAGCTCCAGATAAGCCCAGCAAGGACATCATCTCTAAGTTGATAGTTCAAGAGAAGAACTATTGGGCTTTTCCTCATCACTTAAAACAAGCTTCTAATATCCGTTTAACCCATCTTCAATATATTCCAATAGATCAGATGAATGATTGCGATATCTTATTTTCATTTTTGCTAAAAGTTCAACAGCTTTCTCGCCTCTAATCTCATCGACTGCACAAGCCACACCTATGAGTTCATCTTCCGCCAAGAGATCCGATTCTGCCGACGGCTGCAATAAAGACTCCAATAGAAACAAACCGTTTTCATTTTTCAGTCCACCAATCACATTGATCAGGACAAGCCGTATACTTTTGATACCGAGCAGATCCTCGATTGTATCTAAAGCATAGCGAGGGTTTCTACGTCCAACCGCGCTAAGAGCTTCTTGTAATTCGTATTCAAAATCATTCGGATCAATACGTCCTAGCTCGGGAGGATGTAATAAAATGTCAATTAAAATATCAAATGAATCATCTCCAAAAGTATCGTAGACATCCGTATGCATTTTAATAAAATCCTCAACAGAATCCATTTTTTGGAATGGGCTAAGTCCGTCGCATAAATGTTTGATACCCGCTACAATTCTATCTCTATCGTTTCTTAGCATACATAATCTCCTTTTAATGTACTATTCTTGCGCTACAAATTTATAAATCGTTCTTGAGGTTTCAGAACCGACCCAATAGCAACACCTGATTCGATTTAGCTAAAGCTTCGACAGATTCAACCAGCGCAGGTTCTGCTACAAATTCACGCTCTTTGATAAGTCTGGTTAACTTTGCAATCCTAGAATCTACTTAAATTTTCGAAGCATCTGCTCCTACTGCAAACTTGCCATTTCCGCTTTTTGAAAATAGGCTGTTATTTAGTGAAAATTCTCCAGCTTTGGATGTAGAGAGTCTAACTTTTCCTCCCACTTCATTCCACATTAATCTTTTGGTAATTTTATTCTGAACTCTTGCTACTGAATTCCTTTCTCTTGAGGTTAATTTTTTATCAATAAGTGTACCTTTTTTTAGTAATCTGATGGCTCTATATTTTGTTTCATCTTCAGGTCTGGTAGAATCTTTATATTTATTATATATCTCAAGTAACGCAGGCTCATCAAAAAAAGCGCCTGTTCCGACATATTGATTTTAACATCAATTTGAAACTCTTTCGTTTCATCAATATCGGTATAGGGGATGCCTTCCAGTGTGAAAAATTCCGAACCTCTATTATTTGAAAGCTCCAGGCTCCACGCCGGTTTCTCAATAGACAGATTTTTCAAAACATCTATAATAAGCATTACAAAAGGTAGAGAGAACGAAACGATGAAAAGCGAAGCACTGATACAAACCACTCAACTGCCACGGAGAAAAAATTCCTGAAACAAGGCGGTTTTTATCGTAGCCAAAAGCGGACTAAGCCGTTATATTCGCCTGCATCATCTCGTTTATAGGCAGCAGGTTGTTCGATCTGTTTATGGCGACAGTGCTATCATTGATCGTCGTATCCACTTGATTACTGCTAAAGTGATTATATTGTTCTCGTCATTCCGAATACTTTGGGTAATAGATACAATAGACTTGTATTCTCTTGCTAAGGAGGGGTGAAATGAATCAAATTGCAGTACAACCTTATTACAAAGTCGAACGCAAAATCGAGCGCAAAAGCGATGGACTGGAACAACAGCATTGGATTGATGAACGGATGCTTATTTTATATCAAGATCGAGTAACGACTCATCGCCGAGAATTTGCTATTTTGGATGTATTTGATATGTCTTATCGTACATTTAGCGATGGTGAAGGTTTCTTTTATTTGCATACGCGTAAAGGTGTATTTTCATATATGATTCGTGAAGATCCTTCTTTGTTTATTCAGGCATTCAAAGAATACGCCAAGCCTAGATTGCACCTCAAGTGAATCGAATGCGAGGTACAAAACGTTGTGAGTCGTTGCTATCAAAAGGATCGATATATATTGTATTTAGCCCTAATCCTCGTTGGGGCTATTTTTATTTTGAGTAGAACTTTGAGATAATAAAGAAATACTGAATAGAAAGAGAGATGAGTAGTATGGATTGGTTACATCCAGAAGTAGCATCACAATGGAGACAAGAAGGTAAAAAGTATGCACATGCTATTAATGAATTTGTACGTATTGGTATAGCAAGTGATTGGCAGGAACCTCAAGACGAACCGGAAGAAGACAAGCGTCCGGTATTGGCATCTGATGTGATGGAAATGATTATAGCGGCTAATCAAGCTGATGATATAGAGCGTCTACATGAACAAGTTCCACCAGCATCTTCACCAATTACGCCTCATTTTGAAGAGCAATTACAACCGGTATGTCCCATCGGATGTATTCAGGATTATGCTATTGTTCAAGCAGGTAATACACGCGAGCATACGAAGTTGTATTTAGCCAACAGCGAGCAATTAATCGAAATTCCTAATATTCTTCGACTAGGTATATCTCCTGACCAGCAATATATAGCCAAAGTCACGGCAGCAGGGATTAGTGTTGTACATAACCCCGATCTTTTATTAAATGGAGATCATACCGCTTATTTTAGCTGGGAACATATTCAACAGACCCTGAAAAAGAAATTATCGCGCTGGGAATCACTCGCTGATAGTATCTATCCGGTTGAGACTTTGATTGATATTATTCCATTTGCCCAAGGAACCAAAGTATTGCTAGTTAGCGGATATGGTATTTATCTAATTGAAGGAGAACAAGCAGTCTTACTATCGCCTGAATTAGCAGAGATCGAATCGTATGGAAAAGAGTATACAACGATATCACTGGATATGGCGCATGGCGCAGTATCATTGGATAGTCGCTGGATTGCTTATGGTAGCCAGATGAGTGAACATTGCTTGTTAGATACATATACGCAGAAAATACACAAATTCGAACCAGCATCCAGTTATCCGCATTACAGTTTATTTGCACAAGACAATCGTAGTGTCTGGTACAATGCCTGTCATTTTTATAATGGAGCAACCATTAAAGTTGATCTTACAGACATTCAACAAGATGAGATCAACGAAGAAGACGAATTACCATTGATGGATCAAGAAATGCGTGTCTATGCAGGAGCTTCATTGCCGTCCGGTAATATTGTAGGCGATGCTTATGGATACTTGCGCTTGATCGATCATGATGGACAAGAAATATGGCGTTATTTTGTAGGAAGTACGATTGTAGGTGTTGTTGTATCTTCTGATGAAAAGTGGTTAATTGTAGGAACGCATGGCGGTATGGCACATTGGATTGATCTACAAAGTGGAGTAAGAGATGAATATACCATTGGAACAGCACCGATAAGTGAAACCAGTCGCTGGATTCTTTGGAAAGATCAAATCCCATTACGCTGGTAATCAAAGTGAAGATGTACAGTATAGAGAAAGGAGTCTATTGATGAGCAATTGGATTGCAGGCGAATTAGAGGTGAATCAAGAACGAGCAATATATCCAGTACTGACGTTAGAAGAAGTATTACAATCTCAATGGTATAGCGATTATTTTACAGAAATTCGGGATATGAATAATGGTTATGTATGGTACTCTTTTCACAATGTTCCTATCTGCTCTAAACTATTTTCGTTAGCATTATGTTTTAAAAATTCAGTATTGGATAGTGTAATTATGAGTATTGACGATGATCAATATGGTACATCATGGGACGATTGGACGGAAGCGAAAGAGTTGCAACGCAAGCAAGAACATGATGCTTTGCTCCGCCAAGAACTAGAACGTGAACCAGATGTTCGGCGCTCTAAGCCCTATCCTTATATCGAATATAAGGTAGCCTATGGCAGCATTAGCTCATCTTATGATCCTCGTTCTGCTAGTTCCTCGATAAGTATTACCTATACGTAATAGAATGGCTATATGTATACAACGCAAAAAACTCTCATACAAGTAAGAGAGCAGGGGAAGTGCTGGATTATAACGCCAGTGCTTCTTCTGTAATGCGTTTGATATCAATCGGAGACAATGATTCTTCATTCACCATATCCGGCAAAATCTCTTCAAGGAAATAATCAACACAATGCAGTTTGATATGCTTGATTTTGACCAGTGCATTACGATACATCACAATAAATTCTTTTTCCGTATTGCCACGTTGTAACTCTGCAAAAGCTTCATACACCTGATCCATTTTATCCGCAACTTCCAAAATCAAACCTTCAACCGATTCATCTTTACCTTCACGTAATTGTTGACGGAATATCGCTTTGAAATCTTCCGGAATATGTTCCTCGATAAAATGCTGTACCATGCCTTCTTCGACTTGTTGGATCAGCTTACGCAGTTCCATCGAAGAGTGCTTCACCGGTGTTTTGATATCTCCAATAAAGATTTCGCCATAATCATGACTACTGGTAATCTCATATAACTTTTTCCAATCGACAGTGACACCATGTTTTTCTTCAATATCTGCTAGTGTTTTGGCATACTGCACCACTTTCCATGAATGAGCAGATACACTGTGTTCTTCAAACTTAAATTTACCCGGGCAACGAATAATGCGTTCTAATTCATTAAGTGATCTAAAATACGCATGAATTCCCATAATATAAGCCATCCTTTAGCTACATCAAAGTAGTAGATTTTGATGAACACTTACATTCATTTCACAAAAAAATGTAAATATTCAGCAAGAGTGTTGATAAGCTAAATTATAATGTTCATATGTTAGTAGGGTATTAACGCAGTATGAAATAAATGGTTATGATCTACAATTTATTTCTCTTTGTACACTGAAATAAGAACAACAGCCGTATCTTCCCCGATATTTTTAACCCGATGAGGGACAGAAGCATTCCAACTAAATGAATCGCCTTCATGCAATTCAAATTGATCTTCACCTTGTTCTGCATAAATCGTTCCTTTAACCACAAGATGAACTTCTTCTCCTTTGTGCGCCATCGGCACTTCTCCTGTCGAAGCTCCTGGAGGAACTTCCACTAACATCATTCGCATATTCGAGGTATGACCTAGATGAGAGACTTTCAGCTGGTCAGGGCCACTTGAAGTCAATTCACGTTCTTCTTTGCGAATCACTTGCATCCGTTCTTCTTGCTGTAACAGTAAATAGCTTAAAGGCACTTGAAGCGTCTGTGCTATATGTTCCAATGTATTGATCGAAGGAGAAGTTTTGTTCGTTTCTACCTGACTCATGAATCCTTGTGATAGTCCGGTTTCTTTACATATTTCTGCAATCGTTATATTTTTACGCTTCCGAATCGAACGAATCATAGCTCCTATATTCATTATATAACCCCGCATTTCTTTACATTATATTATGAGTTATTGTAACAACAAGTAATTAAGTATAGCAACTAAAACCATTGTTTTTTATTAGTTATAGAAATATTTTATTGATAATAATAATATTTTTGTTGACAGTTCTGTTTGTATTGCTTTATAGTTACAAAATAAAAGTTACAGTGTAAAAGTAACTATTAGAACATAAAAGGAGATGTATAATGATGAAAATTAACGTCGTTACAACTATTATGAGAGTCGTATTAGGAATTTTGTTCCTAGCACATGGTATGAGTAAAGTACAAATGGGCTTTGGAAATGTAGCTGGATTTTTTGAAAGTCTAGGCATTCCAGGATTTATGGCTTACGTTGTAGGTACGATCGAAGTGGTTGGCGGTATTATGTTGATTATTGGTTTATTAACACGTTATATCTCAATCGTATTTATTATTATTTTGTTAGGTGCTATTTTTACAGCGAAGTTATCTGCTGGTCTAATGGGCAATGGTCAAATGGCAGGCTACGAATTAGATATCGCTTATATTGTGATTGCGCTCTACCTAGCTGTAGCAAATACAAGAAGCTGGTCAGTAGACGGATTGTTATTTAAAAAGTCGTCAACGAATCGCTAATTGAATGTAGCGTAATCCTCATCTTTATCAAAAACCTCTATGATCATAGCAATATGGTTATAGAGGTTTTTAGCTGTATATAGCTTCTATCCGATATACATAATCTTCGAAAAAAAGGTATACATATTCTTTTTTAAATAAAAAAGAAACCATTTACCCGGCTACAACGTATTATTCAAAAAGTTGCATTTCTTATATGTAAAAAAGATCATTTGAATAACCAAGCAGCTTTTACTCTATTTTGTTCGCCCAAAACGATAGTAGAATATATTCATTTTTTATACTTGGCTAATCATGTTTATATGATATAATTTTTCATGTCGGCAGATTGACAATAAGGAAATATGTAGTATATTTATGGTTTTATAGGAATCACGAATATAAATAGAGTGTGCTAGATCGAAGAATGAATCATATCTTTCTTCATCTGATTTTTTTAAACATACCAGAAAAAAGAGAGAGGGTTGTGCGGTAATGACGTATAGTCATTTGTTTGAAATGAGTACATTTTTAGAAGCATTCGCAACACCTGTAGGCTGGGGCTTTATTTTATCCCTTGTCATTATCGAAGGTCTGCTATCCGCAGATAATGCGTTGGTTCTAGCAGCAATCGTTAACAAATTGCCTGCGCATCAACGTAAAAAAGCATTATTGTATGGTCTATGGGGAGCTTACGTTTTCCGGATCATTGCTATCGGAGTCGGTATTTACCTCGTGCAGATCGCATGGGTCAAATATATCGGTGCGGCTTATCTTCTCTGGATCGCGATCAAACACTTTTGGGATAAATTCAAAAGTAAAGATGGCGATGATGAAGGGGAAGAAGAAGGCGGTTTACAGAAATTACTTGCTAAGACAGGTATGAGCCTTTTTGTTCGTACAATCATTACTGTTGAAATGATGGATATCGCATTCTCTATCGATTCCATTCTAGCAGCATTCGCTGTATCACCTAACCCGTGGATTCTGATTGCGGGTGGACTATTGGGTATCTTGATGATGCGTCTAGTTGCTGGCTTTATCCTGAAATTGATGGATAAAATTCCTGAACTTGAAAATGCAGCATTTATCTTAATCGCTATTATCGGACTTAAAATGATTCTAGATACAGCAGGTATTTACCATATGGGACATGCTACATTCTTTGTTCTTCTGGTTGTTGTATTCGCAATTACATTTGTAATCAACCGTATTCGTGTAAATAAAGCTAAAGTATAATCAAGAACTCCTTTGTCATAACGACAGAGGAGTTTTTTTATTATCTAGATATAAACCGTTTACATTTAGAAATGAACATGCTATTGTACGGATACGGATTGTGACTGATAATGCAGGCAAAACCTAAGTATATGTATCGCCCACACGTATGGGGTGCTACATGTATTTAGGTTTTTTTTCGTTCTCAGTCATGGTATCTGATGAGCAATGAGAAAAGGGGACTTATCATGAAAAAAGAAAAATGGCTCAAAGTGGGAATAGTTAGTCTACTATGTGTATGGATATTAACGGCTTGTACTCAAGCACAACCTCAAGCAGGAACCAAGCAGCAGACGAATTCAGATACACAGGCTACAGTCGCTACGCCTGCACCAAATCAATCGTCTAAAGCTCGAACAGTCATCACTACCGATGGTGAAGTGGATGATATGAACTCGGTCATTCGCTTTTTGCTCTATGCGAATGAAATGGATCTGGAAGGCGTTGTATTAACCAGTTCTATGTATCATTATGCAGGAGACAAACAAGCAGGAATTAAGCCTTTCCGCTGGACAGGAACAAAGTGGGTATCGGATATGACGGATGCTTATGAAGAGATTTATCCGAACTTAAGTCAACAGGCAGAAGGTTATCCTACTCCTGACTATATTCGCAGTGTGACCAAGATCGGTAATATTTCAGATAAAGGCGAAATGAAAAAAGTAACCGAAGGTTCTACATTTCTAGAACAGTTATTTTTAGACGATGATGAGCGTGATCTATATGTACAGACATGGGGTGGAACCAATACGACAGCAAGAGCACTCCAATCGATTGAAGAAAAATATAAAGATACAGCGGAGTGGGCAGATATTCAGAAAAAAGTGAGCGATAAGTTAGTCTTGTATATTATTTTGGATCAAGATGATAGCTATAACAATTATATTGCCAAAAAGTGGCCCAACATTCGTATTATCAATGACCAATCGAATTTCTGGCATTTTGCGTATGCTTGGAAAATGCATACCGATAAAGTAAACGATAAGTTGCAAGGGGCATGGAATGTGGAACATATTCAGAAAGATCATGGTACATTGCTGGATATGTATGCACTGATGAGCGATGGCAAAATGATCAATGGGGAAGTTGCAGAAGAACAACGTGGTAGTGCAGAGTATCTAGCCAAAAATCCACAGTACAAAAAGTACGATTTTATTTCAGAAGGGGATTCTCCTTCATTCTTTTATCTAATCGACAATGGTCTACGTAGTATGGAAGATCCTAGCTATGGAGGATGGGGTGGTCGATTTGGACAAGTAAGTGATACGTTGTACCGCAACACCGTTCTTGATTATGATATCTATACTAAGCAATATGAAGCTGAATATTCATTAATGCGCTGGTTTGATGATATTCAAAATGATTTTGCAGCTCGTGCAGATTGGGCTATAGCGGATCAATATGCAGACGCGAATCATAATCCTACATTAACGATTAAAGAAGGATTAGACCTTACAGCTACGCCGGGACAAGTAATGACGTTACATGCCGAAGGAACAGACCCTGATGGCGATAAATTGACATACCAATGGTGGAGATATTTTGAAGCTGATACGTATCAAGACTTCAAAGGGACCCCAGAAAAAGTAGAACCGAATATGGCAGGCGACCTACAGCTTGGACTTCATCAACAATTAGCGACAGGTGAACAAGTAGATACCATTGCTTTAGCAGGTAAAGATACAAATACGGTAAGCTTCACCGTTCCAACAGATGCCCAATCAGGCGATACGATTCATATCATTGCTGAAGTACAAGATCATGGCAAACATCAACTCAAACATTATCAGCGTGTGATTATTACAGTACAATAAAATGATTTGATCAGTATGACCAAGCCCACGTTTATCGTGGGCTTATTCTGTGCGATAATAGACCTTTCCAGCCGTAATAATATACAGATCAATAATTTAGAATCATTTGCTTGTTTAAATAGCATTAAGTGTATATAACGACTTTAAGATCCTTAATGATAGAAGGAGATGCGGTATGAATGGTGAATTGCATCAACAATTATTGATTACAGCATTAGGCAATGCGTATTTAATACGAGGAACTGATGCTACTCATCCTGAGCTGACCCAACATGAAAGTATACATGTTCAATTTAAGTATCAAGAACAAAGCTGGACATGGATCAAATGGCTAGAGTATTTACGAGAAACAGGGTATCAGCGCTTGATGCTAGTCAGTAGCCCTGCACCATCTTCATCCTGGCAAAGTAGCGGGTTCGCAGGTGGAGGGACGCCGATAGGAATCAGAACGATAGGAACCGCTCTAGATACATTATGGCGACCGAGTTGGCAAGTTCATCGGCTTCCTGCTAAAGTCACATGGGACGTATCCTATACAGCAGAACCTTATGAAGCGAGCAAACAATCACAGCATGCATTTAAGCCATTAAGTGAATATATAGATCATTTACAACATGCACTACAACAAATTTCTGATTTTGCGGAGCAGATAGATCAGAGGTTCTGGCAAGTGAACTTTTTTGATCCCGCTATTGTGATGTTAACGGATGCTACGAATGCTCCTAAGCTTACATTTGAATTACCTGAAGTCTATTCCGAAGAAGCTTATCGATTATTGAACGCTGTATATAAAGCATGGGTATTCGGTGGTATGGGATCATGGAATGACGAGCCAGCAAATAGCGCGCATAGTCGTCAATTAGAGCAATCATACAATCAACTTTCTGCACAGTTATATCATGCACTGTTACAATGTGCTCAAGGTGCTGTTAATTCAGTCGTACTTTAGCTATAAAGGTCAGCACAATTCATTTGAAATCTAAAGGAGAACACAATGGATAAAAAAGCGAAAAAGATTTTACTAGAAACGTATTGGTCAGCGCAAGGATGGAAGCCACGCCCTATTTCTTTTACAGGTGAAGAATTTGAGTATGCCAAAAGCCAAGGAGCGATGTTTGATCGGCTATCGATCACTCATGATGCTATCATTCAAGATATACACCGATGGCATCAAGAAGTGATTACCAAAGAACAAGTGGTTCGCGCCTTTTTACATAGCTTATCTACTCGCCAGACTCATTTTCGTAGTGTCTTATCCAGTTGGGCATTAACACATAACCTTCCACTGCATACGTATGGAGAAAGACGTGCTGTACATGCGAATACGAGCAGTTGTGGAGATTGTAATTTTAATCGACTCATGTCAGATGATCAGTATACAGATGTAGATATCAATGTATTGAATTTTGAACGGATCAAGTGGGGTGGAATTCGTCTGAATCACTTGCTGTATTGCTGGTTGGATCTAAAATTATTTATGGAGCAGGATCATACTGCCATCACTGTGACCCCGGAGGATATAGCTATACTACAGCAAATGATACAAGCGATAGAGGAATGTAATGAAGATGAAGGTGCACGCAAATTAGAAAAGCGCTGGAAAGACCTTTTTCCTGCTAATAAACATGAACGTGATGTGATACTGGAAATATGGGGTTATGCAGGGTTGTTGGTTCCTTTAGATATACCACGCAAATTACGCGGAGGTTCTGGCGACTTTAATTCGGTGGCTATATGGCAAGGTGAAGATCGGTACTCTTCCTCTATGCTCCATTATTATTTTGGAACGTATTTATAAGCGAATAAAGTATGAACCTTATCATCCACTGATTGGAAGAGACAAAGGAGGAATAGCTGTATGAAAGCCGATCCAGACCAGATACATAAGCAAAAAGTTATCGCAGAAGTGGAACAACGTTCACTAACTTCTGTCATGAATCATACGAGATGGAATGAGCTCAAAGAAGCGATCTATCTTGAACTACGTTTTCCTCCTGCTTTTCAGAACAAGTATGTTTTAGAAGCAGAACCTTATCCATTAGTGTTCGAGCAAGATGTATTTTATCTAGGGGACTGGGAAAGTCTGAGTACAGCCTGGTACAATATCGAATGGGTAAGAGTAAAGCCACGTTTGCTTGAACATACAGGAAAGTATACCGAACCGACTCTGTTAAATATTGAAGCAGAATGGGTCAATCTATTACAACGACTACGTATCCCTTATCTGAAAAAAGAACAGGATTACTGGATATACGGGTATGCCACAGCCACAGAATTTGAACAACTAGGATATTAAGATGAGGTGAACATCTATGTACAGTCAGATTCGTGAAGGTGTTATTGAAGTGACAAAAGAATTGACTCCAGCAGAAATAAAAGAACTCTGTGACATGCCTGAACTACGTATTGTTCAATATAATCATCCACTTGGTGCAAATACGTATACCTATCTAAATGATCTATTATTTGCAAAGCGCTCCGATGTGACTTTGCGAATATATGGATTTTATGATGAAGTATACGATCTTGAATGTCTGGAACATATGCCTGCTGTAACAAAGCTATCTATTGAATGTGCAGGAGAGATTGCTCATCTTCAGTCGATAGCTACACTTCAACAATTAAAGGAGTTCAGTCTACAGTGTGAACAAATCGATAGCTTTGATCTATTGTCGCAGATTCCTGCCCATCTTCAGTCATTAGAACTTGGCTCCACATCCTCCAAAAAGCCTGATCTGGAGGTGTTAGCACGATTTGAACAGCTAACTTACCTGTCGATAGACGGTCATCACAAGCATATCGAAGTAATCGGTCAATTAAGAACATTAGAACAACTGGTATTGCAATCGATTTCTGTATCTGATTTGGATTTTCTAGCAGACTTGAAGTCATTATGGTCGCTTCATCTTCATTTTGGAGGTACTCGTCAGCTTGAAGCCCTTGCTCGTCTACAGCATATTAAATACCTGCGCCTGTCTCAAATTAAAGGATTAGATGATATCCATTTCATTTCTGCTATGCAAGGCTTGCAATACTTGTATTTAGAAGCTTTGCCTCATATCACAACATTACCTGCTCTGGATGAACTACACAGTTTACGAAAAATTGAATTGATCGGCATGAAAGGGTTAAAAGATATTCAATCATTAGAATATGCGCCTGCACTGATCGAATTTATTCATCGGGAAGCTTGGGAAATGGCACCAGAAGCGTATGAACCCTTAATGAGAAATCCTTCAGTGAAGCGAGCATATGCTCATTTGAAAAACGCTAAAAAAATGAATACATTTCAGCATTTATTACACCATTATCACAAAAAGAATACACTGGAAGAACGCGATCACCATCATGAACATTGGTGGTTTGAATTTCCATATGAGAATTAATAGATCAGGATGCAATCTGTTGTAGACTTTTGCAATCGGATTACTCTTGTACAGCTTGCATCAACTGAACTATTTTACGAGTGGTATTTACATTGCGAATGGTCATCAATGGATAGAGTTTGGAACTTACTAATTTATTCATTTGACTCTGGGTAGCATCTTCACGGCTAACAGCAAATAGAATCGCTCCCGGAATATAGATCAGTGTGCCTATACCAGCTTTGAGAGGAAGCTTTTCTATGATCGATTCGTTATCAATCTCGTCCCAGAGAAAAAAGACATCGCTTTTCATCTGATCATCGTTGCTCCAAGATTCCGGTATTTGTGATAGAACGGTCTGCATTTGCTGCATATCTCGAATCATAACTTTGATCTGTAAATTAAAGTCTGTGGTTATAGCTTGCTCTAGAATAGAGGATAGTTCACTATGCGTGAGAGTAGAGTGGGAGAATATAATATTGCCTGAATTGATATAAGTAGTTACATGACGCATACCTGCTTGTTCAAATGTAGATTGGAGTGCTTTCATATTGATCTTGTTGTTACCACCTACATTAATACCACGTAGTAAAGCAATATAGATCATACATTCTACCTCTTTCGTATCAGAAATGATAATGATGTATGTATAGTGTAACGTGTTATCTCAAGGTTACAAGAGAATATTTATTCAAGTCAAAAAGGCTGTACTTCCTTTGATAAAGGAGTACAGCCTTTTTTGTTGTATCCAGATATTAAGCGGGTAATTGTGCTAATGGTGCCGATGATGATTGTGATGCTACTACTTTAGACGAGATCGGTGTAGGGGCTACCGCATGATCACTTTCAGATATTAATGTATTCAGACTTACGATCAGTTGTTCCAACTCACCAAAGCTAGACACCATATTCTGAGTCAGTTGATGCTGTTCTTCCATACTGGCTAGAATTTCTTCTGTAGCTGCACTAGATTGCTCGGTAAGGCTTGAGATTTCGCTAACTTCTCCGACCACTTTAGTAGATGATTGCTTCATGGTTACTGAACTATTTTCAATATCAGTAGCTTGAGTCAGTACTTGTTGAGAATTGGTATTCACATGACGGAATACTTCTGCGGCTGTCTGCACTGCATTGCGACCTTCTTGAAGTGAACTACGAATATGATCAAATCGCTCGGTTAGTGTCTTGGTACGATCTTGTAAGCTTGATAAAATAGAAGCAATATCGGTTGCAGATTGTCCGGAGTGTTCAGCTAGCTTACGCACTTCATCCGAAACCACAGCAAATCCTTTACCATGTTCACCTGCACGTGCCGATTCAATTGCTGCATTTAGAGCTAGCAAATTGGTTTGACGAGCGATATCAGAAATTCCATTTAAAATCACAGTCATAGATGCACTTTCTTCACTGAATTTTTTCATATCTTCAGCCGTGGTATCTACTTTCTCATACAGATCAACCATCTGTGTATTAAGATGCTCCATTGTGGTGCTACCTGTCGCTGTACGAGTCGCCATATGAGCAGATACTTCTTTCATCTGTAACGAATAAGAAGCAACATCTTGAATATGTTGATCTGAAATAGCCAGCGATTCAGAGATTTCAGCGACATTGGTAGCTTGAAATTCTACACCTTTAGCTACTTCATTGAATCCCATTGTGACTTCGTTAGTGATTGAACCTGTACTGATTACTTTTTGCTTAAATTGATCTGTAAATACAGTCAGACCGTTAACGGCTTCTTTGACATGTTGTAGCATATTTTCTACTTTGGTCTGTGATTGTTCGACTTCATTACGGCGTTGTTCACTCGCTGTAAATAGCTTTTTGTTCATACGAGAAACTGTGATCAAAATAATACCTGTAACAATAAACATCGTAATATTGATAATATCGTTGAAGAATACCATAGGATCAGCTTGCGTACCTGTGACTAATTTGATGATGTAATACAATAATAAAGCGCCAAATGAAATATTATAATGTTTACTATTTGGATATAACAATAGTGGAGCAGTGACTAGAATACCTTGCACTGTACTTACAGAATCACGGCTAACATAAATGCCACTTGCGATGACGGCAACCGTGACTACCCAGGGAATAATATGAATTCCTTTTTTAGTTAAGTTGGCGACTGTAATCAAGCCAGTCACTAGAACAGATAATAATGTAGAAAATAGTAAATCCGGTACAAGTACGGTTAATGCTGCGCTGATCGCTGTAATAGCCCACAACATATAACTTACTAATTTGTTTCTCTGCCAAATAATCTCATCATTGCGAGTCATCTATACCCATCCTTTATGATTGTATATGTAGCGACTATAGTACTATTTAATAAAAAGGTACACTACTTTTATGTATGAAAATTAGTATTTATGTATACTTTTTGATTATATTTATAGTTCAAAAGTTCTACTACTAACAGTATATCGGAACTTAAGATACAAACTTAAATAGCTAAGATGAAAAAAATAAGAAAAACAAAAAAATACCTCTCATCCTGCTAAATTCAGCACAGATAAAAGGTAGATATACATATGAAGTTGATTAGGAATGGGTTGAAGAACGAAGACGCTCTGCTTTTTGCATAAAAGCTTTTTGTTTGGCGGAATTGCCACAGAGTAAATACAATACCTGATCACGTTGATAATCTTCTAAGGACTGAAGCTGAGTATCCCATGCAAGAATAAGCTCATCTTTCTCCAGAATATCCCCCCAGCCTTTGATCGGTTTAGCCGATTCACTACTAGCTAACAGCACAGACATTAATGTAGGTACAAATGAGGCATCCATCCCATGAGCTTCTACTAGAGCGGCTGGATAATGATCTTGGGCAGATTGATGTTCTGTATCCACCAGTTTCATATAACGGATAAGCAGAGGAAAATAATCGGTACTGTATAGCCCTAGACCTAATATCGCATACGTTCCAGGCATCATCGATTTCTCGCCAGCTTCAACATCGTTATACCATGCGAATTCTTGCAAAGCCAATTCACCATACTCCGCAATCAAGGGATGCAATTCTTTATACTGCAAAGCATTAGCGAAAAAGCGATGTAATGCAGACTTAGCTAATCCTTTAATAGGTAAAAAGTTCTTTTGTTTACTGCTGAACTTCAGTACATATTCACGTGGGAAATCGGCACGCAAAAGATCGCAGATATAGGTCAGAGCTTCACGATAATGTGGTTCATCTTCAGCAGTAAGCTTAATCTGTATCATTTGCAAAATGTCATTAGCTTTACCATGAAAAAGGTCGGTTTTGCGTTCACTTTCTATCGTGCCACTGCCTTGACGAAGGTAACGTTGAGCTTGTTCTGAATGTAATTGAACAGCATATTCTAGATATGTTTTCCGTTGTTCGGCATCCTGTTTACCAATACGTAAAGCAGCATAAATAAACAATGCTAATTCTTTTTCATTTATCGTAGGAAGACTTTCTACTGATTTGAGATGTAATGTGGTGTTATATTCACTTTCAGCATCAAAATAGGTAGGTAAAAAGATTTCATTTGCCCAAAAACGTAAAGCCATCGTAGATGTAGACTGCCAATCACTGTACAGACTTCTAAAATTAAATAATTTCAGATCAAGCTGCTCAAATAAAGAAGAAACACGTTCTACATCGGTAGGGATAATATCTTTATTCAACATTAATTTGGCAAAGAAAAATAAATCTTTTTCTTTAGGTAATACAGGCAGATCCGAAGTTACTTTATCGGTTATAAAATGATCCAGTGCTTGTTGTAATGTTGTTAATTTGGATGTGTTGATCCATTGCTCATTATGTATATACAATTGCTCGGCTTGTTCATTTTCAAATTCAAACCAAAGCTCAAAACGATAATCAAAAAAGTGACTTCCATATTCATCGGACATAAATAACGTATACAGGCGTTGTTGCAGAGCAGGAGCATATTCTTCTTGGAATAGAGTAGCAGATAGTTCATCGATAGAGACTTCACTTTCCCATGTATAGGCTGAATCGCTCCAAGAAAAAGGTTCTTCAATCTCTACAAAAAAGGAGCCTTGCTTATAGCTTGCTGTTCCTTTGCGGTAACCAACTTTGAGATAATCACGTAATCCTGCTTGTAATGAATGGTATGATTTGAATGCATCGATACGTTCTTTTTCCTTCAGATATAATGACTCGATCTGTGACCATGTTTCGGATAATAAAAGTTCAATATGTGGATTCAAAGTATAACCTCCTTGATTAATCACTGATTATGATTTGCTTATTATACCATGTACCGTTTGAATGATCTTATGGCTCTCATGAATACAAAAGAAAAAGGTCTCTATGAGATATAGAGACCTTTTATGGTACTGCTTATATTACTATGCCATTAAAATGATGTCGTTTTCGGTTCAAAAACAAGATCGCTAGTATCTGCTTCATCACGGATCGCACCGACAATTTTTTCTAAAATGTCTTCCATCGTCACTAGACCTACAGTATGACCGGATGGATCTATAGCAATCGCCATATGCACACGGCTTTGTTGCATTTTGATCAATACGTCTTTCACTGAAGAAGTCGATGGAAAATGGGGCATTTTATGAATAAAGTCAGCGACTTTGTAATCACGACCTGCGGCTACAGCCGTTAATAATTCTTTGGTATTGATAAATCCGATAAAATGATCGGGTTCGTCTAAGTCGATCACAGGATAACGAGTGTACTCATATTCATCCAGTATCTCAATAATACCTGCAAGTGGCATTTCTTTCGCCAGCGTAGCAATTTGAGCTTTAGGGATCATAATTTCTTCTAATGTACGCTCATCAAATGTAAATATATTTTGCAAATAACTAAGCTCGGTTTTGTTAATTTCGCCACTCTCGTAACTCTGATCCACAATCCAGCGTAATTCTTCTTCAGAATATACAGAATCATGACCGGCAGGCTTAATGCCAAAGATACGTAGCAATAAAGTTGCCGAACTATTCAGAATATAGATAAATGGATACATAATTTTACCAAACCAGTACAGTGGAGGTGCCAACAATAATGTCATTTTCTCCGCAAATTGAATTGCTAATGTTTTGGGTGCCAATTCACCGATAACAACATGCAAGAATGTAATAATAGATAATGCAATTACATACGAGAGCACAGTAGATAGCGCAGCAGGTACATTCAATTGATCAAATAACGGATGCAATATTTTTTCAACTGTCGGTTCACCGAGCGCCCCTAAGACTAGCGCTGTAATCGTAATCCCCAACTGACAGGCAGACAAATAATAATCAAGTTCATGGGCTACTTTTTTCGCCAGTACTGCTTTTTTGTTACCATCGGCGATCAATTGATCAATTCGAGACATTCTGACTTTCAAAATAGCAAATTCTGCTCCTACAAAAAAAGCAGTTAAGCCAATAAATACAGCTACTAAAAATAAATTTAAACCAATTGTTCCGTCCAATGATTTCCCTCAGATGAGGGATTCACCTCCGCGTGATTATAATTTTGTGAATATACGATATACTACCGATCTGATTATATTTTATTTAGTCGTACTTGCTTGATCTGTAAGTGGTCTTTCTCTGTAACCGTCCAGACAGATTCGTCTTCTTCTAATTGTTCACCGACTTGCACATCGGTTCCTTTATAATGCTGAATCCAACCGCCTATCGTATCAATCTCTTCATCATTTTCAAAGGTCATACCGAATTGCTTCTCTAACTCATCCAATAATGTACGTCCATTGATCAGATATTGATGGTCATCGATCTGTTGAATATCAGCGACTTCATCATCATCAAATTCATCGCGAATCTCGCCAACCAGTTCTTCCAATACATCTTCCATTGTAATCACACCGGAAGTACCACCATATTCATCAATAACGAGCGCCATATGCACACGTTCTTTTTGCATCCGAATCATCGCATCTTGAATAGGGGTTGCTTCTTGTACCGAAGGAAGAGTGCGTACAAACTGTTGCAATTGATGTTCTCGACCTGCCACGATATGAGGCAACATTTTTTTGACATTAACTACACCTAAGATCACGTCTTTATCACCGGATTCTGTCACCGGGTAACGAGTATAATAATTTTCATCCAGCGTCGCAATAATCTGTTCTTCTGTCATATTAAGATCAAGTGTAACCAGAGCAGTACGAGGAACCATAATATCGCGGGTTACCCGTTCGTCAAATGAAAACACATTTTCCATATAATCTAGCTTAGTCTGATTGATCTCGCCGCCTTGAAAACTCTGAGTCATAATAATCTTCAATTCACTTTCAGAATAGATATCTTCATGTCCAGCAGGCTTGACACCAACCGAACGAAGCAATACGCGTGAAGTACCATTCAAAGCCCAAATAAAAGGGTTCATAATTTTACCGAACCAGTAAAGAGAAGGAGCAAGCATTAACGTCAATTTTTCCGAAAATTGAATCGCCAACGTTTTGGGAGCCATTTCTCCAATAACGACATGTAAAAAGGTGACTAAAGCAAAAGCAATCGCATACGAAGCAATTGAAGCTGTTGCAGCAGAAACATTTAATAGATCAAACACAGGATACATTAACCGTTCTACAGCAGGTTTACCGATCGCTCCAAGTCCAAGTGCTGTTACTGTAATCCCCAACTGACAAGCAGAAAGGTAATAGTCTAGATCGCTTGCTACTTTTTTAGCTAAATGAGCTTTTTTGTTACCTTCTGCGATCAATTGATCGATTCGAGACATTCGAATTTTGACTACAGCAAATTCAGATGCAACAAAAAACGCAGTTAACACAATTAAAACAGCAAGTATAAGTAAATTAATGATCGTAATAATGTCCAATTATTTCCCTTAAAAAAGGGATTCACCTCCAAAAGTATAAAAAGCCTTATTCATTTGTGTTGAGCTAGCTATCCGTATAGAACAGGTAGTCTATCGAGAATATTCATTACAGCATCACTTGGCTTTAATTGAGTAACTTGATCCATTTGCAATATCGCCTTCCCAATTGGACTACCCCCTCTCTTGTTATATTCCTATGATTATATCATGTTCTTACCTCAAGCATACAGTAGCAGGTAATGGTTCTTATTTTGTCCACATTTCTGGTGATTATTGCAAAAAAGACCTCTTTACGAAAAAGAGGTCTTTGTCTATAAAATATGA
>NZ_MDER01000106.1 GCF_001721045.1 Paenibacillus nuruki | reverse complement strand
GTAATTAACTTATTGACAGTGTGAGAACTGTATTCTATGATGTTTGTATACATGAATTGAATATTTAAACAAGCGAAGCACGCTTAATGTCCTAGGGCATTTTGCGTGCTTTTTTGCGTTCAAAATAGAAAGGAGTCGGAACTTTGATTTCAGATGATAGTGATCTAAAAAAACTTAGTGCCGGAGAAATGATGCGTATCATTCGAAAAAGGAAAGGAATCTCACAATTACAGCTGGCTAGTAGTTTGAAATCATATCAAGCAAGAATTAGTCGGTTTGAACTTATGACAGCTATTCCGACTGTGAAGGAACAACTTCTTATTGAAAAAGTCCTGAACATAAAGATTTGGAGTAAATAATATGCAAATTGAAGTTAATGTAAGCGAACAAGCTCTTACTAGCAAAAAAAATATTATTATCGCACATCCGTCTGCATCCTTTGCAGAGCAACTAAAAATGCACTTTGTTAATGAAGGAGTCAATGTTCTTGGTGTATATGTGACCTCAGAACATCTATTAGAAGAGTTGTATCACTTTAAAGAAGAAAACAAATTTACGGTAGATGCAATTTTTCTTTCTTCTTCATTATGTAAAAAAATGCGAGATAAGAAGCTTGAAGTATTTGCAGATGTTACAGCCAAAATAAGAGAAGATTTCGGGCGTTCTACAATTATCGTTTTATCCGATGAAGTTACTAATCATCCATTACATGCTGAACTTGTATCGTTGGGTATCTACAATTTGATTGTAAAAACAAAAGATAAATCTTCTGAAATAAACATCAAACAACTTATTAATTATATTGATGTTCCCATGGAATATTACGAAGTGAAAAAGTATAAAGACTTTGACACAAACATCTCTTGGCGTAAATTTGTAAACCACAAGAACGATATCAATATTGAACATCACAAATCAGGTACTTCTCATTCAGTTGAACCAGTTGCCGATTCTCAAGAACGAAAGCCAGAGACTGAAGAAGTAGTTACTACTTCAAAAGAAAAACCAAAAAAATCAATCACACCTAAAGTTCAACAAAAAAGCACTCCTGATTTTTTAATGAATGCAGAAGAAGAGAACTGGATACTTCCAGCTGCTAAACCTAAAATACTTATTCAAGAAAAAATCATTGGTAAATCCATTATTGCTGTAACTGGAACTACACGAGGTGTTGGAACGACTCATACAGCTATAGCGATCGCAAACTATTTGTCAGAGCGTGGTTACAAAGTGAAATTGTTGGAATGCAATGGTTCAACAGATTTCGAAAAAATTGAACAAGCCTATCATGGCTCAAAATCTATAATCACTACTTCTAGAACTTTTGAGATTAATGGAGTTGTTTATGTCAAAGATTTAGAAAAAGAAGACTATATCAGTCATTTTGTTTCTGAGCATACGCATTATGTACTTGATATTGGGAAACTAGAAAAAAGTGAGTTTGAAGAAGAATTCCACCGAGCCTCGTGTCAAATTATAGTTGCATCAGGAAGTGAGTGGAAGCAACATGAAATTCATTCTTTTATTGAACAACATGAAGAAAACGATCAATCTCGCTGGAATTTTGCGGTTAACTTAGTAGAACAAATTATTATCAAAGACTTAAAAAGTGCGATGCCTAATCATCAATTCATTCGTCTTGGCTATTATCCTGATCCTTTTGTAGTGGATGACGATACCAGTCAAACGCTAACCCAGCTGCTTGATTTACCTAAACTTAAAAATAAATGGATGAAGCTTGGTTTAATTTCGATGGGTATCATTCTTCTTCTATTAATATTGATTTTACTTAAATGAAAATGAGGAGTGTTGTTTCTAGTGTCAATCAAGTTGAGAAATAAGAAGTTAGTCTATGCAGGACTTATTGGAGCTTCAGTAAGTTTACTGTTATTTGGAATTATAGTCATCGTGCTACTCAAGCAACAAAGTGAATATACCAAATCATTAAGAGCTCAATACGAAAGCCGTATTACTGTCGCTGAACAACAACTGAAAGAACAACAAGCTGTTTCAAGTAAAGTAGTAGTCGCAACCAAGGAACTCAAAGCAGGATCAGTAATCAGCTTATCGGATTTAAAGCTGGTTCATATATCCAAAGCGGGAGCACCAGCAAATACTATTCCAAATCCTGAAGATATTGTCGGTAAAGTAATCAAAATTGATGTGGGTAAAAATACACCAATTATTAACTCAATGGTTTATGCCAATGGTGCTACACCTAAAGATTTGCGCTCTAAAGAATACAATGTGCTTCAATTACCTACAAAACTTAAAACAGGTGATTTTGTAGATGTTCGTATTCAGTTTCCAAATGGTCAAGATTATATCGTATTAAGCAAGAAAAAAGTAGAAGATTTTGCTGGTACAACAACATGGTATGACATTAATGAATCAGAACTTTTAGCTATGAGTAGCGCTATTGTAGATGCTTACTTACAAGGAGCGAAACTATACGCTATCAATTATGTTGATCCATATATGCAAGATAAAGCTATCCCTAACTATCCATTAAATTTACAAGTCATTGATCTGATTCAATCTGATCCGAATGTGCTTGAAAAAGCAACACAACAGCTTTCCAGAACGGCGCGTGAAGTATTAAACAAAAATTTATCTGAAATGAGTAACGAAGACAAGATGAAAGTAGCAAATGGTATCAGTCAATTCCAAGTAGCACCTGAGTCTGACGTTGTTAATTCAGATTCGAACACTGGAACCAATAGTATTGATCCGACTGCAACATCAACGTCTAGTTCTGACAATTCAAATCAAAGTGTAGAACCGACTACAGATCCAATGTCTCAACCAGATCCATCACAAGAGTCTGTTCCACAAAATGAAATTGTGACACCTATAGAAACACCTAACGATGCAACATCGATCGATCAGAAGCAACAAGATGTATTTGAACAACCTTTAGTTAAGTAGGAGGATAACAATGAATTATTCATTATTTCTAAGTACAGCAGATATCAGTGATATTTTAATGTCACTTGCAAAAATGCTTCAAATTAGTAATCAAAATGTTTTGATTGTTGATCATACAGCTGAACAATTTCTTTGCTCGAATGTTCCTTTACTCCAGACAGGCAATTCTTATTCTGAGTTCGATGGCATAGATATTCATCACATGCCAGAAGGTACTTTTGCTAGTGAGTCCTTAAAAGATAGCTATGATCATATTATTATCTATTACTCTCACTTGGGATTTCACAATACGTATCCAAACTGGAGATCATTTCAGAATAAATTCGTAGTGTTATCGCCAGAATTATCTCAATTAAACAAAACCACAAAAATGATGGATTCCATTTTTAATGAAGAAAATGACAAAGAAAAAGCAGAGTTTATACGTTTATTTATCAATCAAGTCAATGGATTTATTGGAGAATCTTATTTTGAACAAATCTTGAAAAACTACCCCATCCGTTGGAAAGATGAACCTTTAGCTCTCTTATTTGAAGAACAAAACTACATTCAACGAATTGTAAATCAAAATAGCAACAGAGTGGATATTACAAAATACTCAAAAGACTATAAAGATTATATCTCTCAACTTTTTAGCATTATTGCTGAGAAAGAACCGAAAGAAATCAAAGCATTACTTAGAAAGATTGGAGGTAGAAAAAGAACATGGGGAGTGTCGTAACATTTTGGGGTCTTAAAGCAGGGCAAGGTGCAACATCTTCAAACTTAATTAGTGTCGCTGCCATCAATGGTATGGATTATCATCATCGTACGTTGCTATCGAATACGCAATTTGATAGCAACACCATTGAGCAAGCTTTCATCAATTCAAACCGTACCATAAATACACTTCATAACTATTCGACATTAGGTTTGGATCAGTTAGAAAATTTAGCTCGTTCCAAACAATTATCGAATAACTCTATAAAAGACTATACCGTGCCTATTTTTGCAGGATTAGATTTGCTACCAAGTACTTCTAAACCCTCTTCGGATATGCACACTAACATCACAGATGTAATTGGCAGTATCTATCAATCGTCTAAAAATGTTTATGACCTTACACTAGTGGATGTTCATCCGGGAGATAACAAATTAACGAATGAAATTCTTCACCATTCAGATCTTATTGTGGTGAATCTAAATCAAAACGTAATCGTTCTGAAAGCTTTTTTTGAACTTATTAAACAAAAGCCGGATCTTTTTTCAAAAATGATTATTGTGATTGGTCAATATGATTACAGTTCCAAGTACACGATCAAGAATATTTCACGAACATTTAAAAGCAAAATACCTGTATATGCCATTCCGCATAACTCCAATTTTATGGATGCATGTAATGAACAACAAGTCGTTGAATTCTTTTTAAAAAGAAAAAATATTAATTCAACTCATGAAGATTACTCATTTATGGAAGCAGCTCGCTGCTTAAATAAAGCTATATTCAAAGCGCTTGAAATAGATCACCGGTTGTATGAAGAAAGGGAGGATTGAACGTGGATTTTGCATTAATAGTCAATCGTTCTATCCTGGCATTAATTGGACTGAGCATAGTTATCCTTTTGTATTTTAAATTAACGTACAAAAGTGACCGTTCTGAAAAAATTAAAAAAGCTGAAAATAAATATACGATTCCTGCCATGATTGAATATCTCAAATCGGCACTGAATGAAATGACTTCAAGTTCTCTAACTGATCTTGGATTATCAGAAGAAGAATATACTCGACGTACTAATCAAAGAATACAGCTCATTAAATCTTTGAAAGATTGTACACATGGTGATCTCAATGCCAAAAACTTCTTAAAGTGGACCTTTTATGATCTCTTTCTTAAAACATATGATTTGAACGAAGAAAATATCAATAAAGTCATTCCATTTAACGATTCAAAGTCACTGACAAGCCAAGATAAATTCGACATTCTAATTTATCAATACAAAAAGAAACATGGCTTAAATGCATTAACTAAGCTCATTCAGGATGAAGAACTGGATGTTTTGAAACCATCTGGTGATCCTGAGAATCCATCTTATTCATACATCATTACGCCTGAAGAAATTAACAAAGCTTATAAGAATCTCAAAAAACCACTTCATTTTGAAGACAAGCTGAACATTATTGTTCAACGTCTGTATCAGTCTTTTAAGGGATTTAGTGTCGTTGATGAAATAAGAGACATGAAGATTGATGGAGTGAGTGGAGGCGTATCTGGCGTTCCTTTAAATCAATTAGAGTATGACGACGATGCCTTATATTTTGCAGACCAAATTAATAGTAATCGAACCCCTTTAAGTCATGATAGTGTTTGGATTTTCTTTAAAGGTAAATCTATTCATTTGTCCTTCTTATCCTTTGGTACAGAAGCAGAACTTAAAAGAGTATGCCAAAATATTTATCGCTACAATAATCCCGGGCAACTTTCTGAAGCTAATGGCTACAAAGTAAATGAGATGAAAGATGGCTCACGTATCGTAGTTGTTCGACCTAACTTCTCTGAATCGTGGGCGTTTTTTGTTCGGAAGTTTGATACTCAAGCTGCAAACCTTGAACAGCTAATTAACAAGAATATTAAAGGTAGAGAATTATTGATTCTCCTTTTATCTTATTTGGTCAAGGGTGGACGAATTTTAGCGCTTACTGGATCGCAGGGTTCAGGTAAAACGACAATGCTAATGGCACTTATCGAATATATCGATCCTACCTTTACATTGCGTGTACAAGAAATGGCTTTTGAGCTACATCTACGCAAAATCTTTAAGAATCGGAACATTTTATCGTTTAGAGAAACGGACACAGTAACTGGACAAGCTGGACTTGATGTACAGAAGAAAACCGATGGTACCGTTAACATCCTGGGGGAAGTCGCAACCGATCCAGTTGCAGCATGGATGATTCAGATGGCGCAGGTAGCAAGTTTGTTTACTATCTTTACTCATCATGCCAAAAAATTTGATGATCTAGTTCATTCATTGAGAAACTCCTTGCTGAAAGAAGGTATTTTTCACGATGAAAAGACAGCTGAAGAACAAGTTGTACGGGTACTTAATTTCGATGTCCATTTAAAACGGGAAAAAGATGGTACTCGGTATATCGAAAGAATTACAGAATGTATCTACTTAGAGCAAGATGACAATTACCCTGACGACATCAAAGGGGCAATGAAAACATTCTTCAAAAAAATGACTAATCGAAAAGTCTTTACAGAAAAAAACATTATCGAATATCAAAATGGTGAGTATGTACTATCTCATTCTATTTCACAAAAAAATACAACAGAAATGCTTGAAATGATGAGTGCAAAAGATCAAACAGACTTCCAGCAATTTATTGCAGAGAACTGGGGTGAAGAAGCCCATGTCATTAATTAATATTCTCGTCTATGTACTTATTGGATCATCCTTCTTATTTTTACTTATGATTGCTGGCTATAAGTTATATACCCGGAATGCGCAGCAAAGTGGCAGAGCTGATGTGAATAAAACATATGCTGACTATATAGGTAGTAATAAGTCTAAACGAGTCAAGGCGTATAACCAGTTTTTACAAGATTCTTATTTTGCTTATATCAAAGTTCCATTTTTAAAAGCATATATTTTGCGTATTCGTAAAAGGCTCCAATCGATTCATTCTTATGATGAGTTCACAATGCGAAGAGAAACAATGAAAATTGTTTTTTACACTCTCGCTATTGTAACCAGCTTTGTTATTGTTCTGTTATTTATGAATAAAGGCTTAACTTCAATATTCATGCTTTTATTAACCGCAGTTGTAATACATGGAACTTTGATCGATACCTTTGTGAATCGCGTTGAAAACAGATTGCTAAATCAGTTGAATCTTGTACTAACAGATGTGAGGAACGAATATCAACAACACGGAATGATCGATATAGCTCTACATGATGCAGCAGAAGCATCGACGCATGAAGCTTCTTTACATGCACAAAAGGTATACGAAATTCTTTCAGCTTCTGATCCTGAAAAAGAACTTGAAATCTATTATCAATCTGCACCAAATCGATTTTTAAAAACATTTGCTGGCATCTCTTTTTTAGTGAAAGAATTCGGGGATAAAGACATTGAAAAAGGAAGTCTCTATTTAAAT
>NZ_MDER01000105.1 GCF_001721045.1 Paenibacillus nuruki | reverse complement strand
ATATATACTATATTATAAATATAACCAAGATTTATCAATGATTATTATGTTACTCAAGAAGTTCAAGAAGAATATATTGAACATTATAAAGGCTTACTTATCTAATTTTTCATCGTATAAATCGAATAAATAGAGAATCGATCAATCTTATTAAAAAAGCATATTAATACTGCTGGATTATAGAATGCTGATTCTGGTGCACATAGTCTTCGTGCGTGTTATTTAAGAACTGCACCAGAAATGAACGTTCCAGACTACATTATTCAAGGACAGACGGGATATACATCTACTGTGATGATCGATCAGTATACTCGAAACAAACCATTTTTTAAAAATAATCTACCTAAACTGGAATCATAAAATTTAATAAAGAGAGTACATTAATAATATTTATTAAAAACCTATTTCACTCTATTTTGTAACAAAAATAAAAAACTCATTTTTACAAATAAAACCAAATATCCTATAATATAAGTTAAACTTAACTAGAAGGAGGATTTCAAATGAAGAAAGCAAAAATTTTAACTATTGTTATTTTAGCCTTTGTAATTACTTTTAGCTCAGTTTCTGTCGCTTCTGCTGCTGGTACATATGCTTTTATTAATAATACCGATGGTGGTTCATCTTTTGGTTATGTAACTGGTAAAGGTAAACAAGCTTCTGTCACGTTTGTAACAGATGGAGCAGCAACAATTTATATGAATAATTACTGGGGTCCTAGTACTCCCAATCCTTCAACAAGAGGTGAATCGTACGTTTATAGAACAAATGGTGCTACTACGATTAAACTGGCTTATTACATGAAATTTGGTGAGGAATATCAAATTGAAGTACGATTGAATTCAGGTAAATATGCTAAAGCATATGTGTATAGCGAATAATATGTTTATTAGCTTGTAGAAATTAGTATCAAATTATAAAAAAGCACATGCTTATGATATAAGCATGTGCTTTTTTATAGTTAATCAATCATTGAATAACAGCGAAAATACTCTATACGATCTTCATAGTCAATTATTACCTATTTCACTGATTTTACTGACCTATAAACTAGAATATCTCGCCCCTGCTTCTGCTATTTAATTTTAGCTAAAATCGTAGTGGTATATCTGATTTTGTATATTTTATTTCTTGTTTTTCTCCATTGGATTCTGGAAGTGTAATTAATTTGGATTCAACTCTACTTGTAATCCAAAATTTTAAACCTTCCCATGCTACTCGTATTTAACCATAGACCTACAGTGATCTCAGTGATGGCTAGAATGTTACTTTCATCTATCAGGGAACAACAATATAAGGAGCCATGATCCCTTGAAATACTCTGTATCTGATCAGAGTATTTCAAGATAAAGTAAGAAAAAATACCATTCGATACAGCTCGTAAGTCAAATCCAGATCGATGATGATCTTCTGCACGTCCGTGATCGTTTCCTACTTTTATGCGGCTGGAGCAGTTCGTTAAGTCTTAGTAGTAGTGAACTAGTCAACCTGAATATAGAAGATATTCAGGAGAAAGAAGACGAATTAGCTCTACATTTACAAAAGGAAAACCAATAAACAATCATTATTTAAAATATGTTATTTTCTTGATACTTGTATTATATTTTCAAAATTATTCACATTATCTAGATTTTTTAAACAATCCGATTGTCTTCTTTTTGCATACTAAACCATCTAATTGTTTGTTGTGATATCATATTCAACAATTCAGCAAATTCTTTTAATTGGTCTTCCGGGCATTCTGTTCCTTTAACTTTATAGTTTGTTTTTGCATGTGCATATTTATTTCTAGTTGCAGTAACTGCATCTATAATTTCATTATAAGCTTGATCAATAGCATCAGGTTTACTTTCTATCGTTAGTTTTTTAGTTTTCTTTAAAAATAGTGGGGCAATTTCTACTAACTCTAGAATATCACAGCATGTTTCTATTGTTATTTTAAATGCTTGGTAATCTCTTCCTAAGTCTCTATGATCATCAAAGATTTTATTTAGTTCTAAAATATAATTTGAATCTGGTGCTAGAGCTCTTTTACTAGATAGTTTCATCATAGCTTTATCAATTAAGTCTTTACGAATAACCGTTTGAGACACGTATTCTATAATACGACTAAAACTTAAAATTTGTTGTTCCGAATATGAAGTATTAAAAGTAGTCTTATAAATACTTAATATTTCATTAATTCCTTTTCCTTGAAGTAATGGTCTTAAACCAACTCTTTCCAGTTCAGTAATTTCTTCGTCATCGTAATAATCAAAATCATATTCCCAGGGTGCTATTTTAATTTCAAAGTTAAAGATCGATTTTAACTCAAAGAAATATGAATTAAATATATTATCTAGATGAGAGGGATCAATATTGTTATCG
>NZ_MDER01000104.1 GCF_001721045.1 Paenibacillus nuruki | reverse complement strand
CATATAAGGTACTTATTTATAACTTATTCATTGACATATAGCGTAGTTATGGACAATATATAAAGATAGGATAATGAACGGAGGCAATGAATTTAATGGGAATAGTTATTTCTGTTGGTGTTCAAAAAGGGGGAGTCGGTAAGACTACTACCACATCTGTATCCAGTTATTTACTAGCTGAGATGGGTTACGACGTCCTTGTAATAGACTTTGATTCTCAAGGGAATACTTCAAGAATGTTAAGTAAAAAAAACCTGAATACATTTACCAATCAAACTATTCTGGATGCAATAATAGAAAGAAACCCAGAAAATTTTATTTATAACTTAAATGAGAGTTACGATACAAACGAAAGCTTTGGGCGCTATGATTTATTACCAGCAGATGATAGCTTAGCTAGTTTGAATAGAGAAACAGAAAAGCACAAAATAAATGTTGCTTTCTCTCTCAAAGAAATAGTGGCATCTGTTAAATCAAAATATGATTTCATATTTATTGATCAACCACCTAACATAGGGGAACATACTGTAGCAGCATTAGTCGTGAGTGATTATTCCGTTGTAATGTTACAATCAGAACCACTTTGTTATGTTGCGATACCTCGTTATCTGGAACTAGTGGAACAAGTTAAAGAGAAGCTAAATAAAAATCTAAGACTTGCAGGGATACTCGCCACGATGCTTGATAGTAGAACCTCTATTGATAAACACATTATTGAGCAGTGCAGACTGCAATATGAAGATTGGGTTTTTGATTCAGTTATAAAAAGAAAAAACAGGATAAAGGAATTTTCACTAAGTGGTATACAACATCGAACAAAGGAAGATAAAGAGGCGTTGTTACCATATTTAGAGTTTGTAAAGGAGTTGATTCAACGTGTCAAGTAGTAAGAAATCCTACCCAAGTTTATTAAATTTTGATACAGACAATGGTAAACAACAAAAGGAAAGTTTACTAAACTCTTATGTTCCAGGAATGGATGATGAGGCTTATGAAGAATTACAAAAAAGTGTGTCTCGTTTATTAGATACAGAAGAGTCAACAACTGTTCAGAAAACTTTTTTACTAGAGAAGAAATTGTTTGACAGATTAAAAGATAGATCAAAAGGAAAGAAAAAAGGTTTTGAAACAGAGATTATGAATAGGGCTATAAAAATTTATTTAGATGCCATGGATCGAGAAGAAGAAAAAAGGAACAACTCTTAAGAGTTGTTCCTTTTTTTACTTTTTATTTTTTAATTCTTCTCTTCTTTTTGCAAAAGCAGATAATACGGATGTTTTGGGTTCTTCTGTAATAGGATTTTTAACTTCTTCAACTTCAACAGAGGCTTCTTCTTTGGCACGACTAAATGCAGAACTACTACCAAATCCTTTAGTAGCAGAACCAAAACTTTTTTTAGTACTACTTTTTTTATAAGGATTAAACTTATTTTTTTGAACATTATCTATTGCAGCAGAAAGATCAAGCTGAACCTCTTGTTTTCTAGCTTCTTCTTGTAGAGCTTTTCCTTCGGTATATTCTATATTTAATTGTTGTATGCGTTCAGGCATGATCATTCCTGAAAAAATCGAGTACAATACCATTTCATCGCCATACCATATAGGATCACCAAATTTGCCTTCAGCAGTGCTATTAAATTGTTTAATAGTACTATTAATGTCCAATTCAGTACTGATATCTTTAAAAAGAGGATCTGATTCTGATCTTAAAATGAAAACTCCATACATACTAGCTGAGTCGTAGAAGTGGTCACAAGAGAAATAACCATTATTTATTGCGCCTTTCATCGAATTCGTGATTAAAGACGTGTTGATTTTTTTATCATACTTTATAGATGACTTATGAATACTTAGATAGCCACCACCATTTTGGAATAATTTCGCTAGATCTGAAGGATCATACGTAGTATTGTCACTACCAAAATTAGCAGGAATGATATTGACTTCATGAATAGCACTTAATACTACATGATTACCTGCTTCTTTCCAGTTTACTACTTTGTCTGTTTCATAAATGTCACCTTTACGTTTAGTAAAAGTATTAATCATTCGTTTATTATCAGTAAGGATGATGCTTCCTAAAGGCTTCTCATCAATTTCTCCAGCTGAAAATAATTCGTCTTGTAATTGACGGAAATTATCGATTTCATTTATCAACACAAGTGCATTGGACTTTTCTGTTAAATCATCAGAAGGTAAAGAAATCAGAAAACTCACAGGGACTGGAAAAAAATCATTTTCAAGAAGGTTGAGAGCTACAGATATGAAACCAGTACCGAATCCGCCACCACCACCAGCAGAAATAATAATGTGATCCACAAGCAATTCATCGTTTTTCATGAACTTGCGAACCATCGCATCTGCAAGTTGTTGACGCAATTCATCTGCTTCAGGATTTGCAGCTGGATCAAATGCTTCAACTACAAGAGAAGGAGTACGTGCAGCACCTTTGAATCCTTCAAAGTGAACTTGATCATTAACAGGAATATTCTTTAAATGTTGCATATCACCTTTTGAAAAATTAACTGCGAGAGTAGGATAGCAGGGACTACCATCGCTATAAGTATACGAAGCCATAAGATCAGCTTCTTTGTTTCCTTTTTGACCTGCACCAATAAAACCAAATCTTATTGAAAGCTCATTAATTAAATTGTTTTCCGTCATGAAAGCTAATTCTTTACTATTTGATAAAGCTACATAAGCCATTGAAAGTCCTCCTAATGTGTATTAGTAACATACTCTGAAAATCTTATTCCTTCATCTGATAAAGAATAAATATGGATATTTCTCTTTTCTGTATATTGGATAAGTCCAGCAAATTTCAATACATTTAATGCTTCCAAAACTTTGGTTGAAGAGTGTTGGATTTGATCCGGGTTATCTGGGTTATCTAAAGCAGATAATAAGTTACGTCTACTAATACCATTTGAATGATTAGTAGTGATACATTCAAAAACGTCTAATATACTGCCATTCATATTTTTCCAAAAAAATTCGAAATTTTTTTCGGTATACAACTCTTTATCATTCAAAGTCGGCCCTCCTTTACATATGTATTCAAATTAGATAATAGCAAACAATCACATCAAAAGTGAATTAAAAGGTTTAACAAGTTTAATTGGTTTAATGTATTAAACTTGTTAAATCGATTTAATATGATAAACTTGTTAAACCCATTAAACCCATTAAACCAGTTAAATAGGTTTAACTGGTTTAATTATAACCTATTTATTTATGTATAACAATACAATAATAGTTTCTCAAGAGCCCATCTCTTAGAGTAATAACGTAAGCATATTCCTGCGTGTTTATTGGGATAAATTGCTTTGTGTTTAGAGCGGTCGCTACTACAGCGATCATTTCTATAGAGAATATAAAGTACATAAGAATAATTCTATTTAACCGATTTAACAAGTTTAATCGGTTTTCTCAGTTAAATAAGTTAAATCGAAAAAACCGGTTGTACTGGTTAAATCGATTTGTTTAAAAGTCTTAATTTATAATTCGTAACTTACACTCTCATAATATTTAGATCACTTTATTTACTAATCCATATCTTATGTACTTGTAATAATTCCAGATCATTATTACTAAAAATCACTCTTCATTTGTGATGATCCATAAACTCAAATTCTTGCCCTTTTACAATTCATAATGAATATGATTTCAACTCATTTTCACACTTGATTTTTAGTGACATGTACGGTGACAAACGCGGTGACATCCTCAGTGACCTTGTCACCGTACATGTCACTGTCTTTGTCACTGCGTTTGTCACTGATTATAAAGAGACTCACAGGCGTTACATCCGTTAGTACCAGAGGCTTTATTATGTTACTCTCATTCTAATAGGCATACTCTTTAATTTAGCCATCGTAAGAGGTTAGTATATTTGTTGAAAATCAAGATTGAGTCATTGAAAAGAGGTCATCAAAATGGAGACATTGAGAAACAACAAAATATCTGAAACGAAAGAACAAATTATTCAGCAATTATTTATATATCGCAGCTTGAATATTTATCAGCTTTACTTCTTTTTAAATCGTTTAGAAATCCCTAGTACTTATCCTCACTATTCATTAGATCAACTGAATAGAGATAAAATTAGAAGTTTGTACAATCAGCTATCTCAATTGAAAAAGTCTGAACTTGTTATAGAGTCTTCTAAACAACCACCAAAGCAATATACGTTATCTGAAGAAGGACTGTCCGTAGCTTTTCAAATGAACAATATCCCTGAAGTAGAAGGGTACCGAAGAACTGGTTGGAATGCCGAGTATGGTTACTTTCCGTACGACTTATACAGACCAGTTAAAGAAAGATTACAAAAACATCATCAACATGCTATTGATTTTAATGTCATGCTTCAATTGATTTGCATTAAGTATGATCTTGAATATGACTATATTGATAATCGATATTCATCTGTAGAATACAATAACGAGGAAAAGGGAAAGAAAATATTTAGACCTGATGGGGAGTTCATTGTTAAAGTTAAAAATAGTAATGAGAAGTTTCACTTTTGGCTAGAGCTGGATATGGGTACCGAAAAATCTCATTTACTATTCGATAAATTTGAAAAGTATAAACAGTATCTCAATTATGTTAGTGAAGGTGTGAGTCATACAGAGCTAAAAGGTTCGATTCCAAAATCCATTTTATTCGTTACTACTTCTCAAAAGCACATATGGGCTAGATGGCAAAATGTATTCCGAAACTATATGAATTCAATAGATAAGTGGGGAACATATCTTAATCTATATGTATGTAATATGGAAATGATTGAACATTTAATTTTAGCGCATATTCAATCTGCTAAAGAAACAAACACTAAGTTAAACAATAATCTCAGACCGTTGATCCAAGATAAGTCATTCATAGGACAACCAAAGCCTTCTAATGCAGTAAGACAAAATACAGTAATAGCATCTTTTTGTAATCTATACGAAGAAGAAGAAGAGGCTTTACAGTGGAAACCCATGTTCACCCTAACTCAATTATCGAATAAAGAAAATCAAGTGTTTTTATATATCAAATTTGATAGGTACGAAACCAATGGAATATCTAAAGTAATCGACTTTTTTGGAAAAATGAAATCGATCCCTTCCATGAAACAAGTTAATGCAAAAGATTTGATTCCCGTATTTTATTATGCTGACGAGAAACCTAAAAGCTTAATTTTCGAAGGCTGCGATCAAATAGAGAAGTTCAAGTCTATTTTTAAATATTATCTCTGGCACAATTACGATACAAATGAGTGGTTTGATATGAATGATCATGAGATTGATTCCAAAATTATTAACCCACTCAACTATTTTAAAGGAAACAATCACAGGTGATATGATACATTAATGCATATATTTATCTGTTGATTCGTTTTATATAAAGCATATATTACGAAACGAATCAGACATATCATATAAATAGATTATGCTTTAACCTCTACAAAAGAGGAGCCCAAAGAACCCTTGCTATAAAAGGGTTCTTTGGGCTCAATCTCAAAATAGAGCTATAAATAGCTTTATCAGTATATGATCAAAAAAAGTAACTTAAACTGCTGCTATATTGTTTAGATATTGTTCAGCAGGCAAGTATACCATTTAAAGTAGAAGAATGGAGAGTACTAAAATATTTCCATAGTAGTTTGATCTGCAATGATTGTTTAGTTACTTTCAAGAATGATTAAATTTTATAGTACTTTATAAGTATTTCTTGATCATTTTATAGGAATAAAGTATAAGATATAAGTATAGTTTTATAAATTATAGTAATTAATTCATTTTTATATCTATTAAGATGTATTTGATAAAAGTACTATTTATTGGATTATTATTCTAGTTATAGAATTATACATAAATATTTGTACGTTTGAGCGGGGGAATTTTTTATATTGTTATGTGGAACTCATATGTAGATCAAACCCAGAAAGAGTTTTTAGTTGATTGGATCGAACACTATATTTTAAAATCGACCAGTATAAGTT
>NZ_MDER01000103.1 GCF_001721045.1 Paenibacillus nuruki | reverse complement strand
TTATGAACATCATTATCAAGTATTTTATAATTATTTATTACCCTGATTAAATTAGTACTATTTTTAAAATTTTGTTAATGATTTAGGAAGTGTCTGAAAACTAGAATAATTTGTGGTAGGCTTAAAGAAAAGGATTGGAGCGATCCTCATGATTCAAAGACGATATGAGCTCAGCAATGAACAACAGGAGCCAATCAAGGATCTATTTCCTTCTTATCGTACAGGACGTCTCTCAACTTTCTTCACATACTGCTCTCAATGCGATCCAAAGGATCGCCCGCAGTGACGCTGCTTGGCGCGATTTACCTGCGGAGAGGTATGGCTCATGGAAAACTGTATACAGCCGCTTTTGTATCTGGCCAGATACCGAGCTTTTAGCCTCTATTTTTCAAGAGCTTCGTATTGAACCCGACTTTGAACATATAAGTATCGATTCGACTTCAGTGAAAGTCCACCAGCACAGTGCAGGTGCTAAAAAAAGCGAACGGACACGAAGTCAACCAACATATTGGAGGAAACTGTGGAGGAAAAACGACTAAAATACATACCATTGTTGACGGTTTGGGAACCCCCTTGCTTTTTTGCTGACGGAAGGACAAGTCTATGATTCCCTACTCGCCACGGAGTTATTTCAGGATATCGAGATTGCCGAAAGTCGAATTCTAGGCGACAAAGCCTATGGATTTGAAGATTTTCGAAAATGGTTCATCACGAAGCAGGCTTCTTTTGTGATCCCACCGAAAGCCAATTGCCTCCGTCCTTGGAAAGTCGATTGGCATCTGTACAAGGAGCGCCACTTGGTGGAATGTTTTTTCAACAAACTAAAGCATTTTCGCCGTGTGGCCACGCGCTATGACAAGTTAGCAAAGTCATTTCTAACTTTTATTTATGCGGCTTCCATTTTCAAACTCACTCAGTAATTAGTTTTCAGACACATCCTAGTATTTTCATTATTCATAAGATAAATTGACTACTATATTATTTATACTTAGTTTATAAGAGTTTACTATTCAATAATTACTTAGTTTATATGTAATAAAGAATTTATCTTAAAATATTTACAAAGTAGTTACAAAGAAAGCATGATTAGAAATAGTTACATGTTATCTTTATATTGTTGAACCACTTATTTTTCTTATCTACAATTAATAC
>NZ_MDER01000102.1 GCF_001721045.1 Paenibacillus nuruki | reverse complement strand
GTTCAAAAGATGTCAAATTCTCAATGGATTTTTGCTATGAAAAAATATGATAAGGATTTTAAACTTAAAGATTGGAGAATAGGAGGTGCTGAAGAATTAGCTTTTTTATTGAATAAAGAAGTTATAAAAGAACCAGAACGTTTTATCAATTTATTTGAAAAATTAAATTTTGAAATAGATTTAAATTATACGATTGCCTTTTTAAATGGATTAGCAGAATCTATTGTTTCAAATGAATCTTTATTTAGAGCGATCCGATTCTTAGAAGATTCAAAAGAAAAATTTATACAAAGAACGATAGCAAAAATAATTGAAAAAAGAGGTGCTGAAGATACACCAAAACAAATTATTAATCTTTTAGAGTCTTATCTGTATAGCAATAATGAAGAAGAGCTTATCTATAAAGATGATCCTTTAACTGGATACTATAATTCAGTAAGAGGATCTGCAATGCAGGCTCTACTAGAAATATTTAGTGATAATGAGGTTAAAAGATGGGATATATTACATTTTGCTTCTAGTAGCTCAGATATTTATCTGTTAGCTGGTTGTATTTATGAATTGAAATATATGATTTCAATCGATAAAGAGCGTGCTTTAAATTTATTTGAAAATATAGTAAAAGATAATTATCAATTATATTTTACGAGTGAGACTGTTACATTTCTCAAATATATAATGTATAAATTAGATGATAAATTAATTTCTCATTTACAAATTCTATTTAAAAGTACTGATTCAGAGATTCAAGAAGAAACAGCAAGTTTAATTGCTGTAGCTATAATGACACCTAGCATTTGTGAGAATGAACATGTACAACAATTATTGAATCAATTATTTGAAACTTCTTTGAATGGTTCTATTTCACAACGAAAAGGAATGATTAAAACAATTTCAAATAATATTATAGATTATCCATCTCCTATAGCATTGAGTGCGTTTTATCATTTAATGAATGATAACGATAAAGAAGTTCTTCAACTTTTTAGTAGCTTTTTGATTTATATCAAAACAAAAAAAGTTATATTAACTTCCTCTATTCAGGAGATGATATTTACACTAATTAAATCAAAGGCTAGTGAATACGTTGGTTTCACTTTCGCCAGCACTTTGCTGGAATATTCCGTAAAAAATCCAGAATGGACACTATTGACAATAAACACTTGGCTAGAAAGCTCTTACAGTAATGAATCAAAAAATTATTCATATTTAGATATTGATTATCTTATTCGTGCAGTAATGAAAATTTATAACTTCCCTACTTCTACTGAGGATATGAAGAAAAAAAGTATGGATATATTTGATATAATAATGCAATCCTTTTCTAAAAGCGCTCAACGTTTACTTACTGAATGGGATCGGAGGTAAATATTATTTATTTTCTACCAAGTGATATGAAATATATTTATAAATTAATAATTCTTGAAATTCATTTTTTTATAGGTATGTATGAAATCACTTTGATTATATAGGGGATATGAGAATGAGCGAAAATATGTCAGATCAGATTCGAAGAATGCATAGTCAAGGTATGTCTACAACAAAAATTGCTCAAACCTTAAATATTAGATACCAACATGCTTATAGGGTTATTCACTATAAAAAAAGTGTGTCTATAAAATCAGCACTCAAAGCTATTAAAGTTTCTAAAGGTAAAAAAAAGAGTATTAAGATGTTTGATCGCATGAATTATCAAGTTAAACGAGGCATGATGGAACTCTTAACGATCCAAGATCTCAATGAAAAAGAATGGAATGAAATTAAAAATTTTTTCAATAATAAATGTGCTTATTGTGATATTGAAGATACAGGTGATAGTCGCAATGGTTTGGTAGCAGATCATCTTATTCCTGCTGCTAACTATGGTAATTATGTAACAGGAAATGTTATTCCTGCATGTCATGATTGCAACGATAGGAGAGGTAAGCAAGAGTGGGAGACATGGCTTTTCCTTCATTTCCCACAAACCGCAGTAAAACGATCTAAAAATATTAAAATTTATTTAAACAAATTTCCGTATACGCATCACTCTAATCCTATTGAGAATTTGGATATCGAAGATCAAAATGAATACAATAGTATTTTGCAAGAATGGGATATTCTCTTAAACAGAGCAAAAAATCTGAGGAATAAATTAAAAAATCCTCACTAAATAAAAAAGCCGCTTAGTAAATTATTTACTAAGCGGGCTTTTTCATGTGATTAAATAACTCAATTTAACTTTTTGCTTTTTCTACCTTCTTTTAATTTATCATAAAAATAATTAATTAGATAACTTAGTAAGAAACAAGTCACTATAGCGCCTATAAGCGACAAAAAGTCTATAAAGAAATTTGATGATGCTAGAGTGAAAAAGTTTGATTGTTCTCCAATGCTACTATTCCTAAATATCAAAAATGGAAACATCCATCCGAATTCAGATTCGTATAAAGATCCAACTTTTTCTGTGGATACTGGGAAGATTAACGAAATGATGAAAATAATAACAGCCGTAGTGACTAGCCTTTTATTCTTTAGAATATCCATCATTAGTAGCCATTAGTTATCTCGTCTATGAATAGAACGCTAATCTGCTTTGTAGCAGATAATGGAGTTTTTGGTATACCATAAGTTAAAAGACCTTTTGCTCTAATATAGGCTTTCGTGCCTCTTGCCTCGAATGATCCACTTTGCGGTTTATATGTTGATAAAGCAACACCTTCTTGCCAGCTATCTAAAACTCTTCCTGATAAAAACTCGCTTCGATCATTAGCGACATTGACATTAAATAAAATGTGCATAAAAACTTGTCCCAGAGATGGAACACCAACCCATACTGTACCTTCACGGTTTAAGTAAGTTACATAACCTTTTTCTTTAGAATCTACACTTTTAATATCTACAGTTTTCGTTTCAATATTTGAAGCATCTTTATAAAAACCCTCTAAGTATTCTTTCAGTTCATTATCATTATAAGCCGAAATTTGATTCACATAATCTTCAGTCCATTTGCTAGTATCTACTTCAATAGTGCTATCTACATATTCTTTATTTAATTCTGTCAAAGTCGATTCAACCCTTTGTAATTGCTTGGTAGAATCGGTCTCCGCTGCATTAGCTGTTGTACTTGCTGAAGTAAAGGTTACTGGAAGTACAAGAGCTAGTGATAGTGCAAATGATATTATCTTCTTCATGTAAATTCCTCCCTTTTTTAGATTAGGTTACATACTAACACTCAAAAATGAAAACGTCAAATTTAGATAACATCTTATTTGAAAACGTTAAGTTCATCAAAGTATAAAATAAAGAGTGGATTTAATTTTTTGACTTAACAAGGATGTCCGCGATTTAAATCAAATTAGGCTATTCATTAATTCGACAATCACATTTGAGCTGCTATACATTGATAATAAATACAAGTGGATAGGAGAATAGCTAAATGGAGGATACGTATACTGGTGTAGATGGATTGGAAAAGGCTTTACTACTTTGGGCTGATATTACTGGCATTTCCCCGGAGAAGACAAAGGGCATGTTTACAATAGAACAATCGAGAATTATAGATATGAATAATGAACTTACAGAATCATTAGCTTATGATCCAACTAAAATTACGACTATTATGTTATTAGAATGTTATCTAAAGGATTTTATAGATAATCGTTCTTTAAGTCTGCGATCCATAGTGGAAGATACAAATTTTATGCAAGAATATATCAAAAAAATTAAGCGACTGATTAGCATCCTTTCATCTGAAGATATATTAAAAATTAAAAGTGAATTTCAAAAGAATATAATTTCTTCACTTAACCATTATGGGGTTACAAACTCTAATACATTTGAAATGGTAAATGATATGACAGCTTTAGCCTTTCTTCGGCGAGATGCTTTTAAATCTATCCATACCTTAGAATGCCATCAATTTTTACAAGGAACTAGAGAGGATAACAAGCCTTTGTATCACCAAGATGTATATCAGTTTTGGGATATTAATAGTCTGATTTATTTATTAGCTCAATCTCCATCAGGAATTTGTCTTAGTCTTATTAAAGATCCGATGGATTATTCTTCTTATTTTGTTTTTGGAATCAGAAATGGAGGAACCATATCTATCCTAACAGATAAAGATCGTGAGTCTCATCCGTTACAAAAGTATACGGCAAGACGACCGGATCGCGATTTAGCTTCACGAATGTGGAAGCATCATTTTCCTTATAGTGTAATGGAAATTGAAATAGAGAATAATGGACGTAGTGCTTATAGTAAGGAAAAAAAGCAAGCTGAGGTAATTTCTTATCAAACTGAATTTATATCTATCAAAAAGATTTCTGATTTAGAGTCAAATGAAATGATTTGGCTATCAATGGTATTCTCTCAAATTGAGAAGAAGTTTTGGAAAGAAGCATACCAGCTTCCAGAGTTATCATATACTACAGATATGATAACTCAAAAAAAATCATACAAGTGGCTCAAGAGCTCCCAGGTATAGTTGAAGATTATAAGCCTCTAGAAGCCCCATTAATAACTACTTCTGTACTAACTGATCCTAGCATGGATTTAGATTGGGATTACCCTGCTGAGGGCATTAATAGCTGGATGGAGAAAAGATATAACGATCTAGTAAGTGATGAAATTTTGAATCAAAACGGAAAAAATGATAATAAAATATTAATAGGTGAAGCAGATCAATCTGATGAATTAATTACATCTTTGCAAGGACATTATAATGAATTTGATATTAGTACAAATCATTTTCTAGTCGTGGATAAAGATACTTTTTGGAATTTTAATGTGTTTGGAGATAGTGTATATAAAAGATCTATAGAATTAAAATCCGCAGACCCTTCAAAATTTGGTACTAAAAATGAAATTTTGCGCGAGCAACGATGGTTTGCACGATATAATCAGGCTTCTATAGTTAACTATGCTGCTCAACAAGAATTTGTACAGCGTAAATCTGAAATGATGGATTGGGTAAGAGAACGTATTTATAAAAATTTAGATTTTTTGTATCAATCTATTGCTCAAGGAGAATTAGAGATTATTAAACCGAAAAATAAGAGTTCTAATTATACTTTCATGAAAGATAATATATTTTCTATGTGTATGAGTAATAGTAAAGATTCCAATCAAATTAAGATATGGTTTTCAGAAATCCAAATTTGCGATCGCAAAGAAGAATATACTAACAACTACTATTGTAAGAAGAATGGCACTTTAGCAACCTTGAAAGCAATATTTTCGCCAGAAGTACCTTTAGATTTAGCGGTACTCTGTGGATGCAATGTCGAAGAACTTCCTGATCTTTTACAGGTTTGGAGAGCTCATGAAGAAAGATCAAGTTATAATCATAACATTAACCGTATCGATCCTATGGACTGGTTGCCTAAGAATCCTTGGATCAAGTTAAATTTGAATATAGTCATTCATCTAAGTAAACGGGGATATACTCAAATATGTAAATCTCATAATGCTAAGCCTCATCGTTTTTGGAAAGAAGATAATGTATAATTTTTTTAGCCAATAAGTATATAGTTGCAGTAATCTTTATAGATTTAAAGTATAAAATTCTAGGAGGATGAATATTATGTCTATGTATGCCTTTAAAGATGAAGAAAGAAAAATAAAGGTTCTAGCTCGCGATGCTTATAGAGAAAATAAAGCAGTACGCTTGTATTGCCCTAATAAAAAGTGTGACGCTCATATGTATATTTGTAGTAGAGAGGGAAGCTCTTCATTTTATTTTCGTGCCAGCAGCACATATGGACATATAGAAAATTGTCGTTACGGAGTAGGGAACGGTTTTAATCCAGAAAAGTTTAATGAAGCAACATTTGATTTTACTCAAGCGCTCTCTAATTTAACAACTACCAGTACACCTCAAACAAAAAAATTACATCCTGGTACTCACAAAGAAGGAGACTCTACTTTAAAACCGCCTCATACCATACGGCAAATATATGATATGTGTACACAACATCATTACTTGGATACTTACAATGATATTGTGATTGGCAAAATGCTTCTTTATGATGAAAGTATTGATCTGTATCCAAATGATACAGATGTAACCGGTTGGAGACTCATTGAAGCAACTCGTTGTAAACCTAAATTTTACAAGCCAGGTGAAACAAATATTTATTTAGTTACCTCGCTATATAAAAAAAAATACCATTTTGTATTAAAGTTTAACGATGGAAACCTTTATACAACGATGCAAAAGGAGATTTTTGGGAATAAGGATAATAAAAATCTCAAAATCATTGTAGCCGGAGAATGGAGTCATTTTACTACTGAAAATAGAAATGTGGAAAACAAATTCACTGCTACTATATTAAGTAAAAAACAATTTAAAATCATGATATAATTTGGTACTTATTTATTTTTGTTTAGAACTAATATCGCATAAACTAAAGAAAGCAACATAATATCTATGAATGTTATCTTTGTAATTAAATTTCAATATAAATGAGGAATCAATATGAATGAACTAGAAGAGAAAATAAGTGAACTTTTTGATGGTATGTATACACGTTTATCAGTTGAAACATCAAATGATAAGAACAAACAACCAAAATGGGCAGGTAATGTTACATTAACTACCGGGTACAATTTAAGTATACTGGTTAGTGATTGTACTATCGAATTTTCAGAAACAGGAACCACAAGATCTAATAATTGGGTCATACGATTGGAAGTAGATATTAATCAAGACATGATTAAAGAAAAAAGAGAGACAATCATCCATAAAAAAATAAATGAATTATTTGATAGTTTCTTTCCTAACCTTAAAATAGCTGTTTTAAAAGAGAATATACTTGAAGGAAGAGTTTGGAATGGTGATTTGTTAGATGGCATTGAGAGCTATGTGAAAGAATTGAATCAACCTTTCCCGATTCAAGTTGATCGCAAAATTCTTAATCTTAGCTCTGATATAGAGACTATTATTGAATCTAAAAATCTCCCACCTATAACACATAACCCTTTTTATTTTATTGATCTTATTTTTAAAACAGATGAGTATTCGTGTATTTTAACATTACCTTATTCTGACCCCTTAAACGATAAAGTTGTTGCAATAGTAGTATCAACGCTTGATGATATGATCGCAACCTTTTCAGAACTAAAATGTGTGATGCAGTAAAGGCTACATCAATTGTTTACATTTCTTAATAAGTGCCATCCACCTATTACAAACTGGATGGCATTTTGTTTTTAATTTTAACAACGGATACCGAGAAATTTCCTTTCTAGCGGTTTGTTCGGCAGTTTCGTAAATAGTATTTATGTGTCTCCTCCTGATTTTTAATCTGACAGGATAGGGTTATTGCGCCTTTACCCTGTCGCTGGCTAGGTGGTGCGGCATAACATCGTTTGCGCGTAGGAGTCGTTCCTGGAAGGGCGAATTTGCGCCTTTTGACACGAAGCTTAGAACTAACTACATAGATGAATTTCTGGTAGCACTATGGGGGAAGTCAAAAGGTGAAAGTGAGTATTAAATAAAAAAAGAACCGCTGAGGGCGGTTCTTCTCAATGCCGTATTCTATTCATCTTTTAGGTTGTACGCTCCGTGACCGGTGTGAAGCGACAGCCATGAACGTACTGCAGCTTGGTGGTTCCAGCACGAAAGCGTTAACTGTAGTAGTTATCGGGTGGAGTAACCGGACAGGGGGGCGCGTAGTAAACGTTAATCGGCGTTCTTTACCGGGTTACGGTCACTAGCGTGAGCCCATTTATTGAATCGGTAAGTCGATCTGTTCTATAAGTTCAGAAAGACTTGATCCAGAAATGGTATCAACAGTTCCTTCTTCTTCAGTTTCTAAGTACAAGCCGTTGCTTACGTGAAATTTATGGGTGTAGTCTTGCTTTCCAACTAAATTGCTTTCAACCTGAACATTATCCTGATTAGTAATAATTAGAGAAAATGGTTCAATTGCTCCATAATAATTATTAAGCTTATTGTCTTTTTTCAAGAAGAGTAGATATTTTTGACCGGCAGTAGGTTCAATAAAACGTGGATCATCTACTTTTACTTCTTGTGTCTTTCCTTCTTCTAATTCGACTTTAATCATTTCAGAAGCTCGATGATTAACTTTAATCTCTTTTTCTGAAAGGTTCCCCTTTAATACGTTTTCTACCTTAAATTTATAAAGTCTTCCTTCAGTATATTTTTCAGAACTTTCTTTTAAAGGGTTCTCAGGATTACGTGACATATTCCATTTTTCATACTCATTTGAAGTATATTCACCACTTATCACTACATCAGCTTCACTAGCCATTTCTTGAATTGTACTCGCAGTGGGAAAGTCATAACTTACATTTATTTGTGAAGTTTCTTCTTGAGGTGCTTTTTCGGTAGCAGCAGTTAATGAATTCCAACCAATTGTTCCTGCATACAGTTGTTTCATAGTTTGAACATCATATGAAGTTGGATAGTATAAGTTATTTCTGTTTCTTTCATTATTCATTATAGAATTTTGTGAGTTGTGCGCTAAACCCATCGAATGACCAATTTCATGCACAGCCACACTTAAAGGAACATTGGTATTTACATTATTTGAATTACCAGAATTAATCTCTCCCGTAAAACTAGTTACTATATTGGAGGAAGAATATCTTGTGGTCATACGCCCATATAAGCCTGTTGACTCATAAAATTCTCCAAGTGTATTTGCGGAATTAGAATGTTGGTAAATGTTCATACCTTTACCATTCCATGAGTTGACTGCACCAGTCCACCCATTTTTAAAAGTTGTATTGTTGAAATTTGGTGCCCATTTGTAAGTCATATCTTTTGCAAAATAACGCCATTTTTCAGTTTCATTTGCTGAAGCAGTTCGAACTGCTGTCATAGAAGCTGTGGAAACTAATGCTAAACTTAATAAAGATACTAAAAACACTTTTCCTTTTCCCAAAAAAATCACTCCTTAGTATGATATAATTGGATTTAAAATCCAATATTTTATATAATAGCATTTATTTATGTAAATTCAAAAAAGAGGTGATTAAATGAAATATCTTTTATTTGTATTTTTAGTTTTAATGGTTGGATGCCAGGATGTAAACTCTGGAACTCATATTAGTAGAAGTTCTGTTGAAGGTGTAGCAAGTCATATACTTAGTCAAAATCCAGATGCAGATCTCTTTGTTTTTGAAGAAAGAATTTATTTAAAAAAAGATAATGTAGATACTTCAAATATTACACGTGGAGAAATAGCAGGGGAAATTGAAAGTAATCTGAGTCCAAGCTTAACATTCGAAAATTTATCTGCAACAAATATCCCAATAAATACGAAAATCTACAAATTAAAAAATGAGAACTCACTTGATCGTTTAATCGCAGATGTTGATGGAAAAGTGATTTTATATCAAGTAGCAGTAGAAGGCTAAATGAACTTTTGTTTATTAAGTAATTTAAAAATATCCCCTTTGTGAGGGGTATTTTTAAATTACTGTTAGTCAGCGTTCTTTGTCGGATTTACATCATTCGGGTGCGAATGGGTTTATACATAGAACGTTCCATGCGAATCCTCGATATTGTATATAGATACGCACCCAGTGAGGCCATCCAAACCTATAGCATTGGCAAATCATTCTTCACTACACTTCATTTCGAACGTATTTTTGGCTCTGTCCATGACGTGGCTATAAGCCTTAAACGAGAAACCTATAAGGAAACTGAGACTGCTGCTGGCTGAGAAAGTCTGTATTTCTTTGCGATCGATTACTGATATTATAGAGGTGTAGTTATTAAATAATTATACTTGAGGAAAAATCACGTTAGTGCAGGAGATGTTTTGAATATGGATGAAATATTAGAGTATTTACCTGAAGAAGTACCTGACCACTTATTTACTCAAAATAAATTAAGTCGCATGGGATTAAAGCCAATTGCTGAATCGGTTGCTTGCGTTTCTTATCCAGAACAAAAACGGAAATACAAGTTATTCAATATCCATAAAACTCAGCAACGGAAAAAACAAAAGAAGGGTCTTTCTTTAGTTCAGAAAGATGCAACGATCGAACAGATTCTAGATGAGCGTAGCCATGAGATAGAAGTTAGACGTATACAGAAAGGGGAAACTTCATAAAGTTTCCCCTTTCTGTCATAAATCTATGGAGTTTTAACTATCGTAAGAACGCAGTTCTTGATCGTAAGTTCCTTTTTTATTTAAAATAAGAGAAGGCGCTGTTTTTCCTTTTACAATAATTCTTTCATGGTCATCTAATATATATGTTAAATAATATTTTTGGTGATATATATTTCCAAGCGTATCCTTAAATGAAATCGATAAAGGCTTGGTAGTATTAAATTCGAAGATAGGAAGAATAAGAAGTATATTGAGTTGATCCAATGGTTTTAAAAAATTTTTGTAGCTAAAATGAGAACTTTTTGAATCTCTAAATACAAAAGACTGTTGGTATTCTCCAAAAGAAATAACAGCAATCTCAACAGCAAGATTCTTTCCTATATTCTCTAGCACACAAGAAATTTGTTTGAAATAGTCCTCATCCTTCTTAAAATAATTATCATCTGCATCACTATAAAGCTGTTGAGTAAGATCATGTTGAACGACTTTACTATGTAAAAATCGTTTTCCCTTTGTCAAGCGGACTTCATTGATATGAAAATTGAGATAGGGTAGATTTTGTACTCGCTGATTTTCTAGATCTTTTTTACGATTTTCATCAAATGTCATAGAAAAAATCCAGATTGTTACGGAAGCGCTGATAAATGTAGCAAACATACTACCATAAAAGGCGATCCAGCTGTTAGGTTGCAATGTATGGAACATAGATAAAAAAGGAAGGGATAACAAATAATAAACCATTACGGCCAAACAAATGCTACAAAGTAAAAGAAGTGCTATAACATTGAAGATCACAGCAGTAGTTTTTTTTTCTCTAATTTGTTCTTTTAAATTAAATAAAAAAAGTAATTTCTTAAACATAGAAGTCTCCTTTAATAAAGGCAAATGGAACAGACTACAAAGCTATATAAATGTATACACTAGCGCGATCTACGATAAAGTAGAAAACACCGGTTGCCATTAAAGAAAAGAAAAAACAGCTCTCTATACAAGCATAGATTATTTTCTTCTACTAAATAATAATTTTAGTAAACGAATTGGATATCTACTTAGACTTTTAAGTGATTATTTCGGTACTCATCCTTGATTAAATTTTCATTTATAGCCAATAATCACTTCTATTGTGAATGTATAGAATTCATTTCATAAGATATTATACTCAGCAACGAGGCTATCAAAGTGTTTTATAGACTCCTCTTTTAAATACTGAATTATTTCAACCCTAGAAGAATCAAATTCATTTCCAATACTATAGTCAATCAACGTGGCTTGCTTAGCCGTAGAATCCCAAAATAAATGCTCTAATTTGAAGTCTACATATGACCAGCCACTATCGGAAATTGACTTAACTAGAATTTCATATTGATTACGTATTTCTGTCAATTCTTCTAAAGTGAGCGATTTATTACGAATCAAGTCTAAAAGACTCTCTCCTGGAGCTTTCTCCATGATTAAGAAATCTCGTTTCTCATAAATATAGAGTTTAGGTACAAATGGATTGCCTTGAAGATGAAGAAGTGCTGTAATATCAGCATCCGATTTCCCACGTTTCATGAACTCCTTATACACTAAATTATTAAGGTCATCCATAAAAATAATCGCTCGTTTATCAGAATTGGAACGATCATCGTGTGGATCTTTAAACATTACGAAATTTAAAAGATCAAAGTTCAGCTTATTGCCAGGAAACATTGATTGTACACTTTGAGGTAGAGAATAAAATTGCTGTGTCTTAATCATATTAAATCTCCTCCAGAATTATGTAATTATTATTTTCTTCAACTATTTTACTATTTTATGCTCCAACATTCTTCTATTTTAACGCGGTGATCAGCGAAGTGTTCTTTAATTCGTATTATAAGCATAATATATTTTATTACAAAGGGGTATAGATAAAATGGATCTTAACAATAGATTAAAGCTTATAGAAGATTCTACAAACTATTATATTATTGATTTTTCTAATAAAGATTTCCGAAGGTTATCTTTTGTATTCTACCATTATGAAATAGTAGAATACAAAAACCTGATTATTGAGTTAAATAGGGAAAGATATGCTTGTGATACTTATGAAGCAAAGGAATTATTTATAGATAAATATAGACAAATTTACTTATCTTCAAGAAAGACGTATAGACGTATTCTAAAACAATTCAGAGAGGATAGAGTAAAGA
>NZ_MDER01000101.1 GCF_001721045.1 Paenibacillus nuruki | reverse complement strand
GAATTTGATTATTTATCTCAATATTTTCGTTATACTAAAGTTAAAAAATATAATTTTAAATAAATTTTAATTAAAAAGTATATTCATATAACAATTACAAATTAATAATATATAAAATAGAAGTCGGAAGCTTAGCTTTAAAATTAGTATTTTTTAAGTCTTCATAAACGTATCTTTAAAGAAATTAGTTTAGTATTTAATATAATTTATTTATAATAGAAATTAATTCTTCAAGATCATTATAGAAAAATATATTCTTGCACAAAACATATAGATATATGGATCATTAAAGCAATAATACATAATGAGTCAATCTTGCTATAGTTGCGTATAAACTTTCAAAGACTGTAATTGGAGTGAATTTTATGGTTATCCCTTGGATAGTAGGCATTTGTATCATTCTTTTAGCTATTTTTTTGTTATTGGCAAAACGTACAAGTGATTCTTTTCATACGTTCATGATGCAAGTCATTAAATTTCTTATGATTGGAGCTTTTTCTTCATTTTATATTGTTTCCATACTTCTAATTATCATTTATTTAACAGAACATATGGAAATAAGCATGCCATTCTATTTAATCTCGATTACAATTATTATTGCCGCGATCGCTATTCCTTACAAAGTGTTTGCCAAAAAACGTTCTGCATAAATAAGCCTCTATCTGAAGTTCAGGTAGAGGCTTATTTATATTTTTTATTTTCTAAACGAGTTTTTAATTTTAATACATCTGGTTTGAAAAACAACATAGCATTAGATGTTCTTTTGATGGGAATCAATACTTTTTCTTTCACGTAATTACTGATTTCCATCACATTGCATTGTAAAAGATCAGATACTTCGGCAGTAAATAATATGTTCTCACCTACTATATCTCTTGCCACATAAGTTTCATTGCTATTATGGTTCATACTGATCCTCCAATGGATAAAATAAAAGCACCGTTACCTAGAAAATGTCTAGTGAACGGTGCTTCCGTATGTACGATTTAATTGATGCTAGTATACAATAAATGCTGTTCAAATAGTTCTTTTTCTGCTAGTCAGACTATATGATAGAGTAGCAGTAGATGTAGGCTAGAACATGTACTTTCTATTATGAATTTTTCATCTGTATAATTTTTATGAATAGTATATAATGGAAGGTACTAATTCCAAACAAATTAGCACCTTTCGGCTTAGATATAGACTAGAATTTTAGGGACGATGTATACAAAAAACATTGTCAAAGGAGCAAATAATACGAGTCCTATGCCTTTTCGTCTTCTGGATGGATTCTTAGGGGCCATAAACCTAACAATGACTCCTGCGTAAAACATGAATCCTGTAATAGGAATAGCAACATAGAATAAAGCATTGAAAAGAATCGTGCCTATTGGTGTAGCCGAGTCCACATAATCTTTCACTGTTTTGTGTTTATCCGTCAATTGGAGCGGTTGATCAACTGTATAGTTATGAATGATTGCTGGTAAATAGGCAACTGCAAATGCACCAATTCCAAATATAATAATGAAAATATAGCCTCTTCTTTTTCGGAATGGATTTTTTCCGGATGTTAAAATTAGCACAAACCCTAAAAGGAACAGTAAAACCATAACTGGTATACCAATGACTTGTACTAGCCTTACAACTTGATGAAATCCATTGATTAAATTTATAAACATATTGTTACTCCTTATCTAGAAGCTATCTCCTTCTTCACCAGCGGGCTGATCATCTAAAACCTCTACGGCATTAATTTTCCATTGACCCTCTTCTTCAATTAATGCCGTATAGATTCTGATATTCTCGGTACTTGGTATTCCATCATAACTCGTAGTGACTTGGAACTCGCTAATAAACTCAGGCTTTTCTTGATCATTTCTGGACTGATAGACTTTAAGTCCTTTCATTGAAGATACCAATTTACCGGTATCTTCAGGAATAGTCAGTCCACTTGGATAGGTAGAAGCATATCCTTGTTTGGTCATGAATGGAGCAATATTTTCATAACGAGATTTTGTTGAGGTATAGTTAAAAAAGGTAGATAAAAACGAATTATTGTTTTCCATTGCTTTCGTATATAGCTCATTTTCATGTGCGCTGTCTTGTGCTTTAGTTAAAAAAATACTCATACCGACTACTACAGCTATCAAAACTATTAAAGCTGTATACATGATTTTCTTTTGCATAAATTCTCCTTTATCAACGACTTACAATGCGTCTATATCCGTATGATTTATACAACTTGTTAAATACTGAAACTTTGGCGATACTAACTCCATGGGAAGAACTAGAATTAATCATTTTATCATTACCAAGATACATTCCTACATGGCTTGCTCCCCGTCTCCATGTTTCCCAAAATACAAGATCGCCTGGTCGAGCATCGGCAGCAGCTACTTTTATTGTTTTGTTATATTGATCTTGTGCACTTCCACTTAAATCGATTCCCATTTGGGCAAACGAATACTCAAGAAGTCCTGAACAATCAAAGCGCTTTTCCGGTGACCTGCCTCCCATTTTGTATGGTATACCCATGTATTGAGACATGATATTTAAGGCTTGTTGTACATCAAAGATTTGTTGACCAGGAACAATCGTTAAAGTTTGATTCGAATCATTATAGTATCTCATTACATGTTCTACGTAATCAACATCACCGTAACGCTTCCATCCCATTATAGCTGCTTGTTGCTTGCTATAAGCTACAGCATTCTCTTTACTATGTCCACCATGCGCTTTAGCATAAGCAATATAACCGCCTCCAAAGTTATAAGACTGTAAAGTTAGCTCGATATCTACTTTTTTGCTACTTGCTTTTGCATTATTAAATACAGAAACAAAATGTTTAACACCCTGCTGAATAGAAAGCTCTGGATCAGTTAATGTGTTTCGTTTCATCCCCAAAGATTCAGACGACTGCATAACATCTAAATATCGTCCACCCGTTTCTTGCATAATTAAAGCTAAGAGCAATTGAGTATATTGACCCATACCATATTGTTCAAGATATTTTCGTACAATTGGTTCATAACGAAGTACAACTTCGGGTACTTTAGCAGTGCCCGGATTCCAATTCGTATTTACTTCGGATGTACCGTCATATAATCCTTTATCCCAATCCGAATCTGCTGCTAGAACAAATTCAAAATATAATTTCATATCTTTTTCATCAACACCTAAATCGATTAAAATAGCCTTGAATTTATCTTTATCAATCGAAAGTAGAGGAACGAATCGATCATCTACTTGAGTATCTTGATATTGTCTGTACGTTTCAATAACACAATCACCTGCGTTTTTCTTTTCCACAAACTCATACTTATCAGTTCTTTTTAACGTTTCTCCGGGATAATAGCGTGTCAAAGGACTAATAGCCATTTCACCGTATTCAAAATACACATCGCTTAGTACATTGTGTTTTTCTCTTTTGGTTTCATTGATATTAACAGTTGTTCTCTGTCCATTTTCGGTGGGACATATTTTTTTAGTTTTAGTCCACTCTTTATCTTCTGTAATACTAGTATACTTAAATGTAGGTTTAAACCGAGATATTAAATCATCTGGATCATAGTCTGAATATTCCACATGATTATCTTGTACCAAAATTTCATATTGAACGAGTGCAGCTGGTATCCCCCAACTTGGTCTAACAGTAGAAACCAATTGATTGATCCAAGATTTATCTGCTTTTACTGCATAGAGATCAGCAACTGTATCTTTCGCTGCTTGAACAAATTCTTGTTGATAATCTCCATCTGCGACCTGTTGTTCTTCGCTTCTAGCGTTTCCACCCAGATACCAGTCTGCTCCTGGAATGGCTGTAAGCGTTGCTAACACGATGATGCAGATCGCAATAATTAAGACACCTTCCCATCCTATTAATGCAAATAGAGCCTTACCAATAGAAATGACTATTTGTTTAAGTAATTTTATAAGTAGTTTTTTTAGATATTTACTGGCTTTACCTACAGCTTTATTTGCCCCTTTTTTTATGGCTCCTCCACCGGGGGCAGAAGATTCTTTACCGACATCATGAGCGCTCAACCTTATTAATCCCCCCTAAATTATTTAGGCTTCTATACAGAAAGCCTAAATAATTCATATTTGAACATACTAGATAATATCTTTTTTCCGTTCTTGGTCGTTATATACACCAGACTGTGCCCAGCCCATTCTTTTACTCGTTTCTTGCGTTTTTCTTGCTACATTCCTAGCTAAATTAGGCGCTTTTACCCCAACCAAATTAGCTACTTTATCGTCTACGCCTGTTTTACCTGGAGCATTGTGATTAAAGTATTCGTCTGGGTTCAAGCGTCGCATATCAAAGCCTGTATCCGAATTGACTTTCAATCCATTTTGATCCATCATATATGCTTCACTTTGTCTTCCTAAGTTGCCTGTTGATCCAGACAATCCAGCTACCTGTCTCTCCACTCGTGGAGTCATCGTATTCGATTGACCTGCATTAGAGTTCGGCATGTTAGGCATAAGTGATTCACGCATGTACGAACCATTTTCTTGGCGTTTCCATTGTTCGTTATTGTCACGAAGCTTATAATCAACTGCTCTTCGTTGGTTAGTTTTCAAGTTAGCATCTCCAGCCCCGAAGCTACCGATACGTTGCCACTGATCACCATTTTGCATTTCGAACCATGAGCGGTCATTAGTTTGATTGAATCTTACATTGCTACCTCGGAATCTTGAATCCTCTGCAAGATCAGATAATGTCATCCCACGTGGACTTTCACCACCACTTCCAAAATCAAAAGCACGTTGACGACTTACACCGGATAGCATTTGTCCCATTGCTTTACCAGATGTACCAAGTTGACCACCTAAAAGTGATCCGATGGCTGCTCCTGGTGCACCACCCAAAGCCATACCTGCTAATCCACCAATTCCTGCTCCCGTTTGTCCCAATGCTTCTCCCAAATTACCCATCATTTGACGACGTTCTGCAAGATCAGACCAATTACCTTTTAAATTTGCTAAAGAAAATTTACCGCTTGGTTGTCCTGATTCATCTACGCCTCGACCAGCATTTCTTATAACATTAGAGACTCCTTTAGCACCAGATGTTACATTTCTCGTACCTTGTGCAAGACTTGAAACTACCTTTGATCCGATCATCGATCCTGCCATTACTCCCCCAGGGCCAAAAGGAAGACCTACTGTTCCACCTGCAACTGCACCTGCTTTAGCCATTGTTTGTTTAACTCGACTCCAACTTTGACCACCAGAAGCAGCTCGACTTAGAGAAGAACTACCGGCATCATTGGACATACTCACTTGGCTTCCTGAAGGAGTTTCTGTACCACCAGCACCTGAACCTTGACCCCCATGACCTCCAGCACCTTTACCAGCTGCCATGTTATAAGATCCTCTAGATAACATCATCGCTCCACCAATACCAGCCATACCTAAGCTTGTTGCTGTTCGTCCCATTGCAGAACTAGAATCTCCAAGATTAAGCCATTTGCTGACCATACCTGTAATGGGAACAAACATAATGATCATGCCAAGTTTAAATATCGTTGGTCCCATACCTTGACCCAAGTTCCCTGCCATTTGTACAAATACAAACAAAATAATAGAGTGAATGGAAGGTAGAAAAATGTTTCCACATAATTCTTTGATGTATGTTCCAAAAAAGCTTCTCGTTTTGGTAAACAATAAACTGTACGCTGCAATTGGTGACATTACACATAGAAGAACAATAATGATTTTTCGAGCAATATAGATAAAGTTTAAATAGGCTGATAGCCCCCATTCTGCAAGAAAGACAAAAATATCTCCCATCGCAAATGTGTAACTTCCATCTTTTGTAGCCGAAGCTATGATAGATACACCATCAAGTGATTTACCTAGCCCTTTTAATGTCTCTGAGATACTTTGGATAATTCCCCAATTGATAGCTGTAAGCATATGAAAAAACATCCAAAAGCAACCCATAAACATTGCGGAAGCGAAATACATATTAATATCTTTCCAAAAATCTGCTTTGGCTTGAGGACTATAAGCCTTCATACCAAACCGTAACGATCCAAGCATGATCGCAAGCATCAGTATCGTTGCGTACACTCCTGAGAACAAACCAATCAACGGATGAATGAAAGAGTCTAACTCACTCTGATAAAAAATCCCGTCTATTAAAGCATTGGTGTCTTTTTCTTGGAATCCCCATGTTTTATAGGGATTCCCAAAGACTAAATTCTGTATACTATTGATTCCAGGAATGTTGAACAAGTTATTAGCTTGTCCAATAATAAATCCATCCATCAATGAAGCGTCTTCTTCAGCTTTTTTTAGACTTTCCTTTGTTTTAGCACCTATTAATGCTCCTGAAGCATCACCATTGGAAGATAAGTCTCCAGTCGACAAACCAGTGGATTCATCATCTTCAGCTGTAGTTTTATCATCATCCCCATCAGCCGCAGTCGATTTATCTGTCGTCTTTTTTGTAGCATCTGTTTTATCGGTTGTAGTTGTTTCTGTTTTTTTAGTAGTCGATTTATCAGAAGTTGATTTTGTAGTATCTGTTTTACCTGTTGTAGCAGTATCTGCTTTTTTAGTAGTAACAGTCGGTAAAATTTCAGAAGCTGATACATAGCTATTCCCAATAGTAAGACTACACAGAAACAGAATTAAAAAGAATAACGATTTAACCTTCATGTTTAAGCCACTTCCTCTGGAATATGTGACTTATCTTCTAAGAATTGAATCATTTTTTCACGCGGAATATCCTTCTTCAGTTTTTCTGGCATGGTATTTTGATTCGTGTTTAGATATTTCCATTCTCTAGGTGTCGGTTGAGTTTGGAATGTCACAATTTGTTTACCTGCCTTCATTAATACTTGTCCAGTAGCAGCACTTCTAATGAGACTTCCTACTTCCTCACTTAACCTAAACGTACGAATAATCGGTTCAATATCTTGATCACTTTGTCTCAAGAAGCAGACTGTATCGAACTGAGCGACAACATCTCGAGCTGATTCATTTCGTTCGAACATTTCGTAGCGCTGAGATACAAGAGTAAGGGATACATTCCATTTTCTTCCTCGTGCACTGATTACTTTTAGCCATTCCATCATGGAAGAATATTTAATCATCATCCAAGCTTCATCAACAATCATTCGCTTTTTCATCTTAGGATCAGCAATAATAAATCGGTTCCAAATCCAAGTCATAAGTACATGTTGAGCTAGTGGTCTTTCAATACCGTTACTAGAAAGTTTACTGATATCAAAAGTTACTACTGGAGCTTCATCTAAAGAACCGCTATATTCTGAAACGATTTTGGTTTGACCGTCAAACATACCGAAAGCTTTATCATGGGTGAATAGACGAACAATATTTTTCAGTTCCTTCAATTCTTCTCCATATTCTGTTTGCATCTTTTCAGATACAAGCTCTTGATAGTACTCACTGATCGTTGGCATTTCAATATAAGCACGTCTGAAATCAATATTTCCCTGACTATCAACTGATTCTACTTGTTCATAGATAGATTCTGGATCTTCAGTAATTCCACGTTGTAAGTACGATTGCTCAATAATATCGTTTAGTACACCTAATTCAATTGGAGTTAAGCCATGTCCATCTACACTCAGAGATTCTTTCATAACACGGAAAAATTCAAGATTCTCTTTAATTTTTTCGTTTACATTGATGCTCTCAGTAATCCTTTCGAATTCTGTACCTTTATAAAGAAGATTTCTTTCAGGGTAGATATCAAATGGATTGATCCTACTATTATCATTAGTTTTAGAATGATAAATTGGAATAACGACTCCACCAAGAGCCTGCGTTAATTCTGTATATTCCGGTTCTACATCAATAATGACATTTTTCATAATGCCATCCATGTAACCTCGACCAATCATTTGTTTAACAAGTACAGACTTTCCAGATCCAGAAACTCCAAAAACTCCTACCGAATAGTTAACTAAACTTTTATCAAAGTTATTATAAAAAACATAATCTCGACCAAATAGTCCGATTGGAAAACCACCGGTATGATTAAGTTTAGAACTGGAATGTGGAAACATTGCTGTCAAACTTAGTTGGTCCAAATTACGATCTGATTTAGAAAGATGGTTTTTACCTAATGGAAGGGTTGAAAGCCAAGATTCTCGTTGTCTACCAAAAGCACTCAAAATTTCAATAGACTCACCAGCGACTGCATTTTCTACTTCAACACATTTTGCATTTAGCTCATCTAATGAGTTTGCATAAACACTGGCTTGGATTGAGACATAATAAAGACCATTTTGATTGTTTTTTATTTGACGTTGTAAAAATTTGGAGTCTTCTCTTTTTTGTACAGAGTCATCAATTTTTGCCTGATCTCCTCGACCAGAGGCACTGTAGATAACAGTGTCAAACTCATCGATCTTATCTTGCAGTTTTTTTATAGCTGAGTTTTTATCGATTGGATCAATATGAACAGAACAGTCTAAATCATCACCAGTGAATAGAGACTCAAGCCAACCTATACGAACAGTTCGCGGATAACCGGAAGGTTTTACAAAAAACGAACGTCCATACTTTGTACTTCCTAGTCCTGTTTTCATCATGAAATAATCTTTTTCAAAATGAATTCCATCATTAAGCATGTTGTCTACAATAGTTGGCGAATCAAGGGGTCTATCCTCTTTTTCTGAATTCGTTTTATCGAGATTTATCGAATTATCAATATTTAAACTAGGTTCTTTCACTTTCTTTTTCTTGTTCCAGAGCTTTAACATTTTCTATAACCTCCTGCACATCATAAACTAATCTTTCTAAGTCTGGTATAGATGCAACATCTACCGTGATATAAGAAGATAGTTTTTCTTTACCATGCGTTATGAGCGATTCCATAGGATGCATAATCATGCGATCACGATTAAGTGCTCTTTTCATAACTTCTCCAGCTTTTAAGCTGTCTAAAAGGGTTGTATTAATTTGACACTGTCTAAGCTGTCCTCTTACTACTTCCGCTCTTGAATATAGTTCATTTCGAATCATTTCATTTCTTTTTTCTACTGTGAGAGCACCCATTTTTGAAGGTTGTGGAATAAAGGAAACAACATAAAACACCTTACGAGAAATCTGGAATATATTCTCAGACTGATCTTTTACAAAGTTAATAACATCTTCTCCGTATTTTTCTGTCGCTTTATTGCCTTTCGCTAGATTTTGCTTCCAACGTGCTTCTTCTTTTCGTAAATCTTGTCGAACAGCCTGACCCAAAATTTGAAGAGGAAAACGTATTACTCGAAATAACGAACTGTATGCTAAAATTATGGATTGTCTGGCTGTTTCACTGAGTAAATCGAAATTAACAGAGTCGGTCTCAATGACAACACAATATTCATTATTTTTTTGTTCATATATTCCGTACTTAATATCTTCAATACCAATGAGCTCTTTCATAGCATCGCGTTCTTTTTTTAACTTTTTGTCTTCGCCTTTACTATTTGCTACTGTCGCACTTGTACTTGCATTGGAATTAGTTTCTTCTAAATGCTGTTTTCTTTTCCATCCAAAAGCTGGCTCATTGCGATCCATTCGTTTTTTTGCTACTAACATAATCCCAATCGTTAGCAGTAATATTCCGAACATAATAAAAACATAGATTTGCATGTACTACTAAGCCTCCTATTCAAAGATGTGTGTATGTTTTTTGAGATCTTCTAAACTTAAATAGCGTTATGATAAATTCACTTGCATATTGTTCATGTTTCTCGATTTTAAAGAATGTGAGAAACGCTGTTATTCCACCAATAACAAGAAAAAAGACAAACTTTCCAATAACTAATGAAAGACCCTCTAAAAACGGTAATCGTCCATAAATGAAAAACACTCCGCAGAAAATTGCGACTGGAAACAAAATAAAAAATTGTCTAATAGATAAGATAGCTAAGATTGATTTTTCTTCTTGAGTAATATCTATTGGTACAATAATTTCGTTATTCAAATTAATTCCTCCATTTTTTAAAATAACCATGCTACTTTAAGTTCGATACAACTTATTGAAGCATGGTCGTTTTAAATTAGCCTGCCATTCCGGCAATCATATCCGCGAAAGTTGCTGCTCCAAAGAAGACAAAAGCTCCACCTGCACAACCCAATAAAGCCTTCCAGTAAATACCTGATTTTTGCGGACTCAATGATCCAAAAATAATCATAATCGCTGTAAACATAACAGCTAGAGTAAATAATGTTCCTCCTACACCACCAACAACCTGTACAACTGTTTTTAAAGGTTTGTTGATTTTTGTAGCGTTAGTATCCGTTGGATTATATACCTTTGATTTATCATTTAGTTCTGAGTCAATAACACTACTACTGGCTGGTGTTGTTGTTGCTGCATGCATGACAGTAGAAGCAGGAGCTGTTACAAGAAATAAACAAAACGTTAAAACAAACATGCCAAATAATTTTTTAAACAAAATAAAAACCCCTCTCAAATCGTATAATTAGTATATGTGTACTGCATAAAAGTGATTAAAATTACGTATTCATAACCTTCCCTCCTTTTTTGGGTAAAAAAAAAGCACCGTTAACTTTGGACGAGATCCAAAGTTAACGGTGCTTCCGCTTTTCTATTCGATTTACTATAATCTGATTATCATTAATTATGGCTCTAATGTCAAGTGCTTTAAATTTAAGTTCATTAGGAATGCGGTATTTGTTCATTTACTGTCAATTTTGCAGAACCTACGTTATTAGAACCGGATAGAATAATGGTCAGCTCAACTTCTACGTTAGCCTGTAATATTGTATCAATTTCGTTAAATTGTAACTCAATAATTTCAAAAAAAGTACTTAATGATTCAGCTGACAAAGCAAACACTTTTGTAAGTTCATTGTCTTCTGCGTCATTGATATATTGAATTACCTGACCTTCATTACGCACCTCAAACCGAAGTATTTCATTCGACCGTAAGCAAAATGAATGACTTTTTTGCATTAGTGTCGACTTAATTTTTTCGATTAATAAAGCATTATTTTTTTCATGTGATTGATTTATTGACATATAGAATAATACCTCCACCAAAAAAATAGTTTAATTTGGAACTAAAATGTAGAAAAATTAAATAATTTCATTTTTTCATAGTATGTAATAGGTGAAGTTTCATATATAGACACCATTTTACATCTGTTTTAGAAATTTGTCGATGATTTAAGGTGATAGATTCTTTAATTTAAAATAGTATTCTACTTTCTCTAAAAAGCGCAATTACGTTTCCGCTTTTTAGAGAAAGCAGAAGGTTACGAAGCTTCTGCTTTCTGCATGTTAGATTGTATTGTTTGTAAATCTTCATATTTTTCAACGTAGAATAAGTCTTTCTTTACGAACATACCTTCCACTAAGAATTCACCTTCTGCTTCAATTCCACCTACTCGAATTTGATGATCTTGGTACTCTAAAATGAATTGATTATTCATTATAAAAATGCGTCCAACCATTACATGAATTACATGCAATGCAGAAGTGATCCCCATAGCTGGTGTAGTGGTGATACGGCTCATGATTTCAGGCCCATAGGTCTGTTCAACTTTTTCTAGTTGTGGTTTTGGAACATTATTTGCTTCATCGACCGGCAATGTATTAACTAGCTCATCGATATCGGGGTAATGTCCATCAAATGTTTGATGACTCCCAGTATCTGTTGAAGAATAAGGCATAAAGTCCGTTTCTTCAGGGGGTGGTTCAAGTGTCCAATCTTGCTCTTCTACCATAGGTTTGGTTCTTATAAAGTGGATCTCTTTATTAACTGATTCATCTTCATTCTCATTTACGAGATTAGGATTATCAATTCCTTTAAATAGATCACTAATTGCTAGATTCATTTCCTCTGGTAATTCGCTAGTTTTAAATTCTATCTCTTTATCAATATTTGATATGTTACCCGGCATATTGAACAATAACTCTTCGACTTCAGGAGATTCTTCAAGAGCAGGTAACTCATTCCATAGTACATTTTGTTCGTTATCCAATTGCACGTTTTGTGGTTCAGATACCGTAACAAAAGTACGCTGATCGATAACAACAGGCGTGATATTGTAACTTGAACTGAATAATGACCCACATATGCCAATCACAATTGGACTCAAAAATAAAAGAACTACTACTGTTTCTAGTTGCATATTCAGGCTCCTCTACTTCATTTATTTAGTCATAATGTAAAAAAACAAACCTGCTGCTCCTACCATGAAAATCAAGGCAAATAATGCTCCAAAACTTTCCACAGTCATCTTAAAAATCGTTGCATAATACTTAATATTCACAATTTTTTGTAATATACGTCTTGAACGCATATGATTTTTTCTTAATTCTTTACTCATAATGTCTTTTTTTAAGTCATTGTCTAATACATTCCCTGTCCATAAACTTTTATACTCTCCTAAATGTTCTTCTCCGATAGTTTTCATAATAATTGCCTCCAGTAATTGTTTTAAAATTCTATGTAAAAACAATACCTCACTAAAGAATGACCATGAATGGTTTCATTCAAAAGTAAGGTATTTTTTAAATTTATATAAAGGTTTTATCC
>NZ_MDER01000100.1 GCF_001721045.1 Paenibacillus nuruki | reverse complement strand
GAGGTATTGAATATTCTTACAAAGGACAATGACGTTTTAGATTTACAACTTAAAGAACCAGATATCGAAGATGCAGTTAGTCATTTTTATAAATAATTTAACGTGAAAATAAATATCGATATGATAATAATTAAAAAATTAGCTTTTAATGAGGGGAGGTGGGAAGCAAATGTTTAGCTATTTATTTGCAAGAATTATATAGCAACTATTCTTTATTTTAAATTTGTTTTAGATGAGTTCATAAGTTCAAAAAATATGTTCATCGATTAACTTTAAGTACAATTTATTAATATATAAGTGGGTGAAAACTTGAATACTCAATGGCCAATAATAACAGAACTTGATAAACAGAGAGTATTAGAATGCCTTGAAGAAGGTCGACTCTGGAGAGGAAATGCAAAATATATTTTTGAGTTTGAAAAGAGTTTCTCTGAGCTCCACGGTGTAGATTTTTGTCTTTCTGTTACAAATGGGACACATGCACTTGAATTAGCATTAGAATCTCTTGGGATCGGAAGCGGAGATGAGGTTCTCATACCTGCATACACTTTTATATCAACTGCTACAGCTGTACTTATTCGAAATGCAATACCCATACCAGTAGAAGTATGTGAAGATACTTACTGTATAAATCCTTTGCGGATTGAAGAACAAATCACATCGAAAACGAAAGCTATTATTCCTGTTCATATAGCAGGACATGCATGTGATATGGATGAAATTATGAAAATTGCAGGTAAGCATAATTTATATATTATTGAAGATTGTGCTCATGCTCATGGTAGCGTTTACAAAGAGAAGCCACTTGGATCATTTGGTGATGTTGGTACTTTTAGCTTTCAAGCAAGTAAGGTAATGACTGCTGGTGAAGGTGGAGCATTTATAACAAAAAGTAAAGAAGTATGGGAAAAAGCATCCTTAATTTTTAATTGTGGTAGACCTATGGGAGCAACGTACGATCATCTACTTTTATCTTCAAATTACCGTATGTCTGAGTTGCAAGCAGCGCTCTTATTAGGACAGATTGATAGATTGAAAAAACAAATTGAAACACGAAATAGTAATACACAATTTTTAAATAAATGTGTAAAAAATATCGATGGAATTAGACCGCAGCAACGAAAAGAGTATGCAACAGTACAAGGCTATTCGATGTATATGTTCCGTTATCAAAAAGAATACTTTAATAATTTACCAAGGGAAATGTTCATTAATTATTTAATTGATAATGGTATTCCCGCTTTTAAAACGTACCCTATTTTTTTTGAAACTTCATTATTTGATAATTTAAAAGAAAAATATACACAATTTCATCATTATAACCGAGATATTCAGTACTCTTCTGATGATTTTCCTATTTCAAAAAAAATATCTGAAGAAGTAGTATGGATTCCTCATTATTATTTGTTTCATGATCAAATTGATCTAGAGAGAACTGCTCAAATTATAAGAAAGTTTGTTGAAGTTTATGATTGAAAAAAAAATAAATTTTTCCGATAATCAACTGTTTATATTTGATCTTGATGGAACCATTGTAGATAGTAAACAGTTAATGACTGAAGCATTAGGAGAATGTTATCAAAATTTAGGAATCGAAGACCCACCTTACAATCATTTCTTTTCTCTGATGGGTAAGTCTTTGGAGGCTATTTTTAGAGAACTAAATATTCCGATAGAGCTTGTTCGTAATTATCAACATTATTGTAGTTCGCATAAAGATAGAATTTATCTATTTCCCTATATGGCACAAATTATTAAGAGTCTTTCTGATCAAAAAAAGAAAATGGCTATACTTACAGGAAAAGATAGAATAAGAACCTTTGAAATTTTAAAGATGTATAACATAATGAATTATTTTGAAGAAGTTGTAACTTCTGATGATATTACTTATTCAAAACCAGATCCAGAAGGTATAGAAAAAATATTGAAAAAATTAAATGGCAATATATCTTCAACAATTATGATTGGAGATGGATTGTTTGATATTCAATGTGCTAAAAATGCAAATATTTCTAGTGCATTTGTATGCTGGGGAACCGGAGAAAAAAAAATAATTGAGACATTAGCTCCAGATTTTATTTTCAACAATCCTAGTGAATTAATCCAGGTGGTAAACAATGAGCAATAATATAAGAGCTTTTATAATTGATATTGGAGCTTCTAAAATTGAATATCTTTTCTTGCACAATGAAAAATGTATCAAAATGAATATCAATACCCCAACTAAAATGGATTTCGAAGAAGATATGGAGCAGTTATCTAACAGTTTTAATTTTGGAAAAAAAACTACTTTTGTAGTGATTGCTTTTCCAGGGATTATTAAAAATGGAGTGATTGTGAAGTGGCCTAATAAACCTTATTGGGAAGGCAACAATATTATAGAACGTTTCATTCAAATGTTTGATACAAAGTCTATCCTGATTGTAGAGGATTGTAATGCCGGAGCAATGGCATCGAAATATATTTTTCCAGATTGTTCAAATTCACTTTTTATAAATGTTGGCACAGGTATTGGATCGGGTATTATTTTAAATCAAAATTTGTATTCTGGTGAAAACGGATTTGCTGGAGAATTCGGTCATATAGTTGTAGATTATTTTAGCGATGATATTTGTTCTTGTGGTCGTACAGGATGTCTTCAATTGGTAGCATCAGGTAAAGGAATGGCTTCTTTATATAAAAAATCTACAAACGATCAAACTGATAATACGAAATGGATGAATCATTCAATTGGTAAAAAAATTCTCTATAAAGGAGCTATATACCTAGGGAAGAGTATAGCAAATACAGTTAATTTATTAGATATTAACAATGTTCATATTAGTGGAAGTGTATTAAAAAATGATATCTACCGAAAACAAGCTTTAGATACGGTAATGCAGGAAGAAAAGAAATTTTTATCTCGTAAACTTTCAGTTGTAATAACTTCTGAAATGAATAGTTCCTTGTTGGGTGCTTGTATAATAGCAATAAACAAATTTTCGATTTCAGCTACTACAAAAAAAAATGTTTTAGCCAATTTTCCAAGGGATGGAGAGATGAGCTAATGAGTATTGGTATAGGAATTATTGGACTAGGTTGGATTTCACAAAAGATATATCTGCCTTACTTTCTCAATAATGAGGCAGTAAACAAAATTGTTATTTATGATATAGATTTAAATAAAACAAAAAATACACCAATTCCATCTTCTGTATTAATAGTAAATACACTTGAGGCTCTTTTAAGTTTATCTGATATAGATGCAGTGTTTATTGCAACACCGAATTTTTTACACTGTGAACATATTATTAAAGCTTTACAAGCAGATAAGATTGTTTTTTGTGATAAGCCAATCTGTATTAATAAAGAGCAAGTGAAGAGCTTAGAAGATATAAATTGTCTTTATCCTGATCGACTATTCCCCCTGCTCCCCAATCGTTTTCGCCAAGATATTCAATATATCAAAAGTGTATTAGAAAATGACGATATCGGAAATGTTTATAAAATAAAAGCGCATTGGATAAGAGATAGCGGAATTCCTGGAAGTAGTTGGTTTTTAGATAGTAAAAAAGCAGGCGGGGGGTACTAATTGATCTAGGTTCACATATGCTAGACTTAATTTATTGGTTATGTGATCCAGGAAAAATAGTCAAAGTGTCAGGAAGTCAATCAAGTTTTTTCTTACGCTCGGATCGTTATGCCTCTTGGCATAACAATCATCAGTCAGAAAATTCTGATATTAATGTTGAAGATGAGATATCTATATTTGCTGAAAATGAGTATATTACGTGGTCTTTGGAATTAGCATGGGCTAGTTTCTTAGGACATGACGAAACTTTTTTTGAGCTGTACGGCGAAAAAGGTAAAATTGTTTATAAAGGATTATTTGGCTTTAGTAAAAGTATTCAAGAAGAGAAAAGTAGTGTTATGGTCAAAACAAAGGATTCATGTCATACAACTTCTTTTGACATTAGTAAACGATATGACCCATACTATTCGATGTTAAACGAATGTATGCAATGGCTTAGAGGTAATGAAAAACCTACTTTGGAAATAGAAAGTGCATTAAACACTATGTTGTTAATTGATATAATATATAATAATAACCATTTAAATAATGATAGGGAGCTGATTAAAGATGCATGAGGCAGATTTGAGAGCAAGATCACCATGGTCAGATTATAACGAGTACAGCTTAGTAGAAATTGGACCAGCACAGAAGTTGATAAATAGTGAAATTGTGATACCAGGAAGTAAAAGTTTTACAAATCGCGCGCTTATTATTGCAGCATTAGCAAAAGGAAATTCATTTTTGAAAGGTATTTTACGAAGTGATGATTCTTATTGGTGTATAGATGCCCTGCGTAAATTAGGAGTTGAGATTGAAGTTAATGAAGAATCTGTACTAGTATGCGGAGTAAATGGAAAGTGGCCTAATGAAGAAGCAAAACTCTATATAGGAGCGGCTGGTACTATAGCAAGGTTTTTACCAGGAGCATTAGCAACTTCTACAAATGGGACATGGACAGTAGAAGCGAGTAAAAGGATGAGTGAAAGGCCCATTCGACCTCTTATCGATGCTCTTATTGACTTGGGAGCTGATATTACATATTTAGAGAGAGAGGGCTACTATCCAATAGAAGTTCATGGAAATGGTCTTAAAGGCGGAGATGTTTGGATTTCGGGAAGTATATCAAGTCAATTTATTAGTGGAGTATTAATATCCGCTCCCTATGCAAAGGATCCTGTAAAGGTAAATATTAAAGATCATATTGTTCAACACGCATATGTAAAAATTACTATTGGATTGATGGAAGAGTTTGGAGCTAAAGTAACTTACACGCACGATTTAAATAATATGATAATCGAAAATTCACAATACATTGGGAAAGATATTACTCTTGAGGCAGATGCATCCACATGTGGATATTTTCTAGCTCTAGCTGCTTTAACACAAGGCAAAATACGTATTATTAATATAGGATACGACACAAATCAACCAGATATAAAAATGATTGATATTTTTGAAAAAATGGGTTGTACAGTGACGAGAGGAGATACTTTCATAGAACTGATTGGTCCTAAACAATTAAAAGGTGGATTTGATATTAGCATGAAAGAATTATCTGATCAAACTATGACTTTGGCTACAACTGCTATATTTGCGGATGGACCGATTGCAATTCATGATGTTGCACATATTAGAACACATGAATCTGATCGAATAAAGGTAATATGTGACTCTTTAAGCGCACTTGGAATTCAGGTTGAAGAGCGCGAAGACGGATTGACTGTTTATCCAGGATTACCCAAACCTGTCCTTTTACAATCTCATGATGATCATCGTATCGCAATGTCACTTGCTTTAATTGGTGCACGTGTTAAAGGAATACAAATTACAGATCCTGGTTGTGTCTCGAAAACCTGTCCAAACTTTTTTGGAATGCTAAAAGATCTTGGACTATCGGTAAATTTTAAAGATAAAGAAGAAGATGGAAAATGACAATCATATTAAAAGATTTAGCCTTTGTTATTTTCAAACCGGATACTGTTAAGCAAAATCTAGAAAGGTCTTTGTGGTGCTTTTTTCAAAAACATGGTATTAGTTTAGTTGCTCAAAAAGAGGGCATTATTACTAAAGAAAAAAGAAAAATGCTTTATATAGATTTTCATCTTAATTCTAGATCGAATTGGGATATGGGAACTCGTTTTTTTGAATTGGGGCCAGCTCTTTTCCTAATTGTACACAAAAAAATGGAAAAGGCATCTCTATCAGAATTTATTACTGAGCAGTTGAAGGGAAATTTTGTTCCAGTTTTGTCTAAACCAGAAACAATACGTGGGGAATTCAACGCTATAAACCCAGTATTTAACTTGATACACACTTCAGACTCTATTAAGGATACTTTACGTGAAGTCCAAATTTTCTTTGAACGTGAAGAGTTAAAGCTACTTCTTCAAGAACGATTGACTTGTAAAAATCTCGATTTAACACACAAAGATAGCGTAATAGAAAATACACTTAGTTTCGAAGCCCTCTTTTACAATATTAAACGTCAACTTGTTGAAAGATTTGTTGATAATGTTGAGCGTCGAAAAGGTTATGTGAACATATTAGAAGACAATTTATCTAAACTGAAAAATACAAAAAATCGAAAAAACCGTAAAGAGCTATTATTTGAATTTCTTGATCTTGAATCAAAAAATTTACTCATAAATAATGACCACCCCTTACTCATTACGCTGACAAATCATTTTCAATTTGTTGAGCTTGATTACAAACTATTATCTATACAGTTGCAAAGTGCAGGAGTTGTTTTAGATAAATGGGAAAATTATTTGTTAGAGACTTCAATGTACTATATTCATTTTTTATAGGAGATGACTTATGAGAAAATACGATACTATTATAGTAGGCGGAGGGGTTATAGGTAAAGCAATAACCTTTAAGCTTAGTGAAATTCGACCTCATTCTAAAATTCTTTCAGTTGATCCTCACTATAAGGCAAATGGTAGCGCAAGTTATGCGGCAGGAGCTATGCTGGGTGCATATGCAGAAATAACAATTGATAAAACGAACAAATTGGATTTGGAAGAAATTAATTTTCGTGTTCAAGCGCAAAAGTACTTCCCTACATGGCTAGAAAAAATTAAAGAAAGATCTGGTCGTGATATTTATACTACTATGGGAACCTTTCTCATCGCTAATGTAAATGGGAAACAGGATCTTCTGAATTTAAAAAGAATTAAAAATGAACTAGCGACAAGAAATGAGCAGTATGAATGGATAGAACCTAGCGATATTCCTAATTTTCAGCCAAATCCAGATTATCTTGCTTATCAGGGACTCTATGTTCCAAACGAAGGTTCTATAAATACATCTGATCTTATGGATGCACTTGATATAGCAATAATGAATTCAGGTGTTGAGCATCTTAATAAAATTGTGAGTAGGGTTTTAATAGAACACGACAAAGCAGTTGGTATTGTGGTTGATGGGGAAAATATATATGCTGATCAAGTTATACTGTGTGCAGGAGTTGGAATACAGAAAATTTTAGATACCACAAATCTATCGACAAAGATTCCACGTCTTATGCCGGGTAAAGGAGTTAGTTTGGTCGTTTCTTCGGACATCCCTTTTTCGAATGTTATACGCACACCTAATAGAGATTTTGCTTGTGGAACTCATATTGTCCCAAGAAGCGATTCTGATATATATATTGGTGCAACTAACCGAATTTCAAATACTCCAGGTTTAAAAGATGGAATAACATCTGGTGAAGTTCATTCTTTATTGCATAGTGCTATCCATGAAATCCATACTGGTTTTAGAACTGCAAATATTGAGAAACTTTATTTTGGATCACGCCCTATAACAACAGATAGATATCCAGTAGTTGGAGAAACTAGTGTTAGCGGACTTTATGTTGCTACAGGTACGTATCGAAATGGAATATTAATGTCTCCTTTAATTGGCGATATTGTTGCTTCTGAAATTGTAGGTGAAAATTGTCATATTGATAATCCTTTTTCTATTGAAAAAAGAGGGCTATCACTTAATAATATCAAAAATAATACAGAAGAATTAATTACAAATGGAATACGTGATCTTGTTTCTTTTATTCAAGAACCAACAGGAGCACTTCCTTATAATAGATCTCAAGAGTTAACTGACTTTATTACAATACTAACAACAATGGTTTTAAATAAAGAACAGAATAAATATGAGGAATTATTAATAGAGTCCAGAGAGCTAATTGAAAGATATCCGGTTGCTGAAATTGTTCCACAGCTCTTTTATAAATATCATCAAGTTAAAGAGCAGGAAAGGATTAAATAGTATGAACGTCAATAGACATTCAATGACTATAAAGTTTACTAAGTTAGATTTTGAGTCAAGTTATAAGGTCAAATTATCAAGCATTGAATGGTTACAAACAGGTCATACAAATCATATCTACAAACTAAATTTGAAAGATTCTCGTACTCTTATTTCAAGAATTTCAGTCACAAGACCATTAGAAGCTCTTGAATATGAGGCGAAATTTCATGAATTCTTAACTGAAAATGGGGTTTATTGTCCTAAAATTATTGGAAATAAATACGTCGAGATGGTATTCAACGAACAAACAGGTAATCAATTTCCATCTATTCTTATGGAGTTTATAGAGGGGCAACATCCTAATTCTTTAAATGACCTTAGAATTGCTGGAAACGAACTTGCAAAACTTCATCAATTAGAAATACCATCCTTTTCAAGAGAATGTGCAAGTTTTAGTTTAAAAATATTTAAAACACTATTTTTACCAGACGTCTTTTATGATTATATTACTCCAAATTTATTAAAAAATATTTTATGGATGGTCGAATCTGATATTAATGAATATGATGTTACAATATGTCATGGAGATCTATTTCGAATCAATACATTAATGAACGATCAAAAAGCATATTTTATTGATTTTGAGAGTACAGGCAAAAATAACTTTTTACTTGATCTTGGAAAAGCATTATTTGGTATGGTAACGCCTCGAGTCATAGATATTGACAGTAAAAGCGCCCATTCATTTTTAGATGGATATATTGGAAGAAAGCCACTTTCAATGTATCAAATTGAGTTACTCCCTTTTATTGCTGCTTTGGCCGGTATTCAGGTTGCATATTGGAGGTACAATTACTGGCAAAAGAATCCTAATCACAGCGATATTACCGAGCACTTATGGAAAGATGCTCTAATGACCTCTTTATCATGGGTTCAATTTTCTTTCAAGGAGTGAATCAATGTGTTAATAGAAATTTCTGGAATAGATGGTAGCGGAAAAACAACAATTATTGATCAACTCAGAAACCATTTTAATGCAAGTCCATTAACATGGGCCTATGAGAGGAATTTTAAGAATAGAGGAAAGCGTTTGCTGGAACACATTTCATTACTTCATGGGAAGGATAGGGCAGAAGAATTATTTGATCCAAATCTTATTGAATTTCATAATGCATTAGAATTAACAGAAGAGGCACATAAAAATTTTTACTATACAAATGAGAAGTCTGGAATCATGTACTTTGTTGATAAGTATTATACATCATGGATTTCACAAGCATTGTTAAGTGATATATCTATACTTAAAGAATTACAAATGATATATAACAATCTGCCACTTCCAAATGTATCGATATATCTAGATGTTGATCCTGCCATAGCTTTGATGAGGTTACAAAATAGAATGAAAGGTGATCAAATATTAAATCGAAAAAATCCCTTGAAAGTATTAGAGAAGATGAGAAACAGTTTTGAAACTATTCATCAATCAGTCCCATATGAACAGTATAGAATAAATGCTAATGAAGATTTAAACAAAGTATTAGAGCAAGTATTACATTTCATAAATATAGAAATCGAAAAACAAAAATAATAAAATAATTTTTATTAAATTGTAATCATTTCTTGGTACTATACGAAGAAATGATTTTTTTCATCATTTATCCACCCGTTTATGTAATAAAATTGAAAATGTTACTATTAATTAAACTCTCATTTAATGTGCGTAATCAAAATATACTACATGTACGCTATAAACTCTCTTAAAG
>NZ_MDER01000099.1 GCF_001721045.1 Paenibacillus nuruki | reverse complement strand
TGCTCTACCAAGCTGAGCTACGTCCCGATAAATAATATGCCGGTGAAGGGACTCGAACCCCCACGGTTTCCCTCACGATTTTGAGTCGCGCGCGTCTGCCAATTCCGCCACACCGGCCAATCAAGATAAAATGGCGCGCCCTAAGAGATTCGAACTCCTGGCCTTTTGATTCGTAGTCAAACGCTCTATCCAGCTGAGCTAAGGGCGCAAATAAAATGTAGAAAATATTGGAGCGGACGATGGGAATCGAACCCACGACCCTCGCCTTGGCAAGGCGATGCTCTACCGCTGAGCCACGTCCGCAATGTAATATTCATTGCATTACTTATGATCGAGCCAATTTTCTTTTAAAGAAAATGGCGGAACCGACGGGATTTGAACCCGCGATCTCCTGCGTGACAGGCAGGCATGTTAACCCCTACACCACGGTTCCAAATTAATTGCGGGGACAGGATTTGAACCTGTGACCTTCGGGTTATGAGCCCGACGAGCTACCGGACTGCTCCACCCCGCGTCATTAATACTTGCTATAAAATTCTATGGTGGAGATTGACGGGATCGAACCGCCGACCCTCTGCTTGTAAGGCAGATGCTCTCCCAGCTGAGCTAAATCTCCAAGAAGTAAATATGACCCGTAGGGGACTCGAACCCCTGTTACCTCCGTGAAAGGGAGGTGTCTTAACCACTTGACCAACGGGCCACAATAAAACGAACACTTTACATATTAACATTTTATTACTTTAAGAACAAGTTAATTTAAAACTAACTAATTTGCTATTGGCTGTAATAAAACGGCCTCTGGCGGAGAGAGAGGGATTCGAACCCTCGAGACGCTTGTAACGCCTACACGATTTCCAATCGTGCTCCTTCGGCCAGCTCGGACACCTCTCCATATGGCTCCCCGAACAGGACTCGAACCTGTGACAACTCGATTAACAGTCGAGTGCTCTACCAACTGAGCTATCAGGGAATAGTCACCGTCTCCTCGGATCGCTCCTTGAAACGGTCAATCTGTACTGCTCTGCTTGGCAACGTCCTAC
>NZ_MDER01000098.1 GCF_001721045.1 Paenibacillus nuruki | reverse complement strand
TGGCTCGGAGAGGTGTAGAAGAGGCAGATATATGAAAGAGTATTGATGCTGGACTGACCATGAATCGCTATGCGTATGTGAATGGAAATCCGATTTCGTATATTGATCCGTTTGGACTGAGTGCAGATGGAGATTCTTGGTTCGCAACAGGATTAAGCTATGGAGCCGATGCGATTCCTGTTTTGGGAACCGTGAAAGGTTTCCAAGAAACGATTACGGGCGTCAACTACATTACAGGTGAATAATTGTCTGTAGCTGACCGAGTAGCCAATGGAATAGGTTCATTAACGGGCTTAATTCCAATTCCGGGAACGAAATATGTTGGAAAATATGGAACAGAAGCGGCAATTGATGCTGGAAGTTGGGTTGTTAAGCAGTTTGGAAATAAAGAGAGTACTAAATTACTACCTCGGTTAGAGCAACCAGTGGCTGGAGATAATGTTGTTTCTATGTTGTCTAAAAGCAGGAATGATGCGTATGGAGGTTATTACCAGCGTAAGCAAGTAAGAACAGACGATTATAATAATAAGAATGGAGCATGGACTCCAGCTCCAAAGACTGCAATTCCAAATGGTCCTTATCGTACAGATAAAGAGGCTGAAACAGCTGCAAAACTTCTTGGATTTGAAAAAGTAAATGGTGGAAGAGCTAAAGCAGCAGTCTTTTATTCAAAAGATAGGGGAATTTATATTACAAGAGATATTCCTCGACAAAGTACTGGTAGCACTGATAATGGAGGAGTGTGGAAAATGGCTCCTACAGTTGAAGATTTAATGAGTAGAACATATAATAAACACTTAAATCGGATAGGGGACTAGAAGATGTACTACTGGCAAGTTAGAAAATATCCTCCTCTACAAAAGGAAAGCCAATATAAATCTAAGATTTTAACGTGGACATCAATAATTGATATCGGGAATATATATAATGGTCAACCTTTAACAGCTGAAGAATACCTATCTGTTGAGAACAAATATGTAAAAGCAATGCATATTTATATGAACTATATGAAAGTAACAGATATGGAAGTTTATCTTATTCATAAATTAAAGGAGGAACTTTTTATAGAGCATACTCTTAAATATCCTGAGTGCTATTCTGATGAAATTATAAATTTTTATTATTCTTTGAAGGATAAAGACAATCTTTCTATTAGGGAAGTTGATTTGATTTCTAGGTTAGCACTGAGAGAAGATATTGTTTGTCAACTTAGGCATCAAGATCAGTTTTTCTTAAATCACTCTTATGATTATTATATGGATATTGGTAGTTCTATTGTATGCGAAGCAGCTATTTATGAGATCAAAAAACTCGGTTTATATATCGATCTTTGGGATCATCCGTATGAGGATAATGTATGGGATAATTCTTTGCAATAGCATTATAATCATAATCTTGAGGGAATTTATAAATTGTAATGTTTTCAAAGAAGCTTTGATTGGCTAATGCCTTTCAAAGCTTTTTTACATTGTGCAATCTTATCGAACTAATCAGGATTGAGCTATGGAGCCGATGCGATTCCTGTTTTGGGAACCGTGAAAGGTTTCCAAGAAACGATTACGGGCGTCAATTACATTACAGGTGAACAATTGTCTGTAGCTGATAGAGTCGCCAATGGGATTGGTTCATTAACGGGCTTGATTCCAATTCCGGGGACAAAATATGTCGGTAAATATGGAACAGAAGCGGCGATTGATGCAGGTAGTTGGGTTGTTAAGCAGTTTGGAAAGAATGAAACCAAGTAAGTAGCGAGTAAGTTACCACTAAAAGTAAACTTGCAGTTATTTGCAGGCAAGAAAGATGAAAATGATTTACTGTATCACTATACAGATTTAGAAGGTGCAGAAGCTATTTCAAACAGTGGTGTTATACGGGCAAATCGTGGGAAAGTTTATTTAACAGATGAAAAAGTAAATATAATTGATGCAAATGCTATATTATTTGCAAGTGAACGACCAGAATTTATGATAACTCATAGAATAGAAGTTAAATTAAAAAATGATTATTATCATTTATTAGATGTAGAAACTCAAAGTAATGAATTGATTTTTAGAGGATCTATTCGTAATGGTAAGCATGCTGATTTTAATGTAAAGGAGAATGATTTCTAAATGAGTAAGAAAAAACTAATTATTGAGAAAGAAACAGAACTTCTTGCTTTACACCGTATTTTATTTGAAACTAAATTTACTCCTCATCTAACAGATGATCGTATAAGTGCAAGTCATTTTACGGCAAATTTAGCTAACTCTACTTTAGAAGCAATTATTAATTTACAGTGTGAGCAAAATGCTTCTAAATTAAAAAGTTGGAAGGATTGGCTTGAGAAAAAACAACCATGGATATGGAGACGTTCATTATCTTATTTATTGCAACGACCACCTTTTCAATGGGATAAGATGAAACTTGAAAATCGATTTAATTATATAAGATGGGTTTTTAGTCCATATCCTATTGTAGATGATGAAATATCAAAATTCATAAAAGAATATGAGCATTATCTACAGATTAGACAGGATGGATATGATTCCAAATTGAGAACATTTGGTCGGGCTACAGAATCCATGATTGAAAAGTTTACAGATTACCATAAAATTTCTCTCCCTGAAGATTATAAGATGTTTTTGAAAAATAATAATGGTGGTACTATATTGACTCATTATTGGTTATTTATAGTACAGGAAATAAATGAGGCGATTCCTTTAGAAGCTTTATATGGAATTGAAATAGAATCTTCTATGAGTTTAGAAGTATGGAATAGAGACAAAGACGAAATTCCATCTCATTATTTAGTTATAGGTGAGAGTGGAGATAACGGCAAGATTTTATTAGATACTAGTTTGTCTAATGGAATTTATTTTATGAAAAATGAATTTAGGGAAGAACCAGAAAGTGAAAATGGAATATATCGAATCGCAGAGAGTTTTGATGATTTCATGAAAAGTTTGAAAAAATTTGATAGTAAAATTAGACTATAACAAATCTGAATTAAAATTTGAAATATTTATTTTGTTGATGTAGATTAGAAATATATAGAATATTATTCCATTAAAAGTTAAGTTCTAAAGTAGTAAAGCTTTAACTATAAGAAAGAGAAACTTTGAGAGGCATAGACCTCTCAAAGTTTCTC
>NZ_MDER01000097.1 GCF_001721045.1 Paenibacillus nuruki | reverse complement strand
TATGCATGAGGTAGTTCGTCGGCAGCTTCAGATGTGTATAAGATACAGATTCTAGTGTGAGTACAACCGAGATTTATACAGAGGTATCCGTCAAAAGAAAGCGCGCTGTATTAACAAAATTCAATCCTAGAAATCGATTAGAGACCTCCAAATAACTATGAATTATTTGGAGGTCTTTTAATGTGTGAAATAAATTAAATTCCATGATTACATAGCAAAAGGAGAAATTTATGATATTTTTTTGTTTTTCAAGCAAGGATCGCCATAATATAGTAGAAGCCATCCTATACCATATTAGAAATTACCGAATTCCTGTATGGTATGATCGAGATCAGATGCTTCTAGGTGACGAACGCAATTATAAAAATTTTGTGGAAGGAGTCGAAGCATCTTCATATGGAATCATAATTTTAAGTCCGAATTCGATTCAGTCTTATTGTGCCAATGAAGAAATCGATTTAATGTATGAACAATATTTAAAAGGTAATATGCATGTTTTTCCTCTATTCTTTAATCTTTCTGCAAGTGAAATTCCTCCAAAATACGATTGGTTAAAAAATTTAGTTTATAAAGAAATTACTCCCTCTATTGATGTTCGTTCAACCTGCAACCATATTATTTGTAAATTTCTTTCGGATGATTTGAGCAAGCATGAAAGTCGCAACTTTCATGCTTTAGAGAAAAGGATGAAAAAAAGAGAATGTGATCCTTATATTTTAATCTTACTCCGATCTTATTTGGAATTAGATGAAAAAAACTTCAATTCTCGAATAGCTTTACTATATGCTGGCTGTTCTTATATAGAATGTAATTACGATTTAAGTAACGCCCCTGCTTATTATACAGCTGGGTTCAAAAAGTTATTTAACGAAACAAAACTTTCACTAGAAGTAGACTTAAGAGACATACTAATGATCGAGAGCCTTTTCTTATTATTAGTTAGCACGTTTGTTCTCGGCAACCTCGTTAAGGATGTGTAAAATAATATTGGCTATTTTTTCAGGATCTTTCTCTGTCATTAGTTCATTTATTGTTTGTGAAAGATAAGGAAATTCATTAATATTCTTCTTAACTTCTTTCCAAATCACTTCTGCTTCGTATCCAGTACTTCCAACAGGAATAATCGTCATATTGCGTTCTTTTGCAAGTAAAAATTCCTGATAAACACCTTCACTGTAATGTCCTGTTTTTTCAATAGAACCTTGTTCTGTAGTTTTCTTGCTTTGACCAAATAAGAAGATAGCGGCACTACAATCATGTAACATGCTGATTCTATATTCTTGTTTTTTCTCTTGTGAAAGATCTTTATGAAAAGGAAAAGGTCTCATTGAAAGATATTTCTCCTTATTTTGAAAACCTTTTTCCGCCAAATATTGATAAGAGTATCCAGTGATTAGAGTGCCTAACCGTTTTCCTACTCCTGTAGATATTCTATAATCTTTTCCAAGTAATGAAGTAACCAAAGCTTGCGATAATTGATCTGATTGGGTCACTACCTCATTTTTGACTTTGTCATATGCACCAGATATAAAAACCTTTTTTTCCCTAATTCTAGCATTTAATTTTTTTAAAAGAGGAATGATACTATCTTTTGTTATGCAAATAGCTTGAATATTATATCTTTGTTTGAGATCGTCTACCATATGCTCAAATTCAATCGTTGTTTCTTGATTTACTAGCATGATGGCATAATGCGTATTTCCTACTCCTCCAAGTAAATGATTTATTGAACTAAGGCAATCGAGAACAAGGGAATCTGTAAAGCTATAACCAACAAAAAGAAAAGTATTTGAAATTAATTCTTTTTTCAAAAATGTTAAAAATAAAGTATGACTATTTGAATAGTGATCATAGTCCTTCTTAGTTAATATCATTTTTTCTAAGTCAGAAATATCACCATTAAGCTTATAAACATTCACTTTTTCGTTTCGATCAATATTGACTAAGTTTTTTTCATTATGTATAACATTACGAGGAATAAATCGACGATCCAATTCTTGTTCAATTAAAGGATCATAATTCGTTGTCCAAATATTATTGAAATTCACATCAATTAATTCACTTAAAATTTCATTTCCAGGTTTGAATTTATTGATCTGCTCATTAATTTTTTTTCTTAATTGCGGCTCTGTATATTTATTAGCATAATATTGCGCGACTTTATATAAATCTGTATTTTCTGTAAGTTTTATTTCTAATTCGGCGGCTAAAGATTCAAATAAATATCCCCAAGTCGAATGTCCAGAATTTCGGGATACACCAGATCCAGCAAATAAAGAAGACATTTTGTTTATTGATTGTGTAGCTAAATCATCTAAAAAATGATTTAATTCTCGTTCAGTTTTTTCAATTAAACGCTTAGTAACTGGATTATTTTCTAATTCCATTAGTAGTTCCTCCAAATTTTATCAAAAATTTATTTCACACATTAAAA
>NZ_MDER01000096.1 GCF_001721045.1 Paenibacillus nuruki | reverse complement strand
GCATTTTCCCAAAATGCTCACCTCATCAAAAAATGCCTCCCTCCCCACAAGGGAATAAGGGAGACATGCCTTTGACCTTATCTTTTGCTCTAATCTTAGATCTTAATCCACAGTGACCACACGCTCAAGCGAAGAGAATCTATTCTTCTGAAAGAGCGAAGCGCTCGCCTTTAAGGACAGATATCGACTGCCCAGCAGTCCATCAAGATATCAGTCCTTAACAGCGACGACAAGAACGATTCTTTTCCCGCAGTGTCCCACTCCCATTCATTACAAATCGTTTGCGCATCATAGTTGATTTTATTTCTCACGCTCCACCATTTCTTCCTCTGTCGCCATCAGATCAGGAGGAACAAGCGCTTCTGTTTTATCTTTTCCAAAGCGAATAAATACCCATACACCAAGTAAAATCAATACGCCAGCGCCCAATTGAATCCCTGTTAACGATTCTCCTAGCAACCAGAAAGCCAAAAGGGAAGCAAAAACAGGTTCACCCAATACCGCCATAGACACAGCACCCGCATTCATATATTTCAAAAGCCAGTTAAACAAATAATGTCCGAACAATGTAGGCACAATCGCAAGTAACCAGAATACGCCCCAGTCTTTAGCCGCGTATCCGGTAAACGGAATATCATGAAACACATTGTAAAGCGCCATCGCACTACCTGCGATAAAAAATACCCAGAAATTATAAATCAAAGCTTCCATATGAGAGCGGATATGCTTACTGATTAGCATATGTATAGCCACAGCAATCGTACCTAGAAACGATAAAATATCACCTTGTAGCGCTGTTCCCGACAGAGCAAAATCTCCCCACCCAATAGCGACTGATCCCAGCACCGCCATACCCATACCGATAATCATAAATCGATTGGTACGTGTACGAAAAAGGAAATAAGAACCGATGACCACCATAATAGGCTCAAGTGTCAAAATAACAGTAGAACTAGCAACGGTCGTTAAACGTAACGATCCCATCCAAAGTAGAAAATGAAGTGCAAGCATCAACCCTGATATACCTAGCATCAGCCATGTTTTGGGCTGAATCCGAAATAGTTCTTTGCGATAACGAATCGCAAGCGGTAATAACAGTAAATTGGTGAAATACAATCGGTACATTCCGATCACAGATACTTCAGCATCTGACCACCGGATAAAGATCGACGAAAAAGAAATAGCTATAATGCCAATAACGTAGAGAAGTTCTAGAGGAATAGCAGGACTCTTAGAGGTTGCATGTGAATTCATAGGTGCGCTCCTAAATATAAGTATAATCATGTACATATTTTAATAAAATTATGCCTTCATGATTATACTCTATCCCTGATTAGCTGGGAATGATTACTCGAAAATCTTCCTATTGACAACAAAAATGCCCTTAAGAACTAGTAAAAAAGAACCATTAATTTCTATTTTTTTAGAAAAATAGGTCTAAAGATAACAAACTTAATATATTGATATTTTACTATTAATTTTTATATACGCTTTAATATCAGTGTATTATAGGGATTATATTAAAAAAGTATTAAAAATAGAACTAGTACTTTTATACTAAAATAAAAACATTTTTAATCCTTTTTCGACAAAATAAGGTATCCGCACTAAACGGAGGGTACTATCATGCAGGGGCATATAACCATTTTTACGGATCATATCCGAAATATTGACTACGAAAATGTTATTTATTTTTATGAAACGTCATTTTGTAACCATCCAGATGAATTGGAAGTTTACGAAACCGCACGTTGTTGTGTAATTGCGTATACAGATCCTGAACGAACTGTTCATACGGCTAATCAGATCAGACTGTATTTTCCACAAATGGCATTATTGTTAATCACTGATGTATCGCAGCCAGTTAGTGACCAACATCTAGTGCGTATTACAGGAGTAGGGCGATTACGGTTGTTGTATTGGAAAGAGAATCATAGTGAAGAAATGTTGTCTGAAATTCAAAGTTTATTGTATCCCGAATATCCAGCTAAAAGTCCGCATATCGCTTTTATTTTATCGGTATATAACGAAGAAGAGCGATTCAGTCATGTGCAAAAATTTGCTGAACGATTACAAAAATTTATTCGAAGTCATCTAGTGGAAGGCTCTATTTATGTGATTGATGATGGAAGCTTGGATGGGACACAGCTTTTGTTAGAATCATTAGAAAATTCCACGAGTATGGTGATCAACCGAATCAATCGTAATGCCAGCCCATTATTTAAAGCACAGCAGTTAGAGCGGAATACACGCAAAGCTGGAACGTATTTAGAAGGTATGCGCACGATTGAAGCCGATTATTATGTATTTGTAGATGCGGATGATTCTTTTTTTATTGAAGATATTGCCAAAATGATCAATGTGGTAAGGCAAGGCTATTATGATGTGGTGATTGGAACCAAAGATATGACGGCTGAAAATCGTTCTTTTGTTCGTTCGATGGTTAGCTTTTGCAAACGACAGATTTGTCGACCATTTTTACCATCAGGTGTGATTGATTCGCAGACTGGTCTCAAAATTATGAGTTCTGTTGCTGTCAAACGAATGTTTCCTCATCTGAAGCAAGAACTTGGACTTGCAGTTGATCTAGAAATGATGTTTATCGCCAAACGATTACAATTGCGTGTATTACAGATTCCTGTCAAATGTATCGACCGTGAAGGTTCACATATTGAAGTGTGGAAAGATTCAGTTCGCTTTTTGCGATCTTTAATCGATATCTGGCGACTGGATCGGCGGGTGCGTTAATGTGATTCGTCGGATAAGACCTATGCTTTTTCCTTTTTTTAATGTATTGCTGAATGGATTCAACTTCTTCTTCCATATCGCTGCCAGCTGGTATTTAACAGGGACTGCTTATGGACAAGCAAATGCGTTACTGGCTTTATTCGCTTTATTGTCTGTTCTAGGATTATCAATTCAATTATTAACAGCTAAAGTGGTATCAAAAGAAGATCGTACATTGTCGCTCAAGCAATTACCTTTAGGTTCATTGTTAATCAAAACACCGATTATATTGAGCTTCACTTCATGTATTATCCTGTTGATGCTGTTGCCTGTATTACGTTCTGTACTTGGTGTAGATTCCGGTTCTTTATTGTTACTCTACATACTTGTTTTCTTGCATACGATTGTGAGTATGACCCGTGGTGATATGCAAGGCAAAGAACGTATGTTAGCGCTAAATATAAATTATTATATTGAAGTGTTAGGGAAGCTGATTGTCTTTTTTATACTTGCTGTTTTGGGCTTTACATTAGCAGCTGTTCTGATTGGTAGTTGTGCAGGCATGTTATTCGCTTTAATTCACGGTTGGATATATAGTGTGCGGCAAAATACAGCGCCCTCGGTCACAGCTGGGAATTCAAAGTTATCAGGGATTTGGAAGTCACTCGGTCAAGATTTTACAGATAGCTTGATGACCAATTTATTCGTTTTATTTTTTATTTCAATCGATATGATTTTTGTACAACATTATTTTCCGGTACAAAGTAGTGGTTATGCAATTGCTTTGAAATACAGTCAGCTCGTCTATTATGTTTCTTATAGTCTCATTGCTGCCTTTATTCCCAAATTAGGCGCTAATGGCGATAACAAGCAAGGTTTGCGTAAGTTGATTGGAATCTATAGCGTTCTAATGATCTGTGCAGCGATTGGTGTGTATATCGGAACTACTTTTATATTCCCATTATCAATTCCGTTGTTATTTGGTGAAGCTTACCAATCGGCAGAACAATATTTGGTATTAGGCGGTTGGGTGTACTGGTTATTCTCGATTGTGCTCTTTTTTGTTCATGTTCATGTATTAATCGGTCGACGCAAATTTATGTGGGGCATGTTAGCAGGGGCGGCTGCTTTATTGATTTCTTTTGGATGGTGGCATCAAAGCCCACAAGACTTTTTACGTGCTGAACTTTGGTTATATAGCATTTTATCTATTTATTTTATTATTGATGCGTGGTTTTATTTATATTCCAAACAGACGTTGCCAGCACAACAGAGGCAACAACATGATCCAACTATTTTGAATTGAAGGAGCAAGATTATGGATTCTACTTATGTAAAAAAAGATCAAATTACTATTTTACTGTTATCATGGCGTGATATTCGCTCTCCAAAAAGCGGAGGAGCAGAAATTTTCACTCATGAAATGTTAAAACGTTCGCAACAGAGTCGATATCGTTTTATCCATTTTGCTCCTCAATTTGAAGGGTTACCTGCTGAAGAAGAGATCGATGGAGTGACTTATATTCGTCAGGGCAATATCTATAGCGTTATCGGTCATGCGATTCGTTATTATCGCCAGCATCGCAATGAAATTGATTATGTAGTCAATCAATCCAACACACATCAATTTTTCACTTCATTCTGGGTAGAACCTGCAAAGCGTATATTCTTTATTCACCAGTTAACACGTGAAATCTGGTATGAAAATGCTAGCTTTCCACTGAATCATATTGGTCATGCTTTAGAACCCTGGATGCTGAAGTTAGCTCAAAAGGATCAGACAATCACAGTATCGCCTTCGACCCGGTATGATCTACTGCAATTAGGATTCGATGCGAAGCGTGTTCATTTATTACCAGAAGGCATTGAGTTCGAACACTGGCAACCCGAGCAATTTTTGCCTAAAGAAGCTCAACCTACTTTTATGTATGTGGGACGATTTGTAAAATATAAAGGGATTGATCTGGTATTCCAAGCGTTCGGCGAATTGAAAAAGAAATTTCCGCAAGCCAAATTATGGATCGCTGGTCGTACCAATCAAGAGTATGTGCAATGTGCGTTATTGCCAATCATGAATCAATATGGATTAACCTATGGTGAATTGGATGATCCTGAAGTGGATGTGATTTTTCACGGATTTGTGTCGGAAGAACGTAAGCTTGAATTGATGAGTCGTGCTCAAGCGTTAGTCTTCCCATCATTGCGTGAAGGTTGGGGGCTTACGGTTACTGAAGCGGCGGCTGTCGGTACACCAAGTATTGTGAGTAATTCACCAGGACTTGTCGATGCAACCGATTTTGGCAAAGCAGGGTATCTCTGTTTTCATGGAGATGTAAAAGGGTTGTCCGAGCAAATGGAACGTGCAGCTATGGGCGGAGAAGATTATGCAGGGATGCGTAAGCGTGCATATGAGTATGCGTTAAAGTTCCATTTCAATCATACAGGAGCTGCATTCGATACGTTTGTAGATCATTTGGTAAAGGAGGCACAAGAGCATGAGCAAAGTCGTCATTCTCTTCTCCACGTACAATAATGAACAGACGGTGGTCGCTTGTCTGCAAAGTTGTATGAGTCAGGAGAATCATCAGTCGCTTCATATTGTTATTGCTGATGATGGCTCTAGCGATAACACGGTGCAGGTGATACGTGAGTTAGCTGAAGAGAGTATTGTACCTATGACTGTATTAGAATTACCGCATGGTGAACGTGGTATAGCACGGGTAACAGCGATTGCAGAAGCGCAGCGATTACATGCTGATTGTATACTGGTGATCGATTCCGATATGATTCTGGCAAAAGATCTGGTCAGTCAGTGTGTATCGTTTTTGGATGATCATCCTCAGGTGGGAGCACTTGTTGTCCCTGAAGAAGCCTATTCGACAGCGACTAACTTCTTTTCCAAAGTCAAAGTATTTGAACGTAATGTTATTAATAATGCAGGAGAAACATTAGGTAAGCGTTCGATTGAAGCCGCACGATTCTGGCGCATGAATGCATATGAGTCAACCGGTGGCTTTAATGCTGATCAGATTGCTTTCGAAGAAATTCAGCCGACACTGCGTTATGTAGAAGAAGGCGGAGATATTCGCCGCGCTGTATGTACACGTATTTATCATGATGAAAAACAAGTATATCTTAGCGATATATTACGTAAAAAAGCATATTATTTTTCGGTTATGGATCAGACTATTTCTTCAGAAGAAGGCGGATTTCGTAAAGCGTTAGAACGATGGTACTTTTTCCGTCCTGTCTTGTATTCACGTGCGAATAGACTTCAATATTTGCGTCATCCGTTGTTAACTGCCGGAATGTGTTGGATGTATATTTGTCTCAGTGTGCTCGGGGTAACTGCACTACTAAAAAGCAGTTCCCATTCTATCCAATCTACACCTCTTAATGAAAATAAATAACACGCAATATCGTATCTTTAAATACTAATTGGTGAATCGTGCAAATATCACTCGTATAATGCTCAAGTTCTTGCCGTGCAATATATACATCATGTGCAGCAAGATGAATCCCATCATGGACAGGATGCAGAAGCGACTGTCCTACCGGATACATTTGATTCATCGAGTGATGATTAGCCATAACCAGATGATTATGATTGATCAGTACATACGGTTGATCCGTTATTTTCATCATATCTGTAATAAATGCCGATAAATGATTAGCGAACTGTTGTTCAGCATGATAAGCGAATAGATTTCGTTCAGATTGCTGTAACGCTTCGTACAGAATGTTTTTAAGTGTTTCTGTCAGTTCTAATGGCTTGGTTAGAAATTTGAAAATACCTACCTGATTGATAGCAGATAGCATTGATTGAGTGTGTAAATGACCGGATAAAATAATACGGACAACATGAGGATAATCTGCTTTCATCATTGTTAAAAAAGCAAGTCCGTCCATACCGGGCATTAACAGATCAGATACAACAACATCAATAGGATGTTGCTCAATAATGCGTAGTGCTTCTTTAGGCGTATTTGCCATATGAATGTGAAATTTTTCCTCTTCTAACCAACGTTCTAGAATCGTTAAGACCATCTTATTATCGTCAACAAACAGAATACTTTGGGTTTTCATAAGCTCTGGATAACTCCAATCATAGGTTCAGAAATGAGGAACTACATGTATAATATCAATGTTTTGGCATTTTTGAAAGATACTAGTGTGGCGTGTGAACTACGCTTATTCTGTGAACGATTCAGTTCAGCCGAGCATGCACTCTGGGAAAAAGGGATGCATTTATTTCATCAATATCAAGGCAATCAACATGCTAATCTGACATTAACAGTCTCTCAAGGACTTAAACATATGGATGAACAATACGATGTATATATCGTGAATCTTCGCGAGTATACCGAAGAAGAATTGGATCTTCTGTATATCGCGAAGCATTGCGAACTGCTACTCCTCAGTAATGGAGAACCGGAAGATGCGGCTCGCTTTGCCGCGCTTCAGCGCCGAACACCGCGCTTATTATGTGCACGATTACCATTAGCCAAATTTGAATTGGAATGTCTCATGCAAGCGATCATTCACCGCTTGGAGCAGAATAAAGGAGAGGTACGGCAATGAAAGGTTGGGCATTTGTCAGACCAGCATGGCAACGACTGATTCTATATACCGTCGTTATGGGTATTGTAGCGCTGTTGTTATTTGCAATCCAGTGGTTCGCTGTTCATGAGTATCAGCTTCAGATCACAGAGATTAACGAAAGTCAGTTGCAAGATATTGTGCAAGCGACTTCAACCAATATGAACAATCAATATCAGACATGGCAAGTGGAATTGAATGAACTTGCCGCTACTATTGGTAAAAATATATTGGATAATAGCAAGCGAGCGTATACCAGTGGAATTACACGTAACCCCGGCGAATTTTATGTGCTTACCAATCAATATGAGATTATAGGCGGTCGTAACAATACCATTATGCAAAGTGCTGTTCAACAAGTACAAACGTTACAAAATGGCTGTGGAATCACAGGATTTACAACCGAAAATAATCAACCTGTCCAATATATGATTTGCCGTATCAAAGGAACCGATCAAAATGGATTTGCTGTGCGTGCTATTGATACATCAATGTTGAGTCAACGGATCATTGCTGATTCTACACATTACGAGACTTTAATTTATAACGAAGAATTCAAAGTAGTCGGCTCTCATAATGCAACAGATATCGGTAGAGTCGATATTACAGCAGTTACCAAAAAATTACTAGACGGTAACACAGGGATCATTGAAGATAACCATATTAAATATGGTATCGGGTTCAGTCGCATTAATGATGACCATGCTCTTTATGTCGCTGTACATGAGATCAATAATGATACGGCTCAAAATGTAAAAGCATTTCGCAATCAAATGGTGTTGATCTATATCCCTGTTTTTTTGATCGCAGCGATAGTGATGGTGTTTTACCGCAGACGTGTGATCAAAGACAATACAGTGAACACTCAAGTTCGAGATCAGCGTCGTGAAGAAGATTTGCGTCAACAGCAGGATACGTATTACTTGCCGATGTTGCAATCCATGGAAGAACAATTGCAAGAATTACAGAATCGAACCACCCGTTTAACCGGTGGCGATGATCTGAAATTACTGGGTTTCTATAACAACTTAGCAGACAATCTAGAAGCATCAGCCAGCCGAGGCGATTCTGCTTCACGTGCAGAACTTGAATTTTTTCGAGAGCTCAATCAGAACTTTACTCAAGGACGATTGAAGCAAGAATCTTATATTGCAGAGCTTGCTGTATCTGTGCAGGAACTTCGTGAAGAGTTAGAGCAGAAGATGCATGGTGCAGCAGGTATTAATTTTACAGATATGAATGAAGTAATCACAGAATCGTTAAAATGGGCAAATCGTGCTCTTGATATGAAAGGGATCGAAGTGGTCGTCAAGCAAGAACCTGTATCTCCAATAGCGGCGCAGTCGGCGATGTTATATCGTACGATTCAAGGATTGGTTGAAAATGCAGTTGTAGCCATGGCTCAGCATTATGAAGCACCTCCTGATATGAGTGAACACGGTGCTTTTGCTCCAAGATCGAAGCGAGTGAACAAAACACTCAAAGTCAGTTCTCTGATGGATGAAGAAGAGATTCTAATTACGATTGAAGACACTGGCGGAGGGATTGATGATAAGATGCGCTGGAACTACTTCCAGTCTGATTATTCTCAAAATAATAATGCCGATACACTCAGTCTGTATCATATGGATGCTTTTCTGAAAACGATCGGTGGGCGACTTAAATTACGTAATACAGATCGTGGACTGCAAGCGATTATCCAATTAAGACGTTGATGGATGATAAATATAAATAAGCAAAGAAAGGAGGCTGTCACATGAAAAAATGGATCGAGATGTATCGTTATGATCTGGTCGCTGTACTGATTATGCTGGCAGCCATCCTTTTATTTTTGCTTCCAATTTACAGTTCAGGACAGATTGTATTTAGCGATATCGCTTTTGGAGCGACTTCTCATCGTTATTTGGAAGAGATTGCAGGAGTATGGAATGAACGCTGGTCAACATCTACGTTATTTAATGCACCACGTATCCTTTATATTTTACCGTTTTATTTATTATCACTTGCTTTTGGCGAAAGTGGCCCGGTTTTGCTCAAGTCGTTTATTACGGGCTTGTTATTTATATCTGCGTTCTCCATGTATGCTTTTGCAAAGCGTCTGGTCAGTGTGTACTATTCACCTAGTTTTACTAAAACACGTATTTTTGCGATTGTGATCGGAGCTTTATTTTACGCGCTGAATCCGTGGGTAGTGTTTCGTATTCAACATATCTACTTATTGTGTGGATATAGCCTGTTTCCTTTAGTATTGCGCTTTTTCTTTAGTAGTTTTGATCCGAAGTTTCAGAAACAACAGATTTATCATTACAACCTACATAAGTTATATCAGCGTAATTGGATCGATCTTTTTATGTTAGCGGCTGTGTTTACAGTAAGTGCTGCTGCGATTCATTATTTCTTTTTTGGAATGATTTATCTAGCATTTTTTACCGGTCTGTTATTAATCAAATTAACATGGACGTATAAACAAAATGGTTGGGGATTTTTGAAATTGTTGTATCTTAACTTTGCTCGTAAATGGCTTATTTTTGGTTGCTTTTTTGGATTGTTAAGCTTTTACTGGTTGTCCTTGTATATGGGAAGTATTCTTATGGATGCGCAAGCGTCACAACATAATATCAATGTGGTCGATACCTTATCATTATTCAGTCGTAACAGTACGCTCAAAAATGTGGCTTATTTACTTAGTTACTGGTGGCCTATGTTTCCTTTATCCAGTTTACCGCTTATTTTCTATATCGGCGGTGGATTTCTGTTATTACTGATCGGCTATGCAATGGTTACACGTTCACACAAAAATCCGATTATTTTGATTTTTACTTTGCTAACTTTATTCTTTTTAATTGCTGCTACTGGAACGACATTTCCTTCGATTGCTGGATTTTTTGTCATTTTAGTCACCAAGACACCTGTAATCGGTTCTGTATTCCGTGATCCGAATAAGTTTATCGGTTTGATTGCTTTGAATTTTGGTGTGTTGTTGACGTTTGGGATCATTCAGCTGATTGAATGGTTCGGCTCGTCACGATTACAACGTATATTCAAACATACTGCTTTTGTTGCTGTAGTGGTATGTCTGGCGATTTATGTTACACCTTTACGGACTCAATTTGTAGAAGGGTATTATAAGCCTGTGACAGTACCCGCAGAGTATGCCGAAATGGCGAACAAATTAACCGATCCTGATCGCTATGATAGCAAAGCGTTATATTTCCCCATTGCAGATAATATGATTCAAGGTTTTAACGGGGTAGCCACACCTTATTGGAATAAAGGCGAGACATCGATGCAAAAAGCAACAGGTGATTTCCAAGTCTATTCTTCGCCCAAAAATACAATCTTTCACCATGAAGGTAATGACCCGAGTATTACGTATTATATGAACTTTTTGCAGTATATGTTGGACAATGGATTAAGTTCGAAAATGGGTTCATTGTTTTCAACGTTTGGTATCAATCAACTTGTCTATCATAACGAATATGAAGGACAGGAGAAGCGGCAACAATTCCAGTTATCCATGCTGGAAGATCAAGCAGGATTGAAGCGCACCTACCAGAATTCGATCTTTTCGATATTCCAATTGGATCAAGCTCCTGAATATATGAATATTTTGCCTGCTAAAGTGATTACGCCTTATGGATATAGTCGACTGGAAAGTTATAGTCATCAGCCCGGCTTTAATTTCAATCAATTTGGAGTGCTGTTCAGTACACTTAATCCCAAGCTTGATACGATTCAGACGGTAAACAAAGGTGATTATGTAGAAGCTTCATCATATAACGATTTATTTTTATCACAATTACCAGAAGAAGATTATTTACTCCCATTTGATGCGATTGAAGATGGTAATGCTTTTCTAAAATGGTCCAAAACATTTGCTTCAACGAATGATTGGCTCTGGTATCTGTCCTCACAAAATATTAAAAACTTTTCATTTGATATGGAAATGGATGCAGGAATTGCTGTCACTTTTGCCAGTGAAAAATTAGATGTACAACCCTATCAGATGAGTAAGCTTGAAGGACGAACAGTCGTCGATTTTGATTCATTATTACGTACTGAAAAGTTTTTTACACCTGATAATCCGCAAATGTTCAGTGTACAGGCGAATCCATTAGATGAGTTAAATGATGTGCCTACACTACACGGAGAAATTATCAAAGGCGATGCCAATAATATCTGGCAAGTTGCCAAATCTGGCATGATCGAAGCCAAAGAAAACAATCCTTATCAATTCAATATCACCGCTTCAGGTCGAGGCACGAATAAAATGCATGTCAAAATGAGATTTTACGATGAACATATGGATGAACTTGGAGTGAGTTATGTCGTTGCTCCTTCAGAAGAAAATAACTTTAACGGTGTTAATTTCTACGGGGAATATGTATCACCACCGGGTAGCAAATGGATGCGAATTGATCTGTTAACTCAACAGCGTCCGGAGCAAAAAAATTACTGGTGGATTCATGATATTCAGTTACTTGATCTAGGACAATATCGTAAGCCTAATACATTTACAATGCACAAAAAGTTAGATCAAGAGCAGACAGCTCATGTATATGCTCGGATATTTATGAATAAGCAAGGTGGAAAATTGGTATTTGGCATGCCTGATAAGCAAGTCAATATCAATACACAACATGAAGGTAGTAATCAATTTGAATGGATTGACTTGGGAGAGCATCATTTCCCTGCGGGCGATTCAGCCATTACAGTGAATAATATTAAAGGCTTCAATGCAATCAATCTACTGGCTGTTGTTCCAACCGATCGAGCGGATCAATTATCATTCCCTGTAGAGCAAGCAGTGAAGCGAGGTAAGTTATTTTTCACTCTAGAAGCAGAGAATGATTTTGCAGGACAGGGCAATACGCAGACCGAGCGTGCTTTTCCTTTATTAAGTATGGGAAAAGGAATCAGTTATCAACAAGGAACATTGCAGAAAAAAGTAGATATTCTCAAAACAGCAGAGTATTCGACATCGATTCTGGCAAATATTCCTTCAGGCTATCAAGGAAGCTTGACGATGAAATGGATCAATCAACAAACAGGAGAAGTCATTTCTCGCAAAATAGCAAGCGATCAAGTGTATACCCGATCAACCGATCCAGACACGATCAAAAATACAGTGATCGAAACGTTACTGGATCAAGATGGATTTGCCAAACAAAAGTTAAGTATTCCTCATTTACTTCGTAATTATGGACGTATTGAATGGAATCATTTACTGCTAACCAAAGGCACGTATCAATTGAAATTGGTGTTGGATAGTCAAGTGCCGTCGCTGACCAATGAGCAAGATCTTCACTTGATGAAAGCGGATGAAGTCAAAGTACTGCCAAGTGAAGAGAATAATGAAAGTTTACTTCAGAATACGTCAGCAGAATGTATGACAGATATTCAGCCCGGACAGACACGCAAAGTGATATCTAAAAATGGGATCACGATCCAGTATGCCCCTAGTTACTCTTGCGATTGGAATATTTATGCTTCTCAGAAAATGAAAGCTGAACCATTGGAAGAATATTCAGTCACTTTAGATGCTGTGTCTCAACAGATCAAACAGCGTCATATGAAATTAGTCTTCCTCAATGCTAATTCTCAAATTCTACAGACTACCTATATCAATGAAGTGGAAGAAGAGGATAAAAACAAGTGGAATCATTATGATCAAATCATAAAAGCGCCAGCCGAAACTGCAATGATGCAGTTCCAAGTGCTGGCGCATGCGGATCAAAAAGTAAAAGGTTCTTTTCAAATGAAAAACTACTCCATTATTCCGTATAAAGCGATGATTATGGTCGATCAATTCATGTTATTTGAAGGTGAGGATATCAATCAGTTCTTTACAGTTCCTACTCTCAAAGCAACAGTCCAAGCGACTCGTGAGAACTCGATGGAACGAAGCTTTATCTTGAGCAATCCAGCGCATGATCAAGTATTGATTCGTGAGACTGAATCGCCTAATCCGCTCTGGGAATTCCGATTAAACGGAGAGACTCAGCGAGCCAGACTGGCTGTTAACGGAGTCACAACCGGATTTATCACCGAAGGAAACGGAAGTGGAACAGTTGTTATTATTCTTGCTTCTGCTTACCGGATAGGCTGGATACTATTTGCAATAGGTATTGTAGCAGGTATTGCTTGTATTCTTCCTTACCAGCGCTGGAAAAAGCGAAGGCAACGACGGTAATAAAATGTAAAATGATGTGCTTTTCGTTACATCACGTATTTGTATCCTGTACCCCAGACGGTGCGGATATGCTGAGGGTTTTTGGGATCGCGTTCTATCTTTTTGCGTAAGCTGGAAATATGTACATCAATGGTACGATCCAGATAAGCGCGATCTCCTCCTTTAATACGATCCATCAATTCATTGCGGGTAAATACTTTACCTGGATAATTATAAAGTTCTTTCATAATCGCAAATTCAATATGTGTCACTTCAACTTCTTGTTCTTCTACAAACAGACTGTGACGATAATCATTCACAGAAATACGACCTTTTTTGTCTTTCGAAACATTGACTTTAGGTTCATTAATAATGGTCGGGCCACTTCGACGTAATAAGGCTTTGATCCGAGCATCCAGCTCTTTGAGACTGAATGGTTTACACAAAAAGTCATCTGCACCATTATCCAGTGCTTTGATCCGTTCATTCAGCATCGTATTGGCAGATATCATCAATACAGGTACGGTAGATTGTTTGCGGATTTGACTGACTAATTCACTTCCATCCATATCAGGAAGCATAAGATCGGTTACGATAATATCGGGTTTGAAATGAAACAACTTTTGAATAGCGTCTTTGGAATCATGAATCATTTCGGTAAGGTAACCTTCTTCTTGAAGAAAAAATGCAATCATATCTGCCAGACTTTTCTCATCTTCAATAAGAAGAACTTTAATAGACATCGCTGTCACTCTCCTGTATGAAAAATAATAGGCTTGTTGAATATCTCCCTTTTCCTATTCTATAACATGTTTAATAGGACAATATTTAAATACCATGTATAGAATAATCAAGAACAGAATTTCAATAAAATAGTACTATTTCATTTTTGAATATAATGAAAGTAATCCAAATGTTAAAAAAATGCGAATCAATTAGCATGAAATTTTATACAGAAAAGAGAACTTTCTTAAAATATACATGAGAAAATGGAATAGGACTATAGTATCATTCGACTCTTTACATTTATTTTCGGCATAATCAGTTAAAATGAACAGTTTTTTAAGATTTACTACAATTTTTTTGGAAGAAGGTTTCATATATGCGCATGATATTGTTGTCCGGTGGGTCAGGTAAACGTCTGTGGCCTTTATCGAACGTTAATCGTCCCAAACAATTTCTTCCCGTTCTTCGCCATCAAGGTCAGCCTGAAAGTATGCTTCAGCGCATATGGCGACAATTACAAGATGCAGGGCTATCCGAGCAAGCTTATTTTTCGGCTAGCGGGCATCAAGCTGACTTGATTCGAGGACAAATTGGTATAAATGCTACCATTATCGAAGAACCTGCGCAAAGGGATACTTTTCCAGCAATCGCTTTAGCAGCTTCATATTTATATCATCATGCCGGTGCAAAACGTGATGAAATGATAGGAGTTATGCCAGTAGACGGTTATGCCGGTGATGAATTTTTTGAGCATTTGCGTAAGCTTCCATCTATCTTAGAGAATTCTGGTGATGACTTAGTTCTTATGGGTGCTTCTCCTACCGAGCCTTCAGACAAATACGGATATATTGTACCATTGTTGTCTGATATGGTGGATAAGGAATATTTTGGTGTTTGTTCATTTATAGAAAAACCAGATGTTATCACTGCCCAATCCTTAATACATAAAGGGGCATTGTGGAATTGCGGTGTATTCGCATTTCGCTTAGGATTTCTGCTAGATCATATGGATCATCAAGGATGGAACTCCAATTATAATGATTTACTAAGCAATTATTTGTCGTTACCAAAAACAAGCTTTGACGTAGCTGTTGTAGAAAAAACAAGTCATATATCAGTATTACCGTTTAATGGAGAATGGCGCGATCTGGGAACATGGGACTCTTTAATTCGTGAAATGGATTTTGATGTCACGGGTTCAGGATACATTTCTCCGTTATCTCATAAGACGCGAATTATCAACGAATTAGATATACCCGTGAGTGTATGGAATGTGCCAGGTATTATCGTGGTTGCCGGACCTGATGGCATATTAGTTACCGATCGGGAAGATGCAACAGGCATTAAAGATATGGTCGGGCAAGTAGAAATTGCCCCACGTTTTGAAGAACGATTCTGGGGAAAACAAACAATCCTTTCTCATCGTAAAGATGAAGGTGGACTTGAAACAGTGACTAAACGTGTAGTCATCACGTCAGGTAGATCGATTAGTTATCATGAACATAAGTTACGTAAAGAAGTATGGACTATTGTATCAGGTATAGGCAAGATTTGCCTTGATGGAGTCCTAACTATAGTATCTCCAGGTGATGTCATTGTCGTAGAGCCTGGGATAAGACATTATATTAGCGCTTCAGAAGGCGAACTGGAATTTATTGAGTCACAGATAGGGAAAGCTGTATCGGAGACTGACATTTTTAGATACGAATATCCTGGAGTGAATCCAGATCTTTTGTTATCAGAAGGTCTTTCGGGTTAACCTGCTGTCCGTGGTAGAAAGGACCGTTAGTCATGAAATACAGAATACTTCTTTGGTTCCGATCGCCTTGGATTGGAACAATCATCTTAACGATCTTGGGCATAGCAGGTAATTATTTTAAATGGGATTTATCTTTAAATTTACGATTTGCACTGGGCAGCGCAGCACTTTTGATTATTTTTCGTCTCTACGGATTACGATTTGCTGTGCCTGCTTTACTCGCTATAAATATACCTTTTGGATTTGGCGGGTCTTATCTTTTCATGACCGGCTTGTTTGGCTTGGAAATTTTGTTTTTATACTTTTATTTTAAGTGGTTTAATAAAGGTATTTTGTTTAAAGGCGATCTTTTATTCTGGGGATGTATCGGACTCCCTTTAGTATTCTTAATGTACCAGTACCGTCTTGATGAAATGGGAATCAAGATGATGACACTGGTTATTCTGGAACAAAGTTTTAACAGTATTATCAATTTATTGATCGCTTCGATTTTGTTAGAAAGTATTATAAGTCGTATCAAAATAGATATTAAGCCTACGTATACAATTTCGTTGGGGCGAATTATTTTTAAGTATTTAATTGCCTTTGTTATCTTTACGTCGTTGCTATTATTGACCGTTAGCAGTCATCAGCAATTTCAAGACATTCGAGGATTGTATTCTTCGTATTTGGAACGTTCTTCTTATATTTATAAGCAAGATATTGAAGGTAGTTTTTCGGATATGCGTACAGTCAAACCGTTAATGAATAAATATAAAAAAAATTTCTATATTGATTCTGTTCTGGTTAGTCCGTTAGGTTCGTCCATGTACAGCACACTAGATAATAAGACAACAAAACAACTCGTTCAAGATGGAAGTTATGAATCGTTGATGATTAAAGAAACAGCAGACGGAGCAAGAATTTTTCATCATTTTCCGTTAAATCGGTTAACCCTGATCGAGAGATGGCAGGAGTCGTACTTTGTTATGGATATTCCACTAAATCATAATTATCGATTACTTTTAAAATTGACAGCGGCGTTTTATTTAGAACGTATTTATATATTTTATATTCAGAGTATTATTACGATTCTGATCGTTATTGGTATTGCGATTTTGTTAGCACGACCGATTAGTCGCAAAATTACCAAACCTTTACTGGAATTAGCCAAAGCGTCTAACAATATTCCACGTAAATTGGTTAAAGATACGCCTATTGATTGGCCTAACAGCAATATTTCCGAATTTCATGCGTTGATCGAGAACTTCAAATTGGTATCGCTTGTGTTGGAGAATCAGTTTTTGCAAATTCAACGGGATAAAGAAAATCTAGAAATTCGTGTAGTCGAACGTACTTTTGATCTGGCTGAAAGTGAATCACAGAAAAGGGCTATTCTCAAATATGCGATTAACGGTATTATTTCAACTGATCATCAGATGAAAATTACAGAATTTAACCCTGCGGCAGAGCAGATGTTCAAGTACAGTCGTGAACAGGTCATTGGCAGGCCTTTATCAGATCTATTGGTTATCGACACAAGTCAGCAGGAAGACTCCAATCATTCTATTACAGCGATACGCTCGGATGATACGCCTTTTCAGGTGGAACTGACACGGAGTGAAATTTTGGCAGAAGAATCTTCTTTTCAGACTTTCTTTGTACATGATTTAACCCAGCAGGAAAAAGAACGTGCACAGCGCAATGAGCATGAACGTCAATTAGAAGCACTTAATGATCGCTTGCGAGAAGAGCAGGGTGTAGCTGAAAAGCAGAAAAGTATTACAGGGAATCTACTTGAATCGGTACAAGAAGGTATTGTGATGTGTGATTCGAAAGGAATCATTTCTTTTATCAATCCTACGATGTTATCGCTATTCAAAATCAAAGATTATACCGGCTACTCGGTACAGCAATTGTTACATCATATTGAAGATCAACTGATTGAAGGCACATCATCATGGATTGAAAAGTTAGAACAATTCTTAAATGGTGAACCTCATTGGAATCAAGGCGAGCTTGTATTGCTGAAAAATGAAAAGATTTTATCGCTTTATGTCACTCCAGTGACCGATACCGTCCAACAGATTGAACATGGTGTTATTCTTGTTTTTCGGGATCGTACAGAAGAAGAACAGGTCAAACAAATGCAAAATGAGTTAATTAGTGTCGTTTCTCATGAGTTGCGTACTCCTTTGTCAGCGATGATGGGATATATCGAAATGTTAATGATCTATCAGGATATGTCGATTGAGAAAAGACATACTTTTATAGAAACGATTCATCAAGAAGGGCAACGATTGTCTCATTTGTTAGATGATTTCCTCGATATTCAGCGTATCGAAGCAGATCATGCCGAATATCATATGACGTATATTCCTCTGTATGAACTGTTACAAGGAATCTGTCATCAATGGAATCCAGATTCGAGAGATCGTATTATTCTTCATCATGAAGGGGTTGATGAAGTCTTTATTACCGGTGATCATCATCGTTTAATTCAAGTTTTTCAGAATCTAATCAGCAATGCGCTTAAATATTCATCTGCTGAATCGCTTGTTCATATTGTGATCGAAGAATTACCTCATCAGATTCGTGTATCTATAGAAGATTCAGGAATAGGTATTCCTGTTGAAGATCAAGCTCGTATTTTCCAAAAATTTTTCCGAGCAAGTTCTGCGTCTGAACATCAAATCAAAGGAACGGGGCTTGGATTATATATTACGCAACGAATTGTTAACGATCATAAGGGTGAATTAAGTTTTGTATCGAGACCGAATGAAGGTTCTGTCTTTTCTGTTCTTTTACCGAAGCCCAAAAAGAATGATTCTGCACATTCTATCGAATAATACGTTATCATCTGTTTCATTGTTCTGTCTGCTAGGGTACTTACAATAGGAAAACAGATAACGTTGTGAGTATCAAAAAACAGTTATCTAGTACAAACACATTCTGAAATATGGAGGCTTATCCACATGGCAGAAACAAAATTAGTAGGTAAAGTAGCAGCAGTAACAGGTGGCGGATCAGGAATAGGTAAAGCATCAGCGATACGATTTGCAGCAGAAGGTGCTGTTGTATATATGTTAGATCGTACGCCTGAAAATGCAGAAGAAACCAAAGCCGAAATTGAAAAAGCTGGCGGAAAAGCATATGTGATTGAGTGCGATATTTCCAAACCAGAAATGATTGAAAGTGCTATGAAACAAGTAGTGGCTGAAGCAGGTCAATTGGATATTGTATTTGCGAATGCAGGAATCAATGGTAGCAAAGCCCCTATCGAAACATTAGAAATAGATGATTGGAATCAAACGGTAGAGATTAATTTACGAGGCACATTTGCAACTGTAAAATACGCTATCCCTCATTTGAAAGAAAAGGGCGGTAGTATTATTATTACAAGTTCAATCAATGGTAATCGTGTATTCTCTAATGTAGGATTCTCTGCATATGCTTCAACCAAAGCAGCGCAAGTAGCATTTATGAAAATGGCGGCGCTAGAACTTGCACGCTATAAAATCAGAGTTAATGCGGTCTGTCCGGGAGCGATCGATACCGAAATCGACGACAATACGTATCCAAGTGACGATCTAAAAGAAGTCGAAATTCCAATGGAATTCCCTGAAGGAGATCATCCGCTTAAAGGCGAACCTGGTAAAATCGAAGAAGTGGCTAATCTAGTGCTATTCTTGGCCTCTAGTGAAGCTTCACATGTAACCGGTACAGAGATATTTGTAGATGGCGCAGAATCGTTATTACGAGGATAGTTGTATCTACAAGTATAGATAGATAAATGATACTATGATAGTCCAATCAAAGTCCTTTTTCGAGCATATCGGGAAAGGACTTTGTTGTCTTTATGCACAAAAGTATCCTTTTTCAAATCAATCAATTGACAGTGTCAGGTGTGCTGAATTAAGCTAAAGGTATCGAACGTATTCACGTGATTTAACTAATAACGAACCATTCAAATAAATAACTGCACATGAAGATAGAGGGAGAGTCTGTGGATGTATGTGATCCACCACCGAAGGAGCAAGTTAATCATTTGGCGATGATTGATTAATCTCTCAGGTACCCGAACCGCTATCGGATGCAACTCTGGAGAGAGCATACCAGCCACCCAAGGAGTACAACCGATACGATTCGGTCCAAACTCTCAGGTAACGAGGACAGAGGAATAGGCCACGCGCGGGCTATTCCCTGTCTTTTTTTGTGCGCGCATATTTTGGTGATAAGGGAGAAGAGGAATTTATGCGTTTTAAAAATGTATTCAATATTATAGGGCCGGCGATGGTAGGACCGTCTAGTTCACATACAGCAGGAGCAGCTCGTCTAGGAAGAGCGGCTCGTCATTTTTTAGGAGTATGCCCTGAGCATGTAAAGATTGTTTTGTATGGTTCGTTTGCAGAAACGTACTGGGGACATGGTACAGATCTAGCACTTGTCGGTGGTCTGCTTGATTATGATACCGATGATGATCGCTTACCAGATGCAGCAGAAGAAGCCGATCGTCAAGGGATAACGATTTCTTTTGATAAAGGCACAGGCAATTATCCGCATCCTAACTTTGTGCGAATTATTGTACAGCATGGAACAGAAACAGCTGAAGTAGCAGGTGCTTCGATCGGTGGCGGAAATATTGAGATTCATGAATTAAATGGATTCGATGTACGAGGCTCTGGTCAGTATCCGATGCTTGCTGTAGAACACACGGATAGTAAAGGTGTACTGGCGGATATTACACGCACACTTAGTGATGCGGAACTCAATATTGGATTTATGGATGTGGATCGCAAAGCTCGTAGCGGTGAAGCGATGACTGTTATCGAATTGGATACTGCGCCTGATCCGCATGTGTTGAATCGTATTTTACAATTGCCTTATGTAACTCGTGCGGCTGTTATAGACTTGAAGTAAATGAAAGACAAAGGAGAGTATAGAATATGCAATTTCGCACGTTAAAAGATATTGTTCGGTTATGTGAAGAACGTTCACTCACGATTGCGGAACTGATGATTGAAGAACAAGTAAAAGAAACAGGGGTTAGTGAACCTGAAGTGATCCAGCAGATGGCAGATTATTATCAAGTGATGAAAGAAGCAGTACATCGCGGAATTACAGAAGACACCGTTTCACGAAGCGGTCTAACGGGCGGAGATGCACGCCGTGTGCATGATTATATGTTGAGTGGAGAAACTTCTTCAGGCAGTGATGCTACTCGTGCGATGGCGTATGCGCTAGCTGTATCTGAAGTCAATGCTTCGATGGGTCGTATTATTGCTACACCAACCGCAGGCTCATGTGGCATTATTCCTGGCGTATTTGTCAGTTCGCAAGAACGTTTTGGATGGGATGATGATCATATGGTTCTAGGACTATTTGCAGCAGGAGCGATCGGTTATGTGATTGCCAACAATTCTTCGATCTCAGGCGCAGAAGGTGGATGTCAGGCAGAAGTCGGTTCAGCAATTGGGATGGCAGCAGGAGCGATGGTCGAGATGCGTAACGGTACACCCGAGCAAGCTATGCATGCTGTAGGATTGGCTCTCAAAAATACATTGGGATTAATCTGTGATCCAGTAGCTGGACTTGTCGAAATTCCTTGTATTGTTCGTAATGGATTAGGTGCAGTGAATGCGTTAGCAGCGGCAGATATGGGACTTGCTGGAGTGCGTAGCGCTATTCCATCAGATGAGGTGGTCGATGTGATGTTACAAGTCGGACGTTCTATGCCAAGTGAACATCGTGAGACGGCCCGCGGAGGATTAGCACAGACACCAACCGGGCGCAAAATCACCGAAGAATTAAGACGCAGAAGACAAGAAAATAAAAATTAACTTCCTCGCATGAACTATTTGAAGTGAAATGAAGAAAGTCGTTTATAATAAAACGACTTTTTTCGATTTTTCTTCAAACCTTTCCTTAATATTCCGATAAATTGTTGTATAATTCGATATATACGTAAATAAATTAGTAGTATAGTTGCTCAACTTTTACCCTAGATTAGATGTATTTACTTAATTAGATGGGTCTAAAGTATGAATTTAATTTCAAATTATAGGTTCATAAGATGTGTTTGGAGGTGAATACAACGTTATAGCTTGTTTGAAGTAGAACAGGTTATAACTAATTATATGATATCCAAAGCGGGGTCAACACATATGAAGCAATATATAGCTTGTTTGTTGATTGTATTGCTGTTCTGTACGAATGCCACCGATATATCAGCGATGAGCAAAGAAGCCTTTATAGATATTAGACAATCTTATGCTGTTGATGCTATTACGTCATTGTCAGCACAAGGAGTCATTACAGGCTATCAGGATGGCAGCTTTCAGCCGAGACGCTCTATTTCTAGACAAGAATGGGCAAGTGTATTTGTTAAAAGCTTAAATTGGACATCAGAACCTGGAACGGTACTCCCTTTTACCGATGTATCACCTTGGGCAGTTCCTTATGTTAGTGCTTTATATCAGTATGATATTACCAAAGGAATCAGTGCTACCGAATTTGGTGTAAAGCAACCGATTAGTCGTCAAGATGTCGCTGTCTGGTATGCTCGTTATCTTGGCTTGACTGATCAGCAACAGGTGACGAATGTATCGACATTTGAAGATCAAGCCGATATTTCAGGTTATGCGAAATCTAGTGTGTGGTTAATGGAGCAATTAGGACTGATGCAAGGCAATGAGCAACATCATTTTGCGCCCAAGCAACCTGTACAACGTCAAGCGGCTATTTTGGTAGCCTATCGGGTACTGCAATCAGGGGATAACTTACAGGAGCGTGCACAGCAATTGTTAGCCAGCCGCTCTACAGAGGCAACTCCACCTGTACTGACTCCCGAGCGTCCACCTGTAATAATAGAAAAAGATCATTCTGAACCAACGTCTGGATCAAATTCTGTAGATAGTACGCCTGAACTGACAGGGAGCCGGGCAAATCCTAAAGACAAAGACCATGATCGCAACAACCCTAGGCCTGATCCAGAAGTGCCTGTGCCGCCCGTCGCACCTCCTGTGTTGCCTCCAGCGGAACCTTCATTTGTATTTGATCGGGTGAATATAGAAGCGCCTGTACTGTGGAATGATCCTGCAACATATAGTGCATATCGACTGTCGTTTTATTTCTGGTATCAGGGTCAGAAGATTGCTTTACCTGAACGGGTCTCATCCGATCTGACATACCAATTTGAAGATCCATTAAATATATTTGATACACAGGGCAAAATTATTCATCCTGAACATATTCCAGCCACAGGCGGATTAATTCCTGTTCAACTTCATATTGTCTCACCACAAGCGAAGCTTGATCTTAAGATCGAGACCATGATAATGGTGACAATCAAAGCACCACCAGTGACTCCACCTGTTGAAGAACCGGAATACAAGCCAGATTATGTGATTCGTTCTGTCTATCTGGACACATATACGTTAGATCAATCGGTATCGATTAAGCCAGATTCATGGCGTATACGGTATGTCCTCCAAGATGTATATGGTCAACCGATTGCTTCTGAACATTTACCAGCCGATCTTCATATTCGATTTGAAAATAATACGGGTATTATTGATGAGCAAGGACGGATTATCAATGTGCATAATATCCCACCGGTAGGTAGCACAATTCCTGTCCAAATCAGTGTGACATCACCTTCGACTAGCGTATATCTCCATAAAGAATTTGAGTTGAACGTAGTGGCTGGTGAGCGTAGAAAACAATATTTTGCAGTATCCGTGATGTTAGAAGGTGGATCAGGTTCATCAACTACCCTAGCTGAAATGCAGCAGATGCGGAGTATGCTTGCTCAGATTGATCCGAATGTACATCTGACATGGGCAATTGATAACAATTTTGTTTTTCAAGAAAGCAATCGTCCTCAATTGCATCAAGTCTTACAGTATGTTGATCTGTATGGAGATGAAGTCGGTATTTTGTCTGGTTATCCGAACAATCACTATACGTTAGCACAGTGGGGCAATGAGATGAATGAGTGGTTGTATATGTATCGCTATAATGCTATGAATACATTGCATGAATCAGGTACAGTCGGACAACCATCGGTATTTGAAAGTATTCCAGCGGCATATCGTCCAACTTCATTATCTAGCTTTGCTGTCAATCCCGAGCAAGTGACATGGCTCAAAGATCATTTTGAGATTACATCCTATATGGGCTGGGCAGCGACGCAATATAATGTAAATCAATTATTTGGAGAAGGTTCGCCATTGATGCCTTACTGGTCGAATGAGCATAATCCATTGGTGCCTGCACAAGGAAGTCTAGATAATAGTGGAGCCGTCTTTATGAATCCAGTAACAATCGATCCTATCGGTTCACGTTATGTAGAAAAGTCTTCCCGGTGGACGATTCATCCGGGTGATCCCTATGTCAAAGACTCTAATGCTGAACCGCAATTGTATACTGCGCAGCAATATGTCGATAATCCTTATCAAATGATGAACACGGTTAACTATCTATCTATTGTGATTGATACAAACTGGGTGTTACGTCATGATAATTTGCTAAATGGATGGAAAGACTTTGTTGATCATTTTCCAGCAGGACGTAATGTTCATATTGTAGGGATCAATGAACTTGGGCAAACGTATCGAACGAAGTCGGGTTCTACCAATGATCAAGCTCAATTTACATTGATGTTCAGAGGTTCCGGTTATACGACGGCACTAGATGGTAATAACTCTCCAGCTGATACTCGTTATCTATGGACAGAGAATCAATATCAGCGTCTAATTTTGCGCAAGCACGATGGAGATCAAGCATGGTCGGTGATTGATTTTACTGATTATACAAAAACGCCTGTTCCGCAGACCCCATATGCTTTTGACAGTCATACCGAAGTTAGTTATGTGACTGGACGTAATTATAAGATTGCGCCTAACGCACCGTTAACATCAGCTGAAATTCAGCGGATTCAAGAACGATTGCAACAGATTCATTTCACCGAAGATGTAGATTATCAGTAAAGTAGTATAGCAAAAAGCATTCCTAGATCATTAGGGATGCTTTTTTTGATAGATCCTTGTCTATGGTTGACGATACCATCTAAAAGGAAGAAGATAGAAGGATATTTTGGTGAAATAGGGTATTGAAAAGGAGCCGATCATATTGAATATTCAGCCTCATATCTCAGATCATGCCTATAAACTTAAAGGTATTACAGAGTTATTTCAAACAGTATTAGAAGATAATCTAGTCGGTATTTATCTACATGGTTCTTTGGCGATGGGTGGGTTCAATCCTGAACAGAGTGATATTGATTTGTTAATTGTGGTACAAGATGCAATCAGTCAGCAATTGAAATTAGATATCGCTCAAAAACTTCTAATAGTAGAAGAAGATTTAATATACGGCAACGGGCTCGAGTTGAGTATATTATTGCAAAAAGATATAAATCCTTTTGTATACACGACTCCATTTGAATTCCATTATTCAGCCCATCACCGCGAAAAGTATCGTACAGATACGCATTATATTTGCGGAGGGGATACAGATACCGATATAGCAGCTCATATTTTTGTTACATATCAGCGAGGTCTAACCTTATATGGTAAACAGATCTCCGCAGTATTTGCGCCAATCGACCCTCATTTGTATATTCAATCACTTTTGTTAGATATAGAACATGTATCTACAGATATAATAGATTCACCTGTATATTACACACTTAACCTGTGTCGGATCTTGCTGTTTCTTCAAGAACATACCGTCTCATCGAAAAAAGAAGGAGGGGAATGGGGAATCTCTGCATTGCCTTCTACCTACTCTGAGCTTATTCGTGCTTGCCTTGATATGTACAGTGGCAGTATAGATGATCCAAGATTGGAACCTGTACAGTTACAAGCATTTGCCGAATATATGGTAAATGAAATCCAACAATAGCTCAGTATTCAACCGTATAAATAGAAGCACAATTCAGAGTATAGAGGAGCTACAGACATGTCTACATATGATAGTGACAAAGAGCAAAGCAGGCAGCAGACGATTGTTCAATGGATTGAAGATGATGGTTGGATGATGGATATTTTGCGCAGTGTACGACATCTGAATCTGCCGGATAGCTGGGTATGTGCAGGATTTGTCCGTTCGAAGATCTGGGATATGTTACATCAGATTGACTCTCGCACAGTACTTGCTGATATTGATGTAGTCTATTACGATCCCAACCAGCTGGATGAAAATAATGAAAAAGAGTGGGAACGCCAATTATCCTGTATGCAACCAGCAGTGCCGTGGTCAGTCAAAAATGAAGCAAGAATGCATATCGCCAATCGTATTGAGCCTTACACCTCTACAGTAGATGCTATCTCATGCTTTCCCGAAACTGCGACAGCATTAGGAGTACGGTTAGATGAAGATGATCAAGTGATTCTTGTCGCTCCTTGTGGACTTGAAGATGTATTTGAAATGAAGATACGTGTCAATCCACGCTTTCTTCAGACACGCGGAGACGTTCATATTTATCAGCAACGTGTTCAACAAAAAAATTGGCAACACACATGGAATCGTCTAACGATTGTCGATAAGTAGATCATATAAAATAAGGATTCATATCATCCATCGTTACTTATAGAAAATTACTTATAGAAAAATTCAATTAGAAAAGTGGTATAATCAATGTTAGATTATATTTAATAATCTGATGAACATAGTCGGAATAAAGAGGTGACAGAATTGAGTGACATTTATCGTTTGGCAACCGTAGAAGATGCAGAGCGTGTACTTCATATCACATATGAAGCATATGTGACTATTCGTGAATTAGGATTAACGTGGCCAGCAGCTCATGCTGATCTAGCATTAATTGAAGATAATATTACGCACAATAAATGCTATGTACTAGAGCAAGATGGCTTGATCGTAGCGACAGTGACTTTAGCTGATCCTGAACGGGTCAAAGAGTTAACTGCTGAGACGGGCTTACCGTTTATTATGTGGTTCGCAGTGGATCCGAATGTACAAGGAACAGGTGCAGGTAGCAAATTACTCAATTGGGTAGAAGAACATATTATCCGTGATGAAGTAGGCGCGCCTGCGGTTACACTGGGTACTGCGGAGAAACATCCATGGTTACTGCCAATGTATGAGCGTAGAGGATATGAAAGTATCCGTTCTAGAGATGCAGGTAAAGGAGAAGGACCGATGCATTTGATGCGTAAAGTGGTTCATCCTGAGCGATTTGAAGCCTATCTTGAAGAGCGAAAGAAAGCAGAGCAACTTGAGCAGACGTCTTCTCAAGGGAAGTAAGAGACAAAGCTACAAACATATGTTTAAATCATAAAAGAGCAACTCTGCTAAGAGTTGCTCTTTGTGTTATAAACCTATGATAACGATACTATTTCATCTAATAGATTAAGCTTCATCAAGTACAAGCGGACGAAGATTAGCTTCGATCTGTGCACGATTACCTTCAAGGAAAGGAGGTAAAGACAATGTCTCACCTAATGAATCCATAGATTCGTCGATATCGAATCCCGGTGTATCTGTAGAAAGTTCGAATAAGATTCCATTGGGTTCACGGAAGTAAAGAGCACGGAAATAGTGACGATCTACTTTACCCGAATTAGGAATGCCTAATTTGGATAATTTGTCTGCCCAACGTTCGTACTCGGATTCATCAGGTACACGGAAAGCTACGTGATGCACACCACCACGACCCAAGCGAGCATTCGGAAGATCAGGGCGTGTCTCGATATGGACTTCTGCACCTGCTCCGCCTTGACCGGTAGAGTAGACTTCAATATCTGCAAAGTCACCTGCAAGCGAAGGATACGAGCCTGTGTGACGGAATCCCATCACTTCAGTCAAAATCATAATTGTAGAAGCTGGTTTGGCAAGTGTCAATGTGGTAGGTCCAAGTCCAAGAATACCGTATTCAACAGGAACTTCAGTCTGATCCCAAGCTTTGCCGGGAGCAACACCTTGTTCGCCATTATCGGCTACAAGAATAAGACGTGTACCTTCAAAGTCTTGGAACGCTAAAGTATCCCGTCCAGCCCGTTGTTTGATTTCTTCATGAGTAACATTCAATTGATCAAATCGATCAGACCAGTATTGCAACGCTTCTGTATTGGCTACACGTAATGAAGTGGCTGAAATACTAGATACTCCTTGATAGCTAGGTCCGATACCTGGTAGATCAAAGAAAGTTAGTTCGGTACCGGGAGAAGCAACAGCATCCCCATAAAATAAATGATAAGACGTCGTATCGTCTTGATTGACTCCTTTTTTCACCATACGCATACCCATTGTTTTGGTATAAAAATCGTAATTTTTTTCCGCTTTACCTGTCATAATTGAGACGTGATGAATACCTAATAATTCCATAATCGTCAACCTCCTAATATATATATGAATGAATCATAATCGGCTTATATTTAAAATCTTAATATTAAGATAATTATAACATGGACAAAAATAATTACAAGTCATTTCCATGAAAAAAATATAGTAACTATGTAAAAAAGAAATGTATAGACAAAAAAAGAACCTTTGAATCGTAGGCAAACAGCCTGTTGATTCAAAGGTTCTACTTGGTCAAAGCATAGAAGAGCTGGTTAGATTAGTGATTGGTTAATCCGCCTGATTCGGCACGAGTCACGACTTTGGTACGGTATTCATCTTGACTCAATCCAATTTTAGGCATGACTTCATTCAGATTCGGAAATTTCGCTAAAATAGTCTTATTGTCGGTACGTAAGTCCATTTTGCTGTAATCGTAGAATCCTGCACCTGTGACCGTAGAGATAAATTGATTACCTTCAACTTTCACATCACCTAATTTGGGAACCACAATATTCGGGGTATTGACCATTACATTGTTATTCATTTTTGTACCATTAGGATATTCAGGATGCCAGTTCGGATCAAGAATACTACTCCATAACGGATGATCGTAACCATACGTTTTCTGTAATGTTGCTCCGTATTCTTTCCAGACACCACTGGTTGGATTCATTTCTCGAAGTTGATCTGCATAGATACTATTCACACCATGAGAATTACTATCGCCCCGTTGATCGACTTGAATCATATTGGAATCGACCACTAGATTGTTATTTGCGATATTGTCATGTCCATTGAGTAAAATACCTTTCGTGGAACCTTGTACAATATTGTAACGATAATTATCACCGCTATCTGCACCATCTGAATAAAATCCATTAGAACGTTTGTTATGGTGAACAAAATTATATTGCAGCACATTACCATACGAAGCCCAATCTTGAGCGGTATAGAATGCTCCGGTATCGCCTTCGATCAACGAAGTGTTGTGTACTTCATTGTACTCAAATGTTAAATTGTTGCTGTACACATAACGGACAGCATCTTTGGGTACATCATGCAGTAAATTATGATCGAATTTGACTCCCACTGAATTACGCACCAGTATCGCTTCGAGGTGAGTAAGATCACCCACATTATGAATATGGTTATTGGTAACGCGGCTATTCGCTGCTGTTAATTTTTTACGGTCGCCAGCATCGTTAATACTGATCCCGAATCCGCCTGTTTCATAAATATCGTTACTCTGGAAAAGATTATTCGTACCATCTACATCCAGAATCCCACCATTACCTAGATTACGAAGCGTGTTGCCTGCAATCGTAATATGATCGGTATTTTTCAATTCAATTCCGTTCCCCATACCGCCTTCAACAGTGAACCCTAACATTTCCAAGTTGGAAGCACCGTTGATAGAGACAACCGGGTTTTCTTGATCGGCAATAATAATCGTTTGGCTTTTTAGATTGCCTTTCGGATAATAATAAATTTGCCCATCTTTGAAGTCGAGTGACCATTCACCCGGTACATCGATTTCATCCAGGTAATTAATCAATTTCCACTCTTCCGAACCGGAACCGATTCGATAAGGCGCTTTAATTTTGGATGAATACGATGAAGGTGCGAAATACGTACTGGCTGTCGCTGTTTTGTAGACATCATTTTTTACAGATGAAGAAACGTTGGCTGATTCGGAGTCAGCGGTATGTTCTGTCACAGTAGCATCGGTACCTGTATGTTCCGTTACGCCTGAAGGTAACGATAAGCTGTTCTCCGAGTCCGTCGCTTCGGTCGTTAATTGAGAATCGTCTGTCACATTTTCTTTCAAACTTACTGATCCTGATTCGCCCTGTTCGTTAAACAGCTTATACGATTGAGGCGTAGAATCAGTATCATGCAAAGCATCATCTGCCGCAGGCGCACTTGTCGCAGAAGTAGATGGAGCCACACTAGCTGACTTGGCATCGTCTCCATACGTATTCGCTGTAGCGGATGTAGCAGATGCATAATCAGATACGGTAGCACTCCATTTGGAACCCATACCGCCATCTGGAATATCTTTAAGTGTAATTACATTGTGCTTGGTATCGACAGATTGTACAGAACTGGTCAGTGGACTCCAGACCGTTCTCCAAAATCCTTTGAGATAAAGAGCATGACCTTCTGACAAAGACTTCTGCCAGCGTGCTGCACGATTGCTACCATCCAAATCCAATGTGTCCGTTGTATCTCCATTTTCAGGAATACCGCCTTCACCATAATAAAAAGATTTGGCATCCGCTGAACCGTTAGCAGTTGTCCATCCTTTACGATGTCCATCTACCGATTCGGTGATATTCGGCCATTGTGAGATCGGTTGACGAATACCGTTAGAGATCAGATCAATGATTCCCCATTTTTCGGTAAATGAAGTACCACCTTCAAAATGTCTAATATGCTTCAAGCCCAGCGATTTTACATCTAACTGGTACAGAGCATTGGCATCTACATCAGGATGAACACGAGCTTTGGCAGCTGCGCTAAGAGGCTTCCAATCTGACGCATTGATACGAATACCATTGGTTAACGTTACTTGTTCTCCCGCATAGGTACGATAGACAATCGGTTTATCAGGCGTACCTGAATCTGCATCTGTAAATTCCAAGTTGGAAAATTCATATTCTCCACCTTTGACCCAGACCGTTACTCCATAATCGGGTAGGGCGCCTTTGAGGCTACGAATCGCATCACGTGCTCTTTCGAGGGTGGCGTATGGTTTCTCTTTTGTGCCATTCCCATCGGTATCGCTTCCGGCAGTATCTACATATAGATTCCAACCGGTTTTTGTCACAGCACCGCTATCAAGATTAATCACTTCTTGATTTCCAACTTTGTCAGCAGATGCATATGGAACTGCTATACCACTACTCAAAGCAAGAATAGCTGCGAGCGATATCATTTTCTGGAACTTCTTCATAAATATAAATTCCCTCCGTTTCTAGATACACTGATGTCGTTGGGATGATGGTTTATCCCTGCTATGGTGTAGATCATTGTTTTAATTAGTTAATCACCCCCTAAAATACATATAATTTGGTAATTTCTTTAGATGCTTTTATATAATAAAATACAGATACATATTTAGCAAAGACTATTTTCATACTTTCTTAATAAAATTTCAATTTATTCATAAATTAGTTTCTTTTTTGTAACCATTTGAGCATACTGGTAGATTGCTTGTCAAGTGTGTCGGACGAAATCTTAATCTATAAAAAGATAACTGATCAATTGCACCGAAGCACAACTGATCAGTCAGTAATATCAAGAAAAGTTTGATTTAAGAAGTTGATTGATGATCGGAAAGACCGTCTGAATCTGCACGATTAAAAGGCTGAGTGCGATAATCATCTTTGTACAATCCAATCGTTGGGAAAATGGTATTCAAGTCTGGGAATTTCTCTAGAATCTTCGCATTTTTGGTACGTAGATCCAGTGTAGCTAGGTTATAAAATCCAGCTTTGGATGTGCTACTCACAGTGGTATTCCCTACGGCTGTCACATCACCTTTTTTCGGTAATTTCACTTGTCCATCTGCACCTACAATAACGTTATGATTGAGCTTGCTGCCGTTTGGATATTGCGGATTCCATTTCTTGCTTAATACGCTACTCCATAGATTGCCTTGCAGTCCGTATTTTTCAGCAAGTTGTTCACCGTATTTTTTCCAAGTTCCGGTTAAAGGTTGTAGCTCACGTAGACGATTTGCATTGTCGCTATTTAGTCCATAATCGAGTTGATTGGAACGGTCATTAATTTCAAGCGATTGGACATCAATTAATAGATTGTTCGTCGCTACATTATGATGACCATTTTCAAATAGGAAAGCACGGGAAGTATCTTGAATAATATTATACTGATACGTATTCCCACTGCTACCGCTGTCTGCATAGAATCCATTGGAGCGCTTGTTATTGTGAATAAAGTTATATCGTAATACATTGCCGTACGAAGACCAATCTTGAGCGGTATAGAAAGCTCCTGTATCGCCTTCGATCAGAGATGTATTATGAACTTCATTGTATTCTAGCAACAGCTTATTGCTAAATACATAACGAACAGCATCTTTGGGAACATCATGTAGTAAATTATGATCTACCCGCACACCGACTGAATCTCGAATAATAATCGCTTCCAGATGAATCAGCTTGCCGATATGATGAATATGATTATTGGTAATGCGAGTATTTGCAGACGATAAGGTAGCCCGATCACCTGCACTATTCAGACTGATTCCGAAGCTAGCTGTATCATAAATATCATTACTGCGGAATGTATTATGATGACCATCTACGTCTAAGATACCGCCATTCACATCATGAATTTTGTTGCCTGCTATCGTTATATGATGACTTCGTTTCATTTCAAAACCATTGCCCATATTATTCTGTATCGTAAATCCTTTAAATTGCACATAAGATGTACCATCCATACTGACAATCGGTGAATCTTGATCGCCAATCACAGTCTGCAATTTATGAATATCAGAAGGCGGATAGTAGTAAATTTTGCCGTCTTTAAAATCAAGCGCCCATTCTCCGGGCGTATCAATTTCTTCTAATAGATTAAGTGCACGGAACTCTTCAGAGCCATCACCGACACGATAAGTAGAAGGTGTACTACTGTTATCATTTTGCTCATTCGTTGTTCTCGATAGAGCAGAAGGAGACACGAGAGCACTGAATTTAGAACCCATACCGCCTTGAGGGGTATCGAGAAGCTTGATCGTTTTTTGAGCAGGATCAATTTGACTGATCTGGATACTGGCTGGACTCCATAGTGTACGCCAGAAACCTTGTAAGTAGATTGCATGTCCTTGTTGAATCGCATTTTGCCAGCGCTTGGAACGATTAGTACCATCTTCATCCAGAATATTTACACTCGATGAACCGGGCTTTTGATAATAAAAAGATTGAGCATTATAGACACTTTGAGCAATCGCCCAACCTGCACGTTGTCCACTAGCAACTTCTGTAGTATTCGGCCAGCGGGAAATAGGTTGCATTTGATTATTTGCAAATAAGTTCAGGATACCCCATTTTTCTGTAAACGAAGTACCGCCTTCAAATCCATTAATATGCTTAAATCCTAATTTGCGTACATCCAATTCTACTAACTGCTTGGGATCAATCTTCGGATGAACTCTAGCTTGAGCTTCTTGACTGAGTGGTTGCCAGTCCGTTACTGTTTTGCCTGTAGATAACGTTACTTGTTCTCCGGTATACGTGCGATATGTAATTGGAGAACTGGCTGTTCCTGAATCTTTTTGATCCAGTTGTAAGCTAGAATCCATCAGATAATTCCCTTGCTTCACCCAGACCGTTATGCCTCCTTGAGGAAGCTTGCCCTGATAGGCACGAATCTTTTTCTGAGCTTGTTTTAAAGTCGCATAAGGACTGTTCTTGCTACCATTTCCAGTCTGATCATTCCCTGTTTTGGCGACATAGATATTCATTCCAGACTCCTTCACAGCACCGCTACTTAACGGATACGAATCGTTTTTCGTATGAAAACTGTAGTATAGTACTCCTAGTAACAAAGCGAATAAAGCGAGCCCCAAAAGGATCATTCGCGAGTTTGATGCTTTCAAGCGACCACCTCCTTATATTATATGCTTGGGTATAGATTGAGTTGGCATTAGTATAGGTAGAACAAAGGACTACTGTCAAACAGCACTTGGTTTGAGCAATACATTCATGGTAATAAAAAAGTGATGTTTACCAAACCAAATAGCTTACCTTTCTTATCCATAGGCTATGTTACAGTAGAAAGAACTATACCATACGCTCGTGTTATACCTTAGATGTAAGTATACTAAATAATTAACTACCTTAGAAAGGTGGAACAATAATGGAAGAAAAAGAGAAAGTATATCATACTGCTGTTGAAGTCACATTGGAAGTGATCGGTGGTAAATGGAAACCTGTGATCTTATTCCATCTTACATTTGGTAAAAAACGCACCAGTGAACTTAAAAAGTTAATTCCAGCGATTACGCAAAAAATGCTAACCCAGCAATTACGTGAATTAGAAGAAGCAGGCACCGTATTGCGAACTTCTTATCATGTTGTGCCACCCAAAGTTGAATATGAATTAACCCCATACGGAACGACTCTAACAGAGTTACTTCATATGATGTGCAAATGGGGAGAAGTGCATGTGAATAAACACTATGGCGATCAAGCGCGTATTTTATCGTCTCCTCCTCAAGTGATGTAAATCAATAAAAGCCGAACCTTTGTCTTACCTAAGGTCGGCTTTTATTGATTTATCGATACAAACGACAGAAGATCAGGCGATAATCTTACGCTTGCGGAAATCCTCAAAAATAGTGATAAACATTTCTTCGGTATCGACATACTCATGAAAGCCAAGACGACGTGCTTTACTACCGTCTGCAAAAAAATCATAATCCCACGAAAATACAAAATCACCAAAAGCCCATGAAGACACCTCTGCATAAGTATATGCTGTTAATCCATACCTACTAACGATCGAATCCCACAGAGCTTCTTTATCTTTCATCGTATCGTTTAAGTTCATCGACAAAGGAGGAGCCGTTTCCATATCAAAATAATGAGCAATCTTAGGCCATAAGGATTCCCAGCGAAATACATCTCCGTTATTGATATTCAGCGCCTGATTAGCACATGCAGGCGTTGTTGCTGCCCATACGGTTGCTTTGGCGAGTAAACCTGCATCAGTCATTTCTAAAATGCTATGGTAAGCTCCTCGCTTGCCAGGGAAGCGTAAAGGGATTTGCAGTTCTTTAGAAATCGTCGCATAGATCGCAACCACCATAGCTAGATTCATCGGATTACCTACTGAAAATCCGCATACCACAGAAGGTCGAAGAGCAGACCATGTCCAATCTTTACCTTGTTGTTGCTGCACTAGATAATCCTGTTGTGCCATATTGAATTCAGGTGGCATCGGCTTCGCATCTGTTTCACGGGCAGGGGTTGGAAATGCACCCAGATGGGCACCGTATACTTTGTAGCCTTGCATCAGACTGATATGTTCAAGTTGAGGAGAAGTGGCTTCTACACTTTCTACAATATGAATCAGCATATTCAGATTAGGTTCTACTAATTCTGCCCATGTTGGACGATCTTGATAAGCCGCATAAAAAATATGTGTGATCGTGGAAAATGATGCTAAAACATGTTCAACTTCGCTTCGCTGTAAAAGGTCTACCGATACATAAGTCACACGATCTGTTGAAATACCGCCTCTACGGGATAACCCTATAATATCCCAATCAGGGAGTGTAATTAAGTGGTCAATCAGGTTACTACCTATAACTCCGTTGGCTCCAACAACCAGAGCGACTTTACGAGAATGATTGATCGATGTATTCATCTTGAGCTCTCCTTTAATCATGATGGGTTACATGATTAGCTTGCAGCATAATAGAAGAGATGAGAAGTACGCACTTTGAAGTGCGATAGGTACTTCAAAGTGCTCTAGCAGTATAAAAGCACACAGAGAAGGCAGTCAAAATGCCCATTCTGTGTGCTTTGGATACATGATAGTAGTGAGTAGAAAAGAAAAGATTTATACTGTTTCTTCCCATATTTTTGCTTGATATTCTTTTACTTGTTCTTCAGATGGTTTTGGATACACATTACGGAAAGGATGGTGCTTCGCGTCAATGACTTCCACCATTTTGTCGATCATATCTTGAGGATCGAACTGTTGAGCTAGCATTTTTTCACCTTTTAACAAATCAGCACGTTTGGTGAAGTTGGTTTTCTCGTCATACCATTTTTCTTTTTGTTCAAACATATTATCGTTAAATCCTGTTTTGTAAGGACCAGGATTGATTGTAGCGACTTGAATTCCGAACTCTTTCAGTTCTTCTTTAAGCGCTTGAGCCATCGCTTCTACAGCATGTTTGGAAGCGCAATATGCACCAAGATAAGGAGTCACACTTAGTCCAGCGATAGAACTGACAAAAATGATTTTACCTTTCTTTTTAGCGACAAATTGGCGAGCGACAATCTGTACCATTTCTAATGAGTTAAAAACGTTGGTATCGAAAATTTGACGGATATTATCGACTGGAATCTCAGCAAGTGGGCCACCTTCACCAATACCTGCATTCGCTACATATACGTCAAAATCATATTTTTCCAATTGAATACGATCAAGTGGTTTATTTACATCTAATTTGAGTACTTCAATATCGAGTCCTTGAGCTTTGGCTTCTTCTCGAAGCTCTGTCACTTGAGGAATAATTTCTACGGAAGCAATCACTTTATGTCCTTTTTTGGCAAGACCTAATGCAGCACCTTTACCAAGTCCACTACCTGCACCTGTAATAAAAATTGTTTTTTTACCTAACATGATGAATTCCTCCTGTATGTTCTGTATCGTCTTCGTGTCGTTCGGATTCATAGTGCATTTACCCGTTCGCTTGGATAACTAATCAAATGGGTTCATGTCATGCACAAGTATAGCTAGAGCTAAACACAACAAAAAACCGAACTTCTTTACAAAAGAAGTTCGGCTGTATGCTAGCCATTTAACTTAGTGATTGGTGAATCCGCCTGTCTCTGCACGAGTTACCACACGGATACGATACATATCTTGTTGCAATCCAATTTGAGGGAAAATACTATTCAAATTCGGGAATTTCTCAAGAATTTGTCTGTTGTTAGTACGCAAGTCCATTTGACCGTAATTGAAGAAGCTTGCATCTGCTACTTTAGACAGAATGTTATTTTTTTCAACAGTGATATTTCCAAGTTTGGGTTTGATAATACTATTGACTTGAACGAATGCATTATCTACTAATTTGGAACCATTAGAGTACTCTGGATGCCAGTTAGCATTCAGGATATCTGTCCACAAATTATCCGTGTATCCGTAACGTGTTTTGAGCTCACTTGCAAAGCCTGCCCAGACACCGGATGAAGGATTTTTAGCACGCAATCCATCTGCAAAGCTACTGCCGACTCCATAACTTTTCGTCATAATCGCATTTGCTACCACATCAGTTGTGAGTACATCACTACGATTTTCGATCTGTACTTTGGAAGAAGCAACCACGACATTGTTACGACCAATATTATGATGACCGTTAAATTGGAATGCACGATCAGAGCCTTGAATAATATTGTTGTAGAAGTTATCGCCTGCATCGCCGCCATCCACATAGAATCCGTTGGCACGTACATTGTTATGAATAAAGTTGTAACGAAGATCATTTCCGTATGAAGTCCAGTCTTGAGCTGTATAGAAAGCTCCTGTATCACTTTCAACTAGAGCAGCATTATGAATTTCATTAAATTCAAAGGTTAGATTTGTACTGCTTACATAACGAATACCATCTTTGGGAACATCATGGATCAAGTTATGATCGACCCATACATTATTGGAATCCCGTACGATAATACCTGCAAGGTGAGAAAGTAGACCAGTATGATGAATATGATTATTGGTTACACGTGTATTGGATTTGGTAAATGTCGTTGTGCGATCACCTGCATAACCAAGACTTATTCCGAATTCACCTGTATCGTAAATATCATTACTTTTGATCAAATTGTAACTGCCATAGTAATCGACAATACCGCCACCACTTACGTTTAAGATCGTATTACCTGCAATTGTAATATGGTGCGTTTTTTGCATTTCAATCCCGTTACTCATGCTATCTTCTAATTGGAAGCCTAGCAATTGAAGGTAGGACGTCGCATACATTTTGATGATAGGTGTAGCATTATCAGCGATTTCTACATCTTTTGTTTTGATATCGCCATCAGGGTAGTAGTATACTTTGCCATCTTTGAAATCAAGTGCCCATTCGCCAGGAACATCAATCTCATCTAGATAGTTCACTGCACGCCATTCTTCTGTTCCATCACCTGTACGGTAAACAGGGTTAGAGTTAGCAATATCTTTACTCCATTTGGAACCCATACCGCCTGTAGGGGTGTCTAACAAAGAAATACTGCCTTCTGCATTATCAATACTTTGTACTTTGCTTGTCACAGGGCTCCAGACCGTTCTCCAGAAGCCTTGAAGGTAGAGAGCATGTCCTGCATTCACAGAAGCAGCCCAACGCTCGGAACGATTGGTTCCATCTGCATTTAATTCATCATCAGTCTTACCATCTGTCGGGATTCCATTTTCACCGTAGTAAAAAGATTTAGCATCCGCGGAACCGTTAGCTGTTGTCCAACCAGCCCGTTTGGAACCAGCCATTTCGCCGGGATTCGGCCATTGTGAGATCGGTTGACGTTCATGATCGACAATCAGATCAATAATGCCCCATTTATCGGAGAATGAATTGCCTCCAGGAAAGCTGTTAATATTGGTAAGCCCTAAAGCTTTTACATCCAGTTCAACTAGCTTGCTTGCACTGACTTTTGGATTAACTCTGGATTGTGCTTCACTATTTAAAGGTTTCCAAAGGGTAGGATCAACAGATGTACCGTTAGAAAGAATAACTTTCTCTCCAGGATAGGTACGATAAACGATTGATTTACCAGGTGCTCCAGAATCAGAAGCATTCATATCCATTGTAGAAGTGAATTTGTATGTGCCGCCCTTGACCCATACTGTAATTCCTCCAACAGGTAAAACTCCTTTTTTAGCACGAATCGCATTTCTAGCTTCGATCAGTGTTTTGAAGGGAGCATCTTTTGTCCCTGTTCCAGCAGTTGCTACAGAACCATCTACATAGATATTGAGACCTGTATTGGTCGTTGCTCCACTACTTAGGGTAACAACAGTTCCATTTACGGTACGATCTGCAAAAGCGGAACTTGGTGATAACAAAGTACTTACAACTAGTGTAGTTATCACCATTAACATGGCTAACGGTGTCTTTCTGAACATTATAAAACATCCTTTCATACTGTAATATGGTTTACCTATAGTTGTATTAGAATTGGATATTTGGTTTTATAATTATCGAATTAGGCTCACTAGTTACTTTGTCGGATACTTTTGCCCATTTTGTAATGGTTATAGATAAATTTGGTTAATTTAAGTGAAAAATCGACTTTTTTTGATAAAAGAGGGGATAATTAAGATATTTAGTTACTAATTATCCCCGGAATAAAAGTTATTTTTATGAATCATTAGTAGGAGGAGTGGAAAGGGTAGACCTACTGTATTCATAAAAAGTTCACAATAATATGGAAATTCCTATTCATTTTAATGATTACTCATTCCGCCTGATGCTGATCTAGAAACGACTTGCACTCTATACTCATCTTGAGATAATCCGATCTGTGGGAAAATCGTATTTAAATCTGTAAATTTGCTCAGAATACTTGCATTATTGGTACGATAATCCATTGTGTTAGCATTATAAAATTGAGCATCCGCGATCGTATTTAGAATCACATTGTTCGCTACAGTAAAAGATCCTTTTTTAGGTGTAGTGACTGCGCCTGTTTGTACAAATACATTATTGGAAATCGAAGAACCGTTTGGATATTCAGGATGCCATTCAGGGTTAAGAATATCTGCCCATAGATTAGTAGTGTAGCCATAAGTTGCTTTCAAATCTTTACCGTACTGTAGCCATGCGCCAGAAGTCGGATTTTTGCTAATCAAATTCTGAGCATACGTGCTTGTAGCCGTATATCCACGTGTAATACCACGATCATCAATTTGTCCTGCTGCTCTAGAAGCGATAATCAGGTTATTTTGCGCTAGATTATCGTGTCCACCGCCCATGATAAAAGCGATTTGAGATTGTTGAATAATATTTTTGCTGACAATATCACCGCTATCTCCATCATCAAAATAGAATCCATGAGACCGTTTGTTATGATGAATAAAGTTATAACGGAGTACATTTCCATAAGAAGTCCAGTCTTGTGGTGTGTAAAAAGCACCGGAATCACTTTCAACTAAAGACGTATTATGAATTTCATTATACTCAAACAACAGGTTGTTATCTGAAGTATACTTAACTGCCGCTTTGGGTGTATCATGAATAAGATTATGATCGACTTTAATCCCTACAGATTCGCGAATCACGATACCTTCAAGACTAATCAATGTGCCGATATTTGAAATATGATTGTTATTGATTCTAGAATTGGATGCTGTCAAAGTAGTACGATCTCCTGAGTACCCCATAGAGATACCGGCAGCTCCAATTTCAAATACATCATTACTTTGGATCAGATTGTTATTGCCGTAGTAATCAACAATACCTGTGCCTGTTACATAACAGACTGTATTTCCAGCAAGCTTCATATGATGAGAACGTTGCATCTCGATGCCGTTACCCATACCACCTTCAACCGTAAATCCAAGCCATTGAATATAAGAAGCGTCACTCATTTTGATAATAGATGCTTTGTTATCCGATAAGGTAATCATCTGTTTAGTAAGATCACCTGTAGGATAGTAATAAATTTTTCCGTCTTTAAAATCAAGTGCCCATTCCCCAGGAACATCGATTTCATCTAAATAATTAATAGCTTTCCATTCTTCTTTCCCTGTGCCAACTCTATAGCTCACACTTGTATCTGGAATAAAAGGTTCATCGTTAGCCAATCCATAGACACTAGCAGTCACATTGAAGAGGTTCACATTAGCACTTGGAACAGAAAATGCTGGAGTATACACATCTTTTTGTACTGAAGCAGAAGACATTAGATTAGGACGATAAACATCTATACTGACCGTTGAACTTTTGAGTGTGTTGGTTGTAACAACCGTTTTGCTAAATTTATCTCCCATACCGCCACTTGGAATATCATATAGAGAAATAATATGATCGTTAGGGTAGATAGCGCCTACTTTACTCGTTACAGGGCTCCATGCTGTTCTCCAGAATCCTTTGAGATACAGATCATGCCCTTTAGCCATGGAAGCTTTCCAGCGCTGAATACGATTGGTACCGTCTTGATTGACTTCATCGTCTGTAATTCCGTTCTCTGGAATACCGCCTTCACCATAATAAAAGGATTTGGAGTCTGCGGATCCATTCATAGTGACCCAACCTGCACGATTTGATGCGATGTTTTGATTTTCATTCGGCCATTGAGAGATCGGTTGTCTAATACCATCTACGATCAGATCAACAATACCCCATTGTTCTGTAAATGTTGTACCTCCTGCAAAGCCAGCAATATTCTGTATATTGAGCGAAGCTACATCTAGCTCGCGTAGTTTACTTGGTTGAATAGAAGGATTAACACGTGCCGCTGCATCTGCACTTAAAGGTTGCCATGATGTAGGATCAATGCCTTTACCTGTTGTTAAGGTAACCGTCTCTCCCGGGTACGTGCGATAAATAACAGGTTTATCGGGTGTTCCTGAATCTTGAGCATTGAGATCGAATGTTGTAGCTAGATTATATGTTCCGCCTTTGACCCAGACGGTAACACCACCTGCTGGTAAATTGCCTTTGTAAGCACGAATCGTTGATCTAGCTTTGAATAATGATTTGAAAGGTGCTAATTTAGTGCCTGTCCCTGTTGTATCATTTCCTGTTGGATCGACGTATAGATTAACGTTAGTTGCAACTGTGTTACCACTACTAAGCATTTGATTTGTTGCAGCATAACTGGTTTGCCCTGTTGGTAGAAGAGTAATCATAAGACTCAGTGAAAGTATCCATGCTACCCATTTCGTAGTTGTTACCATTATATTTTCCTCCTAAATATCCTGAATGCTATTGTTATCAAATAAATGATGAACGAATAGATGTACTCTAAGATGGCTAACTGTAGCTGTTTTCTTATAATTGAGTAGGGTTATTAGGTCAGATATAGTATTGGATTAATCCGTGATCTCAACTTTCGGTATACTCGTATTAGAAAGAAGATCAAGGAAAGCAAAATGTAATGAAGTAGGGATAACGTAAACAAGTAGGTTAAGTAGTAGAATAAAGAGTGGGAAGAAGTAGAAGAGATAGATAGAAGAATAAATTGAAAGTGTTGGTGTTTCTTTAGCCACCCTCAGTATAGTATATGTTCCAACAACTGATAACCGCCTTAATGTCTCATTCTTGAAGGTATCTATTGCGATAGAAAATCAAATTATATTAGTATGTCCTTCCTATTCAGTCAGCAAGCAATAGCCCCGATAGCTATATAGGACATAAGAAAATAGCCAAAAGTCTCAGATCAATGTCTGAAACTTTTGGCTATTTGGATTGAGAAGGTATTTTTTTAACCTAAATAGGATCTATCAATCAGAAGAGGAGGTAGAGATAACCTCTCCTTTTTGCAATCCAATCTGTGGATAAATGGTATTGATATTTGGAAAGATAGCCAAAATCGTAGGATTTTGAGTGTAGAATCCATTTGTTGTATTCGGATTCAGTCCAGCCGATTGAGTATTTGTGATTCTTGGGTTGTTTTGGATAATAACAGCCCCTTTTTTAGGGATAACCAGTGTACCGGATTGAACAATAGCATTATCTTTGAAATGAGTCCCATTCGGGTATTCAGGATGCCATTTTGGATTCAACATGTTTTTCCATAGATTCGTATCATATCCATACGTATCTGCCAGCACACGACCATACTCTTTCCAAGGCCCGGTAGAAGGGTTCTTAGCAATTAATTGTTCTGCATGAGTACTGTCTGCTGTATATTTGCGTGCAATACCGCGATCATCAATCTGAATACCAGATGTGGCATTAATAATCAGATTGCCTGTAGCTCGATTATGATGACCTCCGCCAAACAGAAATGCTTTGGATACTCCTGAGACAATATTGTTGGTAAATGTATCTCCGCTATCCCCGTCATCTGCATAGAATCCATTTGCCCGCGGGCTATCATGTACATAGTTATAACGTAATACATTACCGTATGAAGTCCAGTCTTGAGCGGTATAGAAAGCTCCTGCATCTCCATCTTCAAGCGAGATATGATGAAGCTCATTATATTCGAAAAGCAGATCATTATTATACACATAGCGTATACCATGCTTAGGCACATCATGGATTAGATTATGATTGATCGTCATTCCGATCGACTGCGTAATAATTAATCCTTCCAAAGCAATCAGTGTACCTGTGTTATGGATATGATTGTTGGTGATCCATGAATGAGCAGGCGTCAATGTATCTCGATTCCCTGCATATCCAATACTGATCCCAAAACTTCCTGTTTCATAGATGGTATTATTTTGTATCCGATTGTCATGACCATAATAATCGAGAATTCCACCACCACCGATATTACGAATCGTATTGTTATCCAGTGAAATATGATGAGAACTTTGCATCTCGATACCGTTATTTAAACCACCTTCAATCGTCAGACCGACAAAGTTCAGATACGAAGCATTATTTAATTTGATAATAGGGCCTGTACGATCAGCAATAATAATATTCTGTTTGTTGATATCGCCATCAGGATAATAATAGATTTTCTGATCCTTAAAATCCAAAGCCCATTCTCCCGGCGTATCAATCTCATCCAACAGGTTCAGTGCTTGCCATTCTTCGGTTCCTGTCCCCACCCGATACACTTGATATGTAACAGAAGTAGCAGTTAGCAATGGCTCAGGAAACAGGGGCGCATGATAAACGTCATCGGTTACATAGACATCTTGTGTAACATACGTATCCCCGTGAATAGTTACAGGAGACTGAGCTGGCAGGGGAGTAGAGAGAGTTGTAGATGTAGTTGTCCCTGTCCCTGTAGAATCAGCTACAGGAGCATCTTTACTCCATTTGGAACCCATTCCGCCTTCTGGGATATCAACTAAACGAATCGTATGACGTGTATTATCAATACTTTCTACTTTGCTAGTAACAGGGTCAAAATCAGTACGCCAGAATCCTTTGAGATACAGATCATGACCTTGTTCGATAGATCGTTGCCAGCGTGCAGTACGATCGGTCTGATCGGCATTCACTTCATCTGTGGTTATTCCATCTTTTGGTTGTCCACCTTCACCGTAATAAAAAGATTGAGGATCAGCCGAACCATTCATCGTTACCCAGCCCACCCGATTTTTGCCTATTTTTTGCTGAGGATTAGGCCATTGAGAGATCGGTTCTCGTACGCCATCTACAATCAGATCGACAATACCCCATTCTTTTGTAAACGAAGTCCCTCCCGGGAACCCAGACGTATTTTTGAGTTCTAACGATTGTACATCCAATTCGACTAATTGATCAGCATAGACCGCCGGATGAACACGAGCTGCCGCTTCAGAATTAAGCGGTTTCCAACGTGTGGGATCAATTGTTTTGGCAGTCGTAATCACTGCTTGTTCATTAGGATAGTTGCGATATGTCACTGGTCTGTCAGCTGTACCTGAATCCAGTTCATTTAATTCTAATGTAGAAGACAATTCATATTCGCCTTCTCGCAACCAGATTGTTGTTCCGCCAGCCGGTCGTTCAGCATACGTATCCCGCAAAACAGAGCGAACTTTGGGAAGGGTACGATAAGGAGCCTGTAGAGTCCCTGATCCTAAGAAGTCACTACCTTTAGGAGACACATATACATTTTGAGTCACTGTAGACAGATTGGACAGAGTCGATTCGCTGTTAGATGCAGAACTTTCTTCCGCAGTGACAGGTACCGAGTAGATAAACGAACTTAGAGGCATCAAAAATACAGTCAATAACATCAGATTTTTAGACCATTTTTGGTACAGTACAGTCTTTAAATTCATTAGTTCTCTCCTTTTATCTATCTATTTTGTTGCTTATTATAAATGGTATATCACTAGATTACATGTGCCGATAGGGTTAAACCGTTCGTTTGCAAAGTCTCATTTATGCACTGAAAATGGCGAGTGATGTAGATTAAGCGAAGAAAAAGTCGGGACGAATTGGTAGTTATTTAGTATATAAATCACTTTGAAAAGAAAGAAATGTATAAAAAAATCCGGTTACTTTTCTCCTATTAAGAGATCTGGCAACCGGATATTTACGTATCATTAAAGTAAAAACATAGGAATAATCATGATCATTCGATAGATTAAGCTCGATCCAAAATGGTACGATAGGTAGAATGATTCATCCCTTTTACCAATTTAATGAGCAATTCTTTGGCAGCATCATAATCATCGGTATGAATAATAGAAGATGAAGTATGGATATACCGTCCGCAAATACCGATAATAGCTGAAGGTACACCTGTTCCGCTGACATGAACTTGACCTGCATCTGTACCACCAGCAGAAATGAAATACTGTACTGGAATCTGGTGTGTACTTGCAGTATCTTGAATATATTCAACTATACCCCGGTGGGTAAACATAGTTGGATCATAAATACGTAATAATGCACCTTTACCCAAATGACCGAATGCATTGCGATCGCCTGTCATATCGTTAGCCGCACTACAGTCAAGTCCGAAAAATAGATCTGGTTGAATCAATTGTGCAGCAGTACGTGCACCACGTAATCCCAATTCTTCTTGCACAGTTGCGCCAGAATACAAAGTCCCACCAAGCTTTTCTCCATGAAGAGCTTGTAATAATTCAATCGCTAGACCGACTCCATAGCGATTATCCCAAGCTTTTGCCATAATTTTTTTGGGATTAGCCATTGGTGTAAATTCACAGATCGGTACAATTTGCAGTCCTGGACGTAACCCCATTTGTTCTGCTTCTGCACGATCATCAGCACCAATATCAATATACATGGATTTGATATCTACAGGTTTGTTACGTTGTTCCGGGCTAAGTAAGTGAGTAGGGGTAGAACCAACAACTCCCACGATAGGGCCTTGATCAGTAATAATATGTAGACGTTGAGCAAGCACGACTTGACTGAACCATCCGCCTAACGGTTGAAAACGGATAAGACCTTGATCAGTGATGCCTGTTGTCATAAATCCAACTTCATCAAAATGACCAGCGACCATCATTTTAGGACCATTTTCATCACCACGCATAACACCAAATAGACTACCTAATCGATCTTGTACAAATTCGTCGGTATACGGTTCCATTTTTTCTTTTACAAATTGACGAAGTTCTCTTTCAAACCCTGATACTGCGGGGAATTCGGTTAATTGTTTAAACATCTGAAGCGTCTGCTTATCCATTGACGTAGGTCACTCCTTAACAGTGTTATTCTTTGATACAGTATGAACTTCATGTCGAAAAATGTCCAATCATTCGCGCTGACTTCAAATTGTAATCAGCTATTGAAGTGACTCTGACTTATCGTTCATGTACAATATAACTATATACACATTTTCAACAAAGTTAGAGTCATTACATCATTATATAAGAATATGAACCAGAAGTAGGAGGTTTTATATATATGTCGGCACGCAAAGAATCTATGGAAGTCATTGCAGCTGTAAGATCCAATCTAGAATCCTGTATATTAGGCAAATCATTTGAAATCGAATTGTTGCTTACCGCTTTGCTTGCTGGAGGACATGTACTCATAGAAGATGTCCCGGGAACAGGTAAAACACAAATGATCAAAGCGCTTGCTAAATCAATGAGTGGTCAATATCGTCGTATTCAATGTAATCCCGATATTTTGCCAAGTGATATCACAGGTGTTTCTATTTTTCATCCTCGGGATGAGCAGTTTTATTTCCGTCCAGGTCCAGTAATGACGAACATTCTACTTGCAGATGAAATTAATCGTGCAACGACCAAGACACAATCCGCTTTATTAGAAGTTATGGAAGAGCGCAGTGTCACTGTAGATGGAGAGACTCATCCATTGCCTCATCCTTTTATGTTATGTGCTACACAGAATCCGATTGATTTCGAAGGAACATACATGTTGCCTGAAGCTCAATTGGATCGTTTTATGATGAAAATTACACTAGGGTATCCAGATGAGCAGACTGAACGCAATTTGCTTCGTCATGGTGCTGCCGGACAACCGGTGGATCGCTTAGAACCTGTTACGGATATGCAACATATCGCTGATATTCAACAAGAGATTCGTAAGATTCATTTGGATGAATCGGTAAGTGATTATTTAGTAAGTGTAGTTCGCCATACACGTGAACATGGATCGGTATTACTTGGAGCCAGTCCACGTGCAACATTATCCTTTATGATGGCTGTCAAAGCCTATGCATTTATACAGAATCGTGATTATGTACTCCCTGATGATGTGAAGAAGTTAGCTCCTTATGTTATTCCACATCGTATACTTCCACGTCCAGAAGCACGGATGGAGCGCATGAGTTCTGAACGAATTGTAGCGCAGATTTTGGAGCAAATTCATGCTCCTGTATCTATGGGACAATAAGTATGAGAGCCTTATTTTCATACTTGCGTCTGAATTTGCAGTGGAAACGCCAACCTTCTAAATTATGGTTGGTGTTTATGGTATGGATTGGATGTTTATTTTATGTTCTTTTTCAAGGTGGTAAAACATCGGTCATGCTATTTGTGATGGTTTCTTTGCTGTCGCTATATTTAATTGGCGGTGGCTTTCGTGGTGTTGGACGCGCTCATGGTCAGCGCCATTTATCGACAGCAGGGGAACAAGGAGAAATGATTCTGGCAGGTGATCAAGTACAGGTACGTCTGGATGTGACGATTCCTGGATTTCTGCCATTACCATATGTGATTATTCGTGAAACGCTTAAGCGTCACAATGGTGAATCGTGGTCTTTTGAAGAAAGTCTGATTCCAAGTATGCGGGGCAAAGGTGAACTACTATTTCAGACCCCTCCATTAGAGCGAGGACGTTACCGCTTTTATGGCACCGAATGTATCAGCGAAGATATTTTTGGATTAATCGAAAATAAAGGGCGGTTTACAGCGTCAGGTGAGTTTTTGGTACTACCACGAATCGCTTTTATTCCGAACTGGCAAATGGGATCACGGTATTCTAGACTTGGAGGTCAACAGACCTCGCAATTGATGTCCCGTCCGGAAACGAATCAGATTAATGGTGTACGTGATTATGTATATGGTGACCGAATTTCAAGAATTCACTGGTCTGCTACCGCTCGTACAGGCAATTGGAAGTCAAAAGAATTTGAACATGAATCATTACCCAAAACTGTACTGGTACTTGATGCGATCGCTGATCATTATGAATCAGATGAAGCTTTTGAATTAGCGGTATCCACGACGGCATCAATGCTTGATTATGGGGTACGAAAACGGATGGGAATGGGTTTATTTACAACCGGTCAGAATAGCGGAGTATTCTTGCCATCCGATCATGTAGGGGAACGTCAAAGAATGCGTCTACACCTTGTCGATGTGATGGCAGATGGCAAAGGACGTTTATTAGATAAACTTGAAGATCATGCGCGTATGTTTCCAGCAGGTACTTTATTTATTTTGATTACGCCTTTAATGAATGAAAAAGTATGGGAGATTTTTCAATTTGCTCGTATTCGTCAAATGACTCCTCTTCAATTTTTAATTAACCCTACGATGCAAAAAAATAAAGAAGCTGTAATCAACTGGTCACAATCTGCTCATGCACGCGGAGTATCGTGTTATCCAATCTCTTCATTAGAGCAATTGCCAGCTGTGTTAGGAGGTGGAGCGATTTGAAAAAATGGTGGGATGGAATAAGTCGCTCTTGGTATTATTCGTTATCTTTAATATGGGTTTTTATTATTGCGCTGCAATGGATTAATTATGCCAATGGAGTCTGGTATCAAGAAACGACACCGCTGGTTCTGGCGACGATGGCTGTAGTGGCTATTATTGATATTTTGATACCACTCAAAATGATCTATCGTCTAGTGATCAAATTATTTGCTGTACTGGGTGCAGTCTATTATGTACTCAGTCATTATGGATTTTATAGCTGGCAAGAAGGCTCACTCACCGATAATGTAGAAACATTTACTCAGACTGTCTCGCCTTACTTGTGGTTTGTGTTATCGGCATGGGTGTTGATCGAAGTCTCTGCTCGAATCGGTTCTTCACGTAGAGCCATTATTATGTTTGTCGGTACGAATATTGCGGCATTGTCGATTTTGGATTCTTTTACAACCTCGATGATGTGGGAAGAAGTCGCATGGGTTGTTTTTGCAGGAATGGGTTGGCTGGTAAGTAATCATTTTCGTTATTTTCAGCAACGATTCCCCAAAGGATGGAAACATTTACGTAGATATCCGCTCAAAATTATTTTTAATATTGCTGTTATTTTCTCCATCATTTTACTGGTAGGTGTCAATGTACCGGAAGTTCAACCTACACTTAAAGATCCATATACAGCATGGAAAAATTGGCGTGGTGAAGCTGTTATTACGATCAATGGTTCTAATCCTTTAAATGGACAAGGTGCTTCTTCTGGATATAGTCGTGAAGATTCCAATCTAGGTGGTGGTTTTAATTTTGACTATACACCGGTGATGACAGTCAGCACTACCAGTCGTAGTTACTGGCGGGGCGAGACACGATTAGTCTATTCAGGCGAAGGTTGGATCGATCGCTCTAGTAATGGTTGGAGTGAACTGCAATCGGTCGAAGCAGGTACCGAGCTTCCACTGGATGAATCGTCAGATGTAGAAAAGAAAACCGTTAAGCAACAAGTAAAAATGCTGTCTGAAGATAATGTGACATATCCTGTATTATTTGGTGCTTATACGATAGGGAGAGTAACCGATGTCGATGGTGGGTCAGATACGTCACAACTGGATTGGCGTAGTAACCCGGGCGAAGTGCACTGGAGCCCTACCCGTCAGAATCGTAAATTTCCAGAATCGTATTCACTGGTTTCCAGAGTGCCGATCGTACCTGTCAAAGAATTGGAAAAGAAAACATTTAATCAACTCTATGCCGATAAATCGTTAGATCGGTATCTACAAGTCCCTTCAGAGTTACCTGATCGTGTGCGTAATCTAGCCAAAGAAGTAACCGCATCAGGAGATACGCCTTACGAGAAAGTAGAGTTATTACAACAATATTTGCAAAACAATTTTGCGTATACCAACAATCCTGATTTGTCGAAGAAAAAAAGCCGTGATTTTGTAGATAGCTTTTTATTTGAAGTCAAAGAAGGGTATTGTGATTATTATTCTACAGCGATGGTGATGATGGCACGTTCATTAGATATCCCTGCACGCTGGGTTAAAGGGTATGCACCCGGGCAAGCGTCCGGTTATGTAACCAGTGATTATTTCCCGGATGGTGCTACAGAATATACAGTAACTAATGCAGATGCACATTCATGGGCAGAGATTTATTTTGCTGATTATGGATGGGTTCCGATTGAAGCCACACCAGGATTTGATATGCCGATGATTACAGAGGCTGTTCAGACACCAGCAGATGATACACCAACACCTGAGCCAGAGGAAGAAGAACAGACACCAGAGGAAGAAGAAACGCAAGCACCGGTACAAAACAATGAGCCTGCTGTACCTGCTGCTGTGATCTGGATAGCAAGTGGTGTGATTGCTGCTTGGGCAATCGTGATGTTGATTCGCTACCGTCGTGAATTGAGCTTTATGATTATGCGTATGCGTCAAGGAGAAGCTTTGACACCGCAACAAAAAATGATGGCTGAATCCAAACGCTGGTTCGCCTGGATGAAACGCCATGGAATGGATCGTCGTCCTCATGAAACATTGCGTGAATCGGTGACCCGATGGGAAGAGGTACGTCCAGATTTGGCGATACATTTAACCCCATTACTTGAATTGTTTGAAAAAGCCAAATACAGTCCGAATCAGATTACAGAGGAAGAGTGGACAACAATGCAACATCATCTACAAAACTTGCGAAAAAGATGGCGCAAAACGTCCACAAAGTAGTATAATAATGGATGGCTGAACGATTGTTCAAAACGTTGGACAAACTATTTATAAATCCTACAAAAAACGCCGCTTATGCGGCGTTTCTTTTTGTCAGATAGGTTACACTTATGATATAGTTTGTCGTATGAAACCGAGGTGAATAAAGCTTGTTTGAGATGCTCGTACCCAAGTTGCGCGTGAATACTGTATTTGATATTGATCTAGAAGCAATGTATGCCAAAGGTTATCGTGGAATCATTACAGATTTAGACAACACACTCGTTGGTGCTAAAGCGCCAAATGCGACACCGGAATTGATCGAATGGTTTGCTAAAGTAAAAAAATACGGCTTCGAGCTGATTATTGTCTCGAATAACAATATGAGCAGGGTATCCTTATTTGCTACACCACTGGATATCAAATTTGTGCATGCGGCACGCAAGCCGTCCAATGCACCATTTCGCAAAGCAATGACGCTGATGAAATGGAGCGAAGAACAGACTATTGTTATCGGTGACCAATTGTTAACAGATGTATATGGTGGGAACAGACTGGGTTTATTTACAATTCTAGTCTTACCTATCGCTGCTGCTGATGAAGGTTGGAGAACCAAAGTTAACCGTCAGGTCGAACGGTTTGCAAGAAAACGACTGCGTAGAAAAGGACTATGGTCCGAGGAGGAAAAGAATAAATGACAGAACAAAGCGGTCTTACCGCGGGTGCGAAATGTAGTGGATGCGGTATTGCTCTACAGATGGACGCGCCTGAATTACCAGGATATTTGCCAGCACAGGCACTAGAAAGAACACCTCTAGTCTGCCAGCGCTGTTTCCGTATCCGCAATTATAATGAATCGTCGACAGTAACGGTAGATCAGAGCGAATTCTTGCGATTGCTCAGTGAAGTGGGCACAAAGGATGCACTGGTTATCCATATTGTCGACTTGTTCGATTTTCAGGGTAGCGTGATCTCAGGATTGCAACGTTTTGTAGGAAATAATCCTGTAATTCTAGCTGTAAACAAAATCGATTTGTTGCCTAAAGTAACCAACTGGAACAAATTGCGTAATTGGGTACAAAAAGAAGCGAAAGAAATCGGACTCAAAACCGAGGAAATTATTCTTTGTAGTGCCAAACAAAATACAGGGTTTGAACGTATTTTGGAAGTGGTTGGCGAGATGCGTGGTAACCGTGATGTGTACGTGGTCGGTGCAACGAATGTAGGTAAATCTACATTGATCAATCGTCTGATCTCAGATTATAGTGATCTGGAAGAAGAATTAACCACTTCGCGCTATCCGGGAACAACATTGGATACCGTCAATATTCCATTAGATGATGGACATTTTATTATTGATACACCAGGAATTGTATACGAATCTCGTTATACAGAATTGGTGACCAAGCAAGATTTGGCTGCGATTATGCCGGACAAACCACTCAAACCGATGGTATACCAATTAAATGAAGGTCAGACGCTATTTTTCGGAGCGATGGCACGATTTGATTACCTTGAAGGTGGTCGTCAATCATTTACTTGCTTCATTAATAATGGTCTCAAAATCCATCGTACCAAGTTGGAACGTGCAGATGACTTATTTGCAGATCATGCAGGAGTTATGCTTGCGCCACCAACCAAAGAACATTTAGCTGATTTGCCAGAATGGACACGTCATGAATTCCGTGTTCCACGCGGTTCACAATATGATCTATTTATTTCAGGCTTAGGTTGGATCAAAGTTAACGGTGACACAGGCGCATTAGCTGCTATTCATTTGCCTAAAGGTGTCAAAGTAATGATGCGTCCATCATTGATCTAATCGAAGACCCATCTTATTCACAGGAGGATGTACATCATGACAGACCGGAAAAATGATCTATCACATCATACGCTTTTATTAGGGGTTATGGGAGATCCAATCGGACACTCGAAGTCACCAGCTATGCATAATATTGCGTTAGAAGCATCAGGAATTCCGGGGATGTATGTTCCTTTACATGTGAAACCAGAACAACTTGCAGAAGCTGTAGCAGGCACCAAAGCGCTAGGCTTCAGCGGATTCAATGTAACGATTCCTCATAAAGTAGAAATGCTGAAGTTGATGGATGAGCTTGATGAATCTGCGGTATGTTGTGGTGCTGTGAATACAGTGGTTATTCAAGATGGTAAATTAAAAGGATATAATACCGATGGTATCGGTTATGTCCGTTCATTAAAAGAAGAATTGAATAGTGAGTTATCCGGTAAGCACATTACGATTCTAGGTGCAGGTGGTGCTGCACGTGGAGTGGTCTATGCTTTGTTGCGAGAACAACCTGCAAGTGTAACGGTTATTAATCGTACAGTAGACAAGGCTGAACAGCTAGCAACAGAGTTCAGTCATGACACTTTACAAGTACAAAGTGGCAGTTATGATACACTCGATAAAGTTCTTGCACAGACCGATATACTTATTAATACCACTTCGATCGGCATGTCACCGAATAGTGACGAGACTCCACTAGAGCAGTCACGCATTCCAGAAGGAATTATTGTCAGTGATCTGATCTACAATCCGTTAGAAACACGTTTTCTACGCGAAGCTAAAAGTCGTGGTTGTACGGTAGTTGGCGGACTCGGTATGTTTGTATATCAAGGAGCATATGCCTATGAATATTGGACAGGGCAACCTGCACCTGTATCTGTCATGCGTAGTGCTTTACTTGAAGCAATGAATCATCAAAAAGAATAGGTATTGAAGGAGAAATATATGTTAACAGGAAAACAAAAACGCTTTTTGCGTTCACAAGCACATCATTTAGATGCGATTTTTCAAATCGGTAAAGGTGGTATGAATGACGGGATCGTTCGTCATGTACTGGATGCGATTGAAACGCGCGAATTGATGAAAATCTCAGTATTGAACAACTGTCTAGAAGAGCCAAAAGATTTGGCTGAAGAATTAGCAAAAAGTACAAAATCCGAGTTGGTACAAGTGATTGGACGTACGATTATTTTGTACAAAGAATCCAAAGACCACAAACAAATTGAATTACCAAAAGCTTAATTGATCTTATTTCTATTATAAAATCGTATTCGGTGGTGTATTCATGAAAGTCGGTATTATGGGTGGAACATTCGATCCTGTGCATATCGGTCATATGTTAGCAGCAGAAGCAGCACTTCAAGGTTGTCATTTAGATGAAGTCTGGTTTATGCCGTCACATATTCCACCGCATAAGCACGAAGCAGGAGCCGGAGGAGATGAACGTCTTCAGATGGTGGAGCTTGCAGTAGGAACGAATCCTGCTTTTCGTACATTGGATATAGAGCTTGTACGCGGAGGTGTATCTTATACAATTGATACGATCCGCGAATTAAAAGCACGCTATACAGAACATGATTTCTTTTTTATTATCGGTGCAGATATGGTAAATTCGTTAACACAATGGCATGGAATTGAAGAGCTAGCACAGGTGCTTACTTTTATCGGTGTTGGTCGTCCAGGTTCTGTGATTCGCAAAGAAGATTTACCTCATTATTTGCAGGAAAAAGTTGTTCTGGTTAAGATGCCACAAGTAGACATTTCGTCGACTGATATCCGTGAACGTCTAGCAACAGGGCAATCTGTTCGTTATATGGTACATGATCAAGTGAATGAATATATAAAAAGGAGCGGAATCTATGAACCTGACACGAGATGAGTTGATGGAATCAGTATCCGCTCAAATGCCACAAAAGCGCTGGAAGCATACCGAAGGTGTGATGCAATCAGCGATTATACTTGCCAAACGTTATGGTGCTGATCCCGTCAAAGCCGAGATCGCTGCAATCTTGCATGATGTCGCTAAATATTGGACCAGTGATCGCCAGGAGCAAGTGTTACGTGAACATGCTTTGAATGATGAATTATTATTGTATGATAAGCCGTTATGGCATGCTGAAGTGGGAGCATATACGGCACAGGTAGAATATGGTGTAGACGATGAAGAGATATTGAATGCGATTCGTTATCATACTTCTGGACGTGTCGGTATGACTGTTTTGGAAAAAGTGATTTGTTTGGCTGATTATATAGAGCCTGGACGTGATTTTCCAGGAGTTGATCATATTCGTAGTCTAGCTGAGCACAGTCTTGAAGCGGGGTTAGTCGCTGGATTTGACTCAACGATTCAGTTATTGGTTGCCAAACGCCAGATCATTTTTCCTTTGACCGTATTATCTCGCAACGATTTAGTCAAACAGCTACAACTCGAGGGGGAACTTTAATGAAATTGAATCCTGAACAATTATTGCAACTTGCTGTAGAAGCAGCTGAAAGTAAAAAAGCAAGCAATTTGGTAGCACTAGATCTACGTGGTGTCTCTATGATTGCTGATTATTTTGTGATTTGTCACGGTAACTCGGATACACAAGTACAAGCGATTGCTAGCGAAATTCGTAAAGTAATGCATGATGCTAAAGCTGAGATTCGTGGTATGGAAGGTGTAAATGCAGCTCGTTGGGTATTGATGGATTTGGGCGATGTTGTCGTGCATATTTTCCATCGTGATGAGCGTGAATACTATAATATCGAGCGTCTGTGGTCAGATGCTAAAGTGATGGAGAACGTATGAGTTTTGAATCAGGTACAGTATTAACGCTTGAATTAGTGCGTGAAGTGTCGCCGTATGGTTTTTTTCTGTCTGATGGAGAAAACGATGTGTTGCTTCATTACAGTGAAATCACTAAAAAAATCAAGATAGGCGATCATCTGGAAGTGTTTATTTTCCATGATACGGAAGATCGTCTAGCAGCAACGATGAAAAAGCCATTTTTAACGTTAGGTGGAATGGCGAAATTAACAGTGGCTGACCTTCATCCTCGTCTGGGTGCATTTCTTGAAATGGGACTGGGTCGCCAGTTGTTATTACCTCTAAGCGAAATGCCTGAACTTAAAGAACTTCGTCCGCAAATAGGCGATGAAGTCTATGTGATGATGGAGCATGATCGTCAAGGTCGTCTTCGTGCCAAATTAGCAGGTGAACTTGAATTTATGGAGCATACTTTTCACGCTCCTGAATCTTGGGTCAACCTCTGGTTAGATGCACAAGTCTATCGTCCGTTACAAATGGGAACATTTGTGATTGTAGAAGGTGGCGTACTTGGATTCGGTGCATTGGGTATGATTCACCAAAGCGAACGCAGTCGTATGCTTCGTCTAGGTGAAAAAGTCAATGTACGTGTGACTCAAGTTCGTGAAGATGGACGTGTCAATCTATCCATGATTCAGCGTAAAGAAGTCGGTCGCGATCTAGATGCAGAGCGTTTACTTGCATTCTTAAACGAGCGTCCTGACGGAGCGATGCCTTACTCGGATACAACGACACCTGATATTATCAAGCAACGTTTTGGCATCAGTAAATCTGCGTTCAAACGTGCACTTGGTAAATTGATGCGTGAAGGCATTGTCGAGCAGAAAGAAAACTGGACGATGTTAGTCAAGCCAGCCGATGCTGCTGAAGCTTCTGCGCCTGACGAAGAACAACAGTCTTAATAGATAACTTGTATTATGAATTGATCATTCTGTAATCAATATTGCAGATGTACGGAAGGACGGTTAGCGTATTGTCGTACCGGAAGTTTGCTTATGTATATGATGAATTAATGGCAGACATGCCCTATCCAGATTGGTTACGTTTTGTACGTGAAGTCTGGGATAAATATGGTATGCCTCGTACCGTCGCTGAGCTTGGCTGTGGAACAGGGAGCATTACCATTCCACTGGTCAATGCAGGCTTTCAAGTGACAGGAATCGATTTATCTTCGGATATGTTATCTGTTGCTAAAGACAAGCTAGAATCGACTCCGCAAGGACACCGTCTTTTCCAAAACGGGAGTGTCAATTGGGTGTGTCAAAATATGACGCATTGGATGCTGCCAGAGCCTGTGGATAGTGTAATTTCATTTTGCGATTGTCTTAATTATTTAACAGAACCTGAATATATCGTAGATACATTCCAATCTACGTATAAAGGGCTCAAATCAGGTGGTACGTTTGTGTTTGATGTTCATCATCCGCAGACCCTACGCCGTTACGATGAAGAGCAACCTTTTATGTTAGATGAGCGTTCTGTTTCATATTTATGGACATGTGAATATGATCAAGTTCGTACTGAGATCGAGCATCATTTGACGATTTTTGCCCGTGCAGGTGAAGAGCGTAATGCTTTATATGAACGATTTGAAGAAACGCATGTTCAGCGTTCATATGATCCAGAATGGCTGAAAACAGAATTAATCAAAGCAGGTTTTCGAGATGTACATTGTTACGCTGACTTTGAATGGGTTGAAGCTGGTAATGATGCGTCTAGATTGTTCTTTGTAGCGATTAAATAATATGATATGCTTTATAAGAAGCTCCCAGTATAGGGAGCTTTTTTGATCTATCTATTTGATTGATCTACACGTAATGCTTTTCAAATTCATAGATGAGGATTTTGAGATGATAACTATTATTCAATCCCTGCTGAACAATCTTACGTTTCTAACCACAACTCTTTTCTTTGGTAATTTAATATTAAAATGGCTTAGTAAACGAATCGATATCCATTCATTGTATGTCAAATTAGTATCCGGTATATTTGCTGGTGTGATTGGTATTATGCTTACCAAATACTTTTCATTTCGTTTATCAGATATGATCGTGCTGGATCTTCGCCAAGTGGCTATTATCCTTTCCTTTTATTTTGGCGGGGCATTAAGTAGTTTGGTGACTGCTGTTATTATTGGCGTATATCGACTCTTTTTGATTGATCCGATTAATTTTAGTTCATTTATTGGCTTTTTTAATGCGATCTTTACCTTTATTGTGACTGGATTTTTTATCAAAAAAGGCAAAGAATTAGTCTTATCACAATGGGTTCGTATGATGTTTGGTATTTTACTTGTATATGGTTTATCTGTTTTTTCTGTATTGGGTGAGAAAGCCTTTTTTACGATTATTATTTTTTCCCTTTTTTATATTCCTGCGGTCTTATTCGTCTACTATTTGCTTCGTTATATGAAACGTACGGATGATGCATTACTACTGATGCGTGAAGCGGTCAATCTCGATTTCTTAACAGGGCTTCATAATCCAAGGGCGTTTGAGAAAATGTTTGAGCAAAAAACAATGAATATAGCGTATCAAGCACAGCCTTTTAGTTTGCTTATGTTTGATCTTGATCATTTTAAACAAGTTAATGATACGTACGGGCATCTGAATGGTGATGTTATTTTGATCCAAGTGGCTCAGTTATTAAAGATGACTATGCGATCGAATGATTATTGTGCTCGTAAAGGCGGAGAAGAATTCGCTGCTATTTTGAATGATTGCACTATAGAAAAGACGCTAAAGATAGCAGAGTCTATTCGTAAAAAGGTCGAAGTTCATCCATTTGAATTAGAAGATGGACAGATTATTCAGGTCACCATCTCAATAGGAATTAGTTGTTATCCGCAAGATCAGCCTGAAAATATGTTTGAACAAGCAGATCGAGCATTGTATGTGGCGAAGTCTTCGGGACGTAATCAGGTGAAGTTAGCTGAACCACTGAAATAAACAGTGCTTGATCTGAAATGCATTTCATACTTTATCATAAAAGCATGATCAGCTTGAAGGAGGAGTATAATATGCATCATGAACAGAAAAAAGCGTTTCCGACAGATTTTCTATGGGGTTCTGCTTCAGCAGCCTATCAGGTAGAAGGAGCTTGGGATGAAGATGGTAAAGGGCCTTCGATGTGGGATTCTTTTACCAAAATTCCAGGGAAAACGTTTAAAGGAACCAACGGAGATGTAGCGGTAGATCATTATCATCGTTATAAAGAAGATATTGCTTTGATGGCAAAGCAAGGGCTTAAAGCATATCGCTTTTCGATTAGTTGGCCTCGTATTTATCCGCAAGGTAAAGGGGAAGTCAATGAAGCAGGTTTAGTATTCTATGATCAATTGATTGATGAATTGATTGCGAATCAGATCGAACCTGTATTAACGCTATATCACTGGGATGCGCCTCAAGCGCTTGCCGATGAGTATGGAGCATGGGAATCCAGAGAAATGATTGAAGATTTCAACCAGTATTGCATCACATTGTATAAGCGTTATGGAGATCGTGTGAAGTATTGGGTATCTTTAAATGAGCAAAATTATAACTCGAATCATGCTTTTATTACAGCGATGCATCCACCGGGTGTACATGATCGCAAACGATTTTACGAAGCGAACCATATTGCTTTTCTTGCGAATGCCAAAGCGATCGAATCATTCCGTCAATATGTACCAAACGGTAAAATAGGACCTAGCTTTGCGTATTCTCCTTCGTATCCAGCGAGTAGCCAACCTCGTGATATGTTAGCGTATGAGAATGCAGAAGAGTTTCAAAATAATTGGTGGCTGGATACGTATTGTCTCGGTCATTATCCACAGGTAGCACTTCGTTATCTGCAAGAACATGATCTAGCACCAACGTTTGAAGAAGGTGATATTGAACTACTGACCAAAGGTATTCCTGACTTTGTTGGTGTTAATTATTATCAGACGATCACTTATGAATTCAATCCAATTGATGGTGTCGCTGAAGGTAAAATGAATACGACTGGTCAAAAAGGAAGCAATGAAGATACAGGGCGACCAGGGCTATACAAAACAACACCTAATGGACATTTAGAAACGTCGAACTGGGATTGGGCGATTGATCCGATCGGGCTTCGTATAGGATTACGCCGTATTACAAGTCGTTATGGATTGCCTGTCTTTATTACTGAAAATGGATTAGGTGAATTCGATAAGTTAGAAGCCGATGGAAGTATTCAAGATGATTATCGTATTGATTATTTACGTTCACATCTCGAACAATGCCGTGAAGCTATAGCTGATGGTGTTGATCTGATTGGTTATTGTAGCTGGTCATTTACAGATTTGTTAAGCTGGTTGAATGGCTATCAGAAACGGTATGGATTTGTCTATATTAACCGTGATGAAGACAGTGAAAAAGATATGCGTCGTATTCCGAAAAAGAGCTATTACTGGTATCAACAAGTAATTGAAAGTAACGGCGAACAATTGTAATAAGATCCCTTTATATCTAAATAAACCGTTTATTCTTCGTTAGATGACTAAGAAGAATAAACGGTTTTTATCGTTTTTATCATTTATAAGCTATGATAGAAATAATACACAAAGTTTATTGAAATGGTATAAACAGAAAGGAGTGGCCTTATGGTCAATATCAAACAAATTGCCAAACAAGCAGGCGTATCCGTCACTACAGTCTCCAGAGTGCTCAACCATCATCCGTATGTCAGTGAAGATAAGCGATTGCGCGTTCAGCAAGTGATCGAACAGAATAGCTATACGCCTAATTCACAAGCGATCAGTCTGATCCGTGGCAAAACACGTACAGTCGGCTTGATTTTGCCTTTTAGTCATCATCCGTATTATCATGCCATTATTGCAGGAGTGATGGAAGAAGCTTATCAATATGGATATCATGTATTGTTATGTCAGACTTCATATAATCCAGATCAAGAACGGGAATATCTACATATGCTCAGTACAAGACAAGTGGATGGCGTTATTTCATGTTCACGTGTATTGCCGTGGGCAGAATTTCAGTCCTACAGTGAATCAGGGCCTATAGTCGTCTGTGAGTATACAGAAGAGTCTAATCTATCAGCAGTCTATACTGATCATTATGATGCTTTTTGTAGTGGAATTCAGTATTTATTAGATCGTGGTTATACCCGAATCGGTTATTGTGTTGGTCGCAAAACAAGTGCCAGCAGTCAAGCGCGATTCCGTGCATATCAAAATACACTCCATGCCGCAGGGCTTGAAGTGTATTCAGAGTGGATTTTTCCAGATTGTATTCATATGAGTGATGGCGAACAAATTGCGAAACAGATTGCTGAAATGGATAAACCACCTTCTGCATTGATCGTTACAGGGGATGAAGCTGCCGCAGGTGTGATGTTAGGCGCTCGCCAATATGGTCTACGTATTCCAGATCAATTAGCGATTATCGGTTATGATAATCAGCCGATCTCCGCAGGCTTGCAACTCACGACGATTGATCAAAATTTGCAAGAAATCGGCAGACAAGCTTTTTCTTTATTTTATGAACGTAGCCTTGATCCTACATTAACTTCAGCCAAACGGCTTATTCCCTATACATTAATCGAACGCAGTAGTGTCTAACATCTATGGTCGTTGATGGATAAATATTTGAATATTAACTGGACTTCTTCATCACATCGACTCGACCGGAAAAGAATGTCGCACCGCCACCCATATCGGCTAAGCGATCAGGTGTTAGAGCATTGACTAGATGTGTCGCTTGATTGTTATCTGTATCTGCCCACAGTCCTTGACTGACGACAACACCCGGTAATACATGTTCACCTACCGTAGCAAGCAATTCACAAGAACCCCGCTCGTTCCAGACGGTGACCCAGTCTCCATCTTCGATACCTGCATTCTGTGCATCAGTAGTATTCATAAATAGCTTCGGTGTTTTTTCAAGACCGATATGCTTGGCATTATTAGAGAATGTTGAATTCAAAAAGTTATGATTAGGACCCGGCACAAAAATATAAGGATGAGTACCTTGTTCTTGAAGTGGTGTATAGGTTGGCAATGGAGGTAATCCATCACGTTCCATATCTTCAGAATACAATTCGATCTTACCGCTAGGTGTAGGTAAGCGATCTGGGAAAATATATTGTCGATCTGCTTTGACATATTGATGTTCCATTAGTGAATCATAGGTGATATTTTTCAGTGCAGGATTCGCAGGGTGATCGAGCGCTTGACGAATTAACTGTTCATCGCTGTCTTGTAATGCTTGTTCTTCATACCCCATAGCTGTAGCAAGTAAGCGAAAGACTTCAGTATTCGATTTACTTTCACCATAGCGAGCAATAACAGGTTGTTGAATCTGCATATAATGATGCCAGTAAGACGCATAGAAATCTGTATTTTCAAAAGCAGATGTAGCTGGTAAAACGATATCTGCATACTTAGCGGTTTCGGTTAAAAAGAGATCATGAACAACAGTGAACAAATCTTCTCGTGCTAATCCTTTACGCACTTTACTAGATTCAGGAGTGACAACAGCAGGATTCGAATTATACACATACAGAGACTGTACAGGTTCAGATTCTTCTAATAATACACGACCCAATTGGTTCATATTGAAAGAGCGTGTATTGCGATTGATGAGCAAGTCTGGACGCTGTAATGCTTCTTCGTTAAAGCTAAGCTGGAATGTATTGGATTTGATTGCACCACCGCCACGTACTAACCATTGCCCTGTAATCGCAGGCAGACACGTAATGGTACGTACATTCATACCACCATTGTCATGATGTTGTAATCCATTTCCGATGCGAATTAGAGCAGGGCTGGCATCTCCATACATACGTGTTAACCGATATAGATCATCGACAGGTACGCCTGTAATCGCAGATACTGTGGCTGGATCGTATTGTTTCACATGCTCACGAAGTTGTTCATGACCTACGGTATATTGCTCCATAAAAGCTTGGTCTACTTTATGTTCGGCAAATAAAATATGCATCATGCCTAGAGCAAGTGCACTATCCGTCCCCGGCAAAATAGGGATAAACCAATCTGCTGATCGACCTGTTTGATTTTTGTGAACATCGATTACGATGACTTTAGCGCCTTTTTTGCGAGCTTGTTGAGCTAAAGTGACTTGATGCATATTAGTACTTACGGCATTGATTCCCCAGAAAATAAAAAGCTGTGTATCTACAGTATCTTCAGGATCGGCACCGATACTGCCACCCATTGTATATTTATATCCTGCTGAACCGGCAGCCGTACAAATCGTACGTTCTAGTAGACTGGCACCCATATGATGGAAAAAGCGACGATCCATACCTTCTGCTGACAGATTGCCCATATTTCCGTAGAAACTGTAAGGAAGAATACTTTCAGGACCTGATGTAGCAATCATTTGTTTCCAATTCGATGTAATGGTAGAGATAGCGTCTTCCCACGAAATAGGCTCAAATGATCCTTCTCCTTTAGCACCAACACGTTTAAGCGGAGTCGTCAGACGCTTCGTATCATAGATACGTTCAGCCATATTGCGAACTTTATTGCAGATATTGCCTTTAGTAACAGGATGATTAGGGTCGCCTGCAATTTTGACGATTTTACCCTTTTCTTTATGAACAAGCAGTCCGCATTGATCGGGACAATCGAGTGAGCAGACAGAAGGAAATACCCCATCTTGTTGATCAATATAAGTAGACATATACCAAGCTCCTTTCAAAATACATCAAACAATTTAAATTATACATACGATGTGTACATGTTGTATTTATCATAAATCAAATTTTAGATTTAATGTTGACTTTTTTACTGGGTTTAATTAGAATTAAGAAAATTATTTCGAATTCGACAAAATTAGATGTTTTATACCTTATCGTGTCTGATCCTGATTTGCAAGTTTTTTCGACAACTGCATACATTAGATTTTCTATCCAGAGAGGTGGAGGGACTGGCCCTACGAAACCTCGGCAAAAACGTGCCAATTCCAGCAAGCTTGAATCGCTTGGGAGATAGGAAAGCAGGATGAATTATTGCATTAGCTGTTTGTAAATATACAACAGTATAGTGAATATTTAGATAACCTCTTTCCTTGATTTGGGAAAGAGGTTTTTTATATTTTATCCTTTTACTCATCATATCTATATCTCATATGATCCTTCCATTTGGATCAAAAGGAGAACATGCTATAAGTTCATACTTTCTTACTTTAAAGCTTCACTTAAATAACACTGCACCTAAGTGTACCAAAGGAGATTCAATAATGAAAATATTAATTACTGCCCCTTATAACGAGCAAGGTCGTCAGCAACTCGCTGATACTTTTGGAGAAGTTATCTATCGTTGTTGGAAAGATCATGGACAAGCCTATCAAGAAGACGAATTAATTTCTTTATTACAAGAAACACAAGCAGATGGACTGATTGCAGAACTTGATCTGGTAACTGAAAAAGTTATTCAATCGGTGCCCAATCTACAATTTATCGGTGTCTGCCGTGGAACACCTTCCAATGTAGATGTTCCTGTTGCCACCCATCGCCGTATTCCAGTCTTTTATACGCCTGCACGTAATGCACAGGCTGTAGCAGAAATGGTTGTAGGCAGTCTGATTACTTTTCTACGTCGTATTATTCCATCCAGCCAATGGTTGGAAGACAAGCAATGGCAAAGTGGCAGTTTAACCGCTTATCTCAAATTCAAAGGTAATGAACTAGCAGGGAAAACAGTAGGTATGGTCGGTTTTGGAGCTGTAGCTCAGCGTACCGCAGGTATTCTACGTAGCTTTCCTTGTGATATTCGTTATTACGATCCTTATGTGACAAGCCCGGATCCACGTGATCAGAAAGTATCGTTAGAGGAGTTATTTTCAACCAGCGATATCATATCAATTCATTTACCAGTCACTGAAGATACCAAAGGATTGATCGATAAAACATTATTACAATCGATGAAAAGCGACGTTATTTTTGTAAATACGGCTCGTTCGATTGTGGTAGATCATGATGTACTGGTTGAACGGTTACAACAGAATCAGATTCGTGGAGCGATTATTGATGTATTTGATCAAGAACCACCACTTCCCAAAGATTATGAATTGATTTCATTGCCGAATGTATTAGCCATTCCGCATCTAGCAGGTGCTACTTATGAAGTAGAAGATCATCATGTAGAGATTATGAATACCGCGTTAATTGATTGGTTTGAACATCAGCAGACTGATGTGAAAGTGCTCTACAATAAAGCGATCTTGGAGGATATGAATAATGACACAACAAGCTTATCTAGTCTTTGATATTGGTACAGGTAATGCCCGTGTAGCCGTTGTTGATATCCATGGGAACGTATTATCGATCGAACGTGCTGATATTGTCTATCACAATGATGAACAGTATCCAGATGCACGTCACTTTGTACCTGAAGTATTGTGGGAACAGATTGCCGGGTTGACGAAGGTAGCATTATCTAGAGTACCTGATATTCATATCACAGCGATTACTTCGACCAGTCAACGTCAAGGGATTGTATTGATCGACGAAGCAGGAGAATCGTATTTAGGATTACCGAATATTGATAACCGTGGACGAGAGTGGGAAGAACAGTATACAGATCTATCATCTATTTATCATAGAACAGGAAGAACACCATCTGCTTTATTTTCAGCGATGAAATTAGTCGGGTTACGCGAACGTCGTTCAGAGCAGTATCAACGGTTACATCGTTTGACAAGTATTAGTGATTGGGTGACATATACGCTCAGTGGATCGTTAAGTTATGAACCTTCTCAAGCATGTGAGACTCTTTTATACGATGTAGAGCAAGGAAACTGGTCAGACGAGATGTGTAGTGTACTTGGAATCTCACCTACTGTACTGCCAGAGTTGGTGTCTTCAGGCAGTGTACTTGGGACAGTCATACCCGCTATAGCAGCAGAGTTAAATCTACCTATAGATACACCTGTGATCGTAGGTGGTGGAGATACACAGCTGGCTATTCATAGTACAGGCGCAGAGGCTGAAGATATTGTTATCGTATCAGGAACTACGACACCTATCGCTAAAATTACAAGTATATTTACTACCGATGATTCAGCGCAAGCATGGATTAATGCGTATACGGCACCTCATCAATTTTTGATCGAAACCAATCCAGGCATTACAGGCTTGAATTATCAGAAATTGCAATCTATTTTCTATCCTAATGAAGGATATGACGTGATGGAGCAAGAGATGGATGCGCTTGGCGAAAGTCAATGTATTGCAGCCTTAGGTTCTTATCTATCTTCTGCCAAAAATGCACGTGTACGTGGAGGATTTTTATTTGATGCTCCATTATCAGATCAATTAAGTCGTGCTCATTTTGTCAGATCCGCCTTACATGAGATTGCATTTTCAATCAAAGTGAACTTCGATCAACTGGCACAAGTGATATCACTAGATCGTTCGTATATCTGGGCATGTGGCGGTGGATTACAAAGCCGTACTCTGATCCAAAGTATTGCGGATCTGTTGGGCAAAGAAATTCGGATTCGTGCTGGGTTCGAACATGCATCTATTGTCGGTGCCGCTTATATCTGTAATCAAGCTTTGAGTATAGATTCAACGCAAGAAGAACAGATAGAATCTTTTTATCCTCAATCTTCAGATCAATTGCAAAAAGATTATCAACAATGGCATGCGGCACAGCTCTTTTTTGCACAATTACAATTAGCAGAATCAGCAACAACCCCTTCTGGATAAAAAATAATTATTTTTGATGTTACACATCAATATCCATAGTCAAAAAAGAAAAGGAGTGTGGAGTATGAATATATTGGATCGAGTCGGTATCCCCAAAACACTAGTCTGGGGCTATCTCGGAGTATTGATTTTTATGATGGGAGATGGGTTAGAAGCAGGTTGGTTAAGTCCTTATTTGGTTGAACGAGGACTTAGTGTACAACAAGCCAGTCTACTATTTACTGTATACGGAGTCACTCTTGCAATAGCTTCATGGTTCTCAGGCGTATTTTTAGAAGCATTTGGAGCGAAAAAGTCGATGTTGATCGGGTTTATCGCTTATGTAATCGGTACGTCTGCTTTTATTGCTTTCGGCATCACTGATTTGAACTATCCAATAATGTTGTTAACGTATGCTGTCAAAGGATTCGGATATCCATTATTTGCGTATTCCTTTTTAACATGGGTCACTTATCGTAGTCCTGAAAATAAATTAAGTACTGCGATTGGTTGGTTCTGGGTCGCTTATTCCGGAGGTATGTTTGTATTGGGAGCTTATTATTCCAGTTATGCAATCAAACATCTAGGGTATATGCAGACATTATGGAGTGCTGTAGTACTTGCAGGAATCGGAGCTATTTTTGCTTTGTTAATCAATCGTGATCGCTTACCGAAAAAAGCAGGCAATGCCCGTGAAACATTACGTGAACTCGGCAAAGGCTTAACCATTGTCAAAACGCATCCCAAAGTCGGATTGAGTGGGATCGTGCGGGTTATCAATAGTGTAGGTTCTTACGGATTCCCTGTATTTTTACCATTACATATGGCACAGTACGGTATACAAACCGGTACATGGCTCAATATTTGGGGAACGATTTTTTTAGGTAATATCGTATTCAATCTACTATTCGGGATTATCGGTGACAAGTTTGGTTGGAGACAGACGGTGATGTGGTTTGGTGGAGTGGGATGTGGAATTTTCACATTATTACTATTCTATGTCCCTGAATGGACGAACGGTAATTTGTGGATTACAACGATTGTTGGATTTATCTGGGGTGGATTATTAGCCGGTTATGTTCCAATCGCTGCACTTGCTCCATCGGTTGCAGGTGGAAATAAAGGGCCTGCCATGTCGATCGTGAATCTAGGTGCGGGGTTATCTGCATTTATTGCGCCTGCAATTGCTTTTGCTTTTATTGGTACGATCGGTGCAGAAGGGGTCGTATGGATATTTGCTATCCTTTATTTTATCAGCGCAATTATTACCAAATTTATTACAACACCTGAAGAAGATGCCGCTAAATTAGCAGGCAAACGCAAAGTGCAAGAGAATATTGCGTAATCATTGACTTTCACAGGTGAATTTTTTAAAATAGAACTATTGTTATATTTTATAATACAATGCTCAGTGAAAAGGAATAGTAATATCAGTAAGCATGTAATGATAGAGAGTCGACGGGTGGTGCAAGTCGATATGATACTGGTATGAACTCACCTTGGAGATATGTTGCAAGAATATGTGGCACGCTGTGATCGTTAGCGATACATAGTCAGCGTTGTTATAATAGTTCTGAACGACATCGGCTTCCTACCGTTATCAGGCAACTAAGTGAGTGAATAGCAAAGTATGCTTGTTCACTAACTAGGGTGGTACCGCGAGACACAACCTCTCGTCCCTAGCGATATTATGCGCTATGGATGAGAGGTTTTTTTGTCGCATATGCGCAGTAAAATAGAACGAAATTAATCTACACCACAGACACAAACGGTCTTTAAGACCGAAGGAGGACACATTGATGACAGATTCAAAAACAGCTCAACCCGGTTATCATCCACAGCAGATCGAACCAAAGTGGCAAGGATATTGGGATCAGCACAAAACATTTAAAACACAAGAAGAACCAGGTAAGCCGAAATTCTATGCTTTGGATATGTTCCCTTACCCATCTGGAGCAGGACTACATGTAGGGCATCCTGAAGGGTATACAGCAACAGATATCGTGTCTCGTTACAAACGGATGCGCGGTTTTAATGTTCTTCACCCAATGGGCTGGGATGCTTTTGGTCTACCGGCAGAACAATATGCGATGGATACAGGTGAACATCCTCGTGATATTACATTCAAAAATATTGATAATTTCCGTCGTCAAATTAAATCACTAGGTTTCTCTTATGATTGGGATCGTGAGATCAGTACAACCGATCCACAGTATTACAAATGGACACAATGGATCTTTATCCAACTGTATAATAAAGGTCTTGCTTATGTAGACGAAGTAGCTGTGAACTGGTGTGAAGCATTAGGAACAGTACTTGCGAATGAAGAAGTTATTGATGGCAAAAGTGAACGTGGAGGACATCCGGTTGTCCGCAAACCGATGCGTCAATGGGTGTTACGCATCACTGAATACGCAGAGCGTCTGTTAGATGATTTGGAAGAATTGGATTGGACAGAAAGTATCAAAGATATGCAGCGTAACTGGATCGGCAAATCTGTCGGTGCAGAAGTTCATTTTGATATCGAAGGTACAGATAAGAATCTAACGGTATTTACAACTCGTGCAGATACATTATTCGGTGCAACATACTGCGTATTAGCTCCTGAACACGAATTAGTAGACCTAATTACAACACCTGAACAAAAAGCGGCTGTTAAAGCTTACCAAGACCAAGCAACGCATAAGAGTGATCTGGAGCGTACTGATTTGGCAAAAGATAAAACAGGCGTATTTACAGGTGCTTATGCGATTAATCCAGCAGGCGGAGAAAAATTACCAATCTGGATCGCTGATTATGTTCTTGCAGGTTATGGTACAGGCGCTATTATGGCTGTTCCTGCCCATGATGCTCGTGACTGGGAATTTGCGAAAAAATTCAATTTGGAAATTAAAGAAGTGGTAGCTGGTGGTAGTGTACAAGAAGAAGTGTACACAGGCGAAGGCGAACATGTAAATTCTGATTTCTTAAATGGATTAAATACAACCGATGCGATTGCTAAAATGATTGCATGGCTTGAAGAAAGTGGCAAAGGACAAGGTAAAGTCACTTATCGTCTACGTGATTGGTTGTTCAGCCGTCAACGCTACTGGGGAGAGCCTATTCCTATTTTGCATTTAGAAGATGGGACGATGAAGACTGTTCCTGAATCTGAATTGCCTTTATTGCTTCCTGATATTGATCAAATCAAACCTTCAGGTACAGGCGAATCACCACTCGCTAATATCACGGACTGGGTAGAAACGATTGATTCTGAAACAGGAATGAAAGCACGCCGTGAAACAAATACAATGCCACAGTGGGCAGGTAGTTGCTGGTATTACTTGCGTTATATCGATCCACACAATGATGATGCTTTGTGTTCACCACAAAAGCAAAAAGAATGGTTACCTGTTGATCTATATATCGGTGGTGTAGAGCACGCTGTTCTTCACTTGTTGTACGCTCGTTTCTGGCATAAAGTACTATACGATATCGGTGTAGTCGATACGAAAGAGCCTTTCCAAAAACTTGTGAATCAGGGCATGATTTTAGGTAATAATAACGAGAAAATGAGTAAATCTCGTGGTAACGTGATTAATCCAGATGATATCGTCAATGAATATGGCGCAGATACATTACGTCTATATGAAATGTTTATGGGACCACTGGAAGCAACGAAGCCTTGGAATGAAAATGGTGTAGAAGGCATGTACCGCTTCTTATCTCGTGTATGGCGTCTATTTATCAATGATGAAGGACAATTGAATCCGAAGATCACTGACAGTGAAGGTGATGAAGCTTTCAAACGTACCGCTCACAAAACGATCAAAAAAGTAACCGAAGACTTAGACGGACTTCGTTTCAATACAGCGATTAGTCAGTTGATGATCTTTGTAAATGATGCTTACAAAACCGAAGTATTGCCACGCGATTTAATGGAGAAGTTTGTACAATTGTTATCTCCACTTGCTCCGCATATCGCTGAAGAATTGTGGACTCGTTTGGGTCATGAAGGCAGTATTACGTATGTGGAATGGCCTACATTTGATGAGCAATGGACAACGGAATCTGAAGTGGAAATTGTGATTCAAGTGAACGGCAAAATTGTACAACGTAACAAAATTGCAAAAGACTTGGATGCCAAAGCCATGGAAGAATCGGCATTGTCTTTAGAAACGGTGCAACAAGCCATCGAAGGTAAAACAGTTCGTAAAGTCATTGCTGTACCCGGGAAATTAGTAAATATTGTAGCTAACTAATCACGAACCAGTGAATAGATTAACTACGGTAGGATGAATTGATTTAACAGTAAAATCGTTTAATCTCCTATGCGATGGGAGTCTATTACCGGGATTCCGGTAATGTACTGGAGTCCCGACGGCAGAGGTGTAATTATGAGACGGGATATCATATGGACAGCGATAGTGTCCGCTGTACTTGGTGTAGGATTGATTGGGTTCGGCACTTTACAATCCAGTGATCAAGAAACGAAATGGACAGCTTTAAATGAACAAGCACAAGCTTCACTGACAGAAGATCAGGCAGTTGCTCCCAAAACGAAAGATTCTACTTCACAAGAATCAATAGCTACACCAACCAACTTAGGAGATCGTTCCAGAGATGAACCGACTTCTGCAACAGCTTCTCTCAAAGAGAGTGCGGTTGAGGTAGCTGCTGAGGGTATCACAACTGAACCTGCTTCTACCCGTGAGAAACGATCGACCACAACTTCAATGAACTCAGCAACGTCTACAGATTCAAGCTCATCGCAGACTGAACCTGTACCAACGACGGTTGAGTCATCTGCTAGTGTGCAAGATGGTCGGATTAGCATTAATCGTGCCAGTTTGTCGGAACTGACTGAATTGCCTGGCATCGGGGAAAAGAAAGCACAGGCGATTATCGATTATCGGAATACACATGGAGCTTTTGGCAGTGTCAATGAATTGGATAATGTCAAAGGAATCGGTAGCAAAATGTTAGCGAAGATGTTGCCTTATGTACAGCTTTAGGGGATATAAGGGGGAGTAAGATTGGTACGTAAAGATTGGGATACGTATTTTATGGATATTGCTCATATGGTCTCGACACGTTCACGATGCCCGCGTCGTCATGTCGGTTCAGTCTTAGTACAAGGGAAAAAGTTACTTGGTACCGCATATAATGGAGCACCGATGGGTGTACCCGATTGTTCTGAAGATGGTTGTATGATCTCAGAAGAAGTAGAAGTGGTCAATGTGGATGGTGTAGAAACAATGGTCAAAAAGCAACGTTGTATTCGCACCATTCATGCCGAACAGAATTTACTCCTTTTTACCGATCGTGCTGACCGTGAAGGTTCAGTAGTGTATGTTACAGACGAACCTTGCTGGACATGTGCCAATATGTTAGCCAATAGTGGGATTATCGAGATCGTCTATTATCGTCCTTATCCCAAAGATACACGTAAAGTGACAGCTATGATGAAGCAAAAAGGCATTATTTTCCGTCAGTTGGATCATTATAATCCACCACCTGACACCACAGTGATCAGCTAATTTCATAAGATTCATCTGCCCTCATCGCAAATTAGGGAACGATATATGGAAGAACCATTATCTTGTAAGTACACCACATCTGTTGAAGATGCGTGTGAACTTATACAGGTAATGGTTCTTTTTTTGTGCGTAGAGGGCGAGATGGTCTTGAAAAATAGTTCTTTTGAACACAATAAATCAAGAACGGAGAGAACAGGATTGCAAACACGTCCACTTGTCGCATTATGTGCAGTATGGGTTGGAGGCAGTATGATCGCTTGTCTAACCAGTGAATATATAGGGTGGGTACTTGCAGGGTTAAGTCTGATTTTATGCTCAAGTTATCTGTTATTACCGGAAAATCGACGTTCGATCATTATTCTAGGTTCTGTTATGTTGATTGCGCTACTTTACTGGCACTGGAATGAAGTGAATAATATCAGCAGAATCCCTTCTACCCTTCAAGTTCAAGCATCACAGATGATCGATCAACCGGTTCAAAGTAGTGGTATCATTATTAGCCCTATCAAAATAGATGGTGATCTAGTTACTTTTTTGATGAATACATATCATTTTCAAAAAGATCAATCACTGGCTACACCAGAAAAAGTAAGAATTCAACTCAAATTAGCAAAAGAATCCGAATTGCAAACAGCGGCTTTGTGGCAACGAGGAGATCAGATACAGATTCAAGGTGTATGGAAAGTACCCGGAGAAGCTCGTAATTTTAATACGTTTAACTACAGAGATTATCTACGTACACAATACGTCCATTGGATCATTAGCGCAAAAGGTGCCCATTCACTGGAAAAGACTACACTGCCATTATCCAAAATAGCACAGTGGAAATGGGAACTACTACGTTATAACGATCAGGTTCGAGCGGATCTTGGAGCACGCATTGATGCATTATTTGATGATCATGATCGTGGATATATGAAAGGATTGTTGATCGGAAACTCGGGTGATCTGGATCCTGAGACATTTGCTTCTTTTTCCAGACAAGGATTAACGCATATTCTGGCGATATCTGGATTGCACGTAGCCATTTATACAGCTATTTTATTATGGCTGTTACGCCAGATGAGAGTGACCAGAGAACGGGCTTGTTTGATTGTGATTGTGCTTCTTCCTATCTATGTCTTATTAACAGGAGCTTCTCCATCTGCTGTCCGTGCAGGTATTATGGGCATGATTGGTCTATATGCACTTAGCCGTGGCATCCTCAAAGATGGACTGCATATACTATGTGCTGCTTGTATAGGAATGTTAATCTATGAACCTTATTATTTGCTGAATGTGAGCTTTCAATTATCTTTTATCGTAACAGCGGGATTAATTATTTTTGTACCTTTAGTTCAACCTTTACTTCAAAAGATACCGTCCAAATGGGCAGGAGCGATAGCTGTAACATGGGTGGCACAGATGATCTCGTTTCCTTTAACCATTTATTATTTTAATCAGTTTTCTATATTATCCTCGGTGGCTAACTTCATCTTGGTTCCGATTGTAAGCTTGATTGTATTGCCGATCGGATCTATCGTACTTGCTCTTAGTTATGTATGGTTGCCTATAGCGAATAGTCTTGGAAATGGAGTCTCATGGATCAACACATGGACATTTCATCTGGTAGATTGGATCGATGTTATACCCGGCATGTTAACGATCTGGTATTCGCCTTCTATGTTATGGATCTTATTATATTACGTACTGCTTTATATAGGATTACGCTGTAATCAAAGTATTATACAGTGGAAATTTCGAGAACAGTCCTCACATGTTGATTCTTCGGATCATTCAACGGATCTACAACCTGCCATCACACAGCCTTTAAAGACTATACATTCTAAATGGCATGCCGTATCTTATCAATCTCCATGGATCAAGCGAAGATATATCGCTTGTTGGATCAGTGGATGTTTAGTCACTATTTTGATCATCTATGGTTATATTCAGCCGACCACTTCAGGTAACGGAATCGTTCAATATTTAGATGTAGGGCAAGGCGATAGTATTTTGATTACGACTCCACAAGGAAAGCAGATCTTGGTGGATGGTGGCGGCACAATGACATTTGAACGTCCGGGACAAGAATGGAGAAAACGCAAAAATCCGTATGAGATTGGTAACAAGCTACTGGTTCCATTGCTCAAAAAGCGAGGGATACATCAATTAGATGCGGTTCTTTTAACACATGGCGATCATGACCATGCAGGAGGCTTACCTGCTGTAGTGAAGCAGATTCCGGTTAATCATTTTATTTTTAATGGCACATTGCCAGATGGAGATAGCTTGAATCCATTGATGAAGACGCTATTAGATCAACAAATTCCTTTGAGTACACCTACACCGGGTAGTGAATTACAGATCGACGATCAGACTACATTGACCTTTTTAGCTCCTGAATCATTACATCAAGGAAAGAATAATCAGCTCAAAGGATTACCACGTGAAGAAAATCAAAATCATTATTCGGTTGTATTTTTGCTGACCATGAATAAGCGTAACTTTGTATTTACAGGAGACGCTGATCAAGCAGAAGAACAAGGCATATTATATCATCTTCAGCAGTCGTCTACGTTTGAATCTAACTCAGCGTTTGCAACATCACGAACCGAATCGACATTTCCTATTGATGTACTCAAAATCGGTCATCATGGTAGCAAAACATCGTCTTCTAGTGAATGGTTACACTACTGGCAACCTCATTTGTCTGTAATCTCTGTAGGAGCTACAAATACATACGGTCATCCTACAGAAGAAGTATTGCAACGGATAGAGCAAGTAGACTCGGAAGTTGCTCGTACAGATCTGCAAGGAGAAATACAGATTCAAGTGACACCCGATGGAGACATGTTAGAGCGAGTGATGTTTCCTTTACCTTAATCCTCCAATACAGCCTTTCTTTAGATGTGTATTCTAATCCATACCAACTGTCGGGATGACGAATACAAGTGTTTCTGTTATTCTAAATACAGTCTTGAACCGTTTACATCTTGACATTCGATTCGGATGAATCCTACATAGGGTAAATCTTTATAACACCAGAGTTCACATCTTTCCGTAATGCAAGATAAAGCGCGTAGACCACTAATTATTCAAATGAATCAATTAATTAAAATTAATTTGAAAATAACTGCAACTATTAGGCAACTCTTTGCGTCTGAATAGTTGTAAGGAGAGGGGGATCCTCCGTGGTGGAGCAGGGACTCATCAAGGCCGCCCAAGCGGGAGACCGGGATGCTCTAATCACCCTATTAAGAGAGATAGAACATCATGTCTACAAAACGGCATATTACATTTTAAATAATGAACAAGATGCTCTAGACGCGGCTCAGGAAGCTTTGATCCGTATTTATACCAAAATCGGTTCCTATGAAGAAAAAGCACAATTTAAAACATGGGTACAACGAATCGTGACAAATGTATGTATTGATAAATTTAGACGTAACAAACCAACGGTCTCGATCGATGAGCATGAAATGATTTTTGAAGGTCGCGATAATGTAGAGCATGATGTTATGCGTGCTTATACATCAGAAGATGTACGCGAAGCGATTAATCAACTACCAGAGCATCACCGAACCGTGATTGTACTCCGTTATATTCAAGATTTATCCTATAACGAAATAGCAGATTGTCTTGATTTGCCATTGAATACTGTGAAATCGTATTTGTTTCGTGCCCGTCAACAATTACAGAGTCTGCTTGCAGATTATGAGAAAGGAGGAGTGACTGGATGAAACGTGAAGTAGCGGAAGAATGGATGAACCGCTATTTGGACGGTGATCTAAGCGAGGAAGATGCTGATATCCTGTTCCGCCATATCGATAATAATCCTGATGATGCGGATACATTTCGAATAATGAGCGCTTTATCTTTACAGCTTGAGAAATTACCAGATGTTAAGCCCCGGTTTAGTCTAGTCGATTCTATATTGCCTACTTTAGATGATATCGATGCCGAACGTCGTGCTGAGATTGCTTCTGATATCGGCATTATGGAACCGCAACATGAAAGTAAAGATGAATTCACTGAACGTCGTAGACAGCGAAGTTCTTGGAGAGATCGTCTGCCTGTACGTACGATCGGTGGGCTAGTCGCTGCTGGGGTTATTCTTGGAGTGTCGATTGCAACATACGAACCCAAAACACTTTCCGATGCAGGACAAGCACCAACCAGTATCAGTATGGAACAACAAGCAGCAGAGCAAGAAAAAGGCGCAGCGAAATCCAATGCTGAACAAGATGCTACCTTACAAGCACCTGCAACAAATACGCCTGAATCAACAAGTTCACCTGAAAGTAATACACAACCACAGTCGGATCAATCACCAGAAACTACGGTGCCTGACAGTGGAACACTAGATTCACAAGCGACACCGCCAGATAAAGCGACTCCTGATACAGGTACAGGCACTAGCCAGGAAAGCACTCCTTCTTCAGGCAACAAGGGAGGCAATCCTCCAGCAAGTTCCCAGACTGGACCAGAAGCAAGTCCGCCGAGTTCGAGCAGTGACCCAAGCAGTAATCAAGATCAGTTGATGAAACAGCAGGAAATTGCGCCGAATACCGATAGTAGTGGCACAAGCGAATCATCATCTGCAACAGGAACCGATTCAGGAACAACAGATAGTAGTTCTTCGAACAGTTCCAAATCGTCAGACAGTACTACCCCAAGTACAGCAAATAATGATGAATCTTCATCTACAGTAGCACCCAAATCAAGTGCAGATGATAGTTCGTCCAAAGATAGTTCATCGTCTAAAGATAATGCTTCTAGTACTACACCGGATACATCCGATAGTGATGTTGCACCAAAAACGTATAGTATAGCACCAGAAACAGATGCTAAACCTAAAGACGATAGTAAGCTACGTTCATTTAGTACCAATACCATACAGCAAGAGCAAGAATGGGTATCTCCCACTTCGCAATTTGCAGTTGTATTAACCACATCCAATACGTTGAGATTGGATAGTCTATCCAAAAACAATATTAATGGTCGCACAGTTGTGGCTACAGCTACAATTGACGGCACTTGGTTAAATGGTCAATGGACTAAAGATGGAAAAGCATTTAACTATCAAGTAGCTAAAGAAGGCAAAACCAAATGGTATAAACTTTCTACAGCTGGACTTCAATAACATCAATGTACATGATAACAAGTGTAAATTAAGAACTTTCCGAGTATTTAGGAAAGTTCTTTGTCGTACGCTCCTTTTTCCGTTAAAATAAAAAGGACGAACTTGGGGGGACGGAAGATGGACTTAAAAACAGCAAGTAAAGAAATTAAAAATAATAATCCAGCCGCTATTTATGTATGTTATGGCAATGAAAAATATCGTATTCGTGAGTTTATTGATTTTGCAACTTCGCAATTAATTGAACCCGAGCATAAAGATTTTGCTCTAGCTCAATATGATCTTGCAGAAACACCGCTAGAGACCGTTATCGAAGAAGCAGAAGAGATTCCCTTTATGGTGCCTCGTAAAGTGATGATTGTCAGAGACTCTTCTGTACTAACAGCAGGCAAAGATACCAAAATCGAGCATCGCATCGATTCTTTACTTCGCTACATGGAACACCCCGCTGAATATAGCATTATTATTTTTTGGGTACAGGGCGAAAAGTTAGATGAGCGCAAAAAAATTGTCAAAGCACTTAAATCATCATCAGCGTGTATATTGCCTTTTCAACCAATGGGTGCAGATGAATTGTTACAATGGTTGATTCGTCATGCCAAAAAGTTAGAATGTGAATGTTCTACAACAGCCGCAGAAGCACTTGTACAGTCTGCGGGTACTGGTTTGGGTATTCTAGCTGCCGAGATGGACAAGTTATGCTTACACGCTGGCAAAGGCGGTGTCATCACGGTAGAAGATGTACAGCACCTTGTTGCGCGCAGTACAGAGCAAAATGTGTTTGCTTTAGTAGAACAGATTGCAGCTGTTCGTTTAGAACAAGCATTGACTATTTTTTATGATCTACTGAAACAGCGTGAAGAACCGATCAAGATTGCGGCTCTGATTGCTCGTCAATTTCGTATTATGTTGCAGGTGAAAGAGTTAGCGGGGCAGAATTATTCGCAACAACAGATGGCTTCTCAACTGAGCCTACATCCTTATGTCGTTAAGTTAGCCGGTGAACAAGCTCGTAAATTTGATAGTCAGAAATTACGCTCGATTTTAGCACATTTGGGTAGACTGGATTATCAGATGAAAACAGGCGCGATCGATAAAGTATTAGGGTTAGAAATGTTTTTGTTGCGTTTAGGAGCTTGATCCTTTTGAGGTAGGCACTACTGTATAGCATAAATTTATCTTATTTCACACAAAAAAGGCTTACCCAGAATGTATATTATCTGTGGTGCAGCCTTTTTTTGTTACAATCATATTTTGGTAAATATAAAAAGTAGATGTGCATGGATAGTATGAGTATCCCAAGCTCACCCTAGCAAACTAACAAAATAACCCCCTGCTCGGAATGGCCGATGCAGGGGGTTATTATATGCAGATTGTGAATACATTCAACAATCTGTTGCACGAAATTTAGCCTTGGCTAGAAATCGCGTTTAGTTTTTTAGCCAAACGAGATTTTTTGCGAGCAGCCGCATTTTTGTGGACAAGACCTTTAGTAGCAGCTTTATCAAGCTTCTTAGAAGCAGCCATTACAGCAGCTTTTGCAGCTTCTACATCAGTATTCACAAGTGCAGTATCAGCAGCTTTAACTGTTGTACGAAGAGCAGACTTGTGAGAAGCATTCAACATACGACGTTTTTCATTAGTTTTTACACGTTTCACCGCGGATTTAATGTTAGGCAATTACATTCACCTCCTGTAGAGCATATACGTATTCTTCACAACTTTAAATATTCTATCATGTACCCTAATCAAATGCAATACCATTATTGACTATAGTCAATGATATTTGAGATGTGGGATTGCTGTAAAATCGCTCAACTGCTATAATAAATAGATTAATGGGATTGTTGATTTTTTTCAATAATCAGCAGTATATTTCAGGCTTGTGTTGGGGGTAAGGCATGACTGATATGTCAGTAAGACAACAAAAAATTCGTAATTTCTCAATCATTGCGCATATAGACCACGGTAAATCCACTTTGGCTGACCGTATTTTGGAATATACAGGCGCGCTCACTTCGCGTGAGATGCAAGCACAAGTACTTGATCAAATGGACTTGGAACGTGAACGTGGAATCACGATCAAATTACAAGCTGTTCGTCTTGTGTACAAAGCAGATGATGGTGTGGAGTATCTGCTAAATCTGATTGATACACCGGGACACGTCGATTTCACGTATGAAGTATCTCGTAGTCTGGCAGCCTGTGAAGGCGCTTTGCTTGTCGTCGATGCGGCGCAAGGTATCGAAGCTCAGACGTTAGCTAATGTGTATTTAGCGTTAGATAACAATTTAGAAATTTTGCCAGTCATCAACAAAATCGATCTTCCTAGTGCTGATCCTGAACGGGTGAAGAAAGAAGTAGAAGATGTTATTGGACTGGACACAAGCGATGCTGTACTGGCTTCTGCCAAAGCAGGAATCGGGATTAAAGACATCTTAGAGCAGATTGTACAAAAAGTTCCTGCACCTACAGGTGATCCGAATGAGCCGCTTAAAGCATTGATTTTCGATTCTCATTATGATCCGTATAAAGGCGTTATTGTCTATATTCGTGTCATTAATGGCAAAATCAAATCAGGTTCCAAAATTAAAATGATGGCAACAGGAAAAGAATTCGAAGTTATCGAAGTAGGGGCATTTATGCCACGTATGGCGATAGTCGATGAATTGAATGTTGGAGATGTAGGATTTATCGTTGCCGGGATCAAAACGGTTGGCGATACCAGTGTCGGTGATACTGTAACCGATGCTAAAAATCCTACACTAGAACCTTTACCAGGTTACCGTAAAATCAATCCGATGGTATATTGCGGATTGTATCCAATCGAATCATCCGATTATATCGATCTACGTGAAGCGTTGGAGAAATTGCAATTGAACGATGCATCGCTAAGTTTTGAGCCTGAATCTTCAAGTGCACTAGGTTTTGGATTCCGTTGTGGATTCTTAGGACTTCTGCATATGGATGTTATTCAAGAGCGTATTGAGCGTGAGTTCAATATTCCATTGATTACAACGGCTCCAAGTGTTATTTACAAAGTAACATTGACCAATGGCGATGTCATGACGATTGATAATCCTTCGAACTATCCAGAAGTGGGTAAAATCGAATATGTAGAAGAGCCTTATGTGAAAGCATCTATTATTGTGCCGAATGATTATGTAGGTACAGTCATGGAATTGTGTCAGAATAAGCGTGGCGAATTTATCAACATGGAATACTTGGATACTACACGTGTAACGATTACGTACCAAGTACCTTTGTCAGAGATCGTATATGACTTTTTTGACCAATTGAAATCAAGTACTAAAGGATATGCTTCATTTGATTATGAAGTGTCTGGATATCGTAAGTCGAACTTGGCAAAAATGGATATTTTGCTAAACGGCGAGCAAGTTGATGCCTTGTCCTTTATCGTTCACCGTGAGCGTGCTTATCATCGTGGACGGATTATTTGTGAAAAATTACGTGAATTGATTCCTCGCCAAATGTTTGAGATTCCGATCCAAGCATCAGTAGGAACCAAAGTTGTTGCCCGCGAAACCGTTAAAGCGATGCGTAAAAACGTATTGGCTAAATGTTATGGCGGTGACATTTCACGTAAGCGTAAATTGCTAGACAAGCAAAAAGAAGGTAAAAAACGGATGAAACAAGTCGGTAATGTCGAAGTGCCTCAAGAAGCATTTATGGCAGTACTGAAAATTGATGATTAAAGCGCTTGGCAACATAAGCGTGACTTTCTCTATTTTAATCAAAAGTGATTTTTGCAAAGCAAAATATCTTACGTTCGTTTAGTTTTTTTACCACAACTGCAATACTAGGATCATTCGGGGAGAGCCGCAAGGCTTTCCCTTTTGTCCTAGCACTTGGCAATACCAACTATCCACAAACGGGGAGGAAAAGAGTCATGAATAGTAATGTACAAAACGACGCGCCCCGTGCGATCTATATGCACATTCCTTTTTGCACCAATAAGTGTTTTTACTGCGACTTTAATTCTTATGTTCTTAAAGATCAGCCGGTAATGGATTATTTACGGGCGTTAGAACGTGAGATGGAATATACAGTACAACAGACTCCACCCGGAGTCATTGATACGATTTTCGTCGGCGGCGGAACACCAACTGTTCTCAAAAACGATGAAATGGAATACTTTTTACAATCGATCCGTAAGCATTTTCCAAATTGGTCAGAAAATATAGAATTTACGATGGAGGCCAATCCGGGTACAACGGATTTGGAAAAAATGGCAATCATGAAAGCAGGCGGCGTCAATCGAGTAAGTTTTGGCGTACAGGCTTTTCAAAATGAGCTGTTAACGGGTATCGGACGTATTCATAATATTGATGATGTGTATCGCAGTCTGGAAAATGCACGTAAAGTGGGGCTAAATAATCTATCGATTGATTTGATGTTTGGTTTGCCGAATCAGACACTTGAGATGCTGTCGTACAGTATTGATCGTGCGCTAGAATTGGATTTGCCTCATTATTCAATCTATAGCTTAAAAGTGGAAGAAAACACATTGTTCCATACCATGTTCCAAAAAAACCAACTTCCTTTGCCTGATGAAGATGATGAGTTAAATATGTATTTGCTTCTGATGGAGCGGATGAAAAAAGCCGGTTACGAGCAGTATGAAATCAGTAACTTTGCCAAACCGGGTTATAGTAGTCGGCATAATACCACGTACTGGCATAATGAAGATTATTACGGTCTTGGAGCAGGAGCACATGGTTATGTAGGAGGTAAACGTCATATGAATATTAAAGGCGTAAATCCTTACAATGAAGCGGCTATGAAAGGCTTACCACGATTAGAACATTTTGAAGTGGATCGTGAAGAAGCAATGGAAGACTTTATGATGGTGGGTCTGCGGTTATTACAAGGTGTCTCCAAAGAACGCTTTGTTCGTCAATTTAACGGAGCACAGCTAGATGATATTTTCCGCCCACAAATTGAGAAATTGTTACGTCTAGCATTGATAGAACCTACAGCAGAAGGGTATAAATTAAGCGAAAAAGGTCTGCTGTTTGGTAATGATGTGTTCGGTGAATTTGTAGGCAGTCTAGTACAAGAAGCAGAAACTGCAAAATAATATTCATTAAATTAAGAACCTGAAGAGAAATTCTTCAGGTTTTTTGTTTGTATTTTACATAAAAGTAGATCATAAAATCGAAAATAACATAAAAATTATGCAGTGACATGAATAATTAGTACTCATTTGGTTAAATGGTATATAACCTATTGCATTCATTTGAAGTCCGTTGTACAAGTATAGCGAAAGCAGAAGCAATGATATACAGAAAATACTTGTATATCTACGCTTTAATATAGAAAATATGAATATTATCTCGAAATAGGTAGAATATAAAGAATTCAGCTATAAAGAAAAATAGAGTGTTTGTCCGATAATATTTATATCTTTTTCTTCTGAAAATCTATTGAAATATCATTCATCTTAATGTATATTTATACGTATTCTCTTATAAGATTCAAATTTGTAGCATAATAGCTACAGTTTACAAACCAAATTCAAATAAACATTTCTATTTCAAATCAAAGCTATTTTAAAAATAAATGAATGAAAATCTAAACTAAAAAATGAACGGTTATACGGATGATAAGAAAATCGCTAAATGATACCGATTGATCCGCATTACCTCATGAGGAGGAAAGCTATATGCCTGCCGTAGTTACTTGTAGAGCAGCAGTACTTGAAGATGTAGAGCCACTGTATCAGATGATTGCAGGTTATGCCGAGCAAGGGATTATGCTTCCCCGTTCTCGTGAGGCATTGCAACGTCAATTGAGACATTTTGTTGTCGCTGAAATCGATAATGAATTAGTCGGTTGTGGATCGCTTTGTCAATTAGGCAAAGATTTGGTTGAGATTCGTTCGTTGGGTATTTCAGATGGACATAAAGGTCAAGGAATAGGTTCAAAGTTAGTCGATACTCTGCTTGAACATGCAGCAGCTAGAAAACTACCTAAAGTGATGGCATTAACGTATGAAGTTTCTTTTTTCAAAAAGAATGGATTTGAAGTCGTAGATACCAGCATTTTCCCTGAAAAGGTATGGACGGATTGTGTGCATTGTCCCAAACAACATTGTTGCGATGAAATTGCTGTGTTGAAAGTTATTGCCGTATAATCAAAAAAAGTAAGCATATTCATCAAATATATATTAAAAATCAGCCAAACTAACTTGACAATAATCGAGTCAGTTTGGTATTTTTGTATTAGTCGTTAGCACTCATGTTGATTGAGTGCTAACGATGATAGAGCAGAATGAACTTGGATTGATATCAAACTGGATATGTTTAGAAGGAGGGAACTACATGTTAACCGAGCGTCAAAAGATGATTCTAAATGCGATAGTGGATGATTATATTCGTTCGGCAGAGCCTGTCGGGTCCCGTAGTATATCCAAGCGTGGCGATGTGCAATACAGCCCCGCTACGATTCGGAATGAAATGGCGGATCTAGAAGAGTTAGGTTTTCTAGAACAGCCGCATACTTCAGCTGGACGTATTCCTTCTCATAAAGGATATCGTTATTATGTGGATCATCTGACTCCTTTTCAACCGGTAGGCGCTTCAGATGTTAAAGAACTCAAACAATTTTTTACAGAGAAATTAACAGCAGCAGAGCAGGTTATACAACATGCTGCGATGGTTTTGTCCCATATGACAAACTATACTTCGATTCTATTAGGGCCTGAAGTGTTTAATACATCATTACGTCATTTTCAGTTAATCTCACTGGATGACCAGACGGCACTTGCGATTATAGTTACGAATACCGGACAAGTTGAAAATCGTAAAATCAGTATTCCAGAAGGTGTAGCTGTTTCCGATTTGGAACAAGTCGTCAATTTACTAAATAGCAAATTGATTGGTGTGCCTCTGTATAAACTAAAATCACGTATCTTTTCCGAAATTGGTGAAGAGATGCAGCGCCATATGAATCATTATGAAGAAGTAATGAGCACACTGAATGCTGCATTTGATCAAGATCAAGAACAGAAGATTTTCTTGAGCGGTGCAACCAATATGCTGATCCAACCGGAATTCAAAGATATGGATAAAGTGAAAAGTATTCTTGATTTGTTAGAAGAAACACCGACACTTTCCAAAATAATTACAGAAGCTTCGGCACCAAATGGTATTCAAGTACGTATAGGTACAGAGAATCGACATGAAGCGTTTGAAAATTGTAGTCTGATTACAGCTACGTATGAAGTGAATGGCGAATCGTTAGGAACGATTGGTATACTGGGACCTACACGAATGGAATATGCCAAAGTAATCGGTATTTTAAATGTGTTATCTCGTGATATGACTAAAATTTTGAATCACTGGTATCGTTAGTAGATACTATTTCAATATAAATAATGATCTGTATTTAAGTATTTTAAGGAGGTGAACAATCTTGAATAAAGAGCAATCCTTTCAAGAAAATAATCAATCGGAGCAAGAAATCCCGGTTAATCATACAGAAACTGAAGCGGTAGAGAGCGAAGTACCTGCTCCTGAGGCAACAGAAGGTTCTACAACATCCGATACGGGTTCTGATGAAATGGTATCCAAAGCTGAATTAGAACGTGTACAGGCGCAACTAGACGAGCAGACACAACGTGTTCTACGTGCTCAAGCGGATTTTGATAACTTCCGTCGTCGTACACAGAAAGAAAAAGAAAACTTGGCGAAATATGCTTCCGAGCAATTGATTACCGAGTTGATTCCGGTTGTTGATAACTTTGGACGCGCAATGGCAACTAAGCCAGAAAGCCCTGAGTTGGAATCATTTAACAAAGGTATTGATATGATCTTCCGTCAATTAGACGAAGTGCTTAAAGGAGCAGGCTTGACACAAATGGACGCTGTAGGGCAACCATTCAACCCTGAACTTCACCAAGCGGTAATGCAAGTTGAGTCTGACGAGCATGAAGAAGGTATCGTTGTTGAAGAATTACAAAAAGGTTATGTACTGAAAGATAAAGTACTTCGCCCGGCAATGGTTAAAGTAAGTAGCTAATACAAACTTTTAATTGGCTATATCCTTTTTATACATTGATAATTACCAACATTTTAAAAATATATTAAATAGATGCTAGGAGGAAGTTTTACGATGAGTAAAGTAATTGGTATTGACTTAGGTACAACAAATTCATGTGTAGCAGTAATGGAAGGCGGCGAAGCTGTCGTTATCCCAAATCCAGAGGGTGCACGTACAACTCCTTCTGTTGTAGGTTTCAAAAAAGACGGTGAGCGTATTGTTGGTGAAACAGCAAAACGTCAATCCATCACTAACCCTGACCGTACCATCAGCTCTATCAAACGTCATATGGGTACAGATCACAAAGAATCGATTGATGAGAAAAGCTACAGCCCACAAGAAATTTCAGCAATGATTTTGCAAAAATTAAAATCAGATGCAGAAGCATACTTGGGTCAAACAGTAACTCAAGCCGTTATCACTGTTCCTGCTTACTTTAACGATAGTCAACGTCAAGCTACTAAAGATGCTGGTAAAATTGCTGGTCTTGAAGTACTTCGTATTGTCAACGAGCCTACAGCAGCAGCTTTAGCTTACGGTTTGGAAAAATCAGAAGATCAAACGATCCTTGTTTATGACCTTGGTGGCGGTACGTTTGACGTATCGATCCTTGAACTAGGCGACGGATTCTTTGAAGTAAAAGCAACCAGTGGTGACAATCACCTTGGTGGTGATGACTTTGACCAAGTGGTTATCGACTATTTGGTAAGTGAATTCAAAAAAGATCAAGGCTTGGACTTGAGCAAAGATAAAGCAGCAGTACAACGTCTAAAAGATGCAGCTGAAAAAGCGAAAAAAGAATTGTCTGGTGTATTAACAACAACCATTTCTCTTCCGTTTATCACTGTTGTAGATGGCGTACCTCAGCATTTAGAAGTAAACTTAACTCGTGCTAAATTCGAAGAATTAGCTGCTCCATTGGTTGAGCGTACACTTGGACCTACTCGTCAAGCGATCAAAGACTCTGGTCTAAGCGCTAGCGAAATCGATAAAATTGTATTGGTTGGTGGATCTACACGTATTCCAGCTGTACAAGAAGCAATCAAAAAATTAACAGGTAAAGATCCTCATAAAGGCGTTAACCCGGATGAAGTTGTAGCATTGGGTGCTGCTGTACAAGCAGGTGTCTTGACTGGTGACGTTAAAGACGTTGTCTTGTTGGATGTAACTCCATTGTCTCTTGGTATTGAGACAGCAGGTGGCGTATTTACTAAAATGATCGAGCGTAATACAACGATCCCTACAAGTAAATCACAAGTATATTCCACATATGCTGATAACCAAACAAGCGTAGAAATCCATGTCCTTCAAGGTGAACGCGAAATGGCAGCAGGTAACAAAACATTGGGCCGTTTCATGTTGGGTGATATTCCTGTTGCTCCTCGTGGCGTACCGCAAATCGAAGTTACTTTCGATATCGATGCGAATGGTATTGTTAACGTATCTGCTACAGATAAAGGCACAGGTAAGAGCCAAAAAATCACGATCACTTCTTCTAGCGGTTTGAGCGATGATGAAGTTGAACGCATGATGAAAGATGCTGAACTTCATGCTGACGAAGACCGTCAACGTAAAGAATTGGTTGAAGTTAAAAACAGTGGTGACCAATTGATCTACTCTGTTGAAAAAACAATCAAAGATCTTGGCGAAAAAGCAGATGCGGCTGAAGTTGAAAAAGCAAATGCAGCGAAAGAAACATTGAAAACTGCTTTGGAAGGCGACGATGTAGAAGCAATCAAATCTGCTACAGAAGCGCTAAGCGAAGTGGCTCAAGCTCTTGCTGTTAAATTGTATGAGCAAGCTGCACAAGAAGGTCAAGCAGCTGAAGGTGCTGAAGGCACAACAACTCAAAAAGATAACGTTGTTGACGCTGAGTACGAAGTGGTTGACGAAGACGAGAAAAAAGACAAAGAGTAATCAGCACTTGGCATTATAAGTGCAACAAAGTGTAATAAGAGAAAGATTTTTGCAAAGCAAAATATCTATACCACAGCACGGAATAAATAACATTTATGAAGTGGGAAGGTCAAAGCCGGGGCATCCCGTGCTTTGACTTTCGTTTGTTTATAAGGATACACTTGAATACTGTGTGAGATTGATACGATTATATGACAAGGAGTCGAGGTGGAACGATGGCAGATAAGCGCGATTATTATGAAGTACTGGGTATAGGCAAAAGTGCTTCCGATGATGAAATTAAAAAAGCATATCGTGGGCTAGCCCGTAAATATCATCCAGACGTAAACAAAGAAGCAGATGCAGAAACGAAGTTTAAAGAAGTTAAAGAAGCTTATGATGTATTAAGCGATTCTTCTAAACGTTCTCAATATGATCAATTTGGTCATGTCGATCCGAACCAAGGTATGGGCGGAGGCGGATTCTCAGCAGGTGGCGGAGGATTCGGCGATATCTTCGATATGTTCTTTGGTGGCGGTGGAAGACAGCGTGATCCGAACGCTCCACAACGTGGTAATGACCTACAATATACGATGACCATTGAATTTAAAGAAGCTGTATTCGGTAAAGAAACAGATATTACAATTAACCGTAGTGAAAATTGTGATACATGTAATGGAACAGGTGCCAAAAAAGGGACTCAGCCTAAAACATGTTCTGTATGTCATGGTAGTGGTCAAGAAGAAGTGGTACAAAATACACCATTCGGTCGTATGGTCAACCGTCGCAGTTGTTCTAACTGTGGAGGTACAGGTACAATCATTGAAGAGAAATGTAATACTTGTAGCGGTACAGGTCGTGTACAAAAACAACGCAAAATCAATGTTCGCATTCCAGCGGGTATAGATGATGGCGCACAAATGCGAGTTAACGGTGAAGGCGAAGGTGGTTCACGTGGAGGTCCTCCAGGTGATCTATATATCGTATTCCGCGTTAAACCGCATGATTTCTTCGAACGTGAAGATGATGATATTTACTGTGAAATTCCGATTACATTTGCTCAAGCTGCTTTGGGTGATGAGATCGAAGTTCCTACATTGAATGAAAAAGTGAAAATCAAAGTCCCTGCGGGTACGCAAACAGGAACGTATTTCCGTCTTAAAGGAAAAGGTGTTCCTCGTCTACGTGGTGTAGGTCAAGGGGATCAACATATCAAGGTAGTTGTGGTTACACCAAGCAATCTAAGCGAAGAGCAAAAAGATTTACTTCGTCAATTTGGAGCGCTTAATGGTGAGCATACTCATGAAAATGAGCAATCTTTCTTTGATCGTGTAAAACGTGCTTTCCGCGGTGATTAAGTGCTAACATGTCTAAATAGAAAGCCCGGTTCTTTATGAGCCGGGCTTTTCATTCAGGCATTTACAAGGTATGAAAGAGAATTTTGAATTGTTCAGTCCAGATGTAGTACAATAAATCGTACGTATGTTTCACTATTAGGAGGAAATGAATAATGTTATGGCATGAATTAACTATACATACAACAGAGCAAGCAGTAGAAATGATTTCCAACTTTCTGCATGAAGCTGGAGCTGGTGGTGTAGCGATTGAAGAATCAGGCACACTCAATAAGCCACGCGATACTTCATATGGACAATGGTATGAACTTCCGCTTAACGATATTCCAGAAGGATTAGCAGTGGTGCAAGGTTATTTTGCAGAAGAAACGGATATGAATACATTGATGGAAGAAGTGCGTGTACGTATTGCACAACTTCATGAATTTGATATTGAAGTCGGTACAGCAGAGATGTCTTTCAAAACAGTAGACGAAGAAGATTGGGCAAATGCATGGAAACAGTATTTCAAGCCTATTCGTGTGTCTGAGCGTCTAACGATTAAGCCAACATGGGAAGATTATACTCCTGAAAGTGATATCGAAAAGATTATTGAATTAGATCCAGGTATGGCTTTTGGTACAGGGACTCATCCTACAACATCACTTTGCTTACGTACACTTGAGACTGTTATCAAAGGCGGAGAAGAAGTTATTGATGTCGGTACAGGATCAGGTATTCTGGCAATTGGAGCGATCAAATTAGGAGCAAAAAGCGTGCTTGCCCTTGATCTTGATCCAGTAGCTGTATCCAGCGCCAAAGAAAATACCCATTTGAATGGATTAGAGCAAGAAATCACTGTATTTGAAAGTGATCTGTTATCTGTGCTCAAAGCAGATGCAACAACCAAGCTGAATGTAACGTTACCTGTGCAAGTGGTAGTGGCTAATATTTTAGCTGAAATTATTTTGTTATTTATTGAAGATGTGTATGAAGCACTAACACCAGATGGTGTATATATCGCATCAGGTATTTATAAAAATAAAGAAGATGTCGTTCGTGAAGCTTTAGAAGCTGCCGGATTTATTATTGAAGGCGCACATCGGGATGAAGATTGGATTGCCTTTGTTGCGAGAAAGAGGTAAGTAATGGATTTTTTGAACAACTTATTATTTGTACGGTTAGATGTACTACCTTTTTACGTATTGGCATTAGTGATCGGATTTACAGTACATGAATTTTCGCATGCTTATTTTGCCAATAAGTTCGGCGATCCAACTGCTCGCTTGTTAGGACGGGTTAGTCTTAATCCTGCGGTGCATATTGATCTGTTAGGTATTATTTTGTTATTGATTGCTGGTTTTGGTTGGGCGAAGCCTGTACCTGTCACCCGTGAAAATTTCAAAAATCCACGTCTGATGGGGATTATTGTCTCTGCGGCAGGGCCAATCAGTAATTTATTACTAGCTTTAATCACAGTCATCATTTATTATGCTTTAAATTATTTTGGTATTGTAGGTTCTTTTGCCAATACTCGGATTGATGAAGCAATCTTTATGTTTGTACAGTATATGGCATTGATGAACTGTTTCTTATTTGTATTTAACTTAATTCCTTTGCCTCCTTTAGATGGTTACCGTATTTTAAGTGATTGGCTACCAAGACGTGCTAGTGCTAAGTTACAACGTGTAGAACAATGGGCAATGTTGATCTTTTTACTGGTTGTCTTTTTACCGCCACTACGTGCAGTTACTATTTCACCGTTGTATACATTTGCTCAAGACTTAGCGTCTAGCTTTTATACATTCGCTGGTGTGATTTTCGGAGGATAGATCAAGACAGTTACACAAGTATACATTCGTTAATATAAGGGACAGAAGCAGGTGAACGATACATTACACCTAGCCCTGTCCCTTTAAAAGTTGTATGATATTAACTTGAGTTAGCACGTTATCAAATGCACATAGAAAGTGGATGAAGTATGCAGCGATATTTTGTACCCGCAGACCAGTTTGACGAACAAGAAGTGCGTATTACTGGTGAAGATGCGCGTCATATTAGTCGAGTGATGCGATCCCGTGTAGGCGATCAAGTGATTGCTTGTAACGGTCAATCTCTAGATGTATTGGTTGAAATTACAGAACTTGCCGAAGGCGTAGTTACTGCGTCGATCGTAGAAACATTAGAACAGCATGGAGAGCCTAATCTATTTGTGACGATTGCTCAGAGTTTGCCCAAAGCAGACAAAATGGAAAGTGTGATTCAGAAATGTACAGAGATCGGAGCATCTTCTTTTCTACCCTTTTTGTCTGAACGTACAGTTGTTCAATATGATGAACGTAAAGAAGTGAAACGGATTCAGCGTTGGAGCAAAATAGCTAAAGAAGCAGCAGAACAAAGTCATCGTAGTCGTGTTCCACTGGTCGAATCACCTGTATCGTGGAAACAATTATTGAAGCAATTTGCAGATTACGATTTGATCTGTTTTTGTTATGAGAAAGAGAACGGGCATCAACTTCGTGATGTGGTTCAACCTTTTGCACAATCGTTAACAGCAGATCATGATCATGCTTCTCATCAAGTGACTCGTGTCATGATTGTTGTCGGACCTGAGGGTGGATTCAGCGAGCAAGAAGTAGCAGCAGCCGAAGCAAGTGGTGCAGTAGCTACAGGTCTAGGAAGACGTATCTTACGTACAGAGACCGCTGCGATGACAGCACTGGCTTGTATCATGTATGAAACAGGCGAAATGAGCGCTAACAACGTATAAAGAGCTTAAACAATAAACAGGTATATGAAGAAGGAGTGGAATACTATTGGCAAGTGTTATATTGCAACCCAAGCGTAAAAAAAGATTAGAACAAGCTCACCCATGGGTTTTTCAAAATGAGATTGCTTCGGTTGAAGGAGATCCTATTCCCGGGCAATTAGTGAGTGTGTTGACGCATCAGAAGCGCTTTTTGGCAACTGGATATTATAATCCAGCTTCTCAGATCACAGTGCGGGTAGTATCATATCAACCTTTAGAAGAAATGGATACTGCTTTTTTTGTAGAGCGATTCACTCGTTGTCTCAAGCATCGTCATCGTTTTTTACCTACAGAAAATGCGTATCGTCTAGTCTACGGTGAAGCAGACTTTTTACCTGGATTGATCGTAGATCGCTTTGGAGAAGTATTGGTTGTCCAGTTATTGACGTTAGGTATGGATGCTTGTCGTCAATCGATTATTGATGCATTGGTACAAGTTATGCAGCCATTAGGTATCTATGAGCGTAGCGATGTATCTGTACGCAAATTAGAAGGGCTAGAAGAAGTCACCGGTGTGTTATATGGAGAATGTCCTCGACATGTAACGGTTACAGAAAATGGTCTATTGATTGAAGTGGATATTGTAGAAGGTCAAAAAACAGGTTATTTCTTCGATCAGCGTGAAAATCGTGCTTCGATTGCTCCACTGATGTTAGGTTGGGGAGATCGTAGTGGAATTGAACTGACTGAAGTTGAAGTAGATGGGCATATGACGCATAAGCCTATGAATCGTAATGGCAAAATTGTCGATTTCCCTTATTGGGATGGAGCTAATGTGTTAGAGTGCTTTTCACATACAGGAAGCTTTACGCTACATGCTTGTCATTATGGAGCCAAAAAAGTAACTTGCCTTGATATCTCAGCACACGCAATCGAAAGTGCCAAAGAAAATGTACGTTTAAATGGATTTGAAGATCGTGTTGAATTTGTAGTGGATGATGCTTTTGATTATTTGCGCCGTAATGCTAAAGGATTAGATGAGCGTCAATTACGTAGTAGCACAGATAGCAAACAAGATACGTCCAAACCGATGACTGCTTCTGGTGGACGTTCATGGGATGTTGTTATTTTGGACCCGCCTGCTTTTGCCAAAACGAAAAGTGCTGTAGCTGGTGCTGTTCGTGGATATAAAGATATCAATTTACACGGAATGAAGCTTGTGAATGAAGGCGGTTATCTAGTCACTGCTAGTTGTTCGTATCATATGCGTCCTGATCTATTTTTGGAGACGATTCAAGATGCAGCTAAAGATGCGGGTAAAGTATTACGTCTCATTGAATGGCGTGCAGCAGGTAAAGATCACCCGCAAATTTTGGGCGTGGACGAAGGACATTATTTGAAATTCGCTATCTTTGAAGTACGTAGTAAAACGTTTTAAATCGTAATTTTAATAGAGTGTTTATAAAATTGCTAGATGACTTGAATAATCTATTCGTGATTCTGGAATGTTAAAGCTACCTCTTACATGTTAGCTGTTGATCTAGGGTCTCTGTAGTACAATAAACAGTAGACTGTATATGCTTTGAAATATATAATTAATCATTTATTTTAATTACAACATCCACATTCACAAAAATCATGTATAAATATAAAATCGATCATGAAAGAGGAATTGCATTGTCAGAGCAAAAAAGTGAAATTGAAGCGGTGATCACGCCACTCGGTTATCTGTATGGACGTGATGCGATCTATGTGGATAAGCTTTACTATGGGCTGGGTCGCAGAATGACGTTAGCAGGTGAGTTTAATGGTGCGCTAGCAAGTAAAAGCGAGTCAGACGATTTTGTCATGTACACGCTTCGCTTTGAAGGGGTGTTCTACTTTAATATGGTAGAACTCGATTTGTATAGTGATCAGCTACCGCCAGGGCAATCGGACATTAAGTCGAACTGGTTGGAATATCGTCAGTCTCCACTTTTGGAACGAGCGCAGCAGAACCAAGAGCTAAAGGAACTGCGTCATTTTATACTGTTTACGTATGATGATGTGTTTGAAATTGCCTGTCAGCGTTATGAGTTAGAACTACATCCGAACAAGAGCAACGCCGAATAGTCATTGTCAGATGGCTATTCTTTTTTTATAATAAAATAGAACACATATTCGCTACTTATCGGGTTAGCAGTTTCCAGGTGCGGCGTTCTACAAAAAGGAGTTTTTGCGACGTCAACATCGATTGCACCGCTCTAATAGAACAATTTTTATGCATCGTGAAGACTATACTATAATAAATAAGGGTGAACTCATATGCTATTGCATTTTTTATTAGGTCGCTCTGGAAGTGGCAAAACGACCACAATTACTAAGCGAATTATTGATCAAATTACACAACAACCTGATGGACCGCCTATATTGCTACTGGTTCCTGAACAGGGTTCTTTTCAAGCCCAATATGCACTTGTTCGTTCTCATCAATCCAAAGGAAATGTACGTGTACAAACGTATGGTTTTCGCCGTCTAGCGAATTGGGTGCTACAAGATGTAGGTGGAAGTGCCAAAACACCGATTGGTGAAGAAGGTAAAAAAATGCTTCTTTATCGACTTATTCAGCGACATCAATCGCAATTACGGATGTTTGGTACGTCTAGTGATCAGTTCGGGTTTATCGGTAAATTAAGCGAATTATATAATGAATTTAAGCGTCACACAATTACGTTAGAGCAATTAACTGAATATAGTGAACGATTATCAACATCAGCTCGTTCTCCTTTGTTAATCGATAAATTACATGATCTACAACGAATTTATCAAGATTTTGAAGAGAATTTGCAAGGATTATATGTAGATGGAGAAAATACACTAACTGATCTTGCTTTAGCGATTCCAGAATCACAGGTTCTTCATAATATTGATATTTGGATCGATGGATTTCATAGCTTTACCCCACAAGAATATGGTGTGATTGCAGCATTATTGCAAAAAGCCAATTCAGTGACGATTGCTTTAACATTAGATCGTCCTTATGATGGTGAACCCCCTCATGAATTGGAGCTTTTTCACCAGACAGCTACTATCTATATCAAATTAAAGCAGTATGCTAACGCTATTGATGAGTCTTTTACGATAGATGTTGAGAATCTTTCAGAGAATCCTACGGATATTCCAGTTCGGTTTCAATCTAGTCCGCAGTTAGCTCATTTAGAAAATGCGTATCGTTCTTCTCATCGCTGGCAACAAGCTCCGTATGTGAAGCAGGTAAATGAACGTCAAGATATTCATACGTATGCTGCTCCTGATCGTCGTTCAGAAGTGGAGAGTGCGCTTCGCGAAATGATTCGTTTGGCTCGTGAAGAAGGTGCACGCTGGCAAGAGATGGGCGTTTTTGTACGTCAATTAGCAGATTATGAACATATTATTGCACCACTACTACAAGACTATGAAATTCCCTATTTTCTCGATCAGAAACGTAGCATTTTACAACATCCTTTAGCAGAATTTATACGTTCAGCACTGGATATTGTGCAATATTTTTGGCGGTATGAAGATGTATTCCGCTGTATCAAGACAGGGCTATTACTTCCAGATGATGGACGTGTCACTACAGAAGATATTGATCGTTTGGAAAATGTGGTGTTGGCTTCTGGGATTCATGGATCACGTTGGACAGATGGACATCCGTGGAAAGGTATTCCTAGCCTTTCACTCGAAGCGGGGGATGAAGTTAAAGAAATTAGCGAACGTGAATTAGCTGAAGGACAACGCATGCAACAAGCACGTCAGTTAGTAGTGGAACCATTGTACCGATTTGAAAAACGAATCAAAAAAGCAAAACATGCCAAAGAAATGTGTATCGCTCTGTATCAGCTACTGGAAGATTGTCAGATTGCGATGCATTTGGAACATATGAGTACAACAGCCACGGCGCAAGGCAATCCATTACGTGCGCGTGAACATATACAGATCTATGGAGAAATTATCGATTTACTGGATCAGATGGTGGATATTATGGCAGAAGATGCTATAGATCTGGGAACTTTTGCAGGCTTACTGGAAACAGGATTAAGCGGCATCCGCCTAGGGATTGTGCCTCCAGCTATTGATCAGGTATTGATCGGTTCTATGGATCGTACTCGTCCGATGGATATCAAATATGCATTCGTTTTGGGCATGAATGAAGGGATTGTGCCTTCACTATTTCCAGACAGTGGTATTTTGAGTGAACCAGAACGAACCAATATGTTGGAAGGTGGCTTAGAGCTGTCTCCAGGGAATAAGCGTCTTTTGTTAAATGAGCAATTTTTGATCTATCATGCGTTAACGGTAGCCAGTTCCAAATTATGGCTTAGTTATGCGTTAACAGATGATGAAGATAAAGGACTTTTGCCTTCTGAAGTGATTACGAATGTGCATAAATTATTTCCTTTTTTACAAGAACAAGTTGCTACTACTCCATTATCTGCTCAATCTAATGATATAGAATCTTTGCGATATGTGACTACACCAACTACAACGTTACCGCATGTAATAGCACAGTTACGGGAATGGAGTCGTGGAACAACGATTGCAGATTCATGGTGGCATGTATTGAATTGGTATACAGCACGTGAAGCATGGCGACCGCAGATCAGTATGTTAGTTCAATCTTTATTTTATAGAAATACAGGCGAATTATTAGAAACGGAAACCAGTCGGCATTTATACGGGCAGACGTTACGTACCAGTGTATCAGGCATGGAGCAGTTTGTTTCTTGTCCTTTCGCTCACTTTGCTTCCCGTGGATTACGATTGCGAGAACGCCAAGAGTATCGGTTGAAAGCACCTGATATTGGGCAGTTATTCCATGCTTCCTTAACCGACCTTGCCACTACACTGAAAGAGCAAGGGCGGGCATGGGGAGAATTGACTCGTGAAGAGTGTGTAGAGATCGCTTATGAAGCTGTAGATAAGCATATCCCACGTCTGCAAGGACAGATTCTTTCCAGTTCCAAACGATACAATTATATTTCACGTAAATTGCGTGAGATTGTGAGTCGTGCTTCGATTATGTTGGGAGAGCAAGCACGCCGTGGAGATTTTGAGCCACTTTATTTAGAGCTGGCATTTGGACCGAATGGACAATGGCCACCGCTTCGTTTTACCCTTGAAAATGGATGTACGATGGAGATTGTAGGACGAATTGATCGGGTGGATGTTGCTGAAGGTGATGATACATTATTGCTACGGATTATCGATTACAAATCCAGTCAAACCGATCTCAAATTGCATGAAGTCTATTACGGACTTGCTTTGCAAATGCTGACGTATCTGGATGTATTGCTAACTCATGCAGAACAACAATTAGGTCAATCGGCACAACCAGCAGGTGCTCTTTATTTCCATGTGCATAATCCGATGCTACAAGCAGGGAACGGGCTAAGTATGCAACAATCCGAACAAGAAATGCTCAAGCGTTTCAAAATGAAAGGATTACTTCTTGCAGACCGTGATGTGATTGGCAAAATGGATACAGAACTGGATAAAGGATATTCTGCGATTCTTCCTGTAGCTGTCAAAGCAGATGGAGGATTTTACAGCAGTTCAGCAGTAGCCACAGGAGAGCAGTGGCAAGAATTGCTTCGTAATGTGCGTCAGACGGCTCAAGAAATTGGGACGCAGATCACAGATGGTACAACACAGATTACACCTTATCGTATAGAACAAGAAAAAGCATGTGATTACTGTGATTACAAATCGGTCTGCCAATTCGATGAAACGTTAAAAGATAATCAATATAAATTACTACAAAAACCGGGCAAAAACGAGACATGGGAACTTTTACAAAACCGTCATGACTACCAGAAAGGAGATTCACCTTCATGATCCATAACAATGATAACGACAATAATGAATCACTAGATCATTTATTCGCAGACCATGATCAACCATTGCCTGTTAGAAATGAAATGCCTAAGCCCGAACAGAGTACATGGACCGATGATCAGTGGAAAGCGATCTCTCTGGACGGTGGCAATATGCTGGTTGCAGCAGCGGCAGGTTCGGGTAAAACAGCTGTTCTTGTGGAGCGTATTATTCGTCAAGTAACCGACCCTATTCATCCAATGGATGTGGATCGGATGTTAGTGGCTACCTTTACCAAAGCAGCCGCAACTGAAATGAGACAACGTATACGTGCTGCTCTGGACAAAGAAGTATTGCGTCGCCCGGAAGATGATCATTTGCGTCAACAATTGGCTTTGTTAAGCCAAGCATCGATCACGACGCTACATTCTTTTTGTTTAGAAATTATTCAACGTTATTATTCGATGATTCCGTTAGATCCGGGATTTCGGATAGCGACTGCTAATGAATGTGATATTTTGCGGGAAGAATTGTTAACTGAACTATTTGAAGAAAAGTATACTGAAGAAGAAGAGCGTGATAATAAGCAATTTTACCGCTTAATGAACTGGTTCGGTGGAGAGCGAAGTGATGATGCCGCTTTGGTTTTGGTAGAGCGCCTTTATCATTTTGCACGTAGTCATCCATGGCCTGAATACTGGTTAGAGCGAACAGCGGCTGAATTCGATGTAACCGAGGGGTCTTCATTGCAAAATACGTCATGGGTACAGAATATTATGACTGATATTGCTTTGACATTAGAAGGTATTCAAGCGGTGCTACATCAAGCGATAGATACAGCATTATTACCGGGTGGACCTGTAGCTTATGCAGATAGTCTACGAGATGATCTGGAAGTGATTCATACTCTTCAATCTGCAATGACTGTTCAGCCGTGGGAGCAATTGTATACCGTTTTCCAAAGCGCGGCTTTCGGTAAATTAAAAGCAGTACGCAAAGAGGGAATCGATCCTCAATTACAAGAAACCGTTAAACAATTGCGTGAAAATGCGAAAAAATCGTTAGCTGAGATCAAAAATTTATTTTTCGGTAGAACTCCTGATGAGTTTGCTCAAGAATTACGTGAAACATTTCCATTGATGAAAGAATTAACAGAATTAGTGATTCGTTTTAGTCAAAAGTATCAACAGGAGAAACAGCGTAAAGGATGGGTCGATTTTGCCGATCTAGAACATTACGCTCTTCATATATTACGTCATGCCGATTCTACACCTGAGCATGTGATTCCTTCACAAGTTGCTTTGGAATATCGTGAACGATTTGATCAAGTGATGCTCGATGAATATCAAGATACTAACTCTGTACAGGAAGAATTAGTACAGCTCATTTCACGAGATACGGTAGGGAATCGCTTTATGGTTGGTGATGTGAAGCAAAGTATTTATCGTTTTCGTCTGGCAGAACCGGGGCTGTTTTTAGATAAATATGAGAAGTATCAAGACGATTGGGAAGGAGAAGGACGACGAATCGATCTTTCTCGTAACTTCCGTAGCCGTCATCAAGTTGTCGATGCTGTTAATATGATTTTTAGACAGATTATGAATAAAACAGTAGCAGAAATCGAATACGATGAGCGAGCAGAATTAGTAGCCGGTGCAACTTATCCACCGGGTGACGAAACTGCCTATGCACCAGAATGCTGGATTATTGATCGTGCAGGAAGTGGAGCAAGTTCTGACTACAACAATGCAGATGACAGTAATGATAGTGAGGGATATGGCAATAGCGAAGTCTCGGAAATGGAATCTGCTCGCTTAGAAGCACAAGCGATTGCTGTACGAGTACGTGAAATGGTAGAGCCTGATGGCATACCATTGATGATTTATGATAAATCGGTCGATGGGTTACGTCCGGCTGAATATCGCGATATGGTTATTTTGCTACGATCAACCGCAGCATGGGCACCACTCATATTAGAGGAATTGCAACGTGAAGGTATCCCTGCATATAGCGAATTGAATCAAGGATTTTTTGAAGCAGTGGAAGTAAAGATTATTCTATCTTTGTTAGCTGTAATTGATAATCCCCAACAAGATATCCCACTGGCTTCTGTACTGCGTTCACCGATTGTTGGTTTGAATGAAGATCAATTGGCGACCATTCGTTTATTTGGCAAAGACACTTCGTATTATCAAGCTATGATGTTAGCGGCTGAACATATGCAAGAACAACCGGAAGAATGGAGTTACAAGTTACTTCATTTTCTTAAGCAATTGAATCAGTGGCGACTAGCAGCACGAGAAGGTGAGCTAGGTGATCTGATCTGGCGTATTTACCGGGATACAGGTTATCTCGACTGGTTAGCTGGTTTACCGGGAGGATTACAACGTCAACATCATTTACGAATACTATATGATCGTGCTCGCCGATTTGAAGTGTCTACATCTTCACGAGGACTATTTCGGTTTATGCGTTTTATTCGCCGTCTGCAAGATACAGATGGTGATCTAGGAGCTACAGCTTCGGTCGATGGTCAAGAAAATGCGATTCGAATTATGACTATTCATAAAAGTAAAGGTCTAGAGTTTCCAGTTGTGTTTCTAGCAGGTATGTCCAAAATGTTCAATATGCAAGATTTAAATACTTCTTTTTTGATGCATAAAGAATTAGGATTCGGCCCTAAATTTGTAGATGAAGATACACGTGTGAGTTATCCTACATTACCGAATTTGGCGATTCGTCGTCGTACAGCGACAGAGTTATTAGCAGAAGAAATGCGTGTCCTCTATGTAGCATTAACTCGTCCTCGGGACAAACTGATTATGATCGGAACAGTCAAAGATATCGACAAAAAAATCTCGGCATGGAGTCAAGTTCAGAACTCTGATCATTTGCAACTGCCTGATTATGTATTAGCCAAAAGTCGGACGTATCTTGATTGGGTAGGTCCAGCATTAATGCGTCATCGTGCGGCTTCTGTATTCCGTGAGCGTAACGAAATTGCGGCAGGGCCTTATTCAGCTTGCTTGGCAGATGATCCAACACCGTGGAGTATTACCATTCTGGATAGTCGTCAATTACAATCGAAAACAGAAGATACCGAGCAATCGATAACAGCTTTGCGCGAACATGATCCCAAGTGGATTGCTTTGCAACAGATTGCAGATGGGGAACAGGTACAGCCTGTGACTGATTTTGAAAATAATCATGATCTCGCTGTTGAAGATATTGATACGTCTGTGAACGCGAAAGAAGTCGAACAAAGACTGTCATGGCAGTACCCATATGAATTATCGACTCATATTGCTGCCAAAACAACGATTAGTGAAATCAAGCGACAATTGGTTTCAGAAGAATCTCCAGCTGTAGACGGTATCCATGAATCTCTGGATCAACGGGTTATGATTGGACGTTATACTGATCAGCATCAAGATCAATCCATAACAGATGTGCCACAAGTCAAAGGGGCTAATCCATTTTTGATGAGCACTATTTTACAGCGGGCAGGTATACTGCTGGAAAATCAGACAGAGGATCAGACCTCTTCAGCTGAGCCTGTATCGAATAGATTGCAAACAGATGTATCTTCTCAGCAATCAGCTACTTTGTCTGGTGCTATCGATCACCAAGCAGATGGAAGTACACTCAAATTGCAACGTCCTAAATTTATGGAACAACGTGGTCTAAGCGGAGCAGAACGTGGAACCGCATATCATACTGTCATGCAGCGAGTGCCTTTAGATCAGGGATATGTAGATGTCAAGATAGTTGAACAGACCAAAGCAGATCTGGTTCAGCGCCAAATTCTACGTCAGGATCAAGCGGATAGCGTACATGCGAATGAGATCGTTGCTTTTTTCGCAACACCGCTCGGTCAACAAATGTTGCAAGCTACAGAGATCAGACGAGAATTAGCCTTTAGTTATGGTATTCCGATCAATGATGCCGGTGATAAGATATTGTCACAGGGAATAGTCGATTGCATTTTCCAGATTGATAATCGATGGATCATTGTCGATTACAAAACCGATCGTGTAGTAGATACCCATGGAGGGATAGAAGTGCTGAAAGATCGTTATCGTATTCAACTTCAGCTGTATGCGCAAGCGATTCAAGATTCTTTGCATTGGAAAGTCGATCAATTATGGTTGTATTTCTTCGACATTAACGAAGCGATAGAAATCTAAACAGGATTAACATACTAAATAACCTAACTCTTTTTCATTCATCAATCTGAAATGGTAAACCAAAAAAGGTGGTTTGTTGTCCATAAGACTAATGGCATTTTGAAGCTAGTCTATGAGATGACAAACTTCCTTTGATTCGATATACACCCCAATTCTAGCATCACTTAAAAAGGAGAAAGCTATGCGTATTTTACATACAGCTGACTGGCATTTTGGTCGAACATTAGAAGGCAGAAGTCGTCTCGATGAACAAATCGCTTTTGTCGATGAATTGGTTCAGATTGCAGATGATCAACAAGCCGATCTTATTCTGATGGCAGGCGATGTCTATGATTCTGTGAATCCACCTGCTGTAGCAGAACAATTATTTTATGAAGCCGCCGCTAGATTAACAGCTAATGGTCGTCCACTGGCTGTTATCGCAGGGAATCATGATCAACCTGATCGTATTGCGTCAGCGACACCATTGGTTCAAGGGCGAGGTATTTATTTATTAGGTACACCTGCTGCACAGGCTTTAACTATTTCTGTACCTCGTACTTCAGAGACAGCTATAGTGGCAGCATTACCTTATCCATCCGAAGCTAGACTGAATGAATTATTAACCGAGGAACATGATGAAGATTTAATACGTCGTGCCTATAGTGAACGTGTAGGCATGTTAATGCGACAATTAGCGACTGACTTCCGTTCGGATACGATCAATCTAGCTATGAGCCATATCTATGCTCTTGGAGGAGTCGAATCGGATTCAGAGCGCCCTATTCAAGTAGGTGGTGCGTATACAGTTGATCCTTCTGCATTATATACAGGAGCTCAATATACAGCGCTAGGTCATCTACACCGTGCTCAAGCAGTCAAAGGAGAAGGAATGATTCGGTATAGTGGTTCTCCGCTAGCTTATAGTTTTTCTGAAGCAGGGCAAGCCAAATCTGTCACGATGCTCGATGTTGTACCCGGTGGTATTCCACAGATAGAAGAAATCTTTTTAACTTGTGGTCGTCCTTTAGTGCGCTGGAAAGCGAAAGGCGGTCTGACTGAAGTCCATCAATGGTTAGAGGAAGGCAGAGATCGCAATGCTTTTATCGATCTGGAAATTTCATTGTTAGAAGCTTTGTCGATGTCTGATATTCAATCGATTCGCAAAGCTTATAGTGGCATTGTCAATATTCGTCCTGTATATCCAGAAACAGAAGCACAGCAATCTTTTGCAGAACGTGCTCAATTGCCTGTCCATGAATTGTTCCGTACGTTTTATGCACGCCAGACAGGTGGAGCCGTGCCCGAAGATCGATTAGTTGAGCTGTTTTTGGAACTGATCGATGAAGAAGAAACCGGGGAGGAACAATCATCATGAAGCCAATCACACTCAAATTATCCGGTTTACAAAGTTATCGTGAACAACAAGAAATCGATTTTGAAGCATTGTGTGAAACAGGGCTATTTGGTATTTTTGGACCTACAGGGAGTGGGAAATCAACTGTTCTTGATGCTATTACACTTGCTTTGTATGGCAAGGTGGAACGAGCTTACAACGGTACACAGGGGATCATGAATCATTCGGAAGATTCGTTATTTGTATCGTTCTCTTTTGAATTGTTATCTGCTGAAGGGGCGCAACGGTATCGAGTCGAACGTCGGTTTAAACGTACGGGCGATCATACAGTAAGTAATGCGATGAGCCGTTTTATCGAAATGCGTGCAGATGGCGATGTTGTGGTTGCTGATAAATTAGCAGAAGTCACACGTTGTGTAGAAGATTATATCGGGCTGAAAATGGATGATTTTACACGCGCAGTCGTATTACCACAAGGTAAATTTGCTGAATTTTTATCTCTTAAAGGTAGTGACCGTAGACAGATGTTGCAACGTCTTTTCCATCTGGAACGATACGGTGACCGCTTAATGCAGAAGCTTAGCCAGCGTGTGAAAGAAACAGACAACGTACTAGGCAAACTGTACGCCGAACAGACAGGTCTGGGCGAAGCCTCAGCAGAAGCGCTACAAACAGCAATAGAGCGCTTAGAAAAAGCGATTCAAGAAGCGGAACAACGTCGTCAAGAACTGGTTGATATTACTGCTCGTACCGAACAATGGAGCAAGATTAGAGAATATCAACGAGAACAAGCTGAGTTACAGCAACGTCTAACTCAATTACAACAACACGAAGCTGAGGTTGCCCACAAAGAACAGCAGATTGAACAAGCGTTATCTGCGCAGAACTTATTACCATTATTAGATACATGGCGTACTCATGAAGCCAAAGCCATACAAGAACAACAACGTGTAACTACATTACAGCAAGATTTACAACAAGCAGAGATTGCAGTAGCGACAGCTGTAGAGCGTGAACAAAAAGCCAAACAACAATTAACCGAGCAAGAACCGCAATTAATGACACGGATCGAACAACTACAACAAGCACTACAATTGCAAAAGGAATGTGTAGCATTAGAACAAGATCAACAGCAGATTCATCAGCAATTGGAAAATATACAAAAACAATGGGAAGAAGCATCTCATCAAGTACAACGTGAACAGATGCTTTTGGATAAGGCAAGACAGCGTCAAGAAGAACTGAATAAGCAACTCAAAGCTTGTGAAGTTCGCAGTCAGGATCGGCGTGAATTACAAGAAGCCCAGCAACAATTGTCTGCTCTGAATACAGCTAGAACCCGTCTACAAGAACAACAAACCGAATATGATGGTTATACTCGGTCAGCACAACAGGCGAATCAAGTATGGCAACAATTAATTGAGCAAGAAGCCACTCGATCTGAGCAAGAACAGCAATTACAACAACATGTTTTTGCGTTGTATCAAGAGCATCAACAACTTGAACATGTACTACAGCAAGCACACCAATCTGCTGAACAACTGGAAGAACAGTATGCACAACAATCCAGAGAAGCAGAATCGAATCGTCTGGCAAGTCTGTTAGCAGTAGAACTACAAGAAGGTCAACCTTGTGCAGTATGTGGATCTACTCATCATCCTCAACCTGCTCATGACATCGAACATAAAGGACTAACGGATCATCAATCGGTAGCGGATACAACAACTAAGCAGACTCAAGCGCTCAAACAAATGAAACAAAATCTTCAAGTTGTACAGCAACATGTTCGTGGTCGTCAAATAGAGCTAGACAGTCATATGCAAGAATGGGATTGGCAGATAAAAGATTCAGCTTCATTACCTGCTTCTTCTGATCAAGCGGCTCCTTTATCGGAGCAAGAACTGCAAGCACAATGGTTAGATGTACAAGCTCATAATCAGAATTTAGAGCAACAGACTAGAGAATTACAACAACAATTAAGACAATGGCGTCAAAATGAACGAGAATGGTCAGGGCGTAAAGTTACAGCTCAATCTGAGCAACAATCATCTGCTCGCCTGACAGAACAATCCAATACTCGTCTCCAAGCCGCTACACAGACGTTAGAGCAACTTTTACAACAGTGGCAACAGACTTTACCACATCTAACGGAACAGTCGGCATGTGAGCGATTTGAAGCTCTAGCACACATGGATGAACAAGCAGAGAAGATCCGTGAAGGATTGGATAAAAGTGTTCCGTATATCGAAGAGCGTGAACAAGCCATCAAGCACGGTACAGAACAGATCAATACATTGGATAAGCAACGTATTCAAGATCAGACCCGTCAAGAAGGGAATCAACGACTTTTACAAGAAAAGAAAAATCGTCTTACACAGTGGATCGGCGATCAATCTGCGGAGCAGTTACTTACCGAGACACAACAGCAACAACAACAATTACGACAGCAAGCAGAGCAGACCGCAGACTTGTGGCGTAAGGCGCTACAACATCAGCAGACAGCAACACATCAAGTTGAATTGGCTGTGCAATCAGCACAATCGTTACAACAACAGGTCGATCAGCATGCAGAGAAGTGGCAACAAGCATTACAAGTCTCTCCTTTTGATAATGAACAAAGTGTCAGTCAATCACGGATGGCAGAAGATCAGATTCAGTTGTATCGTCATCAGATTCAACAGCATCGTGATCAACAACATGAATTATCTGTTCATTTGCGAGAAGTACAGAACAAGTTAAACGGACAGAGTCTGAGTGAAGAAGAATGGGCACAGATACAACAGCAATATACAGAAGCTCGTCAAGCAGATGAGATGGCATTAGAACAACGAGCCAAAGCCACTCGTGATCGTGAAGACCTTCAAGAGCGTCATGTACGCTGGCGTGAGCTAGAAGACAAACGAGTCACTTTAGCGCAAGAGGCTAAGCATTTATCCAAATTACAAGCCAGTATGCGTGGTAATGCTTTTGTCGAATATATTGCAGAAGAACAATTAATGCAGGTCAGTCTAGCCGCTTCTGAGCGATTACGCTTTTTGACCAAACAACGTTATTCATTGGAAGTTGATTCTGGTGGAGGATTTGTAATCTGTGATAATGGCAATGGGGGGATTCGTCGCCCGGTATCTTCTTTGTCTGGTGGAGAAACGTTTTTAACTTCGTTATCATTAGCCTTAGCTTTATCGGCTCAGATTCAGTTGCGCGGTCAGTATCCACTTCAGTTCTTTTTCCTGGATGAAGGATTTGGTACGCTTGATCCCGAACTTTTGGATACAGTGGTGACTTCACTGGAGAAGCTTCATAACGATCAACTATCGGTGGGTATTATTAGCCATGTTCCTGAATTACGGATGCGATTGCCTCGTAAATTAGTGATTGTACCTGCGGAGCAAGCAGGAAGTGGCTCCAAAGTAGTCCTTGAACGCATGTAGATTTGAATGTATGCCCATAGGAAACAAAATACACAAAAAGAATTGAAGGAGTGTTTGAAGATTATGGTTAAAGACGATTGTTTATTTTGTAAAATTGTTGCAGGAACGATTCCTTCACAAAAAGTATACGAAGATGATCAGATACTAGCTTTTCACGATATTACACCTGCTGCCCCTGTTCATGTATTGCTTATTCCCAAAAAACATATCGACTCGATGAATGAAGTATCTCAAGAAGATTTGCCAGTTATCGGTCATATTCATGGCGTAGCGATACAATTAGCCAAAGAATTGGGCGTAGATCAAAGTGGATATCGTCTGATCAATAACTGTGGACCGGATAGCGGACAAGCGGTACAACATCTTCATTATCATTTGTTAGGTGGAGCCAATCTTGGCGCCCTGACAGGCATTTCGAGCTCTCACGCATAAGTCAAAATAACGTGTAAAAGAATAATAAAAAAAGATGTTCCAATACAGTCTAAAACGGGTATATAATAGAACATTAAAAAATTGCAGGCAAAACTAGCCAATCATATTGACACTTCATTCAACTTTCACCTATAATGAAAGTTGATAAACCGTGTTATTGTTCTTGGACGGTCTGGTCGGAGGGAGGGAAAACTAGTGTCTGAAACGAAAGTTCGCAAAAACGAAACAATTGATGCAGCACTTCGTCGCTTCAAACGCTCCATCGCTAAAGATGGCGTTCTGGCTGAGGTGAAAAAACGCAAACATTATGAAAAGCCGAGCGTTAAGCGTAAGAAAAAATCTGAGGCTGCTCGTAAAAGAAAGTTTTAGGAGGATTTACCCGTTATGAATCTTAGCGAACGATTAAACGAAGATATGAAGCAAGCAATGAGAGACAAGGCGAAATTCAAATTGTCGACTATTCGCATGGTTCGTTCAACGATTAAAAATCTCGAAATAGATTTGAAAAGAGACTTGGACGACACTGAAGTGCTTGATATTCTTAGTCGTGAGATCAAACAGCGCAAAGATGCCCTCCAAGAATTTGAAAAAGCAGGTCGTGATGACCTGACAAGCAACCTTAAAGCGGAGATTGAGATTATTTCCGAGTATCTTCCCACACAGCTGTCTGAAGAAGAAATTAAAGTTCTTGTAAAGCAGACCATCCAGGAAACCGGTGCTTCTTCAAAAGCCGATATGGGAAAACTGATGAGCGCCCTGATGCCTAAAGTAAAAGGTCGCGCAGACGGAAAAGTTGTGAATCAAACGGTTCAACAATTTCTGCAATAAACATATGTGAAAGCACCTCATTTTTCTATAAAGTGGGGTGCTTTTTTCTATGCTTATTTTATCAAAAAGGAATATAATTGAAACGTAACCATGATGTTTACGTATTATATATAGACTACCTTTTACCATGCTTATATGTATATTGTTTAATATCAGTATTATTGCTGTATTAAACAAAACACATCTGAACTGAAAGGGGCTAAGATCGAATGAACTCATCGCTTGACCAGATTGGCCGTATCAAGCGTCAGCTAAGTTTATTATTGTTAGGTTCACTGATGGCGATGCTTATCGTGGCAGGGATTTATCCACAATCTGCTAGTGCTGCATCTGCACCCGCTACTAGCAATAATGATGGTGCCGTCTACGTGATTCCTATTGACCGTCAAATTGAAAGCGGATTACAAAAGTTTTTGGTAAGAGGATTTGAAGAAGCGAAGCAAGCGAAAGCATCGTGGATTGTACTTGAAATGAATACGCCGGGCGGAGAACTTCAAGCGGCTGGTGATATTGGAGCGATGGTACGTAATAGCAGTGTACCTGTAGCTGTTTTTGTACAAGACAAAGCTGCATCAGCAGGAAGTTATATTGCTTTGAATGCAGATAAGATTTTTATGCAACCTGGAAGTACAATTGGTGCTGCTGCTATTGTAGATGGTAAAGGCAATCCGATTGATAATCCCAAACAGGTCGCTTATTGGAAAAGTGAAATGAGAGCTGCCGCACAGCTTCATAATCGTAACGCAGATATCGCTGACGGTATGACAGATGTGAACATGGTAGTATCTATGCCAGAGATTAATCAGACCAAAACAAAAGGACAGATTATTTCTCTTTCTAGTAATGAAGCATTGAAAGTAGGATTTGCAGACCAGATTCTTTCTTCTACCAATGCGGTTGTAACTGAATTAGGGCATTCACCTGAAGATATAGTGAAAGTACAACCAAGTGCTGGCGAAAATATCGCACGGGTGCTGACTAATCCGATTGTAACTACATTGCTTCTATTTATTGGAATGGTCGGAATAGCCATGGAGATTATTATACCGGGATTTGGTATACCAGGTATCGTCGGTATTGTTGCTTTTGCATTGTACTTCTTCGGTAGTTATGCAGCTGGTTTCTCAGGATCTACCACATGGTTACTGTTTTTAGGAGGACTTATTTTACTGGTGCTGGAGTTGTTTATTCCAAGCTTTGGTATATTGGGTATTTTAGGATCAGCCAGTCTGATTACAGGGGTAGTGAAAGCCGCATATGATACAAGCGATGCTTTGTTATCTTTAGGTATCGCATTTGCTGCCGCTGCTGTAGTCGTCACACTGATTGCTATTTTGCTCAAAGAACGTGGCGTCTGGAATCGATTTATTCTCAAAGAACAACTTTCTTCAGAGCAAAGCTTTATGTCTCGCTTAACGAGAGAACAATTTTTGGGCAAAGAAGGAATAAGTGTAACGCCTCTTCGTCCGTCAGGTACAGTACTGATCGGCGATGAACGAATCGATGTCGTTACACAGGGTAACTTTATTGCGAGTGATCGTCCGATTCGAGTCAAGCAAGTGGATGGCAGTCGTATTATTGTCGAAGAAATAACAGAAGAATCTGCTCTGCACGCACAATTATTGAAAGAATAATTTCAAATATAGAAGTTATTCCATAGGTAAGGTATGGATAAACCGTTTCATTTTCTATTCATACCTTGATCATTTTAAAATGATATTGCTTCGTCTTCATTATGGATTCATATACACATATGTAGACAAAAGGGGTCATGTACGTTTACATATTTAGCCGTATAACCGATTCATTGAATCCAAGAATACAGGCAATGGGCAAGTCAGGTAACACAGATTGAACTATAAAAATTGGAGTGTGATGTGAATAATGAGTACAAGCGTATTAAGTATTCTCTTTATCGTTGTTGTCGCTATTATTATTTTAAGTGTATTTTTCAGTTTCTTCCCGGTTATGCTTTGGATCTCGGCTGTCGCTTCTGGCGTACGTGTAAGTATTATTACACTTGTAGCGATGCGTCTTCGTCGTGTAACACCTTCACGTATTGTGAATCCACAGATCAAAGCGCACAAAGCAGGTCTGGGACTTGATATGAACCAATTGGAAAGTCATTATCTAGCAGGTGGTAATGTAGACCGTGTCGTGAATGCACTAATTGCAGCACAACGTGCAGAGATTCCGTTGGAATTTGAACGTGCAGCAGCCATTGACCTTGCAGGTCGTGATGTACTACAAGCTGTACAGATGAGTGTTAACCCTAAAGTAATCGAGACGCCTGTTGTCGCTGCTATGGCTCGTAACGGTATCGAAGTAAAAGTTAAAGCTCGTGTAACCGTACGTGCGAATATCGAACGCTTGGTTGGTGGTGCAGGGGAAGAAACGATTATTGCTCGTGTTGGTGAAGGTATCGTTACAACTGTAGGTTCTAGTGATTCTCACAAACAAGTCTTAGAAAATCCAGATATGATTTCTCGTACAGTATTGCAAAAAGGGCTAGATGCAGGAACTGCTTTTGAAATTCTATCGATCGATATTGCGGATGTAGATGTTGGTAAAAATATTGGTGCAATGCTACAGACAGAACAAGCAGAAGCGGACAAACGTATTGCTCAAGCTAAAGCAGAAGAAAGACGTGCAATGGCTGTAGCTCAAGAACAAGAAATGAAAGCACGTGTTGTTGAGATGAGAGCGCGTGTTGTTCAATCCGAGTCCGATGTACCGCTTGCGATGGCAGAAGCTCTTCGTAAAGGACAAATGGGTGTAATGGATTACATGAACCTCAAAAATATCGAAGCAGATACTCAAATGAGAGGCTCACTTGGTAAATCAGAAGATTTCGATGGTAGTTCAGATAACAAGTCAAATAAATAAAGGTGTGCGATAATTGATGCTTGATTTCCTTATGGGTAATTTATATTTTGTCGCCATTATTGCTTTTGCTATCTTTTCTTTTGTCAAAACGCGTTCAGCAAAAAAGAAATCAGGCGGGCAACCTTCTGGGATGCCGACGTTTGGTGGAAATGGTGATCACAAAAAAAGATGGTTCAATGAACCTGAACGCACATCTGCTGAACCCGGACCGTTAGATGATGCACAGCGACGGTATCATGAGGCTCAGCAACGTTACGATGAGTCAGATACGTCTGAAAATGCTCCAGGATATGAAGATTCTGCGACTAGATCGGCTTCATCTATGCAAGAGCCTCAAATACCGAAGCCGGTCACTGCTAATCGTAGTGAAGTGGAGAAACGTTTAGATGCTATGCATAAAGATATTCAAGCACGCTCAATGCATTTGAACGCAGGAAGTCGAGTAGTTATCGAAGAATTAGATTCCGCATCGACTTCTAAAAATGCAATCGGGTCGGATGAACTTCGTAAAGGCGTGATTTGGGCAGAAATCTTAGGTGAACCACGTGCTAAACGTCCTTATAATCATCATAAATATGCAGTAGACAAGAAATAGTAAGGTATCAGCCGATCTCTATATGGAGATCGGTTTCTTTCTAATCTATCTTCGTTTTGTTTCTATCTTGACCGATGTATGGTAATGATAAATAATGTGCAAAAAATTTTGCATGACAAACCATACAATGGTAAAGTTTAGGGTAAAGATATTGCACTCAAGTTTTATAGTATAAATGCACACAGCAGTTTTATATTATTTTATTAATGAGGAGATTGAGGCTATTTGTTAGAGCAAACGCAAAGCACCAGAATTCCACTGCTTAATGCAGAAGAAGGATTGTCACTGTTTGGACCACAGGACAGTTTTCTAAAATTAATTGAACGCGAAACGGAAGCCAAAATTGGTAGTCGTGAAGCAGAGATTTCGATTCATGGTCCTGCACAAGCAGTAGAACAGATGACTCAGCTTTTCGAAGTATTATTACAATTAGTTCGCAATGGCTATGTACTTACAGAACGTGATATTTTATATGCAATAGAACTTGCCAAAGAGCTTCGAGCAGACCAACTGCTTGACTTATATAAAGGTGAAATTACACAGACGTATCGTGGAAAACCAATTCGTGTCAAAACGATTGGTCAGAAACACTATGTATCAACAATCAAAAAGCTAGATATTGTATTCGGGATTGGACCAGCAGGTACAGGTAAAACGTATCTAGCTGTAGTTTTAGCGGTTGCAGCGCTCAAAGAAGGCAAAGCCAAACGAATCATTCTGACTCGTCCTGCGGTTGAAGCAGGGGAAAGTCTAGGGTTTCTACCCGGCGATCTACAGGAAAAGGTAGATCCTTATCTGCGTCCGTTATATGATGCCCTATATGATGTTATGGGACCTGAGCAGACAGCCAAAGCGCTAGAGCGTGGTCTGATCGAGATCGCTCCGCTTGCTTATATGCGTGGACGTACATTAGATGATGCTTTTATTATTTTGGATGAAGCACAGAATAGTACAGCCGAACAGATGAAAATGTTTTTAACCCGTTTAGGATTTGGTTCCAAAATGGTCATTACAGGTGATGTTACACAGATTGATTTACCTCGCGGTAAAAAGTCCGGTCTGGTGGAAGCTCGAATGATTCTGGATGGTATCAAAGAAATCGGATTTGTTATTTTCGGCGAGCAAGATGTGGTTCGTCATTCCTTGGTACAAAAAATTATTGTCGCTTATGATAAAGCTTCGGAAAATCTGGAGTAGTCGGCGGTCAGCGGAGAAAACAGAAACCGCACATTTTGAATATTCAGAAGTGAGAGGGCTGTATGTATGACTTCCAAAGAACCGTCCACACGCAATTTACTTGATTCTATGATCGCAGGTTGGAAAAATAGCAGAATGACCCGTTACGGAATGTTTGCTCTGCTATTTGTAGTGCTTTATGTCAGTCTGGCACCCAATCTGCTTCCACAGCGCTTTGATATTCAAGTCGGTACCGTGAGTGATAGTGATATTATTGCTCCGATGCAGATTCCGAATAACAAAACTACGCTTCAAGCGCAGGAAGCTGCTGCTGAACAAGTAGAATCTGTATACGCGATTGTATCGATGCGTAGAGAAACGGTTATTTCACAAATGTTAGATCGAATTGAATCTCTGAATCAAGATGATCAGATTACCAATGCGGATAAAGCACAGATTTATAGCGAAGAGATTCCACAACGTGCCCAAAATTCTATCGCTAACTTTATTCGGAATAACCGTGAAGCAGGTAAATATTCAGATAAGATGTTAGATGAAATGCAAAAAACGATAGGCGAGCAAACGTACAGTATTCCTGAAGAAACGTTTCTCAAAATTCCACGTCTATCCACATCTGAAATACAAGATATGCGTCAGGTCGCTACATCGATTATGTCTCGTTTAATGAGCGATCAGATAACAGATGCACAATCTGCACGTGCTAAAGTCGCTGAATTGGTCAGTACCAGTTCTCTAAGTAGCCGTACAGCTCGTGAAGTGGTGCAAGAGCTTGTCCGTGCCACACTCACAGCTAACAAGTTCTATGATGAAGAAGCGACCCGAGCGGCGAAAGTAGAAGCTCGTGAGAATACACCAACCGTCTATATTCAGCAAGGAGAAGTACTTGTTCCTAAAGGCGAGAAGATCACACAGGAAATGTATACATTGCTGGATGAAAATGATCTGCTCAAAAACGATGTGAATTATTGGCCTCAACTGGGTCTAGTACTGTTTGCCTTTTTGATTACTTTAGGGCTGTATATGTATCTACGTCAGTCTATTCATCAAGGTCGAACTTACAATAATGCGCAGTTGTTCATGTTGATCGTTATTTTTGCGATTGGTGTGATTTGCTTGCATCTGGTACGTATTTTGCAAATGGGTAATTCACCTTACTTTGGATTCCTTGTACCAGCGGCTATCGTGGTGATGTTAATTACATTGTTGCTTGATATTCAATTGGCGTATATTTCGTCGATTATTATGAGTATTTTAGCAAGTATTATTTTGAATATGAGTCAGCATGAATTATTCGATTATCAATTTGGATTTTTCACATTAGTGGTTTCATTTACAGCGATTCAATGTATTCATCGTGCTAGTCAACGTTCTACTATTCTCAAAGCAGGTATTATGAGTTGCTTCTTTGGAGCCATAGCGGTTTTGACATTAGTATTACTGAATGATGGAGAATGGACACGTATATCGATGATGTATGCTGTTGGATTTGCTTGTATTGGAGGGCTGATCACTACTGTATTGGTGCTTGGATTAATGCCGTTTTTTGAGACGACTTTTGGTATTTTATCTGCGCTTAAATTAGTAGAATTGTCGAATCCAAATCATCCGTTATTGCGTAAATTGTTAATTGAGACACCGGGTACTTATCATCATAGCGTGATGGTAGGGAATCTGTCCGAAGCCGCCGCAGAAGCGATTGGTGCCGATGGATTGTTATGTCGGGTCGGTTCATATTATCATGATATTGGCAAAACCAAACGTCCGGGTTATTTTATCGAAAATCAGAACAATATTGGTAATCCACACGATAGTATTGATCCTAAGCTCAGCAAATCAATTATTATTGCTCATGCTCGTGATGGCGTAGAAATGCAGAAAGAGTACAAATTACCAAAACCGATCCGTGATATTGCTGAACAGCATCATGGAACAACCTTTTTGCATTACTTTTATCACAAAGCATTGAAGCTAGCAGAAGAACAAGAGATCGAACCAGATTTCACTGAAAATGATTTCCGTTATCCGGGGCCCAAAGCCCAGACCAAAGAAGCGGCTGTCGTAGGAATTGCAGATAGTGTAGAAGCGGCAGTACGTTCACTTAGCAAACCTACTGTAGAACAAGTAGAGACGATGATCGAGAAAATTATTAAAGGTCGCGTCGATGATAATCAATTTAATGAATGTGATCTAACGATGAAAGAACTAGATGTGGTCGCCAGAACGCTCAAAGAAGCCGTAATGGGGATATTCCACTCTCGTATTGAATATCCGGAAGACATCAAGAAACCGGATCAGAAGGAGAATAAAGCATGAGTTTACAGCTTGCATGGGAAAATGAACAAAATAAATATGAGATTACAGATGAGCTAATCACTACACTTGAACTGATTCTGCAAAAAGCAGGAGAACAAGAAAAAGTGAATGATGGTGAAGTTGCTCTTACTTTTGTTGACGATGAAGCAATTCATGAGCTAAATAAAGAGTATCGTGGGATTGATCGTCCAACAGATGTGTTGTCTTTTGCCATGCATGAATCGCTTGATGATGAATTAGATATTATCTATGATCCTGCATTAACTGGACAGGATACACCACTTCCAGGCGATATGTTAGGCGATATTATTATCTCGGTGCCACGTGCTATTGCTCAGAGCGAAGATTATGGGCATTCGGTAGAACGGGAACTTGGTTTTTTGTTTGTTCATGGTTTTCTGCATTTGTTAGGATATGATCATCAAGATGATGAGACCGAAGCCGAAATGATGGGCAAGCAAGAAGCGGTATTACAACAAGCAGGATTGACACGCTGATGAAAAAAAGAACGTGGAGAGCCGTATTTTTTTCTGCGGCAGAAGGAATTGCAGACACTTTTCGGACAGAACGTAATTTTCGTATTCATGTATTGATTACATGTATTATCATTATCGCCGGAATCCTTTGTCATGTATCTGCTGTAGATTGGATGCTGCTAACATTAGCGATAGGTATGGTGCTCGGAGCGGAATTAATGAATACCGGTGTTGAAGCTGCTGTAGACCTATGCTCTCCCGATTGGCATCCCTTTGCCAAAAAAGCAAAAGATGCCGCAGCAGGAGCTGTTCTTATTTCTTCTATCGTTGCGATTGTGATTGGTCTTATTGTGTTTGTAGAACCTTTTTTATCATGGTTCACCCGATAAATAGTGTGCATGACTATAACGTATACGTTCCCCTCTAATGACTTGAGGTATAGAGTCAGGAGGGGATTTTATCTTTTTTTGTGCAAAAAGTTCTAGAACATCATATAGATTAGTGGGCGTAAACGTCTAAATCGTGTAATATATAAGAATAGGCAGTGTATGGAAACGATCAATACGATACATGTTCAGGAGGATTACCATGGAATCATCACAATTATTACAAGAAGCTATTCTTGCTCGTGCCAAAGCCTATGTACCTTATTCCAACTTTGCTGTCGGTGCAGCATTGCTTGATCGTAATGGACAAGTGCATCACGGCTGTAATATTGAAAATGCAGGCTATACTCCTTGTAATTGTGCAGAACGTACAGCGTTGTTTAGTGCGATTGCGCAAGGGCAACAACCCGGCTCTTTTCAAATGATGGCTGTTGTTGGAGATACAGATGAACCGATTGCTCCTTGTGGAGTATGCCGTCAGGTGATGGTTGAACTATGTCAACCGGATATGCCTATATTGCTCGGAAATATGAAAGGCGATACGCGGTTGACGACAATTTCAGAATTGTTGCCACATGCGTTTGGACCGTGGAATTTAAATAAATAAGCGGAATCGTTGAGAACTTTATATACACAGACTTGTACTACCAAAAAGCACTTTAATATGACAGGAGCTATTCTAAAGAATAACTCTTGGAACGGAGAATGATATGTCGAAAAAACATTTTAAATCAGGGTTTGTGGCTATTGTCGGCAGACCAAATGTAGGGAAATCCACACTAATGAATCAGGTGATTGGACAGAAGATTGCGATTATGTCTGACAAACCACAGACTACACGTAACAAGATTCATGGCGTATTTACAAGAGATGATAAGCAAATCGTTTTCTTGGATACACCGGGTGTGCATAAGCGTCAATCCAAATTGGGCGATTATATGAATCAGACTGCACTGAACACACTTAGCGAAGTAGAAGCTGTTCTATTTTTAGTTGATGCAGCTGAAGGACTAGGTGGCGGAGATCGCTTTATTATTGAACATCTGAAAAAAGTAAAAACACCTGTTTTTCTAGTGATCAACAAGATTGACCAAGTGGTACCTGAGCAGTTGTTGCCTATTATTGATCAATATCGTAAATTGCATGAATTTGCTGAGATTATTCCGATCTCTGCCAAACTCGGTAACAATGTAGATACACTGATGGAGCAAATTGGTAAGTATTTACCAGAAGGCCCTCAGTATTATCCAGATGATCAAATTACAGATCATCCAGAACAATTTGTATGTGCTGAGTTGATTCGTGAGAAAATTTTGAATCAGACACGCGAAGAGATTCCTCACTCCATTGCAGTAACTATCGAAGCGATGAGTGTAGAGCCTAACGGTGTAGTTAATATTTCAGCAGTGATCTTTGTAGAACGTGATTCTCAAAAAGGAATCGTTATCGGTAAACAAGGAGCATTATTGAAAGAAGTAGGTAGACAAGCACGTATGGATATTCAGAATTTGCTAGGTTCTAAGATTTTCTTAGAGCTATGGGTAAAAGTGAAAAAAGATTGGCGTAATCAAGATAGTGTGTTGAAAGATCTTGGTTTCCATCGTAATGCTTAATCTATAGTTAAATCGGGTTAATTATTTTATATCACTTCAATACAGATTCAGGATCGAAGAGCAGAGCATAGAATTGTATGCTCTGCTTCTTTTAAATTCAAAATGGACTATATTCATAATCAGATAGGGAGATGAGACATGCTATACAGGGTGGAAGGGATTATCATCCGCAGCATGGATTATGGCGAAGGGAATAAAATTGTTACGTTGTGTACAGAAACACACGGTAAGATAGGTATTTTTGTACGCGGAGCCAAAAAGCCCAAAAGCCGCCACGGTGCTATGGTACAGCCGTTTACGTATGGTGAATATTCCTTTATTCGTAATGGAACAGGTCTGGGTACTCTTAATCAAGGTGAGATCATCGAATCGAATCATAAGTTACGTGAAGATGTATTTTTAGCAGCTTATGCGGCTTATGGCTGCGAAATGGTCGATAAAGCACTCCAAGAAAATGAAACAGGACGCTTCTGGTTCGATCAACTCAAAGCATTTCTTTCTTTTCTAGGCGAAGGCAGAGATCCTGTCGTACTTACTACGTTGTTCGAAATGAAAATTCTGCAAGCGACTGGATACTCTCCGCAAGTGGATGCTTGTATTTTTTCAGGCGAAACCGAAGGGAAGTTTTTCCTCAGTCCAGGACTTGGTGGTATTTTATCAGAACGTGAACGTCGTCAAGATCCAGCAGCTTTTGCAGTTTCTCCGGGAACGCTCAAGTTGTTACGATTATTTTCTAGATTGGATATTCGTCGCCTTGGTAATATTGATGTCAAAGATTCAACCAAAGCAGAGCTAAAAAAAATTATGGATGCTTTTATGGAAGTTCAGTTAGGGCTTAAATTGAAATCCCGCCGCTTCCTAGATCAATTGGATAAGTATGAAACTTCACTTCAAAACCATGTTGACGAATAGTCTAAAGTCAGATATGATCTAGGTTATAACTTGTGTATTATATACACACATGATGCGTTGACCGGATTAGTAAGCAGAAGATTATCGTCTTTGGATAGCGAGTCAGGGATAGTGTAAGCCTGATGACGACCTTATGCCCAATGGCATCCGTGAGCATATGAGCTGAATAGAAAAGTGGATGACATGCAAATGTCTTCAAATAGGGTGGAACCGCGGGAATACAACTCTCGTCCCTATGTCTGTACATCAGGCGTAGGAACGGGAGTTTTTTGCGTGCGATGCAGATGATACATATTCAGCGAAATCACCTATCAACTATGAAGATAAAGGAGTAATGTCAATGAATTTCCAGCAAATGATTTTGACACTGCAAAATTTTTGGGCAGCTCAGAACTGTATTATCGTACAGCCTTATGATACTGAAAAAGGTGCAGGAACAATGAATCCAATGACGTTCCTACGTTCGATTGGACCTGAACCGTGGAATGTGGCTTATGTAGAACCTTCCCGCCGTCCTTCAGATGGTCGTTATGGTGAGAACCCTAACCGTTTGTATCAGCATCATCAATTCCAAGTGATCATCAAGCCTTCACCAGATAATATTCAAGAATTATACTTGGATAGCCTCAAAGAATTAGGGATTAATCCGTTAGATCATGATATTCGTTTTGTAGAAGACAACTGGGAAAATCCATCACTCGGCTGTGCAGGTCTAGGTTGGGAAGTATGGCTAGATGGTATGGAAATTACTCAATTCACTTATTTCCAACAAGTCGGTGGTATTGAGACAAATCCGGTAGCTGTTGAAATTACGTATGGTATGGAGCGTCTAGCTTCTTATATTCAAGATAAAGAAAATGTGTTTGATCTAGAATGGGTGAATGGCATTACGTATGGCGATGTATTCCATCAACCTGAAGTAGAGCATTCTACGTATACATTTGAAGTCTCCGATGTAGCGATGTTGCTTAATCTATTTAGCACGTATGAGCAAGAAGCGAAGCGTGCTATGGATCAGAACTTGGTATTCCCTGCTTATGATTATGTTTTGAAATGTTCACATACATTTAACTTACTGGATGCACGTGGAGCGATCAGTGTCACTGAACGTACAGGCTATCTGACTCGTGTTCGTAACTTAGCACGTCAAGTGGCAGCTACGTATCTGGAAGAGCGTGAGAAGTTAGGCTTCCCGATGTTGAAGAAAGGAGATGCTTAATCATGGCAAAAGACATATTACTTGAAATTGGACTGGAAGAAGTACCTGCACGCTTTTTACGTGCAGCAATGAACCAATTGCTTGATAAAACAGTCAAATGGTTAGACGATTCCAGATTGACTCATGGAGAAGCAAAAGCTTTTGCAACCCCACGTCGCCTTGCGGTATGGATCAAAGATGTCGCTGAAAAGCAAGAAGATATCAATGAAGAAGTGAAAGGCCCTTCTCGCAAAATTGCTCAAGATGAGACAGGTGCTTGGAGTAAAGCAGCACTTGGATTTGCACGTAGTCAAGGTGTTGATCCCGAAACATTCACTTTCCGTGAACTGAGCGGAGTTGAATATATCTATGCTCAAAAGAGCAGTGTAGGTATCAGTACAGAAAGTATTGTTGCTGAAGCATTGCGTAACATTATTACGACAATGACATTCCCTAAAAATATGCGTTGGGGTACACATGATTTCAAATTTGTACGTCCTATTAAATGGATCGTTGCATTATGGGGACATGATGTGATCGACTTTGAAATTACAGGCGTACACACAGGACGCACAACACGCGGTCACCGCTTCTTAGGTAGTGAGACTGAGATTGCTGAGCCTACATTGTATTTAGAAGCTCTTCGCAATCAACATGTTATTGCTGATATTGAAGAACGTGAAGCGATGATCAGTGCACAGATCGCTCATTTAGCGAGTGAAAAGAATTGGCATATTGATGTCAAAGAAGACTTGCTAGAAGAAGTATTATTCCTAGTCGAAACGCCGACTGTATTGTACGGAGCATTTGATCCTGCATTTTTGAATATTCCGCAAGAAGTATTGATTACTTCGATGCGTGAACATCAACGTTATTTCCCTGTACTGGATGAAGCGGGTCAATTATTGCCTTATTTTGTAACCGTACGTAGTGGAGATAATCGTTCTTTAGATATTATTGCTAAAGGAAATGAAAAAGTGTTGCGTGCACGTCTGTCTGATGCCAAATTCTTTTATGAAGAAGATCAGAAAGTACAGATTGACACAGCACTTGCCAAGTTAGAAAATATTGTGTTCCATGAAGAGATTGGAACAGTAGGCGATAAAGTACGTCGTATTCGTCAAATCGCAGATCAATTAGCCGTACAACTTCATGTGACGCCTGAGCAAGCAACAGCAGTTAGTCGTGCAGCAGATATTTGTAAATTCGATTTGGTCACTCAAATGGTCTACGAATTCCCTGAATTACAAGGGGTTATGGGTGAAGACTATGCACGCAAAGCAGGCGAAAGTGAAGAAGTATCGCGTGCGATCTTTGAACATTATCAACCACGCTTTGCAGGCGAAGCTTCTCCAGCATCATTAACAGGAGCACTTGTCAGTATTGCCGATAAGCTGGATACGATTGTAGGTTGTTTCTCAATCGGGATTATTCCTACAGGTTCGCAAGATCCATATGCTCTTCGTCGTCAAGCAGCAGGGATTGTACAAATCTTGCTTGAGCATCAATTATCACTGACTTTAGAACAATTATTTGATATTGCCCTAAATATTCATCAAAATTTAAGGAATATGAAACGTTCTTACGATATAATACGTATAGAACTATATGACTTCTTTGGACTTCGTGTGAAAAAATTGTTGTCTGAGCATCTTCGTTATGATGTTGTAGATGCAGTTATCGCATCAGGATTCAATCATATTGGTTCTGTGGTTGCTCGTGGTCATGATTTGATGAAAGTGGTTCAAGAAACACCAGACTTCAAGTTGACGATCGAGTCTTTTGGACGCGTATCTAATCTTGCAGCGAAGTCTTCTGGTGTAGCTGTACAACCAGCATTGTTTATCGAACCAGCAGAGCGTGAATTATACGCTTCATGGCAAGCCGCTACTACAGAATATCGTACACTGCTTGCAGCTAATCGCACAGCAGAAGCTTTAGCATTATTGTCTTCTTTACGTCCAGCAATCACTGCCTTTTTTGATCAAGTGATGGTTATGGCAGAAGATGAAGCTGTACGGGAAAATCGCCTTGCTTTACTAGCAGCGGTCGATCAAGATATTCGTAGCTATGCAGACTTCTCGAAGTTGGTTAAATAAAAGATAACAACAGATTTACAGATATAACTTTAAATGAACGACTAAATACAGCTATACGGAACGACGGCATTTATGTCTTGTCGTTCCGTATTTTCTACTTTTATAAACGAACGTATGCTCCATAGGAAGTCCCGATGAGAGGGGGGATGGAAATTGGAAAGTAACAAGCCATTCCACCCGCGTACGATTGTGGTGGATGGAGATGCTTGTCCGGTCAAAGCGGAAATTGCAGAGACGGCACGAGCATTTCAGACACCTGTCTTAATGGTGTCTTCTTTTGATCACAAGATTTATGCAGAAGAAGGTGTATCTGTGGTTCAAGTGGATCGCAGTGATCAGAGTGCTGATCTGTATATTGTGAATCATGTGCGTCCAGGAGATATTGTGATTACACAAGATTATGGTTTGGCAACGATTGCTCTAGCCAAGCAATGTCGAATTCTTTCTTTTCGAGGAATGGAATTTGATAGTGAGAATATAGAATTCCTGTTGGCACGCCGACATGCACAAGCCAAAGCACGTCGTAGTGGCAAGTATGGTAAAGGCCCTAAGCCTTTAACAACAGAAGATAAGAAAAATTTTCAGTCACAATTAACAAAACTTTTAACAAATTTGCAGGAGATCGACTCCTAGCTATCGAATATTATGTATCGTGTGAAAAGAGATGAAGGTGGTAACAATGAGCACCGGACATAATGGTGGTATTCCTGACGAAGTGATTGAAGCTGTACTTCAGCACAATGACATTGTTGATACGGTAGGCAAATATGTTCATTTGACCAAACAGGGGAAATATATGAAAGGCCTCTGTCCATTTCATTCGGAGAAGACGCCTTCTTTTACAGTGACGCCTGATCGTCAAATTTTTTATTGTTATGGTTGCGGAGCAGGTGGCAATGCAATCAAGTTTAGAATGGAGATTGACGGGCTTTCTTTTCCAGAGGCTGTAAAGTTGATGGCAGAAGAGTCACATATTCCTTTTCAGGATGGTAAAGGTGGAGGAGTGGCTCCTCGTGATCAAGAGCTTGAGCGTTTATTACAAGCTCATGAATGGACAGCCAAGTTGTTTCATTACCTTTTGAAAAATACGGAACATGGCAAACCAGCAATGGAATATTTACGTGCCCGTGGATTCGGGGATAAGCTGATTGATCAATTTCAAATTGGCTATGCGCCTGATCGTTGGGATACGCTAGTTCAATTTTTTGAAAAACGCTCTTTTGATCTCAAAGAAATGGAAAAAGGCGGCTTACTTTCTTCCAAACAAGATGGTTCTGGATATGTTGATCGATTCCGCGGACGAGTTATGTTTCCAATTATGAACCGAAGCGGCAGGATTATTGCATTTGCAGGTAGAATCTTGGGAGAAGGGCAGCCCAAGTATCTCAATTCACCTGAGAGTCGTTTATTTAACAAAAGTCGTACTCTCTATAATCTGAATCTTGCTAAGTCTGCTATTCGTAAACAAGGGCAGCTGGTATTGATGGAAGGTTTCGGTGATGTGATTGCATCATGGGATGCGGGGGTACAACATAGTGTAGCGACGATGGGCACAGCGCTTACTGAGAATCATGCTTCTTTAATGAGAACACTCACAGAAGAAGTTGTGATTTGTTATGACGGTGATAATGCCGGACAAGCAGCAGCGCTCAAAAGTATTCCGATTTTGGAAGAAGCAGGCATGCGCGTTAAGATCGCTTTATTGCAAAATGGGCTAGATCCGGATGAGTATATCAAAACATACGGAGCCGAACGTTTTGCAAGTCAAGTGATTGATGGTGCGGTGTCAACAACCAAATTCAGGCTTATTTATGTGAAACGAAATTACAACTTGTTAGAAGAAGATGGCAAAGCGTCTTATGCTCAAGAAGCATTAAAAGTGATTGCCCAGCTATCTTCACCGACAGAGCGAGAAGTATACCTTAGAGAGTTATCAACTGAGGTAGGTGTATCGCTTGAAAGTCTCAAACAAGATTGTAATTTGATGCGTCAGACTTTGAATAGGACTCGTCCGCAAGGACAGAATGGGAATCGCAGTTCTGGAAATGGTAATTCTAGAAAAGCTCAGGGTACACCTACTCTGTTACCGGCTTATCATGCGGCAGAGCGTCGCCTAATTGCAATGATGCTACAAGATGCTGAAGCGGCAACTTATGTATCAGAACATCTAGGAGATGCTTTTAATATTGCTGATCATGCTGCGATTGCTTCCTATATTTATGCTTATTATGCGCAAGGTAAGCCACCCGATGTAAGCCGATTTATTTCGTCGCTTCAGGATGATCGGCTAGAAAAGACAGCGACTTCGATCCTTATGATGGATACCCCTCATGGTGACAGTACGCAAGTTTTGCAAGATTGTATTCAACAGATCAAAAAGTTTCCACAACAGAAACAAGTAGAGCAAAAAAGAGAAGAAATGCTACGCGTTGAAAAGTCAGGTGATTTTTTACGTGCTGCACAAATTGCAAGTGAGATTATCGCCCTAGAAAGACAGTAATTGTCTTGTACGGATAGTTCTAGGGAGGAGGGAGTCGAAAGATGGCGAACGATCAGCATACTGAATTAGAAACCGAATTAACATTAGATCAGGTGAAAGAACAATTAATAGAGGTCGGCAAAAAAAGATCCTCTCTGAATTACAAAGATATTATGGAAAGACTGGCTCCATTTGACCAGGATTCCGAGCAAATTGATGAGTTTTACGAGCAATTGGGTGATATAGGTATCGAAGTGGTCAATGAAGGCGACGAAGAAATTACAATGCGCCCTAGTACCGATCGTGAGAGTTCAGATAGCGAATTTAATTTCGACGATGACCTTGCGCTTCCACCAGGTATCAAGATTAATGACCCGGTTCGTATGTATTTGAAAGAAATCGGTCGTGTTCCTCTATTATCAGCAGATAATGAAGTCGAATTGGCTAAACGGATTGAAAATGGCGATGAAGAAGCAAAACGTAGATTGGCTGAAGCTAACTTACGTCTCGTGGTTAGTATTGCTAAGCGTTATGTGGGACGCGGAATGTTGTTCCTTGATTTGATCCAAGAAGGTAATATGGGTCTAATCAAAGCGGTTGAGAAGTTTGACCATACAAAAGGATACAAATTTAGTACGTATGCTACTTGGTGGATTCGCCAGGCGATTACGCGCGCAATTGCCGATCAGGCAAGAACGATTCGTATTCCTGTGCATATGGTAGAAACCATCAACAAATTGATTCGGGTTTCCCGTCAATTGCTACAAGAATTAGGACGTGAACCTACACCAGAAGAAATCGCTGCTGAAATGGAACTAAGTGTCGAAAAAGTTCGTGAGATTATGAAAATTGCTCAAGAACCTGTTTCGTTAGAAACGCCGATCGGTGAAGAAGATGATTCTCACTTGGGCGATTTTATTGAAGATCAAGATGCTTTGGCTCCAGCAGATGCTGCGGCTTATGAATTGTTAAAAGAGCAATTGGAAGATGTTCTGGATACTTTGACAGAGCGTGAAGAAAATGTACTTCGTCTACGCTTTGGTTTAGATGATGGACGTACGAGAACGCTTGAAGAAGTTGGTAAAGTATTTGGTGTTACGCGTGAACGGATTCGTCAGATTGAAGCAAAAGCACTTCGTAAGCTTCGTCACCCAAGCCGTAGCAAACGTCTGAAAGATTTCTTAGAATAGAGTATACAAAGAGACCTTCTGCTTATAGCGGTAAGGTCTCTTTTTGTATCACGATGTTTTTTTATTTACATATCAGTCAAAATTCGTTTTTTACAGATTCACCATGTAAGGGGTTTACTTTTGCTCCCAATTAAGCGATATATAACTATAGAAGAACATAACAGGCTATAATGCAAGTATAGCTGTTATCAGTATCTAATAATCGGTTATAATCGGCTGGCAGCGCATAGATCGAGCAATGGCCTAGTGATGAATAGGGAGTGGGAAAGTCGTGGATCGGGGGAAACGGGAAGTTATTTTGGATGAAATTGAATACTGGCGGGAAAATCGCTTGCTTCCAGGGCATTATTGCGATTTTTTGATGAATTTGTACGATGTGGATCAAGAGCGGAGTGACAAAAAAGTACTGTCGATGAATTCATTACAACAGGGCAATATTCGCACATGGTTGTTTACTTTTATCGTGGTATGTTTTATTTGTTTGACTATTTTGTATTTTGCTACATTCCCATTTTTAGTACAGCTGGTATGTATACCGTTATTTACGGCTTTATGTTATACTGGCGGAATTCGTCTGCGTACACGTAATGCGCTGGCATCGTCATTTTTATTAGCGATAGGTAGTTTGCTCATGTTGGGATTAGGTATATTTTTGATTCGTGAACAGGGCATGGATGAACGTGTTTTTACAACGCTGTTAATTTTGGTTTGCGCGATAATATGGTGTATACTCGGTTATATTATTTCGAGTCCTGTGTTATTGTATATAGGGTTTGGTGCTTTTGTATTATTATATGCAGGGTTCTTTGCTCAGGTTCAACCTAAAGCTTCATGGTTGATGTTACAAGGGCTATGGTTACCTATTAGTTTGTTATTAATGTGGTTTTGCTGGCTTGTACATCATCGTGGCAAAAAAATGGCGGCTGTTTATTTTACAAGTAGTCTTGGAGTCTGGTTTATGCCGGAGATTGATGAAGTCTTTCTACGGGGACAAATGCCAGAAGCATTCGCACTATTTTGTATGGTAAAAGTGGCATTGATATGTATTATTTTATTTGTACTTCGAAAAAAATGGATAGCGTGGGTGGCTGCATGAAATTATCAACACGATTAACAAAAATTGCAGAGCAAATTCCGACAGGAAGCCGGTTGGCGGATATTGGTTCCGACCATGCCCTTTTGCCGGTTTTTGCTATGCGTAAAGGCATAATTACAGAAGCAATTGCAGGGGAAGTCAATGTAGGGCCTCGCGATGCGGCTCAGCGTCAGGTGAATGAAGCAGGGCTCAAAGAAAAGATCAATGTAAGATTAGGTAATGGACTTGCTGTGATCGAGCCCGGCGAAGTGGATGTGGTAACAATCGCAGGAATGGGCGGCGTATTGATCGTCTCTATCTTATCGGAAGGCATTGATAAATTAGCAGGTGTACAACGTCTTGTACTTCAACCTAATGTCGGCGAAGAAAACGTACGTCGTTGGTTACTAGAACATGATTGGTTTTTAAGCCATGAACAAATTTTAGAAGAAGACGGACGTATTTATGAAATTTTAACAGCAGATCATCTGCCTGATGCGAGTACGCAAAATCAACAATTATATGCAGGGATAACGTTAACTGCTCGCAGTACAGATCACCAAGTGAATGATTATCATGTTGATCAAGATAGCTTGCTACGTTTTGGACCTTATTTAATTCAAGAAGGATCTACCATTTTTCAATACAAATGGTCTCAAGAAATCAATAAACTTGAAAAAGTAGCTGCTTCAACAGGTAAGTCTGAAAATGAAGAAGCACAAGCCAAATCGGCTGCTTTTCGCCAACAGCTTCAAACCGTGAAGGAGGTTCTAGTATGCTTGCAAAAGGACAAACTGTAATTCAATATATGGAGCAATTTGCACCTAAAAGTATCGCTGTACCTGATGATCGAATTGGTCTACAATTAGGAACACTGCAAAAGGATATTCGTAACATTCTGGTTGCTCTTGATGTGACTGATGAAGTAGTCGATGAAGCGATCGCTCTTAATGTTGATTTGATTATTGCTCATCATGCGATTATTTTCCGTGCTCTTAAAAGTATCAATACCAGTACGCCAATGGGCAAATTGTATGAAAAGCTTATTAAGCATGATATTGCAGTCTATATCAGTCATACAAATCTAGATATCGCTGAAGGTGGAGTAAATGATTGGATGGCGGATGCGTTAGGGCTTCGTCAGACAGTACCGATCGAACAGACATCTACAGATTCTTTATTCAAATTAGTCACTTTTGTACCTGATACTCATGTAGAAGGTGTACGTAATGCGATCACTGCGGCTGGTGGCGGTCATATCGGTGATTACAGCCATTGTACGTTTATTTTGGAAGGCACAGGTACATTTCAGCCGGAAGAAGGCAGTGAGCCTTACATAGGGACTACAGGTAAATTAGAATCGGTATCTGAGATTCGTTTGGAAACAGTCGTTCCTTCCAGTCTGCGTAATAAAGTGATTCAAGCATTAATCAAGTCTCATCCTTATGAAGAAGTCGCTTATGATCTGTATCCGTTAGCAGATAGCGGTAAAGTATATGGTCTAGGTCGTGTAGGTAAATTAGATGCTCCGGTGAGTCTTGCTCAATTTGTCGACACTGTTAAACAAGGATTAGATGTACCGATTGTACGAGTAACCGGTGATCTTCAGCGTACGATCAAAAAAGCAGCAGTGCTTGGTGGATCAGGTAGCCGCTATGTGAATCAGGCTTTATTTAAAGGTGCAGATGTAATTGTTACAGGAGATATCGATTATCATACTGCTCAGGATGCACTGATGGCTGGAATAGCGATTATTGATCCCGGGCATAATACAGAGAAGATTATGAAGTCAGGACTGGCTGAGGTTATACGTAAGCGACTAGAAGCAGATAAGTACGATACTCAAGTGCATGCTTCTACAATCAATACGGAACCTTTTCAATTTGTATAAAAGTTAATCGGGTACAAAAGCTATGTTAATCTTTGTATTTAAAGATTCGAAGCCGTATATCTTTATGTTAATTATCGTTTGCTTTACAAAATGTACTGTACGAAATGCGTCGAAATAGCTAGAGAATACAATCAAATCTGCATTTTTGTAATGTAAACTCTTAAAAAGTGTAATGTATGCTTTACACTCTTATAGAATGATTATATAATGTGAAGTGTTGCGTTCGCGGAAAGCTAAACAGACAATCGCCGGTGACTTATCGTCACGGGAGGAAAGTCCGGGCTCCACAGGGCAGGGTGCTGGATAACATCCAGTCAGCGCGAGTTGAAGGATAGTGCCACAGAAATGGACCGCCGATGGCTGATTTCTTCGGAAATTATGCACAGGTAAGGATGGAACCGGGGTGTAAGAGACCCCGAGGAACGCTGGTGACTTCGTTCCTGGTAAACCCCATCTGGAGCAAGACCTAAAGAGATACGGCTTTTTTTCGAAAAAGCAGCCTTTGCCCGAGGTGTATCGAGGTTGGTCGCTGGAGCCAAACAGTAATGTTTGGCCTAGATAGATGATTGTCGCCTAAAGTGGGAGGGTAGTTCCCGTCTGAACCACAAAAGGCACAGAACCCGGCTTACGAGAAGCTTTCCCCACTAACGCTACTATTTATTTGATGCAGTATACAGATATCATTTATAAGTATTGATCATGATCCGATATAGAGTTATAGACACTCTGTACCGGTTGTATATCCGCTGGAAGAAGGCGGTGTGTCTTTCCATCTCTGGAGAGCACGCCGCTTTTTGATGCGGTTAAAATTGATATTCTAATAACAAACTTGCTTCTTTGTAAAAACCAAAGTAATCTATATGATAATAAACCATTCATCAATGGGAATATTGATGAGATTCCTTTTCACAAGGAGACGTTTTTAATATTTAAAATATGGTTAAAATGAAGTTAAGAAGATTTTGTACACATCAGAGATACCATAAGTATTATTTTTGTGGTAGGATTGTAATTAAAAATCAGGGTAATGTTTCCTTTCTCGAGGGGCATCCCAGTCTCTAAGGAACCAATTTTAAGGGGGAGCTACAGACATGTTAGCAGCGAATGTCCAAAAGTTAAGTGAAAGCACTAGGGAAAAATTGAAACCAGCAATGGAGAAGATGGAAGAGTTCCTAAACGAATACTCTTTACAAGCATTGACCGCTGAAAGTGGGGTCGACAGTGTTGCTTTCTACAAAGGATTTTTGTCCGATTTACGTCATTTGCTTGTGTTTTCCGAAGTTTCTTACGAAAAATTAGGTGTAGTGATCCGTCGTGCAAACTTCGATATGGATTTTGCAGAAAAAGCACTTTATAATGCGTATCACCATTGTATCAATAGCTTTTTTTATCCCAAAAATGAGTGCTACTCTGAAGATGGACGTTATGCTTATACAGGTCAGGAAGCGATTCGTTTCCGTCAGACTCCTGTCAAACCGGTTAGAGACATTATTTTAGAAATCACCAAAATTTATGAAGAATTACGCGATGATTTAGCTTACTACGAAAGTGATTATTTGACACAACGTCGTATGAATCAACGTCACGCTTAATTTTGATCTCACTACGAAATCAGTAAACCAAGATGTCCTTCGGGGCAT
>NZ_MDER01000095.1 GCF_001721045.1 Paenibacillus nuruki | reverse complement strand
CTGTAGAACTATAAAAACTTTTTACTCTGAAAGATATACAATAATTAAAATATAAACAACAGAATATAAAATAGTAGCCATTACAGATATATAAAAGTAGATATTAAAAGCAAATAAGAATGTATAAAACGAATAGGAAAATGATAATAAATATTAATGAACACTAGAATATAACTAACGACTTAATTATAGGGATACATATAGATGGAGTTATAAATAATTATCATTTTAGTTGAAATACTCCGAAGTTGTTTCGAAAATACAATTGATATAACTTCAATGAAATTTTGTTATTTTATTAACTCAAGTTGATTTATATTTGCTATAATAAAATGAAAGAGATACATATGTTCGCCTATTGAGGTCAAATCGAATATATGATTAAGATTATGATTTCTAGCGATGATATAGTTAAATCCTGATAGCTAAATGATTTAGTTTATAATAGCTAGGTGATTTAATGCGTAATATACAGAATAGATGTATTTTGTATAAAAGTTGTTTTATATATTCAAGCAAGATCATTAATACTTATGGGGTACAACAAGGGAGCGATAGATTTGCGTGTTATGGGAATTGATCCCGGGATTGCGATCGTTGGGTTTGGATTTATTGATAAAAACGGAAGTAAGTTGACTCCTGTTCAATACGGATGTATTCAAACGGAAGCTCATACACCGGATGAGGATAGATTATTACATGTCTATGAAGGTACAGTGCAATTGATTGAGAAATATCAGCCAGACACTGTAGCTTTTGAAAAACTCTTTTTTAATCGGAATGTAACCAATGCGATGTCTGTTAGTCAGGCACGTGGAGTGATGATATTAGCTGCTAAACAAAAGGGATTACCTATTGCAGAATATACACCAATGCAAGTAAAACAAGCTGTTGTTGGTTATGGTAAAGCTGAAAAAAGACAGGTTCAAGAAATGATTCGAATGTTTTTAAATTTGCAAAAAATTCCGAAGCCTGATGATGTGGCTGATGCGTTAGCTGTTGCTGTATGTCATGCGCATTCTTATTTGCTAAACTCCAAGATAAATGAGGTATTGAAAAAATGATTGATTTTTTGCGCGGACCGATTGTCCATTTGGAGAATGAATATGTGATTGTAGATATGCAAGGAATCGGGTACCGTGTGTTTTGCCCTAATCCTTATGCATGGATGAAAGAAGCAGGCGAAGTGACCATCTACACTCATCATTATGTACGAGAAGATGCGATTCAACTCTTTGGATTTCCTACTCGTGATGAACAGAAGTTATTTCGTAAATTGATTGAAGTATCAGGAATTGGTCCACGTGTAGCACTTGGGATTTTGAGCGGTGGTAGTCCAGAGGGTGTAGTTACTGCTATTTATCAAGAAAATATTACGTTCTTGACCAAATTGCCTGGGATTGGTAAAAAGACAGCACAACGTATGATTTTGGACTTGAAAGATAAACTAGGTGGTATTGGAGATTCTCTGATTACTACAGGGTTATTTGCTCCGGCGATATCTACAAATACTTCTGGAGAAGTATGGCCTGAAGTGCGCGATGGACTGAAAGCATTAGGATATACGGATACCGAATTAGATCGAATCTGGCAAACATTGAAACACGAGGTATTCCCTGATGATACAGCCGATGATGTGATGAAGAGAGCACTAAAAATGTTGTATACTGGCTAATACAATCATTATGCTAAAATAATCAAAAGAATAGAAATTCAATATATTTCAGTATATTTGAGAGTAAAGGCTATGAATTTTGTAGAAGATTGTATCTTACTGAAAAAGTTTTTTCTATTTTGCATATATTACGAATAATACAGTAGTTAATGTAGTAATTAAGATCGTAATTAATATAGTGATTAAGATTATAATTAAGATCAAGTAATACTATTTTAAAAAAACGTAATGTATGCACTTATCTTTTACTAAATATTATATTAAAGTGGCTAGGGTATATTTAAAGATAGCTTTGGATCGAATTGAAAAAAACAGGTAGAACAGATGAAGGGGAGCGAATAAAGATGACGGATGACCGCATCATATCTGCTAACTTGATGATGGAAGACCAAGCGGTGGAACTGAGTCTACGTCCCCGTTACCTTTCAGAATATATCGGGCAAACACGGATTAAAGAAAATATGAAGATTTATATTGAAGCGGCTAAATTAAGAGGCGAGGCGCTAGATCATGTACTCTTATATGGTCCACCAGGTTTAGGTAAAACCACACTTGCTAACATTATTGCTAATGAGCTAGGTGTGAACTTAAGAACAACCTCAGGGCCTGCTATAGAGCGTCCTGGTGATCTGGCTGCTTTACTGACCAATCTTCAAGATGGCGATGTATTGTTTATTGATGAGATTCATCGCTTGCATCGGTCTGTGGAAGAAGTATTATATCCAGCGATGGAAGATTCAGCACTTGATATTATGATTGGTAAAGGTCCTAGTGCTCGTTCTGTACGTTTGGATTTACCTCCATTTACTTTGATTGGAGCAACGACACGTGCAGGCTTATTATCTGCTCCTTTGCGAGATCGATTTGGGGTAGTGAGTCGCTTAGAATTGTATACAGTTGATGAACTTTCATTTATTGTAAGCCGTGGATCAGAAATTCTTGGTATCGATATTGTGGGAGATGCAGCCGATGAAATCGCACTTCGAGGCAGAGGAACGCCACGTATTGCTAACCGTTTGCTTAAACGTGTTCGTGATTATGCACAGGTACGGGGAGACGGCATCATCACACCTGAGATTGCAGATGAAGCATTAGATATGTTACAAGTGGATCCGCGTGGACTGGATCAGATTGATCATAAAGTCTTGCAAGCGATGATTCATAATTTCCGCGGGGGTCCTGTAGGATTGGACACTATTGCGGCTACGATTGGTGAAGAAGGTCAAACGATTGAAGATGTGTATGAACCTTATTTGCTTCAATTGGGATTCCTACAACGTACACCACGTGGGCGGATCGTGACTCCTATGGCTTATGATTATTTGGGGATACCGATGCCTGATCATTTGAATGGAAAAGCATAGATTTGATTTAGGGAAAAGGCTTATTATTTATAGAGAGCAAGGTGCTATAAATAATAAGCCTTTTTGGCGATAATATAATTGTATATAAAGGAAGCAGTCCGTATAATTTGTGATGAGTGATGAGTGATGAGTGATGAGTGATGAGTGATGAGTGATGAGTGATGAGTGATGAGTGATGAGCTGTCGCTGATACACAGCTGACGCTGCCGACGATGTACTTTTTGTAGTTTATGGTTGTAGGCGTACAATGAAAAAAATAACAACTTATAGTGAGATAGTTGTTGTTGTGTGTAGCTACTATTGACTGAGCTGCTCCATACTCACAA
>NZ_MDER01000094.1 GCF_001721045.1 Paenibacillus nuruki | reverse complement strand
ATCTGTATGGTCGATCTAATCAAAACTCGACCAATAGTATTATTAAAATAGTATCGGTAGGTCAAATACCTGCGACACGTTAAAACAAATAGTAAGTTATACGAAAGCTGAAGATCGCCATCATTGGAGTGATCTTCAGCTTTTTTCTTTGCACATAAACGCTGTTTACATTTACTGTATTTATTGATAATTATTTTATTATATGGTAGACTACAAGACAAAATATTACTGTTACATAATATGTAATATTTTACTCAATTAAGGTAGTGGAGGTGTATCAAAAAGTAAGCGTTACCAAAATAAAATAAAAGGGGTTTTTTTATGAAGAAATTTATCGCTCTTATTGTACCTACTGCTTTGTTTTTATCTCTAACATTGGGTATGTCTTCAGTACAAGCAGAGGATCAAACAGTTTCACAGGTAACTAACATTCAACAAGAAGCTATTTACAAAATCACACCTGCTGATAAAGAGTGGGCTAACTTTACAAGTAAACAAGAAAAAGTAGATGCCACTAGAATACCTGCTGATGTACTGAGTAAAATGACAACTGACGAAGTAGTAGAGGCAGTACTTACCTATCCATTGCTTACTGATATCTATGCATTTGATTCGACTGAAGCTGGATTAAGTGTTCTAGCAGAACAATCAGACGCTTTTAGAGAGCTACAAACAAGAGAGGATGCAGAGCAAAAGCTGAACGAACGACTTCAAATGAGAAGTTTAACGACAGAAAATGCTTTGCAACCACGAACTATTGATATGTTGTTGTCGGATAAACAAATTAGTAGTTCTCAAAGTCTTCAAGCAAGTGCAGTACCAGGAAGCAGTGCTACCGTTCATACAGTTAAAACACCTAAAGGAAGTTCAGTAACGGCGCACAAATATTCACCTGATTTTACTACAGCAGAAAAAAATGAATTAAAAAGAACCTTTTTAAGCTCTTATCCTAATGCACAATTTGTTTCTAATGCTACCGTGAATTACAATTGTCACTCGTATGCTTTTTACTCTAGGCTAACTACCAATCCATACTGGATCGAAGATCCTTCACCTTATATGAAAGATGGTTCTTATGCAGTCGTTTTTAGTCCAGTAAGTGCAAGTATAGGAACGAGAGTATACTTTGATCATCCAGACTATACAAAAACTCATAGTGCTGTGGTGACGGGTACTCCAAGTCCAGGTAGTCCTGCACAAAATTTCACAGTCACTTCAAAATGGGGAAAGGCTCCATTATTCAAGCATGTTGCGAAAGATTCCCCATATTCAATGAATAATATTAAATTATATAACGCAAATTAAAAAACAGGTTAGGTCTATATGTATAGATCTAACCTGTTTTTCTATAACTAATGTAAAATACAATCTGATATGTTACCATTATATTTAATTACAAAACGTATCAGGGGGAATACTATGAATATATTTGATGATTATGATCAAAAGTTAGATCAACTACATAAAGCACATGAAGCGATCATAGAGCATTTCCATGAATTGCCTGATGCTTCGTATCAAGCCTTTAGCGTAGAGGCTGAAATACGTAATTTTTCACTTCGTAAAGAGCGATTAAGCATAATTCCATCTAAAACGTCCTGCCACTTATGCGATCAATTTTTAGCTTACGAAGAAGTACCAACTAAGTTAGGGAAGAAGAAAAGCTTTAATATCTGCTCCAAGTGCATTGACACCATAAGCTTGGTTCGCGGAACGACTGAATTTGAAATGGTTCATGAACTTCAGAAAAATACACTGAATCAAGATATAACAGGAGCACTTCACCCTCTAATCAAAGATCATCTCATTCGACAATCAGAGAAGTGCTGGCTTATTCATGATGTTGTGTATGACTTATATTATAAAAAGGGTAGAACTAGAGAAGCCCTAGATCAATCATGGATTGAAGACATTGAGAAGCGATTGGCTCTGCTAAAACAGCAACTTGCTATAATGGCTGACTTGAATTACAAGCTACCGGATTCTCACATGCAAGACTATAGTCATAAAGCGCAAATTAAAGATCTAGAAGGGAAACTAGAGCGTATAGATGGAGGTCTCTTACCGTATCGTTGTTCTCATTGTGGCAGTTGGATTAAAGAAGCCGGTAGACCCACTTTTTACGGAACATATACGATTTGTATGCCCTGCAAAAAAGTTTTAAGAGGAGTTATGACAATTCCAGAAGCAGAAAAGAAATATGATTTAAGATCAGGAACTATAAGACGTGATATTACACGAGGCAAGCTTACATGTTATGAGGATGCCAAGTTATTACGCCGATCAGGATCAATATGGATACTCCATGAAATAGTCGTTCAGGATAAATACAAAGAATTGCCGGAACATACATCGACCACTTCCGGATACGCTGAAATTCCTAACGATCTACTGGAACGTTCCAGAAGTGTATTCAATCGTCTAAAATAAAACCTTTGGCCCTAGAATTCTTTATTGAAGAACTTCTTGATTTAATGTAAACTTGTTTTAAATGAATAATGAATTAGAGGGAAGCACCCTTACTGTCCAACAGGCAGTAGGGGTGCTTTTTTTCGTGTTTATGCAAATTGAAGGAGGGAATACCATCATGCTTTTATTGAAGCCTGACCCGCACGTCTGGTTACTGTCATTGCAACGTATATCAGAAGTTATTCAAACACGTTTAGAAACGATGTCAACTAACGAATCCTTATCCTGCTTGTTTTCACTTTGTGAATACTTTATCCATAAAATTCAGCAGTCCGGTCTATTTATCGTTTTTGAACCTACAGATATTATCGTTATAACAGCTATAACAGAAGAACACTCGAATTATATTGGAGAAATGTATCCACTAGAAGATTTTGAACAAGGTAAAGAATCGAAAGAAGAATTACTTAGCTCAGGATTTATATATACACCAATGAGGATACCTCAAGCTTCACAAGAAACTGGAGGACTTAAGATCATGCTAGATTGGCAATTCGTATTTAATAAAGTAAAGCAGATGGATCAAGAAACATCATACTTTAAAATTGGTCTCACACTACAAGAAGAGCAGCTATTTAAAGAGGTCTATGATGCCATCCAAAAGCTAGTAAACACTACTACTCCTGTAAACAGTACAACAATTGGTATCGATGGAGCGCAGATCAGGCTTTCAGTAGATTATTCTAAACTGCACCTAGAAGTTATAAATTTTTTTGGAGTTGCTGATCCCATGACTCCTTATGCCTGGAGTTTTCACGTTGAATCTTCATTGCAAAACGATGTAAGAATCGTCCAACAACAAATTTATAAGGACTCCGAATTCTATATTAATGAATCTCCGGCTATTCACCAACTAAATGAGCTACTACTTCAACTCTACCATCAACAAAATAGAGTCATTGTCTAAAGGAGCGCCTATGAACCCTATCATGCATACCCAAAGCAATCGACCTCACGCTAAATGGAGTCAGTTTGTTTTAGTACTTATGTATCTCTTTCCAGTTATAGAATCTGTTCGCACCGTGAAACCTGAACTGCTACAACAATTAGCAACCCGTCGAGAAGAATGGTTTCCTTCATTTTCATTTGTAGAGTTTTTTACGTTTATCACAAATAGTAAAGGCACCGAGCAATTCTTTACGGTTCTTGTACAAGGGATAGGTAATCTTATTTCTTCTTCAGTTGTATTCTTATTTACACCTATCACCATGTATTCTATAGCGATCATTGCTTTCATCGGTACTGCTATTGTTTACCAACGGTCTTTAAAAGGAAACAAACATCCGTGGTATCGTATAAGACTTCGCCATTTTACGATGGCATTGATTCTACTTCTAGTTCTGCCTATGATTGCTCATCTGGTCTACTCTGTAGTCGTCCATTAATAAAAAATAAAGGATGATCGAAATGCAACATTGGAATTTTAAAGAAAAGGAACTGCATCATATTCAATCCTGCTTGAATGAAGGAAGAATCGTACTTATTCAGGGCGATAACATGCATGATCTTCAATTATTAAAAGACGATCTTACCGCTATGAGCGATGTACCCGTTTTTGAACACCACATATACCAATCTATTGAAGAGTTATGCATGGCTGTAGAACATCCTAAAGCCAAAATTATTCTTTTCTATGCCAATGTGCATCATAGCGATTTTGAGCTTTATCTTGAAATCCAAGAAGCTATTATTGAAAGCGTCTATCCAGCTATCGGCATTTTTATAGAACTAAATGATCATAAAGTACTTAATTATCACTATCAATCGACTCATGAGATTATCTTACGACAAGCCAGCGATCGCTTAAAACGATATGAGTTAAAGCAAAATGAAAGTCAACCTCATCAAAGTCATATCGCACCATTAGATCCGCGTAAATACACTCTCAATCAGTTGACTCTAGCTGAGCAAATGGCTGTTCGCTTGGCATACATGAACACAGGGATCGAAAAAGGGGGCATCATGGGTTGGTATCAGACCGGTGAGCCAGTCATAACCGATATTGCTCCATTAAAATCTTACGCGTTGATAGGCTGTAAGCATCGTATACATGGTAGCGAATGGTTTCAAAATTGGTTGATTTCTGTTGAAGCTGCTTTAAAGCAAATCACTCTTGTTAAAGATATAGATAATTATCCTGCTTCTCTTAAAAGCTTAGAACGTGTCTACTCTTATTGGGAGGATCGGATGAACTACTTTGATACATTGATCAAAACTGTTCATTCAGCTGCACTATGAAATCAAATGCAAGATGAGGAGTACCGGTATGAAAAGGATAAAAGGATTATTAGAATGGATAAAACAATTTTTTATAGGTATTGGTGTACTTTTATTTATGCTATCTCTCTGGTTCATAGCACTTCCTTATGCGACAGGCAAATTAGACCAGTATCTTATACTCTACATTCAATTTTTTTTAGATTTAAAAGATATGCTTATGGTTGTTTATCGTCCACATTAAAGGAGCTATCAAAAAATGAACGACGTATGGTGTGAGTCCCATAGGAATGAAGGTCAGTTAGAAATAGGATTGGGACGTTCGAATACTATATGTGAACGAAGCCTCCCAGATTGGATGCCTCATGAAGCAAAAGAATATTAAATCCTTCCATGTAAAATTAAAATCATATATAAGGATACTGCCTATTCTATGTATGACTTTTGTTTTCGTAGGGATTGTACTTATCTATTTTAACGAACAACATCCGATCGCTTACCTGAATCAACTGCCAGCTGTATCCCTTTTCATGCAGGAATGGCTTACATTTTTACCTAGCCCTAGCAGCAAAGAATATTCGATGATGGAACATTCGTTATTTCAGCTTGCTCTAGATAAATTATTTCATCATTAGCACTATAATCTGCATCAATAAGATTTGAGAGGAAGTTATTCATGAGAATTAAAAATAACGAGTATGCAGCTCTTGCAATCATTATAGTCATACTTCTTTTTTTTATAGGACTTTTACATCTGACAAAACCGATTAATCCACAAAGCACTGAGAACAAAAAAATCGTTGTGCAAACCGTGGGAACGATTGAATCCGTATCTCAAACGATCAAGCCAGGACTATTTTCAGATGTTATCATGCAAACCATTACGGTGGGTGGCAATAAATATACGTTAAATGGCTACACAACCACATTTAAAAAGAATCAATGGGTCACTTTTTCTTATATAGAAGGAACTAACAATATAAGGGAAATTCAAATTCAAGAAAGTAAATCTATAGAATGACATGATATAGACTCTCAAAAAAAAGCTACTGGAAATATAGACTTGAAAGGATGCTAAAAATGTTCAACAAAACCTTTGAATCAATCGCCCAATTACGAAGAGCTTCTATCCTGCTAGTAATTCTTTGTTGTATATGTGTTTGCATCTTACTTATTTTAGATCATCAAAATCTCATTCCTACAAACACAACTATTCAATTATCTGGAACAATTGAATCTGTCTCTCAAACGATCGAGCCGGGACTGTTTTCTGATGAAATTAAGCAAACCATTATGGTTGGTGGCAACATGTATACGATAGATGGATACACAACCATATTTAAAGAAAATCAATTTGTTACTTTTTCTTATATAGAAGGAAACCATAATATTCAAAAAATCGTGATTCAGTAAAGCTAAAAAATCTAGAACGGAGTACCATTTGGACAGGGTAAGGTGAAGCAGTAGATTTTATATTCTTCTATTACAAAAGTGCTCAACATAACAGCTCCAATCGATCTGAACAAAACAAATCAAAAAGCTATGTCTAAGGAGACCGTTAATAATGATCAGCCCTACATCTCACAACCACGTACCTCAAAAGCCATCACATGCAGTGAACTATAAAAAAATTCTTACTTATACCCTTATTTCAATAATGGGACTTACCCTTATTACTACTATTTTTCTTTTTTTCTACAATGAAAATGTAGAATTCGAAGCTTCCAAATATGATGTGAATGGGAATGTTACTTCAATTAGTAAAGAATATGAAAATAAGACGCTCAACAAAGGCATGGTTAATTACTATATTGTAGTCAATGCACAAACTATAAAATTACCTTATTCATGGGGAAAAGATTTAGAAATCGGTCAGTATGTACAAATTCAAGGAAATAAAAACGAACTAACCAGCCTTAAAATTGTTAATTAGTCAATCGTAATACAATATACTATCCACTAAAGGGGTTAACCTAATGAGTAAATTAAATATCATGCGAACAATAATCGATAGATCTACTAAATTGATCACTGTAGTTCCTACTACGGTGGCTGGTCTGCTTCAAGCAAAGCAGGAAGATCGCATCCTATATTTAAAAACAATGTCACAAGATACATTAATAAGTACGTTCAAATGGTTTACATATGTACTTTTAGCAGGTAACTTAATGCATTCAGCAAATAAGCTACATATTGAAATTCCTGCCGAAGTTCAACTATATCTCGAATCCATTGAATCCGAATGCAGTGATCGAAAAATCACTGTAACCTTAATTTCAGAAATAGTAGACGCTCAACTACCAAACTTATCAAAATCAACGTTGATCCAAATTATTTTATTTGGAGCTACACTAATTATAAATCCGGATATCTCTGCAAAAATTTTACTCTCTTCCATTTTGCTTCAAGCTGCTTTATATTTTACCAATATCAAGCTTCCATCATCATTTCAAAAGTAGTCCAATTAGATTTTAAAGGAGTGTACAACATGATTATTAGTAAAGGTCAAAAAATTGATGTTACTAAAGGAAATAGTGTAGCGAAAGTTGCTGTAGGATTACGTTGGGAAAGTAACGATCCTACACTAGATATTAATGTATCTGCCTTTTTATTAGATCAGCAAGGTCGCTGTAATGCAGATGAGGATATGATCTTTTACAACCAACCTTTAAGTCGCAATCAAGCCGTATCTCATGTAGAAAAACGTCATGATGATCGAGAAAGTATAGATATCACATTTTCATCATTGCCTAAAGACATTGCTAAAATTGCTATTACGTTAACCATCCATGAGGGAGAAGCGTTAGGACAATCTTTTGTAAACGTAAAAAATGCAGAGTGTCGTATCTATTTGAACGAAAAAGAAGAATATGCTGTATTTCCTTTCGGTGAAGGTTTAAATCAGGAAACGGCTATCGTTGTAGGTGAATTGTATATGCACCAGAACGAGTGGAAGTTTAACGCTATTAGTAGTGGCTATACAGGTGGTTTATCGGCTTTAGTACAAAGCTTTGGCTTATCACTTGAATCAGAAGCAGAAGAACCTGTAACTCCTATACAAGCGCCTATTGCACCAATGATCTTGGATCTACAAAAGAAGCAATCTATCAATATCGTAAAATCAACAAAAGTGACAGCTACCTTGGAGTGGGATAGTAAAAAAGATTTAGATCTCTATTGTTTTTACGTAACTAAACAAGGAGAAACGGGGAAAATCTATTATCGAAATCTAGGATCGGCTACAGAGTCACCTTATATTTCTTTAGATGGCGATGCCGGAGCCAATGGAAAAGAAACGATCGTTATTCATCGACCAGAAGAACTGCATTACGTTCTCATTGCTGCCTACAGTGCGATAAGTAATGGAGTGGGTAGTTTTAAGTCGATGAAAGCTAAAGCTGTTGTAGATAACCATCAGGGGCAAATTATTACATCACCTTTGTATGAAAACAATATGTTTGCTTATTGGGTGGCCATTGCGAAAATCGATTTTACTGCTCCCAATGAAATGAGCATTATTCAGATAGAAGAATACTCTAAAGCAGGAGTAGAAAAAAGTCCGCTACTTTATGAAGATGGTAGTTTTAAAATGAATGTAGGGCCAGCGGAATTCAAAAGAAAGAAAAAAAAATAAAGCGATCGCATAAGGGGTAATACAATGACTTTAAATAAAAAATATTCGTCCTATATACTAACGTAAGTTAAGAATAGAAAAGAAGAAGACAAACAACTATCTTAGCTTGCTTGTCTTCTTCTTTTTAAGATATGAATGATTCCTTCTATGAATCTTGATAATAGAGCTATGATTAATAAAATAAAACTGATTTTGGTTAAGTGTGGATTCATTTGAGAATAAGCATATACCTGAAATAATATAGCGATTCCAAGCATAAAGCTTACAAACGCTTCGCCGTATTTTTTTTTCATTATTTGCCTTATCACTAACCAGATCAGCAGGATACCAACCAATACTAAAACGAAAAATACCGGGTTCATTTTTACCACTCCTTTCATAACATGTAATTACTCTTATTATATTATATTTCCAATCAGTTGATATTTATTAAAAGGCAATTATTGAAAAACAATAATAGACATGTGCTATGACAACATGATCTATTGCAATCAGGAAAGAGGGGAGAGAATTATACTGACCATTGAAAAGACCTATTCATCTATTTTAAAATATGTAGCATTCAATGATTCGTGGTTGATAGTTATTGGAAGTGTAATCGGAATTGGAGCCATAGACCTATGTATGGTTTGATGTTAGCCTTATCAGTATAGTGATAGCATTGCTTGCTTTATGCTTAATTTACTTTCTTGGTGAATCCAAAAGCGTATACCGTAACCATATGATTAAGAGGTTATTTCCAGTAGAACATTTGACCCACGACCATTTAGAGTTTATACGTTGGGACTATAGATTAAAAAGAAAAGAGCTTGCTACTGCTTCTTATGTTAACAAGTCTAAGCTAACGTATTTGGACCGAATTATATATGATGCTCACATTGAGCTGCACAACATTGATATTGACAAGCTCAATGATATTTACTATTCAAAGCTTGGTAGAAGCATTAGGCTTTAAAGTCTACAGATGATAGCAGTTCTAATCTATAAGAGAAGATGAAGCAACATCTTCTCTTATAGATTAGATCAACAAGATATACATCCAGAAGGATTTACATGCAAAACGATGCTGAAAGAAAAATCTACAAAATCATATACAATTACTTTTATAAAAATAATCAGATGCCCGATTGGCCGTTTTTAAAAACAAGAACTAACAAATCCAAAGAGGACATTACCAAAGCCTTACAAGGTTTAATGGAGGATGGGTACATTACTTGGCAAGAAGACGACCTACAATCAATTTTAATGCTTAAACTAGGTAAATCGATGTCAATACCTAAATCTAAAGAAAATGATATGAATCGCTTTTATACGGAACTGTAAGAGTTCAAACGCTTGAATATCAGTTTCATTTTATTTACTTTTAGTGTATACTATAAGTATAAATAAAGCCCGCGGTGGTGGTTCACCGCAGGCGAATCGATAAAGATCGGCGGTACTATTATACGACGATCGTTCATGATGAAAAACCGCCCCGTTAAGGTTCCCAGCCTACTTGCGGCGGTTTTTCTTGTTCTTTGCCTTTTTCAAGATATCAATTACTTTCGCTGAACCAACGATAACGCTGGTCAACTTAATAATGATGTCGAGTACCACGAGCAAAAGATCCAAGTGTGACATGGCAACACCCCCTTCCTTGCTAGGGATACGCATCGCCGTGTCACAGACCGCCGTTTCTTTATCTTACCTCTATTATACCATATTTATTTATTCCGATCCTGATCCTAGCAATGAAATATACATAGAGTGTTGATCCATGTAGTAAGGCAGATAGTGTTTGAGGACGTTACAAGATGGAGGGCTAATTTATTCGAACAGGCTGATACCCCGTAAACGCAATAATCGGCTGTTCTTTATCCAACTCTGCAAAATGCTTCTTTAACCGATCTACATTATCATAACGAGTATCTGGCTAGAAATAATTCAATGCGCCTGAATAGGTCTAGCTTTAAAAGCATCGGTTCTCCTAACTCCAACATAATGATTAAATTCGAAAATTGATCAAATGACGATACAAATAATGAGATAGTTGATATGAGAATTAATTTATCTATAGAAAATAAATGAAATATTAGATTATATAGATGCTGTAGTAATAGAGAGTTACCATATATATAG
>NZ_MDER01000093.1 GCF_001721045.1 Paenibacillus nuruki | reverse complement strand
GATAATGGGTTTATAGCCGAATACTATATAAATTCAGAAAGTTTAATTTCAGAGAGGGAGGATGAAAATGCACTTATTACTAGTTGAGGATGATGACAAAAAGGCCAATGATATTTGTAGATTTATAGATGAAGAATATAGTGAACTTATTAATATTACTCGAAAAAGATCATGGCAAAGTGGGTTAATTGAAATATTTGATAGCGGTGAAAAATATAAAATGATTTTGTTAGATATGAGTATGCCTCGATATGACCCTGATGTAGGAGATGTAAATGAAGAGTTCGAAACTTTTGCTGGAAGGGAATTTTTGGAGGAAATGGATAGATGTGGTATATTTATCCCGGTCTGTATCATAACAGCATTTGACTATTTTGGAGAAAATGAAAATATGATTAACTATGAACAGTTAGATCAGAATTTACTTAAAAAATTTTCTTCTTTTTATGTAGGGATGGTTTATTTTCGTTCATCTACTACCAATTGGAGACAAAAACTAAAGGGCTTTCTACAAATGGAGGATTTAAAGTGAAGATAAATGTTTTAATAGTTGAAGATAATGAGCAGAAATATAATGAGATTGCAGAGATTTTTAATAAATATAACGCTAATATAGAATTATCGAATAATGTATACGATAGTAAAGTAAAGCTTGCCAACAAGCATTATGACTTTTTGTTATTAGATATAAACTTACCGTATGAAGATGGTGAGGAGTGTTCTCCGGAAGCAGGGTATCGATTATTTAAAGAAATTAGTAGTGAGTTACCAATGATAAAAAAACCCTCAGAAGTCATTATTGTAACTGCATACCCTGAGTTACAAGAGAAGTATGATATAGAAGCGAACAAAATTTTAGTTTCAATTATTAAGTACAGCTATGATGAACAAAGGTGGAGGGAACAAATAGAGAATAGAATTAAATATTTTATAAGATCGAAAAGTGATTCTGTGAGCCAAGATACAGAAACTTACAGAATAGATTTAGCAATTATTACAGCCGTAGCCGTTGAATTTGATCAAGTATATCGACTTATGCATGATACTCATGAAACGAAAATTAATAATGATCCTACAATTTATACTGTTGGAAAATTTAAAGAGGGTGATAATGTTGTTAATGTTGTTTTGGCTAAACAGCATCAAATGGGAATGATAGCCGCTTCGGTACTAACTATTAAGCTAATTCAAAATTTTAGACCAAGATATTTAGCGATGGCTGGTATTGCAGCAGGTAAAAGAGGAGAAGTAAATTTCGGTGATATAATTGTACCAACTGAGGTTTGGGATTACGGTAGCGGAAAGATTCAGCAAGAGGACAAAAAAATGGTTACTGATGATACGTCCAACTATTTATTTAAACCTGATCCGAAATATTTAGATTTAGATGTTAGTTTCAAGGAAATTATGAATAAGAATTTCAATTCTGTTTTATCAACAATTAAACATTCATGGCCTGGTCCAAAACCACCTACTGAATTAGGTTTAATAACAGGACCTATTGCTTGCGGATCTGTAGTTGTGCAGAATGAAGAGATTATCCAGAAATTTATTGATCCATATAATAGAAAAGTTAAGGGACTTGATATGGAATCATATGGGGTGTTTTACGCAGTAGAAAATTATATTGATCCAAAACCTAGGGTTGTTGTATGTAAGTCTGTCTGCGATTTTGCAGATAGTGAAAAAAATGATTCATATCAGGCATATGCAGCTTATACAAGTGCAAGCTTTATTAAATACCTTGTTCTAAATGAATTGTAATTGGATTTTGTTTCTGATAGTGATATAGTCTAATACTTAAACATCTCGATTTTTTCTTTAAGTTTGAACCAAACAATTTTTATCAAGTCAACTTACAAACCAAGAAGCAAGGAAAACTATGCAGAGAATAAGTACTTAATATAATTCATCTGATATCATATAAGATTTGACTATATAAAATTCTAAAAAGGGATATGCGATGCTGTCTGTTATCAATACTGCAAATAATGAGAAAACAACTTTAGATAACGCTTGCATAATATTTTCCATGAATTTTAAGGTATAGATCAAAAACCTAATTATAGTGTTATTTTTTCAGCTTTGTACTTTTAATCATAATGACTAAATAAAAATCAGTATCTTATCAAGTTTTTGTTTAGAAAGCTCTTGCAGACTAAATATAGATGTCAAAGTACATTAAAGTTTTCTTGTGATATGATTATTATATATTTTGTATTCTTGAACAAAAATCAAATCTTTAAATAAATCGTGACTAGGTGATAAAAATAAAAAGAACGTGATGCGGTCATATTGCTGGCTAAATAGGTCACGTTTTCAAAAACGAGATTGTTTATGCTATTCTTCGGTAATTGGTATCGGTGTGAGAACAATAAACTTGAATTGCATATGATATAATCAGTAGCATATTATGATTTGGGAATATCATCCTTTAAATTTACTTCAATAAATGCTATTATGAAGTCAAATGAATATTCGTAACGGGGAAGCACCTCGCAAAAAGACTACTATGTCTTTTTTGTGAGGTGCTTTTTTTGCGTTTTGGGGGAGAAGCTATGGTTTAAAGAGCACACAATCTATTGTCATGGATGATCATTAATTAATTAAAAAGGGGATATTATATTGAATTTTAAAAAACTAGGATCTGTCTTGTTAACGGCTGTACTTTTAACAAGTTCACTATCAACAAGCATGGTGAGTGCTGCCTCAGTCGTGGTTGATAAAACAAATGCCTATACCGATGCGGTACGACCTCACCAGATCCCAACGACTTTTTCACCCACTAATGAACAGGGTTCTTTCAAAAATATTTCAGTTAATGCCGATGGAGACCAAGCAGTTTGGGCATTTGGCAAAAATATTTATATGTACGATCGAAGTGATGATGTAGTTAAAGTACTTATTAGCTCTACGTATTCGCTGTATGATCCGGTGATTTCGGCAGATGGATCATATGTCATCTACAAAGAAACAGAAAGCACAGCTTCCTTTAAAATGATGGGCTACAATACAGCGCAACAAACAAGCACGCAACTAGCGAAAAGTACAAAAATTTTTTTTGGGTGGCCATCTATTTCAAAAGATGGATCAAAGGTAGCGTACGGTTATTATGACGGTACAAAATATGTAGCTTCTGTGCAAAATACAGCAGATCTTTCCGTCAAAATGATTTCTCCTACGATTTATGGTAGTAAAAACACACTAGACATCAATCCAGTAGTGACAGGTGCACCAGTCATTCTCAATCAAGAAGGCACGAAGATTGTTTTATCTTATATTTATGATGGATATAGCAATGCTGCAACGACTGTCAATTATGATCTAGCAACAGATAAAAGCACGGTCATTTATTCAGGCAGTGCTGAAGGAATTCATCCGTATTTACTCAGTGGAGACGGAAAAAAACTATATGGTATGTATTTTGATATGAATCTGTACACGTTTAGTGCAATTGATCTGGATACTAAAGTACGAACTGTACTTAGAAGCAACAGTTCTTCGTCATATAAAGCTGTTTCCGCAAGTTCAGATGGAACGATGTTTGTATATAATGGTCTTGGATTCACCGATTATTCTCAGGTGAATAATGCTCAAACAGGTGATTTCACCCTCGCTAGTGGGTTTAGTGGCGATAGCAAAATTATGTACTATTACAATAGTACGAGTGGATTTAATTGGGTAGATACTAGCGAAGTCAAAGCGAATCTTCCTAACTTATTACTCCCTGCAAATCCTACGAATGTTAAAGCAACTACAACTGTTTCCAATAAAACGGTAACTGTTTCATGGGACCCTTTAGTATTGGCAACAAATTCATTCGCAGTATACCGCGATGGTCAACTCATCGCTAATCTAGGTAATGCCATTACGCAATATATCGATTCAAGCACTAAAGCTCAAACAGCGTATAAGTACACAGTAGTGGCTCGGAATCTAGCTGGAGATGCTAAAAGCACAGATGTGAGCATTACATCTGGAGGGGTAGCAACTCCTGAAAAATTAGTCGTAACAGGCATCAATACAACGACGATTAATGCCAGTTGGTCACAAGTACCAGGAGCAGAAAGTTATACAGTGAAAGTAGGAACGCAAACGCTGACTACAACAGATACGTCTATCGATGTATCCGGCTTGGTGAAAAGTACGTCTTATCCGGTAACCGTCAATGCCGTAATCGGTACCAATGTAAGTGATGCAGCAACAGGCACGGTCAAAACACTAGACACCGATCCAGTCTATGAGAAACCAGAAGCATTATATGTAATGAAGACAACCGCTAATGAAGCGGAACTTGAATGGGTTGAAGTGAGTGGAGCGACTGGATATGTGCTAAAACGTGCAGGAAAAGAAATCTACTCAGGAACAGCTACAAGCTTTAAAGATAGTGGTTTAACTCCAAGTACATCGTATTTATATACGTTAGCAGCTAAATACGGATCAGCAACGAGTGGAGCTGTATCTGCTAAAGCAACGACATTAGTAGGAACCGTCCTTACGGCCCCAGGCAATGTAAAAGCTCAACTTGTCGAAGGTGAAGTTCAAATTTCGTTTGATGCTGTGGCAGGGGCAACTTCTTATCTGATCAAACGAGATGGGCAACTACTAAACACAGTTACAAGTAATACAACCTTTACAGATGCAGATGTTTTAGCAGGAAATAGTTACACGTATACTGTAGAAGCAACAGATGGAACGTCAACAAGTAGTACAGCAAGTACAAGCATAACGCTTACAAAAGCGGAGCTTTTAAAACCGCAAGGATTTACAGCCGTTACGGTTGCTCATAACCATGTATACCTTGTTTGGGATCAAGTCAGTGGAGCTAAAAAATATAAAGTGTTGCGTAATGGAGTAGAACTAGGAACATCCGAGAGCACTTATTGGGATGATAAAATGGTAGCTTCAGAAACCACTTATACGTATGAATTAGTAGCTATGAATAACGAATCCAATAGCGAAAGTGTAGTTGTCCATGTGACAACGCCTTCTGAATCACTAGCCTATCCAAAAAACTTGACTGTTGTGAATGCGACATATAAAGAAATCTCGCTAAAATGGAAAGCGGTAGACGGTGCTCAAAGTTATGATGTATATCGAAACAATCAGTTATACGGAAAGGTATCTTTACCAGAATTCACAGATATGAATGTTACTGGTGGAACATTAAACACTTATGGTATTAAAGCACGTAAAGGAAATTTAACCAGCGAGTCGGCTGTGATCTCTGTAAATGTTCCTAAACAAAGTATTGCTGGCGAAGCGCCTCAACCAGTAACAGGGTTGAAAGCTACACAAGTATCATCGGGCTATGTTAAATTACAAATGTTAAGTGTCACTGATGCAACGTATTATGATGTGTATCGAGATCAAAATGTGCTTGTCTATCATGGTATCTTAACTGCATTTAAAGATGATACAGTAGCATCGGAACAAACGTATACCTATACAGCATACTCGGGTAATAATTTTGGACGTACTCAGGGAGATACAATTACAGTGAATACGCCTGCTGAAGCGCCTGTTATGGTTGTACAACCGGTTAAGAGTAATGAAAACTACACAATTACGTTCAATTTCAAAACGGTATCTGATGCAGATACGTATTATGTAGAGCGTAATCCACGGATCACCTATACCAAAGTAGCCGAAAACCAATACCGTAAAACGTACTATAATACGGTGACAGGTAAAACAGAAGATCAAGGCATAGTTACCGAAACCAATGGATCACTTGGATTTGAAGAAACCAGTGTAGAACCATCGACAAACTATCAATACAACATCACAGCCGTTAAAACGAAAAAAGATGGAACGGAAGAAGTAGTAGGTAATGCGAATGTAGATGTAATGACTCCAGCAGATGGTACTAATGCAACAGTACCTGGTACTCCTAGTCCAACCAATCCTACACCGACAAAAGATAAGGACAAAGACAAAGAGCATGCCGACACAAGTAATGCGAATAATGGAACAACGAACACAAATGGTTCTTCAGGTGGTGTGAGTACCGGTGGTAATCCATCTGTAAGCAATGAATCGAAATCTAGTGGAACGAAAGAATCGAGTTCAAACTCTACTCCATCTTCTACAAATAGTAATTCGATTACGCAAGATACCTATTCTTTTAGTGACTTGAGTGAGACACATTTTGCTCATGTAGCGATTACAGCTCTTACAGGGAAAGGACTCATCAAAGGATATGAAGATGGGACATTTAAACCGGAGCAAGCTGTAACGCGTGCTGAATTTGCGATCATGATTACAAGAGCACTAGATATGCATTCTACGGCTGGCTATCAACATCACTTCTCTGATGTAGATTTAAATAGCTGGTATGCTAAAGAATTGATTGTCGCATTAAACAATGGTGTGACAAAAGGGTTTACAGCATCTCAATATGCACCGGCACAATCAATTCCGCGCGAACAAGCAGCGATTATGCTAGCAAATGTATCTCGTAACAAACCTGCTTCTAATCTGCAAGCTTCATTCTCTGATCAGAATGATATTATTGCTTGGGCCAAAGCAGACGTTGCTTACAGTGTAGCTAGAGGCACACTTAAAGGCTATCCAGATGGTAAATTCAAACCTAAAGCAAAAATCACGCGTGCTGAAGCAGCTATGATGATTTATCGTCTAATGAATATGTAACCTCAAAATAAGAGTAGCCGATCGTGGGCTACTCTTATTTTTATTTTGAGAGCAGAAGTATACTCCGAAGTAACCTTTTATAGTATATTGATTAGAAATGAGATGACTCATTAAATTTATTGCAAAGGAAGATAAAATGCTGGATACATTGAAATCGCTTATCCCTTATTGGCCATACATTACAGCGATACTCACGCTATTAACTATTATTACGGGGTACTTAGGACAACGAAGTCATAAAAGATATGAATTTTTTATAACGAAAACAGAAGATAACATTAAAAAATGGTATCCATTGATTAAACAAATGAATGATGTGATCAAGGAAACTGATCAAAGAAAAAAATCAAATGGGTTTATTACGGTTATGGAGTTATTGCAAAACAAAGATTCACCGATTGTTACAGAATTTGATAGTAATGTTTCTTTATCTTATACGCATCTACAAGAAAGATACGATCGTTATAAAAAAGAGATTAATCAAGAAAATTTGAATCAGTTATGGAATGCCTTTAAAGAATTTGTTGTATACACCGAAGAGAGCAGTAAAGAAAGACAACAAACTTTATATGCTAGGCATAGGTGGTATAACACAATTGGCAGTAAAGACTTTTCTGGAAAGATAACGATTTATGTTCGAAAATTGATGGAACAAATTTGTAGATTATTAGGGCTTACATCTTTAACGTTAATAATTGTATTAGTTATATTTATGCCAGGAATATTTATTGAGAATAAGGTTAAAATTGAAGATGTAGTTTCTACTTTTTTTATATTGTTGTTACTAGCAATAATATCCATCGGTACAGAAATAGCTCTTCGTGCATTCAATCTCCCTAATAAAAAACTGACTTACTATGCTACAAGTGAGACTGAGTTCAAAAAATTAAAAAAGCAAAGAACAAATGTCGAATACAAAATAAAACAAGAAGAAAACCCTCAATTATATTTATAAACCATATGTGCTATTGAATAAATGAGGATGTGAATACAATTTGTTCATAGTAAAAAAATAACGGTAATTATCGTTCAGTAATATTTTCTTTAAAGGTTATACCATTGATAAAGCAAGTAGTTTGATAGGTTAGTTAATATAATTGTGAAGGTAATGAAGAAGTTGATTATAAAATCTTGTCTTAGCATGTCATTAGACAATTTAGCAATTGTATAAGGAGATAAAGCAAATGGGAATGTATACAGGTATACGTTGTAAAGTAAAATTAAAATCTGAATTTGTTAATAGTATTCAAAAATTAATTGATACAGAGAATTGGTCAAGTCTTGGACATGATTTGTTTGAAGAATACTCTTTATATCCCAGTGCAAGTTCGATTCCATTTGGAAGTTTGGCTTATATGGACATGTGGAAAAGAGAAGTTGAGATGAAAGAATGGAAAAATCGTATAGAAGATGGCGTATGGATATTTCAGTGTAGCTTGAAAGACTACGATCACACGATTTCGCACTTTTTTAAAAATATTTTAACTGTAATTGTTGAAGAAACGTACTGTATAGAAGTATTGTATGAAGAATATCATGTTTCCACTTTCTATAAAATAGTGGATAAACAATTACTTAAATTAGAAGATCCTGAAACAGAATTTAATCCATATTTACGATGGTAGTAC
>NZ_MDER01000092.1 GCF_001721045.1 Paenibacillus nuruki | reverse complement strand
ACTCTCGTTCTTGGAAAATGCTAACACATTTAAAAAAATATAAAAGATGGGCTATAAAAGGATTTACAAATCCCAAATGGGCTATAAAAAAAGTCGTAAGCAAAAAAGAATTAGCTCCTCCTACTGTCAATAAATATGTAGAAGATGAAATTAAAAATATTCCGAAAATTAGTGTGGTTATTCCAGTTTACGATCGTACAGATGTATTAAGAGAAAGTATAAATTCGATTTTAAATCAAACATATACAAATTTTGAACTAATTATTGTATGTGATGGTTCTCCTCCAGAAACATTAAAAATAGTTGATGAATATTCTAAACATGAAAAAGTACGTATTTTTAAATATTTTAATAATAGTGGAAATGCTGTAAGAGGCCGTAATAAAGCGATTCGTGAAGCAAGAGGAGAGTTTTTAGCTTTTCAAGATAGTGATGATATTGCAGAGCCTAATCGTCTTGAAGTGTCATTAGATTACATTCATGAATTTAAAGCTGATGTAGTGTATGGCGGTTGGAAAGCTTTAGTAGATGGATCACGTGTTATTGATATTGAAAATGGCCAAGAAGTTCTAAGTCCCGACTGTGGATATGAAGAATTACTTGAAATGTGTGTTCCTTGTCAAAGCACAGTCATGTTGAGGTTAGATGCTGTTAGGGCAGTTGGTGGCTTAAAAACAAACATGCGTTATCGAGAAGATCATGAACTGTGGTTAAGAATGGCATACCAAGGTTACAAATTTAAATCTATCCCGTTAATGTTAACTAATCTTAGATTACATGGTAACAATCTTGAACTTTCTTTTAAAGAAGAAGACAATCGTTGGTTCGACTTAATGATTAAAGAACATAAAATAGTTATTGAAATGAAGCCTAAAATTGCATATCTAATTCCTGGTTGTGGAATATCTGGGGGTATCGCAGTGGTATGTCAACATGCCAATCGTTTATTAAATCGTGGATACGATGTTTTGCTAATTACAGAAGATATTCATCGAGAAATCAACTGGTTTCCTAACCAAAAAGTTGAAATTGTGGGCATCGAACAAGCTCCGAATAATATTGATATATTAGTAGCAACCGGTTGGAGTACTGCATATACAATTGCTGATATTAATGCAAAACGTAAAGTATATTTTGTGCAGTCTGATGAGAGCCGTTTTTATAGTGCCGGATCATTTGAAAGTAAAAAAGCTTGGGATTCTTATAAATTTAATTATGAATATATGACTGAAGCTAAGTGGATCCAAAAGTGGTTGAAAGAAGAATTTGGACAAGAAGCAACTTATGTTCCTAATGGATTAGATGATGATATTATTTTTCAAAGTGATCCTATTACAAAAAAAGGAGATAAAGTTAGAGTTCTTTTAGAAGGACCTATTGATATTCCTTTCAAAGGTATGGAAGATGCTTTTAATGCTGTTAAAGATTTGGATTGCGAAGTATGGTGTATTAGCTCTGCAGGCAAGCCAAAAAAAGAATGGAAATGTGATGTTTTCTTTGAAAAAGTTCCAATGAGCCAAATGCATCAAATTTATTCTAGTTGCGATATTTTAGTGAAATTAAGTAGAGTAGAAGGGTTCTTTGGACCTCCATTGGAAATGATGGCTTGCGGTGGAACTTGTGTTGTAGCAGATGTAACTGGACATGATGAATATATTATAAATAATCATAATGCTTTAGTTGTAAAAATTGGTGATGTTGAAGGTGCAAAAAATGCTATTAAAGCTCTTATTGAAGATGTTGAATTAAGACAACGATTGATTGAAAATGGAAAGAAAACTGCTCAAGAATGGAAATGGGATCCTACCATTGATACACTAGAAGATATGTATTACTTAAATAAAGGAACACGAGAGGTTAAAGTATGAGAATATTAGTAACAGGTGGCGCAGGATTTATTGCCTCACATATTGTGGATCAATTGGTTAGTGATAATCATGATGTATGTATTTTAGACAATTTATCTACTGGTAAAATAGAAAATGTTAATTCTTCAGCTAGATTCTTTGAAGTCGATATTCGTAATGAAAAAATTATAGATATTTTTGAAAGCTTTAATCCGGAAATTGTTATACATCATGCTGCTCAAATAAGTGTAGCTCATTCTGTAATAGATTCTTTACAAGATGAAAGTATTAATATTAATGGAACTATCAACATTTTAGAGTGTTGTAAAAAGACGAATGTCAAGAAAATTATTTATGCTTCTTCTGCAGCAGTTTATGGTTATCCGGAAGCTATTCCTGTTAAAGAAGATGCAAAACTTTTACCGCTCTCTCCATATGGTATTTCTAAATTAACACCTGAATTTTATATTCAAGTTTATTCTAATCTGTATAATTTCGAGTATACAATTTTCCGATATAGCAATGCTTATGGTGAAAGACAAGATCCTCAAGGAGAAGGAGGAGTTATCTCTATATTTTTGGACAGAATTCTTTCTAATCAAGAAGTCATTATTCATGGAGATGGTACTCAAACTCGTGACTTTATTTATGTTAAAGATATTGTAAGTGCTAATATTGCCGCTTTGAAAAATGGGGATAATTGTATTATGAACATTAGCAGTCAAACTGAAATTACAATTACAGAATTATTTGAAACAATATGTAAAATATTGAAAAATGATAAATTTGCATCTTATATGGATCAGAGAATAGGCGATATTAAGTATAGTTCACTTAGCAATCAATATGCTGGGTCTGTATTGGGTTGGAGTAATAAGTATAATCTTTACGAAGGTCTAGTAGAGACAATTAAATATTATCAAAATACTTCTATTAAATAGGGTTAAATTAGGTAATAATCAGGAGGAGTTTTATTTATGAAAGGTATTATTTTAGCAGGTGGTACAGGTTCACGCCTGTATCCATTAACCAAAGTAACCAATAAACATCTTTTACCTGTTGGCAAATATCCAATGATTTTCCACTCAGTTTATAAATTAAAACAAGCTGATATCAAAGATATCTTGATCGTTACAGGTAAAGACCATATGGGCGATGTAGTTAACTTACTAGGTAGCGGTAGGGATATGGGCGTTACATTTACATACAAAGTGCAGGATGAAGCAGGTGGAATTGCACAAGCTTTGGATCTAGCAGAACACTTTGTAGCGGATGACCAAATGGTTGTTATCTTAGGAGACAATGTATTTGCTGATGATATTGCTCCATTTGTACAAAATTTCCGTGAGCAAAAACAAGGTGCTAAATTGTTGCTACAACAGGTTCATGATCCACAGCGTTATGGTGTAGCTGAAATGGACGGCGAACGTATTATTTCAATTGAAGAAAAACCAAAAGCACCTAAAAGCGATTTCGCTGTAACAGGTATTTATATGTTTGATAACAATGTATTTGATATTGTTAAAACATTAAAACCATCTGACCGTGGTGAATTAGAAATCACAGATGTAAACAATGCTTATATTGAACGTGGTGAGCTAACATTTGATATTCTTACTGGTTGGTGGACAGACGCTGGTACACACGCATCTCTTGCAAAAGCAAATGAATTAGCACAAGAAATCGTATTTGGTGAAGAGTTTGGTAAGCTTAAACTGTAAGGAGGATCATCATGAAAGTCACATCTTTAACATTAGAGGGTGCTAAGCTCATCGAACCTGTTGTTCATGGCGACCATCGTGGATTTTTTATGGAAAGTTATAATGAAAAATTAATGCACGAAAATGGAATTAAACATAATTTTATTCAAGACAATCATTCTCTTTCTGCTGAACCTGGAGTACTGAGAGGAATGCACTACCAATTGAATCCTAAAGCACAAACAAAATTGATTCGTGTCATATCTGGTTCGATTTATGATGTGATTGTGGATATTCGTAAAGATTCACTTACATTTAGACAATGGCAAGGATTTATTTTAAGTGATGCGAATAAACGTCAATTGTTAGTTCCGCAAGGGTTTGCACATGGATTCTGTACGTTAGTAGCGAATACTCAAGTTATTTATAAAGTTGATGAGTATTACTCGCCTGAGCATGATCGCGGTATTGCTTGGGATGATCCATCTTTAAGTATTGATTGGCCTGTATCGAATCCGGTATTATCCGATAAAGATAAACATCATCCTTTATTAAAAGACGCAGAAATTTAAACAATAAGTCTAGAATGCTATACGTTAAATTATATTCTATACAAATGGTTCATAATTTTAAAAATATAAAATTATGATATTAAAATGATATAAATTGTCAGCATAGTATTTATTGTATAATTCACATGCATTCTATTTCATTATACGTTCTAATAAAGGTTAAAGGAATTTTTAATAGAATTCAAATAGTCCTTTGTGTTAAAAGAATTCGATGTAACTTCTAAGTCAGTAAGGTTGTGATTAACATTTAGAAAAAAGATCAGTTTAGGGGAGTTTAAATGAGAAAAAAGATTACTATACTGATTCCTGCTTATAATGAAGAAGCAGTATTATACGAATTATATAACCGATTAATAAATACAATTGAAAAAAATACAAAATGCTATGATTTTGAATTGTTATTTGTTAATGACGGAAGTAAAGATAACACAGTTAATATAATAAAGAAGTTGAAGTCTGAAGATGATAGAGTCTCTTTTATTGATCTGTCAAGAAATTTTGGCAAAGAAATTGCAATGATGGCAGGTTTTGATTATTCTAAAGGTGATGCACTTATTATTATAGATGCTGATCTTCAAGATCCTCCTGAACTTATACCTCAGATGATTGAATTATGGGAGCAGGGTTATGATGATGTTTTTGCTAAGCGTAATAGTCGAGAAGGAGAATCCTTTTTTAAAAAATGGACTTCAGAAGCTTTTTATCGCTTATTGCAAAAATTAACTAGAATTCCTATACAACAAGATACAGGCGATTTTAGATTATTAGATAAGAGATGTATTGAGGCATTAAAATTGTTAAGAGAAACACAACGGTATACTAAAGGAATGTTTAGTTGGATTGGATTTAACAAAAAAGAGATTTTATTTGATAGAGATGCTAGATTTGCTGGTGAAACTAAGTGGAATTATTTTAAATTATTTGAATTAGCTATTGAAGGAATAACGTCGTTTACTATTACTCCTTTAAGGTTTTCGGCTGCATTTGGTTCTATTATTTCTCTATGTGCTTTTATATACATGATATGGGTTATTATTAAAACTTTAATTTATGGTAATCCAGTAGAAGGCTATCCTTCTTTAATGACTGTTATTTTATTTATAGGTGGAATACAATTGATTTCTTTAGGTATTATTGGAGAATACTTAGGCAGAGTATTTAACGAAACTAAAAGAAGACCATTATATTTTATAAATGAGTATAATAATGTTAAAGTTACCCCTAGCGATCCTGAAAAACATAAAAATGGATCGAATCATGAATAATAAAAAAGAAATAATAAGTTATTTGATTTTTGGTGTGTTAACTACGTTGATTAATATAGCAGTTTACTTTTTACTTGCTAATGTAGTTGGCATGGATTTTAAAGTAGCTACTTCTATCGCTTGGTTAGTCTCAGTACTATTTGCTTTTTTTACAAATAAAAAGTATGTATTTACTAG
>NZ_MDER01000091.1 GCF_001721045.1 Paenibacillus nuruki | reverse complement strand
TTTTATTGTTCCAACAAATTATATTTCGGTAAAATTCTAAAATAATGTATAGATGTCGAAAAAAATAATAATTTAAAACTCAAAATGTCGAATATGGTCGAAATTAATATAGTTAAAAAGACCTTATTTTTAAAAAATTGAAATAATAGAACATACTTTGATATGAAAAAGGGTATTGAGTAGGAGTGTTCATTTACGATGAAGCTTTATTTTGAATAGCGAAAGGAAGATTACAATGGATCAAAAACATTTATATATTAATGGAGAATGGGTGAAAGCTAGTTCGTATACCCCTTTATATTCTCCCTACAATCGTTCTCTTATTACAGAAGTGGCAGAAGCGAATGCAGAAGAAACGAAGCAAGCAATTACTGCTGCTTATGAAGCTAAAGAGACTATGCGTGCGATGCCAGCTCATCAGCGAGCATCTATTTTGGAAAAATTAGCTTCTCTATTAGAACAACGATCTGAAGAAGCAGCTCAATTGATTGCTCTAGAAGGTGCCAAGCCGATTCAAGCCGCTCGTACTGAAATTGGGCGTACTGTCGAAACGTATAAATTTGCAGCAGAAGAAGCCAAACGGATTCATGGTGAAACGATCCCACTGGATGCTTCGGTCAGTGGAGAAGGAAGAATAGCGTATACGGTTAAAGAGCCTGTAGGTGTAGTTGGAGCGATTACTCCTTTTAACTTCCCTATGAATCTGGTTGCACACAAAGTGGGTCCTGCTCTTGCCGCTGGAAATACGGTTGTATTGAAGCCTGCGGAGCAGACACCATTGTCTTCTTTCTTATTAGCCGAATTATTACAAGAAGCAGGATTGCCTGCTGGCGCACTTAATGTAGTGACAGGTGATGGTAAAGTGGTAGGGGATACGATTGTTACTGATGAACGTGTCAAAGCATTATCATTTACAGGTAGCCCGGGAGTAGGTATCTCTATTCGTTCCAAAGCAGGGCTGAAAAAAGTGACTTTGGAGCTTGGATCGAATTCTGGCTTGATTATTGATCGAGATACTGATATCCCGGCGATGATTAAGCGTGCAGTCTCCGGAGCATTTGGTAATCAAGGGCAAGTGTGTATTTCAATTCAGCGAATCTATGTACATCAGGAGATCTTTGAAGCGTTTGTTGCTCAATTTGTAGAAGCAACGCGTGCACTGAAGTTAGGTGATCCTATGAATGAAGATACCGATGTGTCGGCTATGATCGCACCGAAAGAACAGACAAGAGCGATAGAATGGATTGAAGAAGCTGTGTCCCAAGGAGCAGAGATTGCTTATGGCGGTACAGTAGAGAATGATCTTCTGTTGCCAACTGTCTTATTACGAGTACATCCGGAAGTACGTGTAGCATGTAAAGAAGTCTTCGCTCCAATCGTAATGATTAACCCTGTGGCAGATATGGAAGAAGCCATTCGCGAAGTCAATCGTTCGGATTATGGATTGCAAGCAGGGATCTATACGCAACAACTGCAAACGGCATTTCATGCTGCTGAGAAATTAGAAGTCGGCGGAGTAATTGTTAACGATATTCCTTCATTCCGTGTAGATCATATGCCATATGGTGGAGTCAAACAAAGCGGGATAGGACGCGAGGGAATCAAATATGCTTTAGAAGAAATGTTAGAGACTAAGTTAGTTGTCTTTAAAAAATAAGCAGTCTGTTGAGTAATAATTTCCATTTTTATTGTTAAAATCATACTCATTCACGACCTGATTCTTATAACCTTTTTTCACTTTTTGTGAATCGGAATTTAAATAAGACTTAATTACTGCTGAAAAGTAGAATTAAGTCTTATTTACGTGCGTAAAATGAGGTACTTTTCCCCAAATGATACTAAACTATACACCCTATGTCAGATAAAACAGTGTTTTTCAACTTTTTCCATATTTTTATCTAAAAAGGTATTTATTTTTTTTAGGAATCATGATACGATTCCTTTCAGACGCAAGAGGAATCCACAAAATGATTTATTTGGTAAAATATGAGCGTCCAAAAGGAGGGGTACCGGTTACTGATTGTTGTTGTAGATGTTGCCCGCAGTTTGTAGCTGGCGCTTAGGCATTCCTAGAATGCTATCATTCAATTTTGGCAAAGGCTCGTAGGTACTTAGAAGAAAAAGGAAAAATATTCGCAGACAGGCTATACCAAAAAAACCAAGTGAACAGGGGAGAATACTTTGAAAAAGACGTTTGGATTTATACTTGCCGGTAGTTTGTTGATTGGTGCTCAGGCTCCAGCTTTTGCTGCTTCTGCTAATGAAGTAACACCACTAGGAGATTACACTCCACAAGTGATTACACAATCTACTTTGGTGACTAGCGGATTGACAGGCGATGCAAAAGTATGGAAATTCTTGGACAGACAAAAACGTACAATTGCCGGAGATCAACAAGCAACTGCACAACAAGTTTTTGATATCACTAAACGTCAAGCAGATTCTTCTACAGGTACAGAACATTATCGCATCAACCAAATTTACGAAGGCGTTCCTGTATACGGCGCAGAACAAACACTACATTTCGATAAAACAGGAAATGTATCTTTGTATCTAGGTAGCGTTGTGGAAGACGTTTATGGTAAATTGAGTGATTCTAAAGATGCAAAAGCAGCTGTAACTCCAAAAATTAGCGCTTCTGAAGCAATCAAAATTGCTGAAAAAGATGCTGCTTCTAAAATTGGTTCACTAGGCGAAGCTCAAAAAGCACCAAGTGCTAAATTGTATGTATATGCTCCAGAAGATAAAGCTAGCTTAGCGTATGTAACTGAAGTTAACGTACTTACTCCTGAACCACTTCGTACACGTTACTTTATCGATGCGAAATCAGGTTCAATCTTGTTCCAATATGACTTGATTGAGCATGCTACAGGAACAGGTAAAGGCGTATTGGGCGATACCAAATCGTTCACAACAACAGTATCAGGTTCTAGCAACTTATTGATCGATAGCACTCGTGGAAAAGGTGTACAAACATATACGGCGGCTAACCGTACTTCCTTGCCAGGAACAACAGTATCCAGCACAAGCAGTACGTTTAACGATCCTGCTGCTGTAGATGCTCATACTTACGCAGAAAGAGTATATGATTTCTACAAATCTAACTTTGGACGTAACAGTATTGATGGTAATGGTCTAGCTCTTAAATCAACAGTTCATTACTCTACTAGATATAACAACGCATTCTGGAACGGAACTCAAATGGTATATGGAGATGGCGACGGTTCTACATTCATTCCATTGTCTGGCGACTTGGACGTTGTTGGTCATGAATTGACTCACGGTGTAACCGAGTATACAGCTAATCTTGAATACTACGGTCAATCCGGTGCGTTGAATGAAGCGATCTCTGATATGTTCGGTAACACAATCGAAGGTAAAAACTGGTTGATCGGTGATGCGATCTATACGCCAGGTACAACTGGTGATGCACTTCGTTACATGGACAACCCTGCTAAAGGTGGACAACCAGCTTCAATGTCTGCTTATGTAAATACAAGTGATGATAATGGCGGCGTACACACAAACAGTGGTATTCCGAACAAAGCATACTACTTGTTAGCGCAAGGTGGAACATTTGGTGGAGTGAACACTACAGGTATCGGTCGTTCACAAGCGATCCAAATCGTATATCGTGCATTGAACTACTACCTAACTTCTAGCTCTAACTTCTCAGCTTACCGTTCTGCAATGATCCAAGCTTCTACAGACTTGTACGGTGCAAGCTCTGCGCAAACAACAGCAGTTAAAAACTCTTTGAGTGCTGTAGGCATTAACTAATCTCGAATAGTTACATCCAAGAAGCAGTAAATGATCTCTTTGAGATTGTTTACTGCTTCTTTTTGTTTTCATTTGATAAAATGTGGTTATTTATATAAAATGAAATAATAAACACAGATTTATTTTCTAATTATGAAATAATTGTTGGTTATTTGTTAATCACGATTCTAAAATCATCTATAATATTTATTTATCAAAAATATAAATTTGTTTTAAAAACAAATTTTCA
>NZ_MDER01000090.1 GCF_001721045.1 Paenibacillus nuruki | reverse complement strand
CTATTATGAATTTTTCATATAATGAAATAATTATAAATGACTGGATATTTGACCATTATAGGTTATGCTATATAAAAATAAATATGTAGTTGGAGGGATAACCATGAGTGTAAATACAGAATTGGAACAACACATCACTACATTGACGGATGAAGAAAAGAACGATTTTATCAAACATATCTACTTAATCTTAAATAATCGCAGTAATTCCGATCTAATCGTACGTGCCAAAATCAGTGAATTGGTAGGTCGTTATATCAATATTGCTAAATAAGATCATTGTAGACGAATAATAAATCTTGGTATTCGAACTGCTGACCTTTTTTACTTTTCGCTATACTTATATTTACTATTTTCTGCATACCAAAAAGTCGCTTCTTTAATACAAGCGACTTTTTGTGTTGACTGCTATGTTTGACTTGCCTACTTCTAATTACAGATATTTAGCGGAAACGCAGTCCACTTTTTTTATGTTTACGTTTACGAATCCAGATGTACATCATCACCACTACCACGATTCCGATCCCATCGACTAACGTATCTTCAAAATGCCCAGTTCTGCCGACGATAAAGGTCTGATGCCATTCATCAGATAGCGCATATAGATAAGAAACTATCCCTGCCCATATCAACGGCATATACTGCCTACGGCTCCACGGCGAAAATACTCGACATAGCAAAAACGTTAATAGCGCAAATTCAACCACATGAGCTATTTTGCGAATAAAAAACTCAAAAAAATCATATGGCGATTGACCACTTACCAGATAACCATCATAAGAAAATTCAATAGTCGGTGTAAATGTGGTTAATGTAGATTCTGGAATCAAGTTGGCTAGAAATGGCTTCAAATCCTGCTCGGTATAAGGCTGATGGGATTTATAAAAAATAAAAGCCATCCAACCTAAAGCCAGTATCGTCCATATGATCCACCCTACAGATGGAACTTTTCTACTACTATAGATAGAACTCATTAATCTTATCCCTCCAAACATATGCAGCATAGTATATCATATCCTGCACACTGGATCATCACTCTGTACAAAACAACATATCAAAAAACAGCCTGATCTATACCAGACTGTTTTGGTCATTACAGTATGTATTTCCTAGCACATACGGCTATTCTAGTATGTTTTTATCTTATCGACCCTATCGTGTCTTTAATCAAACATACTAGCTAGTCGTTAACCTATTGATCATTTTCACACTTGTCTAGACAAACAGTCATTTTTCACGTTGCAATGACAGAACTATATTCTATTCGATAGGAGCACGTTCTACAAAATATTTATTTGTCATATAGAAAGCTTCACCGCGTGATGTTTCCACTTTTCCTTTTTTCGGATCGAGGAAGACAATTTCTTTACACTTCGTGCAATACCATTTGGTACGCATAAACGGTGAATCTGTTGTATAAGCTGTTCCACATTTACAATCGACTTTAATCAAAATCTCATTCGCTTTATAAGCAGTGCTCAAGTCCTCAGCAGGATGTTGTTGTTCTTCCTGCTGAATCGGAACAATCACACGTTGATGATCAGAGAATTGATTTTGTACTTTAAAGTCAGCAACTAATTCTGGATTCAACCCAAAAAATTCTTTACCTATATTAGTCACATAACGCGTATTGCTTCTATAACTTTCAAGCCATTCCTCAATTTGTTGGTTAGATAAAGGTACAGTACCCTTAATACCACTGTTCAAGGTATATGTCATGATGTGCAAAGCATCGCTTGTTCTGCTTGAGTACATTAGAAACCTCCTCTTTCTTCAAAGCTAATGTACTATAAATCATCGTTTTTATCAAAGCACGAAATTAACTAAAATCCCATGTTCTTGAATTCGCTAGTACATATATGCCGTTTTATTCCCGGTAAAACGGATGATTACATTTTTGTTACAAATAAGTCAGCAAGCATCGGACCCTACTTTCTAGCCTATCCCCCCTATTCGCGATGATTATGTATCATTGCTTAACTTATATAATCGCCCAGATCGACATGCCACTTTATCTGGTTGCGGGCAATCCACAATTGAACAGCCTCATGAAAATGCTGAGCATATTGCTTACGGGATACCTGATTTACAGTACAAAAATGCTCTATTAATTGATATTTTTCTACCCAATCTTTCATCGTAGCAAAGCCAATATGCTTGATCATATGACATTGAAAGCAAAGTGACTGAAATCCAGTAAGAGACTGAACTTGCGTCTGGTTATCAAATGTCCATAATTCATGGCAATGTAGCTTATCGATCGTATCCCCTTTGACACGTTCACAGATACAACACGTATACTGATCCCGTCTCTGAATATCCTGGCTGAACTGTCTCCATTGATAGGAAGTGAACTGATTACGAAGATTCAAATGCATTGTCGATTCGGGAATTAATTCTATTTGTAACTTTAAATCATTCAGATTCATAGAAGTTTCCTGTCATCTAAGAGATTTTAAACTTCCTTATATTATAACACTAATGTTAATAATTTATAACACTAATGTTAACATTAAGGCAAGTCTAGAATCAGTTTTGAATCGCATAGTTAATGCGATTAAACTTTTGATCATTATATATCAATTATTCATTTTTTGAAATCGTTAAATCTAAGAATTATGGATTTCGATTATTTAATTTAGCGGTTAATTCAAATTTTCCATTGGTATTATTACCGATTTCATAATTATTAATCGTAAGATAAACCACCGTATCTTTATTCCATATTGGCAGAAATTCTCCTTCACCATAATAATCTTGAACATCCGTAATCATCTGTTCACATTTCACTTTCAATTGCTGATCCGGTAAATTATATACTCCTTGTGCGCTATAACTAGCTTCCATATTTGGCTGGTTGTAAATATCAATATAGAGATAATCCAAATGATGGGATGTATCTTTGTAAAAATAGACTTTGTTTACCACAAAATCATCTGTCGCTAGATAATCTTCGATCTGATGGGTCATATCGTGAATAGCTGTATCTTCTCGAAGATCAACGTAATTGTTCTGAACATGGGTTAACTTCTGCTGATACTGCTCCAGCTTCTTTGCGAGTGCTAGATTACTTTGTTCACTATGATCTATGACTGTATTTAATCTGGCATTGCCCATCCACAATAGACTGGCTATAGCAATGATAAGCAAGATAAGAACAACTACAAATACTCCTCCACGAACACTTTTTTTGCGGCGAATCATTGCAGTAGTCCAATCCTTTTCTACAAACCGCATAACGACCTCCTTAAATATATTCTCGTTTGCATTATACCTGAAAGTGCACGCTTGTGATCTCTTTTTGAGCATTTATGAGTAATGAATCAAGACTTTGGAATGAGGAAATAAACACGCTAGGTCTATTCACTTATTTTATAAAAATTTGTCAAAAATACTAGCTGTTTATGTAAACCTATGGTAATATTAGTTCATACAGAAAGGAGGTGCGTCAACATTCAGATTAACATGTTGAACGCGTCCTTTACCCAATCCGAGGTTCTTGTCTAAACCACACGAACTTCGGAGGCGCGGGATGCGGATCAAAGATTTCAATTAGCGCCATCGGGTTAGAAAGACCACCTTCGGGTGGTCTTTTTATGTGCCCTTTTATAATGAAGATACGCTACTCTGCTTCATAGGGAGCATCCAATTCAATAATATTGTGATCGGGATCAAGAATATAGATCTGTGCAAATCCCGCCAGACTATGAGGACGTGCTTCGTAAAACACCTGCTGTTGATCTAACCACTTCAATGTCTCCGAATAGCTTTTCACCCAGATCGCCAAATGCCCATCTGTCGAATCAATATCACCCTGACGCAATGTCTCTCCTTGCGGTTGTTCAATCAAATGCAACTGCTGATTCCCAAGAGCATACCAGATGCCTACAGAATCAAATGGCGGGCGCTCAATCTCTTGAAATTGGAGCACATCAGAATAAAATACACGGGATACTTCAATATCGCGTACAGCAAGACTCATATGGTGGATATATTGAAATTCAATCATAAGCGGTTCTCCTTTGTTGTTTTTTTCATTGTTGCAACATTCTTTTTCTATATTAGCGGTATGTATCTATAAAGTAAATTCAGTTTAGAAAAAGAATTGCCAATCATTAAGAGAACGCTTACAATATGAAATATTAATATCCGCTTGTCTACATACTTTCTAAATCAGGAGGCATATGTAAGATGATATCCAGCGAAAATGAATTGCATCCTTTTTCTCAAAAACCGGTTCGCTTTATTCTAACTCCTTCTCCTGTCGCTCAATCCACCTATCTGTATGTTCAAGAAATCAGTTATACGGATATCGAAGCCTCTTCTTCTATTAAACATGCTCGTATTGCTTCATATCTATTTTTATATACGTTATCCGGTACAGGTCATCTGTATTATCAAGGGCAATCCTATTCATTACAAGCTGGAGATTTCTTCTGGATCGATTGCACAGAAGAATACCGCTATGAAGCAGATGCCGGTCAACAGTGGGAAACATTATCTATACATATGTATGGCGCTACGATAGAAGGTTATTATCGTCAGTATGAAGCCAATCAATTGCCTATTTATCATGCACCATCATCTTCTATTCTGCTAGAGCTTGGACTGCAATTGCTCAACTTACAATATACTCGTACGCAAAAAACAGAGTTACTGAATGCGCAACTCCTCACCCAATTATTAACCGAGATCATCATGACGACGATCTATGCAAGAGACAATACCTACACGATCCCATCCAAAATTCTCAATATGCAGACCTATCTCGAACACAACTATACTCAAGCGATCACACTGGATCAGCTTGCCCGACAATACGGGATGAACAAATTTCAATTAACCAAAGACTTCAAACAATACATCGGACTCCCTCCGATCGAATACCTGATCCATATTCGGATCAATGCTGCCAAAGGCTTGCTACAATATTCCGACAAAAGCGTCCAAGAAATCGCCAACGAAGTCGGCGTAGAAAATGTATCTCATTTTATCAATTTATTCAAAGCCAGAGTCAACTGTACCCCGCTTAGTTATCGGAAAGAATGGTCGTAACAATGCTTATTTCGAACAGTCATTTGTCTATTCATGCTCTTCGCATGGAAGATAAAGATATACTGGTTAAATGGATGTCTAATCCTACAGTACTCCAATATTATCAAGGTCGGGACGAACCACTGGATATGGAAAAAGTGACTGAAATCTTTTACGATCCAGATACGGAAGACGTGCAGTCTATCATCGAATATGAAGGTGTACCTATAGGCTATATTCAGTATTATCTATTAGATGAAGAAAGTAGACAGGCATACGGATATCAGGATGCTGACGAAATCATCTATGGGATGGATCAGTTTATCGGAGAACCGGAGTATTGGAACCGAGGAATCGGTACTCTACTTATTCAGACGATGATTACCTTCTTGACACAGCAAAAACAAGCCCATCGTATCGCAATGGACCCTCAGACATGGAATACGAGAGCACTCCATTGTTATGAAAAATGTGGATTTCAAAAAGTAAAATTATTGCAAAAACATGAATGGCATGAAGGACAATATCGGGATTGCTGGTTGATCGAATATAAACGGTAAGGAAAAGTTGTAATGAGATTAGATACATTTGAAAAATATACAATTGTACGTTATGATTTGGCTGATATACATAAATGAAAAACGTGTCGGTTAGAGGATATTCGAGGTCAATAATTGTACAGTACCTGACTCAATTGTAAGCCGTCTTTGATCCCCTGCTCATACATCGTCGATTCTGCCAATCCTTGAATCAACGTAACCACTTCTTCATATTGAGTGGACAGAATTTGGATGTCTGGTGGTAGTTGATCATAGATGGTAGCGAATAGTTCGGTGCATTCAGTAGTAAGTGCCTGATATTCAATTGAAGGCGAAATAGCATCCTCACTCACTTGATCCATGCGTATCGACATGAACTGATTGAAGGCTTCTTTGATTTGGGCTTTTCTATGTAGTAGTTGGGTCATAATTTACCTCTACTTTCTGCATTATTAATTACTTTGCAAGATTATATAAGCTTTAAATACAATTACATAATTTAACGATTCCAATATACCGATATCGATATATTTTCTTCTCCCAAATAATATCACGATATCGGTATATAGTCAATACTTTTAGGAGGAAATATGGTCAAACTTGTTATCAAACTAAAACAAGCATTAAAAGATAGATCAATGACTCAAAAAGAACTCGAAGCTCTCTCTGGTGTCCCTCAATCTAAAATTTCAATGCTTTGTAATAATAACTATCAAGAACTGAATATTGCTAATCTTGAAAAGATTGCAGATGCGATGAATATTACAGATATCTCTGAACTATTAGATTTTGTCGAAGATGATA
>NZ_MDER01000089.1 GCF_001721045.1 Paenibacillus nuruki | reverse complement strand
AGAGGTGTATAAGAAACAGATTGTGAATAGCTATGGTTTTTAACAAACTCATCTTAGGTATTCGATCAAGCAAGCTACTCAAGCTCGTGATCGTTCTGGAAATAGTACCTTTTTTTGAAAGTGCTACCTTTACTTTATTCAGCTTCTTCGCTCCTATTCTTTTATTTTTGGACAAAAAAAATCGCATCCAAATTAAAAGAACCAATAACGCTCACTAGTAGACATACTAGGTTTGGTCGTTTTAATTTAAACGCGATTTGTGAAAAAAATTCGGGTTGTCGCATGACACCGAAATAGGAATAATATTGAAATTTATAAAACAAAGATTATCATACCCTTGAAATTTTGTCTATTTAAAAAAATGAAAGTTTTTCCAAACCTAGATATACTAGCATTATCAACAATTATTGGAGGTTTAACTATGAGAGCTTTATGTTCATCTCTATTACAATTAATTAAAAATGTAATATTAATCGCTGTTTTTGCCTATCCGATTACTTTTATTATTCAACTTCTAGTAGGTAATTCTTTATTTTCAAGTTATAACTTATTATTGATCCACTATGTTCAACACTACGGGAGCTGGCTCATTCTCTTTACTGCGACTCTTATAATCGCTCATAGTAATGAGAATCAAATAGCATTGATGGAAAAAATTCGAGAGAATCATTACCTTTTAGAGGTGCAACGTTGGGCAGCTACCTCGTTCATCTCCCCTACACATTTATATTATCTATTCTCTCCACCTACTGCTGTTACTTCAGATCAGAAGAGTAATGCTTATGATCCTTTCTATATCAAAGTGGTTAATGATTTTAGAGATCGGGTGTATTCCCATATCATTCCTTCACGTACGATCCCGCTGCGTAAGCCCAATATGATTCAAATTATTGGAAAACCTATGACAACCTATCTCTTTAAGCATATACTAAATATTGTACTCGTTATTTCAGTAATTATTTTTTGGAATATTCCATATTTGTCTTCATGGTATAACCTAATTCTATTTTTTATAATTTATCCTACATTAAAAATGACGGATTTTATAATTGCATTTTGTTATATCCAACCTACCTCCGTTTATAAAAAAATAGAAAACCAATTTCATACAACTGAACCTTATATAAGTTGGAATCAGCTAGATTCTAATAGTGACTTTGGACAAACGATTTTATTTTCTTGGAAAGCTGATTCTGACAAAAGACAACGTGATCATAATCAATTACATTCGCTTTCCCAGCATAAAATTGATTATAATAGTCCAGGTATTTCTTGTTATCCTTATCCTGAAAAAGAACATTCTTATTTTGAATCTAAAGAGAATTCTTATTCTAACTTCAATGAGATTATAGCTATGCCGGTCATTTCTAATCATAAGAATAATGTTATTCCTTTTACTAAGAGGAATAAGAAAATATAATTACTGATTTAATGCTATAGGAGAGCTCGCTATGCATACATGGATGAGAGATAATTACAAAATCATTCCTATTGAACATCATCATGGACTATACAAGTTTGAGGTTGTTCAAAATAATGAAGTTATTGCTGTCATAAGCCCAGCTACCCTCATACAACAAAAGCAAGTCATTACTGCTTTAGATGAAGGTGAAGATATTCATGGTTGGGATGACTGTACAGGTAATACAATCTATGTGTATTAACACAAAAAAGACTGAAGCTATAGAGGAATATCTCTATAAGCTTCAGTCTTTTGGTTTAAGGCGTAATAAATAATATTTGAGTGCCCTGGGTAGTCTTGGATTCTACGACCTAACCAAGCTCCAGAGCCTCTATTATCAGATGGATGTACATATTTAATATCTGCTCCATGACCACCTTCTACACATACAGCTGGAGGAAATTCATCTCGATCAAATCCTTTTTTGATAGGAGTATTTCTCAAAGAATTTTCCCTTCGTCGATCTGCCCCATCGCGGTCAATTGTACAAATAGAAGGTTGTCCATTTTCTATCGCTTCTTTCATATGCTGTACCGTTTCAGGATACCTTTTAACAGGTATCTTAATCTGGATAACATCTGTAGTATGGACATAAATAGGGATATGATTAACTTTTTTTGATTTTTCAATATCATATTTGTTCCAAGCTATTGCTAGAGCAATCAAAATTACACACAGTATTAACTTTTTCACTATTGTTCCTCCTTACAACCCTTTAATAAACAATAAAAATCGAATAATTGAGAACAACATAAATCCTATCCCAATCAATTTACTTATCAATCTTTTTATTTTAAAAAGTACTATACCTACGATTATTATCGCTATAATTAAAATCCAATTCGTCAATATAAAATCTTCCATGTTATAAGCTCCTTCTTCATAAAAAAAACGAAGGTATCTCGATGAGATCACTTCGTTTTTAAATGACTATAATTATTTTTAACCTGTATAAGGTAAAGATACTACTTTTCGATCATTTGTAAGAATATCAATTTCTATAGGTAAAACTCCATTTAAAAGACTATCATCTAATCCTTTTCCATCTTCAGGATTCCAGCACCAGAGTACTACCTCAATGTCCTCTTTAATACAAAGAGTAACCATATTCTGAAGGTGCTGAAATACAATCACATTTTTACCTTGTTTTTTAGTTTTATCTACAAATGCATCTGTATCAATAGCAATAACTAACTTTTTAATCTGCATCCTTTTCGCTAATGGAATTAGGTCTTGATAATTTCCTGCGCCTGGCAAACCAAAAACTAGCTGATTTGTGTAATTGGCTGTAATAGTTGATTTATGTTCTCCTTCAGTTACTATGGCAACAGAAGTATCGAAATAATGACTTAATTCATCACCAGGTTTCCATAATTTTAAAAGCTTAGAAGGAACCGTGACATTAATAACAGCACCTGAAGGAGCTCCACCTATACGTAAGCGGTCTCTCGAATAAACGGTACTATTCTTAATTTCATCAGGAGAAGTCGGATCAGATGAAAACCAAACGTATTTTGCTTTTCCGTCTGTTCTTCCAGTTGCTACGCGTAAACGCACAATCAATCCTAGCTCATTGCGGACTGGAAGATAATATTTCCCTTGCATCCCTATGATCCAATACCAATCATCTTCATTAGCCGGATCACCATTTACTTTTAATGCTTTACTAAAACCAGGTATACGATCTAGATTGTAACCTTCTTCAAGCAATGTTCTTACAATTTGATTTGCTTGTTCGACACTAGTAGGTACAGATCGTAATCCAAAAGCTTGAATTTCGCTATCTGAGTATTTTCGACGTTCTCTCCACTCTTTGACATGATCTTCTAGTAAAGGACATAGAGATAGATATCGACGATAGACTTTATTACAAATTTCATCAGGTTGAGCAGGTACTTCATCCATCACTGCTCTTTGTTTAGGTACAATCTGTACTGAATCATTTTTGATGACTTTACCATTTTCAAATTTTACCGGAATCCCATAAATTTCTGCTAAGCCTATTACAGAATCTTTAAAGTATTCTTTTTCTGCTGACCCGTAGGTGTGCCAGCTATAGAAACTAATCGCATTATTACCACGACAACCACAACCGCCTCCACCAAAGCATTTAAACAATCCTTTAGAAAGACTGATCATCGTATCAGGTTTTTTTTCAAAGCCATGATTTGGATTTGGACAAAAAAGTGCGTAATTGTTTCCTGATCTTCTCAATGTATGCCCTAAGCGTTCGGCTACATCATCAAGACTAATATTAGATAGCATATTGATTGTTTCTTTTGAGATAAAATTAGCTGTATCATTCATATTCATCGTCCTCTCAATAGTCTTTAGAACAAAAAAACACTTGCCCTTTCCAACGACTATTATTTCTGCAAGGATTGCAAAAATCAGTAGTCACTCGAAAAGATAAGTGTTTTGAAAAAGAAATTCCCATAAGCGCTTGCTAGGGAGTGGGTGAATCTTTAAAATGTATAATATTATTGTATCATATTTTAAAAAAAGCTCAACTTGAATATATTGTTTTATAGGAGTGAATAAATACTTGAATAGGTTTAAACAATTCAAATGGTCCGATGCGTCTGTAGATAAAATAATCGCTCGCATCCAGTATACTTTATTAACATTGCAGGACTTATCAGCTGCTACATATGATATAAACGTTCAACATAAACATCTTCCTACATCAAAAGAAATTGAATCTTTATTTGATATGAATTGGAGTACCTTTATAAAGACCTATATTCCGAAACCATCAGCCGGAGACATAGAAGCTTTCCTTTTGCCAAATTTAGTATATGAATTAAAACGGCTAGATTCAAACAACTGTGATTATTACCAGCGCTATAGAAACAAAGAACAGCCAGCATTGAACTACCTTATTTACATGTTAGATATGGATTGGAACCAAATATTAAAAGAATGTGAACGCATCAAAATTAAATTGAATATACCCCCCAACACAAAAAAATGGACAAATGAAACGATGATTGATCATGTTTTACAACTGCACGCAAAAGGTATACGTTTAACGATGAATAACTTGATTGCTTCTGGTCTATCTCAAGCTCATGTTAAAATACACTTCCGTACTCTCAATAGATTGATTACAGCTGCTAATCTCAAACCATCCAGAGTATATCCCAATAAATAAGGATCAAATGAGATGGCAGTTCTAGATTCTCATTTGATCCTTATTCTAATTATTTAGATATTTTAGGTATCTTTTCATTTCTCGGTTTAGAACTTCTAATCCCCTAGCCACTTGATTTTCGGGATCTAATTGAAAATCAGTATAAAGATCATAACCTCCTAAATCTACTTTCATTAATTTTTTTGTTTTTTGATCCCAGAATATATGTTCCAATTTAAAATCCCAATCTTCTACGTTTCTTTCAGCCGCTAACTTAACAGCTTCGCTATATTGTTCTCTTATTGATTCCAGTTCACCCTTACTTATCTTTTGTTTTTTTAATAAACCATTTAAAGCTTCTCCAGATGCTTTTTCTATGATAATAACCTGTTTATCAATGTACGCGTACATATCAGGATAATAAGGTATACCTGATAATGCTTCGTGAATTTTAATATCATGTCCATTTTTACTACGATCAGTAAAGAGTTTGATTGCAATACTATCGTTAATTGCTTTAAAAACGTGTGAGCGGTGTTCGAAAGGAGGACTTGGAACTCTTTCAAAATCTAATAAGGTAGTTAATGCAGGCCAATATTCTTCACTTAATATGGCTTGTTGGATTTCTGATTTTAGCTTTTTAAAATTTGAGGTTATTTCCAAATGAATTCCTACTTTCTTTTATTTTAAAGAATTGTAGTAGCTATCTTCTTCATTATAAGCTTTAAGCTAAAAGATGAATAAAAATTTGTATGTAGATACTATTTTAAAAGATAGATATATAAAAAAGAAAGACTTAGGATCAGCAATTCCCTTGCTACTCTTGACTTTAGACATTTTATTTCTAAAGAAAACAGAACTTTGATTTCTACTTTCCTAAGAATACATAAAGATAAATAATCTATTCATATAAAAACAGAAAATCAAAAGCAAAAAATCTAATTATTCGCTAATTATTCATAAGTTTAGTTATCTACAAGTATAGTTCTGTTT
>NZ_MDER01000088.1 GCF_001721045.1 Paenibacillus nuruki | reverse complement strand
TGCTCTACCAAGCTGAGCTACATCCCGTTATGCGTTTATTCACTTTTAGAAAAAATGGCGCGCCCTAAGAGATTCGAACTCCTGGCCTTTTGATTCGTAGTCAAACGCTCTATCCAGCTGAGCTAAGGGCGCAAATAAAACCTTGTAAAAGATTGGAGCGGACGATGGGAATCGAACCCACGACCCTCGCCTTGGCAAGGCGATGCTCTACCGCTGAGCCACGTCCGCAAAACCTATGCGCGTGGAGGGACTTGAACCCCCACGTCGTGAAACGCTAGATCCTAAGTCTAGTGCGTCTGCCAATTCCGCCACACGCGCATGTAAGAAAAATGGTGAGTCATGAAGGGCTCGAACCTTCGACACCCTGATTAAAAGTCAGGTGCTCTACCGACTGAGCTAATGACTCATAAATGGCTGGGGATATAGGATTTGAACCTATGCATGACGGAGTCAAAGTCCGTTGCCTTACCGCTTGGCTAATCCCCAATAAAGTAAACGTGTTATTTAAGAAAATGGTGGAGATTGACGGGATCGAACCGCCGACCCTCTGCTTGTAAGGCAGATGCTCTCCCAGCTGAGCTAAATCTCCAAGAAGTAAATATGACCCGTAGGGGACTCGAACCCCTGTTACCTCCGTGAAAGGGAGGTGTCTTAACCACTTGACCAACGGGCCCTATTGCGAAGCTCTCAACCGGATTCGAACCGGTGACCTCATCCTTACCATGGATGCACTCTACCTACTGAGCTATGAGAGCAAATGGCTCCCCGAACAGGACTCGAACCTGTGACAACTCGATTAACAGTCGAGTGCTCTACCAACTGAGCTATCAGGGAATAGTCACCGTCTCCTCGGATTGCTCCTTGAAACGGTCAATCTGTCTTGCTCTGCTTGGCAACGTCCTACTCTCCCAGGACCCTGCGGTCCAAGTACCATCGGCGCTGGAGGGCTTAACGGTCGTGTTCGGGATGGGTACGTGTGGAACCCCTCCGCCATCATTACCAAACAGTCAGGCTAATGTTGCTCCCTGAAAACTGAATCCGAAAACTGAAACATCGCGTTTGTAGATTTGGATAAGCCC
>NZ_MDER01000087.1 GCF_001721045.1 Paenibacillus nuruki | reverse complement strand
CTACTCACTACTCACTACTCACTACTCACTACTCACTACTCACTACTCACTACTCACTACTCACTACTCACTACTCACTCATTATTAACGGTAATGACTATATTGCTAGCAATTACAGCATAATACCCGCTATTTTATCTACTCTAATTAATTTCTAATCTATTACTGAACTCTACAAACAAATAAGCCAGTAAAAGTAAACTGCATTGACTCCATTAACAAAATATCTAAAAACTCTATTAAACAAGCAAGTACAACACGTTCATAAAATAAGTCAATACAACAAAAAATCGGTATCTTTCTAAATGAAGAAGATAACCGATTTTTATTTTATAATTTTAACTTCTGTTCTCTGTTCTCTGTTCTCTGTTCTCTGTTCTCTGTTCTCTGTTCTCTGTTCTCTGTTCTCTGTTCTCTGTTCTCTGTTCTCTGTTCTCTGTTCTCTGTATTAATTTTGGACTTTCCATCTACTTCACTAGTCAAATGCTAAGGATTGATCGTAGCTTCAGCAATAGGTGCTCTCGAACTTTTATCAGGTACAATAACAGTCAAATAATTATTTTGTAATACTAATTGTAGTGTACGATTACCTTGTACAAAAACAAAGTTAGTCTGATCTTCATCTATATTCTCTTGTTGTTGTTTCCAACCCCAATTTTTAATTTCTTGTAAATACAGGTCTGGTAATGTAGATGCTTCTATTCCTGGAAGCTTATAACGTACATAATTCATTTGCCTATTATTAATAACAGTATCCATATCCTTCACTTCTTCTGGAATAGGAAAACTAGATTCTACAAAAGCACCCTGATAATGAGTCCAAGAAATATTAGCTTGTGAACAACCTACTAATGCTCCCCAAAGAACTCCCAATAATAATACATTCCATATCCGATGCTTGTTCTTCCACCACATCACATCGTCCCCCTAAATAAAGATAGAATTCATCATGTTCATATATTTGTGAATATATAAGGTATAATCAACAATCAAATTCACATATTGCATAATTATACATTCTATTAATAATAAATATACTTAATTACGCTCTATGACTTCAAATTAAATTTTTCTATATAAAACGAATATCACTTTTATTCGCTATCGTGACTTTAGAACTATCTAATACTTATATCAGTATACTATTTGTTACAACAACTTCTGTAACAAAACAGTTACACTTCACTAAGATTAAGATACAATATCTTATAATCTATAGCTTATTTATGTATTTATATAGCTATGAAGATCCAAAGATACATGAAGAAATATAACATCATGTAGTCATAACAAGAAATGATCCATCTCACTGACTTATTCTTTGCCTAATCAAAACGTATACAAAATATAATTGTTCTTAAGCTCTAACTTTGATTCTATCTATTTCCTTGTATCCCATCTTATGAAAATATCATTCATTCTACACTCTTTGCTCGCTTTATAATTATGTAAAGTAATAAACACATACAGCAAGAAAGTCATGATCTTACACTGCCAACAAAAGCCTCTAGCCCAGAAGTAGACGCCTATACTACCTAGACATACTTATATGATAGTGTATTCTATTGTAGAATTATGACGGTATCGTTCTGAATTTCAGACAAAGGAATAAGAAGTCTGAAGGCGATTAGCCTTAGCATAAGTAATTTTAAAAATTATAGCTGTTCTTTCCTTGAAGCTACTTTATTAGATTCTATATAGAAAAGGATCTAATACATTTAATACATACGATTACAATGTATCACAGCATTGGTAGCATTGAACTTGTATAGAGATTCATATAAGGATTTCTTCTATATGTGCTATCTATAGAAAATATAAGAAGAATAACGGTCATCTTGATCTAACCTTACACCCTGTTTAATCTAATCATAACCAAAATACTATCTATACCCCAATCCAAATACAACCCATATAATCTTTCCTAAGCCACTTATACTCAAACCTTATGCTCTTTCTCAGAAATTAAATCATCTAATCTACATCTACATATCGATACAGAGAAGAGATTGCCCTAACCCGTTGCCGTTGGAATCCATGCTATGTCTCTCTACCCATCCTTGAAAACCATAGATAGAGATGCTATTGGAGTTCTAGTCTGCCTTACCTATTATTAGATATCTATGAAAACAAACGAAATCTATAAAAAAAAGCAAAAAAAGAGCGACTCCTGTAAACAGGAATCACTCTTTGGGTCTTACTCGTTGCTTGGCAACGTCCTACTCTCCCAGGACCCTGCGGTCCAAGTACCATCGGCGCTGGAGGGCTTAACGGTCGTGTTCGGGATGGGTACGTGTGGAACCCCTCCGCCATCATTACCAAACAGTCAGGCTAATGTTGCTCCCTGAAAACTGAATCCGAAAACTGAAACATCGCATTTGTAGATTTGGATAAGCCCTCGACCGATTAGTATTGGTCAGCTCCATGCCTTGCGGCACTTCCACCCCCAACCTATCAACCTCGTCGTCTACAAGGG
>NZ_MDER01000086.1 GCF_001721045.1 Paenibacillus nuruki | reverse complement strand
ATGTCTGAAAGTATTTTATCTTTAGAAGGATTAGAAGCTGTAACACATTATTTTGAATATGATGAATACGAAATGTCATTTGAAGGTTTAGTGATAGAACTTTATACAAGTAAAATGTATACTGCAAAGTTCGATTTTATAGAATGGAAAGAACTTGCATTGGCTTTTGGATTAGATAAGGAATCTATTTTTGATGAGAAATTTTGGGATAACTTTATGGAGTGGGGAAATGCGTTTAAGGTTAATGAATAATTTGATTAAAATGGTTATTTAGGAGGTGAAGGATCACAATATTTCATATCATTAGATTATAGTACTAGTTCTTTTAAAAAATAGTAAGTAAAATAGCATAACAGCGAAAATAATTACATACGTATTTAAAGGAATTTGGCTAATAGAGATCGTTATTAATTAACAGTATTTAAGAGAAAATGACATATAAAAATAGGTATAGCTTTTATTGGTAATTCGATGTAAGAGAAGAGGAATTAAAATGTTTAATATTCAGCTAATTTTGAAAAGCGTACTTTCTATAAATAGAGTATCAATAACGGATTCATCATTTGAAATGGAACTGGATGGTCCACTAGCCATTTTGATTGACATATGTGAAGTTTTTGAAATTTCAGAATCGATTGTATTTCTTGTTTCTTTTTTCGGACAAGAGCAATGGCCTGTCGATTGTAGAACTGATCTGTTAACAGTAATCGAACAAATTCCATTTATTTTAAAGAAAATAAGTAAAAAAGATTTCTCATTTCAATTGGATTTTTATGAACAAGGGATTGAACGATTGCTTATTTTTGAAGAAGAGAATAATCAGGTCAGAGTAACCTGTGTAAGTCATACCAATTGGACACCTGATGAAGCTATTTATATAGGAAAAGACGAGCTTTTAATGATGTTTGAACATTTTTATGATCATTTTTTAGAATATAGTCAAATCTTATGCCCTAATCTAGCAGATCACATTTTACTAAATGATTGGAAAAAAGGGTGAGAACGAACACATCTTATATTGAAAAAAGATATAACAGTGTATGTTTGTATATTGATGTTATATTAGTAAAGATACATATCACATTATAAGGAAATAGGAGGAATGATCATGGATCAGCAAGAAATATTTATGCCAGCTTATAGAGATAAAGGTATCAAAATAACTTTTCTTGATAATTTGTTTGTAATCGGATTGTACGTTAATTATTACTACTCCAATAATGTTATTGTGATTTGTCCTGAAGAAGCTCATGATGATACAAGAATGCTTATTCCTATGACTGCTATCAAAAAAATAGAACCTTGGTCTTTGGACGATTATGAATTAGACGATTAGAATGCTCAATAAATTATGTAGTGTAATAAGAAAAAGCCTTTCTCTGTTTTTTGGAGAAAGGCTTTTTCTTTAATAATTATTTTAAAATCGATTTCATTGTAAGTAGTAGATTAATAATTCACTTGAAAGGTTCCTGCATTTGCAACGACTGGAATAGTAGTGACTGCTATTTTATGTGGACCTACTAGTTTTTCGTCGGATTTAAGTAGTGTTGTAGGGCTACTTCCACTATAACTCATTGCAGATACTTGGCGACCTGCACTATCGTAAATTTTAATATTAAAGTTAGCATATTTACTCGGGTTGATTTTCACTTCAAATTCGCCATGTAAAAATAGCTGTTCTGAACTAGTACCTACATTATAAACGGGAGAAGCAGTAAACGATGGAGCTACACTTTGGTTGGAACTAGTTGCGTTTAGTGTGTTTGGAGTGCTAGAGACCTCACTAGCAAATCCAATAGGTGCAAGGGCGAGAGAAGCGGCGAGCGACAGGGCTGGAATTAAAATCAGTTTCTGTTTTTTCATCATCATTCTCCTTTGTGATTAGTTTACAACCAATGTCATTATAACATAGGTATACTTAATTTCCAAATATACCCTAAATTGTATTTTATATTGGGTTAATTACTGTTTATTTAGAAGACGTATTACTTTTTCCTAGCATAGATTACGCATTCGGATTCAGATATGGTAACGTTAATTCAAAGCTATAGTTAAGCATTGATTTTATTTCTATCAAAGGAGCTTATATCTATGTACAATAATCCTGAATCGACTTCAGCCCAGCAACCTTCTTTAACATTACGAGAAGCGTTTGCGCAAACAAATTACATTTTAGCAGGGAATGGTGATCGGAATATACATGTGTTGCAACAAGCATTTGCAGATATCAATGGAGACCTTGCAAGTGATATGTATGGTCGGGGACCAGTGATCGAAGATTTCCAGAAACAGATGGCAGATGTGTTAGGCAAAGAAAGCGCAGTGTTTTTCCCAACAGGTACCATGGCACAACAGATTGCTTTACGTATCTGGTGTGATCGCCAGAATAACCGTAACGTTGCGTACCATCCTTTGTGCCATTTAGAAATTCATGAAGAAGACGGATTGAAAGAACTGCATCATATCCATTCGATTTTACTAGCGGATCAAGATCGTCTGATTACACTTGCAGATGTACAGCAAATGGATCAAGAGGTTGCTTGTCTGCTGCTCGAACTGCCTCAACGCGAAATCGGTGGACAGTTGCCAGATTATAGCGAACTGCAAGCCATCTCTGCATACTGCCGTGAACAAGGGATTACGATTCATTTAGACGGAGCTAGATTGTTCGAAATTTTACCGTATTACCAAAAAACAGCCGCTGAAGTATGCGAGTTATTCGATAGTGTCTACATCTCTTTTTACAAAGGTATCGGTGGTATTGCAGGGGCGATCCTAGCAGGGCCAAGCGACTTTACCGCAGAATCTAAAGTATGGAAAAGAAGACACGGTGGCGATCTGATCAGCTTGTATCCTTATATCCTGAGCTCCAAATATTACTACGAACAACGTGTTGGCAAAATGGAACAATACTACAAAGAAGCAGTGCAACTGGCTCATGAAATTAACCAGTGTACAGCGGTTCACACGCTACCAGAAGTGCCTGTCTCCAACATGTTCCATATCTATTTTGAACTACCCAAAGAACAAATCGAACCGATCTTGATCGAAATGTGTCAGGCTACTAATGTTGGATTAGCTCCTTATCTCACTGACAAAAAGGATGGAACACAGTGCTCTACCGAACTTAGCATCGGCGACCGCTATGGACAGATTCCTTTGGAGCACATCCAACAAGCTCTACACTGGCTAGATCAACGCTTGAAAGAAGTCTCAGCAAACCAATAGAAAGAGAGTGCACAGTCAATTACAGTTGAATGGAAGAGATAGAGTGATCTACATCGAGTGATATTCATCATTTTAATAGAAAAACAAAAAAGCTAAGTCGTTGATCCTACACATCTTTCAACGACTTAGCTTTTTTTAATGATGCCAATACTTCTCTAATCCTGTTCAAACTCACCAATCCTTACCTCAAAAGCTTAGCTCCACTACCAAAATAAAAAAAGAGAGCCACATTAGCAACGTTGCCAATGCCACCCTCTTTACAAGAACAGTTTTCAATATTGAGAATATTCTCTCCACACAGCGACGGCAAGAACAATATTTTTGCTGAAGCGGTTTCCCTCAGAACATTTTCCTTGTGTAAAACCAACCTAACTCAGTCTAATTTAATATTATAATCTTCGCTCAAATACTGATGAATCCGTTTGAAATCTTCTTCATTTAGATCACGTAATTTTTTCGTTTCATGCCCTAAAATAATGCCGATCGTCTCGGCTGCAAGTGCAGTGGTGGGTGTAATACGTGCGCTACCATAAGCTTTGATCGAAGCACCGATATTTTTACCAGCGACTAGAACGTTGTCGTAAGACTTTAACTCAAATGAACGTAGTGGAATCCCGTAGAAATCAGGTTTACCGTATCCTTTACCGGTTGGGACAGAACGTGTGCCTTGAATGTCCATCGGATACCCACCAATACTGACATTATCCCAGAACATTTTGCTAGCAACCACATCTTCGTAAGGCAATACATAATCTGTTTCAAATCGATTGTAGTCTCGAATATACAAGTAATCCGGGAACCCGTTTAACTCTGCATGTTCATATCCCGGAATATTTTCTTTGAGAAACGTTAATACACGTGGCGCTTCTGCTTTGCCTTTGGCTATAGCGGCTTGCACAGATTCTGGATTCGCAGGATCGACATCATAGATTAGTAGCGCATTGATAATGACATCACCATCTTTCTGATACGTCGAGTTGATGCCACGCAATTTGAGCTGTGGATCTAGTGATTTGAAGTTTTCTGTGATTTTGTTAAAGCCTGTTCCAAAATCATAATCGACATACGTATTGGTTCCATATTTCGCTTCTAGATTAGTCAAAGGATAATCTAACAATGTGGCACTATGCAGCTTCAGCCAATCGACTCCTTTGAACCGTAACATATAAGTCGCCGCCATATATTCAGGCTTATCGCCACCGAAAATAGATTCTACACCTGGAATACGAGTGACATGAAGCTTAGACGTTAATGCGTTATAATCGCTATTTTCGACCCAATATTTTGCTGCGATCGTATGAGATTGTTGATCCTTTGTTTTGTACGTTAATGCAGTGATCGCATAGTTAGCATCGGTATCGCTTTGCTGAATCTGATCAATTTGAATCCCACTTTCTAGCGGAATCCCTTGAATTAAGCTGTTATAATAGTCTGTAAATTGTTCTTCCGTACGGATATCGCCTGCATTGTAAGCGTTGTACAGCTTTTTCATTTCGCCTTGTACCAGACTTTTCTTTTTGTTTGTGTTGGGTTCATCCAGTACAAGCATTTGTCCTTGAATTAATTGTCCCCCTGGCTTTTCCCGTGGATCGATAATCAGCACCTTTTGGCCTTCATCATGTGCAGCTTTTGCCATTAAGATTCCTTCGACTTCACTACCGATCACTACCAGATCGTATGTCTGGGAAATAGTAGGTGTAGCAGGTTGGGGTGTCGGTATATCTGCTGAATCATATGTAGAATCTGTTGTCGTTTCACCGGGTGGAGATGCTTGCTGAGTAGGATTAGATGCGGAGAATAGATTCATTCCTACAGGAATAAGTGCAATAATAACGATAAGTAATAGACCCCACAAAAGTAAAGATTTCTGTCTTTTCACTGTTGATATAACCACCTTATGTATAATTTTCATTGTACGGATTAAGGCTTGAAGCAAAATGCCGTATCTATTCTAGTGTACTGTAAAAGAGAGTCAGCAAGGTTACAAAATATAAATATCTAACTATAGAGCAAAGGAGCACAGCATAATGAATCCAACATCAACAGATAATCTATCTTTATCCTCTGAGCAATTAACGTTAGCAATGGGATGCTTTTGGAGCCCTGAAGCTTTGTTCGGACAATTCAACGGTGTGATCCAGACGGCAACCGGATATGCAGGAGGAACTACAACGCATCCAACATACCGTAATCTAGGAGACCATTCGGAAAGTATAGAGATTACATTTCATCCGCAACAGATATCTTTAGAACAATTACTTCATACTTTTTGGACCCATCATCGTCCTGAAGCGATCAATGGATATAAAGGAAGACAGTATATGTCGATTCTTTTTTATCGCAATATAGAGCAGTATAAAATGATGGTACATGTTCAACAACAATATGAACCCCAATCGCTTCATACAGAAATCTTAGCGTATACCGATTTCACACGAGCAGAAGAGCGTCACCAGAAATATTATTTGCAACGGAAACCAGAGCTATTGAAGCAGGGGATAAAACATTTAGATTCACAAGAAAATCTTTTTCATTCAATGATAGGTGCACGATTAAATGCATGGGCTAAAGGATACTTATCTGAGGCAGAACTTATACAAGAAGTGCAAAAGAATGAATATAACTATATTACCAAAAGGCAACAATATGAAATATTAGAATCGATTCAGCAATATTCATAAAAACAATAATTACTGTTAAACTGTATGTTAAATAACGATCACCATGATATTATGCATAACTTTTTCGCTCATAATAAGGTAAATATATAATAAAAAGGCAGAAATTAGCCTATTTTTAACCGATTTTGCTTATAAAGTGGTCAAAATAAGCTTGTAATCAGGTCTGAAATCATCTATGATAGTTCCAATATCAAAAGTTAAAGCGCTATAACTTATATAAAATCGTTTTGTTTCGTGGAAACATAGAAGTGGAGAAATACTATTTATCTCTTGAATACCTTCACAATCGTTATGCATAATTATGAATTTATATTCTTCGATGCAAAAAGTGATAGGAGAATGATATTAACTATAGGAGGTGAAAATAATACGATTTATTCCAGATATTAATCTAGCGTGTATTGTTTATTATTTCGAAAGTTAAAGCGTTATAACTTTTATTGAAGCAGAAAAGATAAACTCTCTTCAAAAGAAAGATAGCATCTACAGCCGTCTTCTGATCGCAAGCATGATGCTCCTATTGTTGAAAAAAAATCTATATCTAGTCGTTCAGTGCAATATAATAAAAACGCTTATTCATACAAGAAATAACGATTTAGCGCATTACAGTGTAGTCCCTATCCTATATCATCCTGTATAATGAGCAAAAACAGGATGTTCGTTTTTTAAATAGTTGGCATATCTATGTCCTACTTTCGAAAAACGGCATCAATTAGGAGAATACAAAATGAAAGCCAGTATATTTGATGTTGCTAAAAGATCAGGATTATCGGTTGTTACCGTTTCACGTGTGCTTAATGGTGCAGGAACCGTACGAGAAAATAATCGTCAAAAAGTGATGGATGCGATTAAAGAGTTAGATTACCGTCCAAGTGCTGCGGCTCGTTCACTCGCTCGTGGACGTACAGGAATTATCGGATTGATTGTTACCACGCTACAAGATTCATTTTTCGATGCTGTTGCTAAAGAGATCAATGATGCTTTAGCTCTGCAAGGTTATTTTTTAGCGGTATCCGTATCCCGTAGCTTTGGCAATCAAGAAAGTCATTATTTGATTCAAGAAGATCGGGTAGATGGATTGATTTTATTATCTCCCGTAGAAGAAGAACGTTTCGTATCGGAATTGAAAAAGCGTAATATTCCGTATGTGCTTATTGATAATCAGTTGTCTGAAAATAATGCTTCTGCGATCACTGTCGACAATTACAACGGTGGTTATGAAGCGACTCGTCATCTTCTGGAATTGGGGCATACAAAGATCGCTCATTTGTGTGGATTAGATGTATTTACGAGTACCAAAGAGCGCCGACAAGGATTTATCGATGCTCTACAAGAAGCAGAATTAGAACCGTTTGCGATTGTCGAAGGGGATTACAGTATGGATTTCGGTTATCAGACTGCAAAAAAATGGTTAGCAGAAAATAATCTGCCTACAGCTGTTTTTGCAGGGGATGATTATATTGCGATTGGTCTGATCAATGCCCTCATGGAAGAAGGTATTCGTATACCAGAGCAGATATCTGTAGTCGGATATGACGATCAAAATATCGCTTCGCAATTGCGTCCTTTTTTGACGACGATGAGACAACCGGCGGATCGGATTGGACTGGCGGCGGCGGATATGATTTTGCGTAAGATTAGTAATCAGAGTAAGCGTACGACAGGACTCAAATTAAAATCAGAATTGATTATAAGGCAATCTACAGCACAATGTAACCAGGATTAGAGGTGACTCATATTGGAGTATTACCTTGGTATAGATGCAGGGGGTAGCAAAACGCTTGCTTATATTACCAATGAACACGGACAGTTGCTTGGACAAGGACTTGCTGGCGGTGGGAATCATCAGACAGCAGGATTACTGGCTGGAGAACAGATTGGATCTGCGATTGAACAAGCATTACAACAAACGGGTATTCAGCGTGAACAATTAACATCCAGTTGTTTTGGCTTAGCAGGCGCCGATCGACCAGCCGATTATGCTATTTTACATCCGATGATTCGTAGCCTTGGATTTGCAAAGTATGATCTAGTTGGGGATACGCTGATAGGGCTTCGCGCTGGAACAACGCAACCATATGGTATTGCTGTGATCTGCGGTACAGGAACGAACAGTGCGGGTATTCATCCATCAGGCGAAAGTTATCAGTGTGGTGGGTTCGATTACAAGTATGGAGACTTCGGCGGTGGTGGCTCATTATGTATCGAAGTCTTTCGTTCTGTGATTCGAGCATGGGATGGAAGAGAGCATCCTACGGTGCTAACAGAATTGTTATTAGATATGTTGAATTATAGAGATGTAGAGACACTGTTTCACGATTATTTGGATCATGATTATGACGTGCCTTTACGTGCGGCAGAATTATTATTTACAGCTGCTGCATGGGGAGATGGAGTTGCTTTAGATATTTTAACCAAACAAGGACAGGAAATCGGAAAGTCGATCACAGCGATTATACATCGACTCGCTATGCACACGTTAACATTCGATGTCGTGATGATTGGAAGCCTATTAACACGTGGAGATCGGGGTTGGATTCGCCCTCAGATCGAGCAGGCACTACAACAATCTGCTCCACATGCCTCATTAGTTAAGTTAGAAGTTGAACCTGTGATCGGAGCGATATTACGAGCTATGGAGCAAGCAGGACGTTATATTACACCACAAGTATATACGCAGTTGCATGATATTGGACGCTTGAATACAGCGCCTAGCACAGAGCGATCAATCCAATCTTAATTACAACGATCATAGGATACCACACGTCAATGTCTACTATTTTATAAATACAGGATGTGATCATGAATGAGTAAAGGGTTAAAGGTAGCTGTAATCGGCGGGGGTTCTTCGTATACGCCAGAGTTGGTCGAAGGATTTATTCGCTATTATCATGATCTACCGATTCGTGAATTGTGGTTAGTCGATATTGAAGAAGGACTTCATAAGTTAAATATCGTTGGCGAACTGGCTAAACGCATGGTTAAAGCTTCAGGATTACCGATCACGATACATTTAACAACGAATCGAAGAGAAGCTATCAAAGATGCTGATTATGTAAGTACACAAATGCGAGTAGGTATGTTAGAAGTGAGAAGTGTAGATGAACGTATTCCATTGCAATATGGGGTGATCGGACAGGAAACGACTGGCCCTGGTGGAATGATGAAAGCGCTACGAACGATTCCAGTATTGCTTGAGATTTGCCGTGATATCGAGGAGTTAGCGCCACAAGCATGGTTGCTGAATTTCACTAATCCAGCAGGTATGGTCACTGAGGCGATCCATAAGTATAGTAAAGTACGCAGTATTGGCTTATGTAATGCACCAATCGGTCTAATCAAATGGTTAACAGCACATTATCAAGTAGAAGCAGATCGGATCTATGCTGAATTTGTAGGGCTGAATCATCTACACTGGGTGACCCGCATTGATGTCGATGGGCAACCGAAATTAACAGAATTATTAGAACAACGCGAACAATATGCAGCTGCTAATGTTCCACAACAAGGTTGGGATGCTGATTTCCTGTTATCTTTACAAGCTTTACCTTCGTATTACCTCAAGTATTTCTATATGACACCTCAGATGCTTCAAGATCAATTGCTATCTTTTGAAAATGAAGGATCGCGCGCTCAAGTGGTACAGCAAGTCGAACAGGAATTATTCCAGCTGTATCGAGATCCTGAGTTGAAAGAAAAACCAAAACAATTGGAGCAACGTGGAGGCGCTTACTACTCAGAAGCCGCTGTTAATCTGATGCGCTCTCTGCACAATGGCACAGGCGATATACAGACACTGAATGTTCCTAATCGAGGAACGATAGATTTTTTACCACATGATGCTTGTATTGAAGTCAACTGTATCGTGACTCAAAATGGCCCGTTACCAATTCAATTGTCAACTGTACCCGAGCCTATTAAAGGCTTAATGCATGCCGTCAAAACCTATGAACAATTAACGATCCAAGCTGCGATGACAGGAGATCGTCAAGTCGCTTTGCAAGCAATGGTACATCATCCTTTGGTGCCTTCGATTGCGATTGCCAAAGACATGCTAGATGAAATGTTAGAAGCCAATCGAGCCTATCTACCTTTATTTTTTCAAAAAGAGAATATAGCTGTAGCAGAGACGATTTAAGGAAATTTCAAAATATCCAAATATCAAAAAAGTTAGATAGCTTTACCCAGTTCAGAATATGAAAGTCTACCCTATGATAAGGAGGAATTACTATCATGCGTACTCTATTGCCTGTATCTATTGCAACACGTTTAATAAGTCTTTCCCTTGTGGTTGTATTATTCATGATCTCGTTCTTGGGAATGTTTGGAGTATCCACTTCTGCTTATGCTGCGAATGAGAAGAAACCTTTTCCACAACAAGTCAATTATACAGGGGTCATCAAGCCCAATCATGTGACCCAAGCCTCGATGAATCAATCGGTAGCTTCTTATTATAGTTACTGGAAATCTACGTATATCAAAAATAACTTGTCTTCTTTGCCGGGTGGTTATTATGTACAAGGTGATATTACAGGCGATGCGGAAGGGTTTGAACCGCTAGGAACATCAGAAGGTCAAGGATATGGCATGGTCATCACGGCTCTTATGGCAGGACAAGATACGAATGCACAAACCATCTACAATGGACTATTCAAAACAGCTAGAGCATATAAAAGTTCAGGCAATCCTGCACTGATGGGCTGGGTGGTAGCAGATGATGTAGCTGCTCAAGGTCATTTTGGTTCAGCCACCGATGGAGATCTGGATATTGCGTACTCTTTATTACTAGCACATGATCAGTGGGGCTCTTCAGGAGCGATCAATTATTTAGCTGAAGCGAAAAAAATGATTGGTGCAATCAAGTCCAGTTATGTCACCTCTAACAATGGAATTAATCTAGGCGATTGGGATAGCAAAAATAGTTATGATACCCGCCCATCGGATTGGATGCTCAGCCATTTTCATGCTTTCTACGATGCGACTGGAGATCAGACATGGTTAAATGTAATCAACAATCTGTATAGCAAATATACTCAGTTCAGTAGTGCCTATTCGCCCACTACAGGTCTAATTTCAGACTTTGTTGTCGGTAATCCAGCGAAGCCTGCACCACAATGGTTTTTGGATGAATTTAAAGAAACCAATGAATACAATTACAACGCTTCTCGGGTACCGCTTCGAATCGTAATGGATTATGCGATGTATGGAGATACTCGCGGCAAAACAATAGCTAACAAAATGGCGGTCTGGATCAAAGGTAAAACAAGTGGCAAGCCTTCCAATATCAAAGATGGATATCAGTTAAATGGTACAGCACGAGGTACGTATGCGACGGCTGTGTTTGTGGCTCCATTTATCGCAGCAGGGGTGACTGATAATGCCCATCAAGCATGGGTCAATACAGGTTGGGATTGGATGAAAAATAGCAAGGAAAGTTATTTTAGTGATTCGTATAATCTACTGAGTATGTTATTTATTTCGGGTAACTGGTGGAAGCCAGCAGGAGTATGATCTTGGATCATATTTTTGGGTGCTAGCTCATCAAATATGGGTTCAAGCGTAGATGCAAGTTAACGATTGATTGAGATAGGTTCATCATAAAAAACTTCAGTCCTTGCTAAATAAGCATCGGTTGGAGTTTTTTGCTGTATTTTGTATTTTTCTCCATCATGACTTCTGTATCTCAGTAAGATGTCTATTTGGGATTATGGTATAGTGAGATAAAGTATTAACCGGAGCAATATAATGAAAATAGATGGAGCAGGTGACAATCATTGAAATGTTTAACACTGAACACACACTCATGGCATGAGACCAATCAATTAGAAAAAATCAGTCAATTAGCAGACTATATCAATCAACAACAGTTCGATATTATTGCATTACAAGAAGTCAATCAATCCATGAGTGAATCAGCTGTAGATGAAGTGACCTTAGGAGAGTCACGTTATTACGCCACTGATGCTCATGTGATGATTCGGCAAAATAATTTCGCCTATGTCTTGTTACAACAATTATCGTCAGACTATCACTGGACATGGGTTCCCACTCATCAGACAAGACATACGTATGATGAAGGATTAGCGATATTAACGCGTACACCGATCGTACAAGCCAGTTATGATTTCGTTTCGCAACTACAAGATTATAACAATTACCGTACACGTCGTTTGTTAATGGTGCAGACGGAGATCAATGGACAGCCAGTATGGATAGCTGATGGACATTATGGATGGTGGCATGATGAAGAACATTTCAGAGGACAATGGGATCGTACAGAAGAGTTATTAGCGCCGTATCAAGATCAATTAATCTTCATGTTGGGAGATCTGAACAATGTAGCCGAGATTCGAGACGAAGGTTACGACTATGTGATGAGCAAAGGCTGGTTCGATACGTATACGTTAGCCAAAGTAAAAGACGATGGGCATACCGTCGTCAAAGCAATCGCTGGGTGGGAAAATAACGCGACCCATCTGCGGATCGATTACATTTTAACGAATCGCTCGTTGCCTGTTCATTCTTCTACGGTAGCATTGAATGGTGTGAATGGAGCTATTGTATCAGATCATTTGGGAGTGGCTGTAGAGTTAGAATTGGCGTAATCAGGCTATTGTTATAGAAAATTTTAAAAAATATAGTTCATTCAAATAGTAAGAAAAAGAGACCTTAACTAGCAGGTCTCTTTTTTGATTGTTATAAAAGTTATTCTTTATTTAAATCTTGAACAGCTTCGTACCAAATTTGATATGCTGTTGCTACTTCACCATAAGAAAAATGATGTAAAATTTGATTTTTAATAGATTCTTCTAAATCATCAAAATGGTCATCAAATATCTTATCTATCATACTATCTTGTTCTAAATCTTGATTAGCAATTGTATCTGTCTTCCAAATGAAAGGTGAGTTTTTCTGAGGTAGTTCAATAGCATTTTTTGTTTCTTGATAACGAATTTCAGCTTCCATATACAGTTCTGTATCATTCTTTTTAAAATCAATCAGAAGAATGTTTACAATAGCGAGAATATCTACATATTGATCGGTAATTTGATAAATAATACGTACCACCAGAACGTCTTAATTTCTTTTCTTTAGTACCTTTTAGATGAATTTGTCTTTTATTGCCTAGTAGTTTCCCTACTTGATCTGCTCTTTGTTCTAACGATTCCAGAGCTGTATTGACTTCTTCTATAATTGATCCGTCTAAGGCTTCATATTCTTTAAGAGATTTTTTGGTGAATTGAACTAAGAATCGTTTTTCCATTGCTTATTCTTTAGAACTGCGTCGAACGGTCTGCCAGTCTACAGAAGATTCAGGTTTAGCCGTTGCTTCTTCTGCACGATAATCTAGAACTTCTTGCTCTAGCGATTGGATACGATTATACATTTCTTCGTACGCTTCGTAGCTCAAAAGTACAGAATCTACATTTCCATTGTCTGTGATAAACAAAGGTTTTACTTTAGCTAACAATTTAACTTTGCTGAATTGACGTGAAATCGTAGCGGTATTTACTAATTGATCTCGTCCAAAAAGAATAGGCTGTTCTAGAGATACATCTTTTTGAGGTTCTAATAATTTAGCCATCATTTTCCTCCTAACAAAAACACATGATTATACGTTTAATTATACGTACAATCATGTGTAATGTCATGCTTTATTATTCCGCCCATTCACGTCGTAACGCAAATAAGTCTTTCAACGCATCGTTAGACAGTTCAGTGATCCAGCCTTCTGAATTGGAAATCACATTGTCGCTTAGCTGTTGCTTACTTTCTAGCATTTCATCGATTCGTTCTTCCAGTGTACCAAGTGAGATAAATTTGTGCACTTGGACATCGCGTGTCTGTCCCATACGATAGGCACGGTCAGTGGCTTGATTTTCGACCGCAGGATTCCACCAGCGATCCACATGGAACACATGATTGGCAGCTGTTAAATTTAGACCGACTCCACCAGCTTTGAGCGATAGAATAAACACAGACGGCTTGGTGGAATCGCCTTCTACAGCAGGTGCTTGGAACTGCTCGATCATCCGATCACGCGCTGTTTTGGATGTACTTCCATTTAGATATAATACATTTTCCTGTAACTCTTCTTCCAAAATCTTTTGCATCAACTGACCCATCCCAATATATTGGGTGAAAATCAGACATTGTTCGCCTTCTTCACGTAATTCTTTGACCATCGCCAGCAATCGCTCTAATTTGGCAGACCGACTGACCCATGCTTCGGTATTGAATCGTTTGCCTTTTTCCGGTTCAGGCAACGCTTCTTTGGTCACAAGAATCGGATGGTCACACAGTTGTTTGAGCTGAGTGAGTGCAGACAGGATGGCACCTTTACGCTTAATACCATCCAGATCGTTCATCTGTTGCATTAAGCTATTGACCGCTTGATCATACAATACCCCTTGTTCAGCCGTAAGATGAATATAGGTTTTCATTTCATTTTTCTCAGGCAAATTCAATTGAATATTAGGATCTTTTTTGGTACGACGTAACATAAACGGCTTAACCAGTCGTTGCAAATGTAATGTTCGTTCTTCATCATGATCTTTTTCAATCGCATTGCTAAACCGTTCTTGAAATCCTTTAGCGGTTCCTAGATAACCTGGCGTAATAAAGTCATATATCGACCATAATTCAGCCAATCTATTTTCGATCGGTGTACCAGTTAGTGCAACCCGATGCATAGCGGATAGACTACGAACCGTTTGCGATTGCCTTGTTTGTGCATTTTTAATATTTTGTGCTTCATCCAGACAGATCGTTGCCCATGTATAACTTTGAAGCAGTTCTTGATCGAGTGATGCTGTTGCATATGACGTTAGAATAACATCAGCCTGATCAATCAACTGCTGGAACTCTTCTCCTGAACGGCGCTTACTGCCATAATGGAGCGCTACTGTAAGTGAAGGTGCAAAGCGACTGATTTCTTTTTGCCAGTTCCCCAGTACAGAAGTGGGACAGATGACAAGGGAAGTCGGGCTGAAAATGGTCTCTTGATGCATCTGTTGCATTTCTTCGGTCTGATGAAATTGTTCGGCTAGTTGATGAATAGCGATCTCTGCATGTTCTTTAATATGCAGTAAATAAGTGATTAATTGCACCGTTTTACCGAGCCCCATATCATCTGCCAGACAAGCACCCAGACCGAATTTTCTTAGAAAAGATAACCATGAATATCCTTCATGCTGATAAGGACGTAATTGCGCTTGTAGCCCTGCTGGAATCGGAGTGAGTGGAAGATCCACTTGCTGATTGATCTTTTCGATTAAAGAAGTCAGATGTTCATTCAATTCGACTTCCAGTTCTACACGTGTACTTTCTTCCTCAACCGCTTCTTCTTCGGCAACTTGAGCCGCACGATGCTGGCGCATCAGATGGAGTTGCAATACATCTTGAAAAGATAATCCACGTCGCTTATCGATCCCGTTCATCGCTCGCCGGATCTGTTCCAATAACTCAGGATCAAGCGCAATCCATTGTCCACGGAAAAGTACCAATCGTTCATTACGAGCCGCTAGTTCCAGAAACTCTTCTTCCGAAAGATCTGTATCTCCAATCGATACCCGCCAATCAAAGTCGATCAGTGCATCTAAGCCGAAAAAGGATTTGCCGTCCCGTTTTTCTTTATCTTCGCTAACTTTAGCACGCAATTTAGGCTTTTTGCGCCTTGCCGCTTCCCACCATGCAGGAAGTAACACTAACCAACCTGCTTGAAGCAGTCGATTACTTTCTGTAGTCAGAAAGCGCCATGCGGTTTCATTGTTCATCGGACGCTGTAAAATATCAGACGTTTCGGCGAATTGGGCTCGTGGTAAAGTGGCTCGTAGATGTTCGAGCCAGCCCGAAGCCCGATCTTGCACATGAATATTCCATGGCTCAGGCCATTTACCAGTCACATGTCCGTCAATTCCCAATTGTACAGGGACAAGAACCGTTTCATCGGCTTTGTCTTGTAGTACAAATTGGAGTCGCCAACCACTGTTGGAATCTTCCGGTTCCAGCAATTGAAGTGCCGGGCGAAAAGGAGCTGTATCGCTTTTCCAACCGATCGACACCAGCCATGTTTCTTCATCTAGCCCTGCTGTACTCTGATTGCGATCAAATAATTGCGGATATTCACGTCTTAGATCAGCGGCTTCTGCTTCGCTGTTGTAATATTGGCGGAACACAGTAGCGGAGAATGCCGCTTGTAATCCTTGTACAAATTGGAGTTGAGACGCATTTTTGAGCAAAGATCGTATCTCACGTTCGACTCCGTCTTCTTGCGCCCATTCTAAGAGCACATCTTGATCCCAGCTCCACTGTAATTTCCCTTTCCGATACGAAGCTAGACTGGGAAGATATTTACGTTCATCCAGACAACGTTCCAGATAGGGAGCCAACTTCCGAATCTGAGCGGTCTCGCCTTCCCAATTCCACTGCACATGATGAAGCAGAGGAGCCGATGCAAAATACGGAATCACCTGTTCAGCAGGGAGCACAATCAGTTCCACTTCAGGTGTTTCTTCTACTTCTAGCTCTGTTCCGTAAAAGGAATCTTCATGCCATGCAAATAGCAGATGCTTGAGATAGGTTGCAGGCACGAATCCATAAGCTTCTTTGGAGCCATAGATTAGAGCATCGCCATACTCGCTGAGTCCCATTTGGACAGTGATGTGTTGAAGATAATGACTCATGGTATCAGCTTCCCTTTCCGCAATTCTTCTTGAAGCGCACGTAGACGACTATTTCGCTGAGCAAATTGCTCGATAAAGTCATTCCAACGTGGTTCTTGCTTTATTTTTTTGTATAATTTAGCTAGACGTTTGAGTAATTTGACAGCGGCTTTGTAGCCCTGTCTGTTTTTGTGCGCCATATGTCGTTCTACCGCTTGATGGTAAAAAGGAAGTAGCATTTCTGGTGCATTATTTTCGAGCGGTTGCAGTTCGGTGACTTTATAATTGGCAGGATCATTACCCGCAGACAACTGATAATCCATCCATAATTGCCATTTCCCGTACGATAACAATTTTTGCTCGTAAATGCGTCCGCCGACAGGTAATAATTTTTCCAGTGCTGTCCACATTTGAGGCTCGGCTTCTGGTAGTTGGGTGATCACTTGTTCCCAATAAAGTGCATAATCTTGTAAATTAGATTGTTGCTGGCGTAATACATCAGCAAGTTCAGTCAGCCAATACGCTAATCGTGTCCAGTTCGCTTGATCGGTTAGACGCTCCAAGTAATCAGGTAGACGATCTGGATAGAAATCTTGCTTGGTCGCAGCAGTATGAATAAGAGCAAGAGATACTTCATCCTGCTCTGCTCCACGTTCAAACTGAATATAACTTTGCGCTAGCCACCATGCTTGCTTGAGCGCCGAATGGCCGGAACGTGGTTCTAATTGTTCGAGAAGCTTAACTTCAGCTTGTAGTGTTAGTTCGATATCGTCTGCAACAGAATGAGTGAGCAATGGCAAAATCCAGTTGATCCATATCCGCATATAACTATTGAAAAAGGTAAAAGAATCGCGTGATTCACTAAGCATCTCGACACGAATATAAGAGAGTGTACCGCTTAACCATTCACGTTGTTCTATAGAAGTAACAGACGTGAGAAGAAGAGGTTCTGCAAAAAGAGATTCGATAGATTTTTGCAATTCAGCTACTGCCAGATGAGTATGATACCCGAGTGAAGACATCGTGCGACTCAGTTTATTTTGAACAGGTTGGACAACAATCTGTAGCATATACAGATAGGTATTCAGCTTAAATAACGCCTGTTCTACTGGATCATCCGGCAACCCTTTTTGGAAAATAAGAGCGAGCGCTTCTGTCGTATATTGCACATTCCGAATCCCTTGCCCCAGCGGAGCGATATCTTCAGCAAACTGCTTATGCCACTGTTGTACAGAACGATCTATATCTTGCTTTATATTCAATATCAACGTCATATCCTCTATTCTCCTAAGCGTGGTTCTCTATTCACGAATCTCTTTATTATACCATGATCTAGAGAAAGCTAGACAGTCTAACTAGAACTTGCACAACAAAAAAAGACACTATTCAGTGTCTTTATATTATGCGTTGCTTCTATAGAAATAAAGTATTTACTCCTATAAAGAGATTGATTATGCAGTCGTATTTGTTTTGATTTTAATCAACAGCCCGACCAGTCCGAGTCCGGCAAAGATCACAAATCCTACCGAATATGAAAATAGATCAATCACATTCCCCGCGATCAAAGCACCTACAAATTGCCCTGCACCAATCATCAAAAAAGAAAGGCTGATCCCCATAGAAGGTTGCTTGGTATAGACACGAGTAGACCACACAATACAGATACAGCTTAAAAAGATAAACGAAATTCCGAATAAGATAGCTGAAGCAAAGTTAAATCCAACAGACGGGATAATAAGCACTATGATTCCAATACTCATCATAAACATACCCAGACGATATGATGCAGAAAGTCCAAGCCGATTGATCCATTTTCCAGAACTACCGGCAATCATACCTGATATCCCCATCACAATCCAAAACCAGATCGCTGTCGTATAAGATAATCCTTGTTCTACCGTCAAAAAGCTACGCGAAAATGTCCAATATATCGCAGAACTGCTTCCAATAAGTAATGAACCTACACACAATGCTAGACTGTGTGGCTGAAATAATTGGAATTGGTGCTGATCTTTAGTACTAGACGCAATAGGATGCCGATGCGGTATATTTTTGCTATTCCAATATAGGGTGATCAGAGCAATGATAGCGAATAGTCCATAACTTAAGCGCCAGTATTCGGTAAATAATAAAGCGATGGGACCGGATAACACCATCCCAAAGCTTGTTCCACTATTGATCCAAACATTTCCACGATCCCGATCGGCAACAGGAAGTTCAGTAGAAGCCGCATTGCCTAGAGCAGGCGATATCCAACCTGTACTTAATCCAGCAAAGAACAGACTGATCGTTAATATTAATGTATTTGGCGCCAAAGCCACACCGGCAATCCCAACCACTACACTGATTCCAGATAAGCGGATTACCTGATAATGTCCCCATTTGTGAATAAGAAAGGGTGCTGTTAATAATGCCAGACAATATGCAATATACATCACTGAACTGATCCAGCCTGCATCAGTAGTGGATAAAGAAAGAGAAGCAGAAATCTCAGGTAGAAATAGTCCAAAGCTGTATCTGCCTAATGTGTAGCAAACAGCAATCATCGCTATACCGGGAAATATAATTTTTTTAGCGTTCATAGGGTAACACTCCTTTATGTATTATAAATATATAGAACGATCATTATACTTTTGCTTAAATAAAAAGTGAGTATCTATATACTCACTGCGATCAGATATACTTTTGAACCGATAGAAATGATTGATCTTGGGTGCCAATAGTATGGCTATAACAGAATACTTACTTGTTTAAGCCGCACGTACAAATAGTTTTTCGGTCATATCAATTAATTGGGCGCATACGGTGGCTGTATCTTCTGTCTCAGCCAGAGCAGTAGATCCTTCTAACAATAGCGAAAATTGTAAAATTTGTTGTGAAGTCAGGGAGGAGTCCAATTGCTCGATAAATTTCATCACATTTTCTTTATGACGATTCACAGTCTGTACGACTGGATGCGTTGGATCACCAGCAAATTCTTCTTTTGCCCGTAAAAACATACATCCACGTGATTGAATATCCATTAAACGTTGCGCATGCCCTTTAGCCAAATTCAATAAAATAGCTTCACGATCATCCGTCAGAAAACGATGCAGATACTCCATATATTGTTGCTCACGTCGCTTCAACACTTCTACGATCAATTCATCTTTGGAAGCAAAATGGTTGTAGAGCGTCATAATCGCAATATCTGCTTCTGTAATAATCTGCTTCAGACCAATCGCATGAAATCCATGTTCATAAAAAAGCTTTTCAGCTACAATCAGTAACGTTTCTCTTTTTTTACTCAATTGATACACTCCTTTATATAGAACGATCATTATATTTATTGTGAAGGAAAAGATGGATATTGTCAAACCACTTACATAAAGGTTAACGAATTGACTACAAAAGCGTATACTGTATAACAATCTTACATATGCAAAACTATAAAAAAGGAGAGACGGACACATGATTAGTTTTGGAACGATGATTGCTTTTGCCGCTGTCGCTTTAGGGATGGTATGTGCGCCAGGACCGAATATGATCTATTTGATTTCGCGTTCGGTAACACAAGGAAAGTTAGCAGGCATGATTTCTTTGTTCGGCGTGATGCTCGCATTTGTCGTGTATATTGTAGCGACCATGATGGGATTATCTGCGTTATTTCTGACAGTTCCTATACTCTACAGTATGATTAAATGGGCAGGAGCAGTGTACTTGCTATGGTTAGCGTGGAAAGCGATTCGTCCTGGAAGTGGAAGTGATCGTAATATACTGGAACCTCAATCATTAGCGATCGAATCGCCTAAAAAGCTATTTATAATGGGATTTATGACAAATTTACTTAACCCCAAAGCAGCTGTATTGTATGTATCGTTGTTACCACAATTTATAGATCCTGCACGGGGATCGGTATTGATGCAGAGTGCCACTCTAGGTCTGCTTCAGATTAGCATCAGCTTTATCGTTAATCTATTGATTATACTGGTAGCGAGTCAAGTGGTATCATGGTTCGGTAAACGTCCGATTTGGATGAGTATCCAGCGTTGGGTCATGGCAAGTGTGCTAACAGCACTTGCAGCAAGAATGGCATTCGATCGCAAATAAATAAGATGTAGCAGTATTGAAAAGAAATTCACATCATCCAATACAGAAATTCTCGAAACAGCCTAATGTGCACCCAACACGTTAGGCTGTTTTGATGATTTGGAAGAGGAGTTCTAGGATTTGCGATCATTATCATATTCTTGCGGAGTACCTACAAAAAAAGAAAGGGTCTCAGGTATTTCGGTAGTCTGATTAGCACTATTTTTACTTCCACCAGATTCAGTGTGTAGATCTTGAATTGCGTTAGGAATATCTTCTATTTTTGTACGATTTCCTGCTTGATCTACATAATAGTAATCGATTGTTCCTGTTACATTTGAGCCAGAAGTCGTAATATTCCCAGAAGAAGGAACTTGAAAAACAATCCATTTACCTTCATATACCAACGGACTTGCATCAGGTTGATCAAAAGTAACAGTTACTTTGCCTTTATATCCTTCAGGAATCAAAAATATATACTGTTGACGATCTTCTTTAAATATTAAGAACAGACTGGCACCTATTAAAACAATAACACCTAGAACTCCAAATACGATTTTTTTATTCATTGTTTTCCTCTTTCTATATTTATTTTTATGATATCTTTATTGTCATATCTATCTGACTTGATCATTATCATATTCAAATATTTTGTCCCATGATTCTCTATTCTGTGTTAGCATAAAAATACTAATAGATAAATAATAAACTATACGTTTGAAAACGCTACCATAAATGGTATTCTGTAAGATTCTTGTAGTCTTCAGTAGAGTTATATAGGGAGTGTCATAATGAAAGAACTGTGTAGAATTTTGATCGTAGATGATGAAATTCTGGTAAGACAAGGAATTAAACACTATATGGTCTGGGAACAATTTGGATTTCAGATTGTTGGTGAAGCATCTAATGGAAAAGAAGCGCTCGAACTGGTAGATCAATTGCAACCTCATATTGTGATTACCGATATCGTCATGCCAATTATGGATGGCGAAGAATTCACACGAATTGTGAAGCAAAGATATCCTCATATTGAAGTCATTGTACTGAGCAGCTATGGTGAATTTAGCTATGTACGTTCCACTTTTCAAAGTGGGGTAGCTGATTATATTTTGAAGCCAAAGTTAGAAACGCAAGAGTTGTTGCAAGTTCTACAAAAGACAGCACGTCGTATTCCTTCTCTTCAATATAATGAAGATAATGATCAAGAGTTATTATCGATTGATCATATTATAGAAAAAGTGATCTCCGGATATGAAGTGAATTATGGACAAGAACTGATCAAGCAAGCTTTCCCGTATGAGCATTATTGTCTGATCGGCGTTCAGCCTTCCGGTTATATTGCGAACAACCATACGTCTGCGGCTGTACAAAGTCACTTATCTACTCTAGGAATGAGACTGGCAGAGGTGCTTGAATCGCTAGGGACATCGATTGTATTTCGACCTGCACCGGTCAGTGATTCCGGTCTAATTGTATTTCTGGTGAATCTGGAAGAGTCTAAATATTCAACGTTAGTGACCGTTATTCAGCAATTAGCCGATGATATTCATGCTCAGTCTCCACAAATCGGTTGGGTGATGAGTAGTCCTTTTCATACATTTGAGCAGATCGATCCGGTGTATCATCAACAGATTTTGAAATTGTTAGACTATCGCTTTTATTTCCCGGATCGCAGACTCATGTTAGAATCTGAACTTCCGCCACCGGTTGCAGTACAAGGTGCTTTCAACCTAAAGCAATTTGCTGAAGAGATGAAGCGAGAGCATTTTGAATTTGCTTTCCAAGAATTGCGCCAGTATGTCACAGCGATGTCGGGGAACTATGTCTCGACTCCGTTTGAGTTGAAATCGTTTCTAGGAAATGTCGTATTCAATATTATTACACTGCTTGGTAATCTGGATTATGATGTTGAACAACTGGATGCTGAGAAATATAACTATTTCAAACAGATTAACGAAGCCGAGCACATTAATGAAGCAATCGATTTGTTGAATCGCTTTTTATTGGTAGTTGATCAGCAGATTGCAGCACGTACACAGCCGAACAGTAACTCGAATATGAAAAAGTTATTAGAGTATATCGATATTCATTTTGCAGAGTCGCTCAGTCTGACCGGGCTAGGCCAATATTTTCATTTTAACCCTTCTTATTTATCCAGCTATTTCACAACGCATAATAAAGAAGGATTTAGTGAGTATTTGAACAAAATCCGTGTCGAAAAAGCCGCCGCCATGTTAAAAGAAGACGAGTTCACGATTGCAGATATCAGTAGCAAAGTAGGCTATTCCGACCCTAGTTATTTCACCAAAGTATTCAAAAAACTAACCGGACTATCCCCAAGCCAATACCGACGTAAACACTTGCGTTAAGCGCTTGGCAATATAAGCGCGACCTAGTTCAATAAGAAAATGATTTTTGCGTAGCAAAATATCTTACATCAAGCGCTTGGCAATATAAGCGCGACCCAGTTCAATGAAAAAGTGATTTTTGCGTAGCAAAATATCTTACAACAAGCGCTTGGCACCATAAGCGCGACCTAGTTCAATAAGAAAGTGATTTTTGCGTAGCAAAATATCTTACTATTATAGTATGTAATGAATGGGTTAAAGAAAAGGGAATGAGTATGAAAAAAAGTATCGACAATTTCAAACAGCAAGGTCTGTTTTTTAAATTGTTTATTGTTATGGTGGTCAGTATCATTGCTGTTTGTTTGTTGACTTCGCTCGTAACGATTCGAATGTCAGAGCGACTATTTGCCGAGACATTCAGTATCACCAACTCGAAAGTGTTGAATCAGATTAAAACAAGCTTTGAGTCGTTTAACGATTCGATTGTAAATGCAGTTAGCCATGCCTCTCAGACGGCTACCGTCAAAAGCTTTTTAACGAGCGGTGAAGGCGATTCGATCGCTACAGGTAGTTCTTATTTCAGTATGGGTCAACAGATGAAGCAGATTAAATCAAATGTAGACGCTTATGAAGTAGGCGTAACGGTCATAGGAGTGAATGGCAGAAGTTATGCTTCCGATTATGGATACTGGCCTATTCCAATGCATACGTTGTCTGAAAGTATGATTACCAAGAATACGATCGCTGAACCGAGACGGCTGATGTATCAGTATGATGAAGAATCAACAGCTATCGATCAGCCGGCAGAACATTATATTATTGCTTCCAAAGCTTTGATGGAGCGTACAAGTAACTTTCTGTATGGAACCATCTATATAGCCATTCAAGAGCGGGAATTCAAACGTTTTTATAGTAATTTTACCAGTACAGGCAACGATGTTCTGATTCTGAATGCGAGTGGACAGATTGTATCGAGTAATCGAGATGATCTGATTGGTTCTTTTTCACCGGAGCTCCTCAATTATGCGACCCAGATTAACAAAAAACATCTGGATTATATGGATGCGGATGTCATGGGTAAAGATCATATTATTTTATCGAATTATGTACCTGAATATGATTTTTATCTGGTTAATTTGGTTGATCGGGAATTTGCTGTTGGACAGATTATCAATGTGCGTTCGGTGGCACTGATCTGTATTGCGATTGTCAGCGGAGCGTTGTTGATTGTATTTTTAATTTCACGTCGATTGACCCAATCATTGACCCGTCTGGTGAAGCAGATGTCTACGATTACGGAGAAAAATTTTGATAATTATATTCAAGTGAGTGGAAGTTATGAAGTTCAGGAGTTAGGTCGAGCGTATAACTATATGCTGGATGAACTGAATGATTATATCGAACGTTTAATTCAGACGCAAAAAGATCAACGGAATGCAGAGTTAGCTGCATTACAACGACAGATCAATCCGCATTTCCTGTATAATACGCTTGCTTCGATCAAAATCCTAGTGCAAAAAGGAAACAAAGAAACGGCTGCGGAGACGATCAATGCACTGATTTCATTATTGCAAAATACAATCAGTAATGTCAGTGAAACGATCACGATTGAACAAGAGCTGGGTAATATGAAAAACTACGTATTTATCAACCATGTGCGGTATGGACAACGCGTACAAGTAAATTATTTCGTTTCTCCAGATTGTCTGGAATACCATGTGCCCAAATTGATTATTCAACCATTTATCGAAAATGCGTTTTTCCATGCGTTTAATGAAAAACAAAACGGTATCATCTATATTATGGTGTCTCAATCCGATGGTGTACTGACCTGCGAAGTGGTCGACAATGGAGATGGCATGGACGGTCTATCTGAAGTAGGCGAACATAACCCGCTACCGAATCCGAAAAGCAAACGTCAATTATTCACAGGCATTGGCATCCAGAACGTCCACAACCGCATCACACTGCTCTACGGCGAACAGTATGGAGTAACTATTTCCAGTACCAAAGGCGAAGGCACCAAAGTCAAAATCACCATGCCTTTAATTTTAGAACAGCAATAACCTATAAAAAATACAAAAGACATCTACTATATCCCGTGTTCTAAACGGTATAAAAGATGTCTTTTGTAAATAGAAGAAAGGTAGACACTTAGAAATAAGCGCCTACCTTTCTTCTATTTATAATGAAACAATCTATAAATATTCCTATTTTAAAAACACCAAGTATTTAATCCATAAACTTAACTCGATCTTTCTATATATAGTAGGCACAAATTCAAGATAGCTATATATTCACCAAGCCACTCCAATCTATTCTAATCCTCATTCTTTCCTGCCCCCCGCTCCCCAACATTCAAATTGGTGCTCTAAATAAGCTATCCCCGAAGCGGTCTCCCTAAATTCCGCTCATACTCACTAATCCCACCCTACTTTAATCTACATTTTATACCATTATCCAAATATATTACTAATGATAACGCTATCAAAAAATTTAAATATAAGAAAATCACAAATCCTTACAAAGATAGTCATACCGTCTTCAAATCAAGAGGTGTTAAGATAAATATACCAAATGGTAAACGCTTTCAAAAAAAGAACAGGGGTTGAACAAAAATGAAAAAAATGATGTTTCTTTTACTAGCAACCGTTTTCATGTTATCTGCATGTTCCGGTAATGCTGGTAGCGGTGCAAGTTCTGATCCAGCTAAAAAAGAAATCACAGTATGGGCATGGGACGCTAAATTTAACATAGCAGCATTGAATTTAGCTAAAGAGAGATATATGGCTAAGCATCCTGATGTTACGATTAACATCATTGAAAACGCTCAAGCGGATATTGTACAAAAATTAAACACAGGTTTGAACTCTGGTACAACTAAAGGTCTTCCAAACATTGTGTTGATCGAAGATTATCGTTCACAAAACTTCTTGCAAGCGTATCCAGATTCTTTCCGTGATATGTCTGATTCGATTAAATCAGCAGACTTTGCAGATTACAAAGCAGGTCCTACTAACTACAACGGCAAACAATATGGTGTTCCATTTGATTCCGGCGTAACTGGTATGTATGTAAGAACGGATTATCTTAAAGAAGCAGGTTACACACCTGAAGATATGCAAGATATCGACTGGGATAAATTTATCGAAATCGGTAAAGCAGTAAAAGCTAAAACTGGTAAAGATATGTTAACTCAAGATCCAAATGACTTGGGATTGATTCGTGCAATGATCCAATCTGCAGGTACTTGGTATCTTAAAGAAGACGGTAAAACACCTAACATTGCAGGAAACGCAGCTTTGAAAGAAGCTATGGAAGATTACAAAGCAATGTTTGATGCAAATATCGTAAAAACGAACTCTGACTGGAGTCAATTCTTGGCTGCATTCAACAGTGGTGCTGTAGCATCTGTTCCTACAGGTAACTGGATCACACCTTCTGTTAAAGCAGAAGCTTCTCAATCTGGTAAATGGGCTGTTGTTCCATTCCCAACATTGAAAAACACACCAAACTCTGTTCACGCATCTAACATTGGTGGTAGCTCATGGTATGTCATGAACGTAGACGGACAAGATACTGCTGCTGATTTCATGAAAGAAACATTCGGTTCTGATAAAGAATTGTACCAAGATATGTTAAACAAAATTGGTATCATCGGTACGTTCAAAGCAGCTTCTACAGGTTCAGCTTATGACAAAGCAGACGATTTCTTCGGCGGACAAAAAATCTATGCTGACTTTGCAAAATGGACTACAGAAGTTCCTAACGTAAACTACGGTCTACACACGTATGCTATCGAAGATATCATGGCTGTAGAAGTACAGAACTACCTTGCTGGTAAAGACATTGACTCTGTATTGAACGATGTTCAAGCTCAAGCAGAAGCTCAACTGAAATAAAACATTTTGATTCATTAAAAAATCATACTGTACCCGATCTGCTCAAAAAGTGGATAGAGAAAGCTTGCTGGGCGTAAGGCAATAGAAACAGCAATGAAACCTTGGGCTTTGCCGTTCAAGGTTTTATTGCCGTATCTAAGCCATAAATAAAAAAATAAAACGACCACAAGCGATATAAAGGAGATGAAAGAAATGAAAGCAGCTCAACCTCAATCCAAGTTCGGCCCTCGTTTCAAAGCTGGCTTAACAGGATGGTTATTTATTGCATTAGCCGTTTTGATGATATGTGCATTTTACTTTTATCCAATGATTCAAGCACTTATTCTTTCGTTCCAAACGGGAACAGGCTCGAATCTATCATTCAATGGTATTGATAACTACGCTCGTCTGTTTACAGATGATATGTTCCTTACAGCAGTAAAAAACACATTTATTTATTTGATTTTCCAAGTACCTTTAATGGTTGTGCTTGCTTTGTTCATCTCTGTATTATTGAACAATCCTCGTTTGAAATTTAAAGGATTTTTCCGTACAGCTATTTTCTTACCTTGTATTACATCTCTAGTTGCTTATTCTGTTGTATTTAAATACCTTTTCTCTTCGGATGGTTTGGTTAATGCGTTATTGCTTAAAGTGCATTTGATTGGTGCTCCGATTGAGTGGATTGCTGATCCGTTCTGGGCAAAAGTAACGATTATTCTCGCTATTACATGGCGCTGGACAGGTTACAACATGATTTTCTATCTATCTGGACTACAAAATATCGACAACTCTATTTATGAAGCAGCACGTATTGATGGTGCTTCCGCTATTCGTCAATTTTTCAGTATTACTATTCCTATGCTAAAACCTATTATTTTGTTTACATCGATCACATCGACAATTGGTACATTGCAACTGTTTGATGAAGTCGTCAATATTACCAAAGGTGGACCCGGTAATGCGACAACATCCATTTCGCAATATATCTACAATCTGTCGTTCAAATATTCAGCAGACTTTGGTTATGCAGCAACCGTATCGTATTCTATCGTAATTATGATCATCATATTAGCATTTATCCAGTTCAGAGTGGCAGGTGATCGCAATGAATAAATCCAAAACGTTTTTCACTTATATTTTCTTGAGTATCGCTGCATTTATTTCGATTTTCCCGTTTTTCTGGATGCTCGTCAGCGCAACTAACCTTTCGGTAGACGTTACACAGGGTCGATTGCTTCCCGGTTCTCATTTGATCGAAAACTTCCAAAAATTAACGAGTTCTGTAGATATTATAGGCGCATTAGGCAACTCTGCTAAAATTTCGATCAGTACAACGATTTTGGCATTGTTAATCGCTTCGCTTGCAGGTTATGGATTTGAAGTCTATCGCAGTAAAGCAAAAGATATCGTATTTAACATTTTACTATTGTCGATGATGATTCCTTTTGCAGCGATGATGGTTCCGTTATATCGTATGTTCGGTAAAATCAGTAATGTGGTACCAGTGATTGGAATCGATACATTAGCATCAGTTGTGATTCCAACCGTTACTACAGCATTCCTTATTTTCTTCTTCCGTCAAAGTACCAAAATGTTCCCGAAAGACTTGCTTGAAGCAGGTCGTATGGATGGATTAACCGAATTGGGATTGTTCTTCCGTGTATACATGCCAACAATGAAAACAAGTTATGCAGCAGCAGCAATTATTACATTTATGTCGAGCTGGAATAACTACCTATGGCCTTTGGTTGTTTTACAATCGCCAGAAAATCAAACGATTCCGTTGCTTATTTCTAACATGGGATCCAGTTATGCACCAGATTTCGGTATGATCATGATCGCTATCGTGTTCTCTACATTACCTACAGCTATCGTCTTCTTCGTTATGCAGAAGCACTTCGTAGCAGGAATGGTTGGATCGGTAAAATAAATCTCCGAGTTGTGGAGAGTGGCTGTGGTTGTTGATGGGGACCGCTTCGTCTAAGGAATTGTCCTTGCCGCCGCTGGTAAAGATAAGTGCTTTGAATGACTGCCAAGCAGTCGCATTTATCTTTAAAGGCGACGTTCAGGACAATTTCCTTAGACTCCGCTCTGCCGCATCACAGCCACTTTGCCATGTCCACAAAAAAGAGATTTAGTTTTACTTCGAGTAGGTGGGCAGGGTAGGAATAAGAGATTTGAATTTTTAGGTTTGAGAATTTAGGACTTATAATTTTGGTTTAAAATCTAGAATTTAGAACGTAGAGATTTTAAGAATTAGGGTTTGATAAGATTTTAAGGTTCCGATTTAGTAGTGCTTTAAGCTTATTCGATTTTGGGAGTAGCTTGAAATGAACTAGTTTGAGATCAAAGGCATTGTGATATCGATGCTAAAGCGAGACTAAATATCATTATTTATGTAATGAAGAAACCATATAGCCAAAGCGCATACGAGATCAAAATTCCAAAGCGACAATGTACTTCAAAATGATAATGTACTCTAAAGGACGATGTAAGGTGTAATCTTTCTGCGGAGACGCATTCAAATGGAGTAGCAGTTACCTCTAGCGGAGGGGAATGGTTATTCTGAAAGTCGCCTTTAAGACAAGGATATCGACCACTCAGTGGTCCAATCAAGACATCCCAGTCTTACCAGCGACGGCAAGAATAACCCTTCCCCGCAGCGCTAGTCACTCTAAAACAAAGAAAAGTCGGGGGTATGGACATGAACCAACAAAAGCCTAGTTTAGACTGGTTAACAGATGTCAGTGTATTTGCTGTAAATCGCTTGAAAGCGTACTCAGATCATAAATATTATGCAACGTTAGAAGAAGCACAGAAACGTGGCGAGATGAAGCTTCGTTCTTCTTTAAATGGAAATTGGAAATTCAACTATGCAACGAATCCAAGTACTCGTCCACAAGGATTTCAAGAAACAGACTTTGCTTGTGACGGTTGGGGAGATATTACAGTTCCCGGTCATATCCAGTTACAAGGGTATGGACAAATGCAATATGTAAATACGATGTACCCGTGGGATGGTCACGAAGATCTGCGTCCATTATTCACTTCTGAGACGGCTACCGTTGAAAATAGCCTTTCCACACAGTCTAATCCTGTAGGCAGTTATGTGAAGTACTTTACAGTACCTCAACATTTGCTAGAGCGCTCTTCAGGAGACAAGTCACCTGTTTATATTTCATTTCAAGGTGTTGAGTCTGCATTTTACGTATGGTTAAACGGACAATTTGTGGGATATAGCGAAGATAGCTTTACGCCAGCAGACTTTGATCTTACACCTTATCTACAAGCGGGTGAAAATAAATTAGCAGTAGAAGTCTACCAACGCAGTACTGGTTCTTGGTTAGAAGATCAGGATTTCTGGCGCTTCTCCGGTATTTTCCGTGATGTGTATTTGTATACTGTACCTTCTGTACATGTACGTGATCTGCATGTGAATGCTGGATTAGATGATGCTTATACGCAAGGTCAGTTGTCGGTACAATTAACGTTAGAGCAGACCGTTGGAGCGAAAGCGATTATTGAAGTACAAGATGCTACCGGTACAAATGTAACTTCACTGGAAGCACAATTTGTAGATGGCAAAGCCAACCTTACAACAACGATCGATAGTGTACATACATGGAGTGCAGAACATCCTTATCTGTATACGTTATTGATTTCTATCTATGATGAAGCAGGTAACTTGGTAGAAGTGATTCCGCAAAAATCAGGCTTCCGCCGCTTTGAAATGATCAACAAAGTCATGTGCTTAAACGGTAAGCGTATTGTGTTCAAAGGTGTAAATCGTCATGAATTCAATGCTCGTACAGGACGTGCGATTACAGCAGAAGATATGTTGTGGGATGTGCGCACGATCAAGCAAAATAATATGAATGCTGTACGTACTTCACATTATCCTAACCAGACGCTCTGGTATGAGCTATGTGATGAGTATGGTCTGTATGTGATCGACGAGATGAATCTAGAAAGTCATGGTTCATGGCAGAAGATGGGTGCTGTTGAGCCGTCTTGGAATGTTCCTGGTAATTTGCCAGAGTGGCAAGATATCGTAATGGATCGTGCGATCTCGATGGTGGAACGCGATAAAAACCACCCTTCGATTCTGATCTGGTCTTGTGGTAACGAAGCCTATGCAGGAGAAGTCATTTTGAATGTATCTAATTACTTCCGTGAAACAGATCCTACACGTCTTGTTCATTATGAAGGTGTATTCCACAACCGTGATTATGATGCAACCAGTGATATGGAAAGCCGGATGTATGCTAAAGTAGCCGATGTTGAAGAATACTTGAATAACAATCCACAAAAGCCGTATATCAGTTGCGAGTATATGCACGCTATGGGTAACTCGGTCGGTGGCATGTCTAAATATACGGATTTGGAACAGAAATACGAAATGTATCAAGGTGGGTTTATCTGGGATTATATCGATCAAGCGGTGATGAAAGAAGATCGCTATGGTAAAGAATATTTAGCATTTGGTGGCGATTATGATGATCGTGCTACAGACTATAACTTCTGTACCGATGGTATCGTCTACGCAGATCGTAAAGTTTCACCTAAAATGCAAGAAGTTAAATTCCTTTACCAAAATATCAAGCTTTTACCTGATCCAAGTGCGATTACAATTGTGAACGAAAATGTATTTGTAGGTACAGATGCGTATAACCTTGTCTACAGCTTGCACCATGAAGGTGTAGAAGTGTACAGCCATACAATGCCAGTTCAAGTGGATGCTCAATCCCAAGCACGTATTGAATGGGTATTGCCAGATACGCATACAGCTTCAGGCGAATATGTGATTCATGCATCTCTTGTATTGAAAGAAGCTGAATTATGGGCAGATGCTGGGTATGAAATCGCATTTGGACAACATATTTTCCACGTGGAACCACAAGAAGTAGCCGTCTTGCCTACAGGTACATTACGAGTAGCACATGGTGATGTGAATATCGGTGTACACGGTACAGGATTTAGCGTGATGTTTTCTAAAGGAGCAGGTAGCTTAACTTCTCTACGTTACGGTCAACGTGAAATGATCTCTACACCACCAGCACCGTTGTTCTGGCGTGCAACAACAGATAACGATAAAGGAACAGCTAGAGGATTCCATGCAGGCAACTGGTTCGCAGCTAGTCTTGCTCGCCAATGCGTAGGTATTGATGTGAATGAGCAAGCCGATCATGTGACGGTAACTTTCCATTATGGATTCAGTATTCATGCGGATTTGAAAGTAACGACAACATACACCGTATATGGAGATGGAAGTGTTAAAGTACAATCCACATACAATGGTGCTACAGGACTTGCGAATCTACCGATCTTTGCATTATCGTTTAAAGTACCGGCAGATTATGATCAATTAGACTGGTATGCTATGGGACCGGATGAGAATTACAGTGACCGTGCTTTTGGAGCTCGCTTAACTCATTTCCAGAATCAAGCATCAGATAATGTATCCGGTTATGTTGTTCCACAAGAATCGGGTAACCGTACGGGTGTGCGTCGTGTAGATATTACCGATCAACGCAAACAGGGTATTCGAATTACAGCGCCATCAACTGCACCGGTAGAATGTAATATTTCACCGTATACGGCGTTTGAATTAGAAAGTGCATACCATCAATATGAATTGCCAAATGTGTATTACACAGTCGTTACAGTCGCTGGTAAGCAAATGGGTGTAGGTGGTGATGATAGCTGGGGTGCTCCTGTATTAGATGAGTATCAGATTCCTGCGGATCAACCGTTAGCCTTTGAATTTACAATTCATCCACTGGTATAAATGAATAGAGTATAATCACAAGACTTTCCTATCCGAACGCACATGTTCTGGATCAGGAAAGTCTTTTTTGTCTATCTAGAGGTATACGTCAAAACTAACCGTGCGATAGAGTTTATTTTTTGGCAATCATGCTAAGATTTAATGAAGAGATGAAGCGTAGAACAGACCGGAATATCATCTGTACAACTCAACATCATATGATCAGAGGAGTGGTAATCATGCTTAATATGTCATCGCGCAGTTATATTATATTCACACTTGTTATTAACGGTTTAATTCCGTGGGGCGTATATGTGTGGCTTTCCCCGTATGTAGGAGGTTTGGCTGCGTTGTCGATTGCGACCTTGATTCCTTTAGTGGATAATATCTTTCATTTTGCTAAGCACCGAACACTCGATGTGTTTGGAGGTTTAATGTTAATGACCTTTATTCTTTCCTTTGTGATGATCTTGTTGGGTGGCAGTGAGAAGATTCTTCTTTTGCGAGAGTCGATGATTACAGGTGTGGTAGGTATCGTCTTTCTAGGTTCATTATGTGCAGGCAAACCGCTTATTTATTATATCGCTAGTCGTTTTGCGACTATTACTCATTTCGAACAAAAATGGGAATATGCTTATTTTCGCAAAGTCATTCGAAATATAACGTTGATCTGGGGAGTTCTTCTGGTGCTAGAAGCTTGTACTAAAATAGTCATGGTCAACGAACTCAGTGTCATGCAGGTGCTTGCCTTATCCAGTATCGTATCTTATAGCTTTATCGGTGTAGCGATTGGAGCAACGATACTTTATCGCCGTAGATCAGCAGTTCATATGAAGCATCTACAACAATCAATGTCTTAAATGATCCCTATAAAGAAGTCCTTCATCGTTGAAGGGCTTCTTTTTTAGGTGTATTTCCTCTATGATATTCACATTGTATATACAACAAAGATCGCATGACATGATCTACTTAAAGGAGAACAACTATGACCGAGCAGATTATCACAGTACAACAAGTCTTAATAGCAGATACGCCTAAAAGCTTTATCACTAGAGAATTACCTTCGATCGCTGTTGAACTGGCAGGTATTCCGGGAGATCGCCATTATGGATTGTTACGTCCTGCCGATTCCAGACAGAAAATATATAAAAAAGGCACAATGATTGCTAATCGTAGACAGATTAGTATTGTATCTTATGAAGATTGTGAACAGATTGCGATACGTATGAAATTACCAGAAATAAAACCCGAGTGGTTAGGAGCCAATCTGATGATCCGTGGCTTCGATCAGTTGACCCATTTGCCAGCAGGAGCACGATTAATTTTCCCTGATGGTACAGGTCTAATCTGTGAAGGGGAGAATCTACCATGTATTTTTCCGGGTAAAGTGATTGAAGAGGTATATGATATTCCCAAGTTACGTTCCAAATTTGTACCTGCTGCCCGCAAAGCAAGAGGTATTGTCTGTTCGGTAGAACGAGAAGGTAGGATTGCTCAAGGCGATACTGTGCAGATTATTACTGCTCATTTATAAAAAAACATAACTGATTGTGCTATGTAAAAATGACTTTTGATTGGACAGGAGCGCTCTTATACTACTAAGCGCTTACGGTATACTATAGAAATAACAACGATAGACCTGAACTACTTTCAGCAAGGAGGATGCCAACGTGAGTACCGAACTTCATTTGCCAACTATCGAATTATGGTGTGGAAAAACTGCTTTTGCTAAAGGGAAATCGTATTACCGTAATGGTAAAGTATCCTTTATTCAGTATGATCAATCATCTTCTGTGTACCAAGCCATTGTACATATTCGAGCGAAACTGACCGAGCAGGTTTCTTTAAATATAGATGAAGAAGGGGAAGTGTATGCTCAGTGTACTTGTCCTTCTTTATCCTCTTACGATCATTATTGTCAGCATATAGCGGCTGTATTGATCCATATCTATTATGCGCATCAGCAAGGGATTGTGCCGATCTTAATAGAGTCAGCGGTGAAGCCACAAGGGTTATCGATCGAACTACAACAAGAGATAGACCATCAGCAGGAAGCAGAACAGCTTATACAGCAACAGCACGCGGATGCCGCGCAATTAACACAGCATTTGTTATCTTTATTTGCTGACAAAAAACAGCGTCCTAGTGGCAGTCGAGCCTACTTTGAGACGCGCACGACTCTTCAAGTGGAATGGATCTGTAAGCCAATTGCTTATGGTAATCGACAATATCGTATTGGAATAGAAATGAAAATAGGACCCAAACGTCTGTACATTGTGCAACAGTTTATCGAATTTTTGGAACATGTGAAGCGCCGGGAAAGTTATTATTTTTCCAAAGCATTTACGTATGATCCTGAATTGCATAGCTTTACCCGTACAGATGACCGTCTTATTCAGCATCTACTGGATATTATGCAAGAAGAACAGCAATACGGAAGCTGGGAATCACAGGGTGTTGTAGCAAGGCAAAATCCTCGTCTGTTATTAATTCCCGCATCACACTGGCAGGAGATATTGAAAGAATTGTCTCAAGCTTCTTCTACCGTATTGGAACATACAGGTCAGCAATGGGGAGCGGTCGTATCCAGTGAAGAAGCATTGCCGATTCAATTTCAACTGGATCGTCATGAACCATTATCAGCCGATTCAATCAACTCTTCGCAGTCGTTAAGTGCACCACCTCGTTATGAACTGCATGTAGAAGGTCTAGAACACCTTATTGTCATGGAATGGTATGAAACGGTAATCTCTTATAGTCAAATTATTCATGTGCCTGAAAACGAGTGTCAGCGTCTGAGTGAGCTTCAATCGGTATTGCAAGCTTCACCACAATATCGAACACACCAGACAATGACGATCCCTGAAGAACAATTAGAACCTTTTATCGAGCAAGTGATTCCCGGTTTAATGACATTAGGTCAAGTTCATATGACCCGTGCAGTCTCCGAATATATTGTACGCACACCGCTTCAAGCACGATTGTATCTAGATCGTGTACGTGATCGTTTATTAGCAGGCTTAGAATTCCAATACGGACAAGTCACGATCAATCCACTGGATATGCAAGGAACGCAATTGCCTGAAGGGCAGATTTTGTTACGAGATGGGAAGCAAGAAGAAGAGATTATGATGTTGCTAGATGAAGGTTCTTTTGTACAGACAGAAGGCGGGTACTTTTTGACCGATGAAGACGCTGAATATGAGTTTCTTTATCATCTGTTGCCCCGTTTAGAAAAGTGGGTCGAAGTCTATGCTACATCAGCCGTCAAAGCCAAATTATACAATCCTTTGTCTGCACCCAAATTAAAAGTAAATACCGATCCTCGTCATGATTGGCTAGAACTGACTCTAGAGTTAGATGGGATAGCAGAATCTCAGATTATTGAAGTGTTGAACTCCTTAAAAGAACAACGACGCTACCATCGATTACCTAATGGCTCACTGTTACCTTTGGAACAACAAGAATTTCGCAAAATTATCGCTTTTATTCAGCAAACGGGTATGGCGAAGTCGATGCCAATGGATCAGTATCTGATCGACCTTGAGTCCAGTGAAGAACAGACCGGACAGTTGAAGATGCGTATGCCACTGATGCAAGGGTTAGCAGGGTTGGATCAAGAATCGCAAGATGAAAGTGTGCAGTTTGGCAAATCTTTGCGATTATTATTGGAAAATATGCGTAATCCAGATCTACGGGAAGAAGCTGTACCTACGCATTTGATCCCTATTTTGCGAGATTATCAGCAGTATGGTTATCAGTGGATGAGAACACTGGCTCATTATGGATTCGGTGGTATTCTGGCGGATGATATGGGGCTTGGGAAGACGTTACAAAGTATTACTTTTCTAGCTTCAGTCTTATCGGATATTCGGCAAAGTGGCAAGCCTGCATTGATTGTCACTCCGGCTTCGCTGATGTACAACTGGCAACATGAGATTCGGCGGTTTGCGCCCGAAATGAATATTTGTCTGATCGATGGTACCAAAACGGAACGTAATCGGCGGTGGTATCAATCGCTAAACCCTCAGACCAGTGATCAACCTGTAGTTGATGTGATTATCACATCGTATCCATTACTGCGTCGTGATCTAGAACAAGCGCACCATTCTTCTTTTCACACGTTGATCTTGGATGAAGCGCAGACATTCAAAAACGATCTCACGCAAGTGGCGCGAGCAGTGAAGCAGATTCAAGCTCAGTATCGCTTTGCATTAACAGGCACACCGATTGAAAATTCGATCTACGAATTATGGGCGATTATGCATGTGGTATTCCCGCAGTTGCTAGGCGATAAAAAGTCATTTGCTGATCTCTCCAAAGAAGTAGTTGCGAAGCGCATCCGTCCTTTTGTATTACGACGATTGAAAAAAGATGTGCTGAAAGAATTACCGGATAAGCAGGAGCATATGCTGGTGTCTGAACTTTTACCAGAACAGAAAAAACTATATGCCGCCTATCTAGCTAGGCTACAACAAGATGCACTGAAACATCTAAATGACAAAGCAGTTCCGCAAAATAAAATCAAAATTCTAGCCGGACTTACCCGTCTACGTCAGTTGTGTTGTCATCCGGCGCTATTTATCCAACAGTATCAAGGTGGGTCAGCCAAGCTGGAACAGCTGTTAGAGATTGTGGAAGAAAGTCTGGATGCAGGTAAGCGATTATTGATCTTTTCTCAGTTTACCGAGATGTTAGGGATTATCGGTCGGGAGCTTCAGCAAGCTCAAGTTCCTTATTTTAATCTGGACGGAAGTACACCTGTAGCGGAACGTGTAGAACTCTGCAATCGGTACAATGAAGGAGAGCGAGATATCTTTTTGATTTCGCTCAAAGCAGGAGGCACAGGGCTGAATCTGACAGGAGCCGATACGGTGATTCTATATGATCTATGGTGGAATCCGGCGGTAGAAGAACAAGCCGCCGATCGTGCACACCGAATGGGTCAGCAAAATACAGTGCAGGTCATTCGCTTAATCGCGCAAGGTACAGTCGAAGATAAGATGTATGAATTACAGCAGACCAAAAAGCATTTAATCGACGAAGTGATCCAAGCTGGCAATGATCAACCCGCCTTAACAGCGTTAACCGAAGAAGAGATTCGCCAGATCTTAATGATCTGACGAATCTCTTTTTATAGTTAAGTGTGTATAACTTTAGTTATAAGCAATCATTACGTATGCATGTGCGTGTTCAGACCTTCTACACCTGCAATCACAATCGAGTGATGAGCCAGTAGATCCAGATCATACGGAGAAGCTAACCGCTCGCCTGCTTCGTTATAAAGAATCCGAATAATAGGGCGCTGAGTAATCGACTTATGAATATGAACAACAACACCTTTAAGACCATTGCTCAAAACCACCGTAAGACCGATCGGATAGATCGCAACACGACTTTTGAAAATTTCCATCATGTACTTATCATACATTGTTCCATAGCCTGCATATAAGACTTCCAATGCTTGATGAGGCAGTAGAGCAGAGCGATACACACGACTTGTCGTCAATGCATCATAAGAGTCTGCAATAGCGATCCATTTCGCATAGTCATGAATATCGGGTTCTGTAATTCCGCGCGGATATCCGCTTCCGTTCAATCGTTCATGATGTTGATAAGCACAATGTGCAGCAAGAAGAGGAATACCAGGTTCATCTTTTAACATTTTGAATCCGTATTCCGTATGAAGCTTAATTTCTTCATATTCCAGATCGGTGAGTCGTTCAGGCTTGGACAAAATAGAGCTAGGTATTCTGATTTTGCCAATATCATGTAACAGTGAACCAATACCGAGAACATGCAATTCTTCTGTGGAGTATCCGTGAACTTTGCCAAGTAAAAGGGTATAAATACATACATTTAATGAATGATGATACAAATATTGATCTTTGACATGAATGTTCATTAACATGATCATCACTTCAGGATCGGTACTGATATCATTAAGGATAGAATCGACCACTCCTGAGAACGATCGTCCAATTAAAGGATAATTCTTTTTCTGAGCTTGAGGATCAATCAGACTGCGAAATCCAACCTGAATTTCTTGTAAAGCTTTGCGGCGTGTCTCCGAAGTGATAATATCTTCAACCACGATATCATCAGTGTCAGCATCTTGAATATAGACATAATCTAGACCATGATTATGTAGTTTACGAATAATTCCGTTGGTTAATTCAGCATCTACAGAAAGGAGTACGACTCCTTCATCATTGTATATTTTTTTGGCTAATCGCATTCCCGGCTGTAGGGAGGTAACAGGTATCAACCTCAATAGTAGTCACTTCCATCTATAATAGTTTAAGGTAACAATTCCACTTAGCTTATTAAGCGTAGAGTTTATAGGAGCGTCTTATTGAATCGTTCGACAATCATAATAAACAAGGTTAAAAAAACCTCGAACCAGCCGGATGGGTAAGTTTTCTTATGTTATTTCGGTTCGTGTCTATACGATGGAAGTATAATTTCAATAAGTGATACGTAATATACCAAATATGATAAAAGAAAATCACATTGGATTCCGCACAAAATGGGTATACTCATTATATCGACACTTCACACTTATTTAATAAATTATGTAAGCAAATTTGTGAGAAATTATAAAAAATAGTTCAAATTACAATTAAAAAAGTTTTTCACGAAGCTACATGAATTATATAGGGATTTTTTAAAATGAACCAGAGAGATTATGGAAATCAATCACACAATTTCAGGAGGTTTACACATGGATTTAGGATTGCAGGGGAAATCTGTATTTGTTGCGGCGGCTAGTAAAGGATTAGGCAGAGCCAGCGCACTAGAATTTGCCAGAGAAGGAGCAGAAGTGACGATTGCTAGTCGTGATCTTGAACAGTTGCAACAAGCAAAAGAAGAGATTGATTCAGCAACAGGCGTAACAGTAGATATTGTACAACTGGATGTAAATGATGCTACACAAATCAAAGAAGCCATTGAACAGACGATTACACGCAAAGGTCGCTTAGACGTATTAGTGACCAATGCAGGAGGACCTCCTGGAGGAACATTTGCAGATATGGAAGATGAGCAATGGCAACAAGCTTTTGAGCAAAATCTGCTGAGTACTATTCGCTTGATCCGTGCCGCTTTACCTGCACTACAAGCAAATACAAGTGGACGAATCGTAAATATTGCTTCTTCCTCTGTCAAACAACCGATCGATGGCTTGATTTTATCGAATGTATTTCGTGCCGGTATTCAAGCATTGACCAAGACACTTTCTTCAGAATACGGGTCAAAAGGGATTCTAATCAATACCGTCGCACCCGGACGTATCGCTACAGACCGTATTATCGAACTAGATAGCAAACGTGCCCAATCTCAGCAGATATCTGTTGAAGAATTACAAGCGCAAGCTAATGCACAGATTCCACTTGGTCGAATGGGTACACCCGAAGAGTTCGCACGAATGGTTGTCTTTTATGGTTCTTTTGCAAATACGTATGTCACTGGACAATCCTTAATTGTAGATGGAGGAACCATCAAAGCTATATAAATAGAATATAAAATATGGATCAGATATCCGTAGATTCTTTATATTCGTAACGATACAGGGAGAGATCGATTATCGGATGGAGACCAAATGAAATTCCTTCTTCTTCAAGTAACATCTGCTGAAGAAAGCGAGATTCATCGTCTGCGATAGCGATCTCTCCTTTAATATTCACCACTCTATGCCACGGAAGATGATGCTTCTCGCTCATCGAATGTAAAATGCGTACTACTTGTCTAGCTCCGCGTGGACTTCCTGCTTCTGCCGCAATCTGCCCATAGGTCATCACTTTTCCATAAGGAATAGCTTGAATAATATGAATAACACGTTCAGTAAATGGTTGCATATAATCCTCCTATATCATTCTCTTGTATATAGTTATTAAATAAGTAAATTCCCTCAGGTCTAAATACAGACACCAAAAGTCGTTTTTGTCTACATAATATGTCGAAAATTGTAATAAATACACTTTTTTTATAATAAAAAGATTGATTTTTAGATATAATGGGTATAAAGTCTTATACAATAAGAGAGTCAAAGGTACGAAATAAAGAATATAAGATATAAGAAAAAAGTCGTGTTTTTGCTGATATTTATCATTGTTCATCAAATTATATATATATGTAATCTAAAGGAGACCGGAAAATGTCTATTTTCTCACCGAAAAAATCAAGTCTTTCGCTTCATTCCCTTGTTGAAGAAAGCCAAAAAGTTCTAACCCAAATTGATCAGCAAAAAGAATTACCACAGTTAAAAGTAACTGACGCTTCACCTGAAGTACAAGCATTGGTTACCCATATGAATCAAGCGTTAGAAACACTATACAATCAGAAAAAAGATATTTCACTACGTTTGGATCTAGTGACTGAAGCGATTCAAGTCGGATTATGGGATATGAATGTCGTTGCTGGTGATCCAGTGAACCCAAGTAACAAATTTACATGGACAGATGAATTCCGTCATATGATCGGCTACCGTGACGAAAATGATTTCCCGAATGTATTAGATAGCTGGGCATCTCTACTTCATCCTGAAGAACAACAATTTGTACTAGATGCTTTTGCAGCACATTTACTAGATCACTCCGGTCGTACTCCTTATGATATCGAATATCGTCTGAAATTGAAAAATGGACAATACCGTTGGTTCCAAGCTACAGGTACAACGATTCGTGATCGTCAAGGTGTGCCTTTACGTGTGGCTGGAGCTCTATTCGATATTCATGACAAAAAGTTAAAAGAACAAGAGTTACAAGCGCTTGTTACTCGTTATGATCTGATTAATAAAGCATTGATCGAAGCACCGTGGGATATGGAAGTGATTGCAGGCGATCCAGTGAATCCCAATAATGCATTCTGGTGGTCCCCACAATTTCGTTCAACACTGGGCTTCCAAGATGAGAAAGATTTCCCTAACGTATTAAGCAGTTGGAGTGATCGTCTACATCCTGAAGATAAAGAGTATTCTTTGAATGCTTTTGCAGCCCATTTGAATGATCATACAGGACGCACACCATTCGATGTAGATTACCGTTTACAGTTGAAAAATGGAGAATACCGTTGGTACCATGCAGGTGGCGCAACGATTCGAGATAGCAAAGGATTACCGGTACGTGTAGCAGGAACGATTCGCGATATTACGTTTGAAAAAAATAAAGATATCGTTGTGGAAGGCATGAATAACCGTATGCAACAATTGTCTCAATCGATCAGCGAAATGACAACAGCTATGGCATCCGTATCCGAACAAGCGCAAGAAGTGGCTTCGGCTCAAGAGAAATCGACTGAAGCCGCCAATGAAGCGAAAAACAGTGCAGACGAAACCAAAAACATTTCTACCTTTATTCGTGAAATTGCGAACCAAACGAATTTGTTAGGACTCAATGCAGCGATCGAAGCCGCACGTGCTGGCGAATTGGGTATGGGATTTGCAGTAGTCGCCGATGAAGTTCGTAAGTTAGCGGTAAATAGTGCTTCTGCTACCGAAAATATCGAAACCAGCTTAAGCGATATGAAAGAATTGATCGAACAGATTCTAGAGCATATTGGTAATATGACGACGATGACACAGACCCAAGCCGCGTTAACTCAACAGGTAAATGCGTCGATGGATGAGATTAATCATATGGCAGAGTCTCTTGTTGATTTTGCGAAACAAATTTAAGTGTAAAAAAGTAATCAAAGAGATAGTTGCAGAAATAAGCTAGAATGAGGGGTTAGCAAATTTATCTCTTTTGTGTAACAAAAGGAAATGCTTAAATCAAAAAAGGTGGATGTTTAGAGTAATATCTAAACGTCCACCTTTTTTCTGTTTACCGATTATTCAATAAATAGTATTTGTAAGCGATTTTGATACTTTCTTGTACATTATTGCGGATACGAGGAATACCGTGTCCTCCTGCAATAATGGTAGGGGTTAGAGAAAGGCTCCAAAGCTTGGCAAAACTTCTTCCTAGCTTTTCTCCGCTATATCCCAGATCACCTTTCCAACCGGTTGAAGCGATATTTCCTGTTTCACCATCTACAAAGAACATGTCCCCTGTAAATAATATCCGTTCATTTTCTAATTGTAGATAAAAAATAACACTGCCATCTGTGTGGCCAGGCATGAGATAGACATCAATAGTTAGGTTTTCGATAATTAATGTAGTGTCTTCAGTAAACAATTGATCTGGAAAGCAAGAGGGCATGACATGGTTTGTCTGAGGGCTTTCTATCCCAAAGTTACCTTCTTCCATCATCGTTCGATCTGCGGCACCTACATAAACTTTCGCCCCTTGTTTTTGAAAATGGGCAGCGCAACCAGCGTGATCATCATGTCCATGTGTGAGTAAAACATGAGTGATAGCTTGCTCATCAATATCCCAATACTTTAAATTTTCAAGTAGCGTATCTAATGCACCCGGACTACTACTATCAATTAAAATAAAACCACCATTGTGCTTAACTACATAAGCATTGCCTAACTTCCCATACGTACCCCCAGAAATTAGGAATACTCCTTTTGTTAATTGCATATGGATTCACTTCCTTATTTAATAGTTTGAATATATTCTTCCAGTTCTGTTTTGATGTTACTCACTTTAGGGCCATAAATGACTTGAATATTATTTCCTTTAATAAAAACACCTGCGGCACCTGTTTGTTTTAACTGTTCTTCGTTGACTGTGTCACTTGTTGTCAATGTGACACGCAATCGAGTTGCGCAACTATCAATCTCTTGGATGTTGTCCAAGCCACCAAGTCCTTCAATAATATCTATACTAATCTTCTGGGCATCGGTTAAGTGAGTGCTAATAGCGGAGGTTTCTTGAGTTTTTTTCTCAAGGTAGTCGCTTTTGGTATGCAATTTCACTTCATCCACACTATCGTCTCTACCGGGTGTTTTGATATTGAATTTTAAGATCATATAACGGAATACAAAGTAGTAAATAAAGGCATACACCACACCTACAATCAAGATGGATATCCATTGAGTACGATCATTTCCTGGAATAATACCGTAGATAATAAAGTCCAGTGCTCCTCCAGAGAACGTATAACCCACTCCTGCATCCAAAAGATATACCAAAGCAAAAGATAAACCACTTAATACACAATGGACACCAAAGAACAGTAATGGGGAAGCAAAAAGGAATGAAAACTCTAAAGGTTCAGTAATCCCTGTTAAAAATGAAGCTACACTTGACGAGAACAACAGACCTTTCACTTTAGCTTTATTCTTTTTAAAAGCGGTATGATACATAGCGAGGGCAGCGGCTGGAAAACCGAACATCATAATGGGGTAATTACCCGAGTAGTATTGAGCGACAGAAGGATTAATCACATCTCCACTCATTAACTGAGCAAATAATATATTTTGAGCTCCTTCCAAAAATTGACCGTTCACTTCTGCGGTTCCGCCGAGTGCTGTTTGCCAGAAAGGAAGATAGAATACGTGGTGCAAACCTGTCGGAATTAATGCTCGTAAAATAAAACCATATAAAAATGTACCGAAAGCTCCCATATGGGCAATACCCACACCGAGTGCAGCAATGCCCGTTGCAAAGAGGGGCCATATAAAAGCAAGAAGTATTCCAACCACAATGGCTACCAGAGAAGAAATAATGGGTACGAAGTGAGTACCTCCGAAAAACGCAAGCATTTCAGGAAGCTTTATTTTATAATATCTATTATGAAGAAAGGCAACGACAAGACCCATGATTACGCCCCCAAGAACGCTAGTATTCATGGTGTTTTCAAACCCAAGAAAGTCTCTAATTAATCCGGGTGTCTGTTGAAGTTGGTTAAGGTCCATGAAATTTTTGATGGTGCTTGTAATGGACATATTCATTACAAAATAAGCAATTAAAGCGGAAAGAGCAGCGACTTCTTTACTTTGTTTGGCCAATCCAATAGCGACTGCAACTGTGAATAATAGAGGTAAGATGCCAAAAATCACATTTCCACCATCAGTTAGAACAGAAAGTAGCTTGAACAAGAAGCTACTTTCTTGAACAAATGTAGAGCGTTCTGGATTGGTAAGCGTAGATCCCACACCCAACAACAGACCTGCAATAGGAAGCACTGCAATAGGCAACATGAATGACTTCCCCATTTTTTGCAAAGCGCCAAAAATGTTATTTTTCATACGTGGATTTTCCCTTCGTTGTTTGAATGGCACAGAAATAGAACGTTTACATAAGGTATGCAGAAGAGAAAGAGAATGCAATGCTTAAAGACTGCATCAGGGTGCAGGCTTATTATAAATGCATAAAGTGATAATTTAATTGCGAGGAGAGAATGTAATGTTGATTGAAGAAAGATTGGAACGCATAAAGTCTATTATTGAGGAAAGTAAAAGTGCAACGATTGAAGTATTAGCAGAAGCGCTAAACGTTTCCAAAGATACAATTAGAAGAGACTTAATTAAGTTAGAGCAACAAAATATGATTCGTCGTACTCATGGAGGTGCGGTATCTACTAATCGTGAAGCGATGATTCTAAATTATGAGCAACGATCTAGTCGGTATGGATTGATTAAAGAAAAAATAGCGCAAAAGGTTGCAGAAGTCCTTAATGATCATTCAAGTGTTTTCTTTGACTCATCAACGACAGTAGAAGCTGCCATTATGCAATTAGGCAATAAAAGCCTTTATGCCATTACCAATTCCTTAACGCATGCTCAGGCACTGGCCAAGTATGAAAAGATGGATATTACCCTTCTTCCAGGCAAGCTTCATAAAGAGCAACTTTTCTTGCATGGGGCAGAAACTGTGAAAAAAATCGAGCAATACAATACCGACTATACGTTGCTAGGTGTTTTTGCATTATCTAAAGATGGTCTGTTTATCCATACCGAAGAAGAAGGTCTAGTTAAGCGGCAAATGATAAGTCAGGGGCATACGGTTATTGCACTTGCTGATCATACAAAGATAGATACAACTGGATTTTTCAAAGTTTGCTCATTATCAGAAATTGATATTTTAATTACAGATCAACAGCCGGAGCCTTCTTTTGTAGAACATTTCAAAAAAAATAAGGTGCAGGTGATTTTGACGGACGAATAAGAGGAGCGGAAAATGAATGTCTAAACATGAAATCATCCTAGATACAGTGGATATGCCTAAACTATTCGAAAATATTGCACCGACGATGTTAACCGATACAACTATGGATGAGCGTAAAAGCAAAGTGTTGCAAGCGATGAAAGCGGACGGATACGATACGTTAATCATTTATGCGGATAAAGAACATGGGAGTAATTTTGAATATTTGACGGGCTTTCTTCCTCGATTTGAAGAGGGGTTACTTATCATTGAAAATACAGGGCACTGTACAGTGGTATTAGGGAATGAGAATTTGAAAATGGCTAATCATTCACGTGTGCAGGTAACTCTCAAGCACAACCCTATATTTTCATTGCCTAACCAACCTATGGATAATGAAGTTTTGCTAGAAGACATTTTTCGAGAAATAGGATTACATCACCATAATAAGATTGGTGTAGTTGGATGGAAGATGTTTACTACGCGGAATAGTGAATCTTCTACTTATTTTGATTTGCCTTACTTTATTGTTGAGGCTATAAAAAATGTAATCAAAGTAGATGCTGAACTATTGAATGCTACTCATCTTTTTATTGGAGGAGACAATGGTGTTCGTACTATCAATAATGCAAATGAAATTGCACATTACGAATATGGTTCCAATTTAGCTTCTTCTTGCATTTTGTCGGCAATGAATGCAATTGATATAGGAGTTACAGAGTCCGAAGTCGGAAGCAAATTAACAGCAGAAGGTCAGTATCATTCGGTGGTTACTATTGCGGCAACAGGTACTCGCTTTGAAAAAGCTAACTTTTATCCAACTCATAAGCAGATTGAACTAGGTGATCCCATGTCGATCACGACAGGTTTTAAGGGCGGTTTGTCGAGTCGTACAGGATTTGTGATTGAGAGCGAGGATCAGCTCCCTGCTTCTCAGCAAGACTATATCGCTCGTATAGCTAAGCCGTATTACACTGCTGTAGTCAAATGGTTAGAAACAATTCGTGTTGGAATGCACGGAGGAGAACTTTACGAAGTGATCGAAGAGGTATTCCCAAAAAGTGAATATCACTGGCACCTTAATCCAGGTCATTTAGTATCAGATGAAGAGTGGATGTCATCGCCTATTTACAACGGTTCCACAGAAGAAATCAAAAGTGGTATGATTTTTCAAATTGATATCATTCCATCGGTACCCGGCTATACAGGTGTGAGTGCAGAAGAGTGTGTAGCTATCGCAGATGAGACTTTACAAGCTATAATCAGACATGACTATCCTGAGTTATGGGAACGAATCACAACCAGAAGAGACTACCTTGAGAATCAACTCCATATTAAAGTTGGAAAAGAGATTCTACCCCTCTCAAATACAGTTGCCTATTTACGTCCTTTTTATTTGGCTAAATCGCAAGCATTCAAAGTAAATAAATAAGTTTTTTGGGAGAGGATTCATATGTTTGAAAAGTGGAAAAGAAAATCATCAACTGAAAATAAAAAGATACAGATTGCATCACCGCTCACTGGTCAGGCTGTACCCTTAAAAGAAGCTCCGGATGAAGCTTTTGCAGCAGGATATATGGGACCAGGTATTGCAATTGTACCTCAAGAAGGTCGGTTGGTGGCTACATTTGATGGACTATTAGCTCATGTATTCAAAACTAAGCACGCTGTGATTATCGAGCACTCATCTGGAATTCAACTTTTGTTGCATATTGGTATGGATACCGTGTCATTGAAAGGTCAAGGATTTACGGCTCATGTCGAAACAGGACAAGAGGTAAAAGCCGGTCAATTATTGATTGAATTTGATATTGATTTTATTAAAGAAGCAGGATATCCGGTAATTACTCCGGTTGTTTTCTCCAATGCTAATGAAGTACCGTACACTACAGAATGGACAGTTGGATCTGTTCAAGCAGGAAAGGATATTATTTCAATAGCAACATGTAATGATTCTTAGGATTATCGTGTGATACCTTTGATAAACCTTTTAAAGGTAATGAATGATATATGCTTAAGCACTATGCTAGATACTCAAAACAAAAAGACCTGTACACCGACCACTTTTCACAAAGTATCGGATACAGGTCTTTTTAATATTTATTCAAATTAGACAGGGGCGCATAGTGATCATTAGTCGGCGTTTTTTACTGGGTTAAGGTTACTAGCATAAGCCCTAAAATAAACTTGATTTATTGAATCGGTAAGTCGATCTTTTCTATAAGTTCAGAAAGACTTGATCCAGAAATGGTATCAACGGTTCCTTCTTCTTCAGTTTCTAAGTACAAGCCGTTGCTTACGTGAAACTTATGGGTGTAGTCTTGCTTTCCAACTAAATTGCTTTCAACCTGAACATTATCCTGATTAGTAATAATTAAAGAAAATGGTTCAATTGCTCCATAATAATTATTAAGCTTATCGTCTTTTTTCAAGAAGAGTAGATATTTTTGACCGGCAGTAGGTTCAATAAAACGTGGATCATCTACCTTTACTTCTTGCGTCATTCCTTCTTCTAATTCGACTTTAATCATGTCAGAAGCTCGATGATTAACTTTAATCTCTTTTTCTGAAAGGTTCCCTTTTAATACGTTTTCTATTTTAAATTTATAAAGTCTTCCTTCAGCATATTTTTCAGAACTTTCTTTTAAAGGGTTCTCAGGATTACGTGACATATTCCATTTTTCATACTCATTTGAAGTATATTCACCACTTATAACTACATCAGCTTCACTAGTCATTTCTTGAATTGTACTCGCAGTGGGAAAATCATAACTTAAATTTATTTGTGAAGTTTCTTCCTGAGGTGCTTTTTCGGTAGTAGCAGTTAGTGAATTCCACCCAATTGTTCCAACATACAGTTGTTTCATAGTTTGAACATCATATGAAGTTGGATAGTATAAGTTATTTCTGTTTCTTTCATTACTCATTATAGAATTTTGTGTGTTGTGCGCTAAACCCATCGAATGACCAATTTCATGCACAGCCACACTTAAAGGAACATTGGTATTTACATTATTTGAATTCCCAGAATTAATCTCTCCCGTAAAACTAGTTACTATATTGGAGGAAGAATATCTTGTGGTCATACGTCCATATAAGTCTGATGACTCATAAAATTCTCCAAGTGTATTTGCGGAATTAGAATGTTGGTAAATGTTCATACCTTTACCATTCCATGAGTTGACTGCACCAGTCCAAGCATTTTTAAAAGTGGTATTGTTGAAATTTGGTGCCCATTTGTAAGTCATATCTTTTGCAAAATAACGCCATTTTTCAGTTTCATTTGCTGAAGCTGTTCGAACTGCTGTCATAGAAGCTGTGGAAACTAATGCTAAACTTAGTAAAGAGACCAAAAATACTTTTCCTTTTCCCAAAAAGATCACTCCTTAATATTATATAATTGGATTTAAAATCCAATCTTTTATATAATAACATTTATTTGTATAAGTTGAAAAAAGAGGTGATTAAATGAAATATCTTTTATTTGTATTTTTAGTTTTAATGGTTGGATGCCAGGATTTAAATTCTGGAACCCATATTAGTAGAAGTTCTGTTGAGGGTGTAGCAAGTCATATACTTAGTCAAAATCCAGATGCAGATTTCTTTGTTTTTGAAGAAAGGATTTATTTGAAAAAAGATAATGTAGATACTTCAAATATTAGACGCGGAGAAATAGCAGGGAAAATTGAAAGTAATCTTAGTCCAAACTTAACATTCGAAAACTTATCTGCAACAAATATCCCAATAAATACGAAAATCTACAAATTAAAAAATGAGAAATCACTTGATCGTTTAATTGCAGATATTGATGGCCAATTGATTTTATATCAAGTAGCAATAGAAGGCTAAATAAACTTTCTGTTTATTAATTTAAGGATAACCCCCTCAACAGAGGGGGTTATTGAGAGTAACTTCATACGTATTTTCATTCTATTTGTTAATATTTTCGATTGAATATTTATAGTCTGCTATATTATCTAAAAACTTAGTTGAATCGCCTGATATAATAATTGCTTGAAAATTAGTAAATATGAGTGTAACTACTTTCTCATCGTCAGATTCAATTCGTAAAGCTCAAATCATGATGGTAAATGTATAAACACATATACATATTGAATAATTTCTAAGTCTTCATGAATACAGAGTTAGATTAGATCGTAATTTATACTCAAAACAAAAAGACCTGTACAACGACCACTTTTCACAAAGTATCGGATACAGGTCTTTTTGATATTTATTCAAATCATATTAAAGGATGAAATTATACTTGTTGTACTTTGAGCAAGTTGGTATTACCAGATTGTCCAATGGGCACACCAGCAGATAATACGATAACATCGCCTTTGTTGATGTAACCTGTGTTGATGGCATTACGTGTAGCAGATTCGAACATCTCATCAGTAGTGCTTACAGCGTCGCCTTTAACCGGGATCACACCAGACAATAGACATACTTTAGCCATCACTGAATCATGTTGAGTGACTGCAAAGATAGGTGCTTGTGGACGGTACTTGGAGATCATACGAGCGGTAAATCCACTCTCTGTTGAAATAATGATCGCTTTAGCCGCTAGTTCAAGCGAAGCACTTACCGCACTCTGGCTGATCACTTCTGTGATGTTGGTAGAGTGTGCTGCTCTTTTTTTAGAAAATTGTTCGTAGTAGTCGATCATCGTCTCTGCACGTTGTGCAACAGCTGCCATCGTTTGAACCGATTGTACAGGATACTTACCTGCTGCGGATTCACCAGACAACATGACTACGTCTGCGCCTTGCAATACTGCATTCGCTACGTCACTGACTTCTGAGCGAGTTGGACGCGGGTTCACTTGCATAGATTCCAACATATGTGTAGCAACGATAACAGGTTTACCTGCTAAGTTACATTTATCGATCATTTCTTTTTGCATCATGGGTACGTCTTGAATCGGAACTTCAACCCCAAGATCACCACGAGCAACCATAATACCGTCAGAAGCAACGATAATATCGTTCAGGTTAGTCATACCTTCTTGGTTTTCGATTTTAGAGTAGATTTGAACATGTTCTGCATTGTTTTCAGCTAAGATTCCACGAATTTCGCGAATATCGTCGCCTTTACGAACGAAAGAAGCAGCGATCATTTCGATGTTTTGCTCTAATCCGAAGTGAATATGCATAACATCACGTTCTGTTACCCCTGGCAAAGTCGTGTGAATACCCGGTAAGTTTACACCTTTACGAGGTTTGAGTGTACCACCGCTAATAATATCGCAGTAGATATCGTTTCCTCTGATTTCACGTACATTCAGATCCACCAGACCATCATCAATAAGAATGCGATCTCCTGCTTTAACAACTTCATTTAATTCAGAATAGTTTACACCGATACGTTCAGCATCGCCCAAAATTTCATCTGTTGTCAAAATCAATTGCCCGCCTGCACGTAATTCGCAGGAAGCTTCTCTTAATTTACCGATACGGACTTCAGGTCCTTTGATATCCATCATAATTGGAACAAATGTATTCAGTTCAGAAGCAGCTTGACGTACATTCTGGATACGCATCACATGATCTTCTAATTCACCATGAGCCATATTCAGACGAGCTACCGTCATACCCGCTTTAATCATTTCTTTTAACATTTCTACAGAATCACAAGCAGGTCCCATCGTACAGATAATTTTAGTTCTAAGCATTGGTTATCCTCCTAGAAGCGATTTTATTTAGTATACACTTGAATGATTTTCGCACAATCAAATCGATTCATATTTCTTTCAATAAACTTGATTGTACGAAAATCATAATCAATTTCGTGATTATTCTATATATGATAAAACACTTTTCATAAATTATTGTACCTGTAATAAACACAGTATGCTATGAACTATAGTACAATTAGTAGACTATAGTACGCTTAAATACAAAAAGTGATGTCGGAAATGCTCATATTATAGGATTGAACTTGCGATAAAGGAGAAAAGATGCACATGTTGGAGATTGTTGATATACAGGAGCATGACAAGGTAGATTGGTATGAGAAAGAGCCATGTAGAGGACAGATCTATTGCCTTAGTCTAGTGACTTATGGAAAATGTGTATATTGGGTGAATGAGCAAAAGCAGATTATTGAAAAAGGAGAAATGCTACTTATTCCTGCTCATCTTGCATACTATGGCAAAAGTATTCCTACTATGATGCACACTAAATTAGTCATTTATTTCCGTGTGCAACAAGCAGATTTGGAATTATCGATTTTGCATCAAGCCGAGCCGTTAAGACTCAAACTAGGCTGTTATGATCTTATTCATGAAAAGCTAAAAGTGATTATTTTGCAATGGACAGAGCATACACCGTATTACGAATTGATGACACAGACGTTGTTAATGCAGTTATTAATTGAAGTCAGTCGTGAATACGATCAGAAGTTAATCAGTGCAGACAAACATCAATTAGTCGATATGATGAAGCACTATATTCAGCGTAATTACAACCATCGTATCACCAAAGAACAATTAGGTGAAGTGATTGAGCGAACACCGAATTATGCCGCTAATCTGTTCAAAAGTGTTACCAATCAGACGATCAGTGACTATGTCCATCATCAGCGGATGAAGCGTGCGGTGTATATGTTGACAGAATCTCAATTAACAATTGCAGAGATTTCTGAATTTTTGGGCTATCGTGATTTGTCATACTTTTATCGTGTATTCAAGCGCATGATGGGGACTGTTCCTTCTGAGTTGATGCAAGATCGTCCACCGATTTTATAACTAAAATATACGCACTACAATCGCTCACGAGTCTGCTTTGGCGAATGACCGATTACTTTTTTGAACATTTTAGAAAATAAAAAGGGATCTGTGTACCCGACTGAACGTGAAATATCGCTGATTGATAATTGACTATGATGAAGTAACTCTAACGCTCGTTTCATTCGGTATTCGATCATAAATTGCTGAAGCGATACACCAAGTTCCGCTTTGAACAGACCGGATAAATAGGTGCGATCCAGACCGACAGAAGCAGCGATATCCAGTACACTAATCTTCTGGCTGTAGCTATTTTCAATATATTCAATCGCTTGTTGCAAATAACGTTCTCTTGAAGGAGCTACCCGTAATGGAGTAGTTGATGCAGGAGCACAAGCTATTAATTCATAGATTAACTGATACAACATACCTTGCGCATAGACATCTTCGCCCGGTTCATTATAAGCGGCTAACAATTGATCATAAAAATGCTCAAACCATGACCGTCCCTGACTATCATACACAGGATGATCGAGTGTCAGATGCGCCCGCTGCATTAATGATTTGGCGTTGATCCCTTTAAATCCAATCCACGTATAGACCCACGGATCATCTGCATCTGCTTCATAATTCATAATCACATCTGGAAAAATCAGAAACCCTTGCCCTGCGGTAAGATGATATTCTCGCTCTTGAACTCGTAGAACACCTGATCCTTGATGAATATAGTGAAGAATATACGAATCTCTAACACCGGGGCCCCATGCGTGATTAGCCGTACATTGTTCAGTTCCAAAAAATAATAGGTTCAAATCCATAGGTGGGTAAGATACCGAATGAGTGTAATGCGTATACGGTAAATGGTTAAGCAACATCGTATCGATTCCTTTCCAAAGCACAATCGCTATCTATATATCTTTAGTATATCGTACATATTGACTTCATAACTAAAAAGATAAAATGGGATTATACCATGTTTATGATACTTTACTCTATGTTCTTATAAAGCGCTTACCTCTATAGTTAATCGTATTGAAGCCGCTTCATCAGATCTACATATGGAGGGAAATAATCATGAATAAAATTACTTTTATCGGCGCAGGTAGTACTGTATTTGTCAAAAATGTTTTGGGTGATGTGATGTTAACAGAAGCTTTGCAAGGCTTTGAACTTGCTCTATATGATATCGATCTCAACCGTCTGCAAGAATCAGAAAATCTATTAAATAGTATTAAAAACACCGTAGGCAGTACATGTGAAATTGTGACGTATCAAGACCGTAAAGAAGCGCTACGTGGCGCTAAATATGTGATTAATGCGATTCAAGTTGGCGGATATGATCCATGTACGATCACTGATTTTGAAATTCCTAAAAAATACGGATTACGTCAAACGATTGCAGATACGTTAGGCATAGGCGGGATCTTCCGTAATTTGCGTACGATTCCGGTGATGCTTGAATTTGCGAAAGATATGCGTGAAGTCTGTCCGAATGCTTTATTTTTAAATTATACCAATCCGATGGCGGTACTGACCAATGTGATGAATACCTATGGTGGGATTCAGACAGTGGGATTATGCCATAGTGTACAACAATGTATTCCGAACTTATTTGAAGCGCTTGGTATCGACCAGACGGGTATTCAGGCGAAAATCGCAGGCATAAATCATATGGCATGGTTACTTGAAGTGACACGAGATGGTGTCGATCTCTATCCTGAAATTAAACGTCTTGCCGCTGAAAAGCAAAAAACCAAACACGATGATATGGTACGTTTTGAGTTGATGTTAAGATTCGGCTACTATGTGACCGAGTCATCTGAGCATAATGCAGAATATCATCCGTATTTTATCAAGCGTCAGTATCCTGAATTGATCGAGAAGTTCAATATTCCATTAGACGAATACCCGCGTCGTTGTGTAGAGCAGATCAAAGGATGGAATGAAATGAAAGAACAGTTATTTGCGAGTGAGCATATCCAGCATACACGTAGTATGGAATACGCTTCTTATATTTTAGAAGCAATCGAAACAAATACACCTTACAAAATCGGAGCCAATGTGATGAATACTGGTCTGATTCCGAATTTGCCAACAGAAGCTTGTGTGGAAGTGCCTTGTCTGGTCGATGCTTCAGGTGTAACGCCAACGTATGCAGGCAATCTACCTCCACAATTAGCGGCGTTGAATCGCACAAGTATCAATACTCAATTGTTGACGATTGAAGCGGCGATCACAGGTAAAAAAGAACATATTTATCATGCGGCTATGCTTGATCCTCATACTGCTGCCGAGTTATCAATTGACGATATCGTGGCACTGTGTGATGAATTAATCGAAGCACATGGAGATTGGTTGCCTAAATATATCTAAAAAGCTAGCGAGAAATATAGCCGAAATGGTACTCCTATGCTCCACAGGCATGTTATGATAAAGTCTAACATCACTTTGAAGAACATAGGAGAATATGCTAAATGATGAGTAAAAAATCATGGTCTTTGTCGTTACTGAGCGTGTTACTACTATATATAGGATTCATGCCAGCAGTGTATGGCGCAAGTTCTACATCGACTTCAAGCACAGATATCTGCTCGACCAATACTAAAGTACGCAAACATTATATTAATGTCTCTGTAGCGACTTTATGGAAGCAGCCCGGATTAGAACGTAAACTAGATGCCCCTTCGTTATCAAGTCCAGTCGATATGAAAAAGTGGACGTCATCGATGTCTTCCACTACACAGCGTAGATGGTTAACTGGCAAAACAGAAACACAAGCTTTGTATGGACAAGAAGTACGCTTGTTACAAGTCAAAGGGGATTGGGCACAAGTTGCTGTTGTGGGACAATCGACACCCAAAAGCAAATATGGTTATCCAGGCTGGTTGTCTAAAGTGCAAGTTAGCACATTAAGTACTATCAATTATAGCCAGTGCCCTATAGCGATAGTGAGTGCTAAGACAGCTCCTGTATACAACGCCGATCAGACCACCAAGCGTATTGAAGTTAGTTTTAATACACGTTTTCCTGTGATTGCTCAAGAAGGGAACTGGGTGCAAGTCTGGACACCGGATGAAAGTAAGTCATGGATAAAGCAATCAGATGTGGCGGTATATGAATTATTGAAGGATATCCCTAAGCCAACAGGTGCTGATCTGGTAGCAACAGGTAAGCAATTTCTAGGATTGCCTTACTTGTGGGCAGGTATCTCAGCCTATGGATTCGATTGTTCTGGATTTACATCGACGGTGTACGGTTATCATGGTATATCCTTACCTCGTGATGCTTCAGCTCAGATCAAAGAAGGTACAGCAGTAAGCTGGAATGATTTACAACCGGGCGATCTAATGTTCTTCGCAACTAAAAATGGCAAAGGTAGTGTGCACCATGTCTCCATGTATATTGGGAATGGACAAATGATGCATTCACCAAAAGCAGGTAAAACGGTAGAAGTCATTTCAATCAACACAAGCGCTTATGCTAAAGAATTTGCAGGTGCTAGAAGATATCTTGATTAAAATGATGCTCAAAATCAAAGATTAATCAGAACTCTATGCCTTGAAAAGGGTATAGAGTTTTTTTGTATGCAACAAATTATAAGATTACACTTCATATAATTCATATAAACATTAATTAATTTACATATAAATAAATAATTAGCTTGAAATAATCCTATAAACGCTATATATTATGTTTGTAAGCGTTTTTATAAACAAAAATTACATTGAATTACTAGATATAAAATATTTTAAAAGATAATAAATGTGTTAACGATTAAATATCTTGCATCCAAAAGGAGACTCATTAATGACAAAACACATGTGGACCAAAACAAGTCTGCTGGCATTAACAGCTGCATTACTTTTACCGGTAGGGCCAGCATGGGCAAGTGATAATGGCAATACATTATCAGCGTCTGAATCTGTATCTACAAGCAATCAAGCCCCTACATATCAGGAAGCTTCTGTGCATGATCCGTCTGTGATTCGTGTCGGCGATGAATTTTATATTTTTGGTTCTCATTTAGCATCTGCCAAGTCTAGTGATCTCATGAACTGGCAAATGATCTCTTCTGGTGTCGCCAATGGTAATCCGCTGATTCCCAATGTGAAAGAAGAGCTTAAAGAAACATTCGATTGGGCACAGTCAGATACCCTTTGGGCAGCAGATGTGATCCAGTTAGCAGATGGCAAATTTTATATGTACTACAACGCTTGTAAAGGAGATTCTCCTCGTTCGGCATTAGGAGTAGCGGTCTCTGATAATATCGAAGGGCCTTATAAAGATCAAGGTATTTTCCTCAAATCAGGGATGTGGGGCGAAGTTGGAGAAGGGGGTACGATCTATGATGCTACCAAAGATCCAAATGCGGTTGATCCCGATACCTTTTTCGATAAAGAAGGCAAGTTATGGATGGTGTACGGATCTTACTCTGGCGGTATCTTTATTCTGCAATTAGACCCTGTGAGTGGTAAGCCTCTTCCAGATCAAGGTTATGGTAAAAAGTTAATCGGTGGCAATCACAGTCGTATTGAAGGGCCTTATATGTTGTATAGCCCTGAAACCGATTATTACTACCTGTTCTTATCTTTCGGTGGACTGGATTCATTCGGAGGATACAATGTGCGTATAGCTCGGTCGCACAATCCGGATGGTCCTTTCTACGATGCACAAGGTAACGATATGACCAATGTCCAAGCCGATCCAGCCAAGCCACTATTCGATGATGCTTCGATTGCTCCGTATGGTGTGAAAATTATGGGGAATTACAATTTTGAACGTGCGATTGGTGATGCAGGTGAAGGTATCGGAGCTAATGCGGTGTCACCCGGGCATAATTCAGCCTATTATGATGAAAAAACAGGCAAGTATTTTCTGATTTTCCATTCGCGGTTTGTCGATCGTGGGGAAGAGCATGAAGTACGTGTACATGAAATGTTTATGAATGATCAGGGATGGCCGGTTGTGGCTCCTTATCGTTATGCAGGAGAAGCTGATCCTACTTCAACCGTTCAAGCCAAAGATATCGCGGGTGAGTACCAGTGGATCACGCAGGATAAAGAAATCAGTGCGAATGTCCATTCATCAGTGACTGTGCAACTGCAAGCCGATGGTCAGATTACAGGAGCTGTACAAGGCACATGGACATTACAGGGCGATCATGATGTACAGATTAAGATAGGCAATGTGCAATATGATGGTGTCTTCTTACATGAGACGAACCCACAATCAGGTGAGACTACGCTAACCCTAACAGCGCTATCAGAAAGTGGTGTAGGTGTGTGGGGTAGCCAGATGCAACCCAGAAAAGACAAGCAATTCGTATCTGCTGTGGATAAAGATCTTGATCTGGGCGATATTAGCAGTGTGTTCTATAACCTTGATCTACCTGCTAAAGGTACGCATGACACGCAAATCACATGGAAATCATCCAAGCCAAACATCATCTCCGACAAAGGAGTCGTGACACGTCCTGAAGCAGGAACAGGTAATGCCAAAGTCACGATGATTGCAACGATCACCAAAGGCGATGCCAAAAAGAATAAAAATTTTAAAGTGACTGTGTTAGAACAAGGACGTGGCCCATTATTAGGTGAATATCACTTTGATCAGACGTCCGGTACAACTGTACAAGATAATACGTACAATCATTATGACGGTACACTTCATGGAGCGACTTGGACAACAGCAGGTAAGCAAGGTGGAGCAGTAGAGCTGAATGGTGCTGACGGTTATGTACAATTGCCAGGAACCGTTACCGATGGACAAGACTTTACATTTGCCGGTTGGGTGAAATGGCAAGGTGGGGCGCCGTGGCAACGTATTTTAGACTTTGGGGATGGGATGAATAGCTTTATGTTTTTGACGCCTTCTCAAGGAACAGGGATGCAGTTTACGATCCATCAGCAAAATACGGATCAAAATCTAATCACTTCCACACCGCTTCCTTTAAATGAATGGGTACATGTAGCAGTCACTATTGAAGGAAAAACAGGCAAATTGTATGTGAATGGGAAGTTGTCTGCAACCAATGAAAAGATGACTTTTAATCCGAGTGATCTCATGACTCGTGAAGCATATTTAGGCAAAAGTCGCTTTGCAGCAGATGCGTATTTCAAAGGTGCCCTAGATACAGTACAAATTTATAACAAAGCGTTAAGCGAAGCAGAAGTTCAAGCGTTAGCAAAATAAATCACTCGTGAATCACAAATAGAATGACAGACTAATCATGTACCAATCCAAAGGTAGTCATAAAAATCAAATAGCAAAAAAGCGTCGAGTGCTGTATAGGCTCGACGCTTTTTGCTGTTCTCACAGAAACAGTATCTACATTTGTAAAGTGTATTACATCATAGGTCTTCCGTAATACATGATACAGAGAAATTGCAATCAACTGAGATCAGACCAAATGCAAATGCTGTTCAATCTGATCAGCCATATCCCAATCTTGCTTGGCTTTTTCAGTTTCTCCTAAAAAGTCGTAGATATAAAAACGATTGCGATAATACAATGCACTTGTCGTAGGATCACATTCTATTGCTTTGCTGTAATCCGCTAGAGCCGCTTCATAATCTTTGAGTCTTTGATAAGCAAAACCGCGGTTATTATACGATAAAGCATGGGTGGGATCAATAGAGATTGCTTGATCTAGGTACTGAATAGTTAATTCGTAATCTTTATTGTCTAAACAATACCAACTACACTCAAAATAAATCCAGACTGCATCAGGTTCAATCTCCATTAAGCGATGATAATCATGAATCACCCATGAACGGTATCCTTTGGCTTTGTACAGCGCAATTCGATTAATATAAGCTTGCTTATTGTGTTCATCTAGTTCTATCGCTCTCGCATAATCGTGTAAAGCCAGCTCGTCTTCTTGCTTGCATTGATAAGCCCAGCCACGACTTACATAATATTTAGATGTATTAGGATAGAACGTAATAGCCATATTATAATCTTGAATCGCTAAATCATATTGTTGACGATGAAGATAGATCAATCCTCTATTGTTGTAAGCTCGTGCTTGATTCGGTTGTAGCTCTATAGAGCGTGTGTAATCTTCAAAAGCCAGATCAGCACGATCATACACTTCATTATGAATCCAACCTCGATTGTAGTACGCATCACCATAACCGCTTTCTAAAGCAATATACGTATTCAAATCTTCCAGTGCCAGCGCATACTCTTGCAAATCGATGTACAATAGCGCCCGATTGTAGTGCATATCGATATTATAATCGCCACATTCGCTTGCTAATTGGTAATACTCTAACGCTCGCTGGGTATCCTCTATTTTGCCATAGTAGATTCCTAGATTCACATAAGCATTCGCATAATTGGCATCCAATTCGATTGCCTGTTCATAGTCAGCAACTGCTTGCGTATAGTTATCCACTCGGGCATAGGCGACCCCTCGATTATAATACGCATTGGCATCGGGTTGAAGCTCAACAATCGTATTCGCATATTCAAGTGAGCGATAAAGGTCTTTCTGTACAAAATAAATCTGACAACAATGATAATACGCATCGATATGCTTAGGATAACGATCGATCGCTTGATGGTAACTACGTAAAGCCAGATCTAAGCGTTGATCTTGTTCATATAACAATGCCCGTCCAAAATACGGAATATCATTTTCAGGATGATACTGAATCGCTTGTTGATAATCTTTAATCGCCAAAGCAGGTTGCTTCATATTCTCATAGACTTCCGCGCGCAAAATATGTATTCTCGCCAACAGCAAATGATCCGCAGTCTGAGCGATTAACATATTCAAGCGTACTAATTGATCATAATTATGTTCTGACTTACGAATATGATCCAATTGTTGCTGTACTTCTCGATGTAAGCTGAGATTGTGGCTCGCTTGTAATTGTACCTGTATCAAACGATACAGCTTTCGCAGACCTCTAACTGCATAGACCCCTATAGTAATCAATGCAAAAACAATACCAATTCCAATAACGATCCATATCGGATTCCATAGATCAGGCGTACTCCATACCAGAAGATAATGATTCATCAGCAACATCCCTTAATATTCTCAAATGTAGGAAATAGAATAAATACATTATAAAGTTTTCCATATCATATATGAAAAAAAGATTAGGAACAATAAAAAAATGTCGAAAAAACACATATTTCTATTTGACATTCATTTAAATTCGTAATATGATTTGACCAGAAAACTAAATTGGTTTTTTGGTCATGGAGGTAGAGCGAATGAATGATATACTAAACCAGAACCACCATTTGGAAGAAGAGTCTTCTTTAGAACAAATGTTGACGCTATTCATTTTTGGATCACTGGAGGATATCATGATGGAAGAAATATATGTAGACGAACGACGTTTGAAAATTTTAAATGCAGCTAAACAGGTGTTTTCTTTGTTTGGTTATAAAGGAACGACTGTGGAGCATATTGCTAAAACAGCAGGCATTAGCAAAGGTGCAATCTACCTCTTTTTTGAGACCAAAGAAGATATTTTAAAAGCGATCATTCATAATGTGAATGATGATCTGGCTCAAACGATTGATGACAATATGGCTATAGAAGGAACGATTCATGAAAAGCTTCATCATACAATACAGGGGTGTATGCAGTTCCGTAAAGATCATGAATTATTAAATAAACTCGAGCAAGAAGCTGTTGAATATTCGACAGAAGCTTCTAAGAACGCACTGGCAGAGATCAATTGTGAGACCGTTCATTTTATCGCCAGTCGCTTGGAAAAAGCGGAACAAGAGAATTTGATTCAAGTACCGGATAAATTATTAACTGCTTTTCTGTTGTGCCGCATGTATGAAGCATTGGTATTTGAATGGGAAAAGTTTGGTGATCCGTTGTCAGCAGATGAAGTGTTGGAACAGATTAAACGATTTATTTTATAACTATTTTTGGAATGATAAGGAGCAGATTAGAATGAAAATACGCAGTTTATCTGCTTTGTGCATCGTCTTAATGATGACTATTTTGAGCGCTTGTTCTACAGCAGATAGTCAAGCGCAAAGTGCCGAGCAAGCAAATGTGGAGTTAACCACTGTCAAAAAAGTAGCTTTAGATACTACCTATGATCTATCAGGAACATTAGCAGCATCAGATGAATATCCAGTGTCTTTTGAAATTAATGGAACGGTAGAAGACGTTCGTGGCAGTGTAGGGGATACCGTGAAGCAAGGAGAGCTACTTGCTAATCTAGATCCTGCTGATCTTCAATTAAAAATAAGCGATGCAGCGCAAGCCGCTCAGCAAGCACAAGCCGGTATCTCTAGTGCACAAGCAACATTGAAAAGTGCTCAAGGTGGGCTAAGCAAAGCACAGGCTTCGAAGCAATCGGCAGCCGCAGGTGTAGCCGCAGCAAATGCTAAAGTAGAAAGTGCTCGTGCAGCAGAGCGTGGAGTCACCGATGGTGCACGTTCACAACAAAAGAATCAAGCTATTAATGCTGTTAACAAGGCACAGACGACATATAATCAAAACAAAATTGAAGCGGATCGAGCTTCTACTTTGTATCAAAATGGGCTATTAACTAAGCAAGAGTATGAGCAAGCACAGACAGCGGTAGAAGTCGCTGAGCAAAGTCTGAATGATGCGAAGCAACAACTATCTCTTTTACAAGAAGGAGCAAGTGCATCTGACCGTGCAAGTGCAGCATCAGCAGTTAAAGAAGCTCAAGCTGGCGTGCAATCTGCTGAAACAGGTATACAACAAGCAAATGCAGAAGTGGAGCAAGCACAAGCCGCGATTGCACAAGCACAAGCAGGTGTAGAACAAGCACAAGCAAGCTATCAACAAGCGATTGTCGCTCAAAAAGAAGCAGCGCTTAGTTTATCCAGAACGACATTGAAATCTTCTGTAAGTGGTGTGATTTTGGAGAAAGATATCTCAAGCGGACAGACCATCTCAGCAGGAACTCCTGTATTTACAATCGGTAAAGTGAATCAGCTTAAAGTATTGCTACCGATTGCAGATCAAGAATTGAAAAATTGGAAAGTCGGTCAAAAGATCAGTATCAATCTGTATGATCAAGTTCGTACAGGAACAGTCAAAAAATTATATCCAGCTACCAACAAAAATACTGGTTCAATCAATGCAGAAGTGGTCATTGCTAATCCACAGCAAGATTGGAAACCCGGGCAAGTGGTTAAAGCTTCACAACAAGCTACAGGACGAACAGGCATTGCTGTACCTGCTTCGGCTGTGATCAGTACCTCGAACAATCCTTATGTATTTGTGAATCAAAAAGGAAAAGCAGTTAAAAAAACCGTTCAAATTGGTGAATTATACAATAATCAGTATGAGATCAAGTCTGGTCTACAAGTGGGTGATCAGATTGTCAGCAGCGGTGCCGATCGTCTAATGAATGGCGATGTGTTGCAAGTACAGAAGGGGCAATAACATGATTAATTATATCGTCAAAAAGCGCAAAATCACGCTGTTGTTTTTTATTGTTCTTATTATTGTAGGTGTAGCCAGTGGACTTCAATTACCAAAGCAATTAATGCCAGACGTTGTAGTCAAACAAGCGATGGTGACGACAGTCTATGCGGGTGCTAATCCAGATCGAGTCGAGCAGACAGTCACCAAGATTTTAGAGCAAAAAATCAAAGAAGTACCTAATCTCAAAACCGTTACATCTACATCCAGCGCAGGGGTATCGTCGATCTTAATCGAAGCACAACCCGATGCGGATGCAGAGACAGTCTGGAATGATTTGCGCAAAAAAATTCAAGATGTAGAAGCCGATTTACCAGATGATGCAGATAAGCCGATTGTAAATGATAATTTAACCAAATCGTTTGTTCAATCTTTTGCATTATATGGTAAGTCTACTGATGATATTTGGGCATTGAATGACTTGATGCACACATGGGAAGATCAATTGCGTTCGGTTGAAGGTGTAACAGATGTGGTGATTGATGGTATTCCGGAGCAACAAGTACGCATCGATGCCGATATGAATAAATTACAGCAGTACGGAATCGCCTGGGAAAGTATTTTGCAAGCGATCCAGTCTTCTAATGATCGAGTACCAACAGGAACGATTGATAATGGTACACGGAGTTATGAATTGAATGTACCGCTTAGTTACGATGTAAATAAACTCAAAAAAATCGTGGTATATCGTTCAGATACCAAAGTGCCTGTGTATCTGGAAGATGTAGCGAATGTGCAGATGAGCCATGCCAAAGCAGAATACCTTTCTTATTATAATGGTGTTCCTTCGATTGCGATTAAGATTAGCAGCGAAGTAGGCTCTGATGTACCTACAATGTATGAACGTGTAAATACCAAAATGACAGAACTTCAAAAAACATTACCTGCCAATGTAAAAGTGACTTCGTTATTTGCACAAAAAGATGAAACCGATCGTATTTTCCATGCTTTAACGGAAGAGACTTTAATTGCGATTGCTGTAGTTGTTGTGATCTGTATGCTTGGCTTAAATATGCTGACTTCGTTATTTGTGGCTTTGGCGATTCCCGTATCAATAGCGATAGCCATGATCTTACTGCCTTCGATGGGGATTACGCTCAATCAGATGACGGTTGTAGGTTTGATCATTGTACTCGGTATACTGGTCGATGACGCTGTAGTAGTCAACGATAATATCGAACGGCGATTAAGTCATGGAGAAAGCCCGAGCGAAGCAGCAGTCAATGGAACCAAAGAAGTGGCGATCTCTATTCTGACCGCTACCTTAGCGACAATTGCTGCATTTGCTCCATTATTATTACTTACAGGTGATATTGGAGAATTTATTCGTCCGATTCCCGTGATTATTTCATTAGCGATGTTGGCTTCCATGGTGATGTCATTAACGATTATTCCTATTTTCCGTGAATGGTATGAGACCCGTCAATTGAAAAAAGGCAAAGCGACACGTAGTAATAAACCATCTGGTTTACTAGGCAAACAGATTCAAGGTGCCACCGATGTTTATGCGCATCGAGTGATGCCTAACATTTTGAAACGTCCTGTGTTCGTCGCTATCTTGGGACTTTTATTTAGTACCTTAGCGTATGTATTGGTGTTATTCACGCCTGTAGAATTGTTCCCTAAATCAGACAATGCAGAGCTTACAATCAGTGTGCAGATGCCTTCAGGAACATCGATCGAAGAAACGAATGATACCGTACAGAAAATGGCGGCATGGGTTAAAAAACAGCCGGGTGTAACAAAAGTGTCTTCTTCGGCTGGAGGGACAGCGGCGCCACTATTTTCTAATATTACAAGTGTAGATAGTTATGGAACCAATCAAGGAGCTGTCGTATTAACAGGAGACAAAGACAAGTTAAATGTAGCTACGGCGTCTACACAATGGGCAACAGCATTGAAGAAAGACTTCCCGGCAGTCACGACTTCTGTCAGTATGACAGAGCTTGGTATCCCTGTAGGTAAGCCGGTATCGATTCGTATTTCAGGGAATGACTTGGCTGAAATTCGTAAACTTACCGATCAGGTAAAAGGTATCGTGGCTTCAACCAATGGGGCTACCAATGTGAGTGATACGATGGGCATCGAAAGCTATTCACTGGATTTTGTAGTGAATCAAGCAGCAATGGATCAATATCAAGTCACATACAAAAACTTAACTCAAACCTTATTAATGATGGGTACAGGGGTAAAAGTAGGCGACTTTGATACAGGTAAAGAGTTAATAGATATGAAGATCTATATGAAAGACTCTACCAAGCTCAATGCAGAAACGTTATTCCGTCAAGCCAATGTGACCAATGAAGCAGGTGTACAGGTTCCCCTTTCTCAGATCGGAGAGATGAAGCCTTCCTTCTCAATTAAGCAAATCAATCATTACAATCTGGAGCGCGTGAATACGATTGAAGCAGATGTATCTGGTCGTACCGCTACAGAAGTGATGGGCGATGTGCAGACTAAAATGGCAGGTGTATCGTTCCCTGATGGCTACAAATGGGAAACGGGCGGAGAAACATCCAAACAAAGTGATATCTTTGTCGATCTCGGTAAATTATTTATCGTCGTGATTATGTTGATTATTATTCTGATTACAATGCAATTCTACTCCCTCTGGATTCCTGTGATTATTATGACAACAGTGTATCTAGCGGCGGCAGGAGGAGTACTGGGATTATTTATTACCCGAACACCGATCGGATTTATGTCGATGATGGGTGTGATCTCCTTAGCAGGGATCGTTGTACGGAATGGTATCGTATTGATTGAATTTATCGAAGATGCGCGTAAGGAAGGCAAAGAATTGAAAGAAGCGATTATTTTAGCGGCTTCGGCAAGATTCCGCCCGATTCTTTTGACTTCACTTGCAGCGATTGTCGCTTTGATTCCAATGGCGACGGTAGGAGAATTGTTGTTCCGCCCGCTTGCAATAGCGATTATTTTCGGCTTATTATTCTCTACGGTATTAACTCTGTTAGTCGTACCTTCACTCTATATGGTACTGATTCGTTCACAAGAGAAAAGAAAACAACGCAAGTTGGCAAAAGAAGCAAAAGTATAAATAGAATTGATCAACAGATGATAAGGCGCTCTCAGGAGCGTCTTTTTGTTTATCATTTAACAAATCGCACAAAATAAAAGTAACGATAAGTCATTTTTTACCTACTCAAGTGAACACAGTAATGTTATAATTTGGGTGATTTTCAATATGAGGCAAAGAATACATATCATATGCACTAACCAACTTCCAGACTGCCGCTAATCGGGAATTGCCACTTACATGATAAGAAAAGGGGTTAATCAATGTCCGACTTTCAACCACCACCGTATCCTCAAAACGATTCTAAAGATGTGCAAGACAATAAAGTGATGGCTATTTTAGCGTATATCATCTTCTTTATTCCTTTGCTTGCTGCTCGTAATTCACCATTTGCCATGTATCATGCGAATCAAGGATTAACGTTATTTTTAGTCGCTGTAGCGGCAAATTTAGTATTCTCCATTATTCCATTTTTAGGATTGTTACTTCCTTTTGTAAGCTTAGCTATTTTCGCATTTATGATTATCGGTATTGTTAATGCTTCTAAAGGCGAACGCAAACCGTTGCCATTGATGGGTAATGTTCAATTGCTTAAATAAAAAATAACTTCACAGTTCAATAGGTATACAGAAATCACAAAAAAACCTTTACTGCTCTATTATGCAGTGAAGGTTTTTTTGCGATATCCAAATATATTAAGCGTTTGATTTATACGGGTATAACTCAAAATCGTATTTAAATTACTGCCCTAACTGCTGGAACTGATTCATCAGCCCATTAATCTGATCGATTGTCTGAAAAATCTGCGAGTTATTTACTTTTTCTAGTGTAATCTGTCCGGCTTGAACTTGATCGATCAGTCCGTTGATCTCTGTACCTAATGTTTCGTTATAACCAACAAGCTTCTGATGCAGATCTTGAGCAAAACCAGGGGCTTCAAGATTGGCGAATTGATTGATCTGAGTCTGCATTTGCTGTAACTCTTGCACCAGTTGAGTTCGTGCTTCTGTATCGACCACAGCTTGTTGTGTCATTTCAGGAAGTTGGCTAGAAAATTGAGAAGCTTGATCGATATAAGATGTTGCTTCACTCACATAATTGACGGATTGATTGACTTGATCGAGTGCAGAACAACCCGATAGCAAGCTTATACTCAAAATAAGTAACAATAATCCTTTTTTCATGGTAGGTCACTCCTTTGACAGATATCGAAATCTTTTTGCAAAGTATCGTTATTAACGTATACTACTCTGAGAGGAACACAATGGTTTCATAAATATACAAGCCAATCTTAGAGCGACCAGATAAAGGGGACAAAACAAATGACAGATTCAACAACGATCGAACAGCATATCGCTGAATGGATGGTAGAACAGATCAAAAACAACGGTACATTAAAGCAAGAAGATGCGATTGCTTATGTACGTGCAGAGCATGGAGAAGAGTATATATTTACAAGTGAAAGTGGAAATGTCTCATTGTCCAAAGAAATCAAAAAAGCTTTTCGCAAGCACCATGCAGGTAGAGTCGCATGGGATCGAGACGGATTTTTCTGGGCATGGACATAATAGTGATCACAATCGTATGTAGCTGTTAAAAGCAGGATCATGGCGTAATTGTATGGACACGGTAGATGAGAAAGCGTTTATCCAAGCTCAGTCCACATCACACTTATTCTGGCGTGCTAAGCCAAGTTTCCATCTGTTGGCATATTCGATATACTTTACTCTAGTTGAAATGATCACTATTAATTGGAGGGAAATACATTGAACTCAACAGTAGTATTAGAACGCCAAAATGAGATTTTACGACGCAATATTGAAACGATGACGATTAAAAACAACAAAAATGGTCTAAGCCGTCAAGAAAGTAGCTTTTATCATACGATGGTAAAAGAATGGCATCAAAACCAGCGCGAGATCAATCATAAGCGTGATTAGATCATCAGGTACAACGAAGTAATATCGTCTGTACTGCTCTTACATAGGAGTATGTGAATCATAATAGAGTAGTCATAAAATAAAGCATAAATCAGAAGTGTCTGCCACAGGTAGATGCTTTTTTTGTATGTTATGGAATGAATGGATAGTACGAATATTAAAAATAAGCAAAAAAATTTCAAAAAATGATCTTTAACTATTGCAAAGCCGTATATTCCGAGTATAATACTTGGTATATAGAAAAGGATGAAGGTGATGGTAACTGTGAATCGTATTCAAGCAATGATTTCCGAACGTAATGATGATTATTTGGATCTATTGAATTACGCGATCCAATTGGATGATGGACAGTGGCAAGAGGAGATTTTGGAATCGATGCGCAAGTTGAACGCTTCAGAAGAAACGCAACAGGAATGGGCAACAACCGAAGACCTGTGGAGACAATTTGATAAGATCAATTCCAGACTTACCGAAATCTATTATTCGATCCGAGCCAGTAAAGATGATGCAGATAAGCAGCGCTTATTGGAACAAATGTGGGAGCTTAAAATGCAACGCATTGATGTATCTCGTCAAATTAAATCCGAAACTTCTAATATAGAATGTTAATACTTTACACTGTATGTATACAAAAAAGTGCCAGATCATTTCGCACATGATCTGACACAAGTAATAATAGATGAAATAAGTAATTGGATTTCGTAGATCTGATTAAACACAACAAGCTAGCTGTATTTCACATGGATATTGTGAATTACATGCTAGCTTGTTTCATGTCGCGCATCATTGTCATCATAGAAGTCATCATTTCGTCGCACTCTTGCAATTTACTCATCATCATATCCATATCCATGCCCATATCTTTCATGTTCATGTCCATGTTTTTACATTGTGTCATCATCATGTTCATGTTAGTCATTTTGCTCATCATATCTTCCATAGACATACCCATCATCATTTGCATACACATTTTATCCATTGGCTCATCTCCTCAAAGTATAGTGTCTTGCCCCTTGACTATACTATATCGCTCAGACAGTTACAATATAATTGGAAGATATGTTTCTTTATGCCAAAACGAATAAAAGATTAGACAAAAAAATGCTGTCTAGAACGATTGATTCTAGACAACATCTATGATGATTATGCTTAACGATACTGTTGCAAAAATGGATGAAGCTTGTTCACGACATAATGACTGCCACCCCGGCCGTTCACCTTTTCAATCACCGCAGCCAGTACAAAGGAAGACTTAGTATCAAATGTAATCACAAATCCATTCTCCTGACCCTGTTCACCTTTGGCTAATTTTAATTCGGCTGTACCGGTTTTGGCGGCAACTTGATAAGGAAGATCAGCTAGAGCATGAGCCGTTCCGCCTGAATTGCTAACGACTTGTAGCAAAGCGTTTTTGACTGTATCAGCTACTTCTGGCGTAATAATACGTTTATTCGCAGGTGTAGCCCTGTTTAATGCTTGATTTTCAAACAAAATAGGGCTGATTAATGTGCCTTCTGTAATAAAAGGTGTGAATGAAGCCGCTAAATGAATCGGAGACATTAACATCTCGCCTTGTCCATAAGCCGTATCAGCTAAAAGAACTTCTGAATCCAATGCCAAATGATCTTTATTCGCATACTGACTTGGCTTCAGATATAGAGCATCTAATCCAAACTGAGTATCAAAGCCGAACTTCTGAATGCCTTCGATAAATTTGGCTTTACCCATTTCGACTGCTTCTTGAGCAAAATAAATATTATCTGAATACATCAGTGCATCATTCATATTGACTTGTAGCACATCTTTGACACGAGTGACGTAATAGCCACCCCAACTATTATCTTTGCGCCATTGTAATCCTTGAATCGTATGCACTTTATCCGGTGTAGTGACTTTTTCGGTTAAGCCTGCTGCCGCTGTAATGGCTTTGAATACCGAGCCAGGAGCATAACGATTGGTGAAGCGATTGGTAAAAGGTAAATTTGGATCATTTGAATAGGCATCCCACTCTGCTTCAGATAAGCCAGTTACCATTTGGTTGGGATCGTAAGCAGGAGTGCTCACGAGAGCAAGCAACTTGCCGTTGGTTGGATTCATTAATACAGCTGAACCGGCATCTTGATCACTAGCCATCGTGGTATAAAGTTCTCGTTGTGAAGAGGAGCTGATCGTTAACGTTATATTTTCACCATTGACCTCTTTTTCTTCGGCAATCACCGATTTGCTTTTACCGGCTTCATTTACAATTTCGATACGTCCACCTTTGGTTCCACGCAATTGCTTTTCCATTGATTGCTCAAGCCCTGCTTTGCCGATCCAATCTTGCGCACTGTAATAGCCTTCGGTATCTTTTTCCAAATCTTCAGCTGTCGTCTGACGGACATAACCAATCAGATGAGCCGCCGCAGTGCCCAGAGGATAAGTACGTACTTCTTTGGTCTGCATAGAGACACCATGTAATTCAGTCGGAATATCCGGTTTTGTAGTCGTACCTATAGGCACAAAATAATCGTCTTTAACCCATGATTGCCCTAATGCTTTTTCAATCGTAGCTTCAGGAACCTTGTAATACTCACTGATTGCTGTCATAGAAGCTGCTTTAGTCGTATCATCTGTACCTAATTTGCCAGGAACGATTCCCCATTCAAAGATTGTGCCTTTGGTGGCTAAAGGATATCCATCTTTGTCGAGGATTTCACCACGTTCGGGATGAAGAATCTGTACTTTCACTTTATCGCCTTTTTCCATTTCAGGTAAAATGAGTGACGGTTGCCACTGGATACGCCATGTTTTGCCATGATCACTATCTTGCTGGATTAGCTTCAGTTGATATTTCGGATCAATATTACCGAGAAATGTATTCATTTGAGCTGAATAATTTAATGTGTATTGATGCTTATCGTCAGGCACAGGAACGGGTGCGCCAGCATTCACTTCAATCGTAGAAACTTTCATACCGTCGAAGATTAATTTATATTTTTGTACAAATTGTTCTTTGGTCATACCGGATTGTTGTAATGATTCTGGTGTCATTAAGTTATAAAGCTCGTCATAATTTTGAGTTTGTAGCGTATTGATATATTTCTGAATCGTTGTATCTGGTTGTTCTTGAAAGCGACTTTGCATATATACATATAGACCAAGCCCGCTTGCAATCAGAAAAGAAAGCAACCCGTAAATGATAATATGTTTGGTTTTCAATCGAGACACCTCATTTATATTGATCTTATTCAGAATAAATCTGATGATCAGTAGGATTTGTTGAAATCACTTTAGTATAATAAGATAAGGCGATACCAGCGCCTGTTTACACTATAAAAGGATGTACGTTAGCAAACAATAGAACAAATCTGATGAAATTATCATTGTTTACGTATAGAAGGAGAGAGATTCCATGCCGGACGTTATCAAAATCGTAATCCACACTGCCGGTCAAGAAGGCGATGGTTCTTTTGTATATATCCAAAGAGGACAAAGCATTCAAATCGGTAGACATATCGGAACAGGACAGATGGATCTACCTATCTACAATCAATTAGTCTCCAAGCAACACTGCACGATCCACCGTGTAGGCGATCAACTATATATTGAAGACCTCGGTAGTAAAAATGGGACAGAGCTGAACGGGCAACGATTGGTTCCATATCAGCGTTATGCGTTAACCGCCCAAGATCAATTAACGTTGGTCAATGGATTAGTAGGGTTGCAAGTAGAACAAGGTAACTTGTTAGAAGAAACACGTGAGTATGTATTAAGCGATCTGGTTGATCATAGTATTCAATTAAATGACTTTTTCCAACGGATCGAAGTAAGTGGCGAAAGTATAACGTTATCGAAAAAAGAATATCAGTTGTTCCGGTTATTGTATGGATGTCTGGATCATTTTGTCACTCGTGAGCAGATTATTGAAGAAGTATGGTCAGAACGCTATAGCGAAAATGTCGATCTAGTAGGAATAGATGAAGTCAATTCGTTGATCTATCGCACAAATAAAAAACTAAATAAACACTTTATGATCAAGTCAGTCTACAAAAAAGGGGTATATATGAAGAGAAGTATACATCAGGAAGTCAATCACAAAGGGGACTACATATGACAGTACTTTTTTCTTTTTTGAAAAAATATCGGGTTGCGGCATTTTTAGCGCTAGGTATGATGCTGGTCGAATTGGCGCTTGAATTGTTACAGCCTTTTTTGATCTCCAAAATTATTGATGACGGTGTAACGCAAAAAGATATTTCGACTGTATTATTATGGGGCGGTATTCTAACAGGCGGAACGATTATTGCTTTTTTTGCAGGGATATTTGGTTCCTTTTATGCTGCTCATGCCAGTCAGGGACTAGGTTATGATCTACGGGAAGCAGTCTATAACAAAGTGCAATCCTTTTCGTATGCGTTATTTAACCGTTTCTCTTCCTCCTCTTTAATCACACGATTGACCAATGATATTACCCAATTGCAAGATATGGTCTTTATGGGATTACGATTTATGTTACGGATGCCATTGTTAGTTGTCGGTAGTAGTGTAATGGCTCTACTTGTAAATGTGAAGTTAGGATTATTATTAGTTGTGGGTATTCCGATTCTTTTATTCTTTGTCATTATTATTATGCGTAAGGCTTCAGGATTGTTCCAACAAGTACAGCGTCGCTTGGATACAGTAAATAGTGTAATGCAAGAGAATCTCACAGGAATGCGTTTGATTCGGGTGTTTGTCCGTAAAAATCACGAACGTCAGCGATTTGAAGAACGCAGTAGCAATCTTATGCAAGGTACTGTGTCTGCTTTACGTTTAACTGAAACGACAATGCCTTTTATTTTGTTAATTACCAATGCCAGTATTATTGCAGTGCTCTGGTATGGTCATCTTGATATTATTGTTGGTCAAGCTTCCGTAGGTGAAGTGGTAGCGATTATTAACTATGCAATGCGTACGATGGGCGCTTTATCTGCATTTTCGATGATTGTAGCTTCGTTCTCTCGCGCTAAAGCTTCAGCAGAACGGATTCAAGAAGTGATGTTTACAGTGGAAGATGAACGTCCACTAGATAATCAAGATCAATATGTTGCAGGATCGTCTTCTGTAAGCGCATCACAATCATCAGATGTTTATGAAGTAGGTGTGGCTTTCCGTCAGGTGAGTTTCCATTATCCCGGTACAGAAGCTCAAGTGCTCAAAAATATAGATTTTACGGCTCGTGCAGGCGTAACTACAGCAATTATGGGTTCTACCGGTTCAGGAAAGTCTTCACTCGTGCAATTGATTTTGCGATTATACGATAGTGATCAAGGAGAGATCGATGTACTGGATCGACGTATCCAAGAGCTAGATGATCATCAATTACGTGGTCTGATCGGGTATGTACCGCAAGAGATTGTATTATTTACCGGCAGTATTCGTGAAAATATCGCATGGGGCTATGAACATGCCACTCTTGAAGAGATTCAAGAAGCCGCTCGCATTGCACAGATTCATGATACGATTATGAATTTGCCACATGGCTATGATACATTGCTCGGACAACGGGGTGTCAATCTATCAGGTGGGCAGAAGCAACGGATCTCTATCGCTAGAGCATTAGTACGCCGTCCAGCGATTTTACTGTTGGATGATAGTACCAGTGCGCTAGATGTACGTACAGAATCATTGTTGCTTGATGCACTACGTGAATTGTCATGTACAACCTTATTGATTACACAAAAGATCAGTTCAACGATTCGAGCAGATCAAGTGTTATTGCTAAGTGATGGTCAGTTGATTGCACAGGGCGATCATACTCACTTGCTAGCGACCTCCGAGTTATATCAACAGATCTATGCCTCTCAATTTGGAAAGGAGGAACTAGAGCATGTGGAAAGCGTTAACTGATCCTTTACGGTATCCTAAGCCAGCGGTTATGACCGAAGCGATAGCGAACAAGTCTGCCAAAGTTGAACCTGTTCCTAGCAAAAAAAGGCGTGCTAAAGACTGGAAAGGTACGCTAGCACGAATCTGGGGCTACCTTGCAGAACGCAAACTCAAGTTAATGTTAGTTCTATTTATGGTACTGCTAACATCAGCGCTAACCTTGCTCGGACCTTATCTTATCGGGATAGCGATAGATGATTTTCTCGCTCGTGATGCAGGTCAGATGTGGGTATGGTTTCTTGTTGGATTAGCTGTTGTCTATATTCTGAACTCGGTAACTTCATGGCTTCAAAATATATGGATGATAGAGATTGCACAAGAAACGGTCTACCGGATGCGAGTCGATTTATTTTCTCACTTGCATCAATTGCCGATACCTTTTTTCGGGAAAAGACAGCAAGGGGAACTGATGAGCAGGGTTACCAATGATATTGAAAATGTTAGCTCTACGTTGAACAGTTCGGCAATCCAAATTTTCTCCAGTGTATTGACCTTGATCGGTACATTGGTCGTCATGTTGTGGCTTAGTCCATTGTTGACGTTAATTACTTTTCTCGTAGTGCCGTTGATGGCTTTAGGAATGCGCTGGATTACCAAGCGTACAGGGCCTTTATATCGAGAACGTCAGAAAAATTTGGGTGATCTGAATGGTTATATTGAAGAGACATTATCTGGTGAAAAGATTATTAAAGCGTTTGCTCAAGAACAACGAGTGATTGGTGAATTTGGAGAGCGGAATGATCGTATCCGTTTATCTGGATTTTGGGCGCAGACGATTTCGGGATTTATTCCCAAATTGATGAATGGATTGAACAATTTGAGCTTTGGTCTGATAGCAGGAGTAGGCGGTATCTTAGCAATCAAAGGTATGATCACTGTGGGTGTGATCGTGATTTTTGTTGAGTATGCGCGTCAATTTACCCGCCCGTTAAATGATCTTGCCAATCAGTGGAATACATTGCTATCAGCTATTGCCGGAGCAGAGCGTGTTTTTGAAATTTTGGATGAATCGGTAGAAGCAGAAGATGAACAGCATGCTGTCCATGTCGATCATATCGAGGGTGCTGTTGTGTTTGATGATGTATCATTTGCCTATGATACAGGAGATGGTGATAATACATTACAGCATATTTCATTTACCGCAGAGCCAGGTGAAATGATTGCACTAGTAGGACCTACAGGTGCTGGTAAAACAACATTAATTCAATTGATTTCCCGCTTTTATAACGCTGATCAAGGAAAGATTACAATTGATGGGCGAGATATTCAGAGTATTAAGCGAGAAAGTCTACGTTCACATACGGCTTTTGTTTTGCAAGATTCGTTTTTATTTGAAGGAACGGTTATGGATAATATTCGCTATGGAAGACTGGATGCCACAGATGCTGAAGTACAAGATGCCGCACGATTAGCGAATGCTCATTCCTTTATTGAACGTCTGCCAGAAGGATATAATCATCGTTTGAACCGGGATGGTGGAGGAATTAGTCAGGGACAGCGGCAATTGATTAATATTGCTCGCGCGTTGTTAGCCGATCCTTCGATTCTAGTATTAGACGAAGCGACCAGCAGTATAGATACTGTGACTGAGATTAAGATTCAAGAAGGATTACAGCGCTTGATGGAAGGTAGAACGAGCTTTGTCATTGCTCATCGACTAAATACGATTCGAGCAGCCGACCAGATTCTAGTGTTACGAGACGGTCAGATTTTGGAAAAAGGTTCTCATGATCAGTTGCTAGACACCGGCGGATTTTATAGCGACTTATTTTACAGTCAACTTCATTCGTCCGATGCCCGGCAAGCTTGATCTGAAATCTACCGTTATCATCCAACTTAGCTAAGCAGTAAAAAAAGTAACGCAAGCAAAGCAGGAGCACCTTGCATTAACCAGATTCTGCGACTAGAGGTTGCACCGCCATATAGAGCTGCGATCAAGACACAGATAATAAAGAATAATTGAATCTGGTAACCAAACTGCGCTGTCGGATGAACCAGTCCCCATATCAATCCTGCGGCAAGAAAGCCATTGTATAATCCTTGATTGGCAGCAAGTGATTTGGAAGACTCGGCTAGTTCAGGGGTAAGATTGAACGTTTTTAGTGTACGTGGCTTGGTCCATAGAAACATTTCCATCACCATGATATACAGATGTTCAACTGCAACCAGTACAACAAAGATTATTGCCAGTAAATGCATACGTATTTCCTCTTTTCTTAAAAATAGTCATTTTTCTTGGAGAAGCAGTGTTAGCGTAACAGAATTGCTTCATATAATGAATAATAACACGAAAAAAGATGCCTTGTTCAAGGGCATCTTTTTCTATGTTACAGTAGCAACATCTATTATTCGTTCTTATCCAATGAGATTGACGGTGGAATGACATTAGGATGAGGCGAAGCAGATGTCGTATCGTGAGCATGACGATCTGGTATAGGATGCTGACGTAAGTACTCGATCTGAGACAAAATATAAGCTTCTGTCTGATCATTCAATTCTTTGACCATTTTCGGGATCATAAATAAATCAATAACGATCCAGATAAATAAAGCTAATCCAAATAGAATCATAAATATCGTGAACACCATAGTACCGGTTTCACTTTCAACAATCGACATAAAAGCGAGCAAAAAATAAAAGATCATCGTAAACAAAAAAAGAACCAGTTGTACAATTCCGCTAGGGATACGTTTCAAATAAAATCGGTGTATACCTAAATGGCCACCAAGTAGCATCACATACGTTAAACCTAGCGACTTTTCTTTGCCTCGCATTTCAGAATTCAATAGCATCATTTCTTGCGCAGATAATTCGTATCGAGATATAGCCATCTTAATAACTCGGTGGATCAATCGGTTTTTGAATAAGAATCTGATCAATAATATTACTTTCTACATAATCGTTACGATCTTTAACCCATGTGTGAAGCAAGAATGCATCTACAATCCACCATATGCTGGTTACAATCGATCCGACTATAGTAAGCGTCAAGATTAATTGAGCAATAGCCGATCCTGTTTTCCCCATATAGAAGCGGTGTCCTCCAAATATGCCTAGAAAATACCACAAAATATAAGCAACCACCATGTTTTTACCGTACGTTTTGACTTCTGATTCCAGTAACATCAGCTCTCTTGTATCTAGTTGAGCTTTACGTTGCCAGTTGTTATAACTCATGCCCATATGCGTAACCCCTTTACTTTGATATCATCGTTCATTTCCATCAACACTGCCATTTTAACAAGATTATCCTATTTAATCTACTGTATTCTACGTTGTTAGACGAGGAAAGTGACTGATATGTAGCACAATCTTTTAAAAAAAGTTGGAATAAATCTCTCAAATCTCTTTTTCTTCTAATTATAAAAATAGTTGGTAACTCTGCATTATACATGGTACTATAGACAACGAATTTAAAAATAGATAATATTACCTAGTTCATTTTAACTATTCTTAGGGGGATTAACAATGTCTTTTTGTACAAAATGTGGTCAACAGCTCCAACCGAATGAAATACATACTTGTGTTTCGCCAGAACAGCCTTCTGTAAATGCTACTTTATCTTCTTCTACACCATCAACACCATCACCCATATTGACAACAGCAAGAGATCATTTAGCAAATGTAGACAAGCACAAGATTTTGAATTTAATCAAAAACCCAATGTCTGCTTTGCAATTAAGATCAGAAAGCGATTTACTGTACGGAGTTCTAGGATTGGTCGTCTCATTGTTAGGTTTTGTTTTGTGGGCATGGTCATTTAAGCATCAATTGATCAAGCTAATGCTTTTGGGATTTGGAAGTTTGATTAACGATGAAAAAGAATCATATCGTGAAGCTAGTGAGTATCTACCTATTGTGAATCATATGTTGTTACTAGGTCTGATCTCCTTAATCGTACTTGTAGGTATAACATTGTTATTAGGCAACAAAATGGGATTACATAAACTACACTGGAAAGATAGCATGGTACAGCTAGGCGGATTACAACTCATTTCAGGTATTGGATTTATAGTAGCAGCTCTTATGATGTTTATATCGATCAAATTATCATTTGTACTATTATTTACCACTTTACTAGCTACATTGGCTTTAACATTGGTTGCAGGTATCGAAATGTTCCGTATACATCGTGATCGTATAGCTTTGTTTATTGGACTTGTCGTATTGATTCAAGTGTGTGCTATTCTTGTTGTTTTTAACTCCTTCGGTAGCGAATTAATCGAAGAAGCTCAACGAATTAGTCGTAATTTATTTTAAATCATATAGAGCTACTCTAATCAATAAATAGTGATCAAAGAAAGGATATTATCTGTTATGTATTGTGGACATTGTGGAACAAAGACACAGCCAGATTGGGTATTTTGCAAAGAATGTGGACATCGGTTACAACCAGAAGCATCTGCAAACGAAATAAGCGTGCCAGAACATGTACCTGTAGCGGCTAAAGCACCACGTCAACCTATTCAATTATCTCGCCAAACCAAAATATGGGGCGGTATTGGAGCAGGAGTCGTTGTATTGTTGCTCATCACTTTTCTAGTATTACGTGCAACATATGGTCCTTCATCTGCGGAAGAGCTTGCTCAACAAATGGACAAAGCGGTTCAAGCAGGAGATGTGAATACGTTAGCTAGTTATTTAGATGATCCAGATTCACCATTGCATCAAGCTGATCGAATAGCTTTATTTACCGAGACACTTCAAACGGACGATGCTAAAAAAGCCTATACAGAAGGTATTGCGGAAGCTTTGGATAATGCAGAAGATCTTGATGCAGAACATTCTTCGATAGCCGATTCTGTGAAAAAACAGATTAAAGAAAGTCTAAGCGGGGGACACTGGCTGACATTCGTTCCTGTAGATTCATGGCGTGGCACCAAATGGACTGCTCATATTGAGCCTGTACAGATCGAAGCCACTCTACCTTATCTGAATGAGAATCTAACCACTTCGATGACGATTGGTAGTGTAGTGGCACAAGATAATCTTATCTTAGATTTGTGGCCTTCTGTATATACGTACAAAGGGATGATTAGTGGAGAATTCGCTGAGGTTCCGGTCACTGATAAGGTAGAAGCCTTTAATATACGAGAAAATAACAAAGCCATCTTAGATTATACAAAGCTTGCTTCACTGGAAGTACATCTTCCGACGGTAGAATCGACGATAACGCTAAATAATAAAAAAGTAACAGGTACGCCTGGAGATTATATCAATATTTTGCCAACACCAGCGCAAGCTAAATTTGTCGTGACGACTCAAGCACAAGGATATGAGATCACAGGAGAAGCAACACTTCAAGCTGATGCACAAGATCGATATGACTTGAATACTCTTCTACAGAAGCCTATTGCTGAAAAGTCTTTAGATCTTATCTATAATGCTTCGACCAGTCTAGCAGAAGCAATCAATACGAGCAATGCCAAAGCGGTCAAAGGCGTTAATCCCGATTCAGATTATTACAATCGTGCGACATGGGAAATGAATAGTTACTTTACGCAACCGAAATATACGTTGCAAAAAGTAGTGATCGATCTCGATTCTATTCAAATCAACAAAGAATCTATCGAGATTTCAGCTACACAAGTCTATACAGCCAAAAACGAAGATGGAACATCCAATGATAAAAATGTAAATTGGACTTATCAGATTACCCAACAACCTAATCAAAAACAATGGTGGATTGATTCGGCGTACACAAGTTGGACGAATGCGCTAAATGCTAAAAATACGATTGAAAAAGCAAGCAATGCAACCACTACATCAGCAGAAATAGACTCTACAGATCAAGTATCTGCCAATACAGTATCTACAAGTACAGCATCTACAGACGAAGCATCATCAGAAAGTTCGGAAGTAACCGATACATCGATTCATGATTTTATGACCGAATATCTAAGCACTTCAGTAGAAGCAATCAATGCAGGCGATTTTAGTATGGTTTCTTCATTATTGGATGCACAAGGACCTGTATACAAAGAATCTTCTAGTTATATCGACCATCTCCAAAGTAAAGGGATCACAGAGGAGTTAGTAAGCTCAGGTGTAGAATCTTTCAAAGCGAATACAGATCAGACGTATACCGTAAATACAACAGAAACGTACAAGATTATCGCTAAAGACGGTACTTTCAAAACAAAATCATTTCATTCTGTCTATACACTGAAATTAATCAATAACGAACTTAAAGCGTACCAATTGGTGAGTACGAAAGAAATCTAAATAAAAAAGAACCTCTTCCGTAACATGGAGAGGTTCTTTTTTTATGATTAATTACGCCATAACCGTGTAATTTTTAACAAAAGAAGGACGTGGGAAGATAGAGGGTTGTTGCGCAGTAATCCCTTCCGATGAATCCCGTTTGCGGTGTGCGTGGCTATAGGCTTGCGATTCTTGCCATGCTGTGAAATATTCTTCTGATGCCCATAGCGTCATGATGACATATGTATCATCATCAAGTGGACGCATAACCCGAATGCCGACAAAGCCCGGTTCATCTTCTACTTTGCGCGCACGATTGCTAAATCGTTCTTCAAAAGTAGAGCGACCATCCGCAGTCACAGGAATATTGTTGAGTACAGCATAGCTACCACCAATCGTTCCACTGCTATCAAGCACTTCATATCGTGATGAATTTTCCGTATGGAAATCCAGCGGTTCATCAATCTCTAATACATAACGAGTCTCATCATCATGTTGCAACGTAACCGCTTGTGGCAATTCAGCCGCTTCTGGAAAATGTTCTTCAAGCAAGTGCGAGCTAATATAAATATACATCGTGATCCACCCTTCATATTAAAAAATAGTTTAAATGATTTTTACCTATCTTGATAATTACTTGATATTTATAATTTAGCATGTTTATGAACTCTATCCTATAGATTACCAGTATATACAAATTATAATCTCACAATATAGAAAGAGAGGTAGAATATATGGATAATCTCTATCATCACATTAACAAATATATGATCCGTATTCCACTTTCCCCTAATTCGAGTGCAGAACTTCAACCGGATGAACAGGAAATTTGGTTGAAAGACTTATGCCAAAATCCATTATTTAGAGAACAAATTTTGATATCCAGCAAAACATTATATGATACTATCCATATTTATTTGAATTCTCCTGAAAAATTATCTGCTAAGAAGAAACGGAATTTTATTCTAGCTATCGCTAAGTATGCTAATCGTCGATCTACACGTACAACTCCATTTGGGTTATTTTCCGCAGTAGGTGTAGGTTCATTTGATTCTCATAATCACTGGAAATTTGATCAAAGTACCTTTTACAAAAAAGCACGAGTCGATTTAGAGTGGCTTTTTCGTTGTATTCAAAAAATAGAAAAAGAGCATGCCGATCAAATGAATTTTAAATTAAATCCAGCTTGTTATTTAAAAGGAGATCGTGCTTTCTTATTATACAGTACAGATAACCAATCCGAGGAAATTCATATTCGAGCCACACCTGTCTTTTTGTTGTTACATCAACACTGTCAACAATTAATGAGTTTTGAGCAAATCTCTACTTTATTACAAGCGCACTATCCAGATACACCAGTGGATCGAATAAAAATGTATTTGATGGAACTCATCAATAAAGAATTTTTAATTTCTAATGTGCGACCGCCTTTAACTGTGGACGATCAATATCAATATGTTATCGATCAACTCCAGGCAAGCAATATTGCACCGCTGTGGTTAGAACAGCTACAAGATATTCAATCACAGATTGAGGTATATAACCATCTTCCTTTGGGAGAAGGAGAACATCTATACATACAGTTGATCCAGCAAATGAACCAAGTGATGAAGTCTACTTCACCTTTACAAGTCGATTTAGGATTAGCAGATGAGCATATCACTATAGATGAAAATCTGGCGCAAACGATTAATGAACTTGCAAGCACGCTTACCCGATTAGCTGCTCCATTTGCCAAGCAATCGACTTATTTAGAAGAATACAAAAACAAATTTATAGAGAAGTATGGAATTGATCGTGAGATTCCTTTGATGGAAATGTTAGATACCAGTTCTGGAATTGGTGCACCTGTATCTTACCAGCAACCTGCCAATGATTTTTATGAAAATGTACATCTTAATGACCAATATTCTGCACAACTCAAAAATTTCTTTTTATTAAAATATTGGGAAGCTGTTCAAAATAAACACGCTATTCAATTAAATGATTCGCAATTCAAACAATATTTAGATCAGAATATTGATCCGCAAGAGGTGCCTGTTTCTTTAGAACTTAATTTTATCGTCAAACAGCATAATCATCATCCAGTGTTACATTTAGGTCCTAATGTAGGCTCTATTTTAGCAGGCAAAACATTTGGACGCTTCTCTTATTTATCTTCGCAAATTACGGATACATTAGAAAATTTGCATCAAGAAGAATTAAGAGTTCGTAACGGCAATAGCACATTATGCGAATTGAGTTTTGTTCCTAATCAGATGCGTTCAGGTAATGTCACTCGGAATGCGAGTTATCGGAATAAAGAAATGTCTTTATTTACAAATAGCTCCAAATCATCATCGGATGAAGTGAGACTAGAAGATATTCGAATCGGAATCAATCAAAATGTTTTTTATGCTCGTGATTGCCAATCAGGAGATATTGTCGTATTCGAATCAAATAATATGTTAAATCCATTAATGAGTAGTAATGCGATTCGCTTTTTACAAGAAATGAATGAACATGGTAAGCGTCAATGGAACAAATTTGTATGGGTAGAGTTATATCAAGATTTTAAATATGTACCTGAGATCAAATACAACGACATTGTTTTATCGAGTGAACAATGGTATATCACACAACGCGATCTGGAAATGACAGATAAGACCAGTTGTGAAAACTTTTTAAAACAGTTTGCTGAATTTCAACACAAATTTGATATTCCTCAACAATTTTATATAGCCAATTCAGATCATCGCCTTTTTATTGATACTTCTAATCAACAAGCAATGCACATTTTATTTGCTGAAGTCAAAAAAACGCAAGATCATGCACTACATCTTGTAGCTGTTGAGCAAAATAGTAATTTAATCCAAGATCAACATGAGCAGTATTACGTTGCAGAAATTGTTGTTCCTCTTCTTAAGGTGGAGCCGGAGCCGACTAGAACAATACCTATTCGTGATATGCAAATGATTGAGTTACATGAACGGATAAAAATACCATTTGATGAATGGCTATTTGTTAAATTGTACGGTAAACAATCACGTGAACAAGAATTAATTGCTTTTGAAATGGATCGTTTTTTTACTGAATTAAATCAGACTTATGATACCAAACACTTTTTTATGAGATATATGGACCCCAAACCTCATATTCGATTGCGAATAAATAGTCATACTCAGAATTTATTTGAAATTTTCCCGAGTATACTTGCCTGGTTACAGCAGTTGCAACAGCGCGATATCATTTCTGATTTTGTTATTGGATCCTATGATCGTGAAATCGAACGGTATGGGGGAATAGCCCTAATTAGTGCGGCTGAGGATATATTCTGTATCGACAGTATCGTTGTAGAACAATTAATTGGTGCTGTGCGTACCAAACAGTTAGATATCGATATTGAGTTAATCGCTATGATTTCTATTATTAAATATTTAGAGCAAGCAGGCTTGAACTTTGAAAATCAATTGAGTTTGATCCAGCTTAATACAGATCACAATCGATATCGCCAAGAATTTAAAGAAAATAAAGAAAAGTATCTTCAACTATGTAATGCCGATCAGAATTGGAGAACATTAGCACAAACTGCTGACGGTCAACAATTACTTTCTATTTTAGATTTACGTCAATCGGCTGTTATGAATTATGTACAGCTGATGCAACAACAAGCTGTAGTGACGACTAGTTTTGAAGAGATTATTTCGAGTATTGTTCATCTACACTGCAATCGTTTGTTAGGGACGGATCGAGAATTAGAATATAAGATTATGAATTTAGTCGCTCATACGCTGTATGCCCAAAGATATCAAAAGACAGAAGGGAATCTATTATGGAAGTAAAAGAGCAACTTCATTTTAAAGATATCATTTCTACACTCTGTCAAATGCCCAAAACATTGAGTCTAGTATTTAAAATGGAAAAAAAACTCTTTATTAAAATTGTGATACTGAGTTTGATTACAGGTATTATTCCTATCATTTCGTTATATGTATCTCAGGAATTAATTAACTCTTTAGTTCGTATTCAGACAGAACTCAAAACAGTTCTTATAATTTTCTGCATCTATATTGCTGTTTCTTTTTTCTCGGATATTATTTCGCAAATCTCAGAATATTATAATACTAAGTTTCAGTTCAGTATGAATTACAAACTAAATTACGTCATTATGGAAAAAAGTAGTAAATTATCGCTGGAAGATTTCGAAAATCCTGAAGTCTATGACAAGTTAGAGCGTATCACTAGAGAAGTCGCATACAAACCTTATCAGATTTTTCAATCGGCTATTACGATGATTACTGCCATAGTTACGCTCATATCTGCACTGACTTTTTTGATGGTGTGGAATCCTACGATGTCGATGTTAATGCTACTTGTGCCTGTGATCTCACTATTTTATTTTCTGAGAATAGGTCAACAGGAGTTCTTTATGCAATGGAAGCGTACAGGAGAAGAAAGACGCTCATGGTATTTGAATTATATTTTGACTCATGATTTTTCATTTAAAGAAGTGAAATTGTATCGTTTGAAAGATTATATATTGGAAGGGTATTGGAATATTAAAAAGAAATTTATGGCTCAAGATACGTATATTTTGCGCAAAAAAACGATTTTTAATCTGATCTATGAAGTACTTGTACAAATCGTAGGGGCGATTGTGATTGTGGTTGCTATTTTGGCAGCCTATACAGGAAAGATTATGGTAGGTAATGTGCTAAGTTATATTCGCTCTGTAGGTTTAGTCCAAAGCAATTCACAGAGCATTATTAACAATATTTATTCGATCTATAATAGCAATTTGTATATGAATCAATTATTTGAATTTCTAGAGTACAGAGAAGAACATACCAATGACGATCAAACGACACAACGATTAGAAAAGCCTATTTATGCAGTAGATATCCAAAATGTAAGCTTTCAATATCCGAGTAGCGAACAATTATCTCTGCAAAACGTAGAATTATCTTTTCGTGCTGGAGAACGAGTCGCAATTGTAGGACCTAACGGTTCTGGAAAAAGTACATTAATTAAACTACTGGCAGGTCTGTATCAAACTCAAGAGGGAGATATCAAATTAAACGATATTTCAATCAAAAACCTTCATCAAGAAAGTTATATGCAACAAATGGCTGTATTATTTCAAGACTATATGAAGTATGAAATGACACTACAAGAGAATATAGGATTTGGCCAAATCACAAAAATAGATCAAACCGATCAGATTAAAAAATCACTTAATAACGTTCGAGCTGATTTTTTAAAAAATCACTCAGAATACGACTTAGATACTCAATTAGGATTGTGGTTTGATGACGGTCGACAATTATCAGGAGGACAATGGCAAAAGGTAGCTTTAGCACGAACCTATTTCAGAGAAGCGTCTCTCTATATTCTAGATGAACCTAGTGCTGCACTTGATCCTATAGCAGAAAAAGAAACATTTGATACATTCTTTAGATTATCGCGAGAAAAAATAGGAATCTTTATTTCACATCGACTTATTGCCGCTCAACAAGCAGATCGAATTATTGTGATGGATCAAGGAAAAGTGGTAGGGCAGGGGAAACATGATCACTTGATGCAAAACTGCGCTATTTATAAACACATGTATGAGTCAGAAAATTATGAAATTGATACAAAGGGGGAAACGGAATGGAAAGAAGCACTGTAACTGAGATCCAATTTGATATTGTTTCTACCGTTAAAAATATAGCTATTCGTATGAAGCAATACGATGCTTTACTACAAGTAGTTAATCACCCTCGTCAACAGTTATCTTTGAATGGTCAACATGTCAATCCGTGGAATCCTCTTACATTAAGTCATGGTATACCCGGTGTATGTATGTTGTATGCTGAATTAAATGCTCATTTCCCAGAAGAAGGTTGGGATCAACTAGGGCATCAATATTTATCTATTTTGGTAAATGAAATAACAGAGCAAGGCATCCAGAGTAGCTCTATGTTTTCTGGAGCAGCAGGAATTGGCTTAACCGCTATTTGTTTATCACAAAATTTCCAATACTATCATAAATTTATTGAGCGTATTGATGATTATTTATGCACACATGTACCTTTGATGATTACAGAATGTCAGCAAAGAGATGCTTTTATTAGTGATTATGATGTGATTGAAGGATTAAGTGGAATTGCTAATTATTTATTATTGCATCCTGAAGAGGAACGTATTCAACAATTACAAATCAATGTTATAGATTATCTGATCCAATTAAGTAAAGACAAAGAAGTGAAAGGCATAAAAGTACCAGGATGGTATATTCCTTCTGCACATCAATTTACAGCACAAGAAAGTGAACTCTATCCAGATGGTAATTTCAATCTAGGATTATCTCATGGCATTTCAGGACCATTATTACTATTATCCAAAGCATGGAAACAGGGAATTAAGCGAGAAGGACAAGATCAAGCTATCCGTAAAATGGCAGATTTTTTATTACAATTTGCTAGTGAAGAAGATCATCATTTATTTTGGAAAGGATTTATTAGCTGGAAAGAATTTGAGTCTGGGCATGCATCAACAGAAGAAAGCTTTAGAAGAGATGCTTGGTGTTACGGGAATCCTGGTATAGGACTGGCTTTGTGGTATGCTGGCAACGCCTTGGAGGAACCATTATATAGCGATCTCGCAATTACCAACCTCAAAGAAACGGTTCAAGATATTCACAGTATTTTCTCACCTACATTTTGCCATGGCTATGCAGGCATTTTACAAATTCTACAAACGATAGATAGGCAGTCAAGTGTACCCCATTTTGAAGCAGAAATCAGTTTGCTAAAAAACATGATTACTGTGTTTTATGATAAACAGTATTTGTTGGGATTTCACAACTATGAACATTTCCAAAATAGTGGGTTAGTCCCTGTAGATTATGTAGGGTTGCTGGATGGTGCTACAGGGGTATGTCTAACTTTACTGGGCTTAGAACTTAAGCAAGCGACTCCGTGGGATCAAGCGTTTTCATTATAATTACAAATTAGTAAATATATGAAATCTTGATAGAATCTTGATAAATCGCTCTTATAATAAAGGTATCCCAAAGGAAAGGAGCTAACCCTAATGGCTAAATTTAATGATTTCGATCTTGATTTGGTACAAACTCCTAAACAATCGAATCAAATCGAACCACAATGGAAAAGTCAAAGTTTCTGTACGCCTGGCTGTGTAACTGGTGTTTTGCAAACATGTTTCATTCAAACTGCAACATGTAACTGTCATATCAGTAAGTAATATAGTACAGGTATACATACATATGTATACACATAAGCGATAGAATATATCATTCCCGAATTATACTCTATCAGATAGCGAGTGAGAGGAAGAATACGAACCAGATTTCTAGGGGAGTGGTCTTTTATCTTCACTCGCTTTTTTATCTTAATTTTCGATAAAGGAGAGACATAGCAATGAACAAAAAAGGATTATACTTTTTGGCAATGACTGCTATTTTTACTTTATCAGCATGTCAAAGCATAGATGAATTCACACACAAGGTAGTGACAGAAACGCAAAAAACAGCACATTTTACTGTGGATTCAGATTCTGCTCATACGACTACTATTCAACAATTGATTGATGAAGGAAAAGTGGATCAGTTTGTATATGAAGACAAAACGTATCAATTACAAAACAAAGTGGATAACAACAGTAAAGGGTTATTGATCGGAACAATAAGTCAAAGTTACTATGTGGATCAAAATGGAAAACGATGGACAGCTAATGAACTTAAACAGCCATATGTGTACAAAGATCCCAAAAAAATAAGAGAAAAAAAACCAATGGTCTATGGATCGGTGTATAGTATCAAATCCCAAAATAAACAAGACAAAGAAGAAATCATTGTAGAATTTAACCACCAATTGTATCGTGCTACTTTAATTACACATTCGTAAAACTTCTTCTGTCAAACGATAGATATAAGAGAGAGGTAGAGACCATGACAACTCCTTTATTAGAAATTAAACATCTTCAGAAAACATTTGGTAAAGAGAAAGCAGTCATAGATGTTTCATTACAAGTTCAAAAAAATAGTATTTTTGGATTGTTAGGCCCTAATGGAGCAGGTAAATCGACAACGTTAAAAATGCTAACAGGTTTACTTCATCCTAGCGGTGGAGAAATTATATTTGATGGACATCCATGGAGTCGAAAAGATTTAAAGCAGATTGGAGCACTTATCGAAGCGCCTCCGCTATACGAAAATTTGACGGCCTATGAGAATTTGAAAGTACATGCTACTCTGCTCGGTCTTTCAGATCAACGCATTGCTGAAGTGTTAGAGCAAGTAGATATGACGCATACACGCAAAAAACGTGCAGGACATTTCTCGATGGGGATGAAACAACGGCTAGGCATCGCGATTGCTTTAATTAATCATCCTACGTTACTTGTTTTGGATGAGCCTACAAATGGACTTGATCCTATCGGTATTCAAGAACTCAGAGCTTTAATTCGTTCTTTTCCACAAGCAGGTATTACAGTTATTTTGTCCAGTCATATTTTATCAGAAGTTGAACAAATAGCAGATCATATCGGTATTATTAGTGATGGTATTTTGGGCTATCAAGGAATAGTAAATCCAGATGAAGATCTTGAACAATTATTTATGAATGTGGTTAAAGAAAGCAGACAGAAAGTAGGTGTCGTCGTATGATGCAATATTTGAAATCAGAAAACCTTAAATTTAAAAGAACCTTTTCGCGTAAATTATTGATTGCTGTTCCTTTATTTAATATTGGGTTTTCTTTTTTTATGAATCCATCTTTTTTAATCACAAATACATTTAATTGGTGGTCTATTTTATTTATTCCCCTTACTATTGCTATTTTATGTGCTTTGTCTCATCAAAAAGAACAAAAAGCAGCTAACTATAACGGAATCTTTACGTTGCCTGTATCATTATCGACGATCTGGTATAGCAAAACGATTATTATCGCTTTATATATGTTTATAATGCTGACTTTTTTTGTTGTTATGATGATGGTCATTAGTATGGTACTTCCAGGCAATTCTATATCGTATATTAAAATCATAGAGGCTAGTGCTGTATTATGGCTATCTACGTTATGGCAGATTCCTTTTTGTTTATTTCTTGCGAAACGTTGGGGATTTGTGGTGACTTTGGTCGTTAATATTGCAGGGGGATTTTTGTTAGGTATTGCTTTAGCGACACAATCGCAATGGTGGATAAGTCCTTGGAGTTGGTCTATTCGTATGATGAGTCCAATCGTAGGTGTTCATCCTAATGGAGTGCCTCTGCCTGTAGGTAGCCCATTATGGAATCTACAAGTGGTTCCGGTGGGTCTGGCATTATCTATTTGCTTTTTTGTGATAGTGACTTTGTGTAGTGCAAGTAGCTTTAATCGTGTGGCAACTGCCTATTTGAAAAAGCAGGGAGGAATCTAATATGGTATTATGGAGACTTTTAATAGCGGATTTTCAAAAGGTGAAACATACTGCTTTTCTTTGGGTACACCTTATTGCTCCTATTGTAGGTTCTGGTCTTTTTTTGGCATACATCAGTGGTCGCGTTTCACAACCACTGAATACATATTCAAATTTTCTTGAAGCGATTGGTGTTATTTTACCTTTAGCTATTAGTATTTTATGCGGTATTGTAGCTACTCAAGAGGAAAAAGCAGGCAAATTTCAAGTGTTATTAGGAAGTGCTGCACTTAAAGAAATGAGTTATATCAGCAAATTATTATTTTTAGTAATAGGGAATATTATTTCTGTCGGTTTGGCTATTTTCACATTTCTTATGGGTATGCGCTATATTTTAAATATACCTAATATCCCTTATCTCGTTTTTTTTCAAGGGGCAGGGTGGTTGATTGCGAGTAGTGTTATACTATATATGATCTATTTATGGGTAAGTTTTACATTTGGTTTAGGAGCCTCCAGTTTATGTGGTGGCTTGGGGTTATTGGTATCGGCTCTAATGATTACAGGGTTGGGTGATGGAATATGGAAATACATACCGTGGGCGTGGGGCGTTCGTTTTGCAGACAGTGTAGGTGTCTTACGTCTAGGAAATTTTAACTCGAATATTAAGTCTGCTGTTCATTCTGATTTTCAACAAGGTCAAATTTTGTTCATGATAATCACAGTTATTGTTTTCATTGTTAGCCTATTATGGTTTCGCAAATGGGAAGGCAAAAAGTTTTATGAATAATTGAGGTGAAGAAAATTGGCAAACATATTAGCTATTGACGATGACAAAGATATTCTTGCTTTGATTCGTAATATTTTGCAACGGGATCATCATCTTGTGTCTATTGAAGAACGAGCTGACATGTTAACGATTGATAACGTACAAGGATATGATCTGATTTTACTTGATGTCATGATGCCTGAGATGGATGGCTTTACGTTTTGTAAACAGATCCGTTCCTTTGTAGATTGTCCTATTTTATTTTTGACAGCTAAATCTGATGAAGAAGATATTGTTCAAGGTCTAATGAATGGTGGAGACGACTATATTACCAAACCTTTTGGTGTGCAAGCATTGAGTGCTAGAGTAAGTGCACATTTAAGAAGAGAGCATCGGGATAAAGCAGGTTCAAAACAAACTATTTCTGGTTTTACATTTGATTTTGATAGTAAAGAAGTATGGTTTGCAGAAGAAAAATTATTACTAACTAAAAACGAATATAAAATATGTGAATTTCTTGCTAGGCATAAAGGAAGAGTATTTACGCGAGAAGAAATTTATGATGAGGTATACGGTCTAGATGGAAATGCACTGCATTCTACGATTACAGAATTTATTCGTGCTATACGCAAAAAGTGTAAAGGTTGTAATGAGATCCCTATCAAAACCGTCTGGGGTGTAGGATACAAGTGGGAATAAAAAGAAAGCAAAATTACCGCAAAACAACAATGCGTAGAGAATTATTCAAGTATATTTCTGTGCTAGGCATTAGTTGTATTGTTATGATTGTATTGTATTTAATTTTTACATGGGCAGCGATGCTTATTGGGTTTATTTTACCTGCGAATTATAATGAACAATATATTAATCAAATTGCACCAAAAGTGAAATCTGTAGCTGTTGTTACGGAAGCTGTTATTCCGCCAGGTTCGGCATATATCGTGTTAGACAAAAAAAATGAAAATAAATGGTATGGCAATATGGAAGAAAAAGATATTGCTATAGCTAGAAAAGTCGTTGCAGGAAACGTTCCAACATATTATGGGCAAAAGGTATACAGTGTGATCGAACGAGAACAAGATTATTGTGTTATTCAATCATACTTACGTCCACAATTTAGTTCACCTGTATTAAAAAAATATTTACCAGATTTCGAGTGGACGAGTATCGTCATTTTAATCGGTCTTATTATTACTGCTTCTTTTATCATTACAACTATTTTTGCTAAGCAATTTAGCAAAAACTTAAATATATTGAGTAAAATGACAAACAGTATTAAAAATCAAGATTTGGACTTTGAACAGCAACATTCTACTATTCAAGAGTTCGATGACGTGATGGTATCTTTGATTGAAATGAGAGATGCACTTAAAAACTCTTTAGAAACACAGTGGAAGTTAGAGCATACCAAAAAAGAACAGATTGCCGCTTTGGCTCATGATATTAAAATTCCAGTTACTATTATTAAAGGAAATGCAGAATTATTATCATTGTCTGACCAAAGTGAAGAGCAGTCTTTGTATACAAAGTACATCTTAAATGCAGGTGACAAAATTGAACAACATATTCGTTTATTAATTATGATGTCCAAAACAGAAGAAGCACTGACTGTTCAGAAAAATAATGTGTCTTTATCCGCATTGGTATATAACTTGATTGAAGATACCAAAGCATACAGTAAATATAAATCTGTAGAGATTGTATATAAAACAGAACACCAAGATGATATTGATATCTATATTGATCCATCTTTATTACATCGTGCACTTATGAATATCTTAACAAATGCAGTAGATTATACACCTGAACAAGGTAAAATAATGCTTGATATGGCTTACCAAAATCAGCGGATTTTTTTCACTATTACCGATCAAGGTAATGGATTTTCGTCTGAAGCATTAGAAAAAGGCGTTCAATTATTTTACAGAGGAGATAAAAGCCGCAACTCTGATGGACACTACGGTATGGGTTTAACTTTTGCAGAATACGTGATCAAATTGCACAACGGTACTCTACTTCTTCAAAATGATCCTGTTACAGGAAGTGGACAAGTAAAAGTTGAACTAAATGTAAGTTCTGCAATCTAATTAAATATAGATCGGTATTCTAATTCCAATCTGACTAGTATGATCCCCGACTAAAGTCCAAACCATAAAACCGTCCTTAGGCGGTTGGAAAGAAGGCTCTTATTTTCTATGATATAAGAAAGAGAATAAGAAAGAGGAGATCAATAATGAGAAAATTGTATCGTTCTAATCGGGATAAGTACGTTACTGGTTTAATTGGTGGACTGTCAGAAAGTTGGAATATTGATGCAAGTCTGTTACGGATTTTATTTGTAATTAGTGTATTTGCTACAAGTGGTGCTAGTTTGCTGGTTTATGTACTTGCTTTATTATTTGTACCGAAAGAATCAACGTATTGATGTATATGAATTGCATATGATCAAAAGTCGCATTTTCTTCTACATGTAGAAGAATGCGATTTTTGGTTTTTGTACTTATTATAATGTAAATAAGCTTATTCTAACTTTCTCCATGTTCTCTATTGATAAAGTAGCTAATGTCATCTATGTATTTATCTGCCTGATAATTTAATATAGTACCAGCTCATATGCTATACTATGGAATGGAAATCCCCGGCAGATTCATGCGCTGTCACCATCAAGAGGAGGAAAGTTATGAAATCAAAATATTTGGCGGGTGGATCTTTAGCGATTATGGCGCTTGGATTTATAGTCACTCTGTTTTTTCCGAAAACAACGTTATTGTTGATTATTCAAGGCGGCTTTGAAGCCGGTCTTGTCGGAGGGATCGCGGACTGGTTTGCGGTGACTGCATTATTTCGTCATCCACTCGGTATTCCGATTCCGCATACATCACTTTTGACCCGTAATCGAGATAAAATTATTCGCTCTCTAATCTCAGCGATGGAGAATGAATTGCTCAACAAAGAAAGTATCGAAAATAAATTGCGTCAATTCCGTATTTTCCCGTTTGCACTGTCGATGTTAACTCGTCAATTGGGCAAAAAGAAAATGCGGCGTGAGCTGTTAAATATGATGATTCCACCGATTGAACGTTTGCCTCTTGAGCCTGTAGCTACATTTATTGGTAAAGGGTTGGCGAACTATACACAAAAAGCAGATTTACAGTCTGCGGCAACAACCGTATTAACGAATGCACTTAACGAGCGTTATGATGAGAAAGCATTAGATCATATTTTGAAAGAAGTACGCACATGGGCGGCTCGTCCACAAAGTCGTGATACGATGGGCAAAATTGCGCACGAGCAATTAGCTAACATCAACATGGGTGGATTGAAAGGTTTTGCTTTTCAAGCTTTCGCAGGCATGATGAATGAAGAAAGTCTAGGTAGCATTTTGCAAAATATGATCATTTCCGGTGTTGGCAAATTACAGGAAAGAGATAGTGAATACCGTGAAGCCATTATCCGTGAACTGCGTATCCAGATGTTCCAAGTAGTGGATGAAGAAGATAACTGGCTGAAAATCAAGGACTGGACCGCAGAGTTGATCCAGGGTGAATTTGCGAATGCATTCATGATGGAGCGTCTGGAAGAACTACGTCGTCTATTGATCTCTATGCTAGAACAAGAGCGAGATGGTGGCGGTCGTCATGTATTTGCAATCTATCGCTCGATTATCCGCGATCTAGGTAAAGACCCGCAAAAAGTAGCGGTGTGGGAAGATCGTCTACTACAAGGGATTATTCGTACCGTTGAGAAAAATCATTATCGTATCGGAATTCTGGTTAAAGAAAATCTGGATCGGATGGACGATGCTGCATTGGTCTATATGTTAGAAGAAAAAGTAGGACAAGATTTGCAATGGATTCGTGTAAATGGTGCGGTCTGTGGTTTCTTAGTCGGTATTATTTTATCGCTTGTTCAATTAATCTAATGTCTCATAAGAAAAGGTATCTTCACTGTGATCTACAGCGAAAGATACCTTTTTGGTTATATACATATGCAGATGGTGCTAGATGATATATTTATTGATCTAAAATCGACAATCCTCGGAAAGCTAACGATTCATACGGATGTAATGTTGTTTGTTGACCTGATTTCAATGCTTGTACAACTTCTTCGGAGTGTTCTCCATGTGTACCTATCATTAATTCAGAGTGCTGAATACGCTCTACCAGTTGCTCGGGCAATTGCAGATCTGTAGAAGATTTGGAGAAGTTCAGGATGATCAACCAGTGTTCGTCATTCCATTCACGAGTGTATGCAAAAATATACGGATCATCTGAAAGTTCGCAAGCATATTTACCATAGATCAGAGCCGAACTTTCTTTGCGAATCCCGATCATTTTACGATAGAAATGAAAAACAGAGTCTTCGTCTTCCAATTGCTGAGCTACATTGATCTCTACTTTGTTGGAATGAGCAGGTATCCAAGGCGTTGCTGTAGAGAATCCAGCATGTTCGCTGTCATCCCATTGCATCGGGGTACGAGCATTGTCCCTAGCTTTAGCACGAATACGCTCCATAATGACTTCAGGATCTTCTCCTTTTTCTTCCACCATTTGTTTGTAATATCCTTGAGCTTGTTGTTCTTTGACATCTTCGATCGTTTTCATATGTTCAGCATTAGTCATTCCGATCTCATCACCTTGATAAATATAAGGGGTACCACGTAGTGTCAGTAAGAACATCGCTAGCATTTTGGCAGAATCTGTACGATACTCCCCTTCATGCCCTAGATAAGAAACAAGACGCGGGTGGTCATGGTTGCTGAGATAGATTCCCATCCAACCTTGTCCGTAAATATCTTCTTCCCATTTAGCGATGATTTCTTTGAGATCATGAAGCGACCAGTCTTTACTTTGCCACATATCATTATCTGCATCACAGACTTTGGATGCTTCAATCATCAAGACCATGCTCATTTCTTCACGATCTGGATTGGTGTATTTTTTAACATCATCGATAGATACGCTTGCCGCTTCGCCTGCGGTAAACATTTTATAGTGAGAAAAAACATCGGTATATAATTCATGTAAATATTCGTGAATCCGTGGGCCATTTTTGTAAAATCCTTCAGCATTGGCTTGAAGTTTGTCAGATGGGGGTGCATCCGGGAAGCTAGTATCTTTGGAGATCATATTAACAGCATCAATCCGGTATCCATCAATGCCTAGATCTAGCCAGAAGCGCATCATTTCTTTCATATCATGACGGACTTTAGGATTCTCCCAATTGAGATCAGGTTGCTTTTCACTATAAGAATGCAAATAGTATTCATTAGAAGCTTCATCTAATTTCCACATAGAATCTCCCAAGTAAGAGATCCAATTGTTAGGTGCTGATCCATCTTCTTTGGGTGCTTGCCAGATATAGTAATCACGATAAGGATTGTCTGGAGAAGAGATCGCTTGTTGGAACCATTCATGTTGATCTGATGTATGATTCACCACTAGATCCATAATCAACTTCATTCCACGACGATGCACATCGTCCAGTAACTCTTTCCAATCATCCATCGTCCCATATTCGGGTTGAATATCACGGTGTTCTTTAATATCGTATCCATAATCAACATTAGGAGAAACATATACAGGAGTCAGCCACAAAATATCGACTCCCAATTGTTGTAAGTAGTCTAATTTCGAACGAATTCCGGGAATATCGCCAATGCCATCATTATTGCTATCTTTAAAACTACGAGGATAAATTTCGTAAACAACACTTTCTTTCCAGAATTCTGGCTTCATAATCGTCTTCATTTGTCAGTCTCCTGTTCTGATGTAACATATCTAGTTACTTACTAAGTATTACCCCTTCATACATGACAACAATCGCAGGACGTTCAAAAGAAATAATGAGCTCTCACTATATATGACTAGAAAAATAAAAACAGGTTAAGTATAATGGTATCAAAGAATGGTATCATAATATGAACAATAAGCAACGTAATACATTAATAGATATTTTTGAAGATCCTCTACGTTCTAATATTGAATGGACAGATATTGAATCGTTATTAAAAGCTTGTGGTGCAGAAATTACAGAAGGAAATGGTTCGCGTGTTCATTTCTATTTAAATGGAGTTAGAGCTGTTTTTCACCGTCCACATCCTAAAAAGGAAACAGATAAAGGTGCAGTAAAATCAATACGTAAATTTTTAATAGAGGCAGGTGTATATAATCATGATGAAATATAAAGGGTATGTAGGTGTTGCTCAATATGATAGCGAAGCTGAAATTTTACATGGCGAAGTTATGAATATCAAAGATGTCGTTACTTTTCAAGCTACTTCTGTCGAAGAACTTCGAATTGCTTTTCAAGAATCGGTAGATGATTATTTAGACTTTTGTGCAGAAAGAGGAGAAGAACCGAGTAAGCCATATTCGGGTCAGTTAACACTTAGGATATCACCAGAAAATCATCAGTTGATTACGATTGCAGCATACAAAGCTGGAAAAAGTCTGAATCAATGGATTGCAGAACATATTCAACAAGATGCAGAAAAAGAAGTGGGTACGTTGATATAAAAGGAGTAAGCAAAAGATAGTAAAAAGAACCTTAACCCCATACATGCTGAGGGATTAAGGTTCTTTTGTTATATTACTGAACTGTTCTCAATGCTCTTAACTACCCATCAATCGGACTTCGTGCAAAGTTGGAGTATACCAGTTGTTGGGATTGTTATGGAGTACAGCATTTACCATATTAATACGTACATAACGAGCCGTAAATGACACTGCATCTGTTGTAAAGCCATAGGTGGTATTGGTTGTGCGATCAATCGTCGTATAGTTTATGCCATCGGTGCTGTATTCAATTTTGTATTTATAATAAGCCTCAGAACCTTTGTACATAAACCATGAAATATCCACTTCACTAATCTTTTTCGCAGCGCCTAGATCGACTTGCCACCATGCCGGCCATGTTGCAGAAGCAGCCGCCCAAGAAGTCTGAGCATTACCATCATTGGCATTGCTTGTTGCAGAAGAAGAAGCGGTAGAAATGGCAGTTGCGGGTTTACCCAGAGCATGGTTGGTCAACGTTGGCAAGCTCACTGTACCTGTAGCGGCATCTATATTCCAACTGCTGTACCAATTCAATGTAGCTGTGCTGTTGCTATCATTTAAGGTTAAAGGTAACCAGATAAACTTGTGGTCACTGAGGTTAAGCGGATTCCAGCGATCCCCCATATAAATATAACTGGTACCTGCACTACCTGTAATGGTAGCGATGGAATGGATCTGTGTCGCATAAGCAGAAGGATCGCCAAAAGGAGACAGTGCCGACCATGTACCTGTTATCGAAGAAGCTGTTGCATAACCGCCTTGATTCGGATACCAGCCAGAAGCTTGAGAAGTGAACAGATAATATTTACTTCCTTTTTTCACAACCGCAGGTGCTTCCCGATAAGCTCCTTCGAATACCCAACCGACCAAAGAAGCGACACCTGTATAATCATCGGTTAAGCGGAAGATTGCCATCGAGTTGTTGGCACCACCATTATTTTGACGAGAAGCTGTAATGAGATAAGCTTTATTATCTGTATCTACAAATACCGTCATATCACGGGATTCATAATCGAGCGGACGGAAGCTTCCTTTATACGTGAAATTACCATCGGGTGTATCACTAGTCGCTACAGCTACACGAGCTAGCGAATAATCACTACCATTTTCATAATGTGCCCATAGAATATACTTTTTCGTTGTTGCATTGTAGATCACTTTGGGGCGTTCAATCTTACTGGAATTAAGTTCAGTAGCGGAATTTTTGGTGAGGATGCTGTTGCCAAATGTCCAGTTTTTAAGATCAGTGGAAGTATATACGTTAACTTTATCAAACTTACCGTTGGTTGCATGTTCACCGTACCAGTAGTATGTAGCCCCGACTTTGAGAATATTACCACTGTTGGCTTGGATTGGATTACCCGCGGTATCTGTCCAGTTGGTGCCATTGGTAATCGTAGCACTAGCCGCTTGAGCAGATTGCCCGTTAACACCTAAGCCAGTGATAACAAGCACCAGACTAAGCCATAACATCAGCGTTTTACGTGAAAATTGCCAAGAGATTTGTAAAATAATAAAAACCTCCTTCGGTCATTCTAAGATAGTCTCTCTACAAAAGAAGGGAGACTTCAAATTAATCCTAAGTATTTTTGTAAGCGTTTACAATAAAATAATAACGAAATAATGACATAAAAATACAGTAGCTCAATTAGAAGTTCCAATCGGAAAACCTATTGTAAAAACCAAAGAGTGTAATCATTCTGTCTTATCAACGAATAATCACACTCTTTCTCTACCTTCATACCAAATTCTTATAATACAAGTTCGTAGCATCCAGACTACTTGTTCCAGACTTAGCATAGTTTGGGATTTGCCCAGCTTGGCTGTATCCTAGTGACTGATATAGTCGATTAGAAGGGTCGCCATCCCGGGTATCCAGCACGAGTAGAATTCGTTGTGCCAGGCGTGCTTGTTGTTCGACATGCTCCATTAACAGCCTTGCTATACCATGACGACGATAATCCAGATGTACCATTAATTTAGCAACTTCAGCTCTGTGATCGCCATTGGGCTTGGTACATAGATGCAATTGAATCGTTCCTGCAATCACATCATTAATCTTAGCAACGTATAAAAGAGTTGCAGGTTGCAACACCTGTTCCCAATAGGCTACAGCTTCTTTGTACTCCAGAGGCGGTAGGAATCCAATAGATGCACCCGCATCTACAATCTGTATGAGCATATCTGACATTTCATCCAGATAAGGTTCAATAGAGTTTACTTGTTCGATAACAACAGTCTGTAGCAAGATATCCACCTCCATGTATAAAATCTGTCGTGTTATACCTTTTATTCTATCGCCTGGCTGTAAGCATAAAAATAGCAAAATAAGCACGCATTATTTCCACTTTTAGTACGGAGTAGACTCTATCGCTTTAATAAATTACGTTTGGTGGAACCAGAGCGTATCGAAATTGACCCATCCTTTGTGATTAACATCCACGCCACGCAAAGAGTGATGATGAATGGTACTGGCTGTGCGTACCACTAGAAATGCACTTGTGCATGTATCACTCAATAGCCGATTCACAGCAGTAGACCAATGTGAGAGCGCATGTTGATCTGTAGAAGCAAGCATAGGATAGGTGAGTTCATCCAATTGAGCAACTATGTCTAAAGGCAATGAATGTCTTATAAAATTACGATCCGACTGAATATATTCAAGCAGATGCAGCGGATTTTCACTAACCATAGCTTCGAATAAGATTAGATCTGCTTGTTCCATCGTTGCCAGTTGAATCGTTTCTGACCATTCTACAATATGTACGTCAATCTTTATTCCATAATTCTGATACTGTTGTTGAAGCCAGTAGGCATCCTGAGCATGACGGTTAAAAGTATACAAATGTAGCGTTTCCCCAGCATATGTAGTGTGTTGGAGTTGTTCTAGCAGTGATGTAGACAGGGAAATGGATTCTTCTGACTCCGACACATGTTCTGTAGATGCTGTTGGTAGAGAGTTTGTATGGATCTGTAATCCTTGCGCAGGGCACAGACGGGTTTCCCCTAATTCTTGTACCATATGCTGGCGATCGATAGCATGCACTAACACATTGCGAAATGTCTTATCTTGCAAAATGCCTTCTTTTCGCAGGTTAAAAGTAAGGGTGGATATCCCTGTGATCGTTTGTGTTAAAGGCATTTTCAAATTTTCTGGGATCGAGAACTCTCCTGTCACTACAGTCAGTACCCCGGGGCTAGTACCCAAACAAGCTTCTGCTTCATTTTCAGGTACAATAATAATCTCGATCCGATCGATCTGACCACGGTATCCAAAATACGATGGAAAGACTTCCAGTGTACATTTTCCAGCATGACGTGATACGACCTGATAAGGACCTGAACCGATAGGTAAAGAAAATTCATGATTCGAATCTCCCTCAGATAAAGGGAAGATCGATGCAGCACTATGACTCATATAAAAAAGAAATTGAGTATTCGGTCGGTGTAGTTGAATCTGGATTTGATACCTGGTGATCACTTGAATATGAGCGATATCTTGACCTAACCAGTGATGAACCACAGTCGGTGATTGTAGTTGTATCAGACTGGTATATACATCTTGTGCCGTCAGTTCTTGCCCGTTGTGAAATGAAATACCTTTGAGCAGATAAAATGTCCAGCAAGTAGCATCTGAATTACTTTCCCAGTGATGAGCGATGTCTTTGGTAAATGTACGCTGAACAGGATCGTAATGTACCAGTCTACTAAAGACCTGACCGATCAGATGCGTATCAAAAGCATACAGCGCATTAGCAGGCTCTAACGAGACAATCGGTCGATAAATCGGCAACCGCAACGTTTCGATGATACGATCTTGCCCGATCTGCTGAGTCGTATATCCAAAATAACGAATAAGCCATTCCAAAAACTGTGGGCGTACCACAGCTAGTGTTTCATGTTCTTGTAGCCACTCAAAAGCAGACTGTACCTCTCCTTGTATCACCCGTTGCTTGGCTTCATCTAATAATACAGTCGTCACTGGCAACAAAAAGGTAAGCTCAGAAGTATGTCCACGACCTCGACCGGAGCGGAATTGTATCCATTGCGCATCTACCATTTTGGTGATGATGATTTTGGCATTACGAGCTGTACAAAATAAAGCCTGTGCTACTTCTTCCATTGCTATATGAAATGATTGCTGATCTGGATAATGGTGAAAAGCCAATCGAAGCTGTACATAATCTTCTGCTATTCGCAAATCTGACCGCTCCTTTCGATAATCTTCAAATGGATACTCTATAGATTCTAATGTACAACATCGTAGCAAAAAAAGAATTGTAAAGAAAAGTAAGTTATGATTAGAAAAATAGATATAATAGATAGATATCTGATATTGATTTCGAATGGAGACCCATACATGTGGATCGCATTACTCATCACAGCTATTGCTTATCTAAGCTACTGGATCTATCAGCAAATCAAGCCAAAGCCATTGAAGCCACCAGTCAAAGTCATAATAGGATTAGATATTCCGCCACCTGCATTATTCTTTTGGCAAGACACAACAGAAGATACCGTTATCGATTTTGGTCACAAAGCTATATGGTTACGGGTTAAAAGTACAGACTCTATCGCCGTTCAATCTGAAATAGATATTATTTTAGCTCAAATAACTAACGTTTCTCCACCACAGCCACAGACTAGAGAACAATGGATTTTGACGACAGTAGAAGATTGGGTACTGGTTAGCAGTTATGATATTCCCTTTCCTGATGATATCCAGAAAGTGATGCAACTCAAGCAATTGGTACAAGAATTAAGTAGGATATTTGGAGAAGTTCATTATTTCGGCAATCATCGGACAGTCCAGTATTACGCCTGGGCCAAAGCAGTATCAGGTACATTAATACGTGCATATGCATACATAGATCAAGCAGAAGACCCCCTTTGGGAAGAAGGAAAATTAACGTTAGAAGAAATACAGTTAGAATTGGATTTTAGAGATCTAGGACGAATGGTCGAATGGGAAGATGCTAGAGAAGAAGATAATGATCATGTTCCTGATGAACAATCTGTTAAAATGATAGCTGCTGCATGGCGTGCAACCAGTGATAGACGATCTATTTAGCTCATAAGCCATATAGAATAATTAAAAAGCATAACTGCTATAGATAGCGCAGTTATGCTTTTTAGATTCAGACATGTATTACTTTTTATACCCGTACACAAAATGGAGAGCACCCGAGTAATCGGTATACACATCGTGTACATTCGACTTTTGTAGAAAATACGTATTAAAATAGTAAAGTGGGATCGCAACCATCTGCTCGGTCAATATTTTTTCGGCAGCACGATATTCTTTCATACGAGCTTTGGCATTGGTCAAACTGTACGCTTTCTTCATATGAGCATCATAGGCATTGTTTTTCCAACCGGATGTATTTTCATTGCTCCATGAGGTGAACAAATCTAGAAAAGCAGCAGGATCGTTATAATCGGCTGACCATCCACCACGTACAATCTGATAATTTTTCTTTTGTTTTTCTTGTAATAAAGTATAGAAATTTTCTTCTTTTACTTTAACGGTAATACCTAAATGTCTTTTCCACATATCCGTAATCTGATCCGCTACATATCGATTACCATCACCATTCGTTAGTAATGTCATCGCAGGTAAAGAAGTGATTTTTTCTTCTTTCATCCCTTGTTGTAATAATTGACGAGCACGCTTAGAACTGATCTCAAAATTAGTCACTGGATACTCTTTGCGGAAAGTAGATGTAGCTCCTTTGATCGCTGGAGGTACAAATCCATATGCAGATTTAGGACTAATCAGCAGTTTGCGCTCAATCGACATAGCAAAAGCTTTACGAATATTTACATTATTGAACGGCTTCTTCTTCACATTAAAAGCATAATAGTATAAGGATGCAGTATCTGGATAAACGATTTCTTTTTTCATCTGCTCGGTCATTTTAAACGTAGGAATATTGCTTTCTGACAGACCTGACCGATCAATAGCGCCTGATTGGTACATGGTGTACTCTTTGTTAGGATCATTAATAAAGCGAATAAATACATGATCAAAATGAACTTTTTCGGCTTGTGCATATTGAGGATTACGAGCCAGTGTTATGGAATGACCTTTTGCCCAGGATTGAATAGTAAATGGACCATTGCTGATCATATCCTTAGCAGAGGTATTCTTCTTCTGAATAGATGTATTGCTTGATGTATGTATAGGTGAATAAGCAGGATACGTTAATGTTTCTAGAAAATAAGGGAGTGGCTGTTGCAACACAACTTGTAATGTATGATCATCTAATGCTTGAAATCCTAGCTGGCTGGGATCAGTAAGCGTTCCTTTATAATAATCTTGAGCATGTGCGATAGGGAATAGCAACGAAGCAGATAGAGAACGGGTTGCAGGGGTAAGCACTCTTTTCCATGCATTTACAAAATCAGCAGCGACCAGTGGATCGCCATTACTCCAACGAGCATTCGAACGTAATGTGAAAGTGTACGTTTTGTTATCCGGTGAAAGGGTCCACGATTCAGCTACACCAGGTTCCACTTTGCCATTTGCATTGGTGCGAACAAGCCCTTCAAAAATAGCTTCAATAATCGTACTGGTCGTTCCATCACTAGACAATGCAGGATCAAGAGTAACCGGTTCTAAATACAGATTAAAGCGGAACGTTTGCAATGGATCACTTTCGGCGTGTGACATTCTGGGAGTGATCGTACTGAACAATAGCACAAATGTAAGCACAATGAATATGCGCGTGATGTAGGTATTTCTCATAAATAGATAGTTCCTCCTTCAGAATAAGTACGTTCCTTCTAGTTATAACATACTATTCTACAACTTAGGTGATGAACTAAATAATATAAAATATCTTTTGATTGCTATTGATATCTATCCCTCTTTAGCAAAATGGTAAGTCACAGACGACTGAAATAGGGTAATACCATAATGATAGAAGTAAGAGTAAGGAGGTACTGATCCAATGGCGAAAGTAGAAGTGATGCAAGCCGGGCAAGACAAATGGACATGGTATCAAATGAGAGATGCTAAGCTGTTGATGGAGCATCCTGATTTTGATGAACATTTACAAAAATGGGCACAGGAAAGTCTGATGTGTACACATAATCAAATTACTTCTGTTTATTATAAAGAAAAGAATGAAAATTATATCAGCGGAACATTAGCAATCAATATGAATCCAGATCACTGGGAAGATGTTCATATTCTCCATTATTATATTGATGAGAAGCGATTGGTAACGATCGGAGATCCTACATGGCTCTTTCATAATATGGACAATCACGAATGGAATCAGTATATTCTGGGTTGTGATTATCCGGTAGATGGCTTTATGTTTGTCGTTAATGCGATTATTCGTGCTTTTTTCGGACGGATGGATGAGATTGAGATGCAATTGAAAGAGATCGAATTTCAAATGAAAGAAAATAACGGTGGGAAATTGCTACGTGAAATTGTAGATTTGCGCAATCAGATGACACGCTGGAATGTGCAGACGGTCGCTTTGAAAGAAATTCGGTTTGCGATTGAAGAAGTCTTTCCTGCTCTGGTCAAAGATGCTCAGACATTCCATACTTTAAAAGTCAGATTAGCACGGATTCAAATGCTTCAAACAGCATATGAACATGAAATTGATACATTGCTCAAAATTGATGATAATGTTGCTAATTACCGTTCAAATAATATTATGAAAACATTAACTGTATTTACAGTTCTACTGACACCAATGACAGCATTAGGCGCAATCTGGGGAATGAACTTTAAAAATATGCCTGAATTAGAGTGGAAATGGGGCTACCTCGCTTCACTTATCTTAATCTTTGGACTTACTGGCTTAACCTACTGGTGGCTCAAACGAAAAGGGCTGACTGGCGATATTTTGGATATGAATCTTGAACATACTTCTAAAAAAACACGTAAAAAGACTGTGCACCCTAGCGAATAGATATATAGGATATCTCTTAGAGAAGGGACGTTGATTTATGTATCAGAACATATTGTTAGCGGTAGATGGTTCAGACAATTCATTGCGAGCAACAACAGAAGCGCTCAAATTAATGGAGTTACAACAATATGGTGAGATCGAAGTAGTGTTTGTCGCTGATTTCGGTAAAAGTCGTGATGAAGTCTTACGCTATGGCGATATAGATGAATTAGAACTTTCGAGACGACAAAAGCTTTTTCCCATCGAAGAACTTCTCAAACAGCAACAAACGACATATACGATCAAAGTATTACATGGAGAACCCGGGCAAAGCTTGATCAGACATGCCAATGATCATGGATTCGATCTAGTGGTGATGGGAAGCAGAGGATTGGGTTCTTTTAAAGAAATGGTACTTGGAAGTGTCAGTCATAAAGTCGCTCGTGGTGTGAAATGCCCTGTCCTGATTGTGAAATAATACCAAAAACACGTATACAGATGGAGTGTGTAAAGAATACTCCTGTTCTGTATACGTGTTTTTAAGTTGTTTGGATAGTCTAATATTAAGCGATAAATGCTAACGATTGCCGTACATATCTCTGAATTGTCACTTTTCTATTGTAACCAGATATTATGACTTGGGAACAGATACAGGAACGTATTTGGCAACATCTACAGCAACCTGCTCTAACTTCGCTTTACCTAATAAATGATAGGGTGAAGAAATCGTTACATACCGATCATCTAATTTGAATGTTAACATATCTACTTTATCGGGTTTGTACCATTTTGCTTTTACATTATTGGAATTAGGAAGAGTTACCGTTTTGCCTTTATAACTATATGAATAATCACGTGGTGAGACAGATACCGTCATATATTTAAAAAGAAAAGTTACACCGTCGCCCATGCCACTGACTTTGCGGAAAGCATCGCCTTCGATCATACGTGTAGGTACATAGGGAGTCTCAAATCCATCAAAATTTGCAAAAGCTTGTGTGATTTTTTTCAATTGAGCGGTAGAGTAATTCACATTGGTTACAGGGTATTGCTTACTCATTGTGGTAGAACTAGATGTTGTTGCTTTGGGCGTTGTTGTAGAAGTTGTTGCCGCATGTGTAGTCGTAGCACCTGTTAATAGTACTCCTGCGATCACGGAAGTAGCGATCCATTTACTATAGTTCATTATTGTACATCTCCTCTGTGGGGTGGTTTGTTTGTCTTGCCTTTATCTTACTCGTTAAATGTATCTAACTTAAATGCCAATTGTATCCAACTTGTAAATAATGATCATAACTTCGATAATCATTAAAAAACTGTTGCTAATTTATGACGAAGATTTGGTTGTTCGATAGAGGTAACGATGATAACTTACATATAGTCGATAGATATGCACACACAGATCCTACTTATCCATGTGAAAGGATTCCAAAATAAATAAACAAACATGGAAACTTTTCAGGAGCGGTGTGCGTCTAATAGACGGGGAATAAAAGACAAGCTTGGCAGATAGCGTTTGGCACTATTTCGGGGGAACGAGGATGAATACAAATGAAAAAGAAGATTTGTTCAGCAGTATTAGTTACAGCTTTGACGGTAAGCGGAGGTCTACATACACCATCCGTCAGCGCAGCAACACCTATTAAAATTACAATTGATGGAGTTCAGCTAACAACAGATCAGGCACCTGTAATGTCAGCGAATCGGACGATGGTACCATTAAGAGGTGTTTTCGAAGCGTTAGACGCGAAAGTACTTTGGAAGCAAAGTACCAAAACAGTCACTGCAATCAAAGATGGCACAACCATTGTATTACCGCTAGGATCTAGAACAGCAACGATCAATGGCAAAAAGGTTACGTTGGATGTACCTGCTAAGTCGATTAAAGGAAGAACGGTTGTACCGTTACGCTTTGTTAGTGAATCGTTAGGCGAGAAAGTAGGCTGGAACGCATCTACGAAGACCGTGAGTATTACGACTACGAATGCCAAGCCGACCACACCCACTACACCAACCACTCCATCGACTTCTATCTCACCTGTACCTTATGTAAATGCCAAAGTTGTAGGACAACAAGGAAATGGAAATGATTTAGAAATTAGCTTTCCGGCTTCTGCTAGCACTAAAGGAATCAGTCAATATCGAATTCTGGTAGTCAAAGCTAATAGTAATACATTTAACGTCAATACAGCATTAGCAGTGCCTGCGGCGAATTATACAGGCATTCCGCAAGGCAGTAGTAATTATACAATCACATTAATGCCTCAAGCCCGTGATACAGACGGCGCATTGATTCAGAAAAATGTAAATTACCGTGTCTATGTATTGGCAGTAGGCGCAAGTGGATATAACAGCTCGTTATCTGTAAGTTCACCGAACGTATCTTTGGGCGTTGTGGCTACAGCTTCTGCGATAGCTACAGATGTTAAAGCAAGTGATGTCTCTGACAATGGCGATGGACGAGATTTCTCAGTCAGTTTTACCAGAGCAAGCGATGAGAGTAAATTAAGCAATTACCGTGTGTTTGTTGTAAAAACAACAAGTGCAGGAAGCTTTAGCACAACAGAAGCAGCTAAAATAAGCAATTCTAACTATACAACGATTAACAAAACAGGCTCTAACCCGACTACACGCTTGACGAACACAACGCGTGATACATCTGGTGAGTTGATTACAACAGGAACAGCCTATACTGTATTTGTTATCTCGATCACAAGTGGTGGCGATAATATTGGAATATCCGCAGGTTCTAATTCATTAACATTAGGACGTACAGTAGAAGCACCTTCTATCACTAAAGTAGAAGATGTAAGTAATTTTGCCGACGGACGCGATATTCAAGTGACTTTTACCAAGTCTTCTGAAGAGTCCAAAATCAGTGGCTATCGTGTATTTGTTGTTCGAAGTAAAGTATCTGGAGATTTTGATATTGCGACTGCTAATGGTCTGGCATCTAGTCGATACATCGATGTATCCAAAACAGGTAGCGATCGCACTGTGACGCTAGCAACATCGCTTAAAGACAGTGGTGGAGACACGATTGTGAATGATGTACCTTATCGTATCTATGTGATGGCGCTTGGTTCAGGTTCTTATGCGAATAGCTTATCTTCCGCATCTTCTACACTGACACTAGAGACAGGTGATCGGACGGTAGGCAATGTGAGTGGCATCGCTGTTAGTGATATTAGCGATTATGGAGATGGACGCGATCTACAAGTGACATTTAACAAAGCAAGTGATGAAGGATTAGTGAATAATTATCGTGTTATGGTCGTTAAATCAATTAATGCGAGCAAATTCAATCTTTCTACAGCAAATAGCGTATCCAGTTCTAACTATTTGCAAATCAGCAAAAATGGTTCGAATCGTACGGTTGCGTTCAGTGCCGGATCAAAAGATGTAAACGGTGACCTTATTAAAAATGGTACCAATTACCAGGTGTTTGTCTTAACAACAGGTACAGGTAGTGCTTCTGGCAATAACTCATTATCTAGTGCATCTTCTGTTATTACATTAACATCGAATGGCGCAACATCAGCTGTAACTAACGTAGCGACTACCAATAGCGCTTCGACTAATACAGCATCTGATATTACATTTAGTTTTGTACCGGCTAATGATACAGGTATTTCGGAATATCGTGTCTATGTAGTACGTGCAGACCAAGCCGGTTCATTTAATCTCACTACAGCTAACAATACAGCCGCAGCCAATTATACACGTATTGCCAAAACAGCGACTAAAGTGACACAAGCTTTAACCACAAGTACGAAAGACTACAACGGAAATACGATTGTGAAAGAGGTAGCTTATCGTGTCTATGTATTAAGCGTAGCAGATGGTTCGGTACGCTCGGTTAACACCTTATCTGGCGCATCTAATGACTTTACGATCAAGTCATCAACGGTTGCTCCAGTGACTAATATTAATGCTAGTGCAACTAATGGAGGAATCAAAGTGACATTCTCCAAACCAGCAGGTGAAAACGGTATTGCTAACTATGCTGTAATGTTAGTACCGTCTGCAAGCTCAAGTAATTTCTCATTGGCAGATGCGAATCGTGTGAGTGAACGCAATTATAAGACAGTAACGCAAGGGGTATATAGCGAGTGGGCCTTTACAACCACAGATGTAGATGTAAATGGTGCTGCTATTCGCTCAGGAGTGACGTACAAAGCGTTTGTTCTATCGATTGCTGATGGACGTTCAGCTACAATCAATGCTCTCTCTGTAGCTTCTAGAGAAGCTCAAATGATCACTCAATAAAAGAAAAAAAGATTATTTTTTAAGCAAGCTTTTATCGGTATTCACCGAAAGAGCTTGCTTTTTTCCTATTTCCAGATTGGATAAAGATCGCTAGCGATATCAAAATAATGTGGCTCAATATGTCTATTTTTGGTTATGATAAGTAAGTAAACATCTATCTATTCGCTAGATCATGCAAACTTGCCTCAGGGCGGAAAAGAGGGACATTGATGCAATATGTAAAGTTAGGTCGTACCGGTCTCGATGTATCGCGAATTTGTTTGGGATGTATGAGTTATGGAATACCTGATCGTGGAGCACATCCATGGACCTTAGATGAGCAGAGCAGTCGTCCTTTTATCAAGCAAGCTTTGGAAGCAGGGATTAATTTTTTTGATACAGCCAATGTGTATTCAGATGGTACAAGTGAAGAGATCGTCGGAAAAGCGCTCAAAGAGTATGCAAACCGAGATGAGATCGTTATCGCTACCAAAGTCCATGGCAAAATGCGTCAGGGAGCTAATGGTGGAGGACTTTCTCGCAAAGTCATTATGGCGGAGATTGATCACAGTCTACAACGTCTGGGAACCGATTATGTAGATCTGTATCAGATTCATCGCTGGGACCCGAATACACCTATAGAAGAAACACTAGAAGCTCTTAATGATGTTGTCAAAGCAGGGAAAGCAAGATATATTGGTGCTTCATCTATGGCTTCATGGCAGTTTATGAAAGCTTTAGATATTTCCAAGCAAAATGGCTGGGCACGCTTTGTCTCGATGCAGAACTATGTGAACTTGCTCTATCGAGAAGAAGAACGTGAGATGCTTCCTTTATGCAAAGAAGAAGGCATCGGTGTTATTCCGTGGAGTCCATTGGCACGCGGCCGCTTAACCCGGGATTGGGAAGAAGAGACTTCACGTTCTGAAAGTGATAGCTTTGGCCAAAGTCTTTATCAAGCAAGTGCTGAAGCCGATCGTAAAGTGGTAGAACGGGTGGCAGAGATTGCGTCGGAACGTGATATTCCACGCGCACAAGTCGCTCTAGCATGGGTATTGCAAAAAGAGCCGATTACCGCACCAATTGTAGGAGCAACCAAGTTACATCATTTACAAGATGCTGTGGCTGCTGTAGATATAGTATTAACAGAAGACGAGATCAACCGTCTGGAAGAATCATATATTCCGCATCCTGTCACAGGATTCTAATATAAATCAAAAAAACACTCCAACCCTTTTGCACAGAAGGATTGGAGTGTTTTTGTTTATTATACCTTGGTGACTTAACTTACTTCCGTATGAGGAGCAGTCACTGTTTTATTTTTACCCGTACGCTTTGCCTCATACAGATACGTATCGACTTGTTCAAAGAGTTGCTCTTTGGTCTTCTCCGAGCCATAACTTTGCAGTCCAATACTGACAGTAACGGACTTCCCATTCATTTCAAGATGTTGTAATTCGGCAACACTACTTCGTATACTTTCAACCAGTGCATACGCTTCTTCAAATGTCTGATCGAACAAAAGCAGTGCAAATTCTTCGCCACCATAGCGAGCTGCTATATCGCTAGAAGACATATGTTGCTGAATCACTTGAGAGACTTTACCAAGAATAGTATCTCCTGCTTGATGACCATACGTATCATTAATGACTTTGAAATCATCAATATCGATCAATGCTAGATGAAGCTTAGCACCTTTGGTCGCATAATCAAAAGCCGTATTATAATAATCTCGAAACGAAATCTGGTTATACAGATTAGTCAGACCATCTGTTTTGGAAAGCTTGCTCATAATAGCATTTTTGACAATTAGATCTTGCTTGGCAGACATGGTTAACTGCAAATCAGCTAGAATTTCTATACCGCTAGCTACAATAATATGAGCGATAAACGTACTTACAATAATAAAAGAAATGACAGCGATAACGTCAAAGGACGAGAGATAGTTGCGAAAATGTGAATCGGCTAGATACAATGAAGTGAATGCGATAAGCTGTAATACAGAAGGAATCCATAACAAGCGACGTCTGAAAAAGACAACAGCTGATAAGATCGGTAACAAACATAGTGCTGTAATAATACGAATATCATAGTTGAGATAAATAATCGTCCATGTGATTAGCGTACTTGCACTGAATAACACGTAAAAAGATAAATGATTCCAACGGATATATATCCATCTTGTAATCAAAGTGACTAAGCTCATCAAAAGAGTAGGCATAATTAGAATATAGATATAGAAATGATAAGCATCATCGTCATAATCTAAAAAGACAAAAGAACCCCACTGAGAGAAAAAGTGGACACCAATGACAATCCAGTATACTTTGAAAAACTGATGTATCCATTTGGACTGTTTATTCATAACATCACCATACAGCCTCAAGATTTAAGATGTGCAATCTTGCACATTCATGTAAAGACAAGTATAAATCATTATAGGATCATAAGAAAAGACAAGCTTTACCAAAATAAAAAATATCATTGAAATAGGAGGTATTCATAGATGATCGATTCTACATGGTATTCACAACTCACCCTAGAAGATTATGCATATGATGTAACAGAAGAGGTGACTTTTGAAGGCGAATATTCTTTGCACATAAAGAATCAGCAGCTAGCCATTCATGTTGAATTTATACAGAGTATTGCGAATGAAGAGGAGATTGAGCATCTAACAGCTCCTTCTATAGTACAGCAACAGTTATGGGAGCATTATATAGAACATTGCGAATCTATTCAGGAGCCAGTATTACAAGCTATATTCAACCATTATCAACACATCGAAGAACAATATCGTCAAGCCTGGCAAATTGATCCGCAAGATCCTGCAACAATAGAAGAAAGAGATCAATCGATTCCGTATATCCAAAATGTTAATCAAATTGCAGATTATATTACACTTCAAGGCTTTTTGATCGGAGATTCACCATCTGGGGATACGTATTACCTTAATTTTCATTGCACATGGGACACAGAACATGGATTAGGAGTCAAAATGGTCAATCATCAACCTGTTCATGTGAGCAGTTTTTATACAGCTTATGATATAGATTAAAGACAATTGACTTTAAAAGTATACGCTTACATTTATTGCTTGAAAGCGATTCAGTTCTGTATGCTCTGGTATAAGTATAAAGTGAGCCTTATGACCTTAGCGATTGCTGACGAAAAATGTCACCATCTAAGATGAAAGATGCGGTTTAGTGAAATTACAAAAATTACCTGATAAAGACGTTGTATTTATTCGTGCAATCGGTTATAATAAGAGTAACGAAAACGTGACTGGTACTCACATATTGTAGAGGGTTGTTATATGGGAAGGCAAAGAGCCTTGTACAATATGTGATTATTCTATTTTATCGGATGTTAATCTTCTGAATAAAGAAGGTCATGTAAATTTAATTTCTTTGGAGGTACTACAATGCAAACAGGTACAGTAAAATGGTTTAATGCAGAAAAAGGATTTGGTTTTATCGAGGTTGAAGGCGGAAGCGACGTATTCGTTCACTTTTCTGCTATCACTGGCGACGGTTTCAAAACTTTGGACGAAGGTCAACGCGTTGAATTCAACGTTGTTGAAGGAAACCGTGGTCCACAAGCTGAGAACGTTGTAAAACTGTAATTCAGTTTATAAGACGCCCTTAACGTTAGTTAAGGGTGTTTTTTTATTCAAATATTTGCAACTTGTGCAAGAACAAATAGATATTACTACTGGGAGGGGACTACACATGTACTATTCACGGAAAAATCCATCGCAAGAGATTCCTACAGCAATGACCGATATATGGGAATGTACGAATCCAGATTGCAAAGGATGGATGAGAGATAACTTTGCACTTGCAGATGTACCGGTTTGTTCACAATGCAAGTCGCCCATGACCCGCGCTCAAAAAGAATTGCCGGTGTTGGATAATACAAGCTATAGTAGACCCAACAAAAAGCGTTAATTCTTATGGAACGTTTATGTAAGAATCATAAAAAAGCATTAGTTTACTGATGGATGATCATAATCCAGAGGTAGACTAATGCTTTTTTTAATAGACATTATGACTACTAAAGAGGATACTTTTACATAAACAACCAAAAATAATAATTAGATTCCAAATATTTAGTCTATCCCTCTTTGCATAAATGATATAACATAGTATACTAAATGATAATAGTAAATCTAAATTGAAGGTGATCGTATGGCAGATAGTTCAATATCGCTCAAACCTCGATATGAGCAGATGTATTTAACATTACGTGATCGTCTACATTCAGGCGAATATACAATAGGCGATAAGATTCCATCAGAGAAAGAATTAATGGAACAATTTGAAGTGAGTCGTATTACTTCCAAAAAAGCACTGGACATGTTAGTACAAGATGGATACATTGTACGGCAACCGGGTAGAGGTTCTTTTGTTATTCATAATGGCAATCATATAGAAGCTATTGAACCTGCTGAAGCTGGCAAACATGATTATAACACTAGATTACGTACAGCAAGTGATCAGATTGTTCTTGGATTGATTATGGAAGATTTCAGTGACAGTTATGGGAAAGAAATGTTGGTCGAGATGGAAAGAACCGCTCAGAAAATGGGTGTGTATTTGATGTTACGACTTTCTTTTTCACAGACTGATATTGAAGAAAATGCGATTCGGATGTTAAGAGATTATGGTGTCGATGGCTTGATTATTTATCCAACTCGCGGACAGATTTTTAATTCTGAAATTCTAAAATTAGTGATTGATCGTTTTCCACATGTACTGGTTGATCGTTATGTCAAAGGCATCGATTCGACGTCGATTAGTACCGATAATGTAGCAGCAGCAAGCTTTGGCACACATTACTTGTTGGATCAAGGACATCGTCATATAGCATTATTAACCTCCAAAGTGACTGATAATGTAGCGATTGAAGAACGAATAGAAGGATTTGTACAAGCTCATGCTGAACGTGGAGTTGTACTGGATCGCTCTTCATGGCTTACCGATATGCACTGGAATAGTAATCAAGAAGAAGATGAACAAGTATTGGTACAACACAATGTAGATATGATTCAACAAATGATTGAAGCTCATCCACAGATTACGGCTCTTTTTGCTATGCAGTATGAACTAGCGTTATTTGCCAAAGAAGCGATAGAACATATGGGACTTCATATACCGCAAGATATCTCGATTATCTGCTTTGATAGTCCTCAAGCCAGTGCGGCGTTATATCCGTTTACACATATGGAACAAGACCAACAATCGTTAGGTAGACTGGCGATCGAAAATGTACTCGCACTGATCGAAGGAGCAACATTACCGAGTAAAATTTCGTTACAAGCTAATCTGGTTCATGGTCATTCCGTGACCAAAGCGTCTGTTCGTTTATAAGTTATGTTTAGAAGATGTATCTTGCTTATACAGAGGATACATCTTTTTTGTATATCTATACATTTATAGTTCTTAATATTTTTCTTTAATAACATAATATAATGTATTGACATGTTAATAAGCTGTGATCTATTATATAGCTATAAATGTAAGCGCTTAAAAAAGGGAGGATTGCAATGAATGATATAGGAGATGGAGTATTGCCATTATCTGTCCAGCAATTAATTACAGAGGTCGAAGAACATTTACAAGAACGTCCCAAGCTTGCACGAATGTTCAAAAATGGGATCAGTAATACATTGACGACGACGCTCAAGCCTTTAGAAGATGGAACCGTATTTGTGATTACAGGGGATATTCCAGCGATGTGGTTGCGAGATTCAGCAGCTCAGGTCAGACCTTATCTGATACTGGCGAATAAAGATGAAGCGTTAAGCGATCTCGTTACTAATGTAGTCAAGCGGCAGATACATTATATTCATCTTGATCCGTATGCCAATGCTTTTAACGAAGAAGCCAATAACAATGGACATCAAGAAGACAAGACACAGATGACCGCATGGATCTGGGAACGTAAATATGAGATTGATTCGCTTTGCTACCCGATTCAGTTAGCTTATCTACTCTGGCGCACGACAGGAAGAACCGATCATTTCGAAGAACATTTTCAAAAAGCTTGTCATATTATTATGACATTATGGCATACAGAACAGAGGCATAGTGAACAGTCACCTTACACCTTTGAACGTGTAGATTGCCCTGAATCAGATACGCTTCCACATGAAGGTAAAGGTAATCCAGTAGGATTTACAGGCATGACATGGTCAGGTTTTCGTCCAAGTGATGATGCTTGTCAGTACGGATATTTGATTCCTTCGAATATGTTTGCTGTCGTGGTACTCGGTTATATGGAACAGATCGCAAGCGAAGTGTATCAAGATCAGGAATGGGTCGTCAAAGCCTCTTTGTTAAAAACACAGATTCAAGCAGGTATCGAGCAATATGGGATTGTAGATCATCCAGAATTCGGACGGATGTATGCGTATGAGACAGATGGTCTGGGCAATCACAATCTGATGGATGATGCGAACGTACCTAGCTTACTGTCACTTCCTTATCTAGGATATTGCGCACTTGATGATCCACTGTATCAAAATACAAGAAAGTTTATACTCAGTCAGCACAATCCTTATTATTACAGCGGTACAGCTGCTCAAGGGATTGGTAGTCCTCACACTCCTCCTCATTATATATGGCATATTTCATTAGCGATGCAAGCTTTAACATCCCAAGATCAACAAGAAATTCTTTCTTTATTACACACGTTGGAACAGACAGATGCAGGTACTGATTTTTTACACGAAGGTTTTCATATGGATCGACCGGAGGAGTATACACGTGAATGGTTTTCATGGGCCAATTCGTTATTTAGCGAAGTGATCTTAACCTACTGCGGGTATACGGTGCCGAGCGGTAAAATTCAGTCATCCTAAATTAGATCAGCGATCAGTATCAAGCCATATTTTAAATTACACCTTAGATGTCACATGATGTTGTACCCAGAACCAACGATAAGGGAGCGATAACAATGGCAAAAGGCAAACGCAAATGGATGACAGGTTTATTGGTAAGTCTGACCGTTTTAACAGCAGCTTGTTCGAATAACAGTGCAGGAACGAGTGCTTCAGGTGGAGACTCTTCTAACAAAGTCGTTAAAGTCGCTTATGGAAAATGGAATGAAACGGATAACTGGGGCAAATGGCTAACCAGTGTGAAAACAGAATTTGAGAAAGCACATCCGGGTGTAACCGTTGAACTGCAACCGATTCAAGGAGCCCAATATGCGACTAAAATTCCTTTATTGATGTCTGATCCAAGTAGCGCTCCTGAAGTACTGGCTGAAGATTCTTTTATGATCAATGCAGATAGCGAAGCAGGATATTTGGAACCGCTTAAAGTAGATAGCTGGTCAGATTGGAGTAATTTTAACGAAGCGATCAAAGCCGCAGCGAAAGGAAAAGATGATAAAACGTATGGCGTCCCCTTTTCGACAGATGTACGTGGATTGTATTACAACAAAGAACTATTTAAAAAAGTAGGATTACCCGTACCGTGGGAACCTAAAAACTGGCAAGACATTTTGACAGCTTCCCAGACGATTCATGAGAAATTACCAGATATTATTCCGTTCTGGATGAACTCCGGTAAAGCTGGGCAAGAAGCTACAACGATGCAGACATTTGAAATGTTGTTATACGGTACAGCCAATCCATTATATGAAAATGGTAAATGGATCACACAAAGTCCGGGTATCTTAAGTTCACTTAACTTTATTAACAATATCTATTCCAATGGCTTTGGACCACCACTGTCTCAAGTACTGACTGCACAAGCAGGGCAAGTGTTAGAAACGGATCTAATGCCAAATCAAAAAGTAGCTATCGCGCTAAATGGTAACTGGTTAACAGGAACATGGGCAGCTTCAGGAAGCAAACCATGGCCAGAAGCATTAGACGTCTATGATTTTGTAAAAATGCCAACCGAAAATGGACAAGCACCTGGATTCACTTCTATGTCCGGTGGATGGACACTTGCTGTAGGCGCCAAATCTGTTGAAAAAGAATTGGGTTGGGAATTTATCCAATTGGCGATCAATGAAAAGCACAATAAAGAATTTGCGATGTTAGACGGTGCTTTAACACCTCGCCTTGATGTAGCGAAAGACAAAGAGTATAGCGAGCAACCGGGCACGTTGTATGCCAAAGCCGCAGATTTCATTACGTATACTCATGTTCGTCCAAGTACTGCTGATTATCCTGTCGTTTCTACAGCTATTCAAGAAATGGTTGAAAAAGTAGTTACCCAAGGAGCTAGCCCTCAAGACGCTATGACTCAATATGCGCAAAGTGTAGAACGTAGTGTAGGCGCAGATAAAACAGAGACCAAATAAAGTAACCTATCATTTCATCTATCCGCTGGCAGATCAGGTTGAGTAACGGCAGAGTATAGCCGATCAGCCTGATCTGCTCGTGAGGATAGAAGGCTGTGTTTAAAGGAGGAATCCAGATGGAAGCGTCACATCCGCGTGTGTCCAAACCCAAACGCAACGGAGGTGGTGAGCAGTGGCGGGCAGCTTTATTTTTATCGCCTAGCTGGTTGCTTTTGTTGCTGTTCTTTTTTGTACCGACGATTTTAACCTTTTATTTTGCATTTACGAATATGGCACTTACAGGTGCAACAGCAGCCAAAACGGAATTTATCGGGTTCGAGAACTTTAAATATATGTTTCAGGATGCTAACTTTCGGACTTCTGTGTGGAATACCCTTATCTTTCTAATCTTCTCCGCAGTGATCGGGCAACAGGTGATGGGCTTTATTATCGCTGTATTGATGAATGGTCGCAAACAGTGGTTCCGTAGTGTGATTGGTTCGATTGTTATTGCTGGTTGGGTCGCTCCCGAAGTGGTATGTGCGTTTGTATGGTTTGCTTTTTTGAACGATACAGGGACAGTCAATGCGGCAATTGAATCGCTAGGGATGAAGCCAGTGGCATGGTTGTATACATTTCCAATGGTATCAGTGATTGTCGCTAATATCTGGCATGGAACAGCCTTTTCTATGATGGTATTCCAAGCGGCATTAGGAGATGTCCCTAAAGAAGTCGAAGAATCAGCTATGATCGATGGTGCTTCGGCATGGCAACGTATGATTCGTATTACGTTACCGATGATTATCGGATCAGTGACTACCAATATGGTACTGGTTACGCTACAGACACTCGGTTCATTTACATTAATCTATGCGTTGACCGGTGGTGGACCGGGTATGGCGACTGAGACGTTGCCAATCTATATGTATCATCAAGCTTTTGTAAATTATCAGTTAGGTTATGGCACAGCAATCTCGCTAATGTTGCTAGTGATCGGGATTGTAGCCAGTCTATTGTACATGAGAATGTTGAAAGTGAAGTTATAAAGGAGGAGAGACCATGAGCAGTCTAAATCTTGGCAAACGGCGTAAAATGAATCGGTTTGTGATCGCGCGCACGTTGCCTTATATTATTCTCTCTCTAATTGGTTTGTTATTTCTATTACCATTGTTATGGTTATTGTTTGCATCGCTTGATCAAAATGCAACATTAGCGCTCAAAATTCCAAGTGCATTGACGTTGGATAATTACGTTTCTACTGTTACTAATACCGATAATCAGAAATCATTTGGCAATGGATTGATACTGGCAGTAGGTCAAGCTTTGTTGGTTGTGATTGTGGCTGGACTGGCTTCGTATCCATTGTCCCGCTATCAATTGAAGTACAAGCGTTCATTTATGTATATTATTCTGTTCGCTACAGGCTTGCCAATTACAGCAGTAATGGTTCCTGTGTATCAATTTTTTATCTATTTTAGAATGCAGGATTCGCTCTTTTTTACCGTCTTATTTTTGACAGCATCGGCGCTTCCGTATTCGATCTGGATGATGAAGAATTTTATGGACTCTGTGCCTCTTGAACTGGAAGAAGCGGCATGGGTCGATGGAGCTTCAATCTGGACTACACTTCGGCTAGTTGTTGTACCGTTGATGTTACCCGGTATTTTTACCGTAGGTATTTTCGCTTTTGCGGGAAGCTGGGGAAATTTCCTTGTTCCGTTTATTTTATTGCAAAGTCCAGAGAAATTGCCTGCCGCAGTTACGATTTATCAATACTTCGGGCAAAATGGTCTGGTACAATATGGTACGCTTGCTTCGTTCTCGATCATTTATACGATTCCAGCCGTAGCTTTATACATTATTGGACAGCATTACATGTCTCAAGGATTTAGCTTTGGTGGAGCGAATAAAGGTTGATTGTAGGCAGATAAAAAGTTAAAAAAACATCTTCTATTTTTAATATAGAAGATGTTTTTTTATTAAGCTAATGTTTCCATCATAGTATAGAAATATTTATTGTCGCCTGTAGTGAAATAGGTATACCATGCTTCTAACGTTTCCTTTTTAAATACATCTAGCAAGGCAATCACTTCACGTGCTAACAAAATACCACCTGCGGCACTCGTAGTAATAAGATTACCATCTACAACGATTTTTTCGTCTCTATAATGGGCAGCTCCTCTATAATCAGGACAGAACATAGTCAAATACTCCAACCCGTTGCTTGTGTGTGCACGATCATCTAATAGACCTGAATCGGCAAGCGCTGTGGTCGCTCCACATATTGCAGCAACATTGCCACCTTTATCTAGCAATTGTTTTGCTTTTTCGATCATCGGTAAGTGTATGGGGTCTTTCCATGTATCTGCTCCAGGTAGAAGTAGTATGGCTGAAGTATCATGTGTGATATCTTCTACAAGTAGATCAGGAACAATAGTCATCCCTCCTTTTGTCTTGATCGAATGTTTGGAGGCTCCTACCAATTTAACAGGAATACGACTTCCTTTATCTTTAAAATATTGACCTGAGTTAAGTTCAGCTATCACATAACCAAGTTCCCAATCTGCCATCGAATCGAGTATATAAGCATAAGCGTATTTCATTTTTTCCTCCTAGTAATCTATGTTTTCTTAATTCATCATAGCTTTCTAATACTGACAACAGTATGTCAGTGATTTTTGAATGTATTCATTAGATTCTAAAAGATTGTTAGAGTGTTTACATAAAATTTACTGAAATCACTTGGTACAACAGGATCAGGTATTGTATGATGTAGGTTGTGAAATCATCCTAATACTTATGAATGGACAAGGTGAATAAATACAATGAAACCAATAGATTTGCAATATAAGATGCCTGCGGAATGGGAACAACATGAACGTACATTATTATCATGGCCGATTTTGGATTCGATGGTCTATCCTGATGATTATGCTACAGTCTGTGATGGATATGAAGAATTAGTCAGTGCTATCGCTGAATTTGAGCCTGTTACACTGATTGTTAATCCAGATGATCTAGAAAAAGTAAGCCAACGCTTTGAAGGTCAAGCGGTAGACTTTTTGCCACTTGAACATAATGATGCTTGGTTACGTGATAATGGACCTACGATTGTAGTGAATGATAAAGGTGAACGTGCAGGGGTAAATTGGCACTTTAACGCTTGGGGTGGCAAATACGAGCCGTGGGATCTGGACGATGCAGTGGCTCCAGCGATTCTCAAACATCTTAATATTCGTCAATTCGATGCACCACTTGTGCTTGAAGGCGGTTCAATTCACGTCGATGGTGAAGGAACAATGTTAACGACAGAAGAATGTCTGCTGAATACGAACCGTAACCCTGATCTAACGCGCGCAGAAATTGAACAACATGTTAAAGATTTTACGAATGTGGAGCAAATCATCTGGCTTAATCGTGGACTTGCTGGAGATGAGACAGACGGACATGTAGATAATGTGGCTTGTTTTGCAGCTCCGGGTAAAGTGATTATTCAAGTGTGTCATGATCCTGCCGATGATAATTATGAGATTACGCAAGAAAATCTACGTATCTTAAATGATGCTGTCGATGCTCAAGGACGCAAATTAGAAATTATCGAAATTCAGCAACCACCAATGGTTATGCATGGTGAACAGCGTTTGACGCTAAGCTATTTGAATTTCTATTTCGTCAATGGTGGTATTATTCTACCGGTATTCGGTGGCACAGCAGAAGAAGCAGATCAACATGCGATGAATGTATTACAAGCGACATTCCCGGATCGTAAGATTCGTGCGATTAATGGTATGGCTGTTATTCGTGAAGGCGGTAATGTTCACTGTACAACGCAACAAATTCCAGCTCAAGCTTAATAGCATAATCAATAACCGTACTATAGAAAGGATGACTACAATATCATGAGAAATGTAAAAGTAGCGGCTACTCAAATGAGCTGTACTTGGGATATCGATGACAACATCCGCAAAGCAGACAAATTGGTTCGTGAAGCGGCGGCACAAGGTGCACAGATTATTTTGCTACAAGAATTGTTCGAGACTCCATATTTCTGCCAGAAAGAAAAAGCAGAATATTATCAATACGCGACTGAACTTGAGCAAAACAAAGCGATCAACCATTTCCGTCTAGTGGCTAAAGAGTTAGATGTCGTTTTGCCAATTAGCTTTTATGAAAAGAAAAATTATGCTCGTTATAATTCACTTGCTGTGATCGATGCAGATGGTGAGATTCTTGGTAAATATCGCAAAAGTCATATTCCAGATGGCCCAGGATATGAAGAGAAATTTTACTTCAACCCGGGAGATACTGGATTCCAAGTATGGGATACCAAATATGCCAAAATCGGCGTAGGTATTTGCTGGGATCAATGGTACCCTGAAGCGGCACGTTGTATGGCATTGATGGGTGCAGAATTATTATTTTACCCGACAGCAATCGGTTCTGAGCCACAAGATACATCGATCGATTCCAAAGATCACTGGCAAGCATGTATGCTAGGCCATGCAGGAGCGAACTTGATTCCTGTGATCGCATCGAACCGAATCGGTAAAGAAGAAGACGAAGATTCTTCAATCAACTTCTACGGTTCTTCCTTTATTGCAGGAGCGCAAGGAAACAAAATTCAAGAAGCAGATCGTAACAGCGAAGGCGTATTGGTTGCTGAATTTGATCTGGATCAATTGGAAACACAACGTCTGGAATGGGGCATTTTCCGTGATCGTCGTCCTGAATTGTACGGTATTATCGGTACGTATGATGGCGAGAAAAAACTGTAATTCACTTATAGATGTAATGATGTAAAGCAATTTAAAGTATTAGCTGATACTAGCACCTTGTGATCTTTGTAGATCACAAGGTGTTTTTTTGTGCTATCCAGACTTTGATATGGGGTGTAACTCTTTTTATAATAGATGCCAAGTCAATGAATTGTTCTTAATACCTTAATAACGGTTAATAATAAATTAAAGGATGAACAGACTGCTAAGGAGGATTACAGATGACCCACAAACGACAAATTACACTTAAAGATGGAACCGTTCTACCTGCAATCGGACAAGGCACATGGAATATGGGCGATGATTCTTCTCGCAGACAAGAAGAGATCGACGCGTTGAAATATGGTGTAGAGTTAGGCATGACAGTGATCGACACCGCAGAAATGTATGGTGAAGGACGTTCCGAGTTGTTAGTCGGTGAAGCGATTCAAGGGATAAGAGATCAAGTATTTCTAGTATCCAAAGTCTATCCTCACAATGCAGGCGGAGATTCTCTGATTCGTAGCTGTGAACAAAGCTTGAATCGACTGGGTACTGATGTTCTAGACTTGTATCTGTTGCACTGGCGTGGACGTATTCCTCTGGAAGATACGATTCAAGGAATGGAAAAGCTAGTGCAAGATGGTAAGATTCGCCGTTGGGGTGTATCTAATCTAGACACGAAAGAAATGCAGGAACTGATCAAATTACCTAATGGAGATCATTGTGCTACCAATCAGGTATTGTATCATTTGGGATCACGAGGTATTGAAGTAGATTTGTTACCGTGGCAACAAGAGCAAGGAATGCCTGTTATGGCGTATTCTCCATTAGCTCAAGCAGGATCATTACGAAGTGAACTGACGACCGATGCTACGGTACAACAGATTGCAGAACAACATGGAGTTCACCCTTTCCAAGTGTTACTATCATGGTGTATTCGCGATGGCAATGTACTGGCGATTCCCAAAGCATCTAGTCGTAGTCATGTGGAAAGCAATGCGCAAGCAGCAGAGTTGATGTTAAGTGAAGATGAGATCAACCAGTTGAATCAAGCTTTCCCGGCTCCAGATCACAAAGTTTCTTTGGATATGATTTGATATGTACCACTATCGGTTCACCAGTAGCTGGAAGATGGAGACGCCAAGAGCAAAATTATGGGAACTTGTAGATCATTTCGAAGATATCGATTTCTGGCAAGGCGTCACTTTTGCTAAAGTAAAGCAAACCGATGATGCACAGGGAATAGGGGATGAGTACGAATGTACTTTTCGGACTAAAATGCTATTTAAGCTCAAAATTTTTCTGAAAGTCGTGGATAAAAGTAAACCAACTACGTTTAAATTAAGGGTTGAAGGCCCTCTGGCTGGAGAAGGTACCTGTTATTTGGAAGAATTGGATGATGGACGTGCGACATTGATTCGTTGTATCTGGGAAGTACGTCTGGATCATTCGATGTTACGAGTGACCAATCCTGTGATGCGCCCTGTCTATGTATGGAGTCATAATAAAGTAATGGATGAAGGAGTAGCAGGAGTAGGTCGCCATTTACAAGCCCATGTATCTGAAGCTTCTCATACAACCAAAATCTATCGTTGATCATATAATCATTTTTGCACACAGGGGGCATCATTATGGGGAAATACCAATTTACAGAAAGCTGGTTATTGGAAGCGAGTAGACATGAAGTCTGGAATTTGATTAAAGACTTTGAACAACTTCGTTGCTGGCAAGGGGTATCCTTTCAACGTTTACAAGAAGGCACAAGCAAAAATGGAATAGGCGATAAATACAGAATGAATATGAGAACCAAGCTATGGTACACTATTTCGCTTGATTTCGTTGTGACTGAAAAGCAAGAAGAGACACTGATTTGTCTGGAAGCGTATGGCGATTTGAGCGGACAGGGCGTATTTCGTTTGCAAGAAAGCGGAGCATACACTCGCTTACATTACAACTGGCAAGTACACACCAATAAACCATGGATGCAACGTTGGGAACCGTTGTTGCGTCCTCTCTTTATCTGGAATCATAATCGTGTTATGGGGGAAGCTGTGCGCGGTATATCTAATCAATTGGGCGCGCGTCTGGTATAAATAAAGTCTGTAAATCATTATATTTAGATTTGCAGATTGTACATATCTAAAAAGAAATTCTGTTATGTCAGTTGTTGAATAACTTTTTTAAGATAAATTCAACTTTAATTATTTATTCTTTAATCCTTGCTTATATAAGGTTTAACTTAGAAACAAGCGGGTAAGTTGTAGATAAGCAATACACACAAGGAATCAAATGAAATTAACGTATATATTGAATAGAATGAAGGAGGAAATGAAAATGACTGGAAGAAAAGCGTTATGGAGTGCAATCGGAATGGGTGCAGCATATCTTATGCGTAATAAAAGTGCACGTGATAAAGTAATTTCTCAAGTGCGTCGTGTAGCAACATCCATGCGCGACAAAAAATCAGGTAATTCATCCAATACAACAAATAACAATTACTAAGATATCATTGAAACAAATAGAACTGAAACGCCGATGACGTATGCTACATACGAGGTTGGCGTTTTTTTATTGACAAATACCAAGTTATCGGATAGGATTTAAAAATAAACCGACTGACGAGTCAATCAAGGGGTTGATCGTATCGATAATACAACATTAAGTGCTCGTGAACAGGATGCTATCGAGAAGCGAGAAAAGTTAATGCAGATCGCGCTCAAGCAATTTGTAGAGTCTGGTTATCATGCTACAAAAGTTTCAGATATTGTAGCTGAAGCAGGCGTTGCGCAAGGAACGTTTTACTGGTATTTCAAAAGCAAAGAAAGTGTTGCGCTCGAAATTGTAGAGCAAGGTAGACAACAATTATTAGAAGTGATCGGTGTTGGTTATCGCACACATTCTGGTACAGCCGATGATATGGTACAAGCTTCTGAGAAATTACTATATCAATTATTTCAATTTGCAGAACAACATACTCATTTGATGCGGATGTTGTTAGATGGTACAGGATTTAGTGAAGCTGTACGTGAGCAGATTATGCTCACTCGTTCACAGATGGAGCAAGGATTTGTACACAATATTCAGCGGGCGGTAGAGTTAGAGATGTTGCCAGCACAGACAGAACCTTCTGTACGTGCAGCTTTTCTAATGAGTCTGATCGAAGGTATTGTTGTCCGTTGGTTGTTTAGCGCCGCTAATGGTTCATCTTCTGGTCTGTTGAATCATAGTGCTGAACAATTGGCTAAAGAAACAGCACGTTTTGAATTTTATGGTCTGCTAGGCAGAACCGATTAAAGGAGAATAATAGAATGAAATTATTGCGTCGTACGTCTACACCGATAGCTTTGGCTATGTTGCTTATGGTTGTACTGGTATTGAGTGCTTGTGGTAATGCCACTCCACGTTCAGCAGATACGAATACAGCAAGTAATACCACTTCAGAAAGCACAGCAACAACAGCTTCAGGAAATGAACTCGAAAATATTAAATCTGCCGGTGTACTTAAAGTCGGTCTGATGGGTACGTATGCACCTTATAACTTTTTGAATGCAAACAAAGAAGTGGACGGATTCGATGCAGACATCGCCAAAGAAGTTGCCAAACGTCTAGGGGTAAAAGCTGAATTTACAACACAAGCATTCTCCGGTCTAATTCCAAGTCTACAAGCAGGCAAATTCGATGCGATTATCAGTCAGGTTACAATTACAGATGAGCGTAAGCAACAACTGGATTTCTCTGATCCTTATATTACCAATCAGGTGAAAATCATCGTCAATGAAAATAATAACGAGATTACCAAGCTAGCTGATTTTAAAGATAAAAATATCGGTGTAGGTCTTGGAACGAATGATGAAACCTACCTTCGTACAGAAGTGTTGCCACAAGTCGGTAACTTCAATATCAAAACATACAATGATGTGATTACTTCATTACAAGATTTGAATGTAGGACGTATTGATGCCACAATCAACAATATTTATGCACTCCAACCGATCGTTGAAGAAAATGGATTCAAAATCAAAGCTGTCGGTGATGCGATCAAATCCGACCAAGCGGGTATAGCTATTCGTAAAGACAATCCTGAACTATTAGAAGCATTGAATAAAGCAGTAACTGATATGAAAGCAGACGGCACGTATGAGACTATTTTTGTCAAATGGTTTGGCGAAAAGCCTGCTGCTGAATAATAGTAAAGATGAAAGCTTGATCAGGACTGCGTTCACTACGGTGCGCAGTCTTCTGTTTTACCGTGATCAAGAAGGGAGATTATACGTATGCAATTAGTATGGGATAACCTACCTTTTCTTTTAAAAGGTGCAGGTTATACATTGTTGATTACGATCATATCTATGTTTTTTGGATTGATTATCGGTGTGATTGTCGCGATTGCACGTATGCAAGGCAATCGTCCGATTCGCTGGGTTGCGAGATTCTATGTCTCTATTATTCGAGGGACACCTGTTCTCGTTCAACTGGTTATCGTGTATTACGGACTGACCGATTATGGCATTACACTGGATGCTATTCCAGCGGCTTGTATCGCATTAAGTATTAATATTGGTGCATATTTATCAGAGACCTTTCGTGGAGCGATTTTGTCGATTCCCAAAGGTCAGACAGAAGCAGCCTATGCAACAGGGATGACTTCAGCGCAGACGATGTGGCGTATTGTGTTACCCCAAGCAGCACGTACCGCCATTCCACCGATGGGCAATACCTTTATCGGGATGCTTAAAGAAACATCGTTGGTATCTGTCATTACAGTAACCGATCTATTGCGATCGGCTGATTTGTTGATTGCTCAATATTATGTTTATATGCCTTTTTATATCGGAATTGCGATTATGTACTGGATCATGAGTACGATTTTTTCAACGATATTGGAACGTATCGAACGACGATTGGCTAAAGCATACTAAAACGAATGTGAGGGAAGTATTATGATCCAAACTCGTGGATTGTCCAAAACATTTGGCACACATACCGTATTACATGAGATTGATCTGAATATACAAGCAGGCGAGATTGTGGTGTTGCTAGGACCCAGCGGTTCAGGGAAAAGTACATTGTTACGTTGCTTGAACGGATTAGAAGATCTAAGTGCAGGTTCTATCGAAGTGAACAGTATCGAAGTAACAAGCACTATGAAGCTGAAAGAACGTCAACAACGTATGCTTCAAATTCGCAGGCAGACCGGTATGGTTTTTCAACAATTTAATTTGTATCCGCACAAAACGGCTTTGGGCAATGTCACGGAATCGTTGCGTATGGTCAAAAAGTTAGAACGTACACATGCTCGTCATGTTGGCGAACGAATGCTGAGCCGTGTAGGGTTATTGGAGAAGAAAGATCAGTATCCTTCCCGTTTGTCTGGTGGACAACAGCAACGTGTAGGCATAGCACGTGCACTGGCAATGGAGCCTGAAATTATTTTATTTGACGAACCGACATCTGCACTTGATCCTGAATTGGTCGGTGAAGTGTTGGATGTGATGAAATCGCTGGCGCAAGAAGGGATGACAATGATTGTGGTCACCCATGAGATGAAATTTGCCCGTCAGGTGGCGAATAAAGTTATTTTTATGGATGAAGGACGTATTATAGAACAGTCTGATCCAGAATCCTTTTTTGAGCGACCAGCGACAGAAAGAGCCCAACGTTTTCTTAGTAAAGTGATGGATTATTAATTTCAAATAAACGAATGAGAGCAGGTAGACATAATGAATGTAACAACAGTATGGAATGGTAAAAGAGCTTTTGAAGCTGTAGGGCCTTCGGGTTATCCGATCGGAATGGATGCTACGGCTGCGTATGGCGGAGATGGTAAAGGCGCAACACCAATGGAGTTATTACTTGCAGGTCTAGCAGGTTGTATCGGTATTGATATTACGATGATTTTGGATACATTTTTGCATAATATTCACAAGATTGAAATCGAGACAGAAGGAACGCGCAGAGAAGCTATGCCTAAAGGGTTCACAGCGATCGATCTTATTTTCAAAGTCGATGGTGATATTCCAGATTACCGTGTATGGAAAGCAATCCAGATGGGAAAAGAAAAATACTGTGCCGTATCCGATTCATTGAGTGCAGATATTCATTATCGACTCATTCTGAACGGCGAAGAAGTCATACAACCTGCTTAATTAGAAAGAGATATCTTGTTCATTAGACAAGATATCTCTTTTTTGATATCAACAGAATAATTTCAAAGGAATATACGTGAAAAATTATACATAATAAAGATCGCCAATGCCTATTCGTTAAACGTATTAAAGGGTAGTTTATAGATATAGAAGATTTCCAATTCGAAATCGTGAGAGTGTGTACGGCAACATGGAGGGGAATACAGTGATTAACCATTCAGAACAAAACCAAATTATTTACGAACATATATATCGTATGTCTCCTTTCGGGATTGCTGTGATTTCACCAAGCGATGGAGCATGGCTACAGGTGAATCCTGCTTTTTGCAACATGCTGGGGTACTCTGAAGAAGAAATGTGCCGCATGCGTGAAGAGAATATTACCCGTTTAGAAGATCAATTCCAAGCAGGATATCAAAGTATATATACACAAATGAAAGAAAGTTCATCGGAATTGTATCATACAGAACATCGTTATTTACATTATAAAGGTCATTTGATCTGGACATCTGTTGATGTGTCTTTGATTCGAGATGTGGATCAGCAACCTTTATATTATATTGCTCAATTCCAGGATATTACGTCCCAGAAAGAGCATGAAATGATTATTGCTGAGAATGAAGATTTGTATAATTTAATTACAGAGAATGCACGGGATTTAATTTCATATAGTACGCCAGAGGGAATACTACGCTATGTCTCGGATTCATTTTATACGGTACTCGGGTATCATCCTGAGGAAATGATCGGACAAGATCGGATGCAATATTACCATCCTGATGATGCATTACAAATGAAAAATAGCGGTAACACCTATCTGGAATGGGGTACAATGACCCGCCGTCTCAAGCATAAAAAAGGGCATTATTTATGGTTTGAGATTTTATTTCAAGTAGTGCGTAATGAGCAAGGTGAGATTGAGAAGGTATTAGGTGTTGGACGGGATGTACATGAACGCAAAAAGAATGAAGATCGCTTAGCTGAAGCACAACGGATTGCTCATATTGGAGCATGGGATTGGGATATTATCAATAAGTCATTTAGCTTTGCTGAAGAGACCAGACGTTTATTCGGATATGTGTTTAAGTCTGAAGAGCCCTATAGTGAAGATGTTTTGAAAATGATTCATCCAGAAGACCTGTCTGATTTCCGTAAAGCGATTCGCTATACGTTACTTACAGGTGAAGGCGGAGAGCATGTGTACCGGATCGTGCTAGCCGATGGGACGATGAAATATTTGCAATCGCATTGGAGTGCCGCTCTGGATGACCAAGGGCAACCGATTCATCTGATCGGGATGACGCAAGATATTACAGAGCGTACACGTATGGAAGAGCGACTGAAAGATAGCGAGCGTAATTATCGCTTGATCTCTGAGCAGTCACTTGATTTTATTTCACGTAATTCTGTTGAAGATACGACCTATTTATATTGCTCACCTGCGTGTTACTCGATTCTAGGCTATCAACCGGAAGAGTTAGAAGGTACACCGGCAATTCATTATATTCATCCAGATGATGTTGATAACGTTAAAGAATATATGACTCTTAATTTGCAAGGGGAACAGCCTCAACCGATCACTTACCGCCAACGTCACAAATCAGGCAGCTATGTATGGATGGAGTTGTCCGGTCGTTATGTATATGATGATCAAGGTCATATTCAAGAAATGGTGTCGATTGCGCGTGATATTAATGAACGCAAACAAGCGGCTTTATTGATTGAAGAAAGTGAACAACGCTACAAGTCATTATTTCAATATAATCCAGCCGGTGTATTTTCATTTGATGTTAACGGTAGGTATACCACAGTTAATTCCAATATGGAAAAATTGTTAGAACGTACAGAAGCCGAATTGATCGGCATGCCTTTTGAACCGCTAGTGGCTCCTGAAGATATCTATGATACCGCAGAACATTTTGAACTGGCTTTAAAAGGAAAACCACAGACGTATGAATCTCAAATTATTTTGAAAAATGGGGATCGGCGTGCAATTAGCCTTGTAAATGTACCCATCGTGGTCGACAAGCAAATTGTGGGTGTGTATGGGATTGCTACCGATATCACTGAAATGAGAAGATATATCGAACAGATTGAGAAATTAAGCAACGAGTATACGCTTATTTTGAATTCAGTATCAGAAGGTATTTTTGGACTGGATAATGAAGGAGTTGCTACATTTATTAATCCGGCAGCGACTCGTATGTTAGGGTATCATGCACGTGAATTAATTGGTAAGCATTTATTGGATATGTTCCAGTTGGCTCATCCTGATGGCGGCCCTTATGTCGCTAAGGAGAACCCGATCTATGTAGCACTGCTAGAAGGCTGTTTTCACGAAGAACAGGAAGCTATTTTCTGGCGTAAAGATGGATCAAGCTTTCTGGTGTCTTATCGTATCACACCCATCTGGGATCGTGGCAAACGCAAAGGTGCTGTTATTGTTTTTAATGATATTACGAATGAAAAGCAAATTATTCGTGCCAAAGAACTTGCAGAACGTGCCGATCGTGCGAAATCAGAATTTTTGGCGATTATGAGTCATGAGATTCGTACACCGATGAATGGGATTATCGGAATGGCTGGATTGCTTGCAGATACACCGCTTGATGAAGAACAACTTAGCTACACCGAAATTATCAAAGATAGCAGTGATGCCTTACTGCATATTCTAAATGAGATTCTCGATTTCAGTAAAATAGAAGCTGGTAAAATGGTACTTGATCATGAACCGATTGATCTGATTGTTCTAGTGGATAGTGTACTTGATCTCTTTACTTCACGGGCAGCCGAAAAAGATATACAGCTGACGTACCATGTGGATCATCGAGTCCCTTCTTCTGTGGTAGGCGATGCATCGAGATTGCGACAGGTATTGGTTAACTTGATTAGTAATGCGATTAAATTCACTGATCAAGGAAGTGTACGTCTATCAATTTCGTTGTTAGATATACGACCTACAGGAGAAAGTATTTTGGAATTTGAGATCAAAGATACCGGAATCGGGATCTCATCCGACAAACAGGATAAATTATTCCAATCGTTCTCTCAACTTCATCCTGCCATTAATCGTAAATATGGCGGTACAGGTCTAGGACTGGCTATTTGCAAAAAGTTGATCGAATTGATGGGTGGTTCTATTGATGTGGATAGTGAAGAAGGACAAGGGGCTACCTTCTGCTTTGTAGTTCCTTTTCAACCTTTTGAAGAATCTATGGATAGAGCGATCCAAATAGGAGCGAGTAGTCATTACAAAGATCACTATCTCACACCTGAATTCAAATATGGTCCTTTACGGATTCTTTTGGCAGAAGATCATCCGGTGAATCAGAGATTAATGGTAGAAATTTTGAAAAAAATTGGCTATCAAGCTGATGTCGCTAATAATGGACGGGAAGCATTATCGGCAGCGATTGCTCATCCGTACGATATTATTTTTATGGATATCCAAATGCCTGAAATGGATGGAATCGAAGCGACTCGTAATATTCGAGCACGTCTGACAGAACAAGAGCAACCTGTGATTATCGCAGTAACTGCTTTTGCTCGTATGGAAGATCGGCAGATGTGTCTGGATGCAGGGATGCAAGATTTTATCAGCAAGCCATTACGTTTCCCTGAGATTGATCGTGCACTACAACAATATGCTAAATACATTCAGTCATCCGAATAAAGGAGGGATCACATGAAGCGCAAACTATTAATAACAGGTGCGAGTGGTGTGATTGGGAGCAGTCTTTATCGAGGGTTACAACAAGAATATGATGTACTAGCAACAGATATTGAAGCCGATGCTGATCAAGGAATCGAATCGTTAGATATTACGAATGCACAGCAAATTAAAGAAAAAACAATCGGGATGGATACGATTCTGCATATCGCCTGGCAAAAAGATGAAGATGATTTTCTAGGAGTAGCTTTGCCTGTAAATGTAACCGGTGCTTATCACTTATTTGAAGCTGCCAAAGAAAATGGAGTACAACGGATCATTTTCGCAAGTTCAAATCATTCCACAGGCTTCTACAAAGTAGGAGAAGATATTGATGTGAATGATCCTTATCGTCCGGATAGCATTTATGGATTAAGTAAGTGTTATATTGAATTGTTAGGTCGATTGTATAGTGATCAACATCAACTGTCTTCATTTAATATTCGGATTGGTAACTTTCCCGGTGATGATCGTCCTCATTCTGAGCGTGCAACTCATATCTGGATCTCTGAACGTGATCTTGTTCAGTTGGTCAAATGCTGTATCGAAGCGCCAGCCGATCGCAAGTATATGAATCTGTATGGCACATCAGCCAATACAGATAATTATTATAATATTGATTATCTCGCCGAAGAGATCGGATATCGTCCTCAAGATAATGCCGCTGAATTATTAGCGGCTGAGAATACCCAAAAAGAACAGCTTCCTCAAGATGAGACTGCTTTTCAAGGCGGGCAACACGAATAATTTGAATCATCCATAAAAAGCCAGTTATCTCCGAATCCGATCTTAGATCAGAAGCGAAGATGACTGGCTTTTGTCTGGGTTAAAGCGTATCGAATAGAAGCTACTTATACTTTAAATACAGAAGCAGCGGTATTCAATTCTTCAGCAAGTTGTGCTAAAGAGTGTGAGGTTGCGGCTGTTTCTTCAGAAGCGGCAGCCGATTCTTGACTAGCCGCAGCGATGGATTCAACAGCAAACATTACTTCATTGGCTTGAGCGGCTTCTTCTTCACAAGCGGCAGCAATCTCATTAACTTTAATCGCCGAATCATTCACCACATGAACAATTTTTTGAAAAGCTTCTTCTGTCTGTACCGATTGGGTCACACTTTCAGTAACAGCTTTGACGCTCGTTTGTGTATTTTTTTGCATCACTTTGATAATCGTAGAAATTTGTTTGGTAGCATCTATACTACGTTCAGCCAGTTTGCGGACTTCATCAGCAACGACAGCGAATCCTTTACCTTGATCGCCTGCACGAGCGGCTTCAATAGCTGCATTTAGCGCAAGAAGGTTAGTCTGATTCGCAATATCGTCAATAACGCTAATAATATCACCGATACGTTGAGAATCTTCTTCTAATTTGTTCATGGATTGACTGACCTCATGCATAGATGCTTTAGATTCACTTACAATCTGTCCACCTTGCTGTGCCATATCTACAGTCAGATTAGATAATTCAGCGGCTCCGCTTGCGCTAACGGCTACAGAATCAATCGCAGCAGATAGCTCTTTAAATAATTCAGTAATCATTGAAGCAGATTCTGCTTGTGTATTACTGGTATTTGCAATTTGTTCTGTACTTGCTGATATTTCTTGAGAAGAAGCAGCTACATTTTCAGAAGATACTGTAATGCGTGTAATCAACTGACGTAGGTTATCAGCCATGGTATGAACCGATGTAGACAATTGTCCAACTTCGTCTTTGTTATGATTTTCTAAGCTCTGGCTAAGATCGCCTTTGGCATAGTTAGAGATCAGATCTGTAAGCTTACGTAGAGGAGACGAGATACTGCGTGAGATAAGAGAACCTAGCAAAATACTAAATAATGTTACTAGAATAAGAGAAACGATAGTGATTTTGACACAAGCTGCATAACTTTGCTCAATTTCCTGACTGGCTTGTAGAGCAAGATTCGAGTTGTTATCAATCATGCCAGAGATACTATCTGCCACCTGATCGCCAGCAGGTTTAAGGGTATTGTCTTTATATTCGTTAAATGCAGCTAAGTTATTGGCTCTTGCCAAACGAGTAGCTTCTTCATACAGCGTTAAGTAATCGTTATACGCTTGATTAAATTGATCAAATTCTTGCTTTTCATTTGTGGTGGTGATGGAATTACCATACGTTTGAGCCAAAGTTTCCATATTTTTTTGAAAGTCTGTCATTTTAGTAAGTAATGTTTGTTCTTTTTCTGGAGTCTGTGCTGTACTCAAATCACGAACAGCTACCCGTAAGCGTTGATAATAAACTTCCACTTCGGATAAATCTTTAACCGCTATAAGATTATGGCTATACATATTTTTAGCCTTAGTATTCAGATCTTTTAGATTTTGCAAACTGTATAATCCGAAAGCAACAAAGATTAAGGTAATAATTAAAAAAGCAGAAATAATTTTGACTGATGTTCTCAAATTCCGAAACCACTGCATACCCAAACCTCCCAAGTGCATAATGTAAACATGATATATATTTCGACACTATTTGATAATTCTTAATAGAAAATTAAAACTTTTGTACCAAAATTTAAAAAAAATTAATATTTTGCAAATATTTAGTTAAAATATGCACGATATGGCGTTGATAGCAGACTTGTTTCTGGACTAGCAATAAAGGTGATAAAACAATAATAGGAAGTAAATCCAAACACATTTGCAGATTCATGCAAAAAAGGAGATTGTACAGATGGAAAAAGTAATCGAGACAGAACAAGGACTTGCTCTACAAATAGATGGAGAAACCAAAGCTGAAATCGGATTTAGTGATTATGATGAGCAATCAATGATTATTGATCATACTTTTGTATCAGAAGAGTTACGTGGTCAGAAAGTAGGGCAAGATCTGGTGAAGCGTGCTGTCGATATCGCACGTGAACAAGGGAAAACAGTTGTGCCTGCTTGTTCCTATGCATTAGCCCTATTCAAACGCAATAAAGATTATCACGATATTTGGCGTAAAGACGTTTAAAATCCAAACAACTTTGAAATGTTCAAACTGTTGTCACCAAAGTGCTTACCCTCAACTCCAATATAAAACTATAATGAGAGTATGAACTTGAAAGATGGGGAGCGTTTGCATGGATAAAAATACACAACCTAATGTGGTAACACCAAAAACGAATAAAAACTTTGCCGGAACGATTATTACAGTATCGGTGATTGCTAACGTTATTATTCTGCTGTTATTTTTCTCACCAGCGATTGGTTACAAAGGGACAGTCGGTTTTGATATTACAATGTTGCCACGGATGAATGCCATTTTTAACAGTTTTACGTTTATTTTTCTAGTTGCAGCATTGATTGCTATTTTGAAAAAGAATATTAAAGTCCATCGTGGATTTATTTTAGCTGCTTTTTCATCGACGTTATTGTTTCTAGTGACGTATCTGACGTTTCACTATTTATCACCAGAAACAGCTAAATTCGGTGGTGTAGGTATTATTCGTCCTATTTATTTCTTTATTCTGATTACTCATAGTTTTCTGGCTGCTATTATTGTTCCACTTTCTCTTTTTGCTCTAGTGTGGGGATGGACAATGCAGATTGCCAAACACAAAAAGATTGTACGTTGGACAATGCCTATCTGGTTATATGTAAGTTCTACTGGTGTTATCGTATATCTAATGATGGCGCCGTATTATTGAACCATATGAATACACAAAAAAACCGCAGCGATCCGGGCTGCGGTTTTTTGATATGAAGCGATAATTAAGTTATCGTAAAAAGCGTATCTTATACGATTCCGTCTTTATAATTGTTCTGCCAGTGTTTGTCACCTTTGTGAGTGAAGTCTTCTACTGTTCTTTCCAATGTTTCTACCAATTGTGCTTTGATCTCAGCGATCGTATCACGGTATACGCGTTCTTCGTTACCATTGATTCTGTCACCATAGATTGCAAGTGAAGCAGTATATTGGCGGTGTTTTTCAACCAATTCATCAATAGATTCTAATGCGTGCTCTACATACCGAGTAATAGATTGTTGGTCTTTTGGAAGCATATCACGAAGTTGTTGTACTTTACTTGTATTTGTCATTTTCGGTCACCTCTTATTATTAATTGTAAATTTACATTAACACTTTTTCACATTAATTACCTTAAATTCGGATTAAATTTTGACGAATTTATGAACAAACTATAACGACAGTCCAATAAAAGTGTTGATACATAAGGGAAAACTATATATATGATCAAGACCTTTGAATTAGATCTAAGGTCATTGTTTACTGAAAAATGATGTGTCCAATGTGTGTCTGTTAATGTCTATACTATCATTTCGGTAGAATTATTTTCAAATGTTATAGCAAATACGACTTTAGTCACAATTTGTCGATAAATAGGAACTATGTCCTACTTATATTCCTAGTCACAATAAGAAAGGTCATTTTCTAGTACTATTCTAGTATAAATTTTTATACACAGTATAAATTTACATATAAATCTATGATATACATTATAACCTCTTTTCCAAATAATCAACCTGTGATACAGTAACCGTCAGATTGTCTATACTTAAAAGCACATCGGAAAAGGGACAATCTCGTTAGTAGAATACATATTCAATATCCGAACAACGGTGTAAAGAAGATTATAATGTCTATGATCAACAGCACATCGAACACATCTTAATAACGAGGACGGTGAATGTATGGAAGTACAATCGCTACGACAGGTCGAAAAACTAGCACTCGAAAAAAATCGGATCTACAAACAAAGCAAGCTTCGTTATTTATCGCGTTCGATGCTTGCCAGTATGTTTATCGGGTTTGGCGTTATTGTTGCTTTTAAAACAGGGAACTTCTTTTATGCAGTAGAATCCCCGATGGCGTATCCAATGGCTGCGTTAACGTTCGGAGCGGCGATCATATTGATCTCTTACGGCGGTGGAGATCTATTTACAGGAGATACATTCTATTACTCCTATGCTGCGATACGGCGCAAGCTGAGGTGGTTAGATGTGATACGAATGTGGATTACCAGTTACTTCGGCAATATACTGGGGGCGTGTGCATTTGCGCTACTGATTTTCTTAACCGGCTTATATGCAGATCATTCGGTAAATGCTTTTCTGTTAAATGTCGTTCAGCATAAAATGGAAGCGCCTACGATGCAATTGTTTTTCCGTGCGATATTGTGTAACTGGCTCGTCTGTCTCGCCTTCTTTATTCCGATGGGCTTGAAAGGCGACGGCGCCAAACTGTTTGCGATGATGTTATTTGTATTCTGTTTCTTTATTTCTGGATATGAACATAGTATTGCTAATATGTGTACTTTTGCGATTGCGTTAGTGGTCGATCATCCAGCGAATATTAATTTTGCGGGTGTTATTCATAATCTTATTCCTGTTACGCTTGGGAATCTGATCGGTGGAGCAGTCTTTATGTCTACCATGTACTACTATGTCAACAAACCGTTTATGGATGAAGAACATGAAGCGTAAAAAGATCAATGTATCTCATAAAAAATAAGCAAAAAAACCAGCCTAGTGATGACTATGGCTGGTTTTTTTGCTTGTCTAGGCTTAAAGAACTAAAAAAATTTTTAAATTTTATATAAATGTGTGTTTATTCGACAAAATATTGGTTATAATTATATAGTAGTAAGACTTATTACATGTGTCCAACACAAAGGGAGAGCCAACATGAGTGTTTATCAATTTTCTGCAAAAGCTATGAGTGGTAGAGACGTTTCACTGGAACAATATAAAGATCAGGTAATTTTAGTCGTGAATACAGCAAGTCAATGTGGTTTCACTTTCCAATATGAAGATTTACAAAAGCTGTATGATCGTTATAAAGAAAAAGGTTTGGTGATCTTAGGCTTCCCTTGTAATCAATTTGCAGATCAAGAACCTGATGGTAATGACAAAGTAGAAGCATTCTGTATGTTAAATTATGGCGTATCGTTCCCAATGTTCCAAAAAGTAGATGTACGTGATCAAAATGCTCATCCACTATTTAAATATTTAGTAGAAGCGAAGTCATTTGAAGGATTTAATATGAATCACTCGGTATCTAAATTGATGGTACAATTGCTGAACGAGAAACATCCAGAGTATTTGCCAGGCGATTCAATCAAATGGAATTTTACCAAATTCTTGATCGATCGTAATGGAGAAGTAGTTAAACGTTTTGAATCGACAACAGATCCGTTGGATATGGAAGAAGATATCGAAGCATTGTTGTAGAATATAGTCGTCGTCCTATGTATTGATAAAGTCATCCATTTAGTGGAGTCGAATATAATAAAAAGCCTGTGAGGAGTTAGTCCTTACAGGCTTTTTGATGTTCTATAAAGATGTATGCTGATAAATTACTTCTATATACATAAAAATCTATACACATAAAAAAACCGATATCTTCACCTTTGAAGTATCGGCCTTGAGGAACAGATCGTGGTCATAGATTCAACCATTCTAATCTTCCTTATATATAGTATAACAAGATCATCCATATGATCTTTATTCTCAGTAAAAGGGATATATTTTGGTTCTCAACAACTATGCGCGAGTTCTAGAAGGAGTCTGGCTATGTTTCATATATTCTAATTTACGAATAATTTCTTTTTGCCATTTTAGATCGCCAATACGCACGGCAAGGTTGAGAAGATCCAGATAATCGTCTGTTTGTAGTGAAGTTTTCTGTGTCATTACGTTCATCGAGATTCCGGCTCCTTTAAAGTCAAAATAGTATATTTTTCAAAAACAATTTTTATATTATCACTTCATTATCAGTTGACTAGGAATGATAATCATTATCATAGTTTTATTGTAAACATTAACGCAGTCAATTGCAAATGAATTATTCAATTTTTCTTAAAAATAAGTATTTATTTCGATATGTTCACATGATGTCCATACGTGAGATATGTCATAATCCTCCACAAACACGTACAATAGTGATCGCAAAGAGCAATTTTTACGTAATTAAAGGAGAGTTATATGTCATATACCAAAATCAAATGGATCATTTTATTTTTACCAACAGTGACGATCGGGTTGTGGGAATATATTCGGCATCAATTTCTAATGCCTTATCTTTCAATGGAAGTGGGTAACTGGTTATCGCCAGTTATTATTTATGTGGTTAGTGTGACGTTACTACGCCAGCTATTTGATATGCTTGAAAATACACGAGCAGCGCTGGATCAAGAGCGTATTGTCAAAGGAAAATTAGAAGAACGCCAATTGTTAGCAGGAGAACTTCATGATGGAGTGGCGCAATCTTTATTTTTGTTAGGGGTAAAGTTAGATCGAGCGAAGCGAATGTATGATGATCCACAAGTCCAAGAAACGCTGAATGATATCAGTCGCACAGTGAGCGAAGCCAATCACGATGTAAGGCAGGCGATCGCTGATCTCAAACATGTGCCACGGAGCGGAGAGACAGAAGAAGTCTCGCTGGCTTATCGTGTCTGGGAAATGATTCCGCTAGCAGGTGTACAGACTCAATTGGATTGGAAGCTAGACGATCAATATATCCAGCCTGAAGAACAAGCAGAATTACTAGCTTGTATCCGAGAAGGATTATTAAATATTCACAAACATGCGCGTGCAAGTCAGGTATGGATACATAGCGAAGGAAATCCAACAGGGTGGCAGATTGTGATTGAAGATGATGGCGAAGGATTTCATGAACAGTCTTTGCAATTGCCCGGTCGATTTGGATTGAAAATAACAGCCGAACGTGCACAGTGGAGAGGATGGACATTTGCTTTGCAACGTGAACAAGAGCGAACTTTATTTATCATCAAAGGAGGTCAACATGATGAATAGTGTACGTGTCTTAATTGTTGATGATCATGCTCATGCACGCGAAGCGACGCGTGTTATTTTATCAGAAGATCCGATGTTTAATATTGTAGGTACGGCAATGAGTGGTCAAGAAGCGCTAGAGTTCACTGAACAATGGATGCCTGACCTGATTCTGATGGATATCTCGATGAAAGGGATGGATGGCTTAGAAACGACACGCCTCATTAAGCTAAGATTCCCGTATATCAAAATTATTATGATGACAGTATCCGATGATGCCGCCCATTTATTTGAAGCAATCAAGCAAGGCGCACAAGGTTATATTCTCAAAAGCTTACCGCCTTCGATGTGGTTGGAGTATTTGCGTAGTGTGGTGCTTGATGAAGCAGGGCTTAGCCAAGAAATTGCATTGCGTATTCTGCAACAATTTCCAGCAACCAAAGCGCACAACGATCCAGTTGCGAATACGCTAACACCGCGTGAACGAGAAATTTTACACTGGGTATCTTCCGGGCTAACTAATCGGGATATCGCAGCAGAACTCAATATTTCAGAACAAACTGTCAAAAATCATCTCAAAAATCTGTTACACAAATTACAATTGGAAAATCGAGTACAATTAACAAGATATGCGATTGAGCATGGATTAGCGTCTGATCAGCTCCATCGTCCATAATTTTTTCAAATTTAAGCCATATTTAGAATAGATATAGCCCTATATAGTCATGTTCAGGATGAAGACACTTCTATAGTATAGAAATTGTGACTGCATACAACAGACTTCATAGAAGGCATCTCACATAAAGTAGGTGGAGCGTATTTATAGTTATTCTCATTTTTTAATCAGAAAGCAGCGTTTTTTGTTACCAGTACTACTGATGATAGTGAGTATCTGTGGCGGATTATTTTTTCCACAAAGTACTTCTGCTCATTCGTATGTTCAAGAATCTTCTCCAGCTCAAAATGAAGTGCTAGATAAAGCACCTAATAAAATTACATTGTTATTCAATGAATCGATACAACCTGCTTATTATCAGATTATATTGATGGATTCCTCCGGTAAAAAAATTGATGGAGTCAAAGCTGTTATTGATAGTAAAAATGCGGCTCTATTAGAAGCAGCTATTCCTGTGAAGCTTCCTGACGATATTTACAATATTTCATGGAAAGCGGTCTCAGGAGATGGACATCCCGTAGAAGGTGGGATTGTATTTCAAGTAGGAGACGGTGCTGGCAAAAAGATGTCTGATGCGGCAACTACAACACCGGATAGTAAATCGGTGAATCCGCTATTGATTTTGATGCGCTGGTTGCAATATACCGGTCAATCTTTGGTACTGGGATTACTTGCTTTATCATTATTCTTACTCCCTGCCAAATTACGTACATCTGAAGCGACAACATGGATGCGTCAACGTCGTTATACTCTATTTTTATGGATAGGTATGGCAGTCACTGTGATTGCATTGCTGATTCAATTGCCTTTGCGGATCGCTTGGAATGCAGATATACCGATCATGCAGACCACCACTGAATTCGCTAATACATTCCGTGAAACGACTTTCGGACAGGTGTGGTTGATCCAGATTATTACCGCTGTACTAATGGTTATCGTATTAGCGTTATATGCTCATAGCAAACTGTCTTCCTCGGCGAAGCGAACTGTTGGTATCGTTGCTGTGGTGCTGATGATTGTACAGTTACTTGCCAAGTCGCTTGATGGACACGCTTATGCAGAACCGTATGCAGGTATAGCGATCGCAGCTGATTTTATTCACCTGGTCTCTGCTCTCGTCTGGAGTGGTGCACTAGTAGCGATGGCTGTGTTTATCCCGCGTATTGTGGCTCCGTTTGCAGGAGATGAACGCAAAGTCGTATATTGGAGTATTGTTCGCCGATTCTCATGGTGGGCGATTATATCAGTAGCGGCATTATTAGTAACAGGTATCTATGGAAGTATTATTTATTTGCCTAGTCTCAAAGCACTGTTCAATACCGCTTATGGCTTAACGCTATTATCTAAAATGTTGTTATTCTTGGTTATGGCAGCATTTGGCGCTATGAATTATGTGAAAGGGCGACAGCAAAAAGAAGAACTGGGCAAAGACTTGATGTGGGAAGTGTTGACTGGCTTTGTGATCTTGATGCTAGCGGCAGCACTGGTTCATTTATCCCCACAAGCAGGGCCGATCAGTAATGGAGCCACACCGAAGCAGACCGTACAGACACAAGAAGTGGATGGATATGAGATTAAGTTAGAAGTACCTAGCGCACAGATGGGTAGCAATAACTTTATCGTATCGGTCAAAAATAAAAATGAAGCCAAACCTGTAGATGTGGAACAGATCACTTTAACCATGAATCATATGGATATGGCGATGGCACCTACTGAAATCTTACTGACTGCAAGTGATGGAAAAGACGGCGTGTATCAGAAATCAGGTATGGTGAGTATGAATGGGAACTGGAATGTGAAAGTTCATGTTTTGACCAAATCTTTGGATACAATCGACACTGATTTTACATTGCGAGTAGGTTCATAACTTGTTCGAAAACAGGTAATTCACTATCTGCCTGTCTTTATATATACATGACAAAGGGGCGTATACAGAATGAAAACAAATTCAGTATTTACCAAAATGATCACAATCGGTTCCGCAGTAATGGTAGCAGGATTCCTTACATTTAGCAGTATTGCTAGTGCTCATGTAACGGTTAAGCCTGCTCAGTCCATGCCTTCCGCATGGGAGACGTATACGATCAAAGTACCTTCTGAAAAAGACTTGCCAACGACTAAAGTAACCTTAAAAGTACCGGAAAATTTATCGTTCAAACAATATCAACCTGTACCGGGTTGGAAAACAACGACTGAGAAAAATGATGCTGATGAGATTACATCGATCACTTGGGAAGCTGAAAGTGGCGGTATCGAAGCAGGTCAATTTCAACAGTTCGTATTTGTAGGTGAAAATCCAGCCAAAGATGGCGAATTGGCTTGGGATGCTTATCAATACTATAGTGATGGTAGCGTAGTGGAGTGGACAGGCAAAGAAGGCAGCGAACTTCCACACTCGATTACAACGATTACTGAAAATGCAGCTACAGCCACACCAGCAGCGCCAACAACAGATGGACATGATGCAGCCGCAACAGAAGATACTGCAACAGCGACAGATGAAGCGACAGGCACAGATACAACAGCAACAACTCCAGCGACAGGTACAACAACAGATACAGCACCATCGACTGATATGAATACTATGCCAATGGAACAACCAGCGAGCAGTAATGGTCTTCAAGTGACGACATTGATTATTGCTATTATTGCCTTGGTTCTTGGTGGAGTTGCTGTGATGAATTCACGCAAACGCAAATAAATAGTTTATGTATACGTACAATAGAAACGTATGAATCAAATAACGGCAAAAGACCAAGAACATCATCTTGGTCTTTTGCCGTTTTGTCTGCTTTTGTTGTAGCATTGATCGCTTGCTTCTTTTTCACATAGAACTTGATATAATTAGAAGATACGTGGACGAACGAGTATGGATTGAGAATAGAGGAGGAACAAGCTTGGACAAAAAGCTTATTTCATTTAGCAATGGGATCAAATTATATTATATTCTTGTAGCGGCTGTGTGGGTGTTCCTGATGATCCGCAAATCCAATCTGATGACACAAGGTGCCAGTACGGCTGATCAACAGTCTCTCTATATAGCTGTTGTTACAGTAGGAATACTTGCGATTGTTCCTGCGCTAATCTTGGCGTGGAGAGGGTTATATCGCTGGATAAGCAAAGCACCAGATGTGAGTGCTTCTATGCGCAATTTTCTTTTAGTAATCAGTATTCCCATGTTATTAGTGATTGGATATATGATCGAACTGGTATTAATTATGATTTTTGTTGGATTAGGCGGATAAATTCAGAAAAAGCTAGTGATATAGCGGAGGTATTGGCTCCTAATCACTAGCTTTTTTGATGTAGATTATCTTTTATTGTAGAGATTCGACTTCAAATACAGGAATCGTTACATTAGCATCCAGATTAGCAGGAGCGTCAGGTGTATCGACTCCATAATCAGGTTCTTGCATTAACCCTGTCTCATCGGTAGGCACTGTGTTTCCTTCTGTAGAAAAGTTATTTTCTGCTGAAGGATCAGTTTCATTGCTACCTGATGAAGATGTGAAAGGTTCAAATTCTCCTCGGAACACACCGGATACGATGAACGTACCTGTTGCCCAATTAAGCGCACCACGAAGACGAATATATTGCTCACCTACTAAGGCTATCGCACCCTGATCATCAACCGATACGATATTGGTTTCAAATGAAACAGGCTCATTGAGATAGCTAGTTAATGTGGCTCCATCAATCGAAGTATATTCATTCTGTGTCTCTGTACGTGTATACTCTCCGTCTTCATTACGTGTATAGATCGCTGTCTGTCCTTTAGGAAGATCAGATGGATTTTGCACCTGAATCGTTTGGTTATCACCGATGGTATATCCGTCAGCTTCTACTGAAAGCAGTGCACGAAAACCACTATTTTCTACAGCATAAAAAGAATAAAGAGCTGTACGATCTCCACTCGGCTCCGATTGAATCTCAATAACAGGTTGATCGGGTGTTCCTAATGTATTCACAATAGCCAGCGTACGAATCTGACCAGCATTCTGTGCAATTTCTCCAGAGAGAATACTGGTTGCTCCATCAGCGGTCATGCGACCAATATAGAGATGATTAGCAGAATCGGTTGCCAGTGTATATACATCTGCATTCAGCCCATTGGTGCCTCCGACCACATGTTGATACGTCAATGAAGGATTGGAACTTTGTAAAACATAGAGTGGATCACTAGAAGCCCATGCTAACTTGGTCTGCCCGATCAGCGTAGTCATATCTTGCACAGGTTGTAAGGCTTGATAAATATCAAGAGCTTGCTGATATTGACCCGCTGTAACCAGCGTATTTGCTTCACGAATTAACGAAGCAATCTCATTATTGATCGTTGTGGTTACAGGAGACGAACTTAAGTTCACAGTCGTTACCCATTGATTGAAGCGTTGAGCATGAGTCACAAAATTACTGATCTGCTGACTTGTAATATCTTTGTTAAGAATCGTCGCTGCATTATTTTGAGCAATAGTCAGTACCCATGTTGCGCTCCAATTATGCTGGTGATACCCTTCCCAAGTGATCCGTGCTTGCTCTAGAAAAGCAGTAAAATCGCCAGCAGCAGCCAATCGTGTTAATTTGGTCTGATCATATGTTTTGAACAGTGTATTCAAGTAAGCTTGACGTGTACCTTTGACCGCTAAATATTTCTCTGGAATCATTAATAGATTCCATTTGTCGGATTCATCGGTATAATTGCGCTTTTGTATATTATGTTGCAGACCGGCTTCAAACAGTTCACGGAATGCTTGGAAATCAGTCTTGAGTTGCTCATTGATCTTCGATTCATTGGTAATCTGTTTATACTGTACGGTGTATCTTTGATCTGCTTGTTGTTGCTCACTTATCTGCTGTTGCCATAATTTATAAGCAGTCATATAAGCTTGAAATTGCTGGGTGCTAGCGGCAGATTGAAGCTGTTGTTGACTGGAACTTACGGTCTGTTTCCAATCGGTAATAGGTAATAATTGAAGTAACCGATTCGCAATATGTTCATTTTGATAGTGAATCGATGTGTTGGTATTGGCTTTTTGATAAAAGGTTTCCGCTTCGACCCATTTTTGCTGTGCATAATAACGATCAGCTTCTTGCACCGCATGAATCTTTTGAGAAATCTGAATACCTTTATAGATCGCTAGTCCAGCTGCAATAGCGCAGGCTACAATTAACAGATTGCGTAATGCAAATAAACGAATAATACTCATGAGATGCCTATTCCGGTAACAGCAGGCTCAAAATCAGAATCACCTTTGTACAATTCCTGGCGGATATTCTCTAGATCGACAGCCATCGTACTGTCTTTTTGTGCAGGATCATTTTGGATCATCCGGTATAGACGAAGAAAGCGATCTTTTGGCAAAAAGCGTGCATAACGGCGAATAAATCCTGGATACATCGTGACATAACGCTTCATTCGTACCGCTGATGACGTAACACTAACCAAAATGTTCATGCCATTTTCCATTTTTAAAATTTGCGGTTCATGGGCAATCACATAGCGGATTGCGCGATCTTTCACCATTTCACGCTTAATCTTAGCGATTTCACCGATATATTCGGCTAATAACGGATCAAAATCATGTACGATCAATGAATCGAGATCTAGGTCCATATCACTGCGTAACCGAAAATTTTGTAACAGGGATAATTGAGCTAATCGTAGTCGATCATTATGCACTACAACAGCTGCTTGGCGTAACATATGATATCCTTCTACATCTTCACCACTACGTACAACTGCTACTGCTGTCGATTGATCACGTACAGTGCCTTCATAGATCGTTTTGCCTTCTGTTTTGAATAGTCGGGCTAACTGCCTTAATGTTTCTTTGGATAACATGCGACGTTGTACCAGAATTAAGGCGACGATCAATATGACACCTGTAATCACAGAGATTATGATTTCGGTCATCTCTTTAGATACAACAACCGCTATAATAGTAAGAAGAAGAGCAAACAGAATTTCATTGAGCATTTTGCGCTTGGCACGTAGGCTGGCTTGTCGCATCACAGGAACAAGAGCTTGTTTGCCACAATCCGGACAAGCGTCGCCCGGTAAAATAGTAAAGTTTCGACATTTACGACATATCCGTAAAGGATCATACACCCGCCGGGTGCGATGAAGCACAGGTAATTGAATCGATTTTTTGGTGGTTGTCATGGATTAAGATCACTCGCTATACATCGTATTTATAAATAACGTCAGGAGTCAGATAACAAGGAATTGGGCAAATCTGCGCATCCGTTAGCTTCTTTGGTTAATAGTAGATAGTAATTGCTTTTCTAATTCGTCTTCTGTCGGGACACGTTTGCGTTTAAATGCGTACATAGACAATCTTATGATAACAAAAAGAAACAAAACCGCGAGACATACGTATGCAAACATATGACATTCCTTTCTTAATCAGATTTATCGAGTTTAACTTTAATCTAAGGGAGGATCGTGATTGCTCGTTGAATTATAAAATGTTCAACAACCTCACTATACCTATATTTTAGCGCATAATCTATTACAGAATAGCGAAAATGGTGAGCAATATTCAACTTTTAGCCTATAGTCCAGTGGCTTCCCCCGTCTTAAGGTGGGGAAAATATTTGGGAATATGCGTTATAATGGTATCCGGCTTGTTATGATCAAAAGCTCATATGGGTTTGTGATTTATTATCCAAAATGGAGTAAAATGGATATTGTAATTAGAATAGTATCAAATTTTTCACTTTATGATTTTTAAGGCATGTTAAGGTGAAATTAACCAGCGCTTAATGAAAATGTCGTAAGATGGTGTATCGTAGAGCCATCTATCCAGTGAAGGAGTAGACTTATGTCCCGAAGAAATACAAGTTTTATGTATATCCTGCTGGCTTTGGTTCTGTGCCTGACACAGCTGCCTAGCACGATGTTCGCTGCTTCAGCGACAACGAGCCCCAATAATTCGACTACATCTGTTGATGCCGTATTGGTACTGGATGCAAGTAATTCAATGAAATCCAGTGATCCACAACAGCTTGGTAGTGAGGCGATGAAACTATTTATAGATATGCTACCATCGCAAGGCGATCGCGTAGGAATAGTATCGTATACAGACCGCATTGAACGCGAGAAAGCATTGACTGCTATTCAGTCTGCTGATGATAAAACAGAACTGAAATCGTTTATAGATGGACTTACCCGAGGAGCGTATACCGATATTTCGGTAGGGATGAAAGAAGCCGTTACTATTTTACAAGATAATGCTCAACAAGGGCATGAACCGATGATTGTATTGTTCGCGGATGGTAACAATCAGTTGAATAGTAATTCCGGGCGTAGCAATAGCCAAGCCGATACGGATCTGAATACAGCGGTAGAACAAGCGAAAAAAGATGGCTATCCAGTCTATACAATTGGTCTAAATGCAGACGGTAAGCTGAATCAAGAAGCTTTGAAAAAAATTGCTGATGATACAGGTGGTAAATCTTTTGTAACAACTTCAGCAGAAGAATTGCCAGAGATTTTAAGTGAAATTTTTGCAGCTCATCAAGAAGTGAATGTCGTACCTGTCGATTCAATTACAGGGAATGGACAATTTCAAGATGTGAAAATTCATATTCCAAATGCCAACGTAAAAGAAGCGAACATCTCGATTATGTCTTCAGAAGCGGTTGAAGTGAAATTAGTCGATCCATCTGGAAACGCCGTAGCTGTGCCATCGGATAAAGTAAGCATGTCTACTTCTAAAAGTTATTCGCTAGTCAAATTACTATCTCCAGAGCAAGGAGATTGGACATTACAGGTTAAGGGTGTCGATCAAGATAAGATTGATATTAATCTGGTGTTCAATTATAACCTGGAATTAGCACTAGATCCTATTCCAACCAAAGCATACAGTAAAGGCGATAAAATCGATATCGTTTCTTATTTAACAAGCGGTGGTCAGAAATTAACAGATAATTCGCAAGCCAGTAGTATGAAAGCTGTACTCAATGTGACGGATGTGGATACAGGAACCACCAGTCAAGTTCCTTTAACCACAGATGGTAGTGAATTTAAAGGTACCTTTGAAGTACCAGACAACCATGTCTATCAACTGGTTGCTCGTGCAGAAGAACAAAGCTTTTACCGTGAAACAGCGCCTGTAACGATTGACGCTAAAGGTGGAGTATCAGGTAGTGGTGAACAAGCAGGCTTAGGTCTGATGACATGGATCATTATTGCAGTCGTAGCATTATTGGTACTTGCAGGATTGTGGTTCTTACTGAGTTTCTTGAAAAAAAGAAATCGTGGATTTGTCGGACAAATAGTCATCGAGATTCGTGATGAGAATACCGGCGAACGCTCATACCCACAATACAAAAAACTGACTACATTCCGCGGCAAGTTCAACCTGCATCAATTAGTTCAACTCGCACCTGAGCTTAAAGAAACCGAAAATATCGTGTTCACACCAAGCAGTAACGACCGCATTATGATTCGGAACAACGCCGATAATGTGATCGAAAAATCTGCTCGTGCGATCGACGCTTCTAAAGGCTTTGAACTCAAAAGCGGTGACCGCATCACGATTGGATTACGTCAGGTCGATAAAACCATTTTGCTTGAATATCTAACATAATAGTGTACACAAACTATTCATATGACTGATGTATACTAAAAAATTATATAATTGCTTATTCGTCATCTAGTTCTTCTTTCCAAAATCTCATAATCATTCAGTACAATAGATTATTGAAACCAAAACCTGTACTTTAAAGTATGTATCTCATGACATATATCTTTATATAATCTATTGCTTATTCCATTCTTATAATTTGTAAATTATAACCCAGCACCGGATTGCAAATCCAAGCGATTCAATCTTTCTTCTTCCTACTCAAGCGCTCCAAAGTGGAAGGATGCACAAGCGAAGGGGATGGAATAGTTCTGAAAGTCGCCTTTAAGACTCGGATATCGACCACTCCGTGGTCAAATCAAGATATCCGATCTTACCAGCGACGGCAAGAACTATCCACCCCGCAGCGCTTGTCCTCACAACCACCCACCAACAAAACAAAGAAAATTTAATTCGCCCAAGGGGGATCATTCATGAAACCAATCGTTAGAGAACACATTCAACAACTGGACGTATCACTTGGCGGTGGTATTGTCAGTGATAAAATACGCGTCGATACGATCGACAACCCTATTTTGATTATCGGACTTGGGGGTACAGGTATTGATGCACTATTGCGTCTAAAATACCAGATCAACCGACGCTTTAAGCTTCCAGAAGATCCAATGACTAAGAAAAAGCAAGACAAACCGGATAATGTCGAATTTCTTGCTTTTGAAACGAACGAACAAGATCGCAATAAAAAATATAAAGGTATCGGACTTGATCCAATCAATGAGTTTGTATTGTTATCCAATGCAGAGATTGGTGGATTACTTCAAAACCGTAGCCTATTAGAACCGTATATCACGGAATGGTTATCTCCAGAACTAGGGATTACTGATGGTATGAATGGCGCGGCTGGTGTACGCCAAGCAGGACGATTGCTGTTATTTACAAAGATTAATCAAGTCGTACAAAGTATCGATAAAAAAATCAAAACGTTATCTGTCGGTACAAACAAAAAATTAATGGTCTTTCTACTGACAGGGCTATCGGGCGGTACAGGTAGTGGTTGTTTCTTAGATATTTCGTACATTGTGCGTGGTATTGTAGAACGTGATTATGGCGCAGCAGGAGTAGACCGTCTGAATATGCTAGGTTATTTATTTACACCAGACGTCAACTTATCCAATAAAAGCTTAAGCGAGCATACACGCGAATATATTCGCAAAAATGGATATGCTGCTCTAAAAGAGCTCGATTACTGGATGAATGTAGACAGTCGTGGGGAACGTTTTAAACAGCAATACGGCAGTATACTGAATGTCAATTCGCCACTGGCTCCATTTAATCTATGTCATTTGATCTCAGCGACGAATACTGAAGGTAAATTGCTTGAAAATGCATACGACTATTGTATGAATGTAACTGCTGAGAATATTACCAACTTTATGGCGAGTGAAGAAAAAGCATCTGGTGAAGAGTTTGCGATCCATGATTATATCAGTAATATTCGTACCAATATTGCACAGATGAACCGTGCGTATCCTGCGAACTATGAATACAACATTATCGGTGCATCTTCTGCGGTCTTGCCGATCGAAGAAATGACAACCTATCTTGCGTATCGCCTGTTCCAGAAAATGGACAAAATGTTCGATCAAGCGCCAGATCAAGAAGCGGTAGAGAACTTCGCTCGCAAACTAGGTGTAGATGTCGAGACAATGACCAAAACATTCGAATCTCGTGTTCCAGAACCATTGCCTGGATTTGAAAATAGTGAACGTCTCAGCTTCAACAATGTGGTCAAAATGCAAGCTGTGAATATGGATACGGAACTTGAGCAAACATTCTTGATTCGTGCTCGTGAAGAATACATCAAAGCGAAGCAACAATTGCCAGGCGAGATTGTCGGACAATTTTCGGATCAGATTCGCCGTATGTTCCTGCATCCAGAACAAGGTCCTTTCTATGTATCACGTCTGTTGTACTCAGAAAAAGGATTCTCATTACTGAAAATGCTACTATCGTATATCGAAACCTTGCGTGAAAGTCAGACTCGTATTCCACGTGATATCGAATCAGCGGCTGATTATGCCAATGAACGTCTAGGCGATGCGAAAAGTGCTTTTGTATCCAAAGACAAAAAGAAAAATGTATATATTGAAGCTAAAATTGATGAATACTGGTTGCGTGCTGATGTAGAACGTACTCAACAAATGATCGAATTCTATGAAGATTTGTATGAAATGTTGAATCGTGAAAATAATCGTATTTATGGTGTATTTACCGAAGTACTGAATGCATTAAGCTCTATTTTCGAGAAAAATGGTGAGTTGTTGACCAATGCGAATGAGCAAGAAGATCATCGTGGTAACAAAACGTACTATTGGAATCTAGTCAGCGTACCGGATATCTCTAAAGCAGTGAGCGATATTATGGATAGCAAAGATGGCGATGATCTGATTCGTGATTTCTCTGCACAATTGCTAGAGCATTCCGATCAATGGGTAAAAGAGCAAGAAGTTGATATTGTACGTTCGATCTCTGATTTCTTAAGCGACAAATTCGGTGATCTGATCACACGTTCGATGGAAGATTTCTTAGTGATGAAGTACGGTCAAGATGAGCCGATCGAGAAATTTGTAGAACGTACCATTGCTAGTAAATTGGACGATGAAGCTGTACCGGTGTTCCATTTGAGCAACAGTGCAGGTAATCTTCATTTCCCTTCATGGGGATTCGTGTCTGTTCCTGTTCAAGCGCCGAGCATTTTGCGTGGTATTCGTAACTTCCAGAATAATGCACTGGGTAAATCCCACTTTACGATTAAAGAAAGTAAAGTGAAAAACCGTATATTCTGGTTGAATACTCGTAATGGTGTGCCATTGTTCGTTTATACCCCACTGAAAGTGTATGAAGAGAACTATGAGCGTACGATTCTTGACCGTGAAGGTATTGGCCGACATTTGGTACAGACGGAGAAAGAAAACTGGACGTACTTGCCTTCACCGATCCCTGAACAATCATGGGGTGAAACGTACACCAATGCTCGTGTACAAAGTTACAATGCTCGTGTGCGTGCAGATTATGCTCGTGCGAAGCAACTAGGCATTATCGTTGAAAAAGATGCAGATCAAAACACCAGCAGTCGTTTTGCGGTTCATTTCACACAATCATTCGATCTACTTGCTGCATTGGCTAGTTATGATATGCGTCTGGATGCAGCTCGTCCGAATCTGGGTGAGGTTAAGCGCGCGCTAGCTGAATTGAGACGCTTAATGACAGAAGGATTGCCACATGAATCGACGAAAGATATCTTTGGTAGCTTTAACGAAGATCTAGCACGCGAAAACTTGATTCGTTCACCAAAAATGATCGAACGTGTACGTGCAGAACTGGCTAAGTATGAAAGTATTCAAGCTAAAATTGCCGAATTAGAAGGTATGTTAAGTCGTTACGAAGGTGAAGAGAAACTGACTGATCAGTTCTTACAAGCCCTTTATACCGATACAATTACCAAAAAAGGTGCATTGTACGTATATGATCGTGATCCAGAAGAAGAAGCATGGGATGCTTTTGCAAATCTGATGAAGAGCCGTAATTTTGTGGAATTTGAAGTGTTTGAACATTTCCGCAATCTTGATCAGAAAAACCGTGCGACATTGATGCGCAAAGCCGATCGCCGAGATAACGAGATGACTTCATCCGAAGATATCGCACCACTTCTTAACAAATTGGATGAATTGTATGAAGCGTATCTAGAAGCTAGAGATCGTCTAGAATACGAACGTGTTGAATTGGCTAATGGTGATGAAGCTTACCAATTCTACAAACAAATGGTTACGAAATTAAGCGATATTCGCCGGAAGTTGAAATAAGATGGACGTTCGGCTGAAACAATTCGCAGATGCATATGCTGCTGACGAGGAGAAAACAGCCGGGCAGGGAGATGGGCGGAGCAGTATTCACTACCCCGCCGTTTTCCTGTTTATCGGGGATCTGATTCAAGATGCTGTACGTCCTGTTATGCAGATTAATGCTCAGAAGTGGGATAATAGTGCTGGTGTCATGTATGTCGAAATTGCTCCTGAACCGACAGGAGAAGAGCAGCAAGCTAGACGTGCTAAAGAAGCTCGTTATGAGCAAGAACATGTTACTTCTATGCGTACAGGTCAGACTACAGATGCTTTAGAAGCGCAAAAAATTACGACTTTTTTATCCCGTCCTACTGTTAATGATCATCACAAAAAAACGCAACGCCCTGATTGGCATCACCATTTTCAAAAAGATGGCAAGCATCTGCTGGAACTGAATCGTACGTTCCGGCAGGCGGCTCGCCGTTTAGCTGAGTTCGGACGTATGTATTCTTCGTTTGATCGATTGCATGTTTCTGTGATTACACGTGTCGATGATCCGATGAATATCCTAGTTCCTGAGATATCATTGTTAGCTCGTTCGATTCTAGGACAGTCTTTCAAGTCTGTACAGATGGATATGTATGCGCTCATATATGAAGGTGATCAAGAAGAACAGTTTGGTTATTCCAGTTCAGCAGGTGTTGCTTTTCTAAAAGAATTGGAACATATACAATCAGCAGATTATACACTGACTGCGCCGTTACAACGTACTGAAGACGGATTAGCCGTTATGGTACAACATGCGCCTTCTCCATTATTCGAACTGGCTTATGTATTATCTGATCGTAATGAACGAGGTATCTCGGTCAATGGTGGGATGGAAAGTAGCTACGATATTATTTGTCGGATCAGTCTGCTCAAAAACCGTCAGCGTCTGGAAACGGGTGGCGAATCTTCTGTTTATGGATCAGATTACAATAATAATGCGTTCAAAAATAATGTGCGTAATGGAGACGGCAATCAAGGCTTAGTGTCTGCTGGATTTGCTAGAGTTAGACGACCTGATCGAGCGATTGCTTTGACTGTATTGGAGCAATTCTTTTACGGCATCATGAAGCGGATGAAGCATTCAACGATTGTGGGTAGCCGTGAGAAGCTCGAATTATTAGGTCTCGATGAACAGCGTATGGATGATCGAATAGATCATTTCGTACCTAATAGCAGTCGTCTGGAAGATATGAATGGTCTTATGACACGAGCGACAAGCTTTAATCAGCTCAAATCAATGAGTCTACGTGAAGCAGAACATGCTCTGTTCGAATATGGTGGCGAAAGCTTTTTCCGTGATAATTATGAGCAAGAAATGATTAAGCGGATCGAACAATGGGATGCTGGACGTGAACTGCAAGCGAATATCACAGAGATGCTTCGTCAACATTCTCATATCCATTTCTATCAGTTAGCAGAATGGACCGATGAATCAGGAGAACATAGCATCTGGCAAGATTATCATGCACGTACTCGTGATCTAATGAATACCTTAGAAAATGCACAAGCCGAACTGGATGAATGGTACAACAGTCGTGCAGACGATTTATCATTCCAGCGATTACCTTTTATGGAAAAGCATAATATTCGCGGACTTACCCGTGCATTGATTGATACGATTTATCCACGTAAATTGCATATTTTGCGTTTGCAAACTAGATTGCGTTTGTATCGCCGTTTTGAAGAGCATCTGGCTACGGTTCATCGTGACAGTATGCAACAGGTGAAAAGTATGGACACGCTCGGTTCTAATTTACAAGTAGCTGCAACAGATAGTATTCGTACAGCAGATGATTATATCGGGCAAAATATCCATGATTACTACAGTCGTCTAACCGCTGAAGTTATGGACGAAATTGAAGAAAAACGTGGAGATGGTGCCTTTTTCGAAGAGCGAAGTGTAGGCGACGTAACGTTATGGTTACAGCAAGGAGCTTCTACTCTATTGGAACGTCTGATGGACGTGTGCCGTAAAGAATTATTAGCATCCCGAGCATTTACACAGACCTTTGAACAGGAATTATTGAATCGTGCTAATGTTACGATCGCATACGAGAATAAGCAAGCGTTATCGCAAGAAGATTTATTCAAAGAGTTGTATCGTACGCTTGAAGACCGAGCCGTTATTCATATTCGTCTGTTGGATTATACGCACAAACATCGTTATGAAGAAAAATATATGTTTGGTAATGCAAATGGTGAATTTGTACGGTATGCCGCAGGTGTCGATAATACGACTCGTATTTACAAAACAGGATTTGTCCATGAAGATCGCACCAGTGGTGTAGAAAAGCTGAATCTAATGGGTGGATTTACAATTGAAGACTTGATCTACTATCGTAATGGTAAAACATATTATGATACGTATATTGCAAATGGGTATGATTTTCATGTATAGCTTGTACGTTGGTTTGACCGCTTTGGGAAAAGAATCACTCTTGTCGTCGCTGTTCCAAATCGATACCTTGAATAACCGCTTTGCGGTCGGTATCGATTTGAAAATGCGATCGCTTCGCTCTTTCAGAGTGATTCTTTTCCCTCCGCTCAGAGCGGGGAGTACATGCTAAAAATTCAATACAGTAGCATTTGCCTGGCAGGGTGGGGTAAGAAGAAAGAAAAGAACAAGTTACTTGAAAGTTTGGTTTCTTGTTTTATTTAAGACACCATGTGATGATTAAAAAATAAGGGATTTCTAAGCTTTTATATTTTTTAAAACTATGTAGCCACTTACCACGTAACGAAGAGGAAAAGGATCATCTTTTCCTCGAAGTGGTCAAACTTACATCCACTCTCTACATAGCTTTTTTATATCACCACCGCACTTTATTTAAGGTTGAAGTTTAATTCAGAAACTCTAACTACTCAAAGTCTATAAACGAAACTTCACCTACTCCAATGAAAGGGGAGATGCCACATATGCAACGCAAAGTGAATTGGCTTATGCTATTATTCAGTCTGATTGGAGGCGCGATTGGTTTTATTTTGGGAGAATGGTTGATCCATTCTTATTTTGATCGGATGCCGCGTGTGATTCTAATTGGATTATATTTCGGAATAATTAGTTTGTTTATTGGTGGGTTCTGTTTGTTAGCTGAAACGATTTCACCGAAATTAAGTGGGGCTTCATGGCGTCAACGTTATGCAGGGCTTTCTTGGAAACTATTTGTACCTGCTACATTGGTTCTTATGTTTCTTGGAGGTCTTGGAGGCGAAGCGATTTACCAGATCGGATTTAATGGAGTAAAGTCGATTCGTGATGTTGTCGTGGTAATTGATAATTCTGGTAGTATGCTAGAAACAGATGCACAAAATCAACGTTTTCAAGCGGTTAAAAATATGGTCAATTCAATGGATGATGATAAACGTGTAGGTATTATCGGATTCAGTGATCAAGCAAGTGTAGTTTTGCCATTGACCGAAATCAATGATGCATCCAAACAGCAGATTACAACTACAATGGATGCAATGGCAACAACTACAGGAGGCACTAATTTTACAGGTGCTTTAGAAACAGCGATGCAACAAATTACAGCTCAAAATGATGATACTCGTGGTACTGTGGTAATCATGTTGTCTGATGGATATAGTGCATTGGATTCTTCAGCACTGGCTCCTTATCAAGCTAAAGGAATCTCGATTAATACAGTAGGATTGAATTTGACAGATGCAGGTGGAACAAATCTACTGACAGATATTGCTAGTCAGACAGGCGGTAACTATTATAATGTATCTGATGCTTCTCAATTACCACAGACGTTCCAACAAATCTACGATACATTAGATAAACGTACACTGGTCACAGAACGTAGTGAACCGTTTTACAGCAATCTCTACTATGTTATTCTACACGTGATCCTTGTTATGTTGTTGGGAGCATTAATGGGTGTCGGTATGGGATTAATGTTTGATAACCGTTTTCTGGCACGTAGCTTTGGAATTGGTGGTGGAGTCGCCGGTCTACTGGCAGGATGGTTACTGGAATGGGGTATCGGCAAAACAGATTGGACGGATGGAGTCGTACGCTTTTTAGCAGTGATGATTCTAGCGTTTATTATCGCTATATTTACACTGGTGGTACCTATTGGTGAAAATAGCAAACGAATGATCAAACGCAGTTCTACACCAACGCCAACTACACCTTCTGAAGGACCACGCCGCCGCCGGGGAACAAGTAGTGGTACATTCCAACGTTAATTCTAACTTTTAAAATATAATCCAATCTATAGATAGATGCAGACCAGGAAAGGGGATCTTTACATGCTGTATACCGAACTGAAAACCAATCAAGGGATTCATGGATTGACCGGACAAGCGCAAGACGGATTATGTACATTGCGATGGTTATGGCCACGTGATGCTGAAGCTGTCTATATCGAAAAAGTAACGCAGATGTCCGCAGTTGGCGAAGAAGAGTATAGTCAGTCGGATCAGCCAGATTCTGCTCCTGCCAGTCTGCGTCTATACACTAAAGAAGAATATAAAGCGAATAATGGCTCTTATACAGAACGAGTCGATCATTTTGGCAGAATGACGTATACCGTCTATCTCACGTATGAAGAACAAGGAGAAACGGTACTGGTGCGTCAACCTGACGGTCAAAATACGATAGAACTCAGTGCAGGAAAAGCTAAAATTTACTATTCGATCAAACAACAAGGAACATGGTTTGGTAAACGTAAAACAGTTCGGATCGAAGTTCATGCAGAAGTTCCTATTCCCAAAGAAGTATTATGTTATGTGAAAAAAGAAGGCGGCTATGCTACAAACAAAGATGATGGCATTATTTATCCTTTTGCAGCTCCTTTTCAAGCAGGACGTAACGAATTGCCAGCGATTGAAGTAGGCAAAAATGAATATGTAAGACTCTTTTTTACCGATGGACGTACATATGGACAGATGTACGAATTGATTTTGGAGTAGGGGGAAGATAGTTGATATGAATATCTTCGATTGGTTCAAAAAGAAACCGGAAGCCGCACCTAGACCGTTATTTTATGATATCGTATGCCCGTTTTGTTTTAACAAATTTTCACCGGAAGATGTAGAGTTCCGTGCTTCGCATCACCGTGAAGATGATGAAGATTATGGACTCGGTGAAGATGCGAAGTTAAACAAGTACCGCTCTCGCTTCGGACTTGATACTGTGCATGATATGGAAGCTGTATTGCTTCCGACGGATGTCCCTGAAGAGCAACGTATTTATTCGGATCATGTATTGGTTGGGCTAAATGATCGTTATGGTGAAGTTACACGTCGTCGTCTGTGTCCTCATTGTCATAATGAATTACCTGTTACTTCAGGCAAAGTACCGAGTAATATTATTTCTATCGTTGGAGCTTCGCAGGTAGGAAAATCGGTCTATATGACAGCGCTGATCCATACCTTGCAAAATACAACAGCAGAGAACTTTGATGCCGCTTGTATGCCATTGACGACAGAGATTAGCCGCAAGTTCCGTATCAATTATGAAGAACCTTTATTTGAACGTGGCGATCTACTCGGTTCCACGCAAAAAGAACGAATGCAAGAACCTTTTATTTTCCAATTCGTATTCAAAGATGAATCTAAGCCACCTTTAACACTGGTGTTTTTTGATGTGGCTGGTGAAGGTATGGTCGATCAAGATTATCTAGGTTTACACGGTCAGCATATTAAAAATTCTGCGGGTATTTTATTTATGGTTGATCCGCTACAGATTCGCTCGATCCGTGACCGTATTCGGATTAAGCTGGGTGATGATAAAGGCGAATGGGTGTCCCGTTATGATGAACCTCGTGATGTGGTCTTAACCTTATTTAGCGACTTTATTGCTCATCAAGAAGATAGCAAAACCGATATCCCAACAGCTGTGGTACTCACGAAAAGCGATATGCTAGAGTCGTTACGTGGAGATGAAGGCGAGTATATCAAATCCAATAGTAACGTATTCCATAATGTTATTCATCGTGATTATTTTGATTTGAACGAATTTGAAAATATAGATGGTGAAATCCGCCGCTTTATCGAACGTGTTGATCGTCCATTTAAAGGAACGATGGATGTGTATTTCAAAGATACTGCTTATTTTGCAGTCTCTGCATTAGGAAGTAATCCGATTGATCAGAAGCTACAAAGTGTAGTTAGCCCTATTCGTGTGGATGAGCCATTTATCTGGCTATTGTACAAACTGAATTATATCGAGGGGAGAGGGAAAGCTTGACTTTATTCTCGAATGCTCTGATCGATCAACAGATGTATACACGCGAGAAAAGTGGTATTTTCCGCTCCACTGAAGGTTATGATACGATCGCCAAATCTTCTGGGTTGGATAACTCTTTTATTAAAAAGTATATTCATCCATTATGTGTATACGATGCGCCAGCAGAATTGTTAGCTAAAGGTGAAAAAGAAGATGCATTATTCCCGTCTGCCCTACAACTGGTACGACTGGAAACAGGCGATATGGTACTGGGAAATAGTCATTATGTAAATGCCGATTTTACAGGATTAAGAAGTACATTCTTTTCGCATAATTACATTATTCCAGCAGTACGTGCTGAAGAATGGGTGCATCAATATCATACATGGTTACAAGCCGATTTTCAGGAGCAATACAATGTCGATCAAGGACAAGACTTGCCACAATTACAAGATATCCCTTCGACTTCTGCTGCATTCAATCGGATAGCATTGCTAGAGCAATTGGGAATAGATGGTGTTGCTTTTCGTCAATTGATCGGAGCAGTCATGTCTGCGATTCACAAGCGTCGTAAAGTGTATATTTCGCTCAATGTACCAATCAGTGAATTATCGATCTATGCGAAGCAATTAACAGCGGTGATTACCGAAGCACTTCCATATGCTTTCCGTCGTCGACTAGGGTTTACTACGTATGCCAAAGAGCCGGAAAGTCGTAAAGGGATGCAACTGATGTTTGTCGAAAGTGGATCGATTCGTGCAGGTGATCGCAATATTGAACGCGATTATCATTTTGATTGGAGTACAGGTCGTATTCATCCTGCTCAACCGGAAAAAGCAGGTCAAGTGTATACCGAATGGGTCTGGGAACATTTAGCACAACCGGATCAGTTGCGTGCATTGCAAGAATTTGCGGATAGCGGACAAGCTGGACGGGATGCTTCTACGGAAGAATTGCCTGATCCTGCTCAATATGATGAGTGGACCACGCTATTTCGTGTCGAAGCGGGAGACGAGCAATTGTACAGCGAACACCCTGCTTCCATCTTGCAGTCTTTGCTCAAACATCTACGTCCAGCAGGTGCATTAGATTCAGCGATACGTGTAAATGATTTATTTTTATCTCGTTTTGATCGTGAATTTGATGAAATGCGAACAGGCGCTGTACCTGATATTGCGATTGCCGAATGTTTTGCCGAATATTACGGTATTGATGAAGTACATACCGGACGCAAAATCGTAGAGTATTTTATCTGGGCGACTCGTAATGCTGTAGCAGCAGGACAGACCGCAGCAAGTCAGGCTTTGTATATGATGATGGAGAAACACCCTGCTTTGAATGAGGCTTTTATCCATATGGCAGGGAGTCAGCCGACACTGGCTGTGATGTTATTGAACCCTTTAATAGAGCGCAAATTCCATCAAGCACAAACGGTTGAAGAAGTGATTCATCTGGCTGTCGAATGGGGCACAACCTATCCACAGTTATTAGAGATGGACGATTATTGTAATCGTGCAGGTCAGTCCTTTATGGAAGCATTACGTCATAGTGCAGACTTGATGATTGCGACAGGAACAGTATTTACATTATTAGACGAAGTAGATACAGGTTCGTTAAACGGACAAACGATTCAACCGGAGGCTTGGATACAATCAGGTCTAGGTGATGATATGCGAGCTTCTGCTGAACGATTGTTATTGAATGACTTGGAATGGTCTTCGTTGACACGTGAAAAGTTATTAACCGCAGACTTCTTATCGCTTCCTTTACCAAGTGATGAATATCCTGAACGTGCGGAACGTCGTTTGAATGCGAAAAAGTTAGCTTTGCAACTGCTATATATCTGGTTTACTGAAAAAGAATTATCCGCAGAGTTAATGAATTTACTACATCAATTGCAACCGAATGAAAAAGATCAGGTTCAACAGTTAGGTCGGTTGTGGTTAGCTGAAGATATTCGAAAAGGTCAATTTGGTCGATTGGCAGCGGCGTTTAGCTATAGTGCTGAACCCAATGATTTGGATTATTCTGCAATGGTCGAAGCTGTTCGTCAGCATGCCTCTAGTCCTGAACAAATTTATCCATTTTTCCATTGGTCTGAAGGAAGAGTAGAATTTATGCGACCAGATCCTCATCATTCGCAACCATCTACGTCTGATAACAGATTGACCAAAGATAGAGCGAAGACAACAGACACGAACAAAAAAACGTCCAGTCGTCAGTCAAAGTATCCCCAATTTGTACCTGCGTATGAGACAGCTATTTTGGCTTATTTTCGTCGACATGATCCAGAAGCATTCCGTAAAGGAACACTTGCTGCTCAAGCCAAAGCTGATTTTGCAAATGAAGGACCTGCTTTACGGTCAGTATATGTTAAAGCGAGAGATGAACTAGCGACACCACTTTCCAAATGGTTTAAACGTAATCGAAAACGTATGCCCTTATTAGCGCTGCTAGCAGTGGTATTACTAGTAGCGATCGGTGGACTATCGCTTTATGGACTGAAAGTGTTTGGTGTGATTACAGTTGATCAGACGACACCTGTGGTAGAACCAACCCCAGAAGTAGTAGAACCACCAACAGAAACGGTTCAACTGCCTAAAGTAGTAGTTACCTTACAGACTCCAAATGCTTCTACAAGTATAACGTCAACAACAAGTACAGATAGCAATGCGACAGGATTAGCTTTCCATTTTGCTGATCGTGCGACTTGCGAAGCTTTTGCGCCTACCAAAGCTACTTTAATGATGGGAAATGGGCAAAAAGTAGACTATACTCAGTTAAATGCGAAGTCGATCTGTAAAGCACCAACAAGTAGTGGTAGTGATACCTCGTCAGAACCATCGACTAACGATTCTACAGCAACGAGTGATGACGATACAGCAAGTACAGTTGATGGTAATGATAGCTCTACTGTAACGATGGTATCTACAACGACTAATAATACAAATAATGATGCAAAAACATCTGAATCCACATCAGGTTCAGATACAACCGATCCAACGGACAGTACAGATACTGATGCAACAACAGAAACAGGAACAACAGATTCTTCGATATCAAGTACCACACCAACAGAAGAAGCCGAACCTGTATCTCAAGCACAACTATCTGAAAGTAATCCCTATACCGTAACGATCGATTTGCCTGCCAAAACAGATAGCCATAATATCAACAAAATCAAAATTGATAGTACCGAGTATGTTATCACATCTATCATGGATGATTCCGCAACAACAGAGACACCTTAATAGGTAGTACAATAAGCACGACTCGATAGACCATTTGATATGTAAAAGCTCGCTTTTCTGTTTCTAAGAAAGCGAGCTTTTACTATATACAGTACGATACAATCATTGAAATAAAGAGTACCTTTATGTTGTAGATCAAAGGAGGTGTAGCTATGACGATTCATTCTAATGGTTATCGGGATATTCATCATTGTGATGTATTGATTGTAGGAGCAGGACCTACAGGGCTGACGCTTGCGATTGAACTGGCGAGACGCGGCATCTCATATCGTATTATCGACAAATGTGCTCATCCTTCGATCTATTCCAAAGCGCTAGGTGTGATGGCACGGACATTAGAATTATTACATCAAGCAGAGGTAGCAGATACATTAATCGCTCAAGGACATCAAGTCACCGGAATGCAAGCATCAAGCTATACCAAAGTACTCGCACAGGTCGAGTTCCCTTCATTGATCCAGAGCCCTTATCCTTATGTGCTGATGGTTCCACAAAATATCACCGAACAGGTACTTATTGATCGCTTAACAGCACTAGGTGGCACTGTAGAACGGCAAACTGAATTAATATCATTACATCAGGGAGATCAAGAACATTCTCAGGTACATGCTATCGTGCAACATATGGCAGGTGACGCTCAGTTAGAAGAAGAGATATCTGCACGCTGGATAGTAGGTTGTGATGGCGCTCATAGTACGGTTCGTCATCTGAGCGGGATTCCATTTGAAGGCGAAGCGTTAGCTCAATCGTTTGCTTTGGCAGATGTACAGATCGATTGGAAGCAAGATCATAACAAACTGCATGTGTATCTTAATAAAGGCTATCTGACTGCCTTTTTCCCGATGTTAAATCATCGACATCGAGTCATTATCGGGATGCCACCTGAATATGTGATTTCTTCTTCCAAAGATCAATCGATATCATTAGCCGATATTCAAGCAGTACTGGATATTTGTCTGCCGATCAAAGTAAATATGTCTAATCCGATCTGGTTGGCAAAATTCGCTGTTCATCAGCGTAAAGTGAAAAACTATCGCACAGGATCTATTTTTCTAGCAGGGGATGCCGCTCATATTCATTCACCGATTGGTGGACAAGGGATGAATACCGGGATACAAGATGCTTTTAATCTAGGGTGGAAATTAGCGCTAGTGTGTCAGGGGTATGCTGCGGAGAGTCTATTGGATAGTTATCATGCTGAACGTGAACCGATTGGACAGCAGTTGTTACGAGGTACATCATTATTCACCAAGCTAGCGACTACACGTCATTCTGTACCGATCGCTATTCGCAATACAGTCGCTCCGTTACTCTCTTCACGTAAAGTAATTCAAAAACGCTTATTCCGCTTACTTTCAGAAACAGGTATAGCATATGACCGTAGTCCAATCGTACAACAAGGCAAAGGCTGGCATCGCCCGATGCTTCATGCAGGAGAACGAGTACCTGATGGAGGATACGGACAATCGCCTCGACATACGCTACTTTTATTTGCAGGAGAACATCCTGTGATTCCAAGTCCTAAGCCACCAACACTCGAAGATGATATCGACGAACCGGATCACCGTTCTTTACTGACTCAAGTGGCTGTGAAATGGAAAGATATTATTGACGTGCATATTTGGTTACCAGATCATCCGTTAATGACTTCTTTACCGTTACCTTCTCATATTCATGTGGACGCAGACCATGATCTTCATCAGCGCTATGGCATGGGCAAAGGGGGATATGTACTGATTCGCCCGGATGGATATATCAGTTATATCGGAGGTCTGAGTGATGAAATGGATCTGATCGGTTGGGTACATCGCTCTTTTCAGATTCCAGCCAGATTATAAATTTGTAAGCAATTGTAGAAAAACTGTAGAAAATAAAAAGAAATAAACGAAAATATGTTCGTAACCTATACCATTCTCCCATCGGGTTCATGTATAATGGGATATTATGTTTACCAAACGGATTATCAATATTATTGAAGGAAAGGCAAGGAGTCTATTATGCATTCACCATCGCCAATATCCTATACAGATAGAACCTATACGGCATTATTAAGCTTCGAAGAAGATCGAGGCTTTTTCCTGCATATTTCGCGTGCAGATGGAGTCGTGGAAGAGGAACAAGCTGAGGAAGTACAGCAGATGGTTATGGGTAAAACACTTCGTAATGCTGATCATAGATGGCAACATTCTTCTTACGGGCATAGTGAATGTCTGCTCAAGCCAGAAGAAGCGCATAAATTATACACTCGATTAGCACGATTAGTTCCGGGCACATTAGAGTTGTTTGACGGTACCCCTATTGATGCTAGTTATGATGGAAGTGCAGAAGCCGTCTTATCAGGAGGAAGCGAGCCTACCACAACGATAGCGATCTCGACTTCAGCTGAATCCAGTTATGCTGTCGATGATCTTGATCATTATTTAGAGGATACGGTGGATGAAGAAATCATTTATGGTATTGATCCTGCTTATGCACAAGATCAGAATTTTCAAGTGGCTGACGACTATATTCCTTATGCGGCTCCCGAAGAATTTACCGATGGGGTACATGTAGAAGCCAAATGGGTGTTAGAAGGTAGACGAGATGCCAAAAATGGTGTCGGACAAGTGACAGCAGTGCCGATGATTGAGATTAGTGGGATTCGTTATCCTGCGGTAGAATTGTCTCGTCGTCTTGGTGCATCTGGAACCTATGTGGGTCTTCATGAGCATGGACAGATTGAAGCCGATGTTCTACGAGAATTAGGGCTAGGGCCGATGGGGAGAATGGCTGACGGAACATCGCTTGATAAAAATAGTAAATTAACATCGCAAGAGATTATTCAGCGTGGTTCTGAACGACTGAGCGGACCGTGGGAACAATTGTTGATTCCAGATTTGGTATTGCCGACAGAGCGTGATCTAGAACAGCATTTTGAGTTTTTGACACACTGGGGAATTTCAGGCGGCATCTTAGGTGGCATGATGAGACACAGCGAGTCTTTACAGCATTTTCTGGAAGAATATATTCGTAAATTTCCAGCATGTAAGATTGCCATTATTGGGAAAAAGCCTCTATTGACTGGATTGCAAAAATTGTGGCAACCCACACTTGGTTCGTACTGGCAAGAAGCGTCTGAACTATCGAGCAAGACGAGTACTGCCAAAAACAAATCGACATTACCACTTATAGCTGTGCCTGCAAGTCTTTTGACTGGAAGAGCCGCCATTTTACCAGGTGGCGTCGATATTGCTATTTATTTAGAACCTGATGAATTAACAGATAGTGTGACAAGCAAAGTCTATAAAGCGATGAATAAGTTAACCACTCGCTTACGTTTAGCGATCTATGCAGAAGGTCAACAGTTAGATGAACCTCATATGCGAACGGCTCAGACCAGTCTGCTCAAATTATTTCATTCGGTTGTGCGTGAATATGCGATTGTTGATCCTGACCATCCTTTGACTGAATTACCACCTGCTTTTCCAATGATGGTGAAGCGTGCACTTCAATCTGGATTGCCACAAGTGAGTGAACGTAAAGGTGGATTTGCTGAATTTGAGTGGGGAACCGAAGAACGTGGATTGCGTATCCCTGAGCGTCCAGCTGATATTTCTATAGATACTACAGACACCACATTAGACGAAGATTGGAAAAAAGATCATATTATCTATGACCATCAAGGCTGGCTACAGTCTTTTCAATATAAAAAAGAAGATACTCCTTCTGTAAACCTCTCACCAGAGTCGATCTCAGAGCGACCTTCACGTGATCGTGATCCGGATGAGATCAGTGGTTATGAAATGGAGCTTCAACAACCAGCTACGTATAAAGTAGTGAATTCCAAGCAGCAGGCATCTTATATTCCTGTAGATTGTGCATCGATGTCTTCATGGAAAATTCCACCTATCGATGATGCTGAACATCAAGTGGTACATTCACAAGATGCTGTAGAGAACCCTGTAGCAGAAATAAATCTTGAGCTTCCCGATCATCGTATTCAACACGATCACGAAGAAGCTGCTACGATGAATACAGATCTAGCACCGGTATATGTTTCTTATGCTGAATCGTCCAATTCTACCTTAGTAGAAACCGATGAAGAACTACGTTCCAAGTCAGCGATTCAGACCGCAGAACACATTTTTGCGAAGCGTGCTCATGAAATGATTGAACATCGGGAAGAAGAAGCTGAATTTGTACCCTTTATGAGCTACTGGCCGACTTACGAAAGTATGACCTGGCGACAGAAAAAGTGGTATTTCTACTGGCGACAAGAAGTGCGTGAAGGTCGATATCCTGCAACCAATTTGTCTTATATTTTCTTAATGTGTTATGAGATTATTAATGGAGCAGGCTGGCAACAACCGTTAGAAGGACATCAATATTTAATGAATTTATGGCGTCAATATCGTAAAAAATTTATTAAATTAGATCGATATATTCCACAGTGGGTATTGGACTTTGGGCAAGTACATGGACTGAATGAATCGTTAAGCGAATTGATGATTGCAGCGCCAGACCATTTACCAACCGAACTGGATGATCTGGAATGGGAGCGTATCTGGTCATCACAGCCTGTACAGATTCCATTTGAACTATTACATCGTTTACTGGATTACGATATTGAACGTAGTCGCTTTTATGTTGAAAAGGGTAGCGAATGGATTCAAGAATATGTGCCCAAAGTATTAGCGGCTGTCGATGCTTTTCTGGAAAAACAGCAGGGCGCACGTCTAATTCAAATTTTCCGTCCAACCGTCTATCGGGAAACAGAGCGCTATCTGTTCCGCAGTGCTGTCTATGACTCAACCATCTATGGTCGAACAGCTACTGTCAGACGATTACCTTTGTGCGAACATAAGCCTTTACGAGATTTTCTAACCAGTATCGTCAAATTAACTGAAAATGAACTACGTCGTCATCTCGAATTTAGTGGTCGACTGCGTATTAATCCACCAATTGAGCCTGAAATTGCTCGCTTGATTGAACGGTATATCAAGCGTATATTTACAGTGCAAGAAGAAGTGCCTGCACCAAGACAAGTGCAGATCGATACATCCGTATTAGAGCAATTACAAGCCGATTCGGATGTGGTTCGCCAAATGCTGACTTTACGGGAAGAAGAAAAAATCAGTAGTGAAGAAGAATGGACAACATGGATCGCTGAACATGCTGTAGCTGTTGATGCTCCTGCGCTCGAAGCGAAAGAACAACTAGAGCAAACTCAACAATCTGCACCAGAACCAACTATGCAACAAGCAGAGCAAGTACAGGGAACCGAGCAATTACAGTCAACAGCACAAGTGGAAAACGAAGAACAACTTCCAGTGGCTTCACCGTCCTTGTCTAATATACAACCAACCGATTTATCGACAATCACTATTCTGTCTCCTTTACCTGCTGAATGGGATGAAGCGTGGCAAGATTGGATCGATGGTCTACAACCGCATCATATTCAATTTTTGGCGGGATTATTGGATGAAGTTAGCGATTCTGTTTTACGTGATATTGCTAGTAAAGGTGGCACGATGCCAGCACTGCTAGTTGATGAAATTAATGATCTGGCGATGGATACAATCGGTGACCTTTTACTTGAAGAAGGTACGATTATGGAAGAATATAGAACAGTGCTTGATGCAATCATCATGAGGTGAAAAGAAAATGAATGAAGTGAAAATACCCAAACGTATCACCACCGCATTAGTGAATTCTTTTGCGGCAGGGGTTGTTCCCCGTATCGGTCTGGAACATGTAGCGGTTGGTCGTAAATATGAAGTGGAATCGATTCTACGTGAGCTGGATAATGTCGCTGATGGCGGAGCGGCTTTCAAATTAATTACAGGTCGTTATGGTAGCGGTAAAAGCTTTTTACTGCAAATGATCCGCAATTATGCAATGGATCGCGGTTTTGTGGTAGCCGATGCCGATCTATCTCCGGAACGTCGTCTTACAGGATCGAAAGGTCAAGGACTTGGAACATACCGTGAACTGATGACCAATCTATCGACACGTACCCGTCCAGATGGCGGAGCTCTTGAGTCGATGTTACAGAAATGGATATCCACACTACAACAACAAGTAATGGAAGAAAATAATGTATCTGCCGATGATCCTTCGATCGGGATTGAAGTGCAACGTCGTATCCATTCGGTAACATCAGAAATGGAAGGCTGGGTACACGGATTTGATTTTGCCAAAGTGTTGTCGGCGTACTGGCAAGGGATTCGCTTAGGGGAAGATACACTCAAGCAATCGGCACTACGCTGGTTACGTGGCGAATATCCAACCCGTACCGAAGCCAGACGTGAACTGAATGTAGGCGTCATTATTGATGATGATGGCTGGTACGATTATATGAAATTATGGGCAGAATTTGCCGCTCGTATCGGTTATCAGGGGTTGCTATTATTTGTCGATGAAGGCGTGAATTTATACAAAATTTCCAATAGCGTCTCCCGTCAAAGTAATTATGAAAAGCTACTCACGATCTTCAATGATACGATGCAGGGTAAAGCAGGGCATCTGGGTGTATTTGTCGGTGGAACACCTCAATTTGTAGAAGATCCTCGTCGTGGATTATATAGCTATGAAGCGCTGCGTTCCCGTTTATCTGAAAGTCGGTTCGGTAGCAGTGGAACCAAAAATTTTGCAGGTCCTGTGATTCGTTTGGAAATGTTATCTCATGAAGAAATATTGTTAATGCTACAAAAGCTACGTGATATTCATAGTCAGCATCACAAATACCAATCGACATTAGAGCAACATCAACTGGTCGCTTTTATGCAAATTGCGGTTTCCCGGATGGGTGCAGAAGAATTGCTGACACCTCGTGAAGTAGTGCGTGATTTTGTAGATTTGCTGAATACTCTTCATTTCAATGAAGAATTATCATTCGATGAATTGTTAGGGCAGTTAGCGACAGCACCAACAAATTCACATGGTGGAGGATATGGTGCAGATCCTGATGTAGTGCCTAATCCATCATCGAATCAACGTGCAACATCAAGCGGGACAGCTCCTCAACCGTCTGCGCCTAAAGATGAAGTGGATGATTTTTTAGCGGAGTTTGATTTATGAGTAGAAATCATCCCTTTTACCGACTGGCTCCGTTTATACAAGAATACATGTATCGCAGTGGATGGAAAGAAATGCGTGAAGCACAGGTGGAAGCTTGTCGCGTCCTTCTGGACACACCTCATCATCTGCTTATCGCTTCAGGGACAGCTTCTGGTAAAACAGAGGCTGCTTTTTTTCCAGCATTAACGGCTTTACATGAGCATCCGTCCAAATCGGTAGGCATTTTATATATAGGGCCGCTCAAAGCTTTAATTAATGATCAATTTGAACGGCTCAAAGGCGTATTGCGAGATTCAGATATTCCGGTCTGGCACTGGCATGGAGATGTCCCTCAGTCACAGAAAACCAAGCTGATGAAAAATCCTTCAGGTATTTTACAGATTACACCGGAGTCACTGGAAGGATTGTTGATGAATCGTCCCAATTCGATTCCGGCATTATTCGGTGATCTACGGTATATCGTTGTTGATGAAGTCCATGCTTTTATGGGAGCCGATCGTGGCATTCAGGTATTATCTCAATTATCCCGTATTGAGCGTATGGGTGGTTGTCGTCCGCAACGGATCGGATTATCTGCCACACTCAGTGATTATGAAAGTGCGACGCAGTGGTTAGCCGCAGGCACAGGGCAACCGGTTGAGATCGTATCGCCTGAAGGCAATCGCAAATTGCGCCTCAGTATCGAACACTTTTCATTTCCCAATGCTCGTAATGAAGAACAAGCGCAACAATTAGAATATGCTCAACAGGCGTATCATAACTTTATCTACGATCAGACTCATCATAAAAAAGCACTGATCTTCACTAATAGTCGCTCAGATGCTGAATACATTACGCTTGAAATGAGAGCTGTCGCGGCTAATCGTCATGAATCTGATATTTTTCATGTGCATCATGGCAGTATCTCGGCATTGTTACGAGAAGAAGCCGAAGCCGCTTTACGTGAAGGATATGGGCCTGCTGTTGCCGCCGCTACGTTAACACTTGAACTCGGGATCGATCTAGGAGAACTTGAACGTGTGATCCAGTTAGGAGCGCCTTATTCATGCTCCAGCTTTGTACAGCGCTTAGGACGTTCAGGACGGCGTGAAGGTTCGGTCTCAGAAATGATCTTCGTCTGTCCAGAAGAAGAAGATGAAGAAGCGCAATTACCTGCACGTATGCCGTGGATTATGTTGCGTGCGATTGCAGTCATCGAATTGTATGTGAAGCAGAAATGGGTCGAGCCTTTCAGTGCACGTAAATTACCGATAGGGATTCTGTATCACCAGACGATGAGTATTCTCAAAAGTATGGGCGAAGCTGAACCTGCTGAATTAGCACGTGCTATTTTGACGTTACCGCCTTTTAGACATTTTAGTGCAGAGCAATATCAGTCTTTTCTACAATATTTACTGCAACTGGATCATCTTCAATATACCGAAGAAGGAACATTGATTATCGGTCTAGCAGGTGAAAAGATCGTAAACAATTTCCGTTTCTATGCGGTATTCAAAGACGATGAAGAACATGCTGTCTACAATGGATCTGAAGAAATTGGTTCGATTACTACTGTTCCGCCACCGGGGTACTGTTTTTCGTTAGCAGGTAAGCTCTGGAAAGTGGAAGAGATTGATAGTCGTCACCGTGCTGTCTATGTGAAGTCATCCAAAGGGAAAGTCGATACGCTCTGGCTTGGTGCTGGTGGGGATATGGATACGATGATTATGCAGAAGATTCGTGAGATTCTGGCATCGAACGATCATTATCCATATCTAGCTCCACAAGCTAAAGCACGATTAGAGCGAGCCCGTCGATTAGCGAGAGAAACCGATTTGCTCAAAAAAATCGTGTTACCTGCTGGAGGTGATTCCTGCTTTATTTTGCCATGGATTGGAAGCAAACCTTTCCGTACACTGGAGCGTTTGCTCAAAAACAATCTATCTGAGCGTCTAGGGCTGCGATCAGTGACACCGTTAGAACCGTATTACTTCGTGGTATCTGGTCAAGCTGATGCCGCCGAGATTGCTGCTGAGATTATTGCAGAGTGTGAACGGATTGAGAATCCAGAGCAATTACTAGCAGAAGAAGAAGCTCCGTATTTAGGCAAATACGATGAATTTATTCAACCGATGCTTGTTCGGCAAGCCTTTGCTACAGATGGATTAGATATAGAAGGTCTTAAAAGTGGATTACATTCCCAGAAACCTCAAATTAATTTGTGATCTGCAACCGATAAAGAAGCTAGAGCGTAATGATGCTCTGGCTTTTTCGGTTACGTAAACAGGTTGTTGATTGCAGTCTATGCAAAAGTTGACAAGGATTAGCATCTTAAAATATAATTAACTTATTAAAAGTAAGTAATAAAAATTACTATTTGAACTATTATAAATAAAGCTACTGAAAAGCAAGGTAAGGAGAACAATCTGATGGAAAAGGTTGCAGATGTATGTATAGTTGGAGCAGGGCCTGGCGGTGCATTGTTAGGTTATTTACTGGCTGCACAAGGAGTATCTGTTATTTTGTTAGAACGTCATGGTCATATTGATAAAGAGTTCCGTGGTGAACATTTGAATACACAGGGTGAGCAGATTCTGAAGCAATACGGGCTTTATGAAAAAGTTCGTGAAGCAGGGCTATTGCTGATGGAACGTGTAGAATATTTTCAGCATGGTCAAATCATCAAAACGATTCAACCTGCACCTGGAGAACAACATACCGGTATTCATGTACCGCAAAAGCATCTGCTACAGGTTCTATTAGATCAATCTTTGCCGTATTCTAATTATGAATTGATGATGAATACCACGGTGATTGACCTGATACGAGATCCACAGTATGGGTCTGTTAACGGTGTTAAAGTAAGACATGAAGGGCAAGAATTAACCATCCGTAGCCAGATTGTAGTAGGTACAGATGGTCGATATTCTTCGGTACGTAAGCTGGCGGGGATTCATGCGGATATTGTAAAGCATGGATTTGATCTATTATGGGCACGTATTCCTGCGCCTGCACAGTGGCCTGCAACGGTACGAATGGCTCTGGCACAAGATGCGCAGTTATCGGTTTTCAGTCAAGAAGGCGGGTATCTCCAAATCGGTTGGAATATTCCGCAAGATACGTATCCTCAATTACGCAAGACTCCTTTTGAATCTTTTGTGCGCTCACTGACTGAAGCCTTTCCTGAATTAACACCTATTGTCGATCAGCATATCCGTTCATGGGAAGATTTCGTATTGCTCAAAGTGCAGAGCTGTGTCTGTGATACATGGGTGCAAGATGGATTAGTCATTATGGGAGATGCGGCACATACATTTAGCCCCACCGGAGCTATTGGTGTAAATAGCGCAATGAAGGATGCTCATGTATTGGCTCCGATTCTCATTGATGCGCTGTCTACTCATCAGTTTAGCGCAAGCCGATTAAAAGAATTTGAACATGCCCGTCGTCCTGAGACTGCGGCTGAACTGGATAGCCAACTGGTCAAAGAAGCTGCTTTTCGCGCACAATTTGCATCTTTCCAACATGAAGGCATATAATCCATATCACTTCATATAACGTATCTACAATCATATACAGGATAGAACATGAACATATGGACTCTGGAGGTAATAATAATGATTAATCCTAAAATTACAGCGGCTTTGCAAGATCATATTCAAATCGTACCGAGTGCAGATAAATCAATCTACTTAGTAGGACCGATTCGTTTACCTGTCAATTTGGACAATGAGACTGTTGTATTCCAGTGGTATTGCTGGTTGCGATGCGATAGTATGCCGGGGAATTTGTGCGGTGAAGGTGATTATGATCAAGCGGCTATTATTGAAATGTTATCTTCATCTAATTTAGCAGAAGCGCAACAATCGAGTGTACTTGTATATGGTGATTTCAAACAATCTCCAGATGCTTTAATTCGGATGCATAGTATTTGTCATACAGGTGATATCTTTGGAAGTAAGCGTTGTGACTGTGGATTCCAATTGAAGCAGTCGATGAAAATGATTGCAGCTCACGGATCAGGTGCGTTATTTTATCTGGCAAATCATGAAGGACGTGGTATTGGTCTATTCAGCAAAGCGATGGCTTATGTCTTGCAAGAACAAGGAATGGATACGGTAGAAGCGAATCTAGAACTTGGATTTGAAGATGATATGCGTAATTATGATGACGCGATAAATGTGTTGAATCATCTACGTACATTGCCGGTAACATTGATTACAAATAATCCGCGCAAATTAGAAGCGTTACAACGTTCAGGAGCCGAAGTGAAAGAACGTGTACCATTATGGGGCGATATCTCTGAATTTAATGAAAAATATTTAAAAACAAAAGTAGCTCGTTCAGGGCATTTTGATATATAATTAAAGGTTGACGGTATCATTCACTTTAGAATATAAAGTACGTGTAAATCTGATATGGTAGAATTAGGAATCGTTTGGTAAAATTCTTAGAAAGTACTCTATTTACATGTTGTACTGTTTGATGAAGACTAGGCTTGTAGAAGATTGTATAGAAAAGAATAGTTTTCATGATAATGCTTGATAAGATACTGCGGTAGGAGGTGAGTTTCTTGGAACATCTAAAAGAGATTGAGGAATCGATAGAACTAGAGCGCCGGGAACTTAATGAAATGGTGCAGTTTTATGACCTTCACGATCGCCGCGTATTGGACCAGTCTAGAAGAGTAGATTCCATACTTAATCAATACAACCATCTCAAACAAGCTTTACTAGGCAATCGTAGTTCAATTGTAGGTTGATCGCTTATAACGAAAAATAATTCAAATAGCGAATAGCGCTTGAGTTATTATTATGCTTCCGGCACATGTCGGGAGCTTTTTTGTATCAAAAAAAAGCTTGAATGCACTCTGTTATAGCAGTACATTCAAGCTTTTATTTTGGATTTAGAAATCGAAGTTGTCTGGATCTGGACCGGTACGCTCATTTTTGTTGAGTGCACTGATACGATCAATTTCTTCAACCGTTAATTTGAAATCAAAGATTTCAGCGTTAGAAGCGATACGTTTTTCTTTAACCGAACGCGTGATCACGACGACACCTTTATCGAGTACCCAGCGTAAGATCACTTGAGCAGGCTCTTTACCATATTTATCAGCGATCTCTTTGATCACTTCGTTGTCGAATAATTTACCACGAGCTAATGGAGACCATGCTTCCAATTGAATTCCTTTTTCTTCACTGTACGCAAGCAATTCGGTTTGCGTTAATAGCGGATGGAATTCCACTTGGTTGACCGCAGGAACCACTTCAGCATCAGCTAACAAATCATCTAAATGATGTGTTTGGAAATTACTTACGCCGATCGCACGAATACGTCCGTCTTTGTATAGTTTTTCCATAGCACGCCATGTGTCTTTATATTTACCAGCAACAGGCCAGTGAATCAGATAGAGATCCAATACGTCTAGATCTAATTTCTTCATCGTTTCTTCAAAAGCAGCAAGAGTCGATTCATACCCTTGATCTTTATTCCATACTTTTGATGTAATGAATAGTTCATCACGAGCAATCCCTGATTCTTTGATTGCTTTGCCGACACTTTCTTCATTACCATAAGCAGCAGCTGTATCTATTGCACGATAACCGCTTTTAAGTGCAGCTTTTACCGAATCAATCGCTTCGTTACCATCTTCAACTTGCCATACACCCAGACCAAACCAGGGCATATTTACACCATTGTTCAACTTCTTAACTGAAATTAAATCAGTAGTCATTATTTAGCTCCTCCTTTAAATCTGATCTCTTATAAAACATACCCGATTTTAAGGGTATTCACACATACTTGATTGAATTAGCCAGCAGAAGCTGTTTTTTCTTCAGGATGAATAAAGCCTTTACCGCCTGCCATCATTCCGGTATAAAGAATCACGAAAGTAGCGATTACCAGTATACTGAGCGGTAATTTCCAGTTGCCTGTGACATCATGCAGTATCCCGAAAAGGGTAGGACCACATGCCGCAAGCAAGTAACCAATGGATTGCGACATTCCAGATAGATCAGCCGCTTGATTAGCAGTATGTGTACGCAGACTGAAAAACATCATGGAAAGACTGAATGAAGAAGCGCCTGCAATCCCTAATAAAATTAGACAAGTGGCTGTCCACCATAAGTAGCCATCTACAAAGATAATGCCCAGCAGTGAAATTAGGTACAACATTACGGTGAATAATACCAGTGGACGCTGTGTTTTGAGCTTCGCTGCTAGAATAGGAATAATAAAGTTAAATGGCAACATCGAAAATTGCATTAAAGATAACATGTAACCGGATTGAATATTAGTCAGTCCTTGTTCTTGCAAAATATCAGGCAACCATGCGATCGATACATAGAAAATCATAGATTGCATACCCATAAAAATTGTGATTTTCCAAGCCAAAGGAGAACGCCATACACTGCGAGTGGCTTTGACACTGTGTTTCATTAATTTGGCAGGTTGATTGTAACGTTGTTGCGGAATCCATAAGATCAGTGCGACCATCGCAAGCACCGTCCAGATCAAAATCGAACCTTTCCAACCAAGTCCCGTATTAGCTAAAGGTAGACTTACTGCTGAAGCGGTAGCGGCGAATACATTCATACAGATCGAATAAATACTGGTCATAATCCCAACACGAAAAGGAAATTCGCGCTTGATCATACCCGGCAAAATCACATTGACGATTGCAATCGCCAAACCTGTTAAAAATGTACCGATTAACAGCATAGGCAGTCCGCCAAAAGGACGTAACCATCCACCGATGGTTAAGACCATCAGCGAGATAATAATAATACGTTCCATGCCGTACTTTCCAGCTAGCTTAGCGACAAAAGGAGAAAGAATCGCAAAAGCAACCAAAGGAATAGTGGTCAAAAATCCAGCCATCGTATTAGAAACTGGGAAATCGTGACGGATCAAATCCAGTAACGGACTGATCGCCGTAATAGGGCTACGCATATTAATAGCGGTAAACAAAATACAAATCAATACAAAAAGCGGATTCCTCAGGGATAATCCTGATTCCGCATCGTTCAAAGAAGTACGGTTCATTTCTTAGTCCTTTCTATAACACTTGATCGTTCAAGCGTTGATACCCTAATAAGTAACACATGGATAGATCATCCTTGGTCTTCAGGCGATGGAGAGTGATCCAATGACTGAAGTCGATCCGTAAAATAAGTAATATAGTCATCTACAATCAACATCGCTTGTTCACTTTGTTGTTCACGAATCGCTTGAATCAAATTACGATGTCCTGTGCAATACGAATCACTCAGTTCAGTTGTACTGGTAATCGACATTTGAATCTGTTCAAACAGGTGAGCATAGAGATCAATCAGCAATTGATTGTAAGAAGCGGCTGTGATGGCTTGATGTAGCTTAAAGTCGGCTTCTACAAATTCAGCGATCTGCCCTGCATCGATATGTTGCTGGCACAAATCAGCATAATGATCCATCTGTTGTAGATCCTCATCGGTGCGTCTAAGGCAAGCGAGTGCAACGGCTTCGCGATCGAGTGCATGCCGCACTTCAAGAACTTCAACAACGGTGGAATTTTGTACCCGCTTTTGCAAAACAGAATGCAGTTCACTGTTAGCGATCACGAATGTTCCGTCCCCTTGTCTGGTCGATAACAGACCGACATGAACAAGTGCACGAACAGCTTCACGTAATGTATTACGACTGACACCGAACTGTTCCATTAATTCAGCTTCTTTGGGAATACGCATACCAATTGCCCAGCTGTTATTTTTGATTCGTTGTTCAATCTGTGAATAGACTTGATCTACCAACGATTGTTTTTCTAATTTATTAAAAATAATATTCACTCCTAAAGGTAGGATGATTGGTCTATTGGACATTTTATCGAACTATACCCAAATTGTAAAGTGAAAAAGACAATTTTGAAGTGATTTCCATGTTAGATTACATTATGCTTAGACGAATCTATATTGCTATCAGACCTTTTGCTCTGAACAATAGATAAGGTATAGATAGAAAGCGATTTAGAGTAAAAGGGGTACTTTATTTATGATCATAAAAGATATGTTTATTAATTTTTGTATCATCTCTACTTTTTTATTTTTTGGGAATATCGTTTTTCGTAATTGGCGTAGCAACCCGCGTATTAGTCCATTTGTTTTAAGCTGCTTAACAGGGGCTTTTTTGGGTTTATTTGGTATTATTCAGATGCACTTTACATTCAAATTAGATAACGGAACATTACTGGATCTGCGCCAAATTCCTATTATTGTAGCAACAGTGCTCGGTGGAGGCATCTCAGGGACGATTACCACCCTTATTATTTCAATTGCACGCTTATGGCTGTCTGCTCCAATCAGTATCGTTTCTTTTTTAGGGATAGCTAACGCCTGCATGACACTTCTAATCACCTATCTTGTTTTTCGAACCCGGCAATCGTTTAGTCGTAAATGGGTAATAACTTCATTGATTTCGACATTGAACTCATTATTCTTTTTCCTAATCTGGTCAGGGTTTACCAAAGAAACGACACTGATTCTGTTTATCCTTATTTTATTTTCATCATTTATTTTTACATATTTATTAATTGAGCGGTTAAGACGGTATAACCAACTGTATGATGCTATGAGTCAAGAAGTACAATTGGATTTTCTCACAGGGTTATACAACTATCGTGGATTTGAAATGAAGTACAATCAGTTAAGTCAGGAAAAGCATATCCCGTTTGCATTGTTTCTGTTAGATATTGATCATTTTAAAATGATTAATGATCAGTACGGTCATTCTGCTGGAGATGCTGTACTGGTTCAATTCGCAGAGGTGTTACGTCGTAGTGTGCGTGTCTGTGATCATTGTTCTCGTAAAGGAGGAGAAGAGTTCTCTCTGATCTTAGAACATGTAGAACAGCAAGCGGAGGCGATAGAATGGGCAGAGAACATTCGCAAAAATATAGAGAAACATACCTTTGTGATTCCTGATGGACGACAAGTGTCGCTTACCGTATCTATTGGTATTGGGTTTTATCCACTGCACCCGTGTGACGAATTATTAGATAAAACAGATGATGCATTGTATCAAGCGAAAAAAGCAGGCAGAAACCAGTTTTGTATCGCCCTCTAAAATAATAAATAAGGACTATTGAATAAAATCGTTAGACTGACGATGTATATAGATATACTTATTATTTTCGTAGTTAAAGGGACGTGAACAAATGTTGTTCAAAGACTTATTTATGAATTTTTGTATTCTAGCAACATTTTCTTTTTTTGGAAGTATGTTATTGAATTATTTGAATGCCCATTTCAAAACAAGTACCTATATAAAGCGTCAATGGATCGGACTTTTTTTCGGTTGCTTGGGAGCGACATTGATGCAATTCACCTTTCCAGTTGGAGATAATGTTTTGCTGGATTTACGCCAGATATCGATTGTACTTTCGATCAGTATGGGTGGCAGTGTAGCTGGGATTATCACCACGATTATGATCATGATCACCCGTATTATATTGAGTCCAACGATAGGGTTAAGCGCAATATTAGGATTAATCAATGCGGCGACGCTGTGTATTGTCGCTTCATGGATTTTTTCGCGAAGTATGACTTTTTATAAAAAATGGTTATATTCAGGCATTGCACTGACGATTATTGCTACGGCTTCTTTATGTATCGTATTAGGAAGAAATGAAATTGATAAAGTATTGGTTTTTATTGTCGTGGAATCAGCGGCGACTTTATTTATTTTTATGCTTACTCGATCCCTGCGCAAAAATAACGAATTGTTTGAAAAAGTCAGCAAAGAAGCTCAATTCGACTTTTTGACCGGATTGCATAATCCAAGAGCTTTTGAGAAGAAGTTTGAGCAATTGCAACATCAGGAAACCGATATGGCACATTCGCTACTGTTTATTGATATTGATCATTTTAAAAAAGTGAATGATGTGTATGGTCATCCTGCGGGGGATGCCGTACTTTTTCAGCTTGCTAATGTAATTCAACAAAGTATTCGCAGTACCGATTATGGTGCTCGCAAAGGTGGAGAAGAATTTGCGGTCTGGCTGGAATATTGTCAATTAACCGAAGCCAAAATGATTGCAGAGACGTTACGTACCAATGTGGAGAAGAAGAAATTTATATTACCTAATGGCAAAATGATTCATATCACCATCTCGATCGGCATTGGGATGTATCCTGCACTGATGTGGGATGAATTGTTAGAAAAGACCGATCAAGCGTTGTATCAAGCCAAACAGCAAGGGCGCAATCGTTCCTGTCTAGCACAGTCTTCACTTTAATAATCTAGCCAGTCCTATAGTATTCAAAATAGATATACGATCTCTTATTGTTGATGAGATCGTATTTTTTAGTATGTTTACAGTGTTCTGGATGTTTAAATTTACTTTTAATTAAAAATTTACATAAAAGAGGAATTAGATAGACAAAATAGAATTATGATAATAAGAGAATCAGAATGAGTCATTCTGTCTCTACCTATCAAAGGAGGAATTGTTATATGCATAAGGTGGTAACGAAGCAGTTAACGATAGTGCTTTTGACAGCATTATTGATGTTCATTTCTTTATTGGGTGGATATCGTCCGGTAGCAGAAGCAGCAACAACATTAACTGTTGCTCAAGCGATTCAGGCTCAAAGTGGCGGGTCTACAATTACAGTTAAAGGGATTGTTGTTGGACATGCTTCAGGAGCTTCTACAGGCGATTTTACAAGCCCGTTTGCAAATGATTTCAATGTATTAATCGCAGACAGTAGCAGCGAACGTACAACAAGCAAGCTGTTAGATGTACAATTGAGTACTGCTTTTCGTTCACAGTTCGGTTTACAGAGCAATCCAAGTCTAATTGGCAAAACGATTGTCGTTACAGGTACAGCCGGTGCATATAATAATTTTGCAGGTGTGAAAAGCCCATCATCTGTTACTTTAGATGGCGGCACAACTACACCTCCTACAGAACCAGGGACAGATACACCTCTTCCTAACGGTACAGGTAAAAAAGTATTGTTTGATAACACGCATGCTCAAACAGCAGGTGCAGCAGATTGGGTAATCGATGGTGGATTCTCTGACTTTGCAAATGGACTCAAAGCAGACGGATTTACAGTAGATGCACTTACTCGTCCAGTACCCTATACATTTGGAGAGCAAGCGATTACTTATGATAAGATCAAAGGATACGATGTATTCGTTATCGCTGAGCCTAACGTTCCTTTCAAAGCAACAGAACAAGCAGCAATGCTTCAATATGTAAAAGGTGGCGGTAGTATTTTCTTTATTGCCGATCATTATAATGCAGACCGTAACAAAAACCGTTGGGATGGATCTGAAGCGATCAATGGCTACCGTCGTGGTGCTTACAGTAACCCAACTAAAGGCATGACAGCTGAAGAAGCGGCTTCTCCAGCAATGCAAGGTGTAAGCGGTTCGGACTGGTTAGGGTCGAACTTTGGTATTCGTTTCCGTTACAACGCGCTAGGTGATGTGAATGCCAATGATATCGTAGCTTCTTCCCAAGCATTCGGAATCACATCAGGCGTGAGTTCAGTAGCGATGCATGCGGGTTCTACACTAGCTATTTTAGATCCAACCAAAGCTAAAGGAATTGTATATTTACCGTCTTCTGTATCTAAATGGAACAATGCAGTCGATCAAGGGGTATACAATGGCGGTGGACGTGCAGAAGGTCCTTACGCAGCAATCTCTAAAGTAGGAGCAGGTAAAGCAGCATTTATCGGTGATTCTTCACCAGTCGAAGATGCTTCTCCAAAATATCTACGTGAAGAAACAGGCGCTAAAAAAACAACCTATGATGGATACAAAGAAGTGAATGATGCGAAGTTGTTGGTACAAACTGTAAGATGGTTGGCTGTGAAAGAAAGCTATACAAGCTTAAGCCAAGTATCGGGTCTAACTTTAGATAGCCCAACATCATTGTTGCCGATCGAGACACCTGCTACTTCTACAGAACCACAAGCAGAACCATGGGCAACACCAGCGGCAGGATACAAATGGTATGATCCTACAACATTCAAAAGCGGTTCCTATGGAGCAGCTTCTTAATTAAAGTAGTAAACGTATAAGTAATGAAAAAAAACAGCTTTCGGTCTGAGGATATTCTTCAGATACGAAAGCTGTTTTTTTATAATGAATGGATCTACATAACAAACGTTCCAATTACAAAAGAAATTCCGATAATTAATGAACGTAACAGTTGAGCAATAGCCATATTTCCTTTTTCGATCTGTTCACAGACTTTAGTGCGTGGTGTAACCCAATCGAACACCAGATACACCAGACAAAGAATCACAATACCGATCCCTGACCAGATCAATACATCGAGCCATGCGTCAGAGTTAATCGAGACTAACCCTACAATAATACATAATCCTAATAACTTACTCCCCATATACATGCCTGCCGCTTGGTTGCCTTCAGCGATTTGCTGGTTATCATTGTAGCGTGTCAATAAGCTGAAGATATAATACCCGACAAACAGAATCGCAAATAAAATCACTAATCCTATTCCGATATGCAATAAATCGGTTCCAAAGTTTTTCACTGTACTTCCTCCTTCAAAATTAAATGTAGAATTTAGTGTGATCGATCTGATATAGATGGATCAACAGCCGCTGCACAGTAGCAAGCCAGATTATCGGTGACTTTGCCTCCAATACGAGGAAGTAATCCTGCAAACTGACCACCGATAACAAAAGCACCTGTTAACAAATAACCATCAAATGTTCCCTCAGTCGTTGTGACAGATACAGGTTCCATAGGGTGCAATTGTTGATAGATTTTGGGTTGATCTTCATAATAAGCGGCAATCTCTTCGGCTTCTGTAGGTATAGCATTAGAATCAATAATAGGGGATTCAGATACAGCTACCGAATGTTGTTCGGGTTGTTCGATCAGATGTGTACCTAACCCTTCACGTCCAAAAAAACCTTTGACCACATAGGGAATCTGTTGTTCTACAAAGACTTGATCTGTAAAATACGTCGGTAATAAATAATGCTCAATCCATTCACATTCTTGGGCTGTAAATAAAGTGAATCCCGTATATTCTGCCATCTGTGCATTCCGTTCATATAACGACCAGATCGTAGCCATAAATCCTTTACTTTGCGTTAAAATATGTTGCGTTGGATTGAGTAGACCTAGCTTCCCGGTGTTCACCAATTGCAATAAATCTTCACCCACCAGCCGACCTGAATCAGCTTCCCGATCTTCGACGAGATACTCTAATGGATACAAGCGATATAGAATAGAAATACGTTCTACATCATGATACAGCCCTTCACCAGGAACAATCTTCAATTGTTCCAAAGGGATATACTTCGCTTCAATACCTAGCGCTAGACACTGCTCCATCATATATAACGTATTTGCACGATCTTCATCATGCCAGTCGTAACTGGTGAAATGGATGATTCTCCCCAATCCCTGCTGTTCATAATAATCAACGGCTTGCTTGAACATTTGACGAATACAATTATTCATCTGCCTTGAAGCAGGTTGTAGATCAGGTGCATAATGCAACAATTCCTGTTCTAAAAAAGCAACTTCAGGTATACCACTTGGGGTATCTGTATTATTTTCGATACATTTCAGCTTACCTTGAGGGCTAATAATCCAATCTAAGCGAGTAAATCCATCGATAGGAATAGCTTGTCTTGCGCTTTCGATCAATGCAGGATGAATGCCTAATTGTTGCAATAGATATTCATCTGGCAAATGTTCTTGTACAAACTGTAATGTTTTGCGATACAGATGATCTACATTTTCAGAACCAACTCGTAATTGTTCTAATTCGTAATCTTTATACAGCGTGAGCGCTGTTAAGCAGTAAGGTTTCTCATACATCATATGATACGGCACCTGTTGTTCAATCCGAGGGGTAAATAATTGTGCTCGTGTATAGGGAATAGCGCGTGTCTGTCGCATCTACTTAACCTCCAGAAAAGAAACCACTAACTCCACCACTGCCGAAGCCACTATGGGAGCTACTTTTTTTTGAATAGGACGAGCCACCGTAATAGCTACTGTGGGTATTACAGTTATACGCATTACCGTTCTGATCATACTGACAATCGTCATCGTAATCGTTGCCACAACCAGAAAGGGTTGCAGGAACAGCAAGCATTAACGAGAAAGCGATCATTTTGGTACGATTATTCATGATTCGTTCACCTCACTTAAAAAAATCATCACTTTCTGCCGATCTGCATCCAGTACGGTGTACAAAATATCGTAAGTGATATCTTGCTGTACCAAATAGTGATCCAATAAGCGAAGAGCAAGATCAAGCGGAGCGACATAGGAATCTATCGCATGACGACGTTGAAAGGCTTTGCCATCCCAAAGCCAGTATTCAGGTGACAGACCGCTTGGATAATCTTTTTGCCCGCTGATCGTGGTCGCCAGACTGCGCTGATACGTAGACGGTAATTCTTCTGCAAATGGACGCAGATAGATCGTATGCTTCTCATGATCGACAGACTCATGAGAGACATGAACCCATATGCGATCATTTAACTTTACGGCATCCACTAATTTATGTACGAATAATTCTTCTTGCGACAACGAATGGATGTGATGCACTTCGCCGATTTCAGCTTGTTTGGCCTCTGACCATTCGATATATCGCAGAGGATAATACATAGCGTTCACTCCCTTTTGAATAATGTATCGCTAGACTATTCCTTTTTACGTCGTAATTTGTAAAAAGATGCACATTTTCCAGTATACCGATTTCTTTGCAAATAGGAACAAATATTTCGTGTAATCGGCTATGTATCACGCAAAGTCAAGAATATGAATAACAAATTCGCAAACCGCAAAGGCTTGCTTGTATAATGAGCCTAACAACGTTTGTTAATAAGGTAGAGACGATCCATATGGCCTTATTTTCTTGGAACAACGTCTGCCACTTTTGTAACGATACAAGGAGGTATGACTGATGACAGATCGACTCTATAGAAACACTCGTAAGCAACAACGTCTGTCCAAGTCTCTATGGATAGAATGGCTGTTATTTTTGCTATTACTGTCAGTAGGACTAGGGTTAAGGTTATGGCTAGGAAGCCGTTATGCTGGATTTATGAGTGATCAGAATTTATTTGTACAATGGATGAATGCCTTACGACAATATGGGCTGGGTACAGTCTATATACATGATCCCAATATTAACTACCCACCACTATTTTTGTTATTTATGCAGGGTTATGCTGCTCTTTTGCATGGATTTGGAATCACGATCCAAGCGGGTCAATTGTCTTTCAAATCATTATTAATTGTACTGGATCTGGTTGCAGGAATAGCTGTATTTGGCTGGTCGCTAGGGAAAGAAAAGGCGATTGTTCGTTGGGGGCTACTGTGTCTATTTGTCCTGAATCCAGCACTGATTGTGAATAGCTCGATCTGGGGACAAGTGGATATTTTGAATGGGATGTTGATGGCTGGAGCCTTATTAACCTTTCTAGCGTCGCCTATTTTGTCAGGAATACTATTTGCTCTGGCGCTGTTAACCAAATTGCAGGCGATTGTGATTGCTCCTGTGTTTGGATTTTATATCTTAAAATGTCTATGGCAACGAAATGGCAAACCATTACTTCGTATGACGATCGGTGCTATGATTCCCGTGCTAGGGGTGATTATTTATTTTGCTTCTTATGGTGGATTACAAGCGATGTTCCGAAGTGCTTATATGAGTGCAGTAGGCTTGTACACTCAAGTGACATTGAATGCACTCAATATCTGGTTTTATGTCGTAGGTACGGTTCCAACAACAAGCGATACAGCAAAGCTCTGGAACATCATTTCATTACGTAATCTAGGATTTATATTGTTGCTATTAGCTGTGATCTATACAGGTATCTACCTCTGGAAATGCCGTACGATTACAACAGCTATTTTACTCAAAGCCGGTGCATGGATATCCTTTGCCTTTTTTATGTTACCTACGGAAATTCACGAACGCTACAGTATTCCTGCGTTAATCTTGATCTTGTTGGTGACAATGCTGGATCGTAAATGGATTGCGATCGCATGCGTATTGAGTGTAACGATTACGTATAATCTATGGGGTGTACTCACAAGCAACCTTCCGCAACTTTCTGGCATAGTGGTTGTGTGGATTCATATTTTTATTTTGCTATGGATCGGATGGTTAATGTATCGGGATATGCGAAGTACGAGTAGAGGGATAGTGTGGGTAGATACAAATAACTGATGCTTAAATAATCTTATTACTATTAGAAAAGCGTGCTTTACAGTGGTTTGCTTCTCAATAAATCAAAAAACGCCTACAAACATCATGTCTGTGGGCGTTTATCAACTTGCTGGAATTAATCTGTACTCCTCTATTCAATCGGAGGATTATTGTAGCATTTGCGACACACCGGATAATAACTTTCGTTACCACCAATTTGAATTTGCTCGCCTGTATACACAGGTTTACCATCTTTGACTCGCAGATTCATAATGGCTTTCCGTTCACAGAACCAGCAGATCGTTTTCATTTCTTCGATTTTATCCGCATACAGTAGCATATACTGGCTACCTTCGAACAGATTATTTTGAAAATCGTTTTTGAGACCGAAACCCATCACAGGGATACTTAATTCATCCACGATGCGTACCAGTTGCAAAATCGCTTCTTTTTTCATAAATTGGCATTCATCAATTAATACACATGAAGGCTTAGGGGAATAATTTTTGACAATACTGTAGATATCCGTATCATCGTGAATAGCAATCGCTTGACGACGTACACCAATGCGAGAAGATACATAACCGGTCTCATCGCGATTATCTAGCGCAGATGTAAAAATCAGAACATGTTTATCCTGTTCCTCATAATTGTGGGCCACTTTAAGAATCTCAATAGACTTCCCACTGTTCATTGCACCATGCTTAAAAAATAACTGTGCCAATGGTCATAATACCCCTTTCTGTAGATCGTTCTTTCTGTCAGCGTGATCTATTGTAGCAGGAATTAGAGGGAGAGACCAATTTAAAATCCAACGAAAAAACAACAAATCCAAGAACGAGTATGAGCCACTAGACTACTCTTATGCTTGCGTAGAAGAAGCTTCTGTTAATAATCCATCGAGCGTAGTTACCATTTGGCGTAAATACTGGATATCTTCTGCTGTCCATACATGATCTGGTTGGTATAGAATGAAGTTAAGGATTTCTTCACAGATATGATCGATACCTTCGTACGAGAGCGTAAGTGCCAATCCTTTGATAGCATGGGCATGACGATGAATCGCATCAGGTAATGTACGATGATCTGCTGACAATCGCCCGTGATCATAATCTTCAAAGCGATGTTGTAAATCTTGCATTTTGAGAGAAGCATCCGCCAAAAATCGAATTCTAGTTTGCTGAATGATCTGTTGATACCGATCTGCTTTTGACATGAATCTTTCCCTCCCTATTTTTCTGCAAAGGACGTGTAACCGTTTCATGAAAAAAATAGTTATTATTGATGATAGCGCTCCATTTACATTGTTGATTAAGCAATTGTTGGAAACAGAAGATGTAATCGTAGAATCATATGAGGATGCTGGTGACTTTTTGAAAATCCCTTCGCGTATTACAGGGTATGATTTGATTATTTTAGATATTCATCTACCGGATGTAGACGGACTGCATGTACTAGAAAATCTTAAAAACAAACCAGCTACCAAAGATATCCCTGTGTTACTGTTGTCAGGTGATTCTCGTTCTGAAATGGTCATTCGTGGTATGCGTATGGGGGCAATTGATTTCATGACAAAACCAATCGATCCTGCACAATTGATCGAGCGAGTATTGGATCATTTAGACAGAGGAATAGATCAATCATAAAAACGCTTTTACAGGGTACATTTTAGCATAAATTTAAAGGAAATAGACAGGATGTTTTGTATCGTTTGGATCAGGATACTTTATAAAAGATCTGTCTGAACCATTTTAAAATGAAGACTATAGTAAAAAAGGATGGAGAAGCAGCAGCCTATTTATTTTCAGTAGGCTGTTTTGTTTGTCCAAAAAAATCGGTATACATACCTAAAAAAGATAGAATATCAATTAACACTTGAATACCCTATGGGGGTATGTTAGGATAGAATTATAAATGATTACAGGGGGCTACTTTATGGAGAAGATGGATCATCTGAATATCGAAGGTTCACCTCAGGAACATCGTGAATCTTGCGACCATAGCCCGGGAGAGGTTCGGCACAGTCACCATTCAGATGAGATGAAAAGTAATATGATTCGCCGTCTTAATCGTGTGGAAGGACAGATTCGCGGGATCAAAGGCATGATCGAGAAAGATACGTATTGTGATGATGTACTGAATCAGATTGCAGCTGCCCAATCCGCATTGAATTCGGTGGGTAGATTGTTGTTAGAAGGGCATATGAAGAGCTGTGTAGTGGAGCGAATCGAAGCCGGCGAGAATGAAGTGATTGACGAGCTATTGATAACGATTAATAAATTATTGAAATAATATAATTATAACTTTTTGAAGGAGGACATAATCATGGCAACGATCAAATTAGAAGTAGAAGGTATGTCTTGTAATCATTGTGTTCAAGCGGTAGAAGGAGCACTGCAAGAAATTGGTGCTAAAGGCAAAGTGAATTTGGAAGCGAAGTCTGTAGATATCGAATACGATGCAGATCAAGTGGATATCATGAAATTGACCGATGCGATTGAAGAACAAGGATATGACGTTATCTCCACAGGCGGTTAATAGAACGATAGAGCTGTATACTGAGTTATGTATGTTGAAATGAAGTGAATGTGTTGCCCTTAGTAATCCTTCGGGCAACTTTTTTTGGAAATATAAATACCCTATAGGGGTATAAAAATAAAGAATCGTATCGAAAAAGGAGGTTATTAGCATGAACGCATCATCAGAAGATCAGACCAAGCAATTAACATTACAAATTGGTGGCATGACTTGCGCTGCTTGTGCAACACGAATCGAAAAAGGATTGGGTCGTCTTGACGGGGTAGAAGAAGTGAATGTGAATCTAGCTCTTGAACGAGCTTCTGTCACTTATACCCCATCTACAGTAAATAAAGAACAAGTGGAACAGAAAATCGAACAATTGGGTTATCAATCACTGAAAGAAACTGTCGATCTGGATATTGCAGGTATGACCTGTGCAGCTTGTGCTACAAGAATTGAAAAAGGAATCAAGCGGATGGAGGGCGTCTCATCAGTCAATGTAAATCTGGCGCTGGAAACCGCTAGAGTTCAATATACGCCGGGCAGTCTAGAAACAACCGATATTATACGCAAAGTGGAAAAGCTAGGCTATACCGCATCTCCCAAAAAAGAAGAAGGTCTTCAACAACGACGAGCACATGAAGCCACTGTGCGAAAGTGGAAATTAATCGCTTCGGCGATCTTATCACTGCCTTTACTGTGGGCGATGTTCGGTCATTTTAGCGTGACATCATGGATTGGTGTACCGATGTTTTTAATGAATCCATGGGTACAATTAATACTTGCTACACCGGTTCAATTTATTATTGGAGGAGCCTTCTATGTGGGTGCTTACAAAGCATTGCGTAGCGGAAGCGCCAATATGGATGTACTGGTAGCACTGGGAACATCAGCTGCTTACTTTTATAGTTTATTTCTCATTATTCGTTCGTTGGTGGTACCGGGAACGACGGTAGAATTATATTTTGAAGTGAGTTCAATCTTGATTACATTGATTTTACTAGGCAAATGGTTTGAACATCGTGCCAAAGGACGTTCTTCGGATGCGATACGTAGCTTGATGGGCTTACGAGCTGTAACTGCTCGTATTGATCGCGATGGAGAAGAAGTAGAGATTCCAGTCGATGATGTGCAAGTTGGCCATATTATTATTGTCAAACCGGGTGAAAAGATTCCAGTCGATGGTGAAGTGGTCGAAGGGCATTCTTCTATTGATGAATCGATGTTAACCGGAGAAAGTCTACCTGTTGAAAAAACGGTCGGTGAGCAGGTGATCGGAGCCACTATTAATCAGAATGGACGACTTAAGTTCCGGGCTGTTCATATTGGCAAAGAAACCGCGCTGTCTCAGATTATTCGTGTTGTAGAAGAAGCTCAAGTCTCCAAAGCACCGATTCAGCGTTTAGCTGATGTGATTTCAGGTATTTTTGTACCGATTGTAGTCGGTATTGCGTTATTAACCTTTGCAATCTGGTTCTGGGGTGTAACGCCCGGTGATTTTAGTGGAGCACTTGAAAAAGCAATTGCGGTACTGGTTATCGCTTGTCCATGTGCACTAGGGCTAGCCACACCGACTTCGATTATGGCAGGTTCAGGTAGAGCTGCTGAATACGGCATTTTGTTCAAAGGTGGAGAGCATTTAGAAGCGGCACACAAAGTAGATACAGTTGTATTAGACAAAACAGGAACGATTACACGTGGCGAGCCTATTTTAACAGACCTTCGATTTGCTAATCATCACGAACAGATTTCAGAAGATCAATGGTTAACATGGGTAGCAGGAGCGGAATCAGCTTCTGAACATCCATTAGCTAGAGCCATTGTACAAGGGATCAAAGATCGTGGATTAACACCTGTTCATGTAGATACCTTTGAAGCGATACCCGGCAAGGGTATACATGCAACGACAGGACAACAATCGCTATGGATCGGAACTCGTCAATTGTTGCAATCTCAGCAGATTGATGTAGATTATCTTGAAGCAGAGATTCAAGAAGTTGAACAGCAGGGTAAAACAGTGATGTTAACTGCTATTAACGGTCAGTACGCAGGCTGGATTGCTGTAGCGGATACGGTTAAAGAAACATCACAAGCAGCAATAGCTCGTCTCAAACAAATGGGCTTACGTGTGATTATGATTACAGGCGACAATGAACGTACCGCTCAAGCGATTGCTAACCAAACAGGTGTCGATCACGTATTGGCAGGTGTACTGCCTGAAGGTAAAGCTGCCGAGATTAGCCGTTTGCAACAAGAAGGTCGTATTGTAGCGATGGTAGGAGATGGGATCAATGATGCTCCTGCTTTGGCAACAGCCAATACAGGGATTGCGATTGGTACAGGAGCCGATGTAGCGATGGAAGCGGCAGATATTACCTTAATGCGTGGAGATCTGAACGGGATTGGCGATGCGATTATGCTCAGTCGCCGGACGATTCGTAATATTCGCCAAAATCTATTCTGGGCGCTTGCTTATAATGTTATTGGTATTCCTATTGCTGCCCTAGGTTTGTTAGCTCCATGGTTAGCCGGGGCAGCAATGGCTTTTAGTTCCGTATCAGTGGTATTAAATGCGTTACGTTTACAACGAATCAAATTATTATAAACTTGCATTTAGTACTAATTAATATGATAATAGTTATATATAATTAGTTAGTTATAAATGATTAGTAGACAGGAGTGTTCCTATTTATGAATGATACCATTTCTTTATTAATGAAGCACCGTTCGATTCGTAGCTATAAATCTGATCCCGTTACCGAAGAACAATTAGAAGCGATTGTTGCTGCTGGGCAAATGGCATCTAGTTCTAGTAATGTGCAAGCTTATAGTGTGATTGCCATTACAGATCCAGAGCGTAAGTCCAAGCTATCTGTGCTTGCAGGGAACCAACCGTATATTGAGCAATGCCCTGTATTTCTAGTATGGTGTGCAGATATGTATCGCTTGGAAAATGCGGTTCAACAGCATATGCCTGAAGCTGAATCTTATGGTGATGCCGCAGAAAACTTTATCGTGGCAACCGTAGATGTTACTTTAGCTGCACAGAATGCCGCAATAGCCGCAGAGTCTTTAGGACTTGGTGTAGTCTATATTGGTGGGATTCGTAACCATATCGAAGAAGTGTCTGATTTCTTAGACTTACCGGATCATGTGTACCCTATCTATGGCATGTGTCTAGGCTATCCGAATCAAGAGCCGGGTATTCGTCCACGCTTACCACAGAAAGCGATCTTGCATCGTGAATCCTATCAAGCAGATACAACTTTAGAAGCAATGAAAGAGTACGATGACACGATGGTTCGTTATTTGTCTGAACGTACAGGTGGAGCCAAAAGTGCACCATGGTCAGCTTTGATGGCTGAGAAAATGACGGCTCCTTCACGGATGCAATTAAAATCATTTTTAGAACGCAAAGGATTCAATAAACGTTAATTGTAATATCGTGATTTTACATCATAATATAGTGAAAAACCGTTATCGATTGTTCTCACGAAGAGTCCACGATAACGGTTTTTTATGTTTTATTCAGCTAATATTTTGATCCAACCTAATATAGAAATGATAAGCATCGTGAAAAGAAGAGCAGATAACCGTACAATGCGAGGTATAGCCAGCCAATACTTTAGCAATTTCCACTGTAGTTCTTTCCATTTTTCCCAATCGATGATCATGGAGCAAACACTCCTCTATTAAAGTCGTGTAGAAATTTTTTAAGTGTATCGAGTTTATTAAGAACGTTCCAGTGCTGGCTTAGCATTGGACTGATTGGGAGTCGGATGAACAGTAGGTGCTTCATGCTCTCGAATCGCCTGAAATAATTGTTTACTAGAAGGTAAGAACAGAGCGACAATCAGATTCAATATCGATACAGCAAACATCAATATAAATACATAATGAATTCCAGATGCTAATTGAGAGGGTGTACCTGTTGTCACAATTGCATTAAATACCATACCGAATACAGCTACACTAATCGTCTGTCCAAGCGAGTTCATTAACGTATTGGTAGACGTCGCTACACTACGCATCTGGAAGCCGACAGCGCCCTGAATAATAACCAGTGATGGGGTCACAATAAAGCCCATGCCCAGTCCAATCAGAATCAATGAACCTACGATCACGCCGTAAGAAGATTGAGCATGCATAACAGCTAACCATAGACTACCGCCTACTACCAATGCTGATCCAAGTACAATCAGTAATTTGGCGCCTACTTTGTACATCCAGCGTCCGGCTAACGTAGAAGCGACAGGCCAGGCAATCGACATCGGCATTAGAGCCAGTCCGGCACTCGTAGCACTATAGCCGAATACATCTTGTATCCAGAGTGCACAATACACCGTTACACCCATGACCATCCATCGTGTAGAGAAACCAAGCACATAAGGAATAGATAAAATACGTGAGTGAAACAGCGATAACGGTAACATCGGTTCAGCTGCACGCTGTTCAATCCGTAGGAATAAAGCCATAAAAATAACAGTCACCGCAAATAAACCTATAATCATCGGTGAACTCCAAGCATATTCTTCTCCACCTGTTAAAAGGGCTAACAACAAAGCGGTCATTCCGATCGTAAACGTAATGGCTCCTGCATAATCGATCGACTTCTGCTTTTTCTCAAAAGATTCGTGGAAATAAATAAAGATAAACAAAATAGCGATAATACCTACAGGTAAATTGATAAAGAAAATCCAGCGCCAGGAGATATAATCGACGAAATAACCACCAACTAATGGACCAAACAGCCCAGCTACAGACCATACCGATGAGAATAATCCCTGTACTTTGGCACGTTCTTTACCGGGATACAGATCGCCTACGATGGTAAAGGTTACCGGAGTAAGTGCTCCTGCGCCAATCCCTTGAATCGCACGATACCAGATCAATTCAGTCATCGAGTTAGCGAATCCGCACATGATCGAACCTAGCACGAATACTCCAAGTCCTATCGCAAAAATAGATTTCCGACCAAATAAATCACCCAGCTTACCAAAGATAGGCGTGGCGATACATGTGGTTAATGTATAAATAGAGAAGATCCAACTAATAAGGTTCAGTCCACCGAGTGAAGAAATAATGCGCGGTGATGCTGTACTGACTACTGTAGAATCTAGGGCACCAATAAACAGGGCTGCAAGCAGACCTATAGTAACCATAGACCGATTGGTTGCTTTGGACATGTACATTGTTCCTTCTTCCTGAATCAAGATGTTTATTATTAACGAAAAGAGAGTTATTTGAAGCACTGCACATCGTATATCAGAATAAAAGGAACGTCAAGACATTTGAAGCATACGAACACTTGTAGTGAGTCAACCAATTTTTACAAAAAAGATTGTATTAAATCGAGACAATTGCTGGAATTTAGCGTATTCTTGATAGAGTATGAATATCTTTCTATACAAACATTAAGATGGCACAACAGAGAGGAAGATTGTCTAGCAAATGAATTACAAAAACCAACAAATCTTTGGATTTAGCATTGTTTTAACGATAGCTATTATATTCATGGTTATTGAATTTATTATATTTCAGAATGGCTCATTTACAGGTACAGGAATGGTCGTTGCTCTGTTATCTATTCTTCTTATCGTAGTTGGAGTGGGAATCGCATTTTGGACAATCAAAAGAACGACCCGTCAGTTAAAACAAGTCACGACAGTGATGGAACAGATCGATTTTGATACGTCTGAACCTTTGCCACGTCTACATGTTACAGCTAGCGGTGAAATTGGTAATATTGCTACAGCTTTTAATAAAATGTCTGAAGCGTTAGAAGTGCATACTCATCAAGCAAGTGAATTTAATAAGCATATCGAAGAAAGCAATTGGATCCAGACTCAATTGGCTCATATTGGAAATGTCTATCGTAATGTAAATGCAATCGATGATCTAGCAGATCGATTAATTCATGAATTAACACCTGCTGTAGAATCAGCATATGGTATTTTTTATTTTTGTGAAGAAGAAAATGGAATTGAAGTGTTAAAAAGAAAAGCGTCTTATGCCACCTACAGCGATGTGCCTGATCTAGTTCATGCATTTAAATTTGGAGAAGGTATTATTGGACAAACGGCCCTCGAAAAACAGACTCATATCATGAAAGCTCCATCTGATCACCCGATACGTATTCAGACAGGTGCAACCGTTATTCCTATTCAAGAAATTATGATTGTGCCCATCTTATTTGAAAATCGTACAGTCGTTGTCATTGAATTAGGAACAATTCACGGATTTTCGCAAAGACAGCAACAACTGGTTGAACGTATCGCTAATACTTTTGGCGTGGTTGTGAACAATATTGATAATCGGATGCAAGTGGATCGGTTATTACGTGAGTCTCAGACACTAACAGAAGAACTGCAATCACAACAAGAAGAACTACAAGTCCAACAAGAAGAACTGCAAGCTACCAATGAACAGCTTCGTGAACGTAATCACTATGCTGAGATCAAAACGGAAGAATTGCAGATCACTCAAAAAGAACTTCAATTGTATTCAGAAGAATTGAGCCGTAGTTCTCGGTACAAATCGGAGTTTTTAGCGAATATGTCCCATGAATTACGTACACCACTCAATAGTATTTTAATTCTGTCTCAATTGATTAGTGAAAAAGAAAAACAGCATGAAGAAGATGATGTTCCACATTTTGGAGAAGTGATCAATCGATCCGGGCAAGATTTGTTAACCCTAATCGACGATATTTTGGATTTATCTAAAGTAGAAGCAGGGATGGTTGAAGTACAACGTGATTCGGTAGCGGTCTATGATCTACCTGAAGTCATGGGATATAGCTTTGACAAAATTGCAGAGCAAAAAGGTATTGAATTCCATTCTCATATTGATGAAAATGTGCCAGATGTCTTCTATACCGATGAGAAAAGATTACAACAAATCATGAAAAATCTACTTTCTAATGCGTTCAAATTTACAAGTAAAGGTTCTGTAACAACCAATATTTCGTTAGCAGATGAGTCGATTGTGGCTAAAGGATATAGTATTCCTGAGCAGATGGATTATATGTTAGCGATCTCGGTAACGGATACTGGAATAGGAATCAAAGAAGATAAGCAAAGTTTAATCTTTGAAGCTTTTCAGCAAGAAGACGGTACTACAGAGCGTCAGTATGGAGGTACAGGACTAGGATTGTCTATTTGTCGTGAGTTCTCCAAATTGCTAGGGGGCTATGTAACAGTTCAAAGTGAACTAGGCAAAGGGAGTACATTTACATTATACCTTCCTTCACTTGCTATCAATGAAGAAGGACAGCCTGTGACCAAGCCTGTATCTCCAACATGGATGGACAAAGAAGAACAAGAAGATTCGTTGGCTCGATTACAAGGCAAATCTGTGCTTGTGGTTGATGATGATTTGCGTAATATTTTTGCACTAGAAGGCGTGCTCAAGCTCAAAGGGATGCATGTTCGTAGTGCACAAAATGGGGAAGAAGCGATTGCACTTCTACATGCCGAATCTACAGATATTGTACTAATGGATATGATGATGCCGATTATGGATGGATATGAAGCGATGCGCTGGATTCGCTTAGAGGAAAAGTGGAAAGACTTGCCTATTATTGCGTTAACTGCGAAAGCGATGAAAGATGATCGTGAATTATGTATTGAAGCAGGAGCATCTGATTACATCAGCAAACCGATGAATGTAGAACAGTTGTTATCTGTTATTTTGGTATGGCTTTCCGATTGGGAGCAGCCTGATCAAGTCAGCTCACCTGAACAAGAGCAGACTCAAGAACAAAATAAATAATTTACATTAAAATAATAAGGCACATTGTCCGCATAATGGACAGTGTGCCTTATTTTATGTGTAAAAAGATAGTGTGTTTTGATACAGTATCTGACGTGCTTCTTTCTCCGTTAGTCCTTGAATCTTCGCCCATTCACGGCATACATCAGCAGTCATCATAGGATGAGTCATCTGTTCTGCAAAAGAACCTTCAAATGGCCACGGCCCATCGGTTTCAACCATAACGAGATGAGCAGGATATACGGCTGCTAATTGCTGAATCTCCTGTTCATATTGGATATCCGGTGTAAATGAAATAAAGTAACCGTTATGGATCATACGCTGAATCGTTTCAGGATATCCTTTGAACCAATGAAAATGTGCTTTGGTAATGCCATATTGCTCTAGCAAATCACAAGCGATTGCAGCATCTTCATAGACTGCATGTAAGATCACAGGCTTATCATAACGAGCAGCCAATTGGAGCAACGCAGACAGTACATCTTGATATCCTTGCTCGTCCAATAACTCGCCACGATCTATCGCTTCAAGTCGACGATAATAAGGTAATCCAATCTCCCCAACAGCAACCAGTCGATCTATACGCTGTTCGATCCACAACAATAACGTCTGAAGCTCTTGAGCGTCAGGTAAAGGCTGTTCTGGATGATAACCATACGCAGGTTGAACAATAGACGGATAGCGCTGAGCAAGCTGTTCTGTGCGCTGACAGGAAGACAGATTCATTGCGACGCTGATTAAAGATTGAATATTCAGATCAGCTAATGACCGAATCATCTGTTCAATCTTCGGATCATCATATTGATCCAGATGAATATGACTATCTATCAATGGAGCATAGACCTTATTCATTATAGATCACCTTCGTCTGTATGACGCATCGCATTCATCAGTTGTCTACGTAAAGCAATAAATGCTGGATCATCGGTAATTTCTTCTCGTCTTGGTCGCGGGAAAGGTACAACAATATTGTGTAGAACGGTCGCTGGACGACGAGACAGTACATAGATGCGATCGGATAACAGCAAAGCTTCTTCAATATGATGCGTAACGAAAATAACCGATCGTCTATTCTCTTCCCAAATATTTAACAACCACGATTGCATCTCACTGCGTGTAAAAGCATCCAAAGCACTAAATGGCTCATCCAGACAAAGTAAGTCACGAGGACCTAGCAATGCTCTAAGAAAAGCGACTCGTTGCTGCATACCGCCAGATAAAGTATGAGGATAAGCAGAAGCAAAATCACCCAATCCCACTTTGTCCAACCAGTGACGTGCTAAGTCTAGTGATTCTTTACGTGGTAAGCCTGCAACCTCGCGTGCTAGAATTACATTATCCTGAATCGTTCGCCATGGCATCAGTGCCGGTTGTTGAGGCATATAGCCACTTAATCCTTTGCGTCCTGTTATATTTTGACCATCCAACAGAATATCACCTTGATCGGGAAGAACCACACCGCCGATCATCTGTAACAGTGTGCTTTTACCTGAACCGGAAGGGCCGATAATCGAGACAAATTCTCCTTGATCAACATGCAGAGAAATCCCTTGTAGCACATGTAAAGATTGTTTGCCTTGTGCAAAAGACTTACTGATCTGTTGTAATGCTAACAGTGGCGTAGAAGTGTTCGTGATGATAGGTGAAGATTGAGATTTATTGATCGACATCTTTGGAACCTCCTTTGCCAGAACGCATCGATGCAGGATGATGCCAACGAATAGACCATTTTTCAATAAGATTGATAATCATAAATAACAAAAGACTGATAGCGACAACGACTAGAATCGCTAAAAACATATGATCAGTACGGAATGCTGATTTCTGTAACATCATATAGTAGCCTATTCCTTCACTACTGCTGATCCATTCTGCGATAATTGCACCCATCACACTATAGGTTGCTGCAATTTTTACGCCAGAGAAGATCGAAGGTAAGCTAAAAGGCAATTCTAATTTCCAAAAGATTTGGCTTTTGGAAGCACCAATCATTTGCATATAATTGAGCATTGTTCGATCGGTTGTAGCCAGTCCGCTGAGTGCCGCAATCGTGACCGGGAAAAAGCAGACGAGAATAATCACGATTAATTTGGATAAAATACCAAATCCGAACCAGATGACAAGTAGCGGTCCCAGTGCAATCGTCGGAATATTTTGACTCAAAATCAATAACGGATATAGCGCTGAACGTAGAAACGGAGTGTAATGAAGTACTCCTGCTACCAGTAGACCTACAGCGACCCCGATACTAAAACCGGATAATGTTAACTTTAAAGTTGCCCATGTATGCAGACCCAGTCGATCTTTTTCACTCCAAGCTTCATGTCCAATTAACGCAGGACTTGGCAGAATCCATGCTTCAATATGGAATAGACTGGTTGCTAATTGCCAGATAACCAATAATAAAACAACCGCCCCCAGGGGCGGCCATATGCTTTTCCACCATGATCTCATAGCAGACATTAGCGGTACTTCTCGGTCAATCCATCCATACTGATACCGGATGGACTATGTGCAATCTTGATCTGAGAAATGATACTAGGACTACCTTTCTCCACCAAAGCTTCATGCATTTGACGAACCACTTCTAGCAATTCGCTAAGTTCGCCTTCCATAGTAGTCTCAAGTGGATGAACTTCATATTTCACGCCGGATGCTTGAATCACTTCAATCGCCCGATCTACATAATCATAAGAGTTCTCGCCTGCTTGTGTTTTGGGAATTACTTGAATACTGAGTAATGTATGTGCCATTCTATCCATCTCCTTATTCTCTATTTAGTCGTTGCCGCAGGTAAATAATCATTGGTGTAGGCTTTAGTTGCATCTAATGGACTATCGAGCAATTTTTGCTTGAACATCCAGTTGGCATATCCTTCCCAGACGGTTTGTTTTTGTTCACCCCAGCGTGGTGCATCATCTTGATAACGTGGAGATAACCATTCTTGACTGGCTTTTACTAATTTAGGATCAAGATCAGGAACAGCTTTGAGCAAGATATCCGCAGATTCGTCTGGATGCGCAATCGCATATTCATACCCTTTACTGGTTGCCGCCATAAATGATTTGACCAATTCAGGATCGGTAGAGATCTGCTTCTCATTGGTTACGATAACAGGGGTATAGTAATCCAGTTGGTCAGAATAATCTTTAACATATAACATATCTAACGGCTGACCACGAAGTTCAGCTTCTATGCCTGTCCATGCGTAGAATATCCAAGCAAAGTCGATTCCTTTTTGTACTGCTGTAAAATAATCGGCATTCCCGATATTCACACTTTTAACTTTGCTAACATCGCCGCCGTCCGTGTCCATAATCGATTTCATGACAGCTTCTTCAACAGGAGAGCCCCAAGCGCCATAGGATTTGCCTTCCATATCTTTAGGCGTCTTGATCCCGCGATCTGTAGGTGCCGCGAAGCCAGAAGTATTATGTTGAATAACAGCAGCAAGCGAGACGAGTGGAACACCTTGTACTCTAGCTTGTGTGACACTTTCTTGGTAGCTGATTCCAAAAGGCACTTCACCAGAAGCGACCATCGTATCTGCTCCGCCTTGTCCGGGCGCTATAATTTCGACATTCAATCCTGCTTCTTTATAAAAGCCCTGTGCTTGGGCTACATATAAGCCGGTATGATTTGTATTGGGTGTCCAGTCTAGAACGACTTTGACATCTTTAAGTGTAGATGTATTGCCCGCTTCATCTGTTGTATTGGTTGTACTTGCTGCTGAACCACATGCAGTTGTGATCCATAATAAACCTACCATTAACCATGGTAAGCTTTTCCGCCACCCTTTTTTATTTCCAATCATCCTAACCCTTCTTTCTGTTCAATCAAATAGTAGAATCGGTCTTCACTTGATAAAAGGCATAAAAAAAACGCCCCCATCGGGACGACATAGGTGCAATTATAAGCTCAACATACAGCATATAACGACTTGTTACTTTCCTACGCTGGCATTATCCAGATCAGGTATAAGGGTCTGTATTTATCACAATACACTCTCAGCCAGTTGCAACTAGCTCCCCTGTACGTATGCGGTTTTTTTACATTGTAATTATAGACCAGAGGGTATCAACTGTCCAGTACAGAGAATGCGTTGTCATCAGCAATAGACAATCTATTTCGGTTCAGGAACTCTGTCTAAGGGTATTTACATATACGGAAGTTTGTAACTAATAAAGTTCCATTCAATCTTTTTCTATCATATCTATTCGATATACATAGACTAAGAAATTGAATACACCCATACGTTTATATACAGGAGGAGATTGATCATGAGTAAAACAGCTGAAGAACAAGCAATTTTGACTGCATTAGAAGGTAACCCATTTTGTGCACTAGGTACTGTAGAAAATGACAAACCTAAAGTACGTTATATGGCGCTATATAATGAAGGCTTAAATATTCATCTCGCGACGAACCGCAAAACACATAAAGTCGAAGAGTTAGAAAAAAATCCGAACTGTTATGTATTGTTGGGTTATGAAAAAGGCGGCACAAGTCAAGTCGTTGAAATTGAAGGCGTAAGTTCTGTATCTACAGACGACGAACTCAAAAAACGTGTCTGGAAAGAAGAATTTAAAGAATGGTTCTCCGGTCCAGAAGATCCTGATTATGTGATCCTAGATATCAAACCACAAACGATTGAATATACAGATAAAGATGGCAACAAACAAACTTGGACTGCATAATATTCTTTTTCAAAAGAATTAAATAGGCAGTAATAGTATAAAAAACTCGGGATTTGAATTTGCGAAATAAGTAAAATGAATGCAAAATTCAAATTCCGAGTTTTTTCGTCTTTTTATTTCCAAAAAAAGGATAAAATAGGTACTTGAGGAACTTGATAAGGTATGCCCAAATAAGGTATAAAAAGATAAGTAGAATTATTTTAGATCATAACATGTAAAATGCCGATGGTGGGATAAACTGAAAGTTCTTATTGTAGAACTGTAAAGGAACTATACTGGAGGTGGTTTCCTTGAATTTAAAACAGATTGAACAGCAGATCGAACAGGAACGCCGCATACTAAACCAGATGGCAGAAGAACACGGAGTACGTGATTATCGTGTGTTGGATCAGTCCGAGCAATTAGATCGAATTTTAGATATGTATTTTCAATATAAAGATCAAGATGCCGATTTTTTAATACCTTAATGTATAGATTTTATGAAAAGAAACATGACACAATCATGTAAAATATAGAATTTTTCGTAAAATAAATATCATTTTCATAAAAAATAGAACTAATAACCCTTCAAATATATCAGCTGATAGTATACAATTCTATCATGCGTTTCTTTTGGTAGCCTTTTCTTCTTTATCTTGCCTATTCTATAAATAGATTACAATATATAATGTAATCGTTTTAAAACAGCATGAATTATGGTTAAGCGAGTTATTCATGCTGATAATACATATCGGGCGCAGAGATAAAGTCGTAAAAGGTCAAGCAAATGCGAATATATTTGGGAGGGGTTTTTTATTTTGAACTTAGGAAACAAAACATTTAAAAAAGCAATTACTGTCATCGCAGCGCTGCAATTGTTTGCAGTGTCGGCAGTTCCTGCTTTTGCAGCAGAAACCACTTCTTCTGAATCTACAGTGAAATTGCGTTTGTTGGAGACAACAGATATTCATGTTAACGTAATGAACTATGATTACTACTCGGATGCAACTACAGATCAATACGGTTACGCTAAAACAGCGACATTGATCAAAAATGCTCGTGCAGAAGCAACCAATAGTGTATTGATTGATAACGGTGATCTATTGCAGGGTAATCCGTTAGGCGATTATGTAGCTAAAGTCGATCCTTTAAAAACAGGCGAAGTTCATCCTGTCTACAAAGCCATGAACCAATTGGGCTACGATGCTGGAAATATCGGTAACCATGAATTTAACTATGGCCTTGATTTCTTGGGCAATGCGTTAAAAGGTGCTAATTTCCCTTATGTAAATGCTAATATTTATACAGATGATGGTACAGGTAAAGGCGAGAAGAACTACTTTACACCTTACCTTATTCTAGATAAAGAAGTAACTGACGAAAGTGGAGCTAAGCATACAATTAAAGTAGGCGTTATTGGCTTCGTACCACCTCAAGTCATGCAATGGGATAGCGCAAACTTGTCGGGGAAAGTGGTTGCTAAAGATATTATCGAAACAGCGAACAAATTTATTCCACAAATGAAAGCAGAAGGCGCAGACATCATTATTGCTGTTCCGCATTCTGGGTTTGAAGATATTCCACAGACTGAATTGATGGAAAATTCCGTGTTGTACTTGAGCAAAGTGCCAGGTATTGATGCGATTATGTTCGGACATGCACACAAAGTATTCCCTAGTGCTGATTTTGCTGGGAAAACAGGCGTTGATCTTGAAAAAGGTACAATCAACGGTGTTCCTTCTGTAGAGCCAGGATTCTGGGGCGATCACTTGGGTATTATTGACCTTGAATTGAAACAACAAGGCGACAAATGGACAGTAAGCGATTCTAAAGTAGAAGCTCGTCCAATCTATGATACAGCAACCAAAAAAGCATTGGTTCAAGCAGATCAAGGTGTCGTCGATTCTGTATATCATGAACATGAAGAAACACTAGGTTATATTCGTGGACCTGTAGGTGAATCTACAGCTCGTATTACAAGTTACTTTGCACTGGTAGAAGATGATCCTTCGATCCAGATCGTAACGAATGCTCAGAAATGGTATCTGGAGAAACAACTTCAAGGTACAGAATATGAGAACTTGCCAATCCTTTCTGCTGGAGCTCCATTTAAAGCAGGTGGACGTTCAGGAGCAAGTTACTACACAGATATTCCAGCAGGTACAATAGCGATCAAAAACGTATCTGACCTTTATGTATACCCAAATACAGTTCACGCTGTGCTTGTCAATGGCGCTGAAGTGAAAAACTGGTTGGAATGGTCTGCAGGACAATTCAATCAGATCGACCCAGCTAAATCCGGTGAACAAGCGTTAATCAATATGGACTTCCCAACGTACAACTTTGATGTTATCGATGGCGTAACATACCAAATTGATGTTACACAACCACCTAAATACGATGCAAAAGGAACAGTTCTGAACGCATCTTCTAACCGTATTGTGAATTTACAATTTAACGGTAAAGCGATTGATCCCGAACAAAAATTTGTTGTAGCTACAAACAACTACCGTGCATCTGCGTCTAAATTGGCGAATCCAGATGGTAAACGTATTATCCTAGCTGCACCAGACGAGAACCGTCAAGTGATTATCGATTATATCCGTGAAAATAAAACAATCGATCCAGCTGCTGATGGTAACTGGTCACTTGCACCAATCAAAGGCAATCCAACGGTGACATTCAATACTTCTCCAAAAGCAAAAGATGCACTAGCTAGTGCTAAAGCGGTAGCAGGAGCAGATCCAATTGCTTATGTAGGCGAAGCAGCAGATGGTTTTGCTAAATATTCTATTAATCTTTCGAATACAGCAGCAGGTAGCAAGCCAGCGGTGACACCAGCCAAACCGGTGAAACCAGTAACACCAGCGAAACCTGCTAAGCCAACAACGAAGCCAGCTCCAAAACCGACCAAACCAGCTGTAGACAAGCCAGTGAAACCTACAGATGAGCAAACGTATATCATCAAAAAAGGTGATAATTTGTACCGTATTAGTCTGAAATATGGCGTAACATGGGAAGAACTTGCTAAATATAATAAAATTACAGATCCAACAAAACTTCAAGTTGGAGATGCTATCGAGATTCCAGCTAGCTAATAGCGAGGAATATGAATCCAAAATAGAATCAAATCATACACCAAAGACTGCAATAGAAAATAGATTGCAGTCTTTGGTGTATTCAAAATCAACATTTAAACCGATAATAGACAGAGTGTCTAATGTTATCTGCGTTTAAGGATGATATAATTAATAAGATTAAAAGTAGAAGTAACTTGTCTGTAAATCATTATATTTTGACGTTCATCTTATGTTTTTGCTTTATTATTAAGGAGGATTGCTATGAATTGTAGCGGTTGTAGTTATGTTCAACCTATAGAAGACCAAGGAACAGTGTCCTTGCGACCGCTTTCTCCTTCTCTTGAAACTCTAATCCGACAACAATCTTATGATACGTATATCATGGAAGATATTTGTTCTATTTCATATCAGTCAAGAGGACAGATGCTTGATATTATGCAGTGGGTACGAAGTTTACCTGAAGACATTACATCATGTGTATCTGTAGGTTTGTTGGGTTCAGACGATATTGGTGGAGAGCCTGTGTGGCTTTCATTGTCCGTATTTGTCACCCGTTTGCAACATGATGATGTCGTAGAGATTATTCGGAAAAAGCAGTTTACCAGCCATATGCAACCTATTGTGGATCAACATGAGCAAGTGATCGCATATGAATTTCTTCTGCGTCCGATTCAAAATGGCCCTACTTTTCAGCCGTATCGGTTATTCGATATCGCTCGTAAAACAGGATTACACTCTTTTCTAGATCGTGCGGCTCGTATCTCAGCGATTGAGGTCAGTGCTGAGCATTTAGAACCGGGAATTAAACGGTTTATTAACTTTTTACCATCCTCTATTTATAACCCACAATATTGCTTGAGCCATACGTTTGAAGCAATAGAACGCCTTGATCTTAATCCGAAAGATTTTGTGTTTGAAGTGGTGGAGACAGAGAATATTATCGAAATGCCTAAATTGCAAAATATTTTTGACGTGTATCGTAGCAACGGGATATCGGTAGCACTGGATGATGTTGGTTCAGGTTATTCAAAGCCTGAATTAATCGACTATCTTCAACCGGATTATGTCAAAATAGATCGCAGTTTGATTGATCATTGCGATACGTATCCTGAACAACAACAAAAGATTATTCATATTCTTGAACGTTCACAAAAGCACGGTTCAACTGTATTAGCAGAAGGCATCGAACGCCGTGAAGAATACGAATTTTGCCGCAGTATCGGCATCGAACTAGCACAGGGATACTTGTTTGGGAAACCATCTGATTCTCCTAATCTTCAATTAGGTTAAAAGCCGTATAAGTGCAATCAAAAAGCCCTTATTTCTAAAGTGTAGTATACACTTCGAATTAAGGGCTTTTTTGATGAGTTCTTTTATACTCAAAGCTTTTATTTATCTATATTAGCCTTTTAAAGACTTCAATTCTTCGTAAGCGGCAATGACTTTATTGTAGTCTTCGCTGTCTTTGGCAAATCCAGTAACGTCGCTTACCACAGGGCCGAAGCCTTCAGCTTGGATACGTCCTTGTAGTTCAGCAGATTGAGGATCAGCTGTGTTGTCATAATGGAATGCCGCTGCAATTCCTTTAAGCAAATGATCACGACTAAGATCGAATTCAGTCGCCATTTTTACAGGGCCTACAAGACGATCGGCTTGTCCTAATTTACGTAAAGGTTCACGTCCAACACGAATCACTTCATCACGGATATATGGATTTTTGAAACGAGTTTCAATTTTATCGATATATTTCGCATGTTCATCCGCATCAAAGCCATGTTTTTGCACAAGAGCCGCGCCGCTTTCTTCCATCGCAGGGCGTACAATCGCACGTACACTTTCATCTTGAATACTTTGATCGATCGTTTCTAGACCTTTCAAGAAGCCAATATAAGCCGTAATCGCATGACCTGTATTGAGTGTAAACAATTTACGTTGTACATAAGCAACCAGATTGTCTGTCAATTTCATGCCTGCAATTTCAGGTGTACCGCCTTTAAGCTTAGGCTCTTCGACAATCCACTCATGGAATGCTTCTACACCTACATCTAGAATACTATCACCCTGGAAAGGAGGCACGATACGGTCAACAGAACAGTTAGCAAAGCCTACATGTTCTTCAGCATACGCTTTGCCTTCTTCTGAAAGGTGAGTCAACACTTGCTCTTGTAGATGGCTTGTTGCACCTACCATGTTTTCACAAGCGATAATATTCAGTGAACCGCCACCAGCATTACGTCTAGCTTCGATTCCTTGTGCAATCGTGGGTGCGATAAATTTCAGTACGTTAGGACCTACCGCCGTAGTGATAATATCTGCACTTGCGATTTCATCAACAATATCTGTACCGTTAGACAAACAACCGGATACATTGGTAATCGTTTCAACACTTTTTTCCAGATCTAGAATATGAATTTGGTAACTTTTTTTCTCATTCAATTCGTTGATCATCTGTTCGTTAATATCTGCAAACACCACATGGTAGCCTGCATTTGATAATAAAGCACCAATAAATCCACGTCCGATATTTCCTGCACCAAATTGAATAGCTTTTTTCATAATATTGCACCTCCGTAAGTATTTGTAGGTAATCATCCTGTCAAAAACAAAATAATACCTTTAGATGTAGCTTATATAAGCAAAAGTAGATATAAACAGGTTAAATCAGCAACGAAATCGCTGCTGATTCAACCGGAATAACTATAGGATTAGATAGAGAATGTGCGATAGATTTCTTCAGCATCTGTTACTTTAGCTAAATGTTGTACAGTCGATTCATCTTCAATCGTTTCTGCAATTTTAGTGAGGATTTGAAGATGTTCTCCACCTGCGCCTGCAATACCGATGACAAGATAAGCAGTACCGCCTTCAAATTCCACACCATTTGGATATTGTAGAACAACAATACCGGATGTTTGAATTTGTTTTTTCGCTTCACCGACACCATGAGGGATCGCTACACCGTTACCGATATAAGTGGAAGCTACTTTTTCACGCTCATGCATCGCTGCAATATAGTCATGTTTGACATAACCAGCGGCAGCCAGCATTTCGCCTGCTTTGTTAATCGCATCTTCTTTAGAAGTGCTGGTAAGACCTAGGACAATATTCTCTTTACGCAAAATACTAGAGCCTGCATTAGAAGTTGTTGTTGTATCTTGTACCACATGTGGAGCATTGTGACTCAATACATTACTGACTTCTTCTTTCACACCCGCAACATTATCTGGAATCGAAGAATCTGCATTGCCTGCTGTAGCTGCTTTGAGACGTTCAATCATATCATCATAAATCGGATTGTTAATAAAGTTATCAATGGATACATGCTGTGCATTTGGTGCTTTGCCTTTCGCACGGCTGGTTAGATTTTGCTGTGTAACAACGATATCTGCATCAGAAGGGATCGCATCGATCGCTGTGTTAGTTACGTTAATAGGCAAGCCAGCTTGTTGTACTTTTTTACGGAAAGAAGAAGCACCCATAGCACTTGAACCCATACCTGCATCACAAGCAAATACGATTTTGCGAACTTCACCTGCTTGAAGATCGTTAGCCGATGTCAAAGCAGGACCACCAGCGTTACCGCCAGACTTCATGTTTTTAGAAGCGGCTTGCGCTTTTTCCAAATCTTCATCGCTTGGTGCTTTGCGTAAGAAGATCGCTGAGAAAATAAAGGAAACAATGGCTGCTGCGGCTACACCTGCTAATACAACCAGATGACCACCTTTTGGAGCTAGACCTAAGATTGCGAAAATACTACCTGGAGAAGCCGCACTGGTTAGACCACTACCTAAGATACTATTTGTAAATACGCCAGCCATACCGCCAAGGATAACAGCGACAAACAAGATTGGACGCATCAATACGTAAGGGAAGTAGACTTCATGAATACCACCAAAGAATTGAATAATGATAGCACCTGGAGCAGAACCTTTAATTGTTCCTTTACCGAAGATCCAGTAAGCTAACAATAAGCCAAGACCTGGACCTGGATTAGCTTCTAAAAGATAGAAGATTGATTTACCCGTTTCTAGAGATTGTTGCGCACCAAGTGGTGTAAAGATACCATGGTTAATCGCATTGTTTAAGAATAGAATTTTACCTGGTTCGACGAAGATCGAAACCAATGGTAAAAGGTTGTGAGCAACTAAGAAGTTAACACCTGATTCGATTAACATTGTAAATGCTTCAACTAATGGACCAATACCTACAAATCCAAGAATCGCAAGCAACATCCCGATAATACCAGCAGAGAAGTTGTTAACCAACATTTCAAAACCAGTTTTTACTTTACCTTCGATCAATTTATCGAACTGTTTGATCACATATCCACCAAGTGGACCCATAATCATCGCACCGATAAACATTGGAATCTCGGCACCCACGATAACACCCATTGCGGCAATCGCACCCAGTACACCACCACGATGACCAGCTACAACTTTACCACCTGTGTAAGCGATCAATAAAGGAAGCAAATACTTAATCATAGGATCAACCATTGTTGCTAAATCAACATTAGGCCAGTAACCTGTTGGAATAAATAGTGCTGTCAGTAGACCCCAAGCGATAAATGCACCGATATTCGGCATAATCATAGCACTTAGAAAACGACCAAATCCTTGAACGCGATCGCGAGCACTTTTTCTTTCTTTTGTAGCTGTCTGCACAGAACTCATAATTGTTCGACCTCCATCATATATTGTTCAATTTTGCGAGTGTATAAATCTTTCATTAGACTAGAAATTTCAGCCGTTAATTCGACCGCACTACCCGATACAACTCTAGTGACAAAGCCAGGGCGATCAATCAGTGATTTACTGACTTCGTTGACTGCTTCCAGATAGGACTTACTGCTGTCTTTAGGAGCAAGCAGTACGATTGCTGCATACAGATCAACCGATTGTGAAGCAGCTGATATCGGATGTGCAAATCGCATCACGCCTAAAAATAGTTTGGGTACGACAGAGGAACGACAGTGTAATAAAATCAATCCATCTTGTGAAAGTACCGTTTCACCTAATCGTTCACGTTCATGTAATTCTTGTTCTAATACGTCTGCCCGTTCAGCAGAAGCTGTAAAAGTGGTGGCTATCTGATGAATCAAGTCAGTTACAGAAGTAGCACTGTATCCATCTCTTATCGCTAATCCTTGCGTAAGATCTAAGATGCCTGTCAGTGTTTCTTTGTGTGTACTTAGCGTTTCGGTTAAGCGCACACTCGGATGGATCGATTGTTGTAATTCATGCTGTGTATGATGAGAAGTATCTAGCTTGGATAAAGCTGTTCGAATATCGATAATGTCTTCTGATGAAAGTAAAGGCGATACACGTACCGTTGGAATCACACTATCTACTTCTACGGTCGAGATAATAATGTCAGCCCGCTTTTCTAAGCGAACTGCTTCAGAAGAAGAGACCACATCAATAATTTGCAGTGTTGGGAACTCACGCTTGACTCGAACAGATAATAGACTGGACGTTCCCATACCACTTGCACAAGCGATTAAGGCTTTAAATGGTTTTTTCTGAGCGGCGGCATATTCAGACATAGCTCCGATATGCATCGCCATATAACCAATCTCTGCTTCCGGTACTTCTTTGCCTGTAAATTGAGCAAGTAATGTAGAACACTTACGTGCCACTTCAAAGGTAGGACCATATTGTTCTTTGATCTGAGCAAGTAGAGGATTACGAATATCTAAACCCAATCGTAGACGTTCTACCGCAGGCCCCAGATGATTAATAAATCCGGCAAATAACTTGCTGTTTCCTTTGAGCTCGAAGCCAGTTTCACTTTCCGCCATTTTCAGAACATCCCGGGCAAGCTTGACCAGTTCAAAGCTGACATGCTCATAATACGGATCAGATTCGACACTCAGTCTTGTTTCGGCGCCTTTCAAATGCATGGTGATATAACCCATCTCATCTTCAGGAATCATAATATCGAAAGACTGTTCTAACTTGATCGCAAGTGTACGTGCTGTTTCAAATTCACTTAGTTGCTTAAGCTCATCCAGTATGCGTGGAGCAATTGTGATACGTTGCCCTCTGCGAATACGTTCAATCGCCAGTGCTAAATGAACAGCAAGCCCGATATACGCGCTATCGGTTAATTTCATATGCATTTCACGTTCCAGATCACTCAAGTACTGCTGAAGCTGGTTCATCATTCCATCATCAACCAGGTTCAGCAGGCGGTTGCGGATATGGAATTGTACGCGTCCCGGTTGTTCTTCGGTAGGGAAACGGTCACGTACCAGATGATTCAACTGATATTCATCTACACTTTCATAAAGAAGATGTACCAGTGCAGAACGGATACTACTTTCGGTTCCTTCAATATAGACACCTAAGCCCGGTCTGCGAATCAATGTAATCTCAAAAGCTTGAAGCCATTGTTCTATTCGATCGAGATCGTTACTGAGTGTGCCTTCTGTGACTTTGAACTGTGAAGCAAAGGTGTATAACTTAATCGGTTCTTTGGAAAGTAAAAGTTCACTAATAATGAAGTAATGCCTTTCTTCACGGGTGTAGTCTTTCTTCGGTGTCTGTTCTTCCAGTTCTTGCTGTACAATAGCCAGATGTTCTGGACTACCTTCCAGTGCAAGTCCTGTACCCGGTTTGCGAATCAGGGTTAGCTGTCTTTGATGCAACCAGTCTTCAACGCTCGGCAATTCACGCTTGACCGTTTTCTCACTCACATCTAGATGATCGGACAAGTCCCTGATTGTAATATAGTCACCATGAGAGGCAACCAGAAACTGTAGCATCATTGTGAGGCGAGCGGTCAGCTTCTCCAAAATCGATATCCTCCTTTCCAAAGTCCGATTGAAAACGATATCATAAACATAGGGCTAAGAAATAAGAACTAGTAGTGAATACTTCAAAGTTTAAGGTTTTAAGATGAAGATATCAATTGAAAGATGATACGATTTGTCCTTTGTGTATAAGGGACAAAGGTAAAGAGGGAGCGAATAAGCAGCGAAAAGCGAATGACGAAAAAGGATAAATTGAGCTCTCTTTTTCAAAAAAAGGGTGTAAAAAGTCGCATAAATCTGTAAAATAAATTCGACAAAAAATGATAAAAAATGAATTAAAATACTAAACAATGTATAACATAAACCTAAATAATACTTGTTGAAACACTTGAATAAAATGTAAAAAAGCTTATCTCTTTGAATATCGGAACCTTGTTCTCAATACTTAATATAAAATTCAATACTCTATATGTTATTGCAAAAAAAAGGAAATCCTTCTATCTAAAGATGAAGCGAATAAATACTTTAAAATGATAAATGATATGCATAATAAGAGATCGTCTACCGCTGATTACATATGGAATAGATTATAAAAAAAACTATAAAAAAGCCTACTTTCTATAAAGAAAGCAGGCTTTTAACATATAGGTAGTTCCTATATCTATCGAGTTTAGGATTGAACAGCTTTTAAGATAACAAATGCAAAAGCAGGTAGCTGCTCTTCTAGACGTCCATTTTCAACTTGAAGTGTGGTGTGATCCAACATATTTTCCCACTGTGTCGTCTTCACATCAATACTTACTGTTACAGGTTCAGAGGAGCTATTCATTGCGATGACAAATGTATCTTTATCATCAGAACGCTCATAGATCAGTCCATTATTACCTTCTTTGGCATGCAAGAACTTAAACGTACCTTGACGTAGAGCCGGATATTGCTTGCGTAGCGCAATTAATTGTTGGTAAAAAGCAAATAACTCTAAATCTTGATCTTTTTCATCCCAGACCATACAACGACGGCAATCTGGATCATTATCGCCTTCCATTCCAAACTCATCTCCATAATAGATACAAGGAGTACCACTATACGTCATCTGGAAAGTTACCGCTAATTTGAGACGATCTTTATTGCCTTTAGCGAGTGTGAGCGCGCGAGCGGTATCATGGCTATCTAGTAGATTGAACGATACCTCGGTTACTTGACGAGGATAGCGTGACATCTGTGTCCCAATCGCATGAGCAAAAGTTAACGCATCGGTAGTATCTTCAACAAAGAAATCTGTTACCGCATTTTTGAACGGATAATTCATTACAGCATCGAATTGATCGCCTTGTAACCATGGAGAAGATTCATGCCAGATTTCGCCCAAAATATAGACGTCTGGATTGATACTTTTCACCGTTTGACGGAATTCACGCCAGAAATGATGATCCACTTCGTCCGCAACATCTAAGCGCCAACCATCGATTCCAAATTCTTCGACCCAGTATTTCGCTACATTGAGTAGATACTCTTTAACTTCTGGATTTTCAGTATTCAGCTTCGGCATCAACGGCTCAAAATCAAATGTATCATACGTCGGAATACCGTCTTCTACAGCTAACGGGAATTTACGTACATGGAACCAATCTTTATATTTGGATTGTTCGCCTTTTTCCTGTACATCAACAAATGGAGCAAATGTTTTACCCGAATGATTAAATACCGCATCAAACATCACTCGAATCCCTTTATCATGGCAAGTGGTAATTAATTTCTTCAATGTTTCTTTATCCCCAAAATGAGGATCAAGTTCCATATAATCTTCTGTATCGTATTTATGGTTAGTCGTTGCTTTGAAAATAGGAGTCATATAAATCGCATTGATGCCAAGATCCGTTAAATGATCTAAATGATCGATAATCCCTTGTAGATCACCACCGAAAAAGTTAAACCATTCTGGCTTTTCGCCCCATGCTAAGGTGTCTTTAGGGTTGATGGATGGATCTCCATTAGCGAATCGTTCCGGGAAAATCTGATAAAAGACAGCATCTTTTACCCATGCTGGTGGTGTGAATACATCGACTGGATTAATAAATGGAATATCGAATAAACGATCCATTTTCGGCTCTTCTTTGCCAAATTTATCTTCATCCATCCAAATTTCTTCGTCATCATTTTTAAGAAGAAATCCGTATTTGATACGGCGGAAAGGAGGAACAACTTCACATTCCCAATAATCGAACCAATCATCTGTTGCAAAAACATGCATTTGTACACGTTCTTTGGACTTTTCCCACATGTATTTGTCTCCAGCCAGAGCCCAGACTTCTTTGACATCCTGCTTTTTGGTACGTAGACGCAAATGAATCGTTTTGAGATCATAAGGATAGCCCCAATTCAGCTTGGGACGATGATAGACAGCTTCGATTAACATAGATGTTCCTCCTATTAAAATATGTATGATAGTGCTTTTGCTCTATCGATTTATACCCGAAAAAGAATTGATGGAACCAATTAGTTAAGCTCTACATCGGCGCAGGTCTGTGGCTTATCTATTAGAAGAAATAGAAGAATAAAAAAGGTTACGATAACAAGCCATATCTAAGCTTATTATCGTAACCAAATTGCTGAAGATCCGAAATTATTTATAAGCAGTCATTACTACTCATAAAAGATACTTGTATATGATCTGTATTGAATATATAAATGAAAGGTTAACTTTACAGATTTTTTGGCAACCATTCAGGGCGATTAGATCCTCTAGGGACAAGTACAGTGTTGTAATGCCCAGGTGTCTCAGACATTTGAACTTGATCGGTCACTCCTTGATAATCTCCACAGACCGTTTCTGCTGTAAATAAGTCAGGATCAAGATACAGATGTTCGTCCGAAGAACCTGCTGTAGTATAAGCGTAATCTTTATCAAAAATACCCATCGACATCAACCATAAGGACACACGACTAAGCGAAATGTGTACTTTATAACTGCCACCTTCTTGTGCTCTTCTGGCTAATGCCGCCATGGCGCCAGCAGCAGCGAGCCATGAGATAATATAATCGTTAACCACCAAAATAGCGGGTAATTGTGGTTTCTCTGGTGTTCCTTCAAGACACATCACACCTGTCACTGTTCCAGCCGTCTGATCGAATCCTACCCGATCTGCCCAGACACCGTCTTCACCATGAAGGGAAACCGATACATGAATAATACCTGGTCGAATAGCAGCAGCTTGCTGAGGATCTAGTTCAAATCGATTCAGATATGAAGGTCTACGATTCGCAAAAAAGATATCCGCATCTTGAAGTAATGTTTGCATTTTGGCATGACCTTGAGGTTCGCCAATCTCTAAAGTAGAAGAACGCATACCTACACTAGAGGTGTAATAAGTGGTATCTACTTCCCAATCGGATGGTCGCCAGATATTAAGTACATCTGCGCCTTGAAGAGCCAGTGCACGTCCTATACCTGCACCTGCAATCACATGCCCCATTCCTAAAGCACGTATACCTTCAAGTGGAGAAGATACACCTTGAGACAACGGTTCAGGCTCACTTTCACCGATTTTTTCAATTTGAATAAGCGGTAATTTGGCAACATCTGCAAATGTAGGCTCTTCGATAAATTCTTCTAATGTACGTGCCATTGGCATCACTACGCCTACTTTAGCTGCAGCATCTTCCAAATCTTTGGCATTCCATTTGGAGATGGCTTTAGATACAGCTTCTGGTGTATCGGCGCAATCTAATAATTTTAACGTATTAATTTTGAGCTTAGGATAAGGTTCAAGTGGCATCACCCAGCGATGATCTTTCGTTTCATAAAAGCCAAATTTGAGTGCCTGACTAGGATCGGAAGGGCTAGCAGGTGAATATCCGTTTAATTTCTCCCATTTACGATCATAAAAAGGGGATAGGCGATGTAGAATTTTACGCAAGTCCAGTGATATATCTTGACCTTTACCCCCACGAAGTCGCCAGAGATTAGCGGCTGCCACAGACTTGGCAACCATTCCAATTCCAGCAGAACTAGCTAAACGCAGTACGCTAGGGACAATCGGATCTTTCCCTGTAAATGAAATTTCTCCGCCACTATCTGCGGAAGATAAGCCGATATCTTGTAATACTTTTTCCAATTCTGCGTGAATATCAAAATCCGTATGAGTAAGACGATTATGTTGAGCATCCAAAATACGTTGTTTCATGTGATCAATCGTATTCATTTCTATATTTGTGGTATCGTTCATGATTGTCACTCCATCCATAAGTAAATGTATACATATAATTATAAACTTACCCAAAGTGACACTCAATAACCAGTGTGATAAGAAATGAGGACAAAGCCACAGATATCTTGAAATTGGGTAAAAAAGAAAGGAGTCTATACAACATCAATAAAAAAGCCAAAGCATCTTCTGGTCATGTTCCTTACGAAGGAAGCATATCCGTTCTAGCGAAGATCACTTTGGCTTATATACGTTTTAAATTATTTTTAAAATCATTCTCTTATGAATTACGTTTTAGGATGCTTTTGTGATGAGAGAATAGTTCAAAGCTTTGTTGTCCATGATATGAACCCATACCGCTATCACCAACACCGCCGAAAGGTAGGTAGTGTGAAGTCATATGAGATAGTGTTTCGTTAACACAACCGCCACCGAAAGAAACAGTGTTGAATACTTGGTCTTGTACTTCTTCATCGTTGGTGAACAAGTATAGAGCCAATGGTTTTGGACGTTGTACGATTTCGTCTAGAATAGGATTAAGGTCGTTATATTCGATCACTGGCAAGATCGGTCCGAAGATTTCTTCTTGCATCACCGGTGAAGTCCAATCGACATTACCAAGTAGTGTAGGTTCAATAACCAATTGCTCACGAATCGAACGTCCACCGATTAAGAATTCGCCATCTTCCAAAAATTTCGCTAATCGATCAAAGTTACGTTGATTCACGATGTGTGGGAAGTTTGGATTTTGGGTTGCATTCTCTGTATATTTATCATTGATTTCAGCTTGTAATAAAGAAATAAATTCTTCACGTACATCTTCGTGCACCAATAGATAATCAGGAGCTACGCATGTTTGTCCAGCATTCAAGAATTTACCACGAGCTAAGCGTTGCGCTGCCACTTGTAAGTTCGCATCTTTGTGAACGATACTTGGGCTTTTACCGCCTAATTCCAATGTCACTGGAGTCAAATGTTCTGCCGCTGCTCTCATAACAACTTTACCTACACCTGTGCTACCTGTGAAGAAGATATAATCGAATTTTTCTTTAAGCAATGCTGTACTGGTCTCTACTTCGCCTTCCATAACAGCGATATACTCACTAGGGAATGTATCTGCAATCAGTTCAGCAGTCACTTTAGATACCGCAGGTGTTAATTCAGAAGGTTTGATCACTGCACTATTTCCAGCTGCCATTGCACCGATCAACGGTCCGAATGCTAATTGGAAAGGATAGTTCCACGGTGCGATAATCAAAGCCACACCATAAGGTTCGGGATGAATAAAGCTAGTCGAATCTGGCAACGTAGAAGCAGTAGGTACTTCACGTGGTGCTGCCCATTGTTCTAAATGTTCTAGTGTAAAGTCAATTTCGCCTAAAACGATACGAATCTCAGAACCGAAAGCTTCAGGCTCTGATTTGTTCAAGTCGCTTTTCAAAGCATCCAAAATCGGTTGATGGAATTTCTCGATTGCTTTTTTGAGGCGATTCAATGCTTGGATACGGAATGTTACGTCTTTGGTGTTACCTGTATTAAAAAATTGTCGTTGTTGTTGAACCAACTCATGTGCTGTTGTCATATTTAAAACTCCCTTTGAATTTAGTTTTTATGATTTGTAAACCTATTCGGTTAATTGATATGAATAAATTTTCATATTAAATTGTGATAAATTGAATTATACGCTATTGATCGTATAGTTACAATAACCAAACAGTATTAAGGTGTGGCAAAAGCGACAACTGTGTATAAAGTGGGTATATAACATGAAACAAAATAGAAGGAGGAATTCTGTTGCCAGACAAAAAGATAGACCCTCGTGTGCAACGTACACGCCATTTATTACGAGATGCACTGATCGATTTGATGGATCGCAAACCGTATGCACAGATTACAATTCAGGACATCACCGACCTTGCCACCTTAAACCGTAAAACATTTTACCTACATTATGAAACAAAAGATCATTTATTATATACAACCACCGATGAGATTTTGGGCGAATTATTTGGGGATGCCAAAGAAGCATCGGTTGTTAATCCTTCGATTGATGATCTGCAACGCTATATTGCGAAAAGGATTTTTGAGTATGTGATCAAGTACAAAGAATTTTTTCGAGTGATGTTTGAACGCAAAGCCAGTATTAATTTTATTGAATACATGAAGGAGTATATTACTACTTTTTATGAGGAAAAGTTTTCGCGGTTTGATGATGATAAGTTATTTGTCCATAAAGATGTGATCGCTAGTTATATTGGTTCTGCTTATGTAGGCGTTATTTATTGGTGGTTAGATAACGATATGCCCTATACGCCTGAGAAAATGACAGAACAGATGATCCAACTGAATTCACGTGGGCCGATTCAGATTATTCGGATGTATGCGGAAGATAAAGAGTAACAGACATGCCAAAAAGGCAAATCCCGCTTCTTTAAATCTAAAGAGGATTTACCTGATATCTATACAAACTAGAAAGATTAATTACTGATTAGTCATAGGTACGGATTCTGAAGCGATAATTGGACAAAGAGAAGGAGCGGTTGTGCTGGCGTTATCACGGACTTTGGTAAGAAGCTGGCGCAACAAGACAAGTTCTTCTGCCGAAATTCCATCCACCAGTTCCTGACTGATTTCTTCCATCACAGGGCAGACTTCATTTTCAAGTTGTGCGCCTGCGGAGGTAAGATAGATTTTGAAGCAACGTCGATCATCAGTACATGTGATTTTACGGACAAAGCCTTTGTTTTCCAAATTAGAAATCATACGTGTAATGTTTGTTTTGTCTTTTCCTAATCGCTCGCCAATTTCATTTTGCGTAATGCCGTCTTTTTTCCATAACAACATCATAATGAAATTTTGTTCAGGTGCGAGGTTAAAAGGAGCTAATTTATTTTTGATATGACCGGAGATTGCTAAATGAACATCGCGAATCAACACGGTATAACTCTTTTCTACGTCATAAGGCATAGCATTCACCTACTGTTTTAGTTGTTATAGCAACCTTTTGTGCAAAAATAGACTATCACTTGTAACCGTTATTGTCAACGAAGCTATTCACAAGTAGTATCAAAATACCGATAATAAATTGACGGAATAAGTAATGTTCATTCTGAAACTTTCATTTTTGTTCTTGACATTGTTCGACACAAGGTCTATTGTGGATTTTGTAAACAGTGTCTGTCACAAAAGAGACACAACGACGGATTGACTTTAAAGCGAGATTTGGATATGCGACGACTTTCTTTATGTAAAGTCGTACATAATAAAAAATGCTCGTTTATTTTTTGGCGATATAGTTGCTATATCAACCGTATCTTTTCGGCAAGTGTAAAATGACCACATTTTAATTAGATCAAATATACCCGCACGATAGAATAGAAAATGTGTTGGAGTAGGGTACTTTGGAGGAGAAACGAATGGAAGCAATGACTTTTGTATTGTTCGGCTCAACAGGGGATTTAGCAAAACGTAAAATTTTCCCTGCTTTGTATAACTTGTTTGTAGATAGCAAAATGCCTGAAGCTTTTTCAATTATTGGTTTAGGAAGAAAATCGTTCAATGATGCTACATTCCAAACTTACGTAGAACAGGCGTTAGAAGAATTCTCACGTAACAAACCAGAAAATCGCGAATCGGTAGATGCTTTTCTTCGCTCGATCCGTTACCATATCTTAAATGTTGATGATACAGCAGGTTATCAAGAACTGCTCAAAATCGTTGAAGCTCGTGAAAAAGAATTAAATATTCCTCAAAATCGCATGTTCTATATGTCTGTAGCTCCTGAATTCTTTGAAGTGATCGCTACAAACATTAAAGATAGTGGACTTGGAACAACAACAGGCTGGAAACGTCTGATTATTGAAAAACCATTTGGACATGATCTAGCTTCTGCTCGTCAATTGAATGAACAGTTAAGCAAAACGTTTGCAGAAGAAGAAATTTTCCGTATTGATCACTACTTGGGTAAACCAATGGTGCAAAACTTGGAATCTTTAGCTTCTACGAACCCGGCGATCCAAGCTCTTTGGAACAACCGTCATATTGCTAATGTACAGATCACAGCAGCAGAAACAGTTGGTGTTGAAGAACGTGCAGGCTATTATGATCATACGGGTGCTATTCGTGATATGATGCAAAACCATATGTTGCAAGTGTTGATGATGACAGCTATGACATTGCCTGCTGGTCACACCGTAGACGATGTACGCTCTCACAAAAAACACATTGCTGAATCTTTACGTTCTATTTCTAAAGAAGATGCGCACAAACATATCGTGCGTGCTCAATATAGTGCGGGTGAAAGCAATGGTAAAGCATTAGCTTCTTATCAAGATGAGCCAGGCATCACTCCAGGTTCAGTAACAGATACATTTATCGCTGCTCGTGTATGGGTAGATGATTTCTCTTGGCAAGGTGTTCCTTTCTATATTCGTACTGGTAAACGTATGAAAGAGAAATCAACTCGTATTGTGATTGAATTTAAAGATGTAATGAAAAATGAAGATATCTGTGTAGCTTGTGATGCTCAACCAAATATGTTGGTAATCAGCATTAATCCAGATCAAAAAATCACACTACAATTAAATCATAAAAATGTCATCACAGGTCGCCTTGAGCCTATGACTGCTGAATTCAAAGTCGGTTCAGATAATGAGCCAGAAGCTTATGAATTGCTGATCAATGATGCATTACGTGGAGATGCTACATTCTTCGCACACTGGGATGAAGTTGAATTGTCATGGCAGTGGGTACAGCCGATCTTAGAAGCATTCGCTGATAACGATCTGCCAATCCATCATTATGCAGCAGGTACGTATGGCCCAGAAGCTTCCAATGAATTGCTTGCTGTTGAAGGATTCCAATGGTTAAAAGATCAACCTGTACAAGCTTCTACTCCAGTAGCAGTCGTTTAACAGGTATTATAAGTTGGGTAATACGCTCTGTGCTATGTTTTTACAGAGCGTATTCTACATGTTATCTAAAGCCAAGATTTGGCTTTGTAGATATAGATAAGAGAGAAAAGACTTATGGATAGTGAGTAACAACTACTTTTACAAAAAAGACACGGAGGGTTACACAATGAAAATCGGATTAGTTGGATTAGGAAAAATGGGTATGAACCTTGGACAAAACTTGATGGATCACAACCACGAGGTTGTTGCGTTTGACTTAAACAAAGAAGCAGTTAAAGAAATCGCTGATCTTGGTGCAACACCTGCATATACATTAGCAGAAGTAGTATCTAACTTAGAATCTCCACGTATCCTATGGATTATGGTTCCTCATGGTGTTGTTGATTCTGTATTGGGCGAGATCGCTCCATTGCTTAACGAAAATGATATCGTGATCGAAGCAGGTAACTCTCACTACAAAGAATCAATTCGTCGTTATAACGAATTGAAATTAAAAGGGATTCGTTACATGGATGCAGGAACTTCAGGCGGTATGAGTGGTGCTCGTAACGGTGCTTGTTATATGGTTGGTGGCGACAAAGAAGCTTGGGACGTGGTTGAACCGGTATTCCGTGATACGTCGGTTGAAAATGGCTTCTTGTATGCAGGCGAATCAGGTAGCGGTCATTACTTGAAAATGGTTCATAACGGTATCGAATACGGTATGATGGCTGCAATCGGTGAAGGATTTGAAGTGTTAGAGAAAAGCCCTTACGATTTCAACTATGAAAAAGTAGCACGCGTATGGAACAACGGTTCTGTTATTCGTTCATGGTTAATGGAATTGACAGAAAACGCATTTGCAAAAGATGGTAACTTGGAAGAAATTCAAGGAATCATGCATTCTTCAGGTGAAGGTAAATGGACTGTTGAAGAAGCAATGGATCTACAAATGGCAACTCCAGTTATCGCATTGTCTCTATTGATGCGTTACCGTTCTCTAGACAACGATACATTTACAGGTAAAGTTGTAGCAGCACTACGTAACGAATTTGGCGGACACGCTGTAGAGAAAAAACAATAATCTAGCGCTTGGCAGTCAAAGCGCGACTTCTTCTAGTTGAATAGAAAAGTGATTTTTGCGAAGCAAAATATCTTACATCAGCGCTTGGCAGTCAAAGCGCGACTTCTTCTGGTTGAATGAGAAAAGCGACTCTATTTTAAAATAGAGTCGCTTTTTTTATATCTCAATCTATAAATTCAATTTAACGTATTTAAGTTATTTTTGATCATTGATTATGCTACAATAAGATAGGAAAGACAAAGTGCCGGTGGTGAATGATATGGCGACGCAACCCGAAAGGGGGTGAAGCCATGTCATACTTGGAGTTATTGCTTATTGTTTTAGATGCAGGTATCAAGTTAACCAGCTTAATCGTTGGATTGAACAAAGTTATCGCAATCTGGAAAAAAGCAAAACAAAAGAAAAACCGCCGGGACTAAGAGGTAGAAGTCTTATTCGGCGGTTTTTCTTATGCTGTTTGACAGTGTAGCGTCGTCTTACTTGCTGCCTGTTCTTGTCGATCCAGCCTACAGTGTACCACCACTGTAGGCTTTCTTTATATTCTTAGTATACACAAAAGGACAATAAAATGAAACGTAATCATCTGATATAACCATAAATTTTAATAATAATAAATATGGATAGAGGATACGTAATAAAGATAATATAATAAATCTGCATTAAATTATTATATAACAAAAAATACATATAAATTTACGATATAACATTGACGTTAACGTGAGATAGTAGTATTATAGTTACATAACCAATATGTAAATATTTTTATATAAAAGAAGATTTATTTCAAAAAAGGTGGGGATAATAAATGACTCTCTACAAGATTGATGAAGTAGCTACAGCCTGTAACTTAACCAAGCGTACGCTTCGTTATTATGAAGAGATTGGGCTTGTTTCTCCTCAGCGTAGTGAAGGCGGAACACGATTGTACAGTCAGACCGATATTGATCGGCTCAAAAAAATCATCAACGCTCGCGATGTGCTAGGCTTCTCGCTTCAAGAATTACAGCATTATGTCAAAGTAACCGAGATGCTCAATGATCAGCGCGAGCAATACCGCAACACTACGGATGAAGAAGAACGTCGACAGCAATTGATTGAAATGAACAAGACGTTAGATCAACAGCTACATATGGTGGATGAGAAATTAAGCCGTATTTATGCGTTCAAAGCAGATGCAGAACTATTGCGTCAACGGATTCAAGAAGGACTCGCTAAATTAAATTAACGTTTTCCAAGGAGGAATACATCAATATGAGTACCAAACCATCAACTTTAAAAGAACTGCCTGAACGTGGCGGGTTGTTTTCCCAACCTAAAGCAGTCTGGGCTGTTGCTTTTGCATGTGTGATCTCATTTATGGGATTAGGTCTAGTCGATCCTATTTTGCCAGCGATTGCTAATCAATTACACGCTAGTAAAAGTCAGGTGTCTTTATTATTTACAAGCTATAACCTGGTTACTGGTCTAGCCATGTTAATTACAGGTTTTGTATCCAGTCGGATCGGAGTGAAATGGACATTATTAAGTGGGATTTTGCTTATTATTGTGTTCTCCGCATTGGGCGGTGCATCAGATACGATTGCTCAAATCGTTGGGTTCCGTGGAGGATGGGGATTTGGTAATGCACTCTTTATCGCAACTGCATTATCTGCCATCGTTGGATTATCCACATCAGGTACAGCCAAAGCGATTATTTTGTATGAAGCGGCATTGGGACTTGGGATTTCAGTCGGTCCTTTGCTAGGTGGAGAATTAGGTTCCATTTCTTGGAGAGGTCCTTTCTTCGGGGTTAGTGTATTGATGGTGATTGGTTTCTTGTTTATTTTATTCGTGTTACCCAAAATTCCCAAACCAACTAAACGCAGTTCACTAGCCGATCCGTTCAAAGCACTTAGCTATCCAGCACTCAAAACATTAGCGATTGTAGCGTTTTTATATAACTTTGGATTCTTTACATTAATGGCTTATTCTCCTTATGTCATGGGCTTAGATGAACATGGACTTGGATATGTATTCTTTGGATGGGGAATCTTGCTTGCTTTCACTTCCGTATTTGTAGCACCTAAATTACAAAGCCGTTTCAACCTTGCTGCTTCGATGGGTGTTATGTTGACCTTATTTACTATCGACTTGTTAGTGATGGGTATCGGTACATTTATGGGTTCACCAACGACTGTGATTGTAGCTGTAATTGTAGCCGGTATTTTCTTAGGGATTAATAATACGTTGATTACAACAGCGGTTATGGAATCGGCTCCTGTAGAACGTTCTGTAGCTTCTGCCTCATATAGCTTTGTTCGTTTCTTAGGTGGTGCGGCTTCTCCTTGGTTAGCTGGTAAATTATCAGAATGGTACAATGCACAGATGCCATTTTACTTTGGTGCTCTAATGGTATTTATCGGGGTAATCGTATTGATTGTACGTCGTCGCCATTTACGTGATATTGATGTATCCCATGCTCACTAATCATTGAACTATATTTACAGTTCAAATCTATATAATAGAAGGAAGAGGATAACGATGAATGATATTCAAGCCCAAGAGCAGATGCCAACGAGTTCGATATTTAACAAAATATTAGTCGCTGTAGATGGATCAGAACATGCTGATCGAGCTTTGCAGAAAGCAATCGAATTGATTCAAGCTTTATCCAATAAGCCATCTCTTACAGCAGTTCATGTCAATCCGGTAATGATGGTTGCTGAACCACCCCTGGGGATCGATGTAGATGCCAAGTTAAATGAAGAAGGTCATGAAATGACAGAACCTTATCGTCAAGTGCTTAATCCTACAGGGATTCAGTATAATATCAATTATCAGACAGGTGATCCAGCGACCATTATTTGTGATCTAGCGAATAGCCAGAATTATGATCTGATCGTGATGGGAACAAGAGGGATGAGTAAAATGTCTGAACTATTCCTTGGAAGTGTTAGCCACAAAGTTATCCAGCATGCGAACTGTCCAGTATTGACTGTAAAATAACGCACAGAATACAAATAGATGACTATCGATGTATAACGTCGATAGACCTCAATCTAAAGCAAAAGAGCTATACGATCTGATTATTCAGAAGTATAGCTCTTTTTTTATTTGAGAGTTGATCACTATTTACAGTGAGCAGATAGAGTGGTTATGAATTAGACAACATCTTAGAAAGTATCGTTTTTAGCAATGACTACGGGTAGAACAGCTTCAACACTATTCTATTATCGATCTGCTGGATTACTCATTTTGTGGCGCAGTGGAAGAAGGGAAATAAGATCCTGCCTGTAATTCGCTTACAAAATGTTGTAGCCATTTATAATATTGCTGAGCATGTTGCAACTTATAAAGATCACGAAGACAGCTTTCCCTTTCTTCGGCTGTTGTATGCTGGGAAAGGATGATTTCCGACAGCTCGGGAATAACTTCCTCCATAGAAGCGGTCATTACATCGATCTCCCGTTGCAACCGACTACCAAAAAAGTTCTGAAATGTACGAAAATAATCTGTGTCTGCTTGATATTGATCTTTGCGGTCACGCTTTTCATCTAGCTTGTGAATCATACGTGACTCCATTAGAGAACGGACTGCATAGCTCATATTACTTTTACTCATATTCATATCGTTTTTCATCTCTTCGAGGGTCATTGGACGATCTTCGAAGTACATAACGCCATATAGCTGACCGAAGGAATGATTCACTCCATACAGATCCATCGTCTGGGCAATCGCCTCAATCATGTCTGCGCGAAGCTCTTGCTGTCTGGAACGGGAGGGGTCGCTGGATATCTCATTTATTTCCTTTTCCATCATGTCACCTCATAATATGTAATTTATTTCCGGTCAAAGCAATAAATTTTACATGAATCGTCAATGTTTTTACACTGTGATAACTCATCAATATGAATTTGATTGTACAATATTTCTTGTACAGAATATATAATAACACGAAAAAGACTAAATGAAGACAAGTATTAAAGAAAAATTGAACACAGGAGTGGATGCATTGAAAACGAGAATATTCCGAGAGACCGAGGCATTGCTGTTTACTATGCCAGCTGTGATTCCGCTACTGGTATTCTGGCTCGGCCCTCTTGGATACATATTTTATCTGAGCTTTACGGACTGGGATTTTATGAGTCCAGATAAGCTGTTTGTCGGACTGGATAATTATCGGTACCTGCTTGGCAATCCCGAATTTTATCAGGCGCTAAAAGTAACAGCATTATTTGGACTAGGCAGTGTGATTCCGATTCTGGTAGGCGGCTTGCTACTGGCTCTGCTGATGAACAGCAAACTTCGCACGTCAGGCATATACCGTGCTTTTATTTTCTCTCCATGGGTAACGCCGACCGTTGCTGTATCTATTGTCTGGTCATGGATTTTTCAGCCAGATGTAGGTTATGCGAACCATGTACTGAGCTGGTTTGGCATAGCAGGAATCGGCTGGCTACAAGATTCAAATTGGGCACTTATAGCTATCCTGATCGTTACGCTGTGGAAATCGGTCGGCTGGGCGATGATCTTCTATCTGGTGGCTTTGCGTAATCTTCCATCGGATCTGCTGGAAGCTGCTTCAATAGATGGAGCTGGCGCATGGAGAAGTTTCAGGCATATTACCCTGCCACTGATCTCGCCAACGACCTTTTTTCTGGCAGTAATCCTAACGATTCAATCTCTGCAAGCTTATGATCAGATTAATGTGATGACACAGGGTGGACCCGCAGGTTCGACGCGTACACTACTATATCTGTATTATCAATCTGCCTTTGAGGCATTTAATGTAGGGGAGGCTTCTTCTGTGGCTGTAGTAATTATCCTAATTTGTGTGCTATTGTCGGGATGTTCTTTCCTGATCGGCCGAAAGATGGTGCATTACCAGTGAATATGACACGAGTAGAAAAAAAGGAGACATCTTATCCGCCGATTACTGCAAGTCGGCATGAATCCGGGTCACGTAGTCAGCAAACAGGAGGTAAAAGCAATGCCCCTGCAAATGTGACTCGTTATCGCTGGAGTACAGGTCAGCTAGTGCGCTATGTGCTACTGACTATAATTAGTCTGCTGATGGTTTTCCCATTTTATTGGATGGTGATGAGCGGATTTAAGACTAATGATGAAATTTTCCGCTTTCCGCCAACATTTTGGCCAGAGACGTTTCTGTGGAGCAACTATATAGATGCATGGCATTCGGCTCCGTTTGCTCGCTATATTCTCAACAGCATCGGTGTAGGCGCAGCGATATCTCTGCTACAGATCATCAATTCCAGCATGATGGCTTATGCGCTGACACATATGCGCTTTCGGCTTAAAGGGCTGTTCACTGGTATCGTACTGCTCGGTTATATGATTCCGAGTACAGCCGTATACTTGCCTAGCTATCTAATATTGAGCAAGTTACAGCTACTGGACAGTTATACCGGATTGATTTTGTCCAACTGTGTCAGTGTATTCTCGATTTTCTTGATCCGACAAGCCTTTATGCAGATTTCCCACGAACTGGTGGAGGCAGGGCAGCTTGATGGTGCTTCTCATTTCCGGATTCTGTGGACTATCATCACACCGCTGGCGCATTCTACGTTTGCAGTAATGGTGCTGATTACTTTTATTGAGCAGTACAACAATTATTTCTGGCCGATGCTTATTACCAAGAGTCCTGATCTTCAGCTAGTATCGGCAGGGCTGCGAAGTTTCTTTGTGGAAGGAGGAGCCTATGGTCTGAAATGGCCGCAAATTATGGCTGCTAGTGCGTTCACTATTGCTCCACTGTTGATTCTATTTTTATTTACCCAGAAAACGATTATGCAAAGTGTAAATATGTCGGCAGGGGTAAACAAGAGCTAAAAGCAATCTGAGAAACATACAGATTGGCTATTACAGTTGCATGTAACAGGCAACCATTTTACATATGAGAAGGGATTACGACTATGAAATTATTTCGTTTATTCGGAAAAGAGATCGTCAAACAACGTATTAACAATATGATAAATATCAATTCTCACGCAGAGAGCAACGATCACAAGTCTGACTCTAGTATGCATCCGGGATCGCTGACAGAGCATCGCCGTACTGCCAAGCGCCGCTCCTTGCTAAAATGGAAATCAGCTTTGCCATTAATGGTCATCTCTAGCTTCCTGCTAACTACAGCTTGCGGATCGCCAAGCAACAGTGAAACCAGTGCAGCAGGTTCTACCGCTTCATCCAATGGTCCGGTAGAGATCGAATTCTGGTACGGACTTGGTGGTAAGTTAGGTGATAATATGAAAAAAACAATCGATGCATTCAATGCTTCACAAAAGGATGTTGTCGTCAAAGGAATCGTACAGGCAGACTATGATGAGACCGAACAAAAGTTGCAAGCAGCTATCGCTTCCGGTCAGGTGCCTGCCGCTGTGCTCAGCTCTAATGTAGAGTGGGCGAAAAGAGGTTATTATGCACCGATGGATCAATTTATTGCAGATGATCCTAATTTTAAGAAAGACGATTTTGTACAGACATTTCTGACACAGGGACAGGTGGATGGCAAGCAGTATTTCCTGCCTATGTACGGCACGACCCAGATCATGTATTACCGTAAAGATACGCTCAAAGCTAACGGAATTGATCCAGCCAGTCTGACTACCTGGGAATCTCTTGCATCAGCTGCTGCCCAAATGACCAAAAAAGAAAATGGAAAAACGACCTTCTATGGCTGGGAACCGATGTGGGGTAGTGAAAATATGATCGATGCTGTGCTGAGTAAAGGCGGCCAAATAATCAGCGATGATGGCAAGACAGTTATGATCGATTCACCGGAATGGATCGAGACATGGGATATGTTCCGCAAATGGATTCATGAAGACCAGATCATGACGATCCACTCTGGCGGACAGGGATGGGAATACTGGTACAAAACGATCGATGATGTGATGAAAAATAAAGCAGCAGGTTATACTGGCTCAAGTGGAGATCAGGGCGATCTAGACTTCAAAATTGTCGGCGCGATGGAACAGCCGGGCTGGGAAGGAAAAGGTGAAGGCAAGCCAGTCGCGAATGCGATTATGGCAGGTATTCCCGCTAAAGCAAGTCCAGAGCAACAGCAAGCAGCATTCAAATGGCTGACTTACTTCTCCAAAGCATCCAATACAGCACAATGGTCAATCAATACCGGATATATTGCGGTACGTCAATCGGCACTGCAAGATCCGCAATTCAAAGCATTCAGTCAAAAAAATCCACAGATCGAAGTCCCACTGAAGCAGGCTTCCCATGCATCGGCACCATTTCAGGACCCGACAGGTGGCAAGATCAATGATGCACTCAAAGTGGCTGCTGATCAGATACAGATCAATAATGTACCCGCTACACAGGCACTGCAAGAAGCCAAAGTCAAAGCCCAACAGGAGCTAGACCGTGCGAATAGTCGTTAATTGCATTGTTAAACTAAAGCGCTGAGCCAATGGGCAGACTGATGATAAGAGCACAGTAATGTTAGCAATGACAACAGTAAATAAACAAAGACAGTGTGCAGCTGCGTAATGCTGTGCACTGTCTTCAGTTACACGCAGGAAAGGGACATGTACACATGGCAGAAGTAAGCAGAGAAACTAGAAAATCCAAAGAAACCGCAGAATCTATAAAAGAGCAACCGGATCTACTCGATTCAATCCATAATCGACTCTGGAATTTCGAATCCATAAAGGCAGTGTTACTGGATAAGGACGGTACACTACTCGACTTTAATCGTATGTGGGGATTCTGGACTAACGAAGTGATGCGGTTGGTGCATTTTCGACTGGCAGAGCGTGATTGTTCGATCAGTCAGGAAGATATTCCTCATATTTGGGGAACGATACATGACGAGCAGGGACGCATGGTCGATTATGATGCCCGTGGACCGCTAGCGATGGGTACGATGGAGGAAGTATATGCTGTACTGATCTGGCATGGCTATCGTGCCGGATTATCATGGGCGGTATCCAAAGCGATTGTACATGATTGTATCCAGGAAGCCAATCTGATTATGGAGCATGCTAGACCCGCATATCCGCTACCAGGAGTAAGGGAATTTCTAGATCATTGTAGGGAAAAGGGAATACGGCTTGGCGTCGTAACCGCAGATGATACAGACAGTGCCCGCAAGCATCTAGAATGGATGGGAATGGTGGATTATTTTGAAGTGATTATGGGCAATGATCAGGTGTTACAGGGCAAGCCATTTGGGGATATGGTGCTGCTTGCCTGCGAGCAACTCGGTATTGCCCCGGATCAGACGGCAGTGATTGGCGATACGAATGGAGATATGCAGATGGCCAGAGCGGCAGACTCCGCACTTGCGATCGGTATAGGTACAGGTGTGGACAGGCAGTCTGCGGACGCCGTTATTTTCTCTTTTACCCAGTTACTTGAGCATGACGAAGTGTAAGAATGATAGGGAATAAAGGCTGGATTCTACTTCTGCTGGCGATTGTGCTGGAGTTAATCGGTACGATTATGATGAAAATGTCATATGAATTCAGTTTATTTTTGGAATTATCGGATTGAAATGGAGTGATGCACAATGAAGTCTTGGGAAAACAATTCTGTTTTACAGTTGGACAACCATAATTTCGGACAACGTCTGGCTAGCTTTCAGGTCATTACAGATACGCATGTGACAGAAGATCCGCAACATATTCATAATCTTCACTGGGACAGGGCATTAGCAGATATTGCTCGGCGTGGCCTCGATAGTCTCGGTGTTATGCATACAGGAGATGTGACGGATCACGGTCTGGAAGCAGAATATCGGGAAATGCAACGGATATGGGAAAAGTATCGTGATCAGCTACCCCCTTTCTTTTTTACGATTGGAAATCATGATGTAGGCGATTTTATTTGGGAAGAAGCACCGCAGGAATTGACTGGATTGAAGGGTAAGCAACTGCTGGAATTATGGGAGCAATACCAGGCGCAAATAGGCGCTGAATCTTCTCTGCCAGAAAAGAATGACACAGCTTCGCAACAACTGTGGCAGCGGCGGATTGGTAATTTTAATGAAGCAACAGGTACAAATGGTTCTTATCATGACCATTGGATTGGCGGTTATCATTTTATTTTTATCGGTACCGAAAAGCCGTTGTCTAAAGACTGTCATTTGACGCAGGAACAGTTGGATTGGCTTGATCGTAAGCTGGCAGAACAGTCTTCACAGGAGCGACCGATCTTTCTGTTTCTGCATCAGCCTTTGATCAATACGGTGGCGGGTTCACTGGAACAGCAGGGCTGGTACGGGGTACATCAGGATGAGCCACTACGCCATATATTATCTACATATCCGCAGGTGATTTTGTTTACGGGACATACGCACTGGCAGTTGGGAGCACCGCATACTATGTATGATGGACAAGGCCAGTTACCTACGATGTTCAATGCTTCTTCAGTTGCTTATCTGTGGACCGATGAGGATGAATATCTGGAAGGAAGCGAAGGTTACGAGGTGGATATTTACGAGCATTATGTACATGTTCGCGGAAGGGACTTTGTAACAGGTACATGGATTGAAGAAGCGAACTATATAGTGGCTTATTCCGATGGTATCATAGTAACAGAATAAGATAGGAATCTCTCTCCAGAAGTAGGATAACCAACAACTGCGAGGACTTCTGATCCGTATACTGTGGATTAGGTTACCGCTAGCAAATATGGTATTCTTACTTCTGGTTCTGCTTTTAGAGCAGTCATTCTGTTTATAATATAGAGAAAATAGAATTGGAGAGATGATCGGATGAAACTGGTTCCACCTCAGTCATTTACCTATCGCGGAGGAGCAAGGGCTGCTCTACTGCTACATGGATACACTGGCAATACACTGCATGTCCGCAAACTGGGACGTTTTCTGAATGATAGAGGGTATACCTGCCACGGACCGCTGTATAAAGGACACGGCAGTACTCCAGAGGAACTGCTACATACGAAACCTTCGGAATGGTGGAAAAGTGCTGTAGACGGTTATGAATATCTGGAGCAGGAAGGGTATGAAGAGATCGCTGTAGTTGGTGTATCACTGGGCGGTGTATTCTCCCTGCGACTGGGAACTCTGTTTCCCGCCAAAGCTATTGTCTCTATGTGCGCACCTATACGTGAAAAAGACAATGAGGATATCCTCAGACGGGTACTCGAATATGCTCGCTGGTTCAAGTCTATTGAGGGCAAAGAAGAGCCACAGATTGAGCAGGAACTGACGCAGCTGGCTGAAGAGCCACTACACAGTCTGGATCAACTGCGTAAACTAATCGCCTCCACCGCTAGTCAAGTGAAGCGTATCTCTGCACCGACAATGATTATGCAGGGAGAGCTTGATGAAGAGCTTTATCTAGAGAGTGCCCGAATTATTTATGAAGATCTGACTATGCCGCTCAAGGAGCTGAAATGGTATGACCAATCCGGTCATATTCTAACGATGGACAAGCAACATGATCTGGTCTTTGAGGATGTATACCGATTTCTGGAAGATCTAGAGTGGGATGCAGCATCGAGTTCGGGAGAGTAACTAGAAAGAATATAATATAGCTTTATAAATGAATATTTAATACAAGCAAAAGAGCTATACGATCTGATGATTCAGAAGTATAGCTCTTTTTTATTTGATAGTTGTTCACTATTTAGAGTGAGCAGATAGATTGATTATAAATTAGACAACATCACTATTTGGAATGATCACAGGAAGAACAGCTTCGATACCACTACGAATTTGCTGACAAGAATATTCGAACTTGACCTGCTCTTCTGCGGTCAGTTGAAGTTCGATAATTTCTTTGATACCTTCACCGCCGATAATTGCAGGTACTCCTGCACAGACATCGTGTTGTCCATATTCACCTTCTAATATAGAAGAAACTGCAATGATTCGTTGTTCATCATTCAGAATTGAACGGGCAATATAAGCAAGCGCGTTACCGATACCGAACTGAGTGTTCCCTTTACGAGTGAAAATCTCCCAGCCTGCATCTTTGGTTTTGCGAGCAATATCATCCAGATTCAGATCGGGAAAACGAGCCGTATGTTGATCCAGAATATGCAATAAAGGCTTACCACCAATCGTTACATGCGACCATGCTACAAATTGAGATTCTCCGTGTTCTCCAAGCGCATAACCATGTACACTGCGTGGATCAATTGAAAAGACATCAGACAGCAATGTTTTGAGACGGGAAGAATCGATCGATGTCCCTGTTCCGATCACACGTTCACGCGGAAAACCTGAAATTTGCCATACTAGATGAGTAATCACATCTACCGGATTAGCCGCAACAATAAATACACCGTTGAATCCACTTGCGACAATCGGTTCTGTAATTTCACGAGCAATAGCCGCCGTCTCATGGAGAATATTCATTCGATTATTCTGACCGGGTACAGGATTAGCACCCGCTGTAATAATCACAATATCCATATCTCCGCAATCTTGTAATGTTCCTGCATACACTTTGGTACGATGGGATGTGAACTCCATACAATGGGAAAGGTCAAGAGCTTGAGCGACTGCACGTTCATGTGTACGTCCAATCATCATAATCTCATCACCAATCGACTGATTGATCATCGAATAGGCACAACCTGCACCGACCATTCCTGCACCCACTATAGCGACTTTTCTTGATTTTCTACGCATAGCTAACCTCCTACTAATCTAAATATACCTCTAACGTTGATTGATCTATATGATACAAAACACAACTAAAGTGCATTTTAATGTCAATTAAGTATTCATCATCTTTTATTATACTACTTTATTTTGTCTATTATTAACAGGTGTGTCATGAAAGTTAACTTAATATTTATTATGAATGATCAGAATGTGAAAAAAGTGTGAATAAGCGATAGAATAGATGATTAAGGGTAATAGTAAAGAGTAAGCAAAACAAGGAGGAATAAATGATGTCTACTATTCAAAATGAACGCATTCTATTGGTAAGCCGTCCAAAAGGTGTACCTACCGCAGAAAACTTTACGATAGATCAGCAACCACTGGAGGAAGCTAAAGAAGGACAACTGCAAATTCAAACTTTATATATATCGGTTGATCCTTATATGAGAGGACGCATGAGTGAAGCGAAGTCTTATGCTGCTTCTTATGCTCTAAATGAACCTGTAGCCGGTGGTTCTATCGGTAAAGTTCTGCAAAGTAACGATTCTCGTTATCAAGAAGGCGATATCGTTGTTGGTGGATGGGGATGGCAACGTTATGCAGTAGTAGAAGCGGATACGTGCCGCAAAGTCGATCCCGAATTGGCTCCTATCTCTACAGCTGTTGGTGTACTGGGTATGCCTGGATTAACAGCTTACTTTGGCACACTACGTATCGGTAATCCGCAACCGGGTGAGACATTGGTTGTTTCTGGTGCAGGTGGTGCTGTAGGGATGTTGGTAGGACAGATTGGTAAAATTAAAGGATGCCGTGTTGTAGGGATCTCCGGTTCAGAAGAAAAAAATCGTTATTTGTTAGATGAACTTGGATTCGATGCAGTCATTAACTATAAAGATGAGAAACCTGTCCGTGAAGCGCTAGAAGAAGCTTGTCCGGATGGTGTCGATATTTATTTTGACAATGTAGGCGGCGAGATCTCAGATGCTGTAATCGATCTACTCAATACCAATGCTCGTATTCCATTATGTGGACAAATTTCACTGTATAACAATGAAAAACCAGATATCGGACCACGTATTCAACCGACATTACTCAAACGCACTGTGTTGCTTAAAGGATTCCTTGTAGGCGATTATGCCGCAGATGCTGCTGAAGGATTGAAAGAAATGGGTAGCTGGGTTAAAGAAGGCAAAATCAAATATCGTGAAAACATCGTAGAAGGTTTTGAAAATACACCTAAAGCCTTTATTGGATTATTTAGTGGTGAAAATCTAGGTAAACAATTGGTTAAAGTCACCGACTAATCCTATACTTTATCATCAAAGATCAATGAACTTTAATAATAGTGTACTCTAATACAAAAGCCGACTTTTATCTATATAGATAGAAGTCGGCTTTTTGTTGTTATTTGGTAGATGGATGAGACAACGAGATATCTGGATCTGAAGTCATTTTGCGATATTGGCGATACATAGAGATTCTCCAGTGCAATAATGTTCCAAATGCCAGAATAAAGAATACGCCTGCTGTCTGCGGAATTGAAATATATTGCTCAATAAACCGATGCAATAGTAAGCGGATCATCAACAGACCAATCAAAATAAACAAAAAGCTTTTTGAACGCTGAACCACGATATCGGTGCCTGAACGTTCGAATCTGGTACCGCGAATTAAAGGATAAGAGAAAATAAACCATCCTGCTAAAAAAGCACCTAAAGCCCACATCCAGGATACCCGGAAATCAGCCACCACAAACATTAGAAAACCAGTACTCATTCCCATAGGTGGGATCAGAATTTTTTTGGCATTAACCGGTCGGTGATTGGTACGAGAACGTACCAAAATAGCGGTTATCGCAATCACTAGAAGACCAACAGTAGATCCGATCTGTAAAAATGAGGGACTAAATTGTAGCATAATAAAGGTCAAACCCCTCTTCTGTAATTAAAATGGAATTACGCTTTCATTATATCATATTAACAGGAGCGATCGACGGTAGCAAAGCTTGTAAAGTCGTCTATTTTGTTAAAATTTTACTTATGATGATAAAGACCTACATCTATCAAAAGCAATTTTGTCGAAATAGTTAAATATAGTAAAATGTAGAGGAGATCTATTACCGTATATAAGCTTGGCATCGCAAGACATGATTCTATAATCTTTTACAACAAAGGGGATACATGAAATGACAACGTATCAAATTTTAATCGCAGAAGATGAACCAGCTTTACGCTTTTTGCTTCAGGAAACATTAGCAGATGAAGGGTACAACGTGGTTGAAGCAGAAGATGGTAAGCAAGCTCAAGAAAAGCTGTCGAGTCACCCTTTTGACCTTGTGATTTTAGATTATATGATGCCAGAAGCGACAGGGATTGAAGTCTGTGAATGGCTACGTCAAAGTGGTGGAGTCAATGCGCAGAAACCTGTTATTTTACTGACCGCCAAAGCACAGGAGAAAGATCGAATCCGTGCGGAGCAAGCGGGAGTCTCTTTGTATATGTCGAAGCCGTTTAGTCCATTACAATTGATGGATGCAGCAGAAGAATTACTGTCGAGCAGCGGCGGAGGGGATGAATAATGAATCCAGCCCGCGGGGGACTGGCACGTCGCGTCGCATTATGGACGATTGCGCTTTTTCTGATTTTTGGCATTATTATTTTTATGGTGGAATGGTTTTTTAAGCAACAAACAGCAGATATTACGAATGATATTAATATCCATCTGGATCAGCAAAATCAGATTCAAGATATGGATGAAGATTATCGTACAGCAGTGTCTGATTTTAGAGCGTATCTTGCTTATGATCGAAATGAATTTTTGCTTGAAGCAGAGACCAGTCGTGATGCATTTACTGAACGATTAAATACATTTAAACAAGCACAGGCTGAAGATTCCCGGTTGGATGAATTATCAAGTAAAAGCACAGAATACTTCAGCTATTTTCCAGTGATGCAAACGCTCAAACAGCAGAATAATCAAGCTGAAATCAATCGTATCTCGCAGACGATCACGACCAGTCTGGTACAATCGGTCAATAGTGAACTGGATCGCTTAATGCAGATTGAACGGCAAGAAGTGAATGATCTGATTGCGAAAAGTAGACATTTAAATTCGTTAATACTGTTTGTACCGCTTGTTTTAATTTTTTTAGGATTAGGCACAGCGATTATCTTGATTCGGTATCTGCGGAAGTCGATTATTCACCCGATCGCTCAAATGGAACAAGTGGTCGAGCGGATTAGCCACGGCGAATATATTCATTTAGAAGATACGTTTTCCAAAGATGAAATCGGCGGTCTGGTTGGCGGTATTAATCATATGAGCGATCAATTGAAAGAACGCCATCAAGAATTGGAAGAAAGTCTCCGTCAAATGGGAGAACAGCATGATGAATTGGAAGCGCAGAATGAAGAGATTCTGATGCAACAGCAAGAGCAAGAAACGATTTTGGAACGATTAACCGAACGTGAGACACAGTTACAACTGATTAATTCGTATCAGGAAAAACTTACCGGTTTTGCACAAATGAATGACTTTTTGGAAAGTAGTCTGCGTGCATTGATGCAAGCTACTCGTCACGATGCTCTGATGTTAGTGGTGCAAGATGAGATTGGTAATCCTGCTTCTTCCCGGATGGTGTATTCGATTGGATGGCCGCGTACGATACATGGAGAAGCGATTGAACATTTATTTGGCCCAGCATTACAAGTGTTAGAAGAAAAGCTTCCTGTGGTACGTAGTCGCAGTCTAAGTATGGAAGAAAAAGGCGTCCATCACGGATATGAGCGGGCTGACGATCATTATTATCCTATTTTCAACGAAGAGATGAATGTGCTCGGATTTGTTCTGTTTACCACATACGGTAGTCTTATGGTTCATATCAAAGACAAGCTGATGACTGAAGGATTAATCGGGCAATTCGGACTGGCTTATCAAGCTCAATTAGCGAGTGAAGAGCGGCGTAAACAAAGTGTTCGTCTGGAAGAACTCAATCTTGAATTGGAATTGGAAAAGCGCATGCTCAAGCAACAACGAGATACGATTCAGCAAATTATCGATTCTTTGCACGAAGGCTTAGTGCTGTGTGATCCTGAAGGTACCATTTCGTTTTGCAACCAGCAGGTCAGTCGTGTGAATCCAGAACTATCTACCGGTGCTAATATTACTTCGCTTGCCCAATATCTAGATCAGCATACCGTGGAACATACGATGCTCAGTGAGCAGATTCAACAGTTACTCACCAATGAGACGAAAGAATGGAAAACGCAGTTCTCCCTACAAGGTCGGGATGGTTCTATTTATTATATGGAAATGTATATGAATATGATCAAAGGGATGAATCTTGAAAATTATCATCTATTTGTATTCCGTGATCGTACAGAAGAAGAGCAAGCCGATCAGTTGAAAAACGAATTTGTGAGTATTGTATCTCATGAACTGCGTACACCGCTTGCGAGTATTTTAGGCTTTGTAGAGATTCTGCTTCATCGTGAAGTAAAACCGGAAAAAGCGAAGAAATACATGGAAACGATTCATAGAGAAGCGAATCGGTTGTCTAATCTGATTAGCGATTTTCTAGATCTACAGCGGATGGAATCAGGCAAGCAGAATTATACATTGGTTCCATTTGATATGAATCCGATTATACAAAATGTCGCCAAGCAATGGGATAACAAGCAGGGATATACGATTGGTATTGATGTGCCTGAAGGCGTGTGTCTGGTACGAGCAGATAGTGACCGGATTACACAGATTATGCATAATTTGATCAGTAATGCGATTAAGTATTCGCCCGGACAAGAACGGGTCGATATTCGTTTGATGGATGGAGATACCCACTGGATTGCGGCGGTACAAGATTATGGTCTGGGCATACCTGAAGAATCGAAGCCCCATATGTTCGGTAAATTTTATCGGGTAGACAATTCAGATCGTCGTCAGATTGGTGGCACAGGCTTAGGATTGGCAATTGTTAAAGAGATTGTGGAAGATTTGGGTGGAGAAGTATACTTTGATTCGATTTTAGGAAAAGGCAGTACATTTTATGTGAAATTGCCTAAATTCCATCTGCGTACACTGGATAACAAAATCGTTGTGATCGAAGACGATGAAAATCTAGCACGGCTGATCGGAGCTACTTTTGAAGAACAGCATTACGAGATCTTGCGCATGGATACCGCAGAAGAAGCATTGTTAGCTCTAGAATATAGTGAGCAACCGCCACTATTATGTCTGGTCGATGTACAGCTTCATGGCCCTCAAAATGGCTGGGACTTTATTCAAGTGCTCAAAAACAATAAAGCGTATCGCCATGTGCCTGTAATCATCTCTTCTGCTTTAGATCAACCCGATAATTATGCAGAGACTCCAAATGAACGTTATTTGCAGAAACCATTTAGTGTAGAACGGTTGCTAGAGCTAGGGATGCATTTAGTTCAGAGTGAAACCAAAAGTGCAGGGCTGGTAATTGCTATGCAAAATGAAGATACGGTCAAGACTACGTTGCAAAAAAATGGACTTGGCGAAGCGGAATTACAAGTAAATGAAGATTTTATTCAAGTGGATTGGATTAAAGAAGACCTTCACAATCCTGAATAAGCATTCCATCATAGAACACCTTCTACTGAAAAAATAAGCTAAGTCGATCCAATTGATCTATAGCCATTTCAGTGTGAAGGTGTTTTTGTGATACGCTTAGAATAGTAAAGATTTACTCTGTTCATTTTATATGATATTATCGCAATACTACATATAACAACCGATTTATTTCGTGTATACACTTACGGATTCAAATTTATTTATTGTTATAACCTTGAAATTAAAGGAGTGAACATTCATGGATCAGGTGGATCAACATATTCTACTCTGTCTGCAAACCCAAGCACGTATTTCAATGACCGAATTAGGAAAAGAAGTAGGGCTGTCTCAACCAGCCGTCACGGAACGAGTACGTCGAATGGAAGAGAGTGGAGTGATTCAACAATACCGAGCAGTGGTCGCACCGGATAAGATTGGACAACATACAACAGCGTATTATTTATTCCGTGCGCATGATGGTATTTCGTTTGTGCAATTTTGTCAGGATACTGCTCAGATCGTAGAATGTCACCGAGTAAGCGGAGATTACAATTATTTGATTAAAGTAGTGACTGCATCTATTATGGATTTGGAACCTTTTGAAAATTGCATTACTAGCCACGGCTCGTATACTACGTTAATTACTCTTTCTTCTCCTATCGATCACAAATCTCTTGTTCCTGCTATGAGCAAAGATCAGCAAACGATCTAACGTTGTTTGGTGTTAGCCAAAAAAGGATCTTGTAGAGACAAGATCCTTTTGCGTGCTATAGACTGTTCTGGTAGTGATTATGATGTATTTAAGGCGTCTCTAATGTACTGCGACGATGTTGATGATGCCATTGTTCATAGATTCCACCTATTTCAGAAAAGGCTTGATTAGCTTGTTCTTCAATAGATATTTCATCTCTAGCTGTATAAGAAGAATCCTGTTGACGTTGTAATCGATCAGTATGTAGAATCAGTTGAATCGTATCTTCCAAAATCCAGTACACCACATCATCTACATCGGTCGTAAGTTTGTTGAGCATTTGCACATTGCGTTCGTACATTTGTAATACATATCCTTCGTCTGTAATCTGAACATACGGAGAAAGTTCAAATGGCTCTTGATCGAAAAAAGGAGCACGTACCCATTTCATATGGTGCTGTTGATCATAGATTGTTGTTTTCTGAAGTAGTGTTGTGATCTTTTCTATAATTTGATTGGCATGATAGATCATTATAACAAGAACCTCATTTCTAGAGCTTGAGTATAGCTCGGGTGTCATTTTGTCGTGTCTATTATAGTATAAATAAACTGAATGACTGCTTCAATCTCATCAAATAGTTACAAAATCTCAACCTGCAATCGCTTTCAAATATAGTCATATGTATGTTTTAATAGATATACATCACCAATTTATAGCCAAAGGAGTGTCTACAGCAGATGCAAATTTCTTCTTTTTTATTACCTAAAGAACAAGTCGCTTATATTCCTTCAACGATTTCGATGTTTGAAGCCTTAGAGATATTAGAGCGTCATTCTTATACTGCTTTGCCAATTATTGATGAATCTGGACGGTATGTAGGGACTCTTTCTGAAGGGGACTTATTATGGAAACTCAAAAATACATGCAATCTTGATTTTGAAAAAATGCGTGAGATTCCTGTCTATGATATTCAAAAGCATGTCCGCAACGAAAGTGTTATTATCACCGCAGCGATGGAAGATATGTTATCGCTTGCCGCTGATCAGAACTTTGTACCTGTCATTGATTCCAAAGGCATATTTCTAGGGATTATTCGTCGCAAAGATATTATTGAATACTATAATGATAATATTACAGACTAAGTGGTCTGTATCTAGAGATAGCATACGATTATAAAATCATACACGCCCAACTGCTCATCAGATATGAACAGTTGGGCGTGTATTGTTGTTGTTCTCTTATTAGCTAAAATCCATCGTTGCGATCGAAGCACCAATACCAGGATCATTAGGATTATTGATCCCGCGCGGTTGGTCAAAATTACTGATATATAATGTGTTACCTACAAAATGAAGACTGGCAGGAAATTCTAAAGGCCCATTGTTATTGTTGCTAGCGATATCACGTACCTGTCCATCCAGACCAACACGTACAATGGCATTTCGTTCGTTAGCTGCTACATAGATAGCACCATCCGGTCCGAAATTTAAGCCGTCTGCTCCATATAATAGCGGGCTTTGAGCAACAAGTTGTCGTTGTCCTAGAGAACCATCGCTGTTGATCGCAAAGCGATTCACTTCTCCAGAACTTGTATTACTCACATATAATTGTCCATCTGTACCGAAAGCAATTCCATTCACTACGATTTTTTGCTCTTCCCGTGTAGGCAAGATCCCGCTGGCATACGTACTGACTTGTCCGCTTGCCGAGACTTTGTAGATAGCTCCTGTAGCTCCACCGCTTACATACAGATTACCACTACCATCAAAGGCTAATCCGTTCGCTCCCGGAACTCCACTGGCATAGGTGACTACTTTGGAAGAGTCAAAAGCCGCACTGGATAAGTCTTCTTCATTGATCCGGTAAATGAGACCTTCTTCGCCTCCGCTTGCAATATAGAGATTACCATCCGTATCAAGTGCCATTCCTGTACCTGAACGTGGTAATTCGGTCAATGTATCCATTTGTCCGGTATCTGCGGCAATCCGATATAATGTTTTACTTCCCATTTCGACAGTAAACACTTGATTATCTGCATTAGCAATCACACCTTCTATCCGCAGACCTGTAGCTGTACTTGGATCAAGGTCTGTTAAAATCGAGACTGATTGGTAAGTGTCTGATGTTGCTGTAGGCGTAGGATTAGAGATAACAGGAGCAGAAGGTTGAATAGTGACAGAGCGAGTAGCAGAAGTATATATCACTTTGTAGTCAAAAGCTTCAAAAACAGCCCGTACAGATACGAATACTTGGTCCCCTACAAGTTGTAGTGTAGGATACGATGCGGTTGTAGAGGTAGCACGATCACTGAGAGTGATTTTGGTTGTACCTTTGGTCAGTGTTAATGTGCCTTGATCGGCATCCCATGTAGCTTGAGCATCCAACTGATCAGCTACCAAAGCATAAGGACTGTACAAGGTCTGACCGATTAATCGGCTGACTTGATCGGTACTTTTGCCATCTACAATAGTCTGCATATTCGAATCTACCTTATCTGCTGCCCACCCAGTCGATGGTGATAATAATAGACATCCCGTCATAGCGACAATAACCCCAAGCGACTTACTCTTTTTCAAAAATAATCCCTCCTGTACATTTCATTTGGCATCATAAGCCTAAGGGTAGCATTCGCTATCGAAAGGGAGCATCCTTCTTTTAACAACAAAAAGACAATAGTTACATATCTTTCGAAAAATATACAAGAGTATCTAGCCGTTCAAGAATGATCTGCATCGTATTTTGACTGGAATTATATTACATTTGTAGATGGGAAGAAAATAATTATCTTTTTGAACTATTTAAAAATAACCCGAGTCATGATTTATCGTCTGTATAAGTGAAGAGTATATGTAGCACAAAGGAGAGCCTATACGTGGAAGATAACGAAATTATAGAACTATTTATAACGAGAAATGAAGCAGCGATAACAGAATCTTCCCGCCATTACGGAAGATATTGCTATACGATCTCTTATAACATTTTGAGTGATTCCGAAGATGCAGAAGAATGCGTTAATGACACATGGCTTCGTACATGGAATGCCATTCCTCCACAACGCCCAAGTAAACTGTCTTTTTTTGTAGGCAGGATCACCAGAAATCTATCACTTGATAAATTCAAAGCGAAAAAAGCTCAAAAGCGTGGTGGAGAAATGACTATTATTCTAGGTGAACTCGATGATTGTATCCCTTCTGATCATGATGTCGAACAAGCTATTTTGGAAAAAGATTTGGCAAAAACGATCAACCAATTTCTGCATACGTTACCTGAGCGTGAATGCAATTTGTTTTTAGCCAGATACTGGTATAGCCGTTCACAAGCAGAGATGGCTGAGCAATTTGCTATGAAAGAGAACAATGTCAAAGCTAGTCTTTTTCGTACACGTACCAAGCTCAAAGCTTATCTTCTAGAGGAAGGAATCTACTTATGAATAGTGAACAACTTTATCGTGCTATTGGACAGATCGACGATGATTTATTGACCCGATACGAAGCACGTCGTCAACCAAGATCGAAGTATTGGCTGAAATGGTCAAGTGCTATAGCTTTTGCCGCGGCGGCAGTTATTATTTCATTTATGGCTACAAATGTCTGGAATCAACAAAATCCGATCTATACAGCATCTGGAACGGTTATTCAAAGTGAAACTACCCCTTCAGGCGGTATTCCATCAGATAGTTATGCGACACCTGTCAATGGAAGTAAATTCTATAGTCCAGAAGTTCAACAAGCTTTGAAGAAAAACGCAGGGAAAGATGTGAAATACTTTGTAGCGATTGATGTATTTAACGATATGAAGCCTATAGAGGTTAACAGTGCAGAAGCTGTGAACGAATTAGAACGTCTGACTGCGCTCCATTATAAGGTAGGTTATGCTACAGCGTGGACGTATCAAGGCAATCAACAACAAGTCGATTACTCCTATATTGCAGGTTATTTTACAGCCGATCAATTAAAGAATTTTGTAGCAGATTCGCATTATGGTTACGGATTCCGCTTTGCTACCAATGGTGATGGTTTGCCTGTAGATGCGGATCAAGGTATTGATATCGATTTTAAAAAATAATGGAAAGCAAAAATAACCTGATCTGCTAAACGTCGTCTTTTATAGTGTAAGCCATTATTGTTCAAACATTCGAGGAGGAATTACCATGAATAACAAAAACAACAACATCAATAAAAAAATCGTAACATCAATCTTATCTGCATCTATTTTATCTTTATCACTAGGGAGTATGTCTTTTGCAGCTACATCTAGCGTTCAAGACTTGAATGGTGTAACCGGACAAGAAAGAATGGTGAAATTACATGCTCAACCGACTATTAATGGAGTTAGCAATACAACCATTGCATCCAGTAAAACATTAACACAAAAACAAGCGAGCCAAATGATTGAAAAAGCATTCAAACTGAAATCCAAAGCAGCACATTCTAACCAAAAGATTAGTCGTGAACGCTATATTGATGAAGTGATGACTGCTCTACAAACAGCAGGAAACATGCCAGCGATTGATGTGATTACACCTAATATCAAAGATATGAAAAAGCTAAATCCTTCATTCTTAGGTTCAGTACAATTGGCTATCGTGCTTGGGATTGTAAAGTTAGATCACAACAAAAACTTGAATCCGAAAAAAGAAATCACTCGTGCAGAAGCAAATGCGATCCTGCATCATGCTTTAGGATATTTGAAAAAGATCAAAAACGATAAAGTAGCAAAACCGAAAGACAAAGGAGTAAGAATCGATGTATTACCGCACGAGAAAAAAGGATCTGACCCTGTCCCTCAGCCCAATAGTGGAGGCATGGTATCTGAAAGTTATGCAACACCGAACAATGGAGAAGTATTGTACGTGAGTGGAGTGAAAAAAGCTTTAGATCAATATGCCGGAAAAGATGTGAAGTATTTTGTAGCGATCGATTTATTTTCGAACGGCACTCCTTTAGAAACCCACAGCAAAGAAGTACAAGCCGAAGTCAAACGTCTACAAGGATTGAATTATGATGTGAATGTTGCCAAAGCATGGACATATGAAGGAAATGCGCAAAAAGTAGACTACACCTATGTAAGTGCGTACCTCACAGCCGATCAATTGCAACATTTCAAAGCAGATACCAATTACGGCTATGCTTTTCAATTTGCAAGTAATGGCGATGGTTCACCTGTCACTGGTCAAACAGGTAGTATAAACGGGGTAAGTGGTAACAGCAATATTGCAGATTAATCATATAAATAGGTAAAAAACGACTGTAGATGATCTACAGTCGTTTTTGGTGTACATTTGATTGATATTATGTTGATCAAATAAAATTCGGAAGTACCAATGCACCATAGACAAAAGCCGCTAGAATCACAAACGCAGGATGAATCTTGCGAATTTGCATCGCCCAGAAAGCGACAGCAGCAATACCAAGACTTTGCCAGATGCCTATCGAGACAAACGAACCTGCTGTTAATTGCCATGTCAGTACCGCCATCATTACAGCGATAACAGGCTGAACCAGTAATGTTAATCCTTTGACTACAGGAGAAGTACGGTATTTCTGCAATAGATTAAGCAGTAGAATCAAAGCCACTGCCGAAGGGACAATCGTCGCAAATAAAGCGATAAATATTCCGCCTATTCCTGAGACATCATACCCGACAAAAGCAGCAATCTTCGTGGCAATAGGCCCGGGAAGTGTATTACCAAGCGCTAGCACATTCGAAAATGTTTTGTCATCTAGCCAGTGGTAATGCGCTACAATCTCGTTGTACATCAGTGGAATTGAAGCAGGGCCTCCACCATAACCAAGTACATTGGCTAGAAAAAAGCCCCAAAATAAACGAAGCCATTCGATCCAATCAATAGTCAGTGTCACCATTAAGCACCACCGCCTTCAGTCGGCTTTACAGGCGGATTAGGTGGGTTACGGCGATCTTTCAACCATTGAACAAATTTGAAATGAACCGCTCCATAGGCTAAAAATAGTGCAATCACAATAGCCGCATGGACATTTACCAGTTGCAACAGAATAAACGCTACAATAAATAGTCCAATACCGACTTTAATGCCTAGTCCTTTAACCGCTTTTTCGCCAAATTCGTATGCCATTACGCCCAGCATGACAGCAATTACAGGCACCACAGCAGCAATCATCCCTTGAATGATTTTGGACTGGCTTAAGTAAGAGACTGCTGATAATAACACGATCATCGCTAGACAAGAAGGGAGAATATGAGCGATCACAGCTAAAATAGCCCCGAGCACACCTTTGCCACGATAGCCCAAGTACGCCGCCATCTTCGTAGCAATTGGACCGGGTAAAGCATTGCCAAGCGCTAGAATTTCGCCAAATTCATCATCACTTAACCAGCGATAACGAGTCACTGCTTCATAACGAAAAAGAGGCATAACCGAAGGCCCACCGCCATAACCAAGAATACCGGTACGTACCATCGCCCATGATAATTCACTATAGGTCGCTTTATGATAAACAGGAGTCGTAGGTGTAGATTTGGAAGGTGTAGTCGATGGTTTACTCATATATTACAGCCTCATTCCCATCCGACTTTTGTAACGGGTAATCAATACTTGGCAGTCTACGCTCATAATACCCGGCATATTGTATAATTTATCTTTTAGAAAAGACTCCATTTCTTGATTGTCGATAAATAATCCGTGCATATGCAATTTGCTAGGTCCTGTCATATGGTAAAGGCTAGTGACAAACGGTTCTTCGGCTAATTGATCCGCAGTTTCTTGAAGATGCTTGGGTTCCACTTCTACATTGAAGAATGCCGATACAGTAATCCCAATTTTGGCAGGGTTAATAACAGCAGTGAAGCGCTCAATCACTTCATTTTCTATCAAAGCATTGATTCGAGCTTGTACAGCTACACGAGATAAACCAATATCTTTGGCAAGGTCAGTATATGAAATTCGACCGTTTTTATTCAGAATGGTAATAATTTTGCGGTCAATCTCATCAATATCGACAGGTTGATCGGTTGAAGAACGGTGATGATTCATCTTATTTATGCCTCCTAATCATTTTTATTTACATCGTTATCTTATTTCGTTTTGGTTCGAAAATAACTCTTTCATTTACGATATGTTTAAATATATAATGATTAAAAATCGTTTTCAACATAAAAATTGAAATTTACTTACACAAAGCTTACGTGGATATGTAGGAATGAATAGGAATGGTATCGGTAGGGAGGAATAGAGATGAGTTCAACATGGAATGCCTTTATGAACGAGCAATTGACGATGGCTTCATCTTCACCACAGGCGCTACAAGGATCACTTTCTGGATGGACATTCGGAGTTAAAGATGTATTTGCTCTTGCAGGTCATACAGCTAGTGCAGGGAATCCAGACTGGTTGCGGACTCATTCGCCTGCTAGTTACACTTCTTCAGCGATAGAGCGATTACTCGAAGCTGGAGCTATTCTACAAGGAACAACACATACCGATGAATTGATGTATAGCTTAAATGGGCAAAATATTCATTATGGAACACCGATTAATCCACAAGCAGCAGATCGTATTCCGGGAGGTTCTTCTAGTGGTTCAGCTGTAGCTGTTGCCGCAGGTCTACGAGATTTTGCGATCGGTACAGATACAGGAGGTTCTGTACGTATTCCTTCATCGTATTGTGGTATTTATGGAATGCGCCCTACACATGGTTTGGTTCCGATCGACGGAGTGATTCCACTTGCACAAGGATTTGATACCGTAGGTTGGATGGCGAACTCTGCTGATATGTTATTAGAAGTAGGCAAAGTATTAATCGATTCCTCAGAAGAGCATAATGAGCATTCTCTATTCGATCATATTTATTTTCCAGAAGAAGCTTGGGCATTAGCAGAACCCGATACACGTACCGCTTTGCAAGAATCGTTGGAAGAAATGACTCACTATCTTAAAGAAAACAACGGTCATACTTCATGGACAGAGATTGCACCGGAAGGATTGTCGGCATGGATGACTGCTTTTCGTACGATCCAAGCTTTAGAAATCTGGCAAGAACATCAGCAGTGGATAGAAGCCACACAACCTTCTTTTGGCAAAGATATTGCAGATCGATTTGCATGGGCTTCCACATTACGTCTGGAAGATCATTCATATTCATTTGCTCTAAAACAACAAGTGAGTGAGCGTCTATATCAATTATTGGGTACGCATGGACTACTGGTGTTGCCAACAGCAACAGGTGCAGCTCCTTATCTTAATATTCAAGGAGAAGAAAATGAACGTCGTCGTTCCCAGACGATGCAATTGTCTTGTATTGCAGGTCTAGCAGGTCTGCCACAGATTAGTATTCCAGTCGCTACAGTACAAGGTGCACCGATTGGATTGTCAGTGATCGCTGGGAAAGGGCAAGATATTCGCTTGCTTGAATGGGTGAAAGACTGGACTCATAAACGTCAGAAATGAATAAATATCACATAAGCTCTATATCGCAAATTCCTTTTACATCTCGAAAGGTTTTCGATGAGAGCTTGTTTTATTTTACCAATATCTGGAGCAGAATTAATATGGTTTAACATTTGTTGACAAGCTATCAACATATCTATTACAATAACAATGAATTATATAGATAGTTACTAAATGTTACTTAATTCACAAATGAAATTAAGTTTATCGTTATCTTTCACAACCCCCACCCCAAAGGAGAATAAACCCATGTCTAACGCAATTAAGCCAGAAACGATTCAAGTGATAGAGCAACGCCATTCTGTAAAATCGTATGAAAAAGGTTACCAAATTCCGCAAGAAGATATGGATACAATTCTGACAGCAGCTAATGATGCTCCATCTGCTTGGAACCTTCAACACTGGAAATTCCTTGTCATTGACGATGAAGCGAAAAAACAAGAATTGTTGCCAATCGCTTATAACCAATCTCAAGTGTCAGACAGTTCTTTTGTAGTTGCTATTCTTGCGGATCTAGAAGCGAATAAAAATGCAGGTACAATTTATGATGCAGCTGTTGAAGGAGGAGCATTGACTCAAGAAATCCGTGATTCATTAGTGGCTCAAATTGATGGAGCTTATCAAAGTGCTGAATTTGCACGCGATAGTGCAAATGTCAATTCTTCTTTTGCAGCGATGAACTTAATGCTTGCAGCAAAAGCATTGGGTTATGATACTTGTGCTATGGGTGGATTTGATAAAAATAAATTTGCAGAACATTTCAATGTACCTGCTCGTTATATCCCAACGATCCTAATCAGCGTAGGTAAAGCAGCAAAACCTGCTTATGCTTCTGGACGTTTTGATTTAACTGAAGCAGTTATCAAAAACTCATTCTAAGATTATTTCTTCTAAATGAGTAGATGATATATAATCAAAAAGCCTGACGTGATATACGTCAGGCTTTTTGATATGTCATTGATATTATAGTGGATTATTTTGTCATAATTAGCTTTAAACTATGAACTATTTGGAGTAATATGTCGAATATAGAGAAAGGATAGCAGATTGGTCAGAGGATGTGAAGATATACCCTATGGTACTTGAATTGATTAATAATTTAACGTTAACCTCAACCTTTTTGTTTTTAGGTAATTTGTTACTAAATAAAGTTCGTGATGAATTAATAAAACGAAAATGGTTTTTTATAAGTCTAGCTGGTATTGTGTATGGTCTTTTTGGATTGGTTCTTATTCTGTGGGGATTCCATCTTCCTGAAAGTGATGTTCTGATTGATCTTAGAGCATTAGCAGTGATTGGAGCGGTCTACACGGTAGGCAGGCTTTCTGGTTTAATTGCAGGGACAATTATTATTTTCGGGCGACTGTTCTTGTTTGAATACGGTGATATGGATGTATTAATCGTAAGTATAGCGATAGTGCTGGGCGCATGGATATGTTCTTCACTATTATTGATTGGAGAGCATCGAGTATTATTAAGTCGCTGGTTGATTACGATCTGTTGTTCAATGATTTTGCCGCCGGTTTTATTTTATTTGACATTAGAAAATCCGATGTTATGGCAATTTCTGATTATATTAAGCGTGTTTTTGGTAGGCGGATTATTCACGTATATCATTCTGGTGTACCTTACACGATCGAATCATTTGTTTCTGTTATTGAAAGAGTTAGCGAATCGAGATCATTTAACAGGACTGCACAATCCACGTGCTTTTGAAGCTTTATTTGAAGAAACAATGAATTATGCCAAAGCCAATCAAAAAAGTTTTTCTTTATTAATGATAGATATCGATTATTTCAAATCAATCAATGATACGTATGGACATAGTAGCGGAGACGCTGTGCTATCTCAGATGGGAGAATTACTGCAAGAGTTTGTACGCTCAGGGGATACGTGCGCTCGCAAAGGTGGAGAAGAGTTTATTGTTATTTTAAATTACTGTACTCAAGACAATGCCAGTCATGTAGCTGAAAAATTGCGGAATGTAATTGAGCACAATACATTTCTTTTACCGGATCAACGTACATTATCGATTACTGTTTCTATAGGTGTAGCGACTTTTCCAGATATCAAGCCGAATGTTATGCTAGCCAAAGTGGACGAAGCTTTATATGAAGCGAAGCGTCAAGGACGTAACCGGGTCTGTGCTGTTTAACAATGTCGTATAATGGTGGATATAAGAAATAGAGTATTTTACTACACGAGGAGGTGAACCGGAGTCGTTATCTAGACTCTGGGGAATAATGAAAATTGCAGATCATATCGAAATGTTAGAAATTAAAATACCGATGGGCGAACATGAAATGGTAATCCATCCAGTGGTTATTTATACAGAAGATCAAGCGGTGTTGATTGATACTGGTGTTCCAGGTTGTTACGACATTATTATGAAGCAGATCGATCCTGCGTATCCGGTCAAAACGATTATTTTGTCTCATGATGATCTCGATCATGTGGGAAGTTTACCTCAGTTTTTGGAAGCTACTAAAGGTAAACTGAATGTATATGCACAAGCTAAAGATGCAGGGGCAATCAATGGAACACATCCTTTTGCCAAAGCCAAACCTGAACGAATCGATACAGTGCTTGAACCGCTATCCGAACATTTACAACAATCATTCCGCAGTGTATTTTCAGCGAATACGCCGGATAATGTGACTCATGTTCTACAAGGAAATGAAGTTCTTCCTTTTGGTGAAGGTCTACAAGTGATACATACACCGGGGCATACGCCAGGGCATACAAGCTTTTATGATATCGCGAGTAAAACGTTGTTTGCCGCAGATGCGATGATCGTTGAAAATGGTGAATTGCAAGGTCCTAATCCTATGTTTACATTAGATATGGAACAAGCAACCGAATCACTTCGTGCTTTTCAACAGCTTCCGATCGAAACGGTTATTTGTTATCATGGCGGATTATTTAAAGGGGATATTCAGCAACGACTTAACGAGATCGTGAATCCTTCGTGATTGAGCCAAAGCCATGGATCAGATGGTTATATACGCTGACACTTGCATTGATCGGTGGATTATTATTTAAAGTCATTCATCTACCGATTCCGTGGTTGCTCGGACCGATGATCGTTATTTTTATCAGTTCCAAATTATTCCCCTCATTACCGCCACTATGGCCGAATGCAGCCCGTAATGCAGGGATGATTATCGTCGGTTATTCGATTGGATTATCATTGACTATCGCAACTTTGCAACAGATCGGTGGACAATTGCCTTCGATGATCGGCTTAACCGCTTTGCTGATTTTATTTGCAGTGTTTACAGCGTATATCATTACCAAAATCTCAGGAATTTCATTTCCAACAGTATTGTTAGGGAGTATTCCAGGTGGATTAACACAGATGGTTATTTTGGCAGAAGAAGTCAAAGGTATTGATATAACTGTTGTTACTTTTCTTCAAGTCTCACGCTTAATGATGATTATTATTGGTGTACCGCTTTTGATATTTAGTCCTATTTTCGGTGTGGATATGGACAGTGTAACCGAAGCATTAGCCCATTCGACAGCCAATTGGAGCGGATTGTTTCCGAATATCTTTTTATTTGCTATCGCTTGTACAGGTATGGCTATACTGGGTAAAAAAGTTCGGTTTCCTACCGCTTTTATTTTGCTTCCGATGATTACGACTGCTGTGATCCAGTTGGCAGGGATACACGCACCTGCTTTGCCTTCTGCGATTCTTGATGCGGCGCAATTGCTGATTGGTAGTGCGATTGGATTGATGCTCCAACCAGAACGATTGACCAATAAGTTGCAAATGATCGCTTTGGCATTAGGTAGTGGAGCAGTTTTGTTGTTATTTGCTGGTATGCTTGCTTTTATATTGCTGAAATGGCATCATGTCTCTCCAGCAACAGCTATGTTAAGTATGTCACCGGGTGGTATGGATCAGATGAGTATTATTGCTCATGAAGTGAATGCAGATATCGCAACGGTAAGCTGTTATCAGTTATTTAGAACGCTGTTTATTTTTCTAGCAGTTCCGCCATTATTGAAATTGATTTTTCGGCGAATTGCCAGATGAATGATTCAATCCCCTCTCGGAGTCGTTATAAGATAGAGGAAGTCTTTATGTAGTCGATGACTGAAAGGGGATATAATCATGTCTGTTTTTGAAAATGAAGTCTGGTTCTATATCGGTACGTATTCAAGTGAAGAAGAAGTAGGTATTCAGACAGCAGTAATGAACACAGATACAGGTGAATTACGTCTGGTCGGTGGGATCAAAGGTATCGAAAATCCTTCATATCTCGCATTATCCACAGACAGCACCGTATTATATGCCGCTAGTGAAAAAGGCGAAGGTGAAATTTTAACGTATCAAATCAATCCTGAAACACGTGAACTTCATTTGTTAGATCGTAAGTCTACAGGTGGAGGCGCTCCTTGTTATGTACAATTAACACCAGATGGTAAGCATCTATTGGCTTCTAATTATACAGGCGCTAATATCAATGTTTTTGCTGTAGGTGATCAAGGTGCTCTAGCTGAAATGACGGGTGAAGTGAAGCATACCGGAAGTGGAACCGACCCAGATCGTCAAGATGCTCCGCATCCACATTCAGCTGTCTCTTCATTAGATAACCATCATGTGTATGTATCTGATCTAGGTTTGGATAAGGTATTTACATATCGTTTAGAAGATAACGGTACATTGACAGAAGAAGGTGCTACTGAGCTTCCTGCACAATCGGGCCCTCGTCATTTGATTTTCCATCCTAATGGTCAATTGGCTTATGGAATCAATGAACTCAATAGTACAGTAACAGCGTATGGTCGTAATCCTGAAGATGGTCAACTAGAGATTATCGGTCATGTCTCTACATTGCCAGAAGATTTTACAGGTGAAAATACAGGCGGAGATATTCGTATCTCTCCATGTGGACGTTTTGTCTATGCTTCTAACCGTGGACATAACAGTCTCGTTCATTACAATATTGATGAACTTACAGGCGAATTGTCGCCGATCGAATGGGTGACTGTCAAAGGAGAAACTCCACGTAATGTAGCTGTTGTACCTGGTGGATATATTCTGGTGAGCAATCAGGACAGCAACAATATTGTACAATTTGCGATAGAAGCAGATACAGGAAAGTTATTGCTAACAGGTAACGAGTTAACACTGAATCGTCCAGTCTGTGTGATGGCTGAACAACCTGAACCGGGCGTACAATAAATAGACAATCAATAAAAAACACTTCAGTACTCAAGCAGATCAAGGCTGCTGAACTGAAGTGTTTTTTTCTTATTTGATCTCATTAGCTAAACCTTATTCATATTCTCCTACATAAGGACGTTCTTTACGCTTCGGTTCACGTGTAAATCGGAATCCACTAGCAAAAATAAGAACTTGAGCTATCAACAGATAAGGTGCGGCTTGCAGACTTAACATATGTAAAAGACATAATCCGCTGATCAATAACGATAACCAGATAAATACCAACCTACGTGCATTTTGACGAAAATCGGCTGTGATAATCGCATACAATAACACGAGAGCGCCTGTACATGAAATAAAGCGCAAAATAGCGAATAAAACCGCAGGAGCTTGTAGATATCGAGCCGCCATAAGATCATTCCATAGATTCCACAATAATAATGATTCTATGACTAAGACGAGAAAAGGAATTGCCGGGCGGATCGTAAGCCATAATAGTAATCCCCAACGTGGATGTTCTCCGCGAGCTAATATCATTTTGCGCTCACGGGTCAACCTCCGAATATCGCTGTCCAGTGTGCGATACAGTAAAGCCAGACTTTTGCGATCACGTTCTTCCATGTACTGATCAATCCGCTCTAACAATTCATCAGAAGCATACGTAGCTGCTTTGCAAGCCAGTACACTTTCGGCTGGAACCGGTAAAGAAGCTGGATTTGCATGAGCAGAAGAAAGACTTTTGCTAATCAGTACAGGATAGACTTGTCCTGCCGCTTGCGTTAAGCGATCCAGACTATTTTGAATACGGCGCATACGCTCATCATCTCTATATTTACGTTGCTTGGCTGTAAATCCGTACACGACTGCAAAAGCGAACAGCCCTACCATTCCGATCAGATATAAGCCTATAGCATGAGAACGCAGTAAAATAGACCAATCCAACAGATTCACTCCTTTATCTATCATTCATGTGTTACACATTGTATTTTGATCATTACATCATATCCTTAACCAAAATGGTTATTACAGAATAAGAACGACTGGAATAATTCTGGCTACAACGTAGTAACTTTCTTTTAGAAGTATAACTCTTTGATGTATACTATAGTATATAAGTGCTTGAATACAATGCTTTTTGAAGCTTCAAGATAATCTATCTTATTTGTCAAAACAATCATTCTGATATAGATGAGTAGCGTATAGCTTATTTTAAGGTTAGCAAATAGATAAAGAAGGGGTGCACACTTATGGCATATAATAGCCGTTTTGCAGTGGCTATTCACACATTGTCATTATTGGATGCAAGTGATGGACATATCACTTCGGAATGGATTGCGGCAAGTGTCAATACGAATCCGGTTGTGATTCGCCGTATGATCAGCCAGTTAGCCAAAGCAGAGATTGTACGTACACAGCCCGGTGTAGCAGGTGCCCAAATGACACGTCCTGCTGCTGAGATTACGTTATTGGATATTTATCGTGCAGCGCAAAATGATGCCAAAGATGAACTGTTCGCTATTCATGAACATCCGAATCCGAATTGTGATATTGGACGTAATATTCAAGCGGAACTGGAAAGAGTATTTTATCGTGCACAAAAAGCGATGGAAGATGAGTTAGAAAAGATTACACTCCAGCAGGTGACAACTGATTTGCAGGAAATGGAACAGGTTCGTCAAGCGATCCAGAACTAATACTGAATCATCATCGGCTGAGCAGGGTATGTAAAAAGAAAGACCGCTCATGACGGAAAGGATGGAATCTTAAATGAAAATTGCTATTATTGGTGCAACCGGAACCATCGGACAACGCCTTGTACAAGAAGGACTACGACGTAAATATGAGATCACCGCAGCGACTCGGGATTCTTCTAAAATTGATAAGAATACAGAACGTCTACAAGGAATCAGTGTCAATGTACTGGATCCGATTAGTGTCGAAGCTGTAGTCGCAGGGCATGATGTAGTTATCAATGCTTTTGGCCCACAATTTGGAAATGAAGGCGAACTGATCGAAGCCGCTAGTGCTGTGGTAGAAGGTATGAAAAGAGCAGGTGTACAGCGTCTATTAGTAGTCGGTGGAGCAGGAAGCCTAGAAGTAGAACCGGGTGTACGCTTGATGGATACACCTGATTTCCCGGCAGAGATTCGACCGCTTGCTCAAGCCCATGTCGATGCTTATGAAATCTATAGCCAGAGCGATCTGGATTGGACTTATGTCAGTCCAGCCAGTTGGATCGAGCCGGGTAAACGCACAGGGAACTTCCGCATCGGTACAAATCGCCTTGTTACCGATGATGATGGAGCAAGTCGCATCTCTATAGAAGATTATGCAGCTGCTTTATTTGATGAAGTTGAAGATCCATTATTTACACGTACTCGCTTTACTGTGGCTTATTAAGCTGAATCTAGATGTAATCAATACACCGTCCTTAGGGGCGGTGTTTTTGTTATCTAGCAAATACGGTTAATACATAATAAGGCAATCGTATAAATACATCCTAAACATAAATGATGTATATAGAGGAGCGAATCGATAATGTATATTGTGACTGCACAACAAATGCGTGACTTAGACCAACATACAATTCAACAGCTAGGTATTCCTGCACTATGCCTGATGGAGAGCGCTGGTAAAGCGATCGCTGAAGAAGTGATTCAGTGGAGTAACAGCGCTAAGCTAGAGCAAGCCGATATTCCTTTCGGTTCAAGCTTGTCACATGTTGGACAGATTCGAAGCGATAAGAACCTTACTGTACATGATCAGAAGCAACATTGGCTTATTCTGGTCGGTAAAGGAAACAATGGTGGCGATGGATTAGTGGCTGCTCGTTATCTGCAAGATGCAGGCATTAAAGTCACTCTGTTGTATGCTCAAGACCCGGCAGAAATGATCGGTGATGCAGCTATTCAGCGTGATGCAACCCGGCAATCAGGTATTGATGTTGCAATCTGGAATAAGGACTGGGAAAAAGAATCCAACTGGCATTCCTATACAGGTATTGTAGATGCTCTACTAGGAACCGGAAGTAAAGGGGAACCGCGTGCACCTTATGATGCGATGATTACAGCGGCAAATCGTAGCGGTAAGCCTATTATTGCGGCAGATATTCCAAGTGGGCTTCATGCAGATACAGGGGAAGTGGCAAAGACATGTATTCAAGCATCGGTAACAGTCAGTCTGGCTTTTCTCAAGCGAGGATTAGTTCAATATCCGGGAGCAGGAGTCGCTGGCGATGTAGTTGTACGCCAGATTGGGATTCCACGATTTACTGCTCAAACGTTAGGTGTAGATACTCATCTGGTCACCAAAGAAGTGCTAGAACATGTGTTGGAAGTCGATCCTGAACGTGCACGTGCAGTAGACGGACACAAAGGAACCTATGGGCATGTATTGATTGTAGGAGGCAGTATGAATATGAGTGGAGCTGGATTACTGGCTTCGCGTGCAGCATTGCGGATAGGGAGTGGATTAGTGACATGGGCGCTTCCACAAGCTTTGCTACCGCATATTGCAGGTCATGTGCCTGAACTTATGCTTGCTCCTGCTGTAGAAGGCGTAGACGGGAAGTGGGAGCGTTCTAGCACAGATGCTATTCTTCCTTTAGCTGAGAAATGTGATGTACTTGCTGTAGGACCGGGTTTAGGTCGATTTGAACAGGATGGAGAATGGTTACAGACGTTATGGGAAAAAACAGATCAGCCACTGGTCTTAGATGCCGATGGCCTGAATATGATCGCTGAAGCAGATGGATTATCCAGCTGGCAATCTCGATCCGCGGATACTGTGCTCACGCCACATCCAGGAGAGATGGCTAGACTTGCAGGTATCTCTACGCCAGAGGTACAACGAGATCGGATCGGCATCGCTCGTGACTTTGCGATCAAGCATGGAATTACACTGGTGCTCAAAGGCGCTCGAACCGTGATTGCTTCAGCTGATGGGAGAGTCTATGTAAATACCACCGGACACCCGGGAATGGCAACAGGAGGCTCCGGTGATGCGCTGACAGGCATTATAGCAGGATTACTTGCTCAAGGTCTAAGCGGCATACAAGCGGCTACATTCGGTGTACATTTGCATGGACATGCCGGTGAAGTGGCAGCGAATCAGCGTACAGGTAATCCTGCTTCATTACTAGCAGGTGATCTTATCGAGTCGTTGTAAGACCGAAAGCGTAATTTAAAGATTCAATATCAAGTAGCGAGATATGAGTATAATCTTGTTCAAGATAACGTGTAATCCATGGGTACGTAGACGTTGCTGTCCATAAATGTTGCGGGTGGGTGGCAATTCTACATACCCTGTCTACATATAAGCCCAGTATCGCTTGATTATGCTGGCGTAATATTAAGATGCGTGCAGTCATACATGATTTGGCAAAATCAGCTGAATCGTTGTCGTTCGAATTAGGTTGTAGACGCACAACAGGTAACGTACGACCATACCAACTGATTGTACCTAATACTTGTGGATCGAGTTGAGGTGTAGGGTTAAATAACTCAAAACGGATAATTTCCTGTACTGCATGAATGGGCAGAGCAATCCGCTGGTTATCAGCCATACATTCAATATATTGGTCGGACGATCTGATCATCATAAGTAGGACCTCCATTTATTATTATTTTGACTATACACCAGATCCAAAACTAGATTTTAAACGTAGTTACAGAAGAGTGGAGTTGATCTGCTAATTGAGCTAATGTCTGAGAAGAAGAAGCTGTTTGTTCACAAGCAGAAGCCACTTCTTCCGTAGCCGCAGCAATTTCATTAACCGAATGCATTACATCTACAGATTGAGCACTTTGTTGTTCACTCGCCGCAGCAATACCGTTAATTTTGAGTGAAGAATCACTCACCCGATGAACAATATCTTCAAAAGCATCACTGGTTAAAAGAGAGTGTTCTGCATTGCTGTTAACCGCTTCAATGCTATGCTTCATATTGGTCTGCATCGAGCGAATAATGCCTGTGATTTCTTTGGTAGCTGCGCTACTACGTTCTGCCAGCTTACGGACTTCATCAGCAACCACAGCAAATCCAAGTCCTTGTTCACCTGCACGAGCAGCTTCAATAGCAGCATTCAAAGCAAGTAGATTCGTCTGATCTGCAATCTCATCAATCACTTCGATAATATCACCGATACGAGTAGAATCATTTTCAAGTTTGGACATTTGTTGATTCACTTCTTGAATCGCTTGTGTACCTTGAGCGACAATATGACCGCCATGTTGAGCTTTTTCAACTGTAGTATTGGATAATTCAGCAGCTTCTTCTGCACTTCGAGCTACATCATCAATAGCAATAGACATATCTTTGAACAATTGAGCAATCGCTTGAGCCGATTGAGATTGATTTTCACTACTTCCAGCGATTTCTTCGGTGCTGGCTGAGATTTCTTCTGAAGTGGCAGCGACACTTTGCGCCGATTCGATAATATTGGCAATTAAGCCATTGAGCCGATTGGTCATATCATTAGCAGCAAGAGCAAGCTGTCCAATTTCATCTTTACCTACAAGTTTGGATTGTTCACGTAGATCCCCAGCAGCTACTTGTTGAAGTAGACGACTGATTTGTTTTAATGGCACACTGATCATCCGAGAAATTAAGGTTCCTAATAAGATACAGAATAAGAAGGCTACCACAATCCATAAGGTCGTCCAGAACTTCGCATTGGCAAAAACAGCTTTGGCTGTGTTATTCGCTGCACTGGCTGTTTGTTCGTTAATTTGGTTTAATTTGGCAATACTATCATACATATCTGTTCCCGCCGGCACAACAGAATTTTGAACAAATGTCTGAAATTCTTGAGGTGTAGCATTTTCGGCTAGGTTGACCGCTTGACTGTATACATCATTATAATTTGCCCAAAATTTATTAAAGTTCTGCAATTCATTGCGTTCTTGATCAGACAACGGTGTATTGCTATATTGAGACATATTTTCTTGAACAGCAGTGATGAGATCAGGGATCGAACCAACGACTTTTTGTTTAGCCGTATCATCGGCAGTTAGCGCAATATCTCGAGAAGCGACACGCATTTTTTGCAAAGACAATTCAGCAGCAGAGAGAGCTTGCATAGATACCAGATTATTATTGTACAGACCGTTTACACTTTCATTCATCCGATTCTGATTACTCAAACCGTATAAACCAATTGCAGCTACAATCAAGGCTACACAGATAAAGGCAGCGATTAATTTGGTAAACGTTTGAAAATTAGCACCTATTCTCATCTTGTCCACTCCATATCGATATGTAATTCAATTATCAATTACATCGATCAAATTTTTTGAAAGCAACTTACTTTCGCATTTATGCAAAATAAGTTTTTATACTTACTATGTCGTCTTATAAATTACAATTATTAATACTATTTTTCAAATTTATGTAAATAATTTATGTAAATAAGTGGATAACAATTCAATTGTAAAAAATGTACCACTGAAAATGTAAAGGTCAATTCATCATCGTGTAAGCTGTCAAACCGTATAAAATAAGGCTTTGTTCAAATTGATCATTTGGAAATAATATAATCTTGTGGGGCGCTCTATTTACAGTCGTATACATTTTCTGACTATAAAAAATAATAAATTTTCTTCTGATATGATCAATAATAAAAAAAGCGTCTGTAAACCGTAGAAATGACACTCTTTTCTAGGTTTAACAGACGCTTTTTATGTTATCTATTTATTCAGAATCATGGTCAGTCGATTGAGAAGTCGCTCTTTTGCGGCGAGCACTTAACCATTTCCAACCGATCCATGCGACCAGAACGACAAGAATCACAATCGCTACAGGGGTCAAATATTGAGAAGCGAGTGGACCCACCTCTTCCCAGCGTGGCCCTAACTTATAACCGAGATACACATACAGACTGGTGATCGGCAACATCGCAGCAAAGGTATAGATGCTGAATTTCCAGACATTCATATTTGCCATCCCGCAAGGAATCGATACCGCTGTACGTACTCCCGGAAGAAATCTTCCGAAGAAAGCAACACCACTTCCATACTTTGCAAAAAACTGTTCGGCTTTCACAATTTCTTTTTCCCGAACAAGAAAGTATTTACCGAAGCGAAGAACAAGAGGTCTTCCTCCATAACGACCCAGTGCATACAAGGTCAACGGCCCAGTGACTCCGCCGATTGTACCTGCCAAAATCACCAGAATAATATTGAAATCACCTTCATACACCCAGAAGCCGGCGAGTGGAAGAACCAACTCTGCCGGGACGAATTCGAAGGTCAGGGCTAATGCAATGCCAACATAGCCCAGACTTTTGAATCCCTCGATCAGGCCTATTAACCATTCATGCATCGGCTAATTATAGATCTTCTTTAATCTCTTTTTCGACTTCACGTACAGCATTGTCTTCATCTTTAACTTCTACTTTGCTAGATAACAACCAACCGCACACAGCGATCGCTACAAGTACAATATAGAACGACAATTTCCAGATCGTATTTTCAGGGAAATGCTCAGGCAATACACCTAGTGCTGGATGTGCAAGCGTGATGACAGCAAGCTTCACACCTACCCAACCTACGATAACAAAAGCAGCAACTTCTAGACCTGGGCGACTTTGCAACAATTTCACGAAATAAGAAGCGGCAAAACGCATAATGATTAGACCGATAAATCCACCCAAGAAGATAACGATAAAGTGTCCGCCGTCCATACCACCGATAGCAGGCAATCCACTTGCAGGCAATGCAACAGCTAGGGCAACAGCTGCTAAGATTGAATCTACTGCAAATGCAATATCAGCCACTTCGACTTTGAATACAGTCATCCAGAAACCAGATTGCTTTTTAGGCTTACCATCTGGGCCAGCTTCTTCAGCAGCTTCATCAATTTTGGAGCGATGAGAAATAATTTTACGAATAATATGATTAAATGCGATATATAGAAGGTAAAGTGCACCAATCGCTTGAACCTGCCATACATCGACAAGGAATGAAATAATGAATAGTGAACCTAATCTGAAAACAAATGCACCGAATAGTCCATAAAACAGTGCCCTTTTGCGTTCTTCTTCAGGTAAATGTTTAACCATAATTGCGAGTACCAAAGCGTTATCTGCTGCGAGCAGACCTTCCAGTACGATCAGTACAAGTAATACCCATCCATACTCCAATAACAATGCTACATCCATTGAATTGCCTCCCTAAAATCTCGTTTTTTTGTCGTTAGTATATAAAAAAGACCTTTACCATGATTGGTAAAGGTCTCCCAGAAAAATAACGAGTCTTCACCAAAACATGGTAAAGGTCTCGCTAACAATGTTTATCATTGCCAAGCAAAACCGGGGATAAATCCCGTAATGACGACTTTGCCTGTACAGCTACTCCCCTTTAACAGGAATATAGAGTTATGTGGTTAGTAAATCTCTTACAATTCTTACTTAACCATTATCTTACTAAACAAATCATAAGCAATTTAAGAAGATAAGTCAATTATGTTAATGTAGTCATAGCGGTGATATCGGCACTTTTATAGCCAGTGTCACTGGATTGACATAAAATAAGTTTTTGCTGGATAGCACTTTGCTGAATATCAATAATTCGTTGATTACGACTTCCCCGATAACGCAAAGAAACATCACGTTGTGACTCTACAAATGGGCCATCAATCAGTATATCGCATTGGTTTAATAATGTCTGAACACCTTCTGTAGAAGAAGTATTCAATTCTTCCCATGTATATCCGCTATAGATCCAGATTGAGAAATGAGGGAGCTGTTGTCGAACTTCCTGCACAAATGAAGAAACTTCGATAGCGGAGAAAAAAGGATCTCCTCCAGCTATCGTTATTCCATCCAATAAAGGATTCTGCTTCATCTCATCAATAAGTTGTTGTTGAAGCTTCTCGGTAAAAGGTTCTCCTGCTTGAAAAGACCACGTATGTCGACTAAAACAACCTGCGCAACCATGCTTACAACCGCTGATAAAAATGACAGCTCGTAATCCATCGCCTTCATTGACTGACTCGGGAATATAACCACAGATATTCATCGTGAATGTTTCAACCGATCCCGCACCTCTGCTTGCTTGGCAGGATTAAATCGAGTCTGATAATCACCTGTAAGATACCCTGTTACACGGCGCAAGCGAGCGATAGGAACATCCAGTTCAGAGGCACCACAAGCAGGGCAGTGACTTCCTATAATGCCTTCGTGTCCGCAACCGGTACAGCGATCAATCGGATGATTAATACTAAAGTAACTAATATGTTGAGCCAGCGCATATTGAATAATCTGTTGCATCGCTTTTACATTATGACGGGCATTACCATCCAGCTCAATATACGAAATCGCTCCTGCATTACAATAACTATGGAAAGGCGCTTCTAACTGAATTTTGCGAGCAGCGGTAATCGAATAATAGACAGGAATATGAAATGAATTGGTGTAATACTCACGATCCGTCACTCCTGCAATCGCACCATAGTGTTCACGATCAACAGCCACAAATTTACCCGATAATCCTTCAGCCGGTGTTGCCATGAGTGAAAAGTTAAGATTATAGCGCTCACTAAGTTCATCACAAGCAGTTCTCATATAAGCAATCAGTGTCAATGCTTGTTGATAAACGGTATCATTTTCCCCGTGATGTGCTCCATATAGAGCTTTCATACATTCAGCCAATCCAATAAATCCGATCGATAACGAACCATGCTTCAGACAATCTTCTACAGCATCATCGGGAGCAAGAAGGTCGCCGCCTTCCCATACCCCTTCACGCATCATAAAATCAGATGCTTTGGCAGGTTGAGACGCTTGAAGACGATAACGATGCAATAATCCTTGTGCAGCAAGCTCTATACATTCATCCAACTCATGGTAGAATCCTTGCTCGTCAGCGACCGAGCGTTGTCCAGCGATAGCCATCCCATAATCCAGTCCCAGCTTCACCAGATTAATCGTATTGAAAGACAGATTCCCTTTACCAGACAGATGATTACGTCCGAATCGATCAGCCATCACCCGTGTACGGCAACCCATAGTAGCAAATTCAGTATCCGGTTCGCCTGGAATTTCAAGCTCACGGTTGATTGGTGCATCCAGATTGGCAAAGTTGGGGTATAGACGACGAGCTGAACAATCTATCGCTTGAAGAAATAGATCATAATTAACATCGCCAGCTTGCTGGTTCACACCTTGTTTACATTTGAAAATTTGAATTGGGAAAATCGGTGTCTCGCCATGACCAAGTCCTCGCACAGTAGCGGCTAGCAGACATTGTACGATCAATCGTCCTTCGGTAGAAGTACATGTTCCATAATTAATACTGGTAAAAGGAATCTGCCCGCCTCCACGGCTAGACATCGTATTCAGGTTATGGATTAGACTTTCTGCGGCTTGTAGCGTTTCGACTTTCGTTTCTTCCATAGCATATTGATAAGCACGCGGATACTCTTCAGCCAAAGCAATATCATCCATAATAGCCGTCTGGAGAAGCTGTTCACTCACTTCGTTACTTTCATCAAAATAACGGAATCCTTTACGCAGATGTTTACGGAAAGACTTGGTGACATAAGGAGCTAGATCGTAATCCAATTTATTAGCGGCTACACCGCCATACTGCGCATTTTGCTGACATTGAAAAATAATCGCTACTTGCGCCATAGCTGTCATAATCGAGTTTGGAGTACGTAGACTGCCATTACCACTACTGAATCCATCTCGTAATAATTTATCAAAAGGAATAAAGATACAATTGGTTGTACCGACCGCATAATGATCTAGATCATGAATATAGATGCGATTTTGTGCAACTGCTTGAGCAATCGGTTGAGGTAACAACTGACGCTTGGTGTACCATTTAGCATATTCACTACCTAGACGGCTCATTTTACCGGAAAAGCTTGCTCCATTCAGATTGGCATTTTCACGTGCTGATTCATGTTCACCATCAATAATATGTTCACCCATATCCAGAATCGATTGCAATTCAGGAGAGGGTTGAGGTGCTATGTAAGCTGATTTGCGATGTGAAGTCAAAATAGACATTAATCACACTTCCTTTCATTAGATAGAACAGGGATCATCACCTAACAGATAAATAACACCCGACATCATAAAGATAGAAGGTGTCGGGTGTTAGGGTTACCATTCAGCTAAAGTAGCTATACGTACACATCATCACAAATAAATATTTTTCGTTACAAATCTACAGATGATCTATATATAGTTATCACTTTATTAATTTATATCAATATGTTGATTATGTAAGTGATATTTATCTCTTTACAACTTCAATCAATAGAAGAACCTAGCTACAATAAGGTGCACAGAAGATTCAACATAGGCATACCAACCGTAGAATGGGTAAACTATATAATAAGATTAATATTATCTACTCAAGGAGGAGAATAAAATGGCTATAGCTGAAGTAACGGTTATTCCGTTAGGAACAGGAAGCACCAGTATTAGTAGTTATGTAGCACAGATGCAACGGGTATTGAGTGAGCAGACGGGTGTACAGACACAATTAACACCGATGAGTACCATCATTGAGGGAGAGATAGGGGATGTGATGAAAGCGATCCTTGCTTTGCATGAATCTCCTTTTCAAGAAGGAGCAGGACGTGTATCTACATCGATCAAAATAGATGATCGACGAGATCATCCAACTTCAGCACAATATAAGTTAGATTCAGTCAATCAAAAGCTACATTCTTAAATAAATCAAAAAAAATGAATTTTAATGCGATTTTTAGGTGCATTTCATAAAGTTTTAAGATACAGCGGTTATAGTAATGACATACCCCTTTTGAATATATAAGCATTACTGAACTCCATGGACTGCGACCGTGGAGTTCCTTTTTTTTGTAAGACATTATAAAGCAAGATACCTAAAATTGAAAAATTAATGTTTCTTTCAGGTTCGCCTAAGGTAATATTAAGATGTACCTATTATAATGACTGTAATAACCCCTTTTGAATTACTATACCTTGACCCCAGCGGCTGCGACCGTTGGGGTCTCTTTTTGTGTTTTGTTAGAGAAAAAGATTATTTTTTACTTTTGTATCGAACGGGATTGAGGATATTTCCAGCATGCAATGACGATAACCATCGCTACCAGACCTACTGGAATCCAGCCGAGCAGTAGAGGAAAGTGGCGTTCTAATACAGTAGCGATCATTGCACCACAAGCATACAGCATAATACCTAAGATGCGTAATCGAGATTCGGTCGATAATAAGCGACTGGTTGTTTGGGTACGATTGAAAAAGAGCTGGCGTAGATGAGCAACCATATCTTCTACAGCATTGACTAGATTGTTGGTGAGTACCGTTGTCGAGATACCGGCAATCCCTAATCGTCTAGCCGCTGTTGTCTGAATCCCCATAGCCATACTGAGGCAACCAAGACAGACAAACACAACTGTTTCGGTTAAAGGAAGATATGCTATAACAGCAAATGCACAAAGTAGAACCCATTCCACAATCAATGCAGTTGTCACACGAGGATGCCAGAGAGAAGGGGATTTATCACTTCCGATTAGAATAGCAGCAATAATATTCCCCAGTATGAATCCAACTAATGCGGTTAATACACGTGCAATCGCCAGATCTTGTAATCGACCGAGCGACATACCCAGTACAACAATATTTCCTGTCATATTCGCTGTGAATACATGCTCTAATCGTAGATAACCAATCACATCAACTAGTCCAGCTGTAAAACATAATAGTAATAACAATACATAACGCAAATGTTGCTTGGACATATCCAATCCTCCAATCGGTTAAGACATAGAAATCCCCGAAAACATAACCTGTAAGCAGGTCTAGATGTTTCCGGGGATGTGTGGGCATAATATCCAAAAGTTATGCCGTTATTGATTGCAACCTAAAAGCCATATGTGTAAAAAATATCAGAAATATGTGATAAATCATTATATTCAAAGTTGCCGCGTATACAAAATACACTTCGTAGGAGCACGATTACTATAATCTGCCCAATCTGATGATAATATGGCTGCTGACTGCAGCTATTTTTAACCCGTAACCCCGAACTTGGAAATGGACGGGGACGGTTTTGGTTCGCTCTGTATAACATCTAAGTTACAGTTGAGTCCAAAACAACAAAAGCCCTACCTCTCTCTTGTCCTTGCGGCTCCGATGACCGCGCCAGTGTGAATCGGCAAACTTCAAATTTCTTGGGTTTTAATCATAAAGGAAATTTGAGATGATTCCGGCAGCATACCGAAAAAAGAATGCGAAGGATAAAACCGAGGGTTAAACAATAACAGTAATTATTATACGCTTATTTCAGATAAAAAGCAAGAATTAACTTTTGAGCCATAGACTGTATATTTTGAAAAGAAAAAAGACACCCTCATTGAGGATGTCTTTGCTTATATATGCTCTACTGAATATCAGCAGATTAATATGTTTTGTTGATTGTAATCATGTTGTTGCTAACGTTCATATCCCACTCAAAGTTATCTACAAACCAACGTACAGGTACAAGAGTTTGTCCGTTACGGGAAATAACCATATCGTTCAAGCCTTTACGCATGTTGTCGACTTTGTATACTTTAGAGTTTACCCAGAACTCATAACGTTGGATACCAGTATCCAACCAAGTTGTAGACGTTTCTTTGTTGTAAGATACTTTCATGTTTGCATTCATTGCAAGTTGACGCAATGGTACATATGTAGTTCCTTTATACACAACAGGAGCCATTGGCATAGACATTGAAGCGCCATTAACCATGTACATTTTACTTCCCATTGTAAATTGAATCACTTTCGTTTTTAGTTCAGGACTCATATCTGCTGTTGTTGGTGTTGCTGCAAATGCTCCAGCAGCTGGTAACAATAGGGACAATCCAAGTACAGGTGCAAGCAATTTGTTTAATTTCATGTGTAGTGCTCCTTCGTCTAATAGATATATTTTTTGCTCTCTTACTAACTTATAAACCAATTTAACAATAACTAATCAGTTCGTAATTAAAAAAAATGACAAATGAGTAATATATTAAAGCGAATACAAAAATTAAAGATAAAATGGTCTATACATCAACTAACAATGAACACAAAACAACACCTTGCGCATAGATCTGCACAAGGTGTTGTTTGGCGTCAAACGATTAAAGACAGATCATATTTATAATGATCTAAATATTAATACGTTTTGCTGATTGTAACGGTGTTGTTATTCACGCTCATGTTCCATTCAAAGTTGTCTACAAACCAACGTACAGGGATAAGAGTCTGTCCGTTACGGGAAATGACCATATCGTTCATACCTTTACGCATGTTGTCGACTTTGTATACTTTAGAATTGACCCAGAACTCATAACGTTGGATACCAGTATCCAACCAAGTTGTAGATGTTTCTTTTGTATAGAACACTTTCATATTTGCATTCGCTGCAAGGTAACGCAACGGTACATATGTTTTTCCTTTGTATACAGTAGCTGGAGTACTCATCATCATAGATACACCATTAACCATGTACATTTTGCTACCTGGTGTAAATTGCATTACTTTTGTTTTCAATTCAGGACTAGTATCTGCACTTGTACCATTCGCTCCACCTGTAGAAGGTGTTGTTGGTGGTGTAGTAGGCATATTAGGCATGCTTGGCATAGAAGGTGTAGCTGGTGTTGTCGGAGTTGGAGTAGCAGTACCACCGAATTTAGCAGGGTATTGCATTACGATTGCTTCGCTTAAAATGTCTGCAAATCCAAACATGTGGTGGTAAGACATACGTGCTTCAGAATAAGCTGTTGTGTAATCTTTAGCTACATAAGAATCGAATGCTTTAAGCAACATTGCGATATGTTCTGTAAGTCCAGCTTCAAGAGCAGCTTGAGGTAAGTTAGGGTTAGCATCAGCGAAGAATTTTGCTTGAGTTACTTTGTACTCAGCTAATTCATCAATCGCTTTTTGTTTTGCTGTTGTATCACCAGCAGCAGTTGCTTTTACATAATCGACAAAATATCCGATATGAGAAGCCCAGATTGTTTTGAAAGCAGCGCCAGCTTCGTTACCGTAAACAGAAGCGACAGCAGCACTTAACTCATCTGTGTTTTTGTTCAAAAGCCCAGCGGCTTGTTCGAAATCAGGCGCACCGTCAATTCCTTTTTGCATTGCCCAGACAGCTAATGTTGCATGCTCGCCCAAAATGATACCTAGAGCAGAGCGCAAATCAGAAGCTCCCATTGTAGACATGTCTGTTGTAAATTTGTCAGGATATTGTTTTACAATTGCAGCGCTTAAGATATCACCAAACATATACATATGTTTGTAAGCTTCATCCGCAGTTGTGTATGCTTTTGTATAATCTTTTGCTACGTATGCATCAAATGCAGTTAATAGCATATTAATATGTTCTTCCAATCCTGCTTCCAATGCAGATTGTGGCAAATTAGGATTTGCATCTGCAAAGAACTTGGCTTGTGTTACTTTATATTCTTCTAATTCGTCTTTCGCTTTTTGTTTGGCAGCAGTGTCATTAGCAGCTGTTGCTTTCACATAATCCACGAAATAACCAATATGAGAAGCCCAGATTGTTTTGAAAGCAGCGCCAGCTTCATTACCATAAACAGAAGCGACAGCAGCACTCAAATCATCTGTATTTGCATTCAAAGCAGCGGCAGCTTGATCAAAATCAGCTTTGCCATCAATACCTTTTTGCATTGCAATCACTGCGAGTAAAGCATGTTCACCAAGAATTTGTCCCAATGTTGAACGAAGATCAGCACCAGCGCCCTTAGATGTTGCAGCGGCAGCTCCAACGGTTGTTGGTAAGATCAAGACTACTGCCATAAGCAGCATGATGACCTTAGATAGAACAGATTTGTACATGTTTCCACTCTCCTTAAAATAATGTAGGATCAATTGCATACTGTTCAATTAAGAACAGGTATTACGTAAAAGGATACGCTTACTTTGGAGCAGTGGATCATATTTCTGCGTAAACATGAAAAAGATTTAACTGATTTGTAACCCCTTTGTGACGCAATTCTCAGAAGTATAGCAATTAAACTGTCTACTCTACTTAATAAGCCATTGACTTAGAATTGAATCAAGATTTCCAAAATAAACTTAAATTGTAAATTCGAGAATGACAAAATAATATTTTTTGAAAAGTCATCCGTAGCAAAATTTCTTGCGAAGGTTATAATATAAGGGAACGGGAAAGGAGCCCTTGGATGAACGATATAGCAGAAGACAGAGAACTTATGCGACGGATTTCTCAAAAAGACGCCGAAGCACTTGAATGCGTATATGACCGTTATGAACGGGCAGTGTATTCGTTCGCCTATCGGATCGTACAAGATACGATGGCAGCAGAAGAAGTTGTACAGGAATTATTTCTGCGTGTGTGGAATCATGCAGAACGATATGACCAAAGTCAGGGGAAGCTGTCTACATGGATGTTCACGATTACGCGCAATATTGCTGTAGATATGCTGCGTCGTAAATCATCACGGGCGCCTGTTGACCCTACCAAAGATGAAACGCTTCGCGGTATCCCTGATCTGAAGGCGAACACGGAAGAACAAGTTACGCTGAACTGGGAGCGGCAGCGTATTAAAGAAGCGATGAATGAACTTAGAGAAGATCAGAAGCAAGTTATTGAATCTATATATTTTCAAGGATTGACTCAGCATGAAGTCTCCGAGCGATACAGTATTCCGTTAGGGACAGTCAAGAGCAGAGTAAGACTTGCCATAAGGCAGCTTCATAAGAAGCTTGCTGGAGCGGTGAGGGGGGAAAACTATTTATGAATAATGATAATCAATATAAGAAAAGTGATATGCACGATATGATTGAAATGTATGTACTGGGTGGTCTGAACCAAGAAGAACAGCAACGCTTTGAAGCGTATCTGCAAGAAGACGAACAATGCCGTCTGGCGGTTGAAGAACTTCGGGAGGTGATGGATACTTTGCCATTCGCCGTTGAAGACGTTGCGCCACCAAAAGGTATGAAAAATCGTGTGTTGAGTCATATACTTACACCTAGCCATACAGAACAAACGATATCAGATGATCGGGGAACCACTCCTATCGTAGTGGAAAAATCATCGGATGATCAGACTGTGAAGCCATCAGTAGTATACAGCACTCAAGAAGACAAAGCTTGGGTTCAACATAAAGGTAAAAATAGATTCTGGCGTGTTGCTACAACATTGGTTGCTGCTGCCGCTGTGATTATAGGTGTGTACGCTTCTAATTTGCGAGGGGAAATTGATAGTCTACAACAGCAATTAGCGATTTCGAGTACACAAGTGAACAGTTTACAAGGCAAATTAGCAACTGTTTCTATGCCTACACAAGGTCTTAAAGTAGATAAAGCCGTTAAGCTGAATCCAGCTACAGCTGATATTGTAGCTCAAGGTTTGGCTACGATCGTGATTGATGATAAAGGAACACATTTACTCGTTCAAGCCGATAATTTGCCGAAGTTAAAAGGTAAAGAAGCTTTTCAAGTCTGGCTGATCAAAGGTGATGTGAAACAAAGTGCAGGAACGTTCCTTACTCAAGACGGAACAGGAGCGATGTATTATACATTCCAACCCGAAGATTATGACACCATTGCGATTACACTTGAACCGGACAAACAGGGCGATCAACCACGAGGACCTATTGTGCTTGCTGCTGAAATTCAAGGTTAAGCAAGTCCGTTCTTTACAATATTTAAGAATAGATGTACACCCATAGCAAGCGCCCTCCCTTTATCGGAAGAGCGCTTGTTTTGCGTATATAGATTAAGACTAAGACATAAGCTCACCTGTTAGATTAGCGGTGGAGAAGTAGGATCTATCTCGCCTGTAAATAATTTGCGAATATGTTCGCGCTTGGCTTTGGGTCCTAATAGATAGACTTTATCGCCAGCCATCAATACTGTATTACCGCGCGGTGTCAGTATTTCTTCATTGCGAATCAGTGCAGTAATCAATACACTTTCCGGTAAATGAATATCTTGAATTTCTCGATTGATCATACAGCTACGCTTATCGAGAGTCAGATGACTGATCTCTGATGTGGTACGACCGGTCGCTACAAGTTCAATAATCGAAGGTTGTTGATCCGGTACATTCTCGGTTAAGCCTAACTTTTCAGCAAGGGGTGAAATGGTTGTTCCTTGAATCAGTGCAGAAGATAACACGATAAAGAAAACAACATTAAAAAATAAATGTCCGTTAGGAACGCCTGCTAAGAGCGGATAGGTGGCGAGTACAATCGGTACTGCTCCACGAAGTCCTGCCCAAGACAATAACGTTTTTTCCCGAAATGAGAACTTGCTGACCAAAAGACTCAAAAATACACCAACGGGTCTGGCTACGAGAATGAGTAGCACAGATAAGATGATTCCTTGCCAGGCGACAGCAGGTAATTGAGAAGGGAAAACAAGTAATCCAAGTAAAACAAACATCAATATCTGCATAATCCAGCCGAAACCTTGATTGAATTGTAAAATCGAACGTCGATAGGTGAGATCTGAATTACCCATTACCAGTGCCATCACGTATACGCCAAGAAAACCGCTGGCATGAGTTAGTGAACTCACACCATATGTAAATAGAGCAGCTGAAATAGCAAGTACCGGATAAAGACTGGCTGTCTCGAAATTGATTTTGTTAATCAGCATCACAGCGAGCTTACCGCAAATAATACCGAGTATGAGTCCAAAACCCATTTCCCAGAAAAAAGAAAGAATTTTGCTCCAGATACTGATCGAAGGATCTTGAATCAATTCGATAAACATAATCGTTAAAAAGACCGCCATAGGATCGTTACTACCGGATTCGGCTTCAAGAGTAGAAGTGAGTTTTTTGCTGACATTTTTGCTACCCAGTACAGAGAATACAGCGGCCGCATCGGTTGAACCTACAATCGCCCCGAATAATAATCCTTCTATCAGACTAACACCCAGAATTAAATGAGCAAAATAACCGATAATAAATGTAGTTAATAACACACCGATCGTTGCCAAAGATAAGGCGGGACGAATAACAGGCTTTACCATCTCCATCCGTGTCTGCATCCCACCTTCAAACAAAATAATAACGAGTGCTAATACACCAAACCATTGGGTGATAAAAGCATTATCATAATAAATGAAACGCCCGAGTCCCATTCCCGCCAGTATAAAAAAGACTAACGCTGGCATCCCGAAGCGAGAAGAGAATTTGGTCGAAAGCACACCAATCAGTAGAAGGCTTCCAAGAAGTAAGATCAAATTACTGGTCATTTCTGTTGTATGCATAGGCAAGCCCCTTTTTATCATAAAGTATATCTATAGTTATATATTAAGCTTTTATATATAAACGAAATCATCTTTCTAAAAACATCAACTTTTAAAGTGTAAGAACCGAAATAAATAAAGATAAGAAAAAATGATCATGCTAACAAGTACTGTATTTAAGAAAAGAGGAGACTACTTTGAAGTCATATCGAGCATTCCTCAAGCAAATTTTATTGAATTATATAATCGGATCGGTGATTGCAGTCGCTGTCGTTGGTGGATTATTTGTTTTAACAACGGTTGATGCACCACTCTTGCAAAATATAAGAATGGTCGGCATTATGATGTTTTCGTTTCTAATCATGTTAAGTATTGAAAGTCTTGTATTCTGGCATCATATTCGTCCGATTCGTGAAGTATGTGCGATCGATCTGCCTTCTGAAGAAATGCTAGAGCGTGCCTATGTCCAGCTACATAAATTCCCTAAATTATCGGTATATCGTATCATGTTGCCGCATTTCTTAGGATTAACGGTACCTGCATTGATATTGATGCTGATCTGTATGGGAAAAGGTTGGATTACGTTACCCACCTATTATTTGTGGATTGGTGGCGCAGGTGCATTAATGGTGGCAAGTATGCATGCTTTTATTGAATTTTTTCTCACAGCAACAGCTATTCGTCCGATGTTAATCGTCATGAAAGAACGTCTGCATCGTCTCTATGACAAAGAAATTTGGTTGTTAGGACAAGTGCATGTATCGGTTCGTCGTAAATTTCAACTCAGTATTTTTTTGATCGGCGTGTTTCCATTGGTGTTATTTAGCTTAGCTGCACAGATTCGTTTGCAAGAAATAACCGGTGTGCAGACCAGTGAATATTGGAGCTGGGCAGGAGCTGTGATTGTGGTTAGTATTGCTTTTAGTATAGTGGGCGCGCAATTATTAGCACGAGATGTAGAACATCCGATCAGCAATCTATACAGTGAAATGGCACATGTCAAAAATGGTGATTTTAACGGAGAAGCGGAAGATTATTATTCAGATGACTTCTCATTGTTGATCTCAGGCTTTAATCATATGATCAAAGGATTGCAATTACGGGATCAACGTAATGCTCAATTACAAGATAGTTACTTTGCTACACTGGCGGCGGCGCTGGATGCGCGTGATCCCTATACAGCTGGGCATTCGTTACGAGTCGCTGAATATGCCGTCATTATTGGTGAAAATGCTGGGCTTGGCGCTTATGAATTGGATCGCTTACGTAAAACAGCATTGCTTCATGATATTGGAAAGATCGGTATTACCGATTCTGTATTATTAAAAGATGGCAAGCTGACGGATGAAGAATTCGATCAGATCAAAAAGCATCCTGCACTGGGTGAAAGTATTCTAAAACAGGTTGAGCCTAAAGATGCGATGCAACCTTATCTTCCGGGTGTACGTTCTCATCATGAACGTTATGATGGTAAAGGGTATCCTGACGGACTACAAGGAAATGATATTCCATTGTTCGGTCGAATTATCGCTGTAGCTGATGCGTATGATGCGATGACTTCAAATCGTCCTTACCGTAAAGGAATGCCTTCTGAAAAAGCGATTATGATTTTGGAAGAAGGACGGGGAACACAGTGGGACCCTCAATTTGCTTCCATTTTTATTGATAATTATCGCAAGAAAAAAGAGCTAATCTCTTAAAAGATTAGCTCTTTTTTGGTTGAGTGTAGGAAGTCGCGCTTATGGTGCCAAGCGCTGGATGTAAGATATTTTGCTGTGCAAAAATCAGGTTTGATTGAAGTAGAAGAAGTCGCGCTTATAGTGCCAAGCGCTTAAGGAATTAGTTTTGTCTTTTTCGCTTTTTCTGCCATTTTCTCGGTTAACGGTCCAAGTGGTTTTTTGAATATGACTGCAAAGAGCATAAACAATATCATAAATCCAACTAGATACATGACATCTCGATAGACCGTCTCCATCAGCATACCTCCGACAGCTTCACGTAGCACTTCAACCGCATACGTAAATGGGAACCACGGATGTAAGGCTTGGAAAAAGGTACCGGTCATACTGACAGGGAATGTACCGCCTGAACTTGAAAATTGCAGTACAAGCAGTATAATCGCAAGCCCTTTACCAATATTACCGAATACCGATACAAGGGTGTACGTTAACGTGACAAATACCATACTGATTAACACACTTAATCCGACAAACCAGACTTTATCGACGACATAGGCACCTAAAATAAAGATATCACCGAGTGAAATAATCAGCGCTTGTACCATACCAATCGTCATAAAGGTGAACATTCGACCAAAGTAAATCTGGTATGGACGATACCTTTTCTCAATATCCTCTACTTCCACTTTGAACATGGAGACTAACAACATTGCCCCTACCCAGATCGAGAGTGTGGTATAGAAAGGAGACATGGCTGATCCATAGTTAGGGATAGGATATGTGCGATTAGCTTCTAATTCAACAGGGCTAGATAAAAAGTCACTTTCTTGTTGAATATCCCCTTTAAGCCATTTGATAATCTGGGACAGCTCACTATCACTATTTTTGAGCAAACGAACTTTATTGGCTGCACTGTGCACTGATTTTTCAAGTCCAGGCAGATCATTACGGATAAAGTCGCCTACTTTGTGCACCGCATTTTCAGCTTCAGGCAGTTTATTTTGAATCAAATCAGTAATTTTATCTAATTCTTTCTCTGCTTTGGGTAGATCATTGCGTACAAAGTCAGCAGCATCATGAATTTTAGTCTCTATGCCAGGCAGATCATTATTTACAAAATCAGCAGCATTGTTGATCAGCTTGGTAAACTCGACCATTTTGCTTTGTAGTAGTTGATCGGCATCATGTAATTTTTTCTCAATATTCGGTAGATCGGTCTGCAATTGCTTTAACTCTTCTTGACCGAAAGCCACACCACTTTGAGCATCGTTTAGTACAGCTTCGACATCAGGAAGCTTCTGTTGAGCCGTTTGTAGAACACTGGCTGCGTCTTTGGCGACGGTTTTGAGATTATCTAATCCTTGATTAATATTAGGTACAATCTCTGAATCGTATCTTGAAATAAGATCTCCTAAAGCATCACTTGCATCAGTAGACAATTGACGAAGATTGTTCAAAATATCTTCAGCCGGTTGTTGTCCATTGGTTATCGCTTGATGAATACTGCGTACCAGATCCAATTGACGTTCAAATTTGTCATGCACGGTATTCAGACGACTAATCGGATTATCGAGTGGATGGTTAGGTAGTACATTATTTAAGCGAGTTAATAGATCAGTTGTACGTTCTATAATACCGATAGCACGAGATAATCGTGTATCGAGAAACGACAGAGCATCCAATGCTGCTTGTGGATCAATATCGGCTCCTTGAATCGCATCTACCAGTTGAGTGGTTGCATCCGCTGTTTGTTGTAAAAGGACTAGGTTTTGACGAACAATAGGTGCTACTGAATCAAAAGCACCATCGTTTTCATCTAAAAATGTATTCACTCGATTGGTAAAATCAGCACTGATATCGGTGATTTCTTTAACTTTAGGTAATGCTTCTTGAGCGGCTGTGATAATGCCGGATAATTTGTCAGCATCATCAATCGCTTGATTCAGCGCATCTTCCACTTTGTAAAAGTTTTTGTCCAGTTCACTGACTTTATCTGCGGCCGCTTGAATTTCAGGCAGACGCTTTTGTAGTAAAAGAATCTGGTTGCCTGCTTCTTTGATCTTCGGAAGATTATCTTCTACTTTGAGAATCATATCGCCAGCGGCTTCGATTTCAGGAATGCGTTTTTGCAAAGCAACTATTTTTTGAGCTTGAGCATCGATCTGAGGAAGCTTTTTCTCAAGTTCTAACGCTTTATCTGCAAATTCATCAATCTCTGGTAATCGAGCTTCTAATGTCAAAATTTTATTTTCAATATTACGAATAGTGGGCAATTCTTCTTCTAATTTGATGCCTGCATCTTGCATTTTGGTAAGTACGGCTTCACTTGCAGTCGCTATAAATTCGTCGCTGATCTGTTGAGTGATTGTAGAGGCACCTTTATCTGTAATCTTAGGAGCAACTGCACTAATTTTTTCATTCACCGTATAAATGATTTTGGGTTTGACAGGATCATCGGTTAAGATACTTGCGATTTTGTCAGAAAAGTCGGATGGGATTAACAGGCTAGCATAATACTCTCCTGTATCCACCCCATGTTTGGCTGTCTGTTCATCCACAAATGTCCAGCCGAGTGTTGTGTTCTTTTTTAAATTTTGCAGTACTTGATCTCCGACATTGATCTCTTTCCCTTCAATCTTGGTGCCTTTATCTTGAGAAGTGATCGCAATTTTGATGCCTGATGTATTGCTGTACGGATCCCACATCGCTTTGAGGTTAAACCACGCATATACAGAAGGTAATAACATGATCGCAATGACCAGTAGAATACCTGTAGAGACACCAAAAATGTTTTTCCAATCACTTTTATAAATAGTCCAAATATTTCTCATAACTTCGTTATACCACCTAATCGCCTATAATAAATTCTATACTCTGTACTATCATTTAACCGCTACCTCCTTATACTACCCTACCGATTCAGAAGTAAAATGTCAGGTTAAATAAAATGTAAGATAGCTTATATATCAATCCTTGAAAAGGTTGTATGCCTTGAGTATGGATAATAAACGCTATAGGCTCAACAAGCAAGTGAATATTATTCTTTTATTTAGGTAGGCTATCTATTTATTTTATTGTACCATAATTTTCATATGGATGTGCTTTGAATCAAATAAGTCAGTATCAGCATCTGATAGACAGCATCATATCTGTCAGTGTTGATCCAACCCAAAATGATAAAGGAGCGAATAACAATGAATGATGATATTATCAAAGGTAAATGGACGCAATTTAAAGGTGAAGCGAAAAAGCAGTGGGGTAAACTAACTGATGATGATCTTGATGTGATCAACGGCGAGAAAGAGAAGTTTATCGGAAAACTGCAAGAGCGTTATGGACATAGCAAAGAAGCAGCAGAAGAAGAGTACAATACGTGGAGTAAGCGTCACTATGAAAATAGTGCAAATAACACGTTGTTATAAGATATATTGAAATAGAGTTTAAATTTAGACTTGCCAGAATGGTCAAAGTATCGTAAAATTAGTCTTGCATGTGACTAACAACGACATAGATGGCACATAACATAAAGGGCGATTGTAATATCCTTAATCGGGGATATCACAATCGCCTTATTCATTTGTAATGCGAAAAATAATGGGATGCTTGGACTCGTGGAGAGGCGCTGCGAGAAGGGGATCTTCTTGGCGTCGCTGGTGAACAATGATCACTTGAATAACTGCTATGCGGTAGGGATCACCGTTCAAAGGCGACTTTCAGAAGATTCCCCTTTTCTCCGCTTACTACGTGCTCAGGCATGGAATAATGATTTTTCTTGCGGCTCCGCCGCGGGTGTGGGCAGGGTAGAGAAAGAAAGTTAAGAGAGTATGATTGGTTTATAGGGATTTTAAGATTTTGGTGTTAAAGAAATTTGTTTGTTTTATATATTTATATACGGGTGAAATGATGGAATAGTTTACAGTTTATTGAAAAAAATGTGTGGATTTTAAATATATTGAATATATCAAATACATATGATTATAAATGGGGATGTAAAAAGGCTGATGCTAGGGAAGTGTTTCTCGCTGGCATCAGCTTTTTGGTATGATTTTTTTTATTTTAGAGTGGGAGTAGAGAGACTTGGGAGCGTTGGCCGACTTGGGTGACCATTTGTTCCCATGCTTCTGGTTTTTGAGCTAGGACGGCGTAGTAACGACGTAGGAACTTTTCAATCAGTGATCCGGGTAGAGATTGAGTTGCAGGATCGTAGGCTAAAAAGCAGAAATCGAGTTCGGATACGGCTTCACCGTCATTGTTCCATGAAGGGTGAATATAAGGGAAGTCTAATTTGCGATAGCCTAGATGAGACAGAACTTCGCGGCGTACAAATGGGTCCATGGGTTTGATGCCACCAAACTCATGATGTTCGATACGATAGGGATCGTAGATTTCAGCGAACATACCGAATAGTTCTTTGCCTGCTTTACTAGCGACTTGTTGTAGATCGAGCTGGCGTTGTTGGGCTAGAAAAGCGCCGATCCCAAGTCCGGGTTCACCGATAATTGTAAAGTCAGTCATTGCTACATTATCATCTTCGTAATAACGATATTCTGTTGCACCTACGACTTTGCCTTCATGTACAGCTACAAACACGCGGATACCCGGATCTTCTAACGGTTCTTTCCACAGGTCAAATGATAGTACTTCCTCTGCGGGGAAAATTCGTCCCATTAAGCCGTGCATATCTGCAAATAACGGATCTTCGATATGATTGATACGTACAAATTCCATTGATAAGGTCATCCTTTCAAGTTACGTTTAATAAGAAGCGGATTTTGCCATTCCATCAGAACAGCATAATGGAGTGATTCTTCATCATCTAAATAATTTTCAATAATCGTCAGTGGTGTTCGTCCGCATCGCAGTAGAAAAGAAATCACCGGATCGTATTGTGTACCCTGTGTAATCGCTTCGACATATTGTTGTGGCGTGTAGTCTTGAGCGACTTTGTGGTAACCGGGCATACGACCTGCACCAAGCAATCGGGTCAATCCCATCGCTGTGACCACTTCATACATCGACTGCATCATTAATTTACCCAAGCCCCATTGCCGATAATGAGGATGTACACATAGATCAGCGACATACAGTGTATCTCCTGACGGTTGATGATTGCGAATATACCCGTTATCTGTGACTTCTTCCCATGTATGCTGAGGATGTGCAGGATCGAAATGAATCAATAATGAAGTCATCGAACCTGCTAGCACACCATCGATTTCGATACAAAGAGCTCCTTGCGGAAAGTGAGAAATATGTTCATGCAGTTGCTCGGCATTCCACCACAACTCCGAAGGATAGGGTGGAGGGAACGCCGCACGTTGAATTTCGATCAAGTCTGCAAAATCTTTTTCGGTATAAGAACGCACAATAGCAGGATATGGCATTTGGTTATGGAATACATAACAAGATTTATAATATGATGGAAGAGTACTTTCGAAAGTGCTCATGACTTAAGACCAATCGGTGTAGAGATCGGTACGGCGATCACGCCATGTGGTAACAGAACCTTTTTCACGGACTTGATATAATAGTTCTAGATCCAGATCGGCAGTCACGATCATATCATCATTAATCTCGCCTTCGACTAGAATACCTCGTGGTGGAAAAGGAACATCGTTAGGCGTAATAACAGCCGCTTGTCCAAAGTTACCACGCATAAAGTCTACCGTTGGTAAAGAACCGACTGTTCCTGTAGTGACTACATAGATTTGATTCTCGACAGCACGAGCATGACTGGTATAGCGAACACGATGGAATCCATGACGATCATCAGTACAGGATGGACAGAAGATGACATCTGCACCTTTAGCTTTTGCCATACGTACAATTTCAGGAAATTCAATATCGTAACAAGTTAATAAAGCAATTGTACCTTTATCGGTCTCAAATACGGTTAAGCCTTCACCGGGTGACATATTCCATTCGGTCACTTCTGTTGGTGTAATATGAAGTTTGGGCTGTACAGCTACCCGTCCATCTGGATAAAATAAATGAGCAGTGTTATATAATTTTCCTTCTTTTTCGATCACATGGGTACCACCGATAATATGCATTCCTGTTTCTTGAGCTAATTGTTGAAACAAATGTATATAAGAGTCGGTAAACTCGGGCAATTTCTCGATACCTAAAGCTTTGCCGTGCACATCACCTATGGATAACAATTGAGTGGTGAAAAATTCGGGAAACAGAATAAAATCGACTTCAAATTCTTGAGCCGTCTTCACATAATGAGTAACTTGAGCTGCAAAGTCTTCGAAAGACGCTATCGTTTGAAGGCGATATTGTACCGCCGATACGCGAAATTTCATAACCAATTCAAACCTCCTTGAAGTTCATATACAGACATCATAACAGAATTTATAAACGTTACCAAAAAGCAAAAAAGATGTGGTATATACTGCAAATTTAATTGGAATATACTATAATAAATTTACTTTATTTTACATTAAAATTAGAGGTGATCATGTGGGGTTCATAAAGAATTTCCTGATGAATGCGGGTATGATGGTCACCATTGCATATGTGGCAAATATTATTTATAAATATGCCCTTATACGCTTTTCAGCCCGTATTAAGTATATTAGTTCAATCTTTTTATTGATTTTTGCGGGTTGGGCAAGTTGCTTTTTTGGATTTCGGTTAAGTGAAAACGTTATTTTTGATCTACGGTTTTTGCCTTTAATCGTAGCAGCAGCTGTCTATTCACGTCCGATTGTTATTATGTTGGTAGGTATTGGGATAGGATTAACTCGATTAACCTTCAGTATTGATACAGCAGCTTTTGTAGGTGTGTTGAATTTGACCATTTTGGGAGCAGTCTGTGCTGTTCTGAATATTTGGATGCGTAATAGTGCGGTGAAGTTGTCTATCAAAGGGATTGTCACTGTGCTGGTCGTGAATATGGTTAATGCATTTGATATTGCTGTATTAGGTGTTGTACCGACACGTGTCTATGTATTCGAGATCATGCCGTTTACTTTGCCGATGTCTATTTTAATGAGTGGCGTATTTGTATTGATTTTGCGTGACTTTCATATGGAACAACAACGTATGTTGCAACTTGAACGAGCCAATGAGTTATTGTATCAACAGACCGAAGAACTGCAACAGACTCAATTTGTGTTAGAAGAACGAGCCAAGCAATTGTTATTGGTCTCTCAATACAAGTCTGAATTTTTGGCTAATATGTCTCATGAATTGCGCACTCCGCTTAATAGTATTATCAATTTAGCGCAGATGATGGCAGACAAAGAAGATCAACGGACAGTAGAAGAAACGGTTCTTTATAGTGAAATGATCTATCGATCGGGTCTGGATCTTCTCGAATTGATTAATGATGTACTCGATTTGTCCAAAGTAGAAGCGGGCAAACTGGATATTACGTATGAAGAAGTGAATCTACGTGAACTGCTGGAAGGATTACGGATGCATTTTGAGATTATGGCTCGTAAAAAAGGGATTGCTTTCTATACAGAACAAGAAGATGATATTCCACCGACTATGGCATCAGATGCTCAGCGTATCCAACAGATTTTGCGTAATTTGCTTGCCAATGCTTTTAAATTTACACAAAAAGGTAGCGTCACGTTGCATCTTTATCTGTATCGCTGTGCAGAAGATCATAGCGAATGGATTGTATTTTCAGTACAAGATACAGGTATTGGGATTCCTCCGTCTCAGCATCAATTGATTTTTGAAGCTTTTGAACAAGCAGATAGTTCGATCACTCGTCGTTATGGAGGTACAGGTCTAGGATTATCGATCAGTCGTGATCTAGCGAATATGTTAGGTGGTTATCTGCATATGGATAGTACAGAAAATGAAGGGAGCACGTTTGCCCTCTATCTTCCGTTGTTACATATGGATCGTGATGAGCCTTCATCTCCCACGCTGTAAATCGATCATTTATCATCGGCATAAGCAAATTGAACAAATAAATTCAATTTATTTATCAATTTGTTTGTTGCATGATTGCTGAAATGATAACGGATACATGTCTAAACAAGAGTATAATCAACGTTTGGTTATCTTCAGGAAGGGTAAACAAACCTAACTCTAAAGTTTTCGTAGTCAAGGTTACTTTTGTCATTTACGAAGGAGAGGATACTTATCAAACGAAGACGTGCTCTTGGACTTAACCGTTTGAATGTGCAGAAGCGACGATATTCGATGTATCGTAATCATTTACGAATCGCTACAGCAGAAGGCATTCCAGCCACGATATTTGCAACGTTATTAGGAGGACCTTTTTTAACCGGTTTTTTACTGTATCTTGGTGCGACAGCAGGAGAGATTGGATTTGTGATTGCATTAACCACACTGGTCAATGTCGGACAGGTGATTGTTGCTTTTCTTATCCAACGATTACATAAGCGGAAATGGGTATTGATTTTATCTGTATTTCTGCACCGCGTATTATGGGGAGCCACAGGGCTTGTACCGTTTATTTTTGCCAAAGAACTCTGGGTTCCTGCTTTTATTATGTTGTATATTTCAGCCTTTGTAGCGAATGCCGTAATTGGTGTCGTATGGGCTTCGTTGATCGGGGATATTGTGCCCGGACGATTACGAGGTAGATATTTTGGGATTCGCAATACAATATTGAATGCGCTCGGTAGTATCACGTTATTTGTCGGAGGATTTCTACTGGATAAGTATCCTGGCGGGCAAGGTTTTCTGATTTTATATATTATTGTCTGGATCTGTGTTGTTATGAATGTGGTGATCTTTTTATTCTATCCAGATGCACCTTTCGAGCGTTCAGCAGAGACCAAGTTCGTACCCATGTTGCGTAAGCCGTTATATGATGGTCTATTTATGAAAGCAACATGGTTTCTAGCGTGCTGGTTATTGTTGCAGACACTGGTCGTTCCGTTATACTCGTATGTGATGTTAGAAGTACTGCATGTGAGTTACTCGATTACATCGACGATGACAGTAGTGCAGACCATATTTATGATGATCAGCTTTTATTTCTGGGGCAATATGAATGCACGCTTTAGCAACAAAACATTGCTGTATTGGACATTGCCATTTATTGCGGCTTCTTGTATCGCTTGGAGTCTAAATGCGATTATTCCGACGGTGCTGGCATTATTAATTATTCATATGTTGCTAGGCGTAGGAGTGGGTGGATTCAACCAATTATCTTTTAACTTTATTATTGGAGATACGCCGAAAAATGATCGTCCGATGTTTATCGCTGTCTATTCTGCCATTACAGGACTGACTTCTTTTATCGGGCCACTGGTAGGTGGTAAGATTTTTGAATGGATTGAGCCTTTGCCTAGATGGGTGCAGGTATTTGGATTTCAGACAGCGGTAGGTATTCTATTGTTATTACTAGCCCTGACAGTAGGACGTAAAGTATTGAAAAATCCCAATCCTCATTCCTTTTAAATTCGACGAGTGACTCAACATACAGAGGATCATCATGATTGAACAGATAAAAATTGCCAAACTCCAGTGTACACGCTTAAAATGAGTTCAGGCATACTGCAAACTATGAGTATACATTCGATTACACTATTTTGATGAAAAGAGGTTATGATCAATGAGCAAACAACCGATTTCTACCGATCGTGCTCCTAGAGCACTTGGACCTTATTCCCAAGCGATTGATACAGGGCTTTTTATTTTCGCGTCCGGTCAATTGGGTCTTGATCCTGTCAGCGGAGAATTAGCAGAAGGTGTACAAGAGCAAGCACGTGTAGCTCTTGAAAATGTCACTGCTGTTCTAGATGCCGCAGGTAGCAGTCTAGATCAAGTGGTCAAAACGACTGTATTTTTGCAAGATATGAATGATTTCGCAGCAATGAATGAGATTTATGGTCAATTTTTCAAAGAACCATATCCGGCACGTAGTGCTGTACAGGTAGCTCGTCTACCGAAAGACGCTTTGGTTGAGATCGAAGTTATCGCTTTGAAAAAATAATTAGATGAACTAAAAAAGGCGTTCTCTATAAAAGAGAACGCCTTTTTTTGATCAAATTAAAGATCATGCAACACAATCGCACTACATATCTATTACATTCTTAATCCCTTGTACGATTACGAACAAAGAAGATAAGGATCGCATAGATAAACAGCACAACTGCTAAAATAATAGCCGTTAACCATGTGGCATGGGAGTCTTGATGTTTGAATGCAATCGCACTATACGCCCATACAAAGACAAGCGGATAAATACTATCACGATAGCGATATCCAATCACAAGAGCAATCAATGCACCTACGATTAGTCCAATGACTGACCAGACAGTCGGTGATAGTCCAAAACCAGACCAATCATTTTTGTGTAAGACGATCCCTATATTCAAAATAGTAGCTACGGATACCCAACCCATATAAATACTGAAAGGTAATTTGACGAGAATAATCTGCGCTACAGAAGGACGAACGATTCTTCTTGTGCGTACATACAACACAATGGTGGTTAATAATAACAAAATAATAATCACTGTTGCAATCTCAGTTAATAAAGAGTGCCAGAAGAATAACCAGATGATATTACATAATGAATTGATGACTAACCACATTCCGACTGCTTCGATTCCTTCGTTACTTTCAGAAGAATTGCGGAATTGATAAATTACAAAGCCGACTAATAGCAGATAGATTACAGACCATATGGAAAATGCATAACTAGCAGGTGTTAATAGAATTTCGAACATGTCTGAAATTTCACCTGTACCTCTACCAAATAACGGTAATGTCGCTGCTAGATAATTCATAACCAATACAGCTGCGATAGCTACTGCATTAAGCCATTTGTACGTATTGAGTTTGGACAATAGGAGCCCCTCCTTATTTTTTGAGTTTATATGTAAAGCTAACATTCAATAAACAGAATGCTTTAACTATATACCCATTTGAAGCTGTAATTACACAGGATGAGTTATTTACCACCTATTAGCAGAAGTGATGAAAGTAATCATATGGATATACTCATATATGCATGTATTGGATTCAAAAAAATGAATACGCTCTCATAATTTGAAATGAATATTCCTAAAACAGTCATCAATTTGACAAACCTTGGGTATATAACAATATGTTGATTGTTTCAGCTGATAAAAGGGACTTGAAGGAGGACATTGAATATGGTCGGTAAAAAAGCGTCACAATGGATTCAACAGATTGTTTTTGTAGGACCTGCAACCTTGTTTTTTGCATTGATTGTGATTATCCCCTTTATTTTGGGACTGTACTACTCATTTACAGATTGGAATGGGATTTCGAAAACAATCAACTGGGTTGGATTTAGCAATTACACACATATCGTTACCAAAGATCCTGATTTCCGAAATGCGTTTTGGTTTACTGTTCGCTTTACAGTAGTAGGCATCATTATTACCAATGTTATAGGCTTTGCTTTAGCGTATATTTTGACTAAGCCTTTATTTACACGTAATCTGATGCGTACGATTTTCTTTATGCCGAATATGATCGGTGGATTATTACTTGGATTCATCTGGCAGTTTATTTTTATCAAAGGATTTGCTGCTGTCGGTGAAGCTACTGGATTATCGTTATTCAATCTTCCATGGTTAGGTGATCGCGCTACTTCATTCTGGGGAATCGTGATTGTGTTTGTCTGGCAGACCGCAGGTTACTTGATGGTTATTTACATATCGTCGTTAAACAATGTACCCAAAGATGTTTTGGAATCGGCTGAGATTGATGGAGCGACACGCTGGCAAGTAGTGCGTCATATTATTTTCCCATTAATTATGCCTGCGATTACGATCTGCTTGTTCTTAGCGATCTCATGGGCATTCAAAATGTTCGATCTCAACTTAGCGTTAACCAATGGTGGACCATTCAAAGCGACTGAATCGGTAGCATTGGATATTTATAATGAAGCCTTTACCAATAATCGTCTAGGCTTAGGTACAGCAAAAGCTGTTATTTTCTTCGTGATTGTTGCACTGATTACCAGTGTGCAGGTACGTCTGACGAAAAGCAGGGAGGTTGAACTGTAATGGATATTCAAAAACGATACGGTGTCCGTACACTGATTCTCGAAATTATTGTTGTGATTGTCGGCTTAATCTTCCTGATTCCGTTTTATTTTCTATTGGTCAACTCTGTTAAGTCATTTGCAGACATTTTGTCCAATTCAGCAGGCTTGCCGCAAGCTTATTTATGGAGCAATTATGCCAAAGCATGGACAGCTATTGATTTTCCTACAGCACTTAAAAATTCATTGATCGTTACGATCGTTAGTAATCTATTGCTCGTCTTAATCAGTTCAATGGCGGCTTATCAGATGGTACGTCAGCCTTCTTTGTTTAATCGCATTCTGTTTTTCGTATTTGTTGCTGCGATGGTTATTCCTTTTCAATCGATCATGTTGCCACTAATGGAAATGGCAAGTAAATATCGTTTGAATAATAGCATGTACGGATTGATCGTAAGTTATCTTGGATTTGGAGCACCGTTATCTGTGTTTCTTTTCCACGGATTCGTCAAAACGGTTCCTCTTGAAATTGAACAAGCGGCGCGTGTAGATGGTTCTTCACGTTATGGTGTGTTTTTCCGTATTGTGTGTCCATTAATGCAGCCGATGTTTGTAACAGTTATTATTCTGAACACATTATGGATCTGGAACGATTATCTTTTGCCTTCTCTAATCTTATCGAGTCCAGAATTACGCACCATTCCTATCGCAACGTATAGCTTCTTCGGTCAATACACGAAGCAGTGGGATATGGCATTACCTGCGTTGGTACTTGGTATTACGCCTATTATTATTTTCTTCCTGTTTATGCAGCGTTATATTATCGAAGGTATCACTTCAGGATCAGTTAAAGGTTAATAGGAAGATTCTCTGAACTACAATTAATATTCAAAATGAAATAGAGAAAAAATCTAAATCAGCAAAACAGGAGGATCGAAGTATGAAAAAAATACTTTTACTACCACTGACTTTGCTATTCGGATTAGCGACAGTATTATCCGGTTGTGGCAATCAGAATACAGAAGATGCAGGTGGAACCAAAACGATTCATATTTATCAATATAAAGTAGAAATCTCTGATGCACTTGCCAAATTAAAAGTAGAGTATGAAAAAACGCATCCTGGCGTGAAGTTGGATATTCAGTCTGTCGGTGGCGGTAGTGATTATGCGGCTTCGCTTAAAGCCAAATTTGCTTCAGGGGATGAACCTGATATTTTCAGTAACGGTGGATATGAAGAAATGAATCTGTGGTTTGAATACATGGAAGATTTGTCAGATCAGCCGTGGGTGAGCGATCTGGTCGATGGAGCGAAAGAATCTATTAGTCGTGACGGGCATATCTATGGACAACCGATCGGTTTAGAAGGATATGGATTTATTTATAACAAAGATATTTTTGATAAAGTAGGGATTAAAGAATTACCTACCACATTAGAAGAATTACAAGCCGTCTGTGAAAAGCTGAAAGCTGCCGGTTATATTCCATTCTCAAATGCATTCCAAGAATGGTGGGTGTTAGGGAATCATAATTCCAATATTCCGTTTGCACATCAAAGTGATCCTGTACAATTTCTACAACAATTGGATGCAGGTACAGCACAGATTCCAGGAAACGAGAAATTTACAGACTGGTTGAATCTGGTTGATCTGATGGTGAAATACGGAAATAATAATCCGTTAACGACGGATTACAATACACAGGTGACGTTGTTCGCCAATGGTAAAGCCGCAATGATGCAACAAGGGAACTGGACACAGGTACAGATTGACGGGATTAAGCCGAATATGAATATTGGACTTATGCCTATCCCGATTAATAATGATAAGCAAGAAAATGATCGTCTATTTGTCAGCGTGCCTAACAACTGGATTGTGAACAAAAATTCACCGGTTAAAGCAGAAGCAAAAGAATTTTTAAATTGGTTAGTGACTTCAGATACAGGAAAACACTATATCACTGACGAATTTAAATTTATACCTGCTTTCAAAAGTATTCCTACCACCGATAAACAGCTAGGTCCTATCGGTTCAGATATTGTAAAATACAATGAAGCAGGCAAAACGCTCCAATGGGTATTCCCACGATTTGCAACAGGATTAACCAAAGATTACGGCAGTACGATTCAAGCATACATCGCTGGCGAGTTGACTAGAGATGAGATGCTGGAACAAATGCAAGCAGAATGGGTTAATTTACAATTAAGATAGTCTGACATGAATAGGTCTTGTCGTAGATCAGGCTAAGCGAGTAGCAGGCGTAAGCCTGATCTATGATCAAGGTATATCATGTCCCACCAAAAGCCAAAGTGGAGGGGAAAAGTAGAATGGAAGATACTAGCGAAGCGATACACCCGGACAAAGCAGGATTACCTGTCGTGCAAGAAACATGGAACTCATTTGGACATATGATTCGCTGGCAAGAACATAATGGAGTTTACCTTTGTTACGGAGAACGCAGTCATGCGGCGCTTATTTTTTTATCAGATGGCGAATTTCGCTTCAAAGTATTTCAAGGAGAATATCCTGATCTATCGACAACGATAGCCATATTACCTCGCACAGAAACATCTCAACCAGAAGTTGAAGAAAATGAAGAAAACCTTGTTTTTACAACATCGGTTATTCAAGTTTTGCTCAATAGGCAAACGTTTGCACTAACGGTGTTAGACAAGAATGGTCAAGAGATTGCCCGTCAAGAAACAGTCAGTTGGAGTCCGCGTGGAGCAACAAATGGATTGTTCAATATGCAAGAAGGCTCGCACTTTTATGGCTTAGGGGAAAAGTCGAGCTTTCTTGATAAACGTGGAGAACGGTATACGATGTGGAATACGGATGTGTATGCTCCACATATGCCAGAGATCGAAGCGTTGTATGAATCGATTCCATTATTGCTGCATATGCAAGGCGAGACCACATATGGCATTTTCTTGGATAACCCGGGACGTTCAGACTTTGATATGCGTTCACATGGTGTAGCCTATACGATTGGATGTTCTACAGGTGAATACGATATTTACTTTATCTATGGACCGGAATTGAAAGATGTAATTCGTCGGTATACTGCTATGACCGGACGTATCTCTTTACCACCCAAATGGGCGCTTGGTTATCATCAATCCCGTTATAGTTATATGAACCAGAGTGAAGTGATGCAGTTAGCACGTGATTTCCGTGAGAAAGATATTCCGTGTGATGTGATCTATCTAGATATTCATTATATGGAAGGGTATCGGGTATTTACGTTTGATAAAATTCGCTTTCCTGATCCGAAAGGTATGATCTCTGAACTGAAGGACATGGGGATTCGTATCGTACCAATCGTCGATCCCGGCGTGAAAAAAGATCCTAAATATCCCGTATATCGTGAAGGGGTGCAAGAAGATCATTTCTGCCGTTACTTAGAAGGAGATATCTATTTCGGAGATGTATGGCCGGGTACCAGCGCTTTTCCTGATTTCACAGATAATCGAACAGCGGAGTGGTGGGGTCAATTGCATGAATATTATACCTCACTCGGAATAGAAGGCATCTGGAATGATATGAATGAACCGGCTGTTTTTAATACATTGAAAACGATGGACTTGGATGTGATTCACAAAAATAATGGCAAGCCAATGACACATGAAGAATTGCATAATTTGTACGGATTATTAATGTCCAAAGCGACATATGAAGGTATGAAAGATCATATGAATGGTCGTCGTCCGTTTATTTTGACCCGTGCAGGCTATTCAGGTATTCAGCGGTATGCGGCTATCTGGACAGGGGATAATCGTAGCTTCTGGGAGCATATGGCGATGGCGATTCCAATGGTACTTAATATGGGTCTATCCGGATTACCTTTTGCAGGGCCTGATATTGGCGGATTCGCACATCATACGTCTGCACAGTTATTGGTAAGATGGACGCAGATGGGAGCCTTTTTCCCGTATTGTCGGAATCACTCTTCTCTGGGCACAACACGTCAGGAACCGTGGTCGTTTGGTGAGCAGATTGAAGGTGTTTTGCGTGAATATATCGGGCTACGTTATCGCTGGTTACCCCATCTGTACAATCTATTTCATGAAGCGTCTCAGACAGGAATGCCAATTATTCGTCCATTGATTCTAGAATATCCACGCGATCCACAAGTGACGAATCTATGTGATCAATTTCTTGTAGGTGCCGATGTATTAATTGCACCGATCTACCGACCGGATACGTACTGTCGTGCAGTGTATTTACCAGAAGGCATATGGCATGATTACTGGACAGGTGAACGTCATCAAGGAGGCAAGCATATATTAGTTGATGCTCCGCTGGATGTATTACCGATGTTTATCCGTGCAAGTTCGATTGTAGTTGAAGGATCTTTACGTCAATATACCGGTGATCAAGCTGACGATTCGATTACATTCCATATTTATGGTGCGATTGCAGATGATTCATTTACCGCGGCATACAGTCTATATGAAGATGATGGAGAAACATTTGCTTATGAAAATGGCAAGCACTCGAAGCTGGATATTCGTGTACAAGGGGAGACCGATGGATTACGGTTGTCGATGCGCTATGCTCATAGAGAATATGTAGCTGTACGTGATCAATTGCGCTTTACATTACGTCAACCTGAATTTACGCCATCCGAAATTGTAGGGCTAGAGTCAATCACATTGGATGATCTGGCTGAAGGGAAAACAGGCTGGAGTATGGATGAACAAAGTGGCGATATTTTAATTCAAGTATTGGATACCGAACAAAATGAATGGATTCTAAAAGTCTAAAAAAAGGTCATTTCTTTCACAGAGATTGGTGAAGGAGATGACCTTTTACCATGTTATGATATAAGTAGATATCTTCATTTTTACTTATGATTTTAAATAAAAAGACGATAATGATGATAACTACCCAAATGAGCTTTTAGACTAGATTGATAAATTATAAAATAGATGTGAACTGTCTTAGATGATTATATTACATAGAAATCTAATGATATTGGAGATGAATACATGCAATCATGCTGGATCGGAATAGATATAGGAGGCACTGGCATTAAAGGTGCTTTGGTAAATGAGCAGGGACAGATGATTGAACGTATGGAGTTGCCTACCCAAGCAGAACAAGGTGCTGAATTTATATTAGGACGAGTCTTATATATCGCCAATGAACTCAAAAGTATTGTCTATGATAGTGTGAAACAACGCTTTATCTCGGTTCATGGTATCGGTATCGGTTCCGCAGGTCGAATCGATCGTGAAAGTGGGATCGTAATTGATGCGACTGATAATTTGCCGGGATGGAAAGGGATGCGACTGGCTGAATTGGTTACCGCTTCAACAGGACTACCATCATGGATTGTCAATGATGCTCATGCTGCCGCCGCAGGAGAAGACTGGATTGGTGCATCTTCTCAGGTACAATCTTCTATCATGCTAACGATCGGAACAGGAGTAGGTGGTGCGCTTGTTCACTATGGCGAAGTGATCTCCGGTCAATACGGAGGAGCTGGTGAATTAGGGCATATGATTCTACACCCTGGAGGCTTACCTTGTAATTGTGGTAAAAAAGGATGTGTTGAACAATATATTTCAGGCACAGCACTACATCGTCGTGCAGATGAGTATGTACCCGGTTGGAATGCATATACTTTGATGAGAGAAGCCAAGCAAGGCACAGCAGAAGCATTATTTATATTGGACGGATGGATCAATGATCTGGCAAATACGATTATTAATATGGATCAAATCTTCGATCCACAGGCGATTGTGATCGGTGGCGGTGTAATTGTTACACGTGGAACGTGGTGGGAATTACTTCTTCAACGTATTCAAGAATTGGGCGGTAGACCAGTATTATTAATGCCTGCACAATTAGGTAATCATGCAGGCATGGTAGGAGCTGCTCGAATTGCTATGTTAAATGCTCAATTGTAAAATACGCTGTGCTTCGGCGATTCGAGTAGGATCAAGAGCAAGCTGAATATCGCTATTGATACGCATAGCGCTACCCAAATGAACTTCTTGAATACATGTCTCTTTGATAAAGGGAGCCAGATTCTGCAAAGTTAACCCTGCTCCAGCAATCAATTGAATATGAGTTTGTCTAGCTAAGCGATTCAGAGTAATCATTTGCATAGTAGCTTGTATCACCGAAGGTTGCCCCCCTGAAGTTAAAATATGCGTAATCTGAGGATAGCGTGACAATATCTCCAGCCCTCTCTCTAGATCATCTAATTCGTCAAAAGCACGATGGAACGTAAAAGGCTTACCATCTGCCGCATCCAGTAGTCGCTCTAATGCAATAATATCAATCTCCCTATCCGCAGTTAGTACACCAGTGACTATCGTTGCTACATCTGTACGAGAGATATGACGGATATCTTGTACCATACGCATTAGATCAGCATCATCATATACAAAATGATGACTATGCGGACGCACCATCATATTGACAGGAATAGAGACCGATTCGGTCATTTGTTCGATAACGTCGAGGCTGGGTGTAAGCCCTCCTTCTTGTTGAGCCGCTATCCATTCGATTCGATCTGCACCTGCTTGATCTGCAATGATAGCATCTGCTGGCGTTGTTGCAATGACTTCCAGTATTTTTCGCATAACAACCTCTCTTTCTGTACTCCTATTTATAGACAGCATATCATCAGCAATGATATATCTGATTATGTGCTACCACAGGAATTAGGTAACAGTATCTATGTACCCCGCGTCGACATTACAGACGATTAGCACTACGGACTGCGCATCACAACGTAGACGCGCTACAACAATAGCGAAGAATAACATGGATTAATATCCAAGTAAAGATCGGCAGGGCTTGATTGCCTGTGTCCATACTTTTTTCTATACTAGAAGTAAATGAACAGATGAAAGGAGAGGAATTCATGGCGGATATATCCTTTTATCGCAATCTCCAGCTTCCCTTTGTAGAAGGTAAGCGTTGCTATGCGGATGAACTGACTTATCATCGACATTTTCATGAGGAATATTCAATCGGTTTGATTCATCATGGGCATACGGATGCTTGGTGTGATGGTAAGCTTTGGGAAGTAGAAGCAGGTCGTATGATTAGTTTTCCTCCGCATATGCTACATGCTTGTCATCCGAAGCAAGGACTGAAATGGAGCTATGATATGCTCTTTATTGATCCTCAATGGTTAGAAGGCATGGAGCAGGAGGAATTGGCACAGATTGATATTCCTTATTTGCTGTCCGCACGAAAAAATCAAGATTGTACCATGCAGATGCACCAGACGATGAACTCACTAATGAATGGGAATGACCCACTTGAAACTGAAACAGCATTGATTGGATTGTTACAGCAACTTACGGGTAGCGAGTACGGCGATCTGGAGCACCAAAGCATGACCTCACTAGCTGACCGAAAATATGTCGGCATTGTACAGGAGTATTTACATGCGAACTTCCATCGTCCGATCCTGCTAGAAGAGCTAGAGCAGGTTACATCTATTAGCCGTTTTCACTTGATTCGACTGTTTAAACAGTGGCAGCACGTACCACCACACGTCTACCAAAATCTACTGCGTATCAATTATGCCAAAACAGAGCTACATCGCCAGCGTCCTATTGTAGAGGTAGCAACAGAAGTCGGATTTTATGATCAGAGCCATTTTACCCGAATGTTTACCCGTGTCGTTGGAGTTACGCCGCGAAGATATAAAGTTTCGGTTATCTAGGGTCGGGTGCATGTAGTGAAGCTCATTGTGGTTTGACTTGTGCACCTAAAGTATAAAGTTTGTATAGAAAATTAGCTACATAGCAATTTTGTACAATAATTCTCTTTTCCTTTTCGTTAGTGTATAGGGAAGAGGAGTGATGAATGATGGATCAAATGATAGAACATGAGCAGCGACTGGCTGCACAAGCATCTGCGGCACTAAAGGCGATTGCACGTCGTCCGGATATTAAAGGATATATAGAGAATAGTCCGTCTAGCTATACCCTACTACAGCGTGCAGCAGCGCGTTATGTAACAGGAGAAAAGCGGTCACAGGCGTTAGAGGTAGCTAATCAGCTAATAGACTATGATTATGCGGTATCGCTGGAATATATCGGTGAAAATACAGTATCGCTTGCCGCCTGTCAGCAGGCACAGCAAGAGCTCACTGGATTAATCCTTGAGATGGGTGAGCAGGGAATGAGTGGGCGCGTCTCGTTTGACCTGTCGCATATTGGTCTTCTTGTAGATCGTGAGCTAGCGCTTCGTCATCTCCTAGAGTTAGGAGAGTTATCGCAGAAGTATACGATCGAGCTATTTATTAGCATGGAAGAGTCAGCGAAAACGGAGTCGATCTTGGAGGTCTATCGCCAAGCAGTAGCAATCTATCCGCTGATCGGTATCACATTACAAGCACAGTTGAATCGGACACCAAGCGATGCATTGGATGTGCTAGCGACAGATACGCGTGTAAGGATCGTTAAAGGAGCCTTTGAGGAGCTAGATACAATTGCACTCTCACGCTCGGCAGAGCTAGATCAAAGGTATAAGGAGCTATTCGAGCTAGCTGTACAGCGCGGTTGTCATATTTCTATTGCCACGCATGATGAGACCCTAATCAATCGCTTACTGCAATATGAATTCAAAGAAGCGGCTTCAGTTGAGCTAGAGCTATTGTATGGGATTCGTCCAGAATTGTGCGTGAAGCTACGTGAGAAAGGTTATCCTGTACGCATTTATCTGACTTATGGGCAGAAGTGGTATTTGTATCTGTGCCACCGGATTGCAGAGTACCCGCCTAATTTGTTTCAAGCACTCGTCGATATCGTAGATGGTCAGCGGGAAGCGCCTGTGCTGCAATACCATGTAACATAACGAGGATGAAATGTACCCAAAACGAATATCTTCAAGTCTAAAAAGAGAAACATACGGATACGCTGTGGAGAGCGTAATCCGTATGTTTTTGGTTTATCTTCGGGCAGCCAGTACTGTAGGAAGATCGAGCGAACCTGTGAATAACGATAGACTAACTACAACAGAAGCACCCATAGTGATAACCGCTTTTGTGAATGAACTTGATTTCATAGTGGATAATTCCATGTTCCCGATTGCCATTTTAAGATTTTTAAAATGAATCTCAGTCTTTTTAGTAGGAAATCTGGAATTTTTGGGCATCCACCCTTATAATAGATAAGATACCTACTCTGACAAAGATTATTGTTGTTTGTCAGAATTTTGGTGATAAAATCATTTTCTCATTTGACTTAGTCGTGCTGGTATAGATAAGCACTTATTATGAAAACGTAACTGAGATGGACGGGAGACAAAGATGGATCAACCGTTATATGGAATATGGATCGGAGACGTATTTTTTTGTTTTTCCGGTGAAATGTCTGAACCTAAGGTCGATGCTTGGATGAAAGTCATGCGTCGTCTAGAGATGCCAATCGGTCGTAAGCCGTTTGCACAATCTGGATTGCGTCTAGCTGAATTGAAGTTCGGTCCTTCAGGTGGAAGTGCCAAAGAAGTACCTACACGTCGCGCAGGAAGAAGCAAACGCCTGCCAGGTAGAATGGTGGAAGGACTCGCTTTATCCCCTGAGCAAGCTTATGATTTGCTACTAAATTGGGATGGAGCATTGTTAGCACGTCAAGGAATTACACCGGGTGGAGAGATGCGCTACTGGCATAGAGCTGTTCAATTTGCACAAAAGCTATTGCGAGAAGGTAAGATTTTGCCGGATAGCACAGTGATTGCAGGAACAGGTCGCCGCAGTGCACAAGCCACATTACATGGAACATGGAAACCTCTTTTACAAGGGGAAGACCGTGAGATGTTTGGCAAATTAGCAGATGCTATTCCGATGATCGGATTATCAGCGCTATCGCTTTTCCCTGCTTCAGAACCGGATCGTCCGGCACAAGCACGTGCAGATGTACTGCATTCGTTCTTGGTCGCTGTGATGGATGCCGAGATTCGGCGTATGTTCCGTGATGCGGGTTATGGCAAGTTTAGAGCTTATATGGCAGCCTACCGCCGCGGAACTTCACCACAAGCTCATTTGTGGTGGAACTCGATGTTTGATGCGACAGGTGATCTAGCAGTACAAGGAACAGCCGATGATATGGCCGAACTGGCGGCACAGATTCGTGAACATAATGGAGCCGCTGTACCTGTGCCTGAAATGGACAGTGTTGAAGAACGCAAGGGGGAATTACGCCTTGTGGTGCGATTGGAACCACCAGTTTCAGCAGATGCTACCCCTGCGGAACAAGCGATGTACTCGAACACTCAAGAATGGCGAATGTCTTTCTGGGCAGATGATGAATCCGATGCAGCTATATTGATACCTGTAGGTGTGTTATGGAAGCATGATGATACAGAGTTAGTCGTACGTGGTCGTACGTATGAAAATGTACAACAGCATATTTTAATTCAACTCGGACAAGCGGCAGAACGTTCACCGATTGTAGCTTCTTTTCTAGAAGTAGCAAGCCCTGAAGGTGGATATATGGAAGCTGCGGATGTCTATACTTTTCTCAAAGAAGATGTGCCTAGATTGCGCAAATCTGGCGTGGCTGTACAGATTCCTTCACGCTGGACAAGAGAAGGTAAGCGCCGTAGCGGAGTCAAATTAAAACTTAAAACCCCACAAGATAGCAGTCGTGGACCTGAAGAAACATCCCGTCTGGGTATGAATCAGATGGTTGCCTTTGAACCGGAAGCTGTTCTAGATGGCAAAACATTAACTGTGGCTGAATTAGCGGAAATCGCTAAAAACGGCGTGCCTTTGATTCCTTTTGATGGTGGCTGGATCGAAGTCGATCTGACCGAAATTCGTCAGGTATTGCGCTTTATTCGCCGTCATGAAGAAGGCGAAATTTCGTTCAATGAATTGATGCATATCTATGCGGATGAAGATGAAAATTCATGGAATGGTCTGCATATTTTTGAAATTGAGACTGGATCGTTGTTGAATGGTCTGATGGAAGGCAATGCATGGCGTGATATTCCTGTGCGTCAAGTACCTGAAGGTCTGCATGGAACACTACGTCCTTATCAAGAGCGAGGATTCCAATGGCTTGCGGCTATGCGTGATCTAGGATTCGGTGCTTGTCTTGCTGATGATATGGGTCTAGGTAAAACAATACAGGTAATCACTTGTATGTTAGACCAACCTTCCGCAGGCCCACGTCTTATCGTGTGCCCGACCTCTTTACTCGGGAACTGGCAACGTGAATTGGAACGTTTTGCACCTGAAATGAATCTCTATATTCATCACGGCAGTCGTCGTCCACGTGGAGAAGAATTTCTACAAGAAGCTCGCTCCCATGATATTGTGCTGACCACGTATCATTTAGCTGGACGAGACGGAGAAGATTTACGTGAAGTGCACTGGGCTTCGATTGTCTTGGATGAAGCTCAATATATTAAAAATTACCGTACCAAACAAGCGCAAAGTGTAATGAAACTCAATGCTCCTCACCGGATTGCAATGACAGGGACACCTGTAGAAAATCGCTTGAGTGAGTTATGGTCTATTTTCCAATTCTTGAATCCAGGATATCTGGGCACTTCTTCATCGTTCCGTCAGATGTATAATGCGTCTGGTGTTGAGATGGAGAGTCGTTTACAGACGTTACGCAAATTAGTAGCTCCATTCATGTTGCGTCGTCTGAAAAGTGATCCTGATATTCGCCGTGATCTACCGGATAAGATCGAACTCAAATCGTATTGTTATATGACGGTCGAACAAGCCGGTCTATATCAAAGCGTAGTGTCTGAAATGTTAGGACGGATGGGCAGTAGTGGAGGCATTACACGTAAAGGGATTGTGCTCTCTTCATTGACCAAATTGAAGCAGATTTGTGATCATCCTCATCTGGTAGCCAGTAACGGTAAGCCAGATACATCCAAACAAGAACGTTCTGGTAAAATGGCGCGCTTGATTGAACTGCTGGATATGATTCGTGACAGCGGGGAATCTGCGTTAGTCTTTACCCAGTATGTCGAAATGGGTGAACTGCTTACTGCTCGTTTGAGTAAGCATTATGGACAAGAACCGTTCTTTTTACATGGTGGAGTCAGCAAAGTATTGCGTGACGAAATGATCGATGCTTTTCAAAATGATCAAGGACCTCCATTATTCGTACTTTCTCTCAAAGCAGGTGGCGTAGGGCTGAATCTAACCCGAGCGAATCATGTGATTCACTATGATCGTTGGTGGAATCCTGCGGTAGAGAACCAGGCGACAGACCGTGTATTCCGAATCGGACAGCGCCGTAATGTACAGGTGCATAAGTTAATCTGTCAGGGTACACTAGAAGAGCGTATTGATGAATTGATTGAAAGTAAAAAAACACTGGCAGAGCAAGTAATCGGTACAGGCGAGCAATGGCTAACTGAAATGTCAGATGAAGAATTGAAGCAATTGGTATCTCTTCAATCTGCGGAATGGGGAGCTGACGAATGAGTGATATAGAATGGACAGTAAGCAACTGGCAAGTCCATACAGGGCAGATTCAGGCTCAGGTCTATCCTTCTACAGCCAAAGCCACTGAAGATTCAAATGTAACTTTGCATATTGAACTTCCATCGGAAGACGAAAAGCAAAAAATGTTGGGATCACTCAGTGCTTCGGCATGGAGTATGTATCTATTGTTAAATATGGAATCTCCTTCAGCGACAACCAAAGACGTCGACCTGATGCCCAAACATGTGCTTCAAGATGTACATGAATGGTCTTCGACTGGAGAAGATTTACTACTTTATACACCTTATCTCAAAGAACAATCCACCTCTGCCCATCTACCTGTGCAACAAGTGGAAAGTCAGTGGGAATTGCAAAGTCCGCAAGTGCAAGCTGTGATCCAAAAGTCGATCGAACGTCTGTCAGCGAATCCTTTGCTGGCATGGCAATTAGCAGGCTGGAGTCCACAGATGTTATCCAAAGATATTTTCCATATCTGGGGCAAACATGTCTCCGAACAAGCTCAAAGTGAATTCGCTCTAGAAGATGGTACGATGGCTGGACAGCCTTTTTCAGATGAACCGAATCTAGGCAGTTTACTTGCTGAAGCGGCAACAGCCGGAACACTGCATCAACCCGGAGAAGGACTAGCAGAGATTGAAGCGTATTTGAACCAATCGAGTAAAAAGTGGAATAAGCAATTAGAAGGCGCAACCGCCAAAAAGATAATTCCATTTGTCGAAAATAAAGAATTACAAATACCTGATATTCAAGCATTATTACCAGGGGTACAAGGCGCCGGAATAGGTTATCAAGAAGTACGCAAACAGGTGGCAGAACGTATGATGCGGAGTCATTTTGCAAAATAAAGGAGATTTATAATGAATACCAAAAAGCCATTACGTGTGCAATGGAACATGATTATTCCAGCAAGTGTATTGTTATCAGGAGTCTTATTAGCAGGTTGTGGAGCAAGTGCAGAACAGGCAACGACAGCTCCGACCAACAATACAGCTGCTACAACAGCAGGAAACGATTCGTCGACTGCGCAGACAACAGGTTCGACCAGTGGAACTGCTTCTACGGCGAGCAATACAGCCAGCACTGTAGATCCATTGATTCAACAGCGTGAAGATAGTTCTCTTCAATCGACGATCAAAAAGATGAATGGCAAAATGGTAATCACTAATCCTGAATCAATGACAGTCATCGTTAACAAAAAACGTTCGCTGCCTGACGGATATATTCCGCCTGATTTGGTTGTACCGAAAGTCGCTTTTTCATATGACGGCGTATTAGAAAAAAGCCATATGCGTAAAGAAGCCGCAGGAGCATTAGAAAAACTATTTGCAGCTTCCAAAAAAGCAGGTCTGGATCTACGAGCGGTATCTGGGTACCGTTCATACAAACGTCAGGTTACGATTTACAATAATAATGTAGCGACCAAAGGACAAGCATACACTGACCGTGTGAGTGCTAAGCCGGGAACCAGTGAGCATCAGACAGGACTAGCCATAGATGTATCGGGTCCGGGTATCGGGTATGGCTTGGAGCAGTCTTTCGGAGGAACAGCAGAAGGCAAATGGTTAGCCAAACATGCGGCTGAGTACGGATTCGTGATTCGTTACAAAAAAGGTGCAGATGCACTAACCGGTTATACATGGGAACCGTGGCATATTCGTTATATCGGCAAAGATTTAGCACAAGATGTTACCGCTAAAAATCTTACGCTTGAAGAATATTTTGATGAAGATCAGATTCAAAAATAAAGGAGGGAAGCTATGAACCATCGGCGGAAAATGACGGTATTTGCTACTATTTTACTGTTGGAAGCGACCGGATGTGCGTTTAACCCAAGCGCATCGATTCAGAAGTCGACTCCATCTGTTGAAGCGTCAGTTGCGCCATTGGTTCAAGAAGGCAAGATCAGTCTGTATGCGAGTGAAGAGAAGAACGGTGTCTATCACAACATAGCGATTGATGAAGGTCAGGGCGAGCAAGCGCAACAGTATGACTGGGAGACAGTAAACAACCCGGGTTATGAACCGATGATTCATGAACAAGATTTGAATGGGGACGGGCAAGCAGAGATGATTGTGATCACGACTAAAGGCTATGGAACAGGTGTATACATATCCGAAGCCCATGTGATTGAGACCAAAGAGCAGACTGAAATCACTGTTGAGGATGCACTAGCGTATACCAAAGCGCATGTTTCCTTTTCAGTGGTGCATCAATCAGGAACAGCTTCGGTCAAAGCTACTGTCACCGATCAGCCTGCGGTCGAGTTGTCTTTGAAAGCTACCGATAAAAATGAATTGCCTCAGTTCGGCAATATTATTGATTATCGTCTGGATGAAGATCATACATTAACCGCAGAAGTGGCAGCTCAATTAGCAGATGGTGAAGCGGTCGGAACAGCCATTTTGCATTATCAGTGGGATGCTGGAGCAATGAAAGTCAGTCGAATTACATTCGAAGCGGTCGCCTCATAAACGAACCAAAAAGCATGCGATTCTCATCCTATGATGGAGATCGCATGCTTTTTGGTGTGTATTTATAGCTTAATTTGATGATTCTTTGCGTACATATGGAGGTGGAGGAGTGACCGAATCATCTAGTGAAAGGACTTCTTTACGCAGATTTAGCATTTTAAGATCCAATTCATCTGCGGCTTTGGCAGCTTCTGTCAGTTCATTTACAATATGTGCAGGGACTTGTTTGTCGTATTTATAGAAAATAATATGTTCAAGACTTGCCCAGAAGTCCATTGCCAGTGTACGTAACTGAATCTCGACTTTGATCCAACGTTTGCCTTCCATTAAGACCAGTGGAACAGCTACAATGACATGAAGACTTTGATATCCATTGGATTTGGGATTAGCAATATAATCTTTAATTTCGATAATCTTGATATCTTCACGTTGTTGAAGATGGTTGAACATACGATAAATATCTTGCACAAAAGCACACACGATACGCATACCTGCAATATCATGAATATGTTCAAAAATATTTTCGACCGTTGTATCCAGTCCTTTACGAACAAGCTTTTCGATCATACTTTTGGGATCTTTAAGACGAGTCTTAATATGTTCGATCGGGCTAAAGCCATCGGTTAATTCCCATTCGGCTTGAATTAATTTGATTTTATTCTGCAATTCTTCTAATGCTAGCTCATACAAAATCGGTAGCTTTTTCCACTCTTCAAATTGTTTAAGTGTATCGGCATGTTCACTGATTTCTTTAAGCTTAGCTAAATCTAGATTGTTTAGATCTAGCGAAATAATCTTGTCTAATTCACTCATACGATTCACCTCTATTTCTATTGTACATGGGTTGAAAAGGGAAACAAAATATAAGGCTATAGAGCTAGCGTTACATTTGCATAAAGACTACGAATAGTTAGGATTTAAATGCTTCGATCAAAAAGCGTGACGGCGCAACTGTTTTACCATGATGCATTGCAGGCGAAGACACATACAGCTCTTGTTTGGCACGTGTAACGGCAACATAAGCAATGCGGCGTTCTTCTTCTAGTGCGGCTTTCATCAGTATCCCTTCTTTATCAGGGCCTTTCATGTTTTGCGCAGCCCGCACATCTTCAGGTGCAAAATCTTGCAAAGCCGCTTCATGCGGTAAAATACCTTCCGAAGCACCCAGCAGATACACACAAGGGAACTCTAATCCTTTGGCACGATGAATTGTCATCAGATGAACACCTTGCGGTGATTCTTGCTTGAGTAGTTCAGTCATTTTTTCACGTTTCATAGATAATTCATCGGCGAACTTAACCATTTCTTCTACTGTAGCAAATTTGCCAGCAGCACTTTCAAGTTCATCCAGTGTCTCACGAATTGTATCTTTGTGACGGGTCGCTGGCCCACTAAAGTCTGCACTGGCGAATTTATCATAAAATACACGCCGAATTTCTTGAATGGCATACAGTGGCTTCATTTCTTTGATTTTTTTGAGAAACACAATCCGATCTTTCACTTGTTGACGCTGAAAAGATTTGAGTCGATCCCAATGATACAGATGAATTAAAGGATATTTTTTGGATTGTTGCTGTTCTTTCATCATAATATGATCCATCCCTGCATCTCTAGAGATATAGAGTGGGCCTATCACGCCGGGAAGAGCATCCATCCGTCTAGGCTTAACGGCTAAGCGTAAATGATCCATAATCGGACGAATCAGTGCATGATCATAGAAAACAGGAGCTTCACCGTATTGAATAAATGGAATATCTTCCATCAACAATCGTTCTGCAATTGCTCGTGTACCGCTTATCGTCCGATGAAGTAAAGCAATATCACCTAGCGGAATCCCTTGCTTTTGTTGTTCTAACAATCGTTGAACCACTTGATCGGCTTCAGCATCGGCATGTGCAGGACGCAGATAACGTGGAGCTTGTCCTGCGGCTACGCCAGCTTTCAATACTTTGTGATGCCGAGCTGTATTATGAGTCACAATATGTGTACCCAGACCTAGAATCTGCGGATGACTCCGATAATTAATATCAAGTGCAATAATTTTGGTTCCCGGATATTCTTGCGGAAAATTCAAAATGTATTCTTGCTTCGCTCCATTAAATGAATAGATCGTCTGATCATCATCACCAACCACCATAAGATTGCGATGAGCATCTGCAATTTTACGAACCATTCCGTATTGCAGTCGGTTACTATCTTGAAATTCATCGACCATCACATATTGAAAACGTTCCTGTAATATCGCTAACGTATGTGGATCGTTTAACAATATATCGGTACGTAACAAGATATCATCAAAGTCGATGCGGCGATATTCTTGCTTCCATTCTTCATAACGACAAAGTAAAGCGCAACGATCTCGCTCTTCAGGCGTATCTTTAGGTAGATCCTCTGCGGATCCGCCATCTAGCTTCATCGCCGATAAGGTAGCTAGTAACGTCTCGGGTGGAGTGGTGCTTGTCGAACCAATTTCTCGTCGTAAACGTTGCAATACCGCATGTTGGGCACGTGCATCACCGAAGATTTCTTCTTTCAGATTGCCATATCGTCTAAGCATCAATAGCCCAAATGAATGAAACGTACGTGCTTCAACAGCACGTGCTTTGGCGGCGGAGATGCCGGGCAAAGCGGCAATTCTGGATTTCATTTCAGCAGCGGCTTTAGTGGTAAATGTCACTAATAAAATCTGACGCGGATCTATGTTACGTACAGAGAGTAGATATCCTGCACGTGCAGTCAATACAGTCGTCTTGCCACAACCTGCTCCAGCCAATGCCAAAAGTGGACCTGTGCCATGACGAACAGCTTCAATTTGCGGTGCATTTAGTAAAATACCCTGACTTTCCAGAGCACGGAAAAACGAAGCATCGTCCTCTTCATCCGAAATAAGGGTTATACTGGTATCACGAGGTGCGCTTTCGGCAGCCGGAACAGTTGTATGCGGTTGAATACCTTGAGGTCTCGGGTAATCTTGCCATAGGGTGTCTTTCAACAGATAAATCTTCCTTTCCGGCTTATCTTTTTCAAGTACAGCAGAAATTTGGTATGATAGAAGCAACCCGTATCCAGGTACTGCTATACATATCCTTCTATTATAATGGATAGATAGCAGTTGAAGTAGTACCCCGAGTATATTCATATGAAAAATTCAATGAAAACGGTAACGATCATTCATCCATGAGAACATGATGAAATGATGTGAATTAGAGGAGGAGAACAGTCATGAATTTGTTGCAACGGCTCAAAAGCGGCGCAGGTAAAGCGACCGAGCGTGCACAGAATGCAGTAGAGATTAACCGCTTAAACGGTCATGTGACAGATATTGAACGCGAGATTGAGGTTCATTATTTGCGGATGGGACAAGTATTTTACGAAGGGTACCGTGCCGGAGATATGTCTCTTGCTGAAGAAGAGATGACTGATTTGTGCAAAGCATGTGATCTTCTTATGGAAGAAATCGATGAAGTGCATACGAAGATTGCTGTTTTGAAAAACGAACGGGTATGCGAATGCGGAACCGTTGTATCGTTAGAAGCTAATTTCTGTCCAAATTGTGGACGCAAAATGGAAAAGTTACCTGTTGCGTCTAAACGTGAGCAAGGATTTGGCGATGATCCAGATGATGAACGTAATTCACCTATCGTCTATCCTACTCAGTATGAACAAGAATTGGACGAAGAAGACGAAGAGTTACAAGACATGACTGTGGACGAAGAAGAATCACGTCGTGCCGATCGTCTACGTGAAGAACATGAACGTCAAGAAGAATTGGATCGTCTGGTTCGTTCATGGAAAGAAAATCTAGGTGTCGATGAGAACCCGGATGAAGAAGATTACCCTGCTCAACCTGAACCGAAAGTGAAATTGGAAAAAGAAGAGTTGCAACAAGAGCCTGTGCAGAAGCCTGTTATTCCTGCGGCGGCAACAGCTACATCTACGCCAGTGATCGAAGAAGAGATGGAACCTGAACTAGGAACAGATATGTTCAGTTGTCAGGTATGCGGAAGTTCTTTGCAAAAAGGTTCCAAATGGTGCCCGAACTGTGGCGCAGAACAGCTATAATTTCAACATTATTCTGTTCGGTAAGCACGATGATCGTATCTGCAATACATCAATAGACATCTTCTGAACACCAATCGGGAAGGATGAAGCACCTGATGGAACAATTGCTTAACCATTTACGCCATCTAGGGTTTACTGAACTGGAAGCCAAAGTGATGGTAAGTCTGACTCAGCAAGGGACACAATCCGGTTATGAAGTGGCTAAGCGACTGGGTGTATCAAGATCGAATGTATATGCTACACTGCAACGTCTGGTATCACGAGGAGTGATCCAACTGACACCAGGCGAACCTGCTCGTTATACGATGATGCCGATCAAAGAATTTACTCAGATGATCTCAGGTCAGATGGGCGAATCATTAACTTATTTAGAACAACATATGCCTAGTGAAACTCATGAACAACCTTCTTTCTTTATTGTAGAAGGAGAACGTAAAGTGATTGAGACATTGAATCGTGAACTGGATAAAGCGAGCGAAGAGATTGTAGCAGGAATATGGCGGGAAGAAGCCAAATGGTCAAGGCAAGGATTAGAGCGAGCAGAACAACGGGGTGTACGAGTACTTTGGTCTTTTGAAGGTGACGAAGATGGGAAATTCTCAGGCATGTTGCCTTTAACTGCGAGTCAACAAGGGGGACGCAAGTTCTGGCTGGTGGTCGATCGGCGTTGGTGTATTGTAGGTATGAGAGGCGATGAATTGCCTGCTCAAGCAATCGTTACAGAACATCCATTGATGGTAGAATTGTTACTTCAGCATTTTGCCCAGGAAATTATTCTATTTGAACTTGAAAATGACCTGGGTGCTGAGCTGATTCAGCGCTATGGAGAAGGATATGAACACATTTTAAATAAATATATGCCTAGCTTTGTACACAAAGATATCGATTAAAGAGTGAGCAGCTTCTGGAAAACATCGATATAATAATGCCCTTCATGAGGAACAAATTGTTCACGATGTACAGTGAGCTTGTGAATCGTTGCTGTGGTATCTGTCGTATAGACCCCAGAAGCCATCACTTCATTGCATTTTCCTTGATAAAGTTCGATCATGGCTTGTAAAGGCGCTTCAAAAATACCGGAGACTTCATCTTGTTGCAATTGATACTTAGGAAGTTCATACGGACTGAATGCACCGAATACACTGCTGACTTCACGATCTATAAATGCTCCATGACGAGTACTTCCAAATGTCTCATCACGTATATCCAATACATGAGTTAATTGTTCATATCGAAGTGGAAGTCCTAATTCTTCTTGAATTTCGCGTGCAGCATCTATAAACGTCTCACCCGCAGATAAATGACCAGCAGCCGTAATATCATACATATCAGGAAAAGTATCTTTATCAGTATGACGCTTTTGAAAAACCAATTGTCTTCCTTCAACAGTATCCCGGATTAACCAGCAATGAAAAGTATGATGCCAGTGTCCTAGTCGATGAACCTCAGAGCGTTCACATGTACCTAAATGTTGATCTTGTTCATCATAGATATCGAGCATTTCAGTTGTTACCATTTGGTGACACTTCCCTTCAAAGTTAAATAGTTCATATTCAAACAGCACATATTTGTTCTATTATTGAATTATAAGTTGTTTTGGCTACGTAAAAAAAACGACTTTCTACTATTATAATAGTAGAGTTCTTACAGAGAAGAAATACTAATATACGGAGAGGATGAGAAACAATGGAATGTATTGTAAAATTTGATGTTATTCATGACCATGAAGTGAAGGCGTTAAGAGGTCTTGTTTTTGTCGAAGATGGCAAAGCACCTACAACAGAACAGTTGGAAGAAATGTTCAAAGATATGAAATATGAAGTGACCGCAGACAGAGGAGATTCTTTACGCTTTATGCCTACCCAGTCGCCTGCTCCTTTTCAGCATATTCGTATAAAAGAACTGGATACTGGTGATAAAAAGTTTACAGAAGATCGGGATTTAAAAGGAATACTGTCCAACTTGTTGCCTACCTCTAATCGCCCTATCTAATATGTATAATGATACAGAGGGAGCAGAAAAATGATTACAAGGTTGCAATCTATTCTGATTATATAAAAAACCTCTTTCCGTATTGATGGAAAGAGGTTTTTTGTGCATATTTACGCATGTGCCTTATGTAGCTCGGATGTACACTGCGGGCAACGACTGGCTTTGATTGAAATTTCAGTCATGCAGTATGGACATTCGCGTGTAGTTTTCTCAGGTGCAGGCTTTTCGTGTTCTTTACGTTTCATCATATTGATTCCTTTGATTAATAGGAACACACATAGAGCAACGATCAGAAAGTCGATAACCGTATTAATGAATTGTCCGTATGCGATAACAGCCGCTCCTGCTTGCTGAGCCTCTGCAAGAGAAGCATATGTTGCTGTAGAACCACTGAACGTTTTGTCTAAGTCCCAGAATAAATCTGAAAAGTTAGTTCCTCCGAGCAATTTCCCAACAGGAGGCATGATGATATCATTAACGACAGAAGTGACAATCTTACCAAAAGCCGCTCCGATAATAACCCCAACTGCAAGATCGATCACGTTACCGCGTACCGCAAACTCTTTAAATTCTTTTAACAATCCCATAGTTCTTTATTCCTCTCTTTTAGCATTTATGAATAATTCACGTTACTTTGGGGTAATGCTCCATTATGCCTTTTGAACAATTCAATCGTAACATAAGTAATACAGTGGAAGAAATGGAATAATGACAACTATTTAGACTTTATACTCCTAATTATAATCATGTAAAGAAGATAATAGGCTATAAACCTAAAATTTGAATTGTCCAATTAGTTACCTATTATTCGATTGGGAACTAGATAATAAGACTCAATTTAGATACTTTGCTCAAATAAAGTGAGTCTTAGGTATAGTCATCCGACATTTAGTGTTGCTTTCTGCTCAGTTCAAAAGGGATAGAAAGTCGAAATTTAAATAAATAAAGTTTTATTTTTATACTAGATTTCGACATGATTTTCAGATAACCTATTTTATAATTATGCGAAACGAATAAAAAGAGACAGGATTAACAGGAGGGAAATAACTGTGAGAAACCAGAACGTCCTTAATGATCAGTGGATTCAAAAGCGGAATGGTGTTAAAGCTTTCTTTCATAAACTTTCCGTAGATCCATCGCTCAAACAGGAAAAAGAAAGCAATAAAGATTTTGATGTCAATGAATGGCTTACGAAAGCAACTTCTCCATTACCTAAAGAAATATCCCATCAGTATGGCATTTATGAAGGTAAAACATATCGTCCTTTGCATACAAATACGCAAAATGGAGTCAATGTTGCTGTGTTAGTAGACTTACTTTTCAAACAATCAGGTCTAACAGCCAGTGCAGATGATCTTGTAAAACATATAAATAATGGCGGTACTTTGGAAGGATTTATCACAAAACAAGAGAAGTAAATTGCCTAAAAAAGTAAAATGTAAGAAAATTTGCAATTGAAAGAGGTTTACAAAATTTTCAGAACGCATTATAATGAGCGCAGGAGTTATTCAAAACGAATAACTTTTGGATTGGAAATCATATTACACAAATGTAATAATTTAGAAGATTAGCTATTATGCGATGAAATTATAAAATCATTTTAAGAGAGGTGGGCGCGTGATGAAAATCAGTTTTAAAGGTATTGATATGGAGGGTACGCCTCAAGAAGTATTTATGCTGATTCGATTGATTGACGGTCCGCTTCAAGAAAAGACTCATATAGAATCAAGGACATCAGTTAACGAAGAAGTGTTGGAGACAAGTCAAAGTGAATGGACAGCTATTTCAACTCAATGGGCAGCTAAACAACCACTTCATACACAAACCTTTTTTCAAACTCCGTCAAACCCCTATCAGGTGTATCCGGATCATGTGGCTGATGAAGAAGTTACAACATTTGCTAACCTCGGCACCTAAGATGTTTCCTACTATTGCAGTACACACAATTAGATTTATGGACAGAGTTGTGATACTCTAGCGATTCCAACCCAGTCACAATAGACGGCTATCTCTCGTAATCTAGGAATTATGTGAACGCCGTTATTTCTTATTCAAACTATGTTACAAATTTGTAATAAATAAATGACAGACTGTAACTGATTGTGATACAACTTGGGTGGAGTCATGTTAGGCATTGGTCATCAGGGGATATTTTCAAAATAGGAGGAGTGTTGAAGTCATTCAATATACACATAAAGAACGGTCGCCTAGGTTCGTAGCCTGAAGATCCGTTCAACTTATACGTAATTGGAGGTAGGATTGTGGAGATTAAACAATATTTTAATATTATTAAAAAGCGATTATGGTTGGTACTTTTGATTATTGTGGTGATTACGGTCGGAACTGGCGTGTACGCTTATATGACAAATAGCCCGCAATACAGTGCTACAGCCAAATTGGTTGTAAACAGTAGTCCAACAGCAGGTGAGGATAGTACAACTGCTAATATCGGAGCGATCAACTCTAATATTCAGTTAATCAAAACGTACAAAGAAATTATTAAAACGCCTGCCATTATGAACAAAGTGGTAAAAGAGTATCCAGATTTGAATGCTAACGCTTCTCAGTTGATCAATCAGGTGAGTGTGAATGCAGTCAATGAAACACAAGTTATGTCTGTATCGGTAGTGGATACATCTTATGAAGGTGCTGCTAAAAAAGTAAATGCGATTGCAGCCGTGTTCCAACGTGAGATTCCAACACTAATGAATTTTGATAACATTATTATTTTGGACAAAGCAGATCCTAGTGTTCCTACAGCACCGATTACAACAAGCCCAATGTTATTTGTTCTTATTGCATTAGTATTGTCTGTGGTTGTGGGTATCGCTATTGCTTTCTTGTTGGAGTATATGGACGATTCCATCAAAAGCGAGGAAGATATCCGCGATGTTCTCGGAATGCCTGTGCTTGGAGTGATTGCCAAAATGAAAGAAGAAGATATGACGGCAAAAGAAAGAGTACCAGCTAAGCCGTTTACAGGAGGTGGAGAACGTGCCAACCACACTTAAATGGCCGTTAATTACCAAAGAGAATCCAAAGTCATTGATCGCAGAATCTTATAAAGGTCTGCGTACAAATATCGATTTTTCCCGATTGGATGCCAAAGTGAAAAGCATTATCGTCACTTCTGCTACATTGGGCGAAGGTAAAAGTACAACTGTTGCTAATCTAGCTATAGCATATGCTGAGACAGGGCGTAGCGTACTCATTATTGATGGAGACTTACGTAATCCAGCCATGCATCGTATTTTTAACATTTCTAACAATATCGGGTTATCCAATGTGTTATTTGATAAAGACGATCTATCCAAAGCAATTCAATCGACACGAACATTGAATCTGAGTGTAATGACTTCCGGTGCTGTACCTCCGAATCCTTCTGAAATCTTGGGTTCAAAACGGATGGAAGCATTAATGGAAGAAGTGAAGTCCGAATACGATCTTGTAATTCTCGATACACCGCCGTTGTTACCATTTACCGATGCACAGGTAGCGACGCCGCTATGTGAGGGTGTTGTCATGGTTATCAAAGCAGGTGGAGCCAGTCGTAAAGATATTGTCAAAGCGACAGCAAGTCTTGAATTTGTAGGTGCTCATGTATTAGGAGCGGTACTCAATCAAGCGAGTCGCAAAACATTATCAACGGCTTATCATGAAGAGCAATAATTGACTTACAACTATATAGGTCAAGCTTGGGGTAATGTCTCCTGCACCCATATCACTGGAGATACTCGGTCATGCTGTGGGCTATGTAAGTAGCCTTAGACGTTTATCGTCAAGGGTATGATGGTGAGGACGGGTTAAATGCCCGCATTCTTATAATGTAAGAGAGCCTGAATATGAAGATGCTGAAGATGTGCGTTATAGTAAAAAACCATTGGAGAGAATATAACTCCTGTCTTCAGACTTCCTACCGCAACAATAGGCTCTAAGCAGCGACCTCACCTTCTATGAAAAGGTTGAGATCGAAATGCTTACATACCTGCAACTTGGCCAGCATGATGCACAAAAACAAAAAAAACAGGATAGGGCGTGATTTTATGAAGAAGGTTCGTAAAGCTATCATTCCCGCGGCGGGGCTAGGCACACGCTTTTTGCCAGCAACCAAAGCTATGCCGAAAGAAATGCTACCGATCGTAGACAAACCAACGATCCAATATATCGTTGAGGAAGCTATCGCTTCGGGTATTGAAGACATTATTATCGTAACTGGTAAAGGTAAACGTGCGATTGAAGATCATTTTGACAATGCTTTTGAATTAGAAGCGACTCTGTTGGAAAAAGGCAAATTGGATTTGCTGGATGAAGTTCAGAAGTCTTCTAAAGTCGATATACATTATATTCGGCAGAAAGAGCCAAAAGGATTAGGGCATGCAGTATGGTGTGCACGTAATTTTATTGGAGACGAACCATTTGCCGTGTTATTGGGTGATGATATCGTACAATCCGATACGCCTTGTACACGTCAATTGATTGAACAATACGAGCTTACTGAGAAATCAGTTATCGGTGTACAAACCGTTGCTGAAGATCAGACACATCGATATGGAATTATTGATCCGTCGGAACAATTTGGTCGACTTCATCAAGTTCGCCAATTTGTAGAAAAACCGCCAGCAGGTCAAGCACCATCCAATCTAGCGATCATGGGACGTTATGTGCTTACACCGGAAATCTTTGAATTTCTAGGAGAGCAAGAAGTAGGCGCAGGTGGAGAGATTCAACTGACAGATGCGATTCAACGCTTAAATGAATTGCAACAAGTATTCGCTTATGATTTCCAGGGTACACGCTATGATGTAGGTGAAAAATTAGGTTTTATTCAAACAACGATCGAATTTGCGTTACGAAACGAAGACCTGAAAGCACCTTTATTGCGTTCTCTTAAAGAAACATTGGAAAGAGAGTTACTGCAAGAAGAGTTGCTCGTGGTAAGAGGTGATAGCTAATGACTCCAAGACAAGGGAGTGAAGCGGAAGCCTGGGCGAACTATAGCGAATTTTATGCAAGACATGTTGGTAAAACGTCAGCTAGATTACGTTTTTATGTACTGATGAAACGCATGTTGGATATCTTTTGCTCATTGCTCGGTCTGATTGTATTGTCACCGCTCTTCATTGTACTTGGCATTTTGATTAAAGTTGAGGACTCCAAAGGAAAAGTATTTTTCTATCAGACACGGATCGGTAAAGATGAACAGCCATTTAGGATGTACAAGTTCAGATCAATGGTATCGGATGCCGAAGAGCGTCTGAAAGAACTATTAGAGAAGAATGAAATCCAGGGTGCGATGTTCAAAATGAAAGACGATCCACGTATTACTCGTATCGGACGCTTTATTCGTAAAACGAGTATCGATGAACTTCCACAATTGTGGAATGTACTTCGCGGTGATATGAGTCTGGTTGGACCACGTCCTCCATTGCCAAGAGAAGTCGAAGAATATACTAAACGTGACAAATTGCGTCTAAGTGTTATACCGGGATGTACCGGATTATGGCAGGTAAGCGGACGTAATGAATTAAGCTTTGAAGAAATGGTTGATCTAGACCTGAAATATATTGAGAAAAGAGGAATCCTGTTCGACATTTATATTCTTTTCAAAACAGTTAGAGTCCTTTTCGGTTCTAAAGACGCGTTTTGAGAACAACATCATAAGATAAGGACGAGGTGACACATTAATGAATAAAGATGCCAAAATCTATGTGGCTGGACATAAAGGGTTGGTTGGATCTGCAATCCTACGTGCGCTACAAAAACAAGGATATAATAACTTAATCTATCGCAGTAGTTCTGAATTGGACTTGCGTAAACTAGACGATGTGTATCGCTTTTTTGAACAAGAAAAGATTGATTATGTCTTCCTAGCCGCAGCAAAAGTAGGCGGTATTGCGGCTAACAACGATTTCCCTGCTGATTTCATTCGCGACAATTTATTGATTCAGACAAATGTTATCGATGCAGCTCACTTTAACGGAGTACAGAAATTGTTGTTCTTAGGATCAACTTGTATCTATCCGAAGTTCGCACCACAGCCGCTTAAAGAAGAATATCTTCTAACAGGCGAGTTGGAACCAACAAACGAACCTTATGCGATTGCCAAAATCGCAGGTATCAAAATGTGTGAATCTTACAACCGTCAATACGGTTCACGATTTATCTCAGCAATGCCTACGAATATGTATGGTCCGAATGATAACTTCGATCTTAAATCGTCTCATGTGTTGCCAGCATTGGTACGCAAAATTCATGAAGCCAAAGAAAATAACAGCCCAACGGTTGAAATTTGGGGCACAGGAACACCAAAACGTGAATTCCTACATGCGGATGATCTTGCAGATGCGTGCTTGTTCTTAATGGACAACTACGAAGATAACCAAATCGTGAATGTGGGTGTTGGTGAAGATATCGCGATCAAAGACCTGGCGTTGATGATCAAAAACATTGTTGGGTACGAAGGCGACTTAGTATTTAACTCAAGCGTGCCAGATGGTACACCACGTAAATTGGTGGATACAACTAAAATTAACGCATTGGGCTGGAAAGCAAGTATTCCTTTAGAAGAAGGTATCCGCGCTGTCTATGCTGATTTCCGTAATACGGTTGCTGTAAATCAATAAATTAAACTCATACATTTCAAATATATTTTAAAAAAATAAAAACATACTGTGGAGGGAATTAATTATGAAAAGAGCACTAATTACTGGAGTTACTGGACAAGATGGATCTTACCTGGCGGAATTGCTTTTAGAAAAAGGATATCAAGTATTTGGACTTCGCCGCAGAACAAGTACACCGAACTATGAAAATGTAGCGCATATCCAAGATAAAATCGAATGGATTTCAGGCGATTTGACGGATTTGGCTTCATTGATCGAAGCGGTACGTATTTCTAATCCGGATGAAGTATACAACTTGGCAGCCCAATCATTCGTAGCGGCTTCTTGGCCACAACCGATTGCGACAGGTCAACTGACTGCACTTGCTGTAACGAACATGTTAGAAGCAGTACGTATTGCTAAGCCAGATGCTCGTTTCTACCAAGCATCCAGTAGTGAAATGTTCGGTAAAGTACAAGCTATCCCGCAAATCGAGACAACACCTTTCTATCCGCGTAGCCCTTACGGCGTCGCTAAATTATATGGACACTGGATCACAGTTAACTATCGTGAAAGCTTCAACATGTTCGCTTGCTCTGGTATCTTGTTCAATCATGAATCACCACGTCGTGGTCTTGAATTCGTAACTCGTAAAGTTACTGACGGTGTAGCACAGATCAAATTGGGTCTAGCCAAAGAGCTTCGTCTAGGTAACTTGGATTCTCAACGTGACTGGGGCTTTGCAGGAGACTATGTTAAAGCAATGTGGTTGATGCTTCAACAAGATACACCGGACGATTTCGTTATCTCTACAGGTGAAATGCACACGGTTGAAGAGCTAGTACAAGTTGCTTTTGATCATGTGGGTCTGAACTGGAGAGACTATGTAGTCATTGATGAGAAATTTGTTCGTCCAGCAGAAGTAGACTTGTTGCTTGGTGATTGCACGAAAGCGAAGCAAGAATTGGGCTGGGAATTGGAAGTTGGTTTCAAACAATTGGTAGCAAACATGGTGGACGCAGATCTTAAACGTCATGCTGGAAGACCAGTAGAAGTACCTGTATATTAATCGATTCCTTTCATAAAGCGAGTAGGAAAAGATCAGTTAAGGGGTAACTTACTGCCACGGACTTTTGCAAAATGATGAAGTGAGATGATAACCACATGGCTAACCCGATCGCCAAAATGCGAAAGAAATTTTCGATGACGCCAGAGAAACGCAAAATCTTTTTCAATACCAACTGGCAGATCATGGACAAGTTCGGACGACTTGCGATCAACATGATCATCAGTATCTGGATAGCGCGTTATCTGGGTCCCGAGCAATTTGGACAATATAATTTCGCGATTGCTTTTGTCACTATTATTGGTGCTGTTGTTCCATTAGGACTTGCTAATATTATTGTCAAAGAACTGGTGCAAGACCCTGATAATAAAACGGAAATTCTCGGAACAGTCTCATTATTACGTCTGTTTAGTGGATTGATTGCTTTTGCAATTACCGTTGTTGCTTCTTTTACACTGCCTGGACAAGATCCAGTCGTACAGTGGAGCATGGTCATTATTGCAGCTAACCTTCTGTTTCAACCGCTGGATGTGATTTCCCAGTGGTTCGATTCAGTCGTGGAAGCCAAATATGCTGTCTATGCCAAAGGTGCTGCTTTTGCATTAACCACCATTATGAAAATAGTGCTTGTCGTCATGCACGCACCATTAATCTGGTTCGCAGTTTCATATGCACTAGAGTTAATTCTTGGATTTCTTTTCCTACTATTCACACAGGGAAACAAAATTCAATTCACCAAATGGTCATTTAATTGGCCGCTTGGTAAACGGTTGATGAATAGCTCATGGCCTTTGATCGTAGCCGGAATCTCCACGATCATCTATCTCAAAATTGATCAGGTTATGCTGAACTACATGATCAATGAGACAGCCGTTGGAGTATACGCTGTAGCTGCTAGACTATCTGAAGTATGGTACGTCATACCAACCGTAGTCGCTGCATCGTACTTTCCGAGTATGATCAAAAACAAGCAACTAGGCCCTGATATTTACAAAGCCGAACTGCAAAAGTTGTACAACATGTTGTTCTGGTTCGCACTGGCTATCTGTATTGTCGTCACGTTTATGGCTAAACCGGTGATCTCGATCTTATACGGTCAAGAATACACAGGCGCCATCAGTATTCTGGTGATTCACGTATGGGCATGTCTTTTCGTCTTTATGAGAGCTGCCTTAAATAAATGGATCATTAGCGAAGGATTGTATCGCTTTGAACTGATCAGTCAGGTCATGGGTGCTGTTGCCAAAGTCGGAATTAACTTAATTCTGATTCCCATGTTCGGTGGAGTCGGCGCAGCGATGGGAACAGTGGTGGCATTTATCGTATCGAGTTACGCATTTACTTTCTTATTCAAAGAAACCCGCGTATCCGGAATCATGATGTCCAAAACACTAATCTCTCCCTTCACCGCCATCTTCAACAAACTTAGACCCGGCAAACGTGAAGTCAGAACCAATAACTAATCTACATTAAAAGGGTTTGCTTCACAATGCAGACCGATATTATATCTTGCTTACAAATCATTTTTGAAAGATCAGCGTAGTGATTAAAGAGCGCCATAGCGAAGGAAATTGAATCGTTCGTTAGAAGCGAAGCGTTCGCCTTTAAGATTCTGATATCAACTGCGATAAGCAGTATTTCAAAATATCCGATCTTAACAGCGATCGTTAGAACGATTCAATTGCCGTAGCGGTGTCACTCGAAGTCACTACAAGCTGATCGTTTCAAAGCATTTTAATCACAGACATAAGGAGGTAAGAGCTGATGAAAAAAGTACTATATGTCCATCATTCAGGATTCATGGGCGGAGCACCGAAAAGTCTGACTTATCTCATTAGTCATCTGGATAAGACCAAATTTGACGGACATGTGCTAACGATTCGCAATGGCCCGGCAGTAAAACTGTTGGAATCCGGTGGATTACCTGTAGAAGTGGCTAAAGGCATGTTTCCTTTCCACGGATCAACAGTTTCTGGCATGAGACCGAAGTTGTTTATCCGTAATCTGATCGGAGCATTACCAACTTATTTTCAAGCTAAAAAATATATTCGTAAATACAAACCAGATATCGTTCATTTGAACAGCACATGTTTGTTCCAAGTGGCAAAAGCCGTTAAAAAAGTATCTCCAGATACTAAAGTGGTCTGTCACGTACGTGAACCGCTGTTGAACTCATTTGCCGGAAATATCTTGAAGCGTATGAATCACAAATATGTAGACGGTTATATCTCTATCGATCAGTTCGATTCCGAGACGGTGGATAGTAATGGTAAAGAATTAGAAGTCGTATACAACTTCGTGGACTTTGGAACCTACAATCCAGATGTAAACGGGACTCCTGTTCGTCGGGAACTCGGTATAGACGATGACGATATCGTCTTTTTGTACATTGGTCGTGTAGTAACAGGCAATGGAGTATTGGATCTGGTGAAGTCATTTAACAAAATCAGCAAAGATCATCCGAACTTCAAGTTGATCGTTGGTGGATTTTACTTTAATAAAAATAATGCGTATGAAGACAAAGTTATGGCAGAAGCTAAAGGAAATGATCAGATCATTACACTGGCTTTCCGTGATGATGTACCGCAATTGATTGCCGCAAGTAATGTGATGATGTGCCCGTTTGTAGAACCTCACTTTTCACGCAGTATTATCGAAGCAGCCTCGATGAAGAAACCAGCGATTGCTACCAATATTGGTGGACCGAATGAACTGATTCTTCATAACAAAACAGGCTTCCTGTTCGAGGATCGTAATCACAAAGCGATGGAAGATTATATGGTTAAGATCGGTACAGACAAAGCATTGTACGAGAAGCTTTCTCAAAATGCACTGGCTTTTGCAGAAGAGAACTTCGATGCGCGTAAGAACACCAAGCGGACATTTGATTTCTATAACCGATTCTTTGTTAGGGAAACGGTATGATCACAAGCTTTATACGCTTCAAACGCAAAATAGCTAAAAAGTGTTCTACCGTCTTCACCCGGAGAATGCTGAAAGAACAGCAGATTCAATTTGGTAACAACTTGATCGCTGTAGGAATGCCGATTGTGGATCGAGAAAAGGGAAGCTCGATTCGAATCGGACATAACGCTATTTTGTGTTCATCGGATTATAGCAATCCGATAGGTCTTAATCATCGTACAGTGATTCGTACCCTTGCAGAAGGAGCAGTGATTGAGATCGGCGATGATGTAGGCATCAGCGGAGCGAGCATTTGTGCCGTATCGCGTGTAAGTATCGGTCATCAAGTGATGCTGGGCGTAAACGTACAGATCAGTGATACTGATTTTCATCCGATTAAGCCAGAGAATCGCCGCTTCAACAAAAATCCGCTAGATGTGGGTAAAGCCGATACGATCATTGAAGATAATGTATGGGTGGGTGCGAATGCGATTGTACTCAAAGGAGTAACGATTGGTCGCAATAGTGTAATCGGAGCAGGCAGTATTGTCGCTAGCTCGATTCCCCCTAATTGTATTGCTGCTGGAGTACCGGCTAAAGTCATTAAGCACTTGGAAGGAGTAGAATAATATGCTGAATGAACAGGCTTTGTCGCCAAAAATAGATATCACAGTTAAGAATAAGCTCATCATTTTTATCACGATGGTGCTTATAGTGATCACGTCGGGTTCTGTGTTATTCGGCAAATTGTATTATTCCCTCTTTATTATGATTCTGTTCGCAACAGCAGTAGTGTTTTACTTTCCGAAGCGAATAGAACCCAAGCACTTTTTGACTTTGATGGTCATCTTAGCTTTTATCTTATTTAATCTATTATTGTACCGCGATAATATTGGGGGCTATGGTGGATTGATCCTGAAAATTCTAGCGATTTTTATGATTATCAATCGACTGGATATTCATCAGGCTGGTAAAAGTTATCAGTGGATTATCGTTGCATTAGCATTACTAAGTTTACCTTTTTACGCTTTGGGTGTGGTTAGCCCTGAATTTGTAAGATCCACTTTCCCAACAGTGGATGTGTGGAACGGTGTTTATCGAATCACACCATTTTATGTATATGGGAATTGGAATATGTCACGAAATCAGGGGATCTTCTGGGAACCTGGTGCTTTTCAAGTCTTTCTGAATTTGGGCATTTTCCTGATGCTGTTCACCAACCGGAAGCTGCCCAAATGGCAATTGATTCTCGTTACCGGCACATTACTTACAACGATGTCCACTTCAGGATATATGATCTGCGGATTGATCTACTTCGCTTATCTGATCCGTAGCGGTAAACGCAAGCAAATGACACAGCTCATTATTCCGTTGTTGCTGTTAATTCCGCTCATTTATTTTGAAAGTCAAAGTGGTGTTATTGCAGATAAGTTTCAAGATGGCAATCAATCGTTTGATCGTCGATCTTTGGATACCACGTCGAATCTGGAGTTGATGATAGAGAAACCGCTAGTCGGTTGGGGCTTCCAGAACAATAGCGTACTGATGGAAAGGTATGGGATCGGAGATTCATCGAACTCACTACTAACCTTTGGTTATCAATTTGGCTTACCTTTACTACTGATTATGCTGATTTATTATTATTCAAGATTACAGCGAGCGATTGGAAGTGTGTTTCAAAGCATACTGATCTTTATTGCACTGATCATTGTATTTTCAACGGAAAACATGATCTTTCAGCCATTGTTCGTCATGTTAATGTTTTTCGATGTTAAAGCTTCAGAACAAAAATTAAAGAGTGGTGAACAACTCCATGGAAACGAAGTCAATCGCTTACGTAGCCCCTTACGTGGACGAGCAATTGCACCAGAAAAGGGGATATAGCTCGAAGCATACGGCAGGCAATAAAAAAATTGACTGTATCTTGCATGCGTTGGAGGAAGGCGATAACCAGATTACGGTGATCTCGCCATTGCTACTCAAAAAGAATACATTTCGTTTTTTCAGCGCAGATCGTTATTCGATTGGACATCGAAGTGAAGTCATTTATCCGGCAACCGTAGATGCGAAATTTATCAGTCTGTTTTTGACACTATTTACGACATTCTTTCAACTGGTTCGTTGGAATCGGGCGCATAAAGGTGAATCACGTGCTGTGATTTTCTACAATTATCGCTTAGAAACCGCGTTACCAGCGATGCTGTTCAAAATGCTATATCGTGTACCTCTTATCGTTGAGTATGAAGATGGAATTTATGCTGTTACAGAAACGAATAAGTACTACAAAAAGCTAACCGTCATGGTAGAGAAATTTGCTAACAAATTGTTAGATGGCGCTGTACTTGTTACATCTGTACTCAAGAAAAGAATTCGCACGGATAACTACACAGTTGTCCGCGGAGGTACGGTTCATCCTGCAAAGCTCAAACCTGTGCAGGAAGTGAATCTAGGTACAGCCGATCGAGCATTTCGTATGGTGTACTCTGGACGACTGGATTACGACCGTGGTATCGAAATTCTGCTTGAAGCGCTCCCCCATGTGAACACTGAGCGCATGATTCAATTAGATATTACAGGCTATGGTCCATTAGAAGAAAAAGTAAAACAGTTTATCGCAAGTCAGTCTAATGCACGTATTAATATCACATTCCATGGTTTTCTGGATGATAACGATTATGCTGCATTGATGGAACAAGCGGATTTATTTGTAAATACACAACGTGAAAAGATTCTGTTCAGTGAATGTTCGTTCCCTTCTAAAGTGGTCGAATATATCAAATACGGTAAGTTGGTTCTAACTTCCGGTGTATCTGATATTAATCTGATTAACCAAAATATGTTTGTCACTTACGGTAATGATAGTGCACAAGAATTAGCAGCAGCAATCAACGAAATTTTGCGTCATCCAGCACAATACAGTCTATATCCAGCTCGTGCGATGCAATGGTTGATCAGCGATTGTTCTCATAAAGTCGTGGCTGGCAAATTGGATAAAGTACTGAATCGTGCAATCAGCGGTGGTACCAAAGAGAAAGTCGTCTATTCGGAATCCACCTCAATGAAATAAGCAGGAAGGAGGGATGAAGATGGTAAAGATCAGACTGGATCAATATTCACAAGAAGAGTATTCACGCGGAAGATCAGGACTCTATTGTCTACTGTGGTGGTTTGTACAAGGAACGTTATTCCGTTTCTCCCTACACAATATGTATAACTGGAGAAGATTTCTTCTCAATAGCTTTGGAGCGAAGCTTGGACTAGGTGTTCATGTTCGTCCATCTGCTAAATTCACGTATCCGTGGAAAGTTACGATCGGAGAGTATTCTTGGATCGGCGACAATGTTGAATTTTACAGTCTTGATGAGATTGTCATCGGTAGCCATTGTGTAATTTCCCAGAATTCCTATCTGTGTACAGGTAGTCATAAGCTCAATGATCCAACGTTCGGATTAATTACAAAGCCTATTCATATTAAAGATGGTGCATGGGTAGCAAGCGACGTATTTGTCTATCCAGGCGTTACGATTCATGAATTAGGTGTTGCAGGAGCAAGAAGTACGATTTTCAAAGACATTCCAGCGAATGAAGTGCATATCGGGTTCCCGGCTGCATTTCACAAGCATCGTTTCGCTGAAGAAGTACCGACAGAACATCAAGTTACACCGATTGCTCAAGTACACCGTATCAAATAAACCAAATGAGTCCTATAGACAAAAGAGGGATGAATGTGAAACCAAAAATAGTTTTTGTCATTAACTACTTTTATCCCGATTATGCATCAACGGGACAATTATTAACCGAGTTGTGTCTGTACTTACAACATGACTTTGATATTACAGTGATTGCCGAATGTCCTCCAGGGTATGGAGGCGAAGCCGCAGCAAAAGGACGTTATATTACCGATCATCTTGAAAATATTAAAGTGATCCGTATTCGTCTTCCTGAGGTGGATAAGCAAAGTAAGTTCAGCCGGATCAAGTATATTTCGACGTACTTCTTCTATGCGACTTACTTGTTATTGAAGCAAAAAAATACAGACTTTATCTACACGATCTCTACACCACCAGTACTAGGCGGTTTGATCGGTACCATCGGTAAATTATTCAAACGTTCCAAACATATCTACAATATTCAGGATTTCAACCCTGAACAAGCAGAAGCTGTCGGTTACACGAAGCGACAATGGATTTTTAATGTAGCGCGTGCGATTGATAATATCAACTGCTCGATGGCGGATCATATTATCACCGTAGGGAAAGACATGCAAGAAACATTGGTGAATCGCTTTGGTGGACGCAAGCATATCGAGAATACAGTGATTAACAATTGGACGAATGAAGAAGAAATCGTTCCTTTGGATAAACATCATCCACGAGTCGCTAAGTTTATCGCCGATCATGGCTGGCAAGATAAATTTGTTGTAATGTACTCCGGTAATCTAGGTCTTTATTATGATCTAGAAAATCTAATGACGATTATACCGGGTCTGAAAGATTGCAAAAACTTGGTCTTTGCTTTTATCGGAGAAGGTGCAGTAAAGAAAAAGATGCAGGAGTATGCAGCACAACATGGACTCGAAGAATCCGGTCAAGTGTGTTTTCTCCCTTTCCAACCGAAAGAGGATTTGAAATATTCGCTTAATGCAGCTGATGTTCATCTGGTCGTGAATCAGAAAGGCATCAAAGGGGTCTCTGTTCCAAGCAAAATCTACGGCGTTATGGCGGCTGGTAAAACAGTACTGGGTGTACTGGAATCAGGTAGTGAAGCTCATCGTCTGATCGTAGAAGGCGCTTGTGGACTTGTAGCAGAACCTCAAAATTATGAGGATATTGAAATTCAACTTCGTCGTCTGTATGAGATGGATGCTGAAGAAATTCAAGCGATCGGTCAAAATGGCCGGGACTATCTGGAAAAATATTTACGCCGCGATGTATCGCTGGAAAAATATCGTCAGCTATTGTTATCCATGGCGACACAGTCCCCGTCCACAACTATGGTTTCTGAATCAAGATAAATATAGTCTGAACGACCAACCATCCGTAACATACTAAAAAAAGAAATGGGAGGGATTGGAGTGAAACTTATCCTTTTATCTGGAGGTTCAGGTAAGCGTTTATGGCCTCTGTCTAACGATGCAAGATCAAAACAATTTTTGAGAGTACTGGAAAATGAACAAGGTGAACTGGTATCAATGGTTCAGCGTGTATGGAATCAATTGGATGCTTGTGGATTAAGCGAATCTAGCCTTATCGCAACCGGTCAATCTCAAGTCGAGATTATGCGGAGTCAAGTCGGTGCTGATGTACCTCTTATTATTGAGCCAGAACGAAGAGATACGTTTCCTGCTATAGCACTTGCAGCAACCTATCTATATTCCATAGAAGGTGTCAGCTTGGATGAAGTCATTACGATTTTGCCAGTTGATCCTTATGTAGACAATATGTTTTTTGACACAGTAAAAAGTATGGAAATGGCACTACAAGAATCCGATGCAGATATCGCACTAATCGGTGTAGAACCAACATATCCTTCTTCTAAATATGGTTATATTATTCCGTCAGGTGAAACGACAGAAACCGGTCTTCGCAAAGTAAGCCGTTTCCAAGAAAAACCGACTGAAGAGTATGCAGAACAATTAATTGCAGAAAATGCACTTTGGAACTGTGGTGTGTTTGCTTTCAAACTAGGCTATCTGATTAGCTTACTTGAAGAAAAAGGATTGCCAATTCAATATGAGCAATTCCTTAAACAGTATGATCGTTTACCAAAAATCAGTTTTGACTATGAAGTTGTCGAGCAAGCTAAAAATATTATTGCTCTTCCATATACCGGTTACTGGAAAGACTTGGGTACATGGAATACATTGACCGAGGAAATGAGCAGCGTACAAATTGGACGCGGTATTATCAGTGAAGACTGTGTAAATACGCATTTGGTTAACGAAACCAACGTACCTGTTACGATTCTAGGTATGAAAGATGTTGTTGTTGCTGTAAGCCCGGACGGTATCCTGGTATCTGACAAAGCATCCAGTCCACGTTTGAAAGAATTAGTGAATTTCGATCAAGGTCCTATGTATGAAGAGCGTCAATGGGGCTGGGTTGTTGTATTGGATGATCAGAAGTATGAAGACGGACGCTGTGTATTAACGAAGCGTATCGGTCTACAAGAAGGCAAGAACTTGAGCTATCAGTCACATACGGATCGCGAAGAAGTATGGACAGTGGTTAAAGGCGAAGGCGAATTTGTTCTCAATGGTAACATGATGCGGGTAAGAGCAGGGAACGTACTGCATATTCCAGTCAAAGCACTTCATAGTATCCGTGCAGTGAAGGATCTAGAAGTGATCGTTGTACAAACGGGCTTTAATGCGCAGAACGATCAAATTGTGGAGCTATTCCATTCATGGGAAGAGATCGAACAAAACTGCATGAAGATTTAATCACCATCTGTTATTACATTTCAGATTACGGATATGGACATGCCACGCGAAGTATCGCAATTATCCGCACGGTACTAGAGCGACATCATGATCAACCTATCCGATTAATCGTTAATTGCGGCAAAGCATTACCGTTTTTAATCGATTCATTACAAAAAGAAATGTTGCCATGGATCAGCAATGATCATCGTATTGAATTTAGAAGTATATTTTCTGATACCGGTTATGTGTTACAACACGATTCGATTGCAGCAGATATACAGAGCCTTAGACAACAATATAACCTCGATATGTCGTTGTTTGAAGAAAGAGTTACCCAAGAACAGCAATTTTTACTTGGAGTTAAGGCGCAACTGGTGATCAGTGATATTTCACCGATTCCGTTTGTCGCCGCACAGCGTGCAGGTATAGAGTCTTTAGGCATATCGAACTTTACCTGGTACACCGCTTATCAAGATATGTTGGAAAAGTCAGATTTAAATACATTGCGTGCCGCTTATGCTCAAATGGATCATTTTATCAGTCTAGCCGGTTGTGCTGAACCCGAGTGGGGACGCAAATGTCGAATAGATACTGGATTCTTTTGCAGACAACCTGATCTTCAGGAAGTCGAGCGTATACGTACAGAATTAGATCCGACTGGACAACGTAAAATTATCTTTTTCGGCTTAGGTCGTAGTATACAGGTGGATCATTGGTCAACGATGGAACTGTGGGATAGTGAACAATGCGTATTTATCGTATCGTCCAATATGGATATTGACCATCCTCAAGTCGTACAGATTCCTGATCAATACACCGAATCACAGAATTATGTAGCTGCCGCCGATCTGGTGATTACTAAGCCAGGTTGGGGTACCGTCTGTGAAGCTATCGAGTTAGCAAAGCCACTCATTTTGCTTAATCGCAGTCATTTTTATGAAGATCGTCATACGATTGCAGCTGTTCCTAGCGACCATCCATTGTACTTGATGTCATGGGAAGAGATTCAGCAGTTAACATTATCAACAGAAGACGAGATAGGTCAACGTCATGATGCACAACCAGGCAAAGGGTTAAGCATACATGAACGATCTAGTTCTACTTTAGTTGAGATTGCAGATTATATTCAAAATCTTTTACAACATGTAAAAGTGGTCTGAACTTAGTGCATAACGATCCAGACGATAGCACCCCATAATAATAGTGAAAGTGCAGTGCCCCATAGGCATCCTTTTGCAAATGATGGATTGGTTTGATATCTCATAATGGTCAGCCTCCAAATATAGAATGAGATTGAAAAGTATTTGTCCAATCATAGATTGAATCCGTACTAGATTGAATCTGTCAATCTGACAAATGAATCAATTTCTTATAAATACTATATCGGTTGAACTACGGGATAGATGAATAGAGTTTAGGAATAACATACTCAATCTGTTTTGAAATATAAAATTACAAATAAGGAACAGGAGTGGTAATGATGAATATTACTGTAATAGGTACAGGTTATGTAGGTTTGGTATCAGGTGTCTGCTTTTCAGAAATAGGAAACAACGTACGTTGTGTGGATAAAATTGCTTCTAAAATCGAGACGTTGCAAAATGGTGGCATCCCGATCTACGAACCAGGTCTTCAAGAAATGATGATGAAGAATGTAGAAGCAGGACGATTAACATTTACAACGGACTTGAGTGGACCGGTATCCGAATCGGATCTCGTGATTATTGCAGTAGGTACTCCACCACTTCCTTCCGGTGAAGCAGATCTACAATATATCGAAGCGGCTGCTCGTGAGATTGCTCTTTCCATGAAAGGCTACACTGTCGTTGCTGTGAAAAGTACAGTTCCTGTTGGAACCAATGAGCGCGTAAATAGCATTATTGCTTCTTTAACCGATCAACCTTTTGATACAGCTTCGATTCCAGAATTCTTGCGTGAAGGTTCTGCGGTTAAAGATGCATTCAATCCAGATCGTCTAGTACTTGGTGTACAGACACAACAAGCAGCAGACTTGCTACTTGAATTGCACCGTCCTTTGACTGAAAATCTAGTAGTAACAGATATCCGTAGTGCTGAAATGATCAAATATGCATCCAATGCTTTCCTTGCAACTAAGATTTCATTTATCAACGAAATTGCTAACATTTGTGATAAAGTTGGCGCAGATGTTGATGAAGTTGCCAAAGGAATGGGAATGGATCGTCGTATCGGACCTTCATTCTTGAATGCAGGTATCGGTTACGGTGGTTCTTGCTTCCCGAAAGATACGCATGCTTTGATCCAAATCGCAGGTAATGTAGAGTATGACTTTAAATTACTGAAATCTGTAGTTGAAGTCAACCAAGCACAGCGTTGGGGAATTGTTGATAAGTTGTTAGAAGCATTAGGTACTTTACAAGGTAAAAAAATCGCTGTCTGGGGTCTAGCATTCAAACCAGATACAGATGATATTCGTGAAGCACCATCATTGGAGATCGTACCGAAATTAGTAGAATTCGGTGCAAAACCACAAGTATTTGATCCAGTAGCCGCAGAAAACTTCCGCCGTGAATATGATCACGAATCGATTACTTTTGCAGAAAGTGCTTTAGAAGCCGCTCGTGGTTGTGATGCAGTCTGCTTGTTAACCGAGTGGGGCGAGTTCGTGAATATCGATCTTAAAGAAGTAGAAGCTGTTATGAATCAAGCTGTACTTGTAGATGGACGTAATGTATATAGCGCGCAACGTGTGAAAGAAACAGGCTTCGATTACCATTCTATGGGTCGTCCAGCATTGCTTCGTGATCACTTTATCGCGACTCAATCTTAATTCTTATCTCTAACCTATATAGCAAAAACCGACCTTGAAGTGTATCTTCAGGGTCGGTTTTTTTGCTGTTGTATTCAGATATGAGGATCAGGACATCTATCCATAATCATCAGCGAAAATTGGAGAGCTCTGGTTGTAGATCGTGATTGAATATTCTTACGCTCGATCAGCGCTAATCATGAGAAATAGAATGGAAATTTCACTGGGAATGGGAACGATCTCTTACTACACGCTCTAACAGTTGACGAATCAATTGAAGATCTTCTTCTTCAAGTGGCACGCCATCCCAATGAAGCTGGGTATAGTTGAGAAATTCACGTGCATTCGTATTTTGTTGAGTGGGATCATATTCTTCGGTCAAACCGAGCAAATAATCAGAAGTAGTACTCAATTTTTTAGCAATAGATTGGATCGTTTCCAAAGTGGGTTGTCTGTATCCGGACTCGTAGCCTGCGTATGTGCTCTTAGCTACTCCTACATGATCTGCAACTTCCTTCATCGACATATTTCGCTGTTTGCGAAGTAGTTTGAGGCGTTTGGCAAACAATTCAAAAACCCCCTAAATAACCTAAAATGTGTGCGACCGGATGCTGTTACAGTTAGGAAAAAAGCCGCAGACAATAATACATATTATATCATGTGAAGTCATTATTGCCTATATAAATACAATTCCTAACTAGCATGTCTTACCATCTATACTCTTGTTTTCGACGATATACTTTCTTATACTGCTATATACTAATTTAGTAGATAAATTATAGAGAGTGGAGTCTAGTAGGTATACATCTTAGTATATATAATGATTAGGTAAAATTGCATATGCTGTTTTATGTAAAATATAAGAATACAACATATAACTTACCTACTTAGTTATTGTTTTACTCAATAACCAATAAATGTATATAAAATATACGCAAAAAGAAGGTAGTATGGATCACTTTATATATCGGATTTTAGAAAAATATAATGAACATACAACCTAAATAAACGAATAATAGTTATATAGTCCTACTATACCACTACTTTGCTATGCTTTACTATGGCATTTAGACAAGTCCTTTCAAATATAAAAAAGAATTTAAATGATTTTGTAGCTTTATAGCGCAGTACAAGTGAAGTAGACATGATATAGTTTATGTACTTTCACTTGTTTTTGTATTCTTTAAAGATAACCAGGGAGGAATCAATTATGGAATTACTTCGTCAAAAAGTGATCAATGAGGGGATTGTCCTTGAAGGACAAGTACTCAAAGTCGATTCTTTTCTCAATCATCAGATGGACCCTGTATTAATGCAGGCAATCGGCAAAACATTTACACAATTATTCGCAGATACAGGTGTAACAACGATTTTGACGATTGAGTCTTCAGGCATTGCTCCTGGTATTATGACAGCATTAGAATTTGGAGTTCCATTGATCTTTGCCCGTAAGCAGAAGTCTCTTACATTAACAGAAGATATTTTTGTAGAAACCGTATATTCCTATACCAAAAAGCAAAGTAATGATATTACCGTCTCCAAAAAATTTATACATCCTGGTGATCGGGTACTGATTATTGATGATTTTCTAGCTAATGGAGAAGCTGCTTCTGGTCTTGCCCGTATAGTCAAACAAGCAGGCGCAGAAGTTGTAGGGATTGGTATTGTGATTGAAAAGTCTTTCCAACCCGGCGCTCAATTGCTTATAGATGAAGGATATCGCTTAGAATCACTGGTGCGAATCCGTTCGCTGGATAACGGACGTGTTGAATTTGTAGATGAATAGTCTCCGTTTTAATTAATCGTTGTTCGCAGATTGGGTTTCAGTGGTACTTTGACTAACTGAGTAGCATGAGCTTGAGACAGATAACGTTCGATCAGATCATCGGCAATATAATGAGAAGCTTGAGGTGTCTGAAGTGTACGAAGCTGTGCTTGCATACGTTCTAAAATCTCCGGTTGATCTAAAGCGCTCATCAGACGTTCAGCTAATACCGTTGAAGAATCGCATATTTCAGCAGCTTGATACGATTGCAAATACAGAGCATTCGCTAATTCTTGCCCGGGTACAGGTTTGAGTAGAAATAGTGGCAATGCACAGTGAATACATTCAGCGACGGTAAGACCGCCTGGCTTGGTAATCACACAGTCGCTCATCATCATCCATTCATTCATTCGATCTGTAAAACCTATCAGGGTAAAAGCAGGATGATCACCATAATGAGTATTTAATTCTTGCAATAAAGACTCATTTTTACCACAGATCACGATGACTTGGGTATCGGTACGACTAGCAAGCTGATCACAGACTTCACGAACGTTTTTAAGCACACCATAAGCACCGGCAAGTAACAGTACGGTTTTGGACTCTGGTTGCAGACCAGCACGTATACGAAGCTGTGCACGCTCTGCTTGATGAGATACTTCATACGTATCGGTAGATAGATGATCAAAGTCAGCTCGTAAAGGAATACCGGATACACTGATCTGTTCTGGCAAGATATCATGAGTCAACATATCCTGCTTCATGTCTGTACTTGGTACATAATAATGATCAACATGAGGATGCAACCAGCGCCCATGTAGATCATAATCAGTTAGTATATTTACAAGTGGCATCGTGAGTTTCCAACGCTTTTTCATATTAGGTAATACCAATTGAGGAAAAGTATGAATCACTAGATCAGGTTGCTCCTGCTCTAATACCGTTTGTAAACGTTGCATACCTAGCGAATGAAGAGCTTTGCCGAATAAAGAAGTGGCTTTCATTTTGCGCGTGCTGTAATATACCCAGCCATACAAGTGAGGAATGGTAGTAAAGCTTTGCATATAAATGAATTGACTCACTTTATTGATCAAAGGGTGAGATTCAGCCATCACATCAAGTAACGTTACACGTGGAACACCACGTTCGAATAGACTGGCTTGCAAAGACTTGGCAGCTTGATAATGTCCATGTCCATAACTTGCATATAAGATTAGAATTGAAGATGAATTGTAAGACATACTAGAATTCCTTTCTAAGCCATATATATTCTGTTTCTATATGAGCTGCTTCTCTATTCTTGTTGAGCATAGCATGAGAAGTTATAGATAATCCAATGTGGACATTTTTACGTATATAATATAGAGACAACTCAATCTGCAAAAGTCACTTTCTACTATAGTTTACCCGTTGGTTTCCTTTTCGAGACAACGCATTTTTATTTCATGTTCTAAAGAGTTTTTACCGCTATAAAAACGATGATTATTCGCCCAAAATTAACCTATTTCGTACCTTTTTTTAACAAACAAAAGTGCTACAATCTTAAAAAGTATGATATTATAAAATAATAAGGTGCTTAGATAAGGGTTGGCGTTGAACACGTTGCTAACAGCGACCAACACACTAGAGAGGCGCTTAGATGCGCAGGGATATACCATATGCGGGTAGATCAGCCTTGTACTAAGAAGATAAGAGCATTCAGCCGGATTGATTCAGCATTTATCTTAAAGGGTATGTAATATGTCAGATGCCCGAAGAAAGTGCTAAAAGATCACAGATGAGATACAACTTCATATCTAACTACAAACACACCAAAGGATCTTTTCGGCGTTCTCAAAAACAAGGCACGTTTTGGGAGGGAATTCCATGGCAACTAAAGGACACAATGAAGTCAAGGAAAGTCTACGAGAAATGACACGCATTTTTCGGCCTAAGGATCCAAAGAAATTTGTTAAGGAATATGTTCGCAAGTATCACATAACCGGGGGATACGAAGAAGAACTCACGCTTCTTGTCGAGGATGAACTTGTTAAGTTAGATTCGTCCGTCTCTTGATTAAGTATGTAAGCACATGCGACGATTATTGAAAATGTAATGATTAAGATTTAATGTAACAACTGAACAATGAATGTGATGATTATTTTCGTAATTTAATGAAAGCAAGACATACCGTCCTTTGGCGACTGACCGCCAGAGGACTTTTTTTTTGTTTTTTAAGATGAAAATATAATATTAATTCTTATAACAACGTATTAAAGTTAATACTTAAACCTAAAAGATAATAATCTCCAAAAATAAAGTACGAATATCTCTAAATCTATTGACACTGTATATATACAATGTATACTGTGTATATAGATATATACAGTATATACACCGAATGGAGGATATATTTATGATAGAAAATTTCAAATACGGTTGGATATTAGCTCGTAAAGATTTTGCGAACAATCGGCTGATGTTTGTCTGGTCTAGTATATTTGTACTTTATATGGGTGGTGTACTAGGTATTCTTTTTTATACAGGTACATTAGCTGGACAAAATCACTTTTTACAATCGAGTACAACTGATTTTATTATGCTAATCTGTGCACCGTTGTTGGGAACTGATTTTTCTAGGCGAGCATTTAATTTACAAAAAGAAGATACGTACACCAAAAATTTAGTCTATCTTCGTATTTTGCCTGTTTCCTCAGCTGCGATTATATGGGGAAGATTTCAACAGATGGCACTTATCTTTTTATATAACTGGACATTATTTTTCTCTATTCTGTATATCATGAGGATTCGTTTTGAAGTAGATATTTCACTCATTTCTTATATTGCTTTTGCACTCACTTGGGCTGGCTTTTGTATAACATTAATGAGTTTTTATTTATATTTTGAATTTAGTCTCTCCGGTAAAAAGTATATGAAATTTACTTTTATTGTTATTTTTGTACTTGTTATATTGTCGATTTGCAGTGTCTGGTTAGATTGGAATATCACCAACACCTTTTTGTTAGTGGCTATGAAATATGGTTTGGCTTCACCACTAATGTGGAGTTGTATAGCAGTAAGTATAGTGTGTATGACGTTATCTATTTATGGGATTCGGCGTACATTAAGACATAGAGATTTGGTATAAGGTAATGGATTTGAGAGCGCTAGGGTTAGGAGGTGTAGGCGTATGAAGATACCTGTGCAGATCAATGAAGATAGTGCTGAACCATTATATCGGCAGGTAGAGAATCAATTACGTTCTCTCATTATTGGAGGCAAATTGCAAGAGGGTACATTATTACCTTCTATTCGTGAATTTGCAGCGGATCTGAAATGTAGTGTTATTACAATTCGACGCGTGTATCAAGACTTGGAGAATGAAGGATGGTTACGTACACGCCAGGGAACAGGAACATTTGTTACCAAAGTCGAACAAGGGCAACTTACCCAGATGAGTGAAGAAAATGTACGCAAAATTCTAAATGAAGCGATTCAGAAAAGTACCGCCCTTGGATGGGATGAACAGCAGTTGCAACAATTGTTTGCAGAGCTAATCCATCAACATTTTACAACATAACATCACTATTGAATGATAAGCCTATCATATAGCTAAGGAGGAAACAGCTATGCAGGAACAATCAGTCATTTCATTACATGAAGTCTACAAAACACGAGGTCAACATACTATTGGGCCTATTAATCTTGAATTACCTCAAGGGTATATTACTGTTCTTGTCGGTGAAAATGGAGCAGGAAAAAGTACATTGTTAAATTTGATGATGCAGACCATTTATCCAGATCAAGGATGGATGACATGGTTTGGACAACCAGCCAAAGGCGAATTGCCTCTCTCGATCCGGCAACGAATCGCTTATGTATCTGAACATTCATCAATTGAAGAAAATCGCATGACTGCTCTAGATGCCGCCCATTTCCGCTCTCAATGGTATCCTAAATGGAATCAAAAAAGATTCGAACAAATGCTGACTGAATTTCAAGTACCTTCTACGACCAAGTTAAATAAAGTGTCCAAAGGACAACGGCAAAAATTTGAATTGGCTGCTGCAATAGCCACTTCACCTGATCTGCTGTTGATGGATGAACCGTCTTCTGGACTAGACCCTTTCGCATGGAAAGATATGATTCGTACCTTGCATCAACTTATGGACACCGATGATCTTAGTATTCTGATCACCACCCATCGGATGGAAGAAGTGGAACGGCTTGCTGATTATGTCATGTTGATGAATGACGGCATGATCTATGGTATACAGGAAAAAGATACACTGTATCAAACATGGAAAGAAATATGGATCAATGCAGGTGTAGGCGATGCAGATGTTATTCATAGCCTGCATGAATGTGACGGCATTGTCGCATGGGAAGCACAATCCGATCTCTCTGTACGTGTGATAACAACGAATGCTATTGAATTAGAAGAAGCCGCCGCTGAAAATAATATCCCCATCCAAACCCGCGGACTCGAATGGGAAGACTTACTATACTACTGGCGCCAAAGCGCTTGGCAGTATAAGCGCGACCCCAGTTCAATGAAAAAGTGATTTTTGCTTTAGCAAAATATCTTACGATAAGCGCTTGGCAATATAAGCGCGACCCCAGTTCAATGAAAAAGTGATTTTTGCTTTAGCAAAATATCTTACGATAAGCGCTTGGCAGTATAAGCACGACCCCAGTTCAACGAAAAAATGATTTTTGCTGATGCAAAATATCTTACGATAAGCGCTTGGCAGTATAAGCGCGACCCATGTTCAATGAAAAAATGATTTTTGCTGATGCAAAATATTTGATATGAAGGGACGATAAAGTGATGAAACCATTGGTATTGAATCAAATTATCAAACATTATGCAGGTAAAACGGCTGTAGATCAATTGTCTCTTGAAGTAGAAGCAGGAGAAATTTACGGCTTGCTTGGAGCAAATGGAGCAGGCAAAACAACAACGATGCGGATGGTACTGGGACTAATTTATCCAGATGAAGGCGAGATTCTGTATGACGGTCGTCCATATCGCAAAGAGTTACAACACAAAATGGGATATCTACCGGAAGAACGTGGATTATACCCTAAAGTCAAAATCAGTGATCAACTGGTCTATCTTGGACAATTGCGTGGTATGACTCACAAAGATGCTGTTCAAAGTCTACACAAGTGGCTAGAACGGTTTGATGCGATGGAGTATTTAGATAAACGGATAGAAGAGTTATCCAAAGGAAATCAGCAAAAAATGGGCTTTATCGCTGCTGTCATACATCATCCGAGTATTTTAATTCTCGATGAAGCATTTAGTGGACTTGATCCCGTCAATGTAGAAATGCTCAAAGAAGTGATTCAAGAATTACGGGATGATGGCACAGCGATCTTATTTTCTACTCATCGGATGGAACATGTAGAAGAGTTATGCCGTAATATGACGATACTTCGTCGTTCTAAGCCTGTATTGCAAGGAAATTTACGAGATATCAAAAACACATATCCACGCGAGAAAGTGGTCTTGCGTACAGCTCATCCATTATCTGGTTTAAGCGATATTGAAGGTATCGTGCATGTAGAGCCACAAGATGAGAACGGACGTTATCTGATCCATATTAATCAAGAGCAAGCAGCACAACAGATTTTACAATTAGCAATGCAACATGGAAATGTAGAACAGTTCGAGATCAAGGAACCAACATTGAACGAAATCTTTATTAAGGTGGTGGGCAATAATGAATAAGCTTGGACATGTCATTAATTTTACCTATCGTAATAAAGTCAAAAATAAATCGTTTCGGTGGACTACATTAACTCTTGCAGTATTGTTACTGGTTGGACTCAATGTGCCGTATTTTATTCAACTATTTTCGGGTAACAACGGTGAAGACAATATGAAGATTGGTATTGCAACCAGTAGCTACAATGAGATTGCGACTCAGATTCAGCAAGCAGCGCAAAAGCAACAAACGTTATCTTCAGCGGCAGAGGACACAGCTACGAATACAAGCAGTCAAGCCAAAGACACACAGCTACAATGGCAAGCCAAAGCAGAATCTGAATCGGTTCTTCGCCAACAGGTCGAAGACGGAAGTATTGGCGGCTATCTATTATTGCAAAAGCCGACTACAGGTGACGTGGCTTTCCCAACCGTTACGTATGTCAGTGAGAAAAATAATGCAACGATTCAAAATCTATTACAAACGGCTACTCAAACCGCCAAAGTTCAATATATTGCAGAAGGCAAGTTAACCAATACGCAGTTGGAACAGATTGGGACACCTGTTATAGTCAATCAGACTTCTATTGATGATCTGAATAAGAACTCGACAGAACCGAAAGAAAATCCAATAAAGTCCAACACTGAGAACTATATTCTAGTCTATTTGTTAATGATATTGTTCTTCTTCTCGCTTACCATTACAGGCAATATGATCGCTTCCGAGATAACAGCAGAAAAAAGTTCGCGTGTTATGGAAATTTTAATTTCCAGCCTATCTCCGCTGACTCAAATGTTCGGTAAAATTATCGGCGTTTTCTTAGTGGGACTAACACAAATTGCTTCCTATGGTATCGTGATCGCGATTAATTTATCTCTTCCATACTATCAAGAAGTACTAGCTGGATTCGATCTACATGTAAGTAATCTATCTTTGAACGTGGTTGGATTTGGATTGCTGTATTATGTACTGGGTTATTTCTTATATGCTACCTTGTTTGCAGCGATCGGTTCTATTGTGAGCCGTACAGAAGATTTAGGGCAAGCTATAGCACCGATCACCATGTTAACATTAGCGGCATTTTATATCGGAATATTTAGTATCTCGAATTCAGATTCGTTATTAATGCGTATCTCTTCCTATATTCCATTCTTCTCTCCAACGACAGTTATTGTACGTATTGGACTTGGCTCTATGCCGATCTGGGAAATTGCGATCTCGATTGCTATTCTACTGATATCGATTTTATTCTTCGGTTGGTTATCTGCTAGGATCTATCGTACCGGTGTATTAATGTATGGTAAACGTCCAACCTTGAAAGAATTACGTAAAGCAATGAAATCTTATAAATTATAGTATATAAAGAGGTGCAATATGATGAAAAAAAGAAACAATGTAAACTGGATGCATTACAGCAAAATGGGATTAGCTTTAGGAGCCCTTACCGTAGTTCTAGCAGCTTGTGGAGGTAATGCAGCTCAACCCTCTCCAACAACGGTAGAAACCACCACACCGCCAGCAACCACTGAACAACCGACAACCGATTCCGACAAGCTTACAGCGGAAGACATTCCAACAGCATTATTAGATGGTAAATATAAAGAAGTGTACGATCAATTTAGCGACGATTTTAAAAAGCAAATATCGGAGAAAGACTTTATTACTTCAGCAGAAACATCAATAAAACAAGTCAAAACATTCAACGAAGCAGCAGATATGGAGATCAACGATGCCGATGTTCGTTCATGGGTGAGTGATTCAGGTGATCTAGGATTGAATGTGACAATGGACAAGCAAGGAACGATTCTAGGGCTACAAGCTAAAGCATTAACACCAGCACCGGCTACAGATAAAGTCACTACCAAAAATGAATACGCATTTCCATTCAAAGGAGACTGGTTTGTGTTCTGGGGTGGGAATAATGCGTTGATCAATTACCATTATGAGTACGAAAGTCAGCGTTATGCGTATGACTTTATCCAGCGCAAAGATGGACACTCTTATAGTGGCGATCCACTCAAAAATGAAAGCTATTATGCTTTTGGACAACCGCTATACGCACCTGCTGATGGTAAAGTCGTATCGGTATTGAGCAATATTGCAGATAACGAGCCTGTAGGTAAAATGAACCCGGAAGTTCCTGCGGGTAATGAAGTGGTGATTGCTCACGCGAACGGGGAATACAGCGTGATCGGTCATATGAAAAAAGGATCGGCATTAGTAAAAGTTGGAGATATGGTGAAAACAGGCGATCAGCTCGGATTGGTCGGTAACTCGGGTAATTCCAGCGAAGCCCATTTACATTATCAGGTGTCTGATGGAGCTGATCTATTCAAGTCTAAAGCGATTCAAATCAAGTGGAAAGATGGAAGTGAACCTGTACAAGGCGAGACGGTTACAGCCAAGTAAATCAAAGATCATAAAAAGGATAGTCATCATGACTATCCTTTTTTGTTTTATATAAAAAGTTCAATACACCTTGAACATTTTATAGTTATCTTGATAGTACGAAATAATAAAATCACGAAAATGTGTTGCTGAAGAGGATAACGTCTTGTGTTTTACCCAGGATAAGCTAACAGGATAAGTAGTAGAGTCATCCGTAATTTGTATATAATTTAACCCCAATGTTCTACAAACGGAAATAGGAATTAAAGCGACACCCTGATCAAGCTTGATAATTTCGACCAGTAAATGGGAATCGACTTCAAATGCAATATTTGGGCTAAAGCCTGCTTTTTCACAAAGAAGAGTAGTAAACGCACTATACTCCGCATTATTCGCTAGCATGATAAATGGTTCATCAGCGACATGACTTAAAGAAATTTCATTTTCCCCTGTTAATCTGTGGTTGGAAGGTAAAACGAGAACGATATCTTCATCGACCAGTAAACAGCTGGCTAGCTCCTCATCTTGAATAGGGTGACCTGTTATTCCTAAATCAATATCCCCCTTTTTCAAATTAGTTAATATGTCGCTTTTCACTCCAATAGACTGAAGAATTTTGGATGTAGGAAAAAGATTGATATGTTCACTGATTAGTCCTGTTAGAAATCTTGGATTGGAAATGGCTATTTTTATAGTGTTAGCAAGGTGTTGTTCTTCCGATTGAATTTCGATTTGGGCATTTTCAATCTCAATAAAAATTCGGTTGACGTGCTTCAGAAGAATTTTGCCTGACGCACTCAGTTGAATATTTCTTCCTTTGCGATCAAATAGCGTTGTTCCCAGTTCGTCCTCAAGTCTTTTGATAGTCAGGCTTAAAGAAGGCTGGGCAATGTTCAATAGTTGGGCTGCTTTGGAAATGTGTTCTGTATAGGCAACAGTCTGAAAGTATTTGAGCTGAAGCAATTCCATAGATATCCCTCACTTATTTATTGGAGTAAATGTATATATACATTATTATATATTAGATTATATGTAAATATAGATGTATTATAGGTATATAAGATATATGAGTAAACACTAACCAATAAGTAACTAGATATTAAAAATTTGAGTGAAAAAGGAAGGTGCATGATGAAAATTGATATCAATAATATAGCCCGAAATCTCAACACACCATTAACTGCACCCGCTTACCCTATGCCACCCTACAAATTTATTAACCGTGAATATCTCAATATTATTTATCGGACGGATGAGAAAGCTTTACGAGCAGCCGTACCAGAACCTCTTGAAATCGGTGAACCTTTAGTCAAATTCGAAGTAATGTGGATGCCCGATGTGTCTGGATTAGGTGCTTATACTGAAGCTGGTCAAGTCATTCCTGTCCGATTTAATGGTGAGGATGGCGATTACACCCATTCGATGTACGTCGATAACTTTCCAGCGATTGCAAGTGGCCGAGAGCTTACAGCATATCCCAAAAAGTTAGGTGCGCCTAAACTTTATGTAGATTCAGATACACTAGTAGGCACGCTTGATTACGGTTCACTTCGTATAGCAAATGCCACTATGGGATATAAGCATGTTGAAATGGATAAAGAAATAGCAAAAAGTGAAATTTGTCGACCTAATTTCATGGTTAAAATTGCTACAGATTACAATGGGAATTTAAAGATTTGTGATTTGGTACGAACACAAATAACGAATATAGAGGTTAAATGGGCTTGGACTGGGCCTGCTAGACTTCAATTATTTGAACACGCACTGGCACCGCTTGCCGATCTGCCTGTTTTGGAAGTTGTTTCAGCATCTCATATTCTTACAGATTTAACATTGAATGCGGCACAACCTGTATATAATTACCTAGAAGAACAATAAGGGAGATTTTTAAATGAGAATTGCAGTCTTAGGAGCAGGTTCTTTGGGAACCATAGTAGGAGCATATCTTGCTGCTGGAGGAATAGACGTTGAGTTGATTGATGCTTACCAAGAACATGTAGATACTCTCAACCAAGTAGGAGCTAAAGTCATTGGTACTACCGAATTTCAGGCTAAGGTGAAAGCTATTACCCCTGAAAACAAGTCAGGGAAATATGATTTAGTCTTACTGTTAACCAAACAATTATATAACGACTCTGTACTTGAAGAGTTGCTTCCATTCTTGAACGAAGATAGTGTGGTCTGTTCTTTACAAAACGGTATACCTGAACAGAAAGTAGCTTCTATTGTTGGTGAGGAACGTGTTATTGCAGGTTCTGTTGAATTTGGCGCTACATTTATTGAACCCGGCGTATCCAAACTCACAACCGATTATACTCAATTTAAAGAGTACGCTTTTCAAATTGGAGAATTAAACGGTGAAACGACAGCAAGAATCCAGCGTATTAAATCGGTTTTGGATCTTGTAGGCGGAACACATATTTCCGATAATTTAGTAGGAACAAAATGGTCGAAATTGCTGATTAACAATGCATTCAGTGGTTTATCCGCAGCATTAAACGGGGAATATGGAGATATTCTTGATCATGACATGGGTATTGTTAGTGCTGTTCATATCGCAGATGAGACAATAAAAGTTGGACACGCCAATGGGGTCACATTTGCCAAAATGGGTGGATTTGACTTGGAATCTCTAGAATTAACAAGCGAACATGATGTGCCTGAACGTATCCAAACCTTTAGAGTCGTCATGGAACCCTCTAGATTGCTAAGAGCAAGTATGCTTCAAGATCTGGAGAAAAAACGTAAAACTGAAATCGATTATATTAATGGAGTGGTTCCACAAATGGCAGAAGGCACTGGAATTTCCACACCATTTAACGATTTGGTTATAGCACAGATCAAATTTGCTGAAGAATCTCAAACGGTGCCTAACTTTGATACTAATATCAAAGCATTTGAGAAGTTATTGAGCATCCCACAGAATAAGTGATATATCAACAACATGTAAAGGACTTCCAAGCATAAGGAAGTCCTTTTTTTCGTTAGAACCAATATAGATTGTATTCTTTTAGTTGAGATCCACGATGAATTAGTTTAGACGTACCATTTGAACAATATGTTCTGCCACATTTTGTTGGCTTAGTTTGGTTTGTTCAGAAGTATGCAGAGTAACAGCTTCATTAATCATGTGGGCATAGATTTGTACATACAAAGTACGTTCTTCAGCATATATATCCTGCATTGCCAGATCCAAATAGTTCTTTAGAGCAACGATTAATTTAGAAGAGAGTAGCGGAATGATTTTTGAGTAATTCCGAAGGCACTTTTGTTTAACTTGCTGGTGATATTCAAAGGCTGCGAATACTAATTGCATTATCGTTTCTTTGGTAAATGCGCACACACCATTTGTATGCTGTTGAACAAGTTCTTCGGAGGATTGCCGTATAATTTCATCGAGTAATTCATATTTATCTTGGAAATGAGCATAGAAAGTGGCTCTATTGATTTGGGCACGTTCGGTTAAATTTTGTATGGTTATTTTATCCACATCTTTTTCTGAGATGAGTTCAAAAAGTGCTTCAAAAATCGATTCTCTTGTTCGAGTGGTGCGTATATTTCGTACTTTCATTCCCATTCATTCAACTCCTTTGTTTAAACCAACATATCGCTCATATTGTTGGTTGTTACTCCATACTGTTCCAGATAAGATTGAACTACTAAAGCAACTACTGTTGTAATAGTATAATCCTACGAAGGCGGTTAGTCTATTCAGAACGATTAAAGAGTAAGGTAAGGAGCAACATCTTATTCAGCTAACCATGTAATCAATCACAAAGTTATTCAAAATAAAACAGTGGAGGAATTAGATATGAAACTTACAGGGAATACGATTTTTATTACAGGTGGCGGTTCAGGAATTGGACGTGCGCTAGCAGAAGCATTGCACCATCTTGGTAACAAAGTCATCATTTCAGGTCGCAGAAAAGAGCGTCTGGAGGAAGTTCTGAGTGCTAATCCCGGAATGTCAGCAGTTGAATTGGATATACAAGATCTTTCCAGTATTGAGGCAACATCCAAGCAACTTATTCAGGACTTTCCCGAATTGAATGTCTTATTTAACAACGCAGGTATTATGCTTTTCGATGAGGCTGTGGGTGTCATAAATGAGGAGATTCTGATTTCAACCGTTTCTACCAACTTACTTGGACCGATCCGCATAACATCGTCATTGATCGAACATTTGAAGTCTAAAGAAGACGCTGTGATTATCAATACAACTTCTGCGGTTGGATTTATTCCCTATGCGGCAACAGCGATCTATTCAGCGACCAAAGCAGCACTTCATTCTTACACATTATCCCAACGTTATTTGCTAAAAGACACCACCGTAAAAGTACTCGAAATCATACCGCCGGGTGTTCAGACAGAACTTATGACAGATCTGAGTAAAGATCCGCATGCTATGCCACTTGAAGACTTTATTAAAGAAACAATACGATTACTGGGTACAGATACAGAAGAAGTAATCGTTGAGCAAGCAAAAATGATTCGTGATCAACAAGGTTCTAATGAAGGCGCTTTTGTTACTCAACTGAACGATATGGCATCACAAATATAAGTTATATCTAATGATTACATCAAAAGAGCCGTTATTGATAATGGCTCTTTTGCTTTGAGAATGATAGAATTACAAGCCCAGATCTTCAGCAGCTTTGAGATGTCTTCGAATCAATTCTGCTTTAACATATAAAGGTTCTTCTACAACAATATCTGAGCCGAAAGCGAGCAAAGAAGAGAAAAACCAATCATCTTTAATCAGTGTTCCAGATACTCGTAACTGTTGCTCATTTTCGTTAAAGATGTATTGACTATCGAACCATTCATAAACTTTATGAGCTACATTTTTGGGAAATAACAGTTCTACATGAATCATATGATTAGGATCTACATAATTATTTTGATACGGAACGGGGACATCCATGTACTCTTTTTCGATTTTTAAGGGGAGCGTTTGATAATTTTTGATCCGTAATAGTTTGAACATTCTAAAATCGTTTTTATTTTTACAATATCCATGTACATACCAGTCTTTAAACTTAAATATAAGTTTTAAAGGATCAACCGTACGCATACTTTCTTCGCCCATAGCATTGATATAGTCGAATTGTATAACTTGTTTATTCAAAATAGCTTGCTTGAGTTGGTTAAACAATTCTTGCTCATGATCGGTACTTTGCCATCTTGAAAAATCGACTTCAACCCAGTCTAAATTTCGATGGTTCTGTTTCTGATCAAATAACGCTAATAATCGATTTAATACTTTTGTTTCGTCTATATTGGGGACCGTACTCAAACTTTTCAACGCTAATAACACTTCGCTTTGTTCTTTATCAGGAATAAAAGATTTGTCTAGTACATAGTTATCCATTAAATGTACACCGCCATTTTTTCCTGTAGTTGTGTACACAGGAATGCCTGCTATAGATAAGGCTTCGATATCTCTATATATAGTCCGCAAAGATACTTCAAAATGTGTCGCTAATGCACTGGAAGTCATTTTTCGTTTATGTATTAACATCATCAATATTTCGAATAACCGATTTGATTTCATAACATATCCACCTATCTATAACATAAATAACGATACATTAAATAATATAATTATATTATGACATAGTTTGTCAGGGTTTAAACAGTATACTTAAAATACAAATGATTTTGATCTACGAATGAAAATAGAATAATAGAAATGAAGTAAAAATGATAGAACGTAAGTGTAGGAGGGACATTTAATGTTGCAACTGGTTTGGTTTAAAAGAGACATTCGCTTATTTGATCATCAAGCTATTCATCATGCAGTAGCTACAGGCGAAAAAGTTCTATTTATGTATATTGCTGAACCTTCAATTTGGCAGGCAGGTGATTTAGCCAAACGCCATTTTACATTTATGCAACAAAGTTTAGAAGATATACAACAGTCTTTAAGAAAAATAGGAGGAGAATTATACGTAGCGATCGGTGAAATGGAATCGATTTTAGATGATATTTATAAAATGTATGGAGCTTTTCGTATGCACAGTCATTATGAGCATGGGATTCAACCTACTTTTGATCGCGATCTACGTGTTAAACGCTGGATGCATGAACATACATGCCTATGGACAGAGTATGCTGATTTTCCTGTGGTCAGGGGAAAAAATGCACCTAGAAGAAGAGATTTTTTAAAAGAATGGATAAAAGAAACGATTCTTGCTATTCCCCGACAGGTTTTTTCGTTATCAACAGTTCCTAACGGACTCACCAATGATCTCACTATTTTGGAATCATTGCAGGTTCCCGGTGAAGAAAGAGCAATCGATATACGTGGTGGTGAAAAAGAAGGCATTGCCTATGCAAAGCGCTTTTTTGAAGAAAAGTATATGCGGTACAACATAAATATGAATAAGCCTTATGTTGCGCCTTCCTCATCTAGTATCATATCCCCTTATCTGACATGGGGAAATATTTCGTTAAAATCTTTGATGCGTGCGGTGCAAAAGCATATGAAACATTTAAAACAGACTGCGAATCCATCAGAATATGATTTTTTATTTGAACAATTGAAGTCTTTCCAAGCACGTCTAGAATGGCGAAGTAGCTTTGTACAGACGGTTGAGAACTTTCCTATGATGCATATTAGGTCATTAGATTCTAGATTTGAAGGTATACGTCATCAGAATCCTGAATTATTGAATGCTTATATTAAAGGTGAAACAGGATTACCATTTCTGGATGCCTGTATGCGTAGCTTACAACAAACAGGATGGATTAATTTTAAACAGCGAGCCATGTTAGCGACATTTGGATGTAACGTTTTGCTTTTAGATTGGCGAGTGGTTGGCAAGGTTTTGGCTCATGCTTTTACTGATTATGATCCAGGGATTCACTGGAAACAGATGCAACTTCAATCTGGTATTGATCCTAAACATCATATTCCAATGCATAATGTGATTAAGCAGGGTAAAGAAAATGACCCTAAAGGTGAATTTATCAAATTATATATTCCTGAATTGCGTCATTTGGATAATACAAATATCCATGAACCATGGAGTCTTGAAATCAATCCCTATATCACACCTATTATTGACCTCAAACAGTCGATGGATGATCATAAAAAACTATTATATGGGATAAAAAAGAACGGTCATGCCAGTGAGTAGATTCATTTATGTGGCTAGAAATAAGAAGGAGTGAATGGGGTGAACAAGACTAAAATCGTACAGATGTATAAGATATTAAGCCATACTCAGCCTACTTTTGAAGAAACAGACAATGACTGGATTACTCACGGATTAAACAGTACTCCTTTTAAACTATTAGTATCTGTAGCGATTTCTACTATGACTCATGATAAAAGAACAGTCAAAGCTTGCATAGCACTATATGAAAAGATTTCTACACCGCAAGAATTAATTGAACTTGAAGATGAGGAGTTAGCTACTTTAATCAAACCTGCTGCTCATTATAATCGCAAAACCAAAAGCTTAAAAAAAATGTGTCATCAACTTATAGAACAATATGATGGAGAAGTTCCACAAACCAAAGAGGAGCTGATGGAGCTCAGCGGAATAGGTCGGAAGTGTGCAGATATTATGATGCATTTCAGTGTAGGAGAGCCTAGTATTGCTGTAGATACTCATGTTCATCGTGTATTGAATCGTCTAGGCGTAGTAAATACACGTTCTAGTGAAGAAACGGCTGATGTTATCAATACAATCACACCTCAACAATATAAACAGCATGCACATGAATGGTTAATTGGTCATGGAATGGAAATATGTAAAGCACGGGCTCCCAAATGTAAAGAATGTGCACTTCGAGATTGGTGTCAATATAATCAGACTCGCGCGATAGGTTAGATATAAAGAAGGACAGTCTACATACCTGTCCTTTTTAGTATGTTATAAAAGGTAATCTAGAATGAAGGTATCTGTTGTGATCAATATATTATAATTCCACTCTCAAATTACCTAGCATTTTGGCGATCTCTGGATCAAGGTAAGATAAGAAAAGACTTTCTCCTGTATCTAGAGTAGCAATTTGCTCCATTTCTTCTCTACTCAGTTCAAAGCTGAAAATATCAAAATTCTCAGCAAGACGTTCTCGACGTACTGACTTGGGAATTACGACAACATCGCGTTGAACAAGCCAGCGTAATATGACTTGGGCGACTGATTTGGAATGCTTTTCAGCAATAGAAGTTAGTAATTCGTTACTAAACATCTGATTACGTCCTTCTGCAAAAGGCCCCCAGGATTGGATCTGTACACCTTGTTCTTTCATAAAAGTAGCGTTATCGATCTGTTGATGAAAAGGATGGGTTTCGACTTGATTGATCGCAGGTAGGATGTCATTATGCACGATTAGATCCATTAAACGATCAGGTAAAAAGTTGCTAACACCGATCGCTTTGATTTTCCCTTCCTTATAGAGTTCTTCCATCGCCCGCCAAGCTCCATAATAATCACCGAATGGCTGATGAATTAGATATAGATCTAGATAGTCGACTTGAAGTTTCTGTAAAGACTTGGCAAAAGCGGCTTTGGCACTCTCGTAGCCAGCATCTTGAATCCAGAGCTTGGTTGTAATAAATAATTCTTCGCGGGGCACACCACTACGCTGGATAGCATGTCCTACCGCTTCTTCGTTCATATAGCCAGCCGCTGTATCAATCAAACGATATCCAATTTGTAACGCTTCATAGACAGCATTTTCACATTCTTCTGCATCTGGAATCTGATAGACACCAAAGCCTAAGATGGGCATAGTAACACCATTATTCAATGTGACAGTTTGCATGATTATTCCTCCTGTACTGGTTCTGTATTTGAAATAGCAAAGGATCACTCATCTATATACATAGCGCGTGAATATAGATTCTGCTTGTGATATGTTTGCAGTATAATGAGCTTATTCCCTTCGTGCTACACGAAGTCAAGCGATTCTCTATCATGAATTTGGAAAGGTGGATATGGCGATGCTTACTGTAAAAGAAGCTGCTCTGATAACAGGACTTACTGAACATGCTGTACGCTTTTACACCGATAAAGGATTAGTGCCTAGTGTCCAACGTAACAAAAATAATATTCGGTTATTTGATGAAGAATCGATCAACTGGTTGTATGGAGCAAGATGTCTCAAGCAGACAGGAATGCCAATTGAAACGATCAAATTATATGTTGACCTTTGCTTAGAAGGAGATGCTACTATTCCTCAGCGCAATGAAATGATGATGGAATACAAAGAAGTGGCTTTGATCCAACTACAAGAAGCACAAAAGCGGGTAGCCCATTTGGAACAAAAAACGATTCAATATCAGGCTATTCTCACGGAGGGTATTCCTGATACGACCAATCCTCGTACATGGGGACAAAATAAAGCGATATCTGCAACGCCCACACATTCCTAAGTTTCAGTGACAACAAGGAAAGATTTACCTTATATCAAAATCGTTTGGCTGTCTTATTACTACTTTAAAATAAATCATCAAAAAGCTCTTTAGTCTTTAATAGACTAAAGAGCTTTTTAATTATAAATATACTTATATTTATTTACTTATTGAAACAAGTGGCAGTGAATAATAATAAAATTCAGCGGAAATTTTAAATCCAACAGACTGGTAAAGACTTAACGCTTGCCGATTTGCTGTCACTACACTTAAACGAATCTCAGTATATTGTTGATCTTGTAATAAAGTAATCAGTTGAGCAAGAATATTTCGACCATAGCCATTACCTTGAACAGTAGGAAGTACACAAAAATCATGTATAACTGCGGTGCTGGTTTGAATCGTATTGACTCGAATCATTCCGACAGGATGTGATTTGTCTAGAGCCAGATAAGTTAATCGTGTAGGTTCTTTGCTTGTGTTCTCCAGATACTCTTTGGTCCAGGACGCTGAATCTCCAAACGCTTGTACAAAACAGTAGACGAGAAAGGCGATATCTTTTTTCTCGGCAACTTTTAAATGAAGATGATTGTAGCAAGCGATATTATCCTGTATAGAGTTAAAAGTCATTGAGAATTGAGAATGACTCAAATCAGCGTCAATATGCTGTATACAATCTATACCTGATTGGGAATTAGAAGGGATTCTAAACAAACAATGTTGTATATCTATATGATGCATATCAGCGAGGGCATTGTTTAATAGACTTCTAAAGATACCATTACGACGGAAATCTGGATGAACCATAGCATTGATGTTAGCTTCAATCCTATCCGACGTATACCAGCTTAAAAATCCGATAAGCTGATCTTCGTTATAGCACAGAAAAGCCTCATCTCCATGTACTTCTTTCAAACTTTCTATACCCACCCGTAAGTTAGATGCGTCAAAGCTTGCACATCTTTTTTCTAATAATCGAATTTGATCAATTTGCTGATCTGAAAAATCAGTCATTTTGCTAATCGTATATGTTGGCATGACTTTAGTATTGCTTAAATGATAGAGAGAATCAACAAGAAAATAGAAAGGATATAGGGCCATTCTAGCAAGTATTTAACATTATTTTCATTTATAAAAATTTTTGATTATAATTTATATTCTCTTGCATAATTCGACATATTCGTTTACTATTTTCCCATAACATAGTGCTTCAGACATATGATTTTTGGGTAGGGGTATTCAAAAAGTTTGCTTTGATCAGAGGGGAAGAAAGCGAATGATCGGTTTTTTTAGAAAACGGTTAGTGGTACGTATTATTGCTTTTGTTACATTGGTTATTACTATTATTGTTGTTGGAAGTATATTGCTACAGATCGCTAATATGAGATCAGCCGCACAAGGCGCTATTTCAAGTTACAATATTCAAATTGCGCAGAGTTATGTGAACCAGTTGGACAAAGCCTCGTATGCAACATTTGCGAAAGACCCCAAAGAAAACGATATGTTTCTGAAGATTCGTGATGAACTGGATGATTTTCGTGAACGTATTGGTGCTATGTATGTTTATTTTGTCAAAATAGACGATAAAGGTACCCCTCTTATTATGATAGACGGCATGAAAGATCCGGATAAAGCTTCCGCTATCAATGAGGTTACCGATATTCCTGTAGAAGCGATTCAAAAGTTACAGCAAGGAGAAACAGCTAGTTCTCCTGTTATTAACAATCCCGAATATGGGAACTATATTTCGTCGTATGCACCGATTCTCGATAGTAATGGCGTGCTTATCGGTGTTCTTGGTATTGATACAGCAGTCTCCATTATCGGAAGTGTAGAATCCGATATTATCCAACAAAGTATTCCGTTCTATGGTTTGCTGGTCTTGATTACGATTGTGGGGATAGCGATTGTGATGTGGTTTATTATTAGAGGATTACGTCCACTGAAGCCACTCAAAGCAAGTGTGGAAAAAATGGCACAAGGCGAACTTGCAGCCGCCCATCAGATTTTAACCTCATACCGCTTACGGAGTGAAGATGAGATAGGAACGACTTATCAGGCGATGATGCATATGTCAGGTCATCTGAACAAAATGGTAAGCGATATGGTGGAAGGTGTAGTTGTAACGACAGACATTTTATCAGAATCGACCAAGCAGTTTAACCATAATACTCAAGAAATGTTAGCCATGAGCACCACAGTCTATCAATCGGTTGAACAGATTAGACATGGTGCACGTACTCAAAAGCAAGGTGCAAGTGATAGTGCGCATGCGATGGAAGAGATCGCTAAAGGCATTACAGAGATATCGGAATCTTCTATGGCGGTATCGGATGCGGCTACAAGTGCGCTAACGACCGTAGAATCAGGTAAACAAAGTATGTCACGTATGAAAAAGCAAATGGAACATATTTCAGATGTGTCGGGTAAAGTCGTATTGAGAGTCGAAGTGTTAACTAATTATTCGCAAGAGATTGGTACTGCATTACAAGCAGTGCGTGACTTTGCCAGTCAGACCAAATTGTTAGCGTTAAATGCGTCTATTGAAGCGGCACATGCAGGTGAGCAGGGCAAAGGATTTGCTGTAGTTGCTGCTGAGGTCAGAAAGCTTGCAGAAGCTTCAAGCACTTCTATGGAAAATATCTCGAACTTGTTATTGCATATTCAACAAGAATCTCAGCAGATTGGTTCACAGGTTGGAGTGACCGTGCAAGAAATTGGACAAGGAGTGACACTGACTGCTGAAGCAGAATTAGCATTTGCTCAGGTCTTGGATACGTTCCAAACGGTGACTGCACGTATTCAAGAAGTCTCTACAGCAGCTGAAGAAATATCGGCAGGTTCAGAAGAAGCAGCGGCTTCTGTCCATACGATTGCTCAGATTTCGGTAGAAGTATCGGATCATTCGGATGAAATCTATCGTTTGATCCGTGAACAAGCAACCATGTTCGAAAGTGTAGCACAGACCTCTACTGTATTAGAACAACAGACTCATGAAATGAATAAAGCGATAAAAACAGTAAAAGTCTAATTATAGAGCGCTAAAGTGATTGTCTGATTAGAACTGAAAATATATAGCAACGATTTCTCAAAATCTAAAATAAACACCCCAAAAAGTAGAGTGCATCGTTATATGCCTTCTACTTTTTTTAGATGGGCGAGATTATGAAGGTTGTATCATTTAGATGAATACATAGAATACAATAATTGTAGAGTTAAATAGCAAGGAGCGATGCAGAGATGAATACTATACCGTCAATCAAACAACGATATGATTTACTGTTTCCAGATGAGGTGATCACACCACAGGTAGTGACTAAGATTGAGCAACAATTACAGTTGCAATTACCTGACGATTTTAAAGAGATCGCTTTATTTTTTAATGGAGGGTTAGTTGGGGGTATTTCTATATTTAGTTATGCCAATCATCATCCTAATCTAATCGAAGAAACACTCCGCTTACGAAAAGACATTCAATTTCCTCATTCGTTGGTGTTTTTAGCAGAGCCTGCGGGAAGTATGATCGTCTTGGATACAGCAACTACTCCATCGGTGATCTGGTGCGATAGCATCGATGTCTATCAAGTGCATGACCGATCATTTCAAGTAGCGCCTGATACATGGGATACGTTTAGTGACTTTTTTGCATATCTCCTGACACAAGAAGAACAAGAAGCATAAACGTTATACCAAATTGATAAGGTTTATATCATGAAGCTATTGAATAGAGAACAAATATTAGAGTTATATCTATCTACAGATATACACGATGACATTTATATCGATCTTTAAGTAGATGTAAATCTTTGCATATTGATCTACAATAAATACAATCATACAGATGTTATGTAGATCAGCGGAGGGTACATATGGATATAGAGCAAGAACATGCGTATAGGTATTTGATTCGTATATTTGGAACGATCGTACTGATGATCACTAGCTATAATGAATATGCGAATTATGGAGTATTTAATCAGTATGGCACTTTATTGATTTTACTTCTCTATGTATCTATTATTTGGATTCCCAAAATATGGCGTAGTCGAACCATATACATTATTTTGTCTACAGTCATTATCAGTACAGCATTATATCTTCATTATCAGTATGGATCTGTGAATTCAAGTTTATTATGGCCGTTATTATTTTTGAGTATATTTATCAATCGTAATTACCGGTATGTCACGATCGTCGTGAGTCTGGTTACGATCACAGTGATTGTATTGGTTTATGCTTTTTCTTTTGGGAGTTTGTTGGCGATTATCGGTGTTTTTCTAGTCGTACGCAGTTCTCAAATTCGTCAAAATGCTTATGCTTTGACCAAATCACATCTGGAGCAATTAGATCAAGCGCATAAAGAGTTACAAGAAGCCCATCTGGAACTGCAAGAAGCAAGTGCTCATTCCGTACGTTATGCCGCATTAGAAGAACGAACACGTCTAGCGCGAGAAATACACGATGGATTAGGGCATCAACTGACATCGCTTATTATTCAATTACAAGCTTTGGAGATTATGCAATCTACAGAACCCCAGCATATGCCAGAGCGCATCAAGCAATTAATAGGCATCGCTCGTCAAGCTCTTACAGAGGTACGTATAGCTGTTAAAGAATGGTCAAATGATGAGATGGGCTTAGGATTGGTCGCTTTAAAAGGATTAATTACACAAACAGGGCAACGTTCTGCGCTCAAGCTTACTTTTGTAGAAGATTCTCCCATAACAGAATGGTCGATTCAGACCAGTATTGTGTTGTATCGAGTCCTACAAGAATCATTAACCAATGTACTTCGTCATGCACAAGCGGATACTGCTTCAGTCCATATTGAAGAAAAAGATCAGCACGTCTATTTACGTATTGCCGATAATGGAATCTATACAAATAAAGATGCTGTAAAGATAGGCTATGGATTAAAAAGTATGATTGAACGTTGTAAGCAACAAGGAGGAACCTGTCAATTTGAGCCTGTGTTACCTCATGGTTTCTGTATTCAAGCTATGATTCCGATCGGAAATCCAATCCAACCTTAAGGAGAAATAATCATGAGTGATCCATCCCAAATTCGTATCGTGCTTGCAGACGATCAACCGATTGTACGTCAAGGATTACAGTATATTATTAATGCACAACCTGATATGGAATGTGTAGGTGAAGCAAGTAATGGGAACCAAGCGTTAGAAGTTACGCTAGCGCAACAGCCTGATATGGTATTGATGGATATTCAGATGCCAGAGTGCTCCGGGTTAGAAGCGACAGAACAGATTTTACGTGTATTACCAGATATGAAAATTGTGTTGCTGACCACATTCGATGTACAAGATTATATCAAAGAAGGTATCCGCGCAGGAGCCACTGGTTTTCTACTGAAAGATGCAGATACGCAAGAATTACTAGCAGGCATTCGGGCAGTATATAAAGGTGAAGCACTATACAAAACACCACTTGCTAGCAAAGCACTCGCTGAAGCGCTCAAAAAGGCAGAACCCTCACAACCACCTCATCCGACCACATATGAAATGATTGAGCCGTTAACCGATCAAGAATTAATTGTGTTACAGCAGATGGCGTATGGCAAACGTAATTCAGAGATTGCACTGGCGCTACATATTTCACATGGTACTGTCAAAACGCATGCACATCGTATTTTTCAAAAATTAGATGTAGAAGATCGGACGCAAGCAGTAGTATTGGCGATACGACAAGGTTTAGTGCAATAAGAGAGAAAGTCAGGTATATCGCTAGATAGATACAAAGGTGCTGAAAGATCAACCTGCAAGTAGACGAATACAAACGGTGAGACTCTTAGAATAAAAGTATAACCAAATTCCAAGGAGGTCATCTTATGTATTCGAATGTAGGTACAGCATTACTCGTGATTTGTATTATTGTGTGGGTTATTTTTCGTCAATTGCGTCCCAAACCGGTCAAGAAATTATTTTTTATTCTATTACCATTGCTTGCCGTCTATGAAGTGCATCAGACCTTTCCTCAACAAGCGGTGCCGATGACCCAATGGATCGAATGTATTCTTGTTATCACTTTCGCTTTGATCGCTGGAACCATACAAGCATGGTACAGCAAAGTGTATATTCAGAATCAAATTGTCTATGTCCAAGGAACAGCAATTACGCTCATTACGTGGGCAAGCTTTATCGGGGTTCGAATGACATTAGGTTTTGCTTTTGGAGAGTTTGCAACAGGGTATCATCGTATTCAATGGATATTGTGGATCGGAATTGCTGTTATCTTCGCTACACGCAGTCTGATCTTGTATGCCAAATTCCCGGAGATTAAGCAGGCATTTACACCTTCTAAAGTCAGTTAATTGATTTACAAATATCCCTTTATTTATCACAAAGTATAAATATAACGAAATAATGTATTGTACTTGAAACTAGATTATGCAATATTTAAAAGGACACGTTTGGCTTTGAATGCACATTACACATTCAGAGGGAGTTCTATCATGAAAAATTGGCACCAAAAGATGCTTTCGCTTGTGCTCGCAGCAGGTCTACTGGCGACAGCTTCACCAGCAATGGCGGCTACATCCACACAGTCGTTAACCGTTAAGGTAAATGATCAGAAGATTCAATACAGTAAAGGCATTGCACCTACTGTTCAGCAGAAAGTTACTTTAGTTCCACTTCGTTCGACATTACAAGCAATGAATATTCAATTGTCCAAAGTATCCAAAGACAGCATAACGGTTGTCGCTAATGGTAAAAGTGTTACTGTTAACAGCAAACTATTTAAAATCAATGGAACTGCTTATGTGCCGATTCGCACATTTGGTGAATTAACAGGATACACAGTGATCTGGAATGCCAAAACGCGTACAATCCAGCTGACTTCACCGCCAGTTGCACCCACTCTTCCTGTAGTAGAAAACAATACTCCTCCTGTCGATACAACGACTGCTCCTACAGAGAACACAGCGTCACCTGTCGTGACTCCAGACCCTAGCAGTACTGTAACACCAACACCTGTACCATCTACAGAAACTGCCGATACCGGTGGTCGTGGATTTATGTGGGAAGTACAAAATAACGGGAATACCGTGTACTTGGTCGGTTCTATACATATTGCCAATGAAAGTTTTTATCCGTTACGTAAAGAGTATGAACAAGCATTTGCGCAAGCTAATTATCTTGGGGTAGAAGTAGACATTACCCAGATATCGGACGAAGCGATGCAAAAGCGTGTATTGGAAATCGGTGAGTACAAAGATGGAAGCAGACTGCAAGATCATCTTTCTACCTATACGTATGCCAAATTAGGTAAAGCGCTTCTAGCGAATGATTGGAAACGCGATGCGTTAGATCGTTTCAAACCATGGGTAGCAGACATGATTGTTAGCTCATTTGCTCCAAGTGATCCAGAGTACAAATCTGCTGATGGTATCGATCTGCATTTTATTCAACAAGCCGCAGAACGCAAAATCACAGTGATGGAATTAGAGTCACAAGACTCACAGCTTACGATGCTAAATAACTTCTCTGATGAATTACAAGAACAAATGCTGTATTCTACACTATACGATTTGGACAACCCGAATCAAGCTGATCTGCATGAAAATACAGATGAAGCCGCAGAAATGTGGAAAACAGGCGATGAGAAAAAATTGCTAGAATTAACAAACAGTACAGCAGGTAATGAAGAATATAATAAAGCGATACTGGTTGACCGCAACGTTGGAATGGCGCAAAAAATTGATGGCTATCTGAAAAGTGGTGGCAATCAGAAATACTTTATCGTTGTCGGTGCTGCTCATTATCTAGGTAACGATGGTATTATTCATTTGCTTGAGAAAAAAGGATATACAGTTACACGAAAATAATAGGTATTATCAGCATTTGTATTCATCATTAGTTCTATCCAGTGACATTCAAACCATAAACGTGCTCCGAAAAGCCACCTCATTCGTTGATGAATGAAGTGGTTTTTTGTTGCAAATACAACAAAAATAAACTATATTAATATCAACTATTTGTTGCATTTACAACAAAATGATTAAAGGAGATATATATGAAAGAGATACTTCGTGAAATCGGAATGATTGCTAGAGCGCTAGATAGTATTAGCAATATTGAATTTAAAGAGTATAACCTGACAAAAGGTCAGTATTTGTACCTTGTACGTATCTGTGAGAACCCTGGTATGATTCAAGAAAAATTAGCAGAAATGATCAAAGTTGATCGAACAACAGCTGCTCGCGCGATTAAAAATTTAGAAGCGAATGGATTGGTGCACAAAAAAGAAGATCCACATAACAAAAAGATCAAAAAGCTTTTTGCTACAGATCAAGGAGAACAGATCTATCCTATGATCAAAAAAGAAAATGATTACTCTAATCTGGTGGCACTAGAAGGATTGTCAGAAGCCGAAACTGATTTGATTTTCGACCTTCTGCAAAAAGTAAGAAAAAATGTAGAAAAGGATTGGACATTTGTGAAGAAAGGTAATAAACGCAATTATCAAGATGGTATAAAGGAGCGATCTGCCCAGATGAGTATCACAATACGACCATGTACTTTAGAAGATATCGAAGAGTTACAAGAGATTAGCTATCAGACATTCAACGAGACATTTAGAGAACAGAATTCACCTGAAAATATCGATCATTATTTGGAGAAAGCATTCAATCGTCCACAGTTGGAAGAAGAATTAAAGAATCCGTATTCGCAGTTCTTTTTCGCTGATGTGAATAATGAACTTGCTGGTTATCTCAAGATCAATACGGATCAAGCACAATCGGAAGAAATGAGCGAAGATGCTCTGGAAATTGAACGCATCTATATCAAGCAATCATTTCAAAAGCATGGCGTAGGCAAGTATCTATTTCAGCAAGCCCTTCACATCGCGCAACAATTGAATAAACAGCAGATGTGGCTGGGCGTATGGGAAAAGAATGATAATGCTATCGCCTTTTATCAAAAGCTAGGGTTTGAGCTAACCGGTCAACATTCGTTCTATATGGGAGATGAACAGCAGACCGATTTAATCATGACAAAAAGACCACTTTAATGATAAGTGGTCTTTTTGACTAGAATAGGATGCAATTAGTATGAAAACTTAGCTTGATACGCATTCATTTCTTTATGGAACTGTGTCAGTAATTTGTTAGCTATTGCTAATTGAGTATTTGCTTTTTTGGAGATGCTAGGATCTAATTTCTTTTTGGATAAATACTTTTGGAAAAGAAGCATACCTTGCAATTGATAATTAGCGCCTTTTACATATATTCTATGCATACGAGCCAAGTCTTTGTTAGGAGTATAGATTTTTTGTACCCCTTTAACAAACTTTTTATAGTTCGGAAGGGCAATACCTGTAATCTCTACATAAGAAGGACGATGATCTGAAGCTTTCACTTTTTTGTTTTCTTTAAAAATAGTCAGAGCAATCTGTTCATATTCTTGAAGAGGTTCCAATTGAGCATCATAATCCACATAGTCATGATACGCCTGCTTGTATTTGGCAGGGACATGGCTATCATCATAACCATATTCAGAAGAAGTTGCTGCATGAGTGGACTGAAGAGGTGCAACCAATAACGCACTTTGTACGATCAAAAAGGTCAGCGTCAATATCCACAATAATCGAGCTTTCACGTTACTATATAATCCCCTTTCGCTAATATATTAGAGAAGACTCATTATAACATAGGTTGATTTTGTCATTTCCTGTTACTATTTGTATCGTCATTTTGCACTCTTTCTTTTAGAAAGTTAGCAAGCATATTTTAGTGTATATGGTCAATATAAGCAAATTTAATTGCTTGGTGAGTATTGGAAACGGTTAACTTATAAAGAATGAACGTTTAGCACACTGCTAAACACGGTAACATGTTGACACGTTCTATAGGTGCTTTGCTATCTTCTTAAGGAAAAGGAAGTGTACAGATGGTCAAAAGAGTGATTGTAACAGGTGGTAGTGGACTTGCTGGTAAATGGGTAGTGAAAGAACTATTTGAACAAGGGTATGAGGTACTGAATCTGGATAAAGTGCCTTTGGATCATCCACATGTACGGACATTAATTACAGACCTTACGGATGCAGGGCAAGTGTTTAATGCTTTGGCTAGTCCTACGATTGATAAAAGTTACCACGAATCGATAGCATCACAACCAATTGATGCGATTATTCATCTGGCGGCGATTCCGCAAATTTTAACGTATCCCGACAACGAAGTGTATCGAATTAATGTGATGAGCACCTACAATATATTAGACGCGGCAACTAAATATAATATTCCTAAAGTGATTCTCGCTTCCAGCGAAACGACTTATGGTACTTGTTTTGCAGATGAACATCGTGATCCTGATTATTTCCCATTGGATGAAGAGTATCCTATTAATCCGATGGATAGTTATGCTATGTCTAAAGTCGTTAATGAAGTGACTGCTAAAGCTTTTCAGACCCGTACAGGTATTGATGTGTACTGCTTCCGGATTGCCAATGTGATTGATCCTGCGAGATATGTAGATTTCCCTGCTTATTTTGCCGATCCTATTCAGCGTAAACGGATAACATGGAGCTATATTGATACTCGTGATCTAGCACTGGCATGCCGATTAGCGGTAGAGACAGATGGCTTAGGATTCCAGGTGATGAATATTGCGGCTGATGATGTGTCTTCTGATCGACCGACCAAAGAATTGATCGCAGAGTATTACCCGAATGTTCCTGTGAAAAAAGAATTAGGTGAATATGAGACATTGGTGAGCAATACCAAAGTCAAACGATTGCTTGGATTCGAGCAACAGCATTACTGGAGATCTTATGTAGACGTAGATACAAAATAGAATACAACATACGATCCAAAAGGGATTTAGCCGTCATATCAGCTAAATCCTTTTTTTATTATTGATCTACGCTAGTATGATTACTGTGAAAATGGAGCGTTATACAAAGCGATCTCTTCATTAAATTCACTGATCAATAACTGACCTTGAGTGAATTTGAAGTTCGCTTTTTTGATAATGGTTGGGTCAGGGTTAAGCTTAGACACGTATTTCTGGAAAAGGACCATCCCTTCCAATTGAAGCGTAGTTCCTTTGATCAATTTGGAGTGGATAGTGGAAAGATCATTGTTGTTAGGCTTTAGTTGCTTCATTCCACTTAGAAATTTTTTGTAATTGGGAATCGCGATATTCGTCATTTCGCTATAAGCTTGCTTGCGTGTAGAAGCTAATACTTTTTTGTACTTGTTTAGAATCGAGACTGCTTTGGTCTCATAAGGAACCCACTCTTTATATTGACTATAATAATCGACATAATCATCAAAAGCTTGCTGTAGCTCAGGAGCGACTTCATGATCGCTGTAGGTATCTTCTTCAATATCAATCGGTTCAGGTGCAGAAGGACTTTGGTTAGACAGTGGTTTGTTTGTTGTTGCTGCATGTATAGTGGCTGATGAATAAAACACAGGGATAAGTGTAAATACCATCAACATCACGATCACTCGCAACGATTGCTTTTTCATAGACAATAAAGTCTCCTTTGTACCTTTTTTTCTATAAAAATCCATTTATAAAGGTATCATATCAGAAAAGGTTCGCCAAGAGGTAACACTAAAATAACACAATCCCAATAACTGCTGAACCTGCAATCACCATTAAAGGATGAAGCTTGTACTTAACAATAGCCCAGAATGCGGCAACACCAATCAGTAAAGTCGCTAGTGTTGTGCAGCTCATGACAACTTCAGCATGATTAGACAGACCAAAATGGATCGCTGCGTAAGCAATCAATCCGGTAATAATAGGGCGTAATCCGTAAAAGGATGATTTGACCCACCTATTCGAATGGATTCGGTAAAAGAACGCTGCAATGATAATCACAACAATCAGCGAAGGAAGTACGATCCCTGTCGTCGCTACAATAGCTCCTGTTAAGCCTGCGGTCTCATAGCCAATCAAGGTTGCACTATTGGTAGCAATCGGTCCGGGGGACATTCCAGCAAGGGAGACTGTACTTTGAAATTGTGCATCGGTTAGCCATCCGTATCGGCTAGATTCATACTGGATCATCGGAATCACAGCATAACCGCCACCGAATGAGCTAAAGCCAATTTTTAAAAAGCTTAAAAATAATTGCCATAATAACATGATATCTCCCCCTTAGATATAATACTCAATCGTCGGTGGAATATGATCATGGGTGGCTTTTTCAGTACGTGTGGTCATGCCTAGTTTCTTTTTGGCTTGAATAATTAAGATCCCTATTCCAAGTCCGAAAAGAATCATAAAGATCGGATTCAGACCGGTGATCAGCAGTGTAATGAGTGCGCCAATCGCAACAACAATCGTAGAGCGATCAAAGAGTGCATTTTTACCCATCCGATAAGCCGCAACAGCAATCAGCCCGATCACAGCGCCATGAATCCCTTGAAAAGCCGCTTGTACTTTAGGTTGATCTTGAAAAAAAGAATAAAAAGCGCTTAAAGCAAATACGATAAAAAACGTAGGTAATGTAATACCCAGTACAGCCGCTATCGCTCCGGGAATCTTACCCATTCGATATCCTAGAAACGTAGAAGCATTCACTCCTACACCGCCAGGAGCAGAACCTGCAATCGACAATAGATCGCTCATGTCTTGTGCATTAATCCATTTACGCTTGTACACCACTTCTTTTTCCAATATCGGAATCATCGCATAACCGCCGCCAAAAGTTGCAGGGCCAATTTTGAAAAAAATCCAGAAAAGATTCCATAATAAATGTATGTTGAACTGAAGATGTTCAGTTTTAGTTGTTTTCATGTTCTTCACTCCGCTCTTAATTACAAGTATATCATCTTTTAATCATTTTGAAATAAACTTTGGCTTGTGAGGAGTTCAATGTTTCTAATCATTGCTAAAGTGTTTGCTTATAAATCGAAAATAGGCTATAAAATAAGTGTATTCATGTTCTTTTTTTCTCATTGATAAAAAGTGGTGAAGGCGATGTTTACAGGATACAATGAAGGCAGATTTTAACCTTGAACCGGAGTTGAAGAGGGATAGATCGTTTACGGTATTACCTCTTTTTTTATAAAATATGTCACATGTATCCTGCTAAATGTTAGAGAAGGGAAGAACGTATGAATACATTTCAATTTCCAATGAAAATGGTCAAACGGCAAGTCTATGATCGTATAGCAGTGCAAGACCAGATTTCCAAAACCGAGTTGTTGCAAGAAATGGATATTACCAGTAGTAGTCTGAATCGTATTCTCGATGAACTGGTACGAGAAGGATGGATCAGTGAATCAGGTCAAGGACAATCGACAGGTGGACGGCGACCTACATTATATCGGATCGATCCCACTCATCGTTATATTTTGGGATTGGAGATTTCTCGTGTCTATTCGGTGCTAGGATTATACGATCTTCAGATGAACACGATTGCTTCGTATCGCTGGTTTATGGATGAACATATGACACCAGAACGCTTAGTCGATTATGTGGAAGAACGTATCGACTGGATGTTGAATGATTATCAATTAACATGGAGTCAGATTATCGGTATAGGGATTGGTGCAGTCGGCCCTCTAGATCGAGAAAAAGGGATCATTTTGAACCCTGTTTATTTTCCGGCGAACGGTTGGAAAAATGTTGCGATCTGCCAGATGCTGAATGAACGTACAGGACTGATGGCTGTGCTTGAAAATGGAGCGAATACAGCTTTGATCGGCGAACACTGGGCAGTTCGAGATGAGAACATGCAACATATGTTATTTGTGAATGTAGGAGCAGGGATTCGTTCTGCTATGATGTCAGGTGGACAATTGGTACGTGGGGCTGTAGATCGTGAAGGATCTATCGGACAGATGATTATTCAGACCGATGGAGAAAGACTTCATGATCAAGGAAATTATGGAGCATTAGAAGCTTTTGCTTCGGTTCAAGCGTTAGAACAACAAGTTCGGCAACGGATGAAGCTTGGCATGGATATCTGGGAAGCCGCAGAAGATTTAAGACCGGAACAAGTTCATTTTGATACGTTGATTACAGGGCTGAATCAAGGGAATATTTTTCTACAAGAGTTATTTGCTCGTTCTGCTGGTTATATGGGGATTGGTCTTGCCAATATTATTCATATTCTACTACCAGAGAAAGTGATCCTTGGCGGAGCTCTGATTAATGCCAATCCTTCTTATTATGAACAAGCCATAGCTGTGGCTCGCAAGAAAGTAGGGTATGATGATAGTTACCAGCCCATCTTCTCCAAAGGCGTGTTACAAGAACGCGCTGTTGCTGTAGGCGCTGCTGTAATGATTTTGCAACAGATGGAGTTGTAATCGGATCGGTTGGATTGACGCTACGTCGGGATGATGCTAACATGGCGATGTGACATTACAATATCTGTATATCTGAGGAGAGAAAAATGATGAGTAACCACAACAACTTTCCGATCGAACTAGGGCAATTCCGTGATGATCTTGGATTGCTAGAAGACGAAGCATTTCAAAAAGGGTTTCTCATATTGGACGAACAAGGTAATGAACATGATATGATGATTGTCAAAACGTTTACGTATGATCAGATTCCATATGCTCTTTTGTTACATAAAGAACCTTCTCCGCTAGATGGTACGATTTTGAAAGTCGAATATGATGAGGAAGAAGATGAATTTTTCTTAAATCATATTACCGATGATGAAGAATGGGAACGCATGGGGCAAGTGTATGAAGTTATTATTCAGTTAAATAAAGACAATCCTACCGATAAGTAGAATAAAAATAAAGCCCTCCTCATAGATGTAGAGGAAGGCTTTATTTTTATTTATTCAAACTTAACAATATAATTTGCAAATCGATCATTGAATTGCTCTACTAAGTCGCCACCTTGCCCGATCAGATTAATTCCTTTTTGGACAGAGGTGTAATTCACTTTAGAAGTAGATAATCCTTTTTTGATTAATTTCATCCCTTGCAGATTGAGAGAAGCTCCTTTAATGTACACTTTGTGCATAGAAGCTATTTCTTTATTGTTGGTTTTGATCTTTTTCATGCCTTTTAAAAACAAAGTATAGTTCGGGATAATCGTCTTGGTCAGTGCAGTATAAGCAGGTTTACGGTTAGAAGTACCGAATCCGTTAAACGTATTGAGTTTGTCTACCGACTTGTTCTCATAATCAGCCAAGACCGCAACGTCATCTGCATAATCTAACAATTGCTCGTATTCTTCTAACAAAGCAGGATCGATATCTTCGTCAGTATACGTATCTTCATCTACATTTGTACTATTGTCCTCTGAGATCCATTCACTGTCTGTTGAATCTGTCGAAGTGGTATCTTCGGCTGCGAAGGCAGAAGCAGTAGGCATCAAAGGAGTAGCGATCAGTAGAAAAGCAAGTAATGCTGTACATAAATTCTTTTTGTTCATGAGTAATAATAGCCCCTTAGTGTGTAAAGTACGATTTGGATATATTCACATGCTAAGGTTTATTGTGCAGGTAGGAATTTGGAAATATAAGCTTCCATTTCTTTATCAAATTGAAGCAACAAATCGCCGCCTACATCTAGTTTAGCATTAGACTTGTTCAGTATATCATCATTTAATTTGGTTTTGGATACATATTTTTGGAATAAAACAAAGGCTTCCATTTCAATAGTAGCGCCTTTTATATATTTAGCATGCATCTTAGCCAGCTCAGGATTAACCGGTTTGATTTGTCTGATGCCAGTTAAGAATTTTTTGTAATTTGGGATAATCGTATTGGTGACAAGCAGATATTCTTGCTTGCGATTGCTGCTAGTTACATAATCATTTTTGTAATAAGCTGTCCATGCCTTTTTCTCATACTCCAACAACGGAGCCATCTGATCACTATACTCTAAAAGCTGAGAAGCTTCTTCAACGAGAGCAGGGTCCAGATCGTCTACACTTTCACTATCTTCATATGTGTCTTCGTCTACAACTTCTGTACTGTCATCTAGCGAAGAAGAAGAGAATGAAGAAGCCATCGTTTCCAGATCCATCGTATACGTGCCATCCGGTAAATCAGTATCCGTAGCCGCATAGGTAGCGCTTGCAAACATCAAATTAGAACCTGTCAGAACAGCTGTTAGCACCAGTGTAAGCATGAGTTTTCTATTCATCTGTGATAATCCCCTTTTATCTAGCGTTTGGCAGTATAAACGCGACCCCATGCAATCAAAAATGATTTTTGCAACGCAAAATATCTGACAATCAGCGTTTGGCAACAGAAACGCGATCGAGTTCTATAAGAAATGATTTTTGCGAGGCAAAATATCTTACATTTCGAATCTAGCGTTTGGCAGTATATAAAATGATTATGTTGAAAATTTAACACGTAAATTGAAAAAAACCAATACTAATTTATCCATATTTTAAAAATAATAATAATCGTTAACAAACCGTGGTAGATTGCTATCTTGTTTTAAGGTTTAAAGTATTAAAGAGACTGTTATTCATAGACCAATATTGCGACAAGTTATATATAAATAAGACTCAAGGGGGAAATGAAGATGGAGAAGCAATATGACCTGATTGTTATTGGAACAGGTAGCGCAGGAGCGGGTGTAGCCATCGCTTGTAGCAAAGAGGACTGGAAGGTGGCGATTATTGATTCTAGAGCTTACGGTGGCACTTGTGCGCTTCGTGGATGCGATCCGAAGAAGGTTCTGGTTGGTGCGGCTGAGATTATTGATTGGAACGAACGAATGCGTGGCAAAGGGGTACAAGATCAGCCGACGATCAACTGGGCAGACCTGATGGCTTTTAAAGAAACATTTGTCGAAGATATTCCTCCTGCTCATGAACAGAAATTAAAGGATGCGGGTGTAGAGACTTTCCACGGATTTGCTTCGTTTATCAATGAAGATACCGTTCAAGTAGGAGACGATCAGCTGAAAGGCAAACATATCTTGATCGCAACGGGTGCTAAGCCTGCTCCATTATCGATTGAAGGAGAGCAGTATCTAGGCAACAGCGATGATTTTCTGAGTTTGGAACAATTGCCGTCTACGATTGTATTTGTCGGTGGAGGTTATATTTCGATGGAATTCGCTCATATTGCGGTAAGAGCAGGAGCCGAAGTACATATCATCCATCATGGAGAACAACCACTGAGTCATTTTGATCCTGATTTAGTGGATGAATTGATGAAGCGTTCACGAGAAGTCGGTATCCAATTTCATCTGAATACAGAGATTCAAGCGATCAAGCAGACAGCAGAACATCAATACAGCGTACAGGCTGTGCAGAAATCTAATGAACAAGAAAAATCGGTACAGATCGAATGTGGTCTGGTGATCCACGGTGCAGGACGTGTACCTAATATCGATAAGCTTGGGCTGGATCAAGCCAATATTGATTCAGAGAAACAAGGAATAACGGTGAATGAGTATTTGCAAAGTACCAGTAATCCACGTGTCTATGCGGCTGGTGATGTAGCAGCAACCAAAGGATTACCACTCACTCCGATTGCAGGGATGGAGTCTCAAGCGGTACGAGCGAATTTGCTTCAACACAATGTGCAAATACCGAATTACAAAGTGATGCCAAGTATCGTATTTACTATTCCCAAGTTAGCATCGGTTGGTATGACTGTTGAAGAAGCGCAAAAGTTAGGTGATCATATCAAAATAAACGATATGGATACTTCCTCATGGTACACCTACAAACGAACCAATGAAAAACATGCTCGCATCAAAGTCATTATAGATACGCAAGCAAGACGAGTACTAGGTGCTCATATATTAAGCGGAGAAGCAGATGATTTGATTAATCATTTTGCAACAGCGATTCAATTCGATCTGGATATTGATGAATGGAAAAAAACAATCTATGGTTATCCGACAGCGATGTCTGATCTATCGTACTTTTTAGAAGAATAGTCAGTATTAAAAAGATCTATAAAGTGCAATCCTTATCCAAAGGATTGCGCTTTTTTTATACGGCACTGCGTAATTTCCCTCTTGTCAGACGTTAACAATTCAGATATCATCGAAATAAAGCGCTTACATTTATTGGAGAAGGAGACTGTATATTCTGTAATCATCACAAGGAAAGGGGTATTACTATGTATGCAGAATTAACGGCTGATCGTTATTTGTTAGCTGGACCATCGCCTTGTTACCGTCCGCAGGTACAACAGAAATGGGTTATTCTTTATACATTGTCCGGTCAGGGAATGATTCATGATCAGGATCATCGTCTGGAATGTCGTGCAGGAAGTATTGATATTATTCCACCGGGTATGCAAAAAAGCGTCTGCCAGCCGTCACATCATCGTTTGGAAGGCATTTGTTGTTATTTTACCGCTCATCCTCAATGGTCTATTCTACTCAAAAGTATTCAAGATTTCTGTCCTAGCCTACATATACAAATCGATCATTCTATTTTAGCTTCACGTGTCCAACATGCCTTTGAACGACTGCTTGAATATTGCACAGAGCCTGTGAGCAGATATGATAATGAACTTTCTTTTCATACCCTTAGCGAAATTTTACTATCGATTACGGTATACTATGAGCCTCAAGAAGATCGTACCGATTCCAGAATTACAGAGATCATTCATTACTTGAAAGAACACTACAAAGAAGACATACGTATCGAGCATCTTGCACAGCATGTCTGCCTTTCGCCTTCGCGATTATTACATCTATACAAAGCAGAGACAGGGGAGACGATCGTCGACACGGTTACACGTATGAGACTAGAACAAGCTGAATATCTGTTGCGTTTCACTCCGCAGTATATTAATGAAATTGCCTATGAAGTAGGCTTCAATTCACAGACTTATTTTTCCCGTAAATTTGCTGAGCACTTTGGTGTCAATCCATCGACATTTCGCCAGGGACATACATTACAACCGATCGTATTGACTTCTTAATCGCACAAAAAAAGCCCCTGTGGCTTAGAACAGAAACGATAATTGCTATCGATCTGTTCTAGCACAGGGGCTTTGTGTATTCATGTAACGGAAGTTACATTTTGTTATTTAGAACGATTTTGTTTGTTGTGTTGCATACGTCTCATCAACAATCCAAACAATAATAATGCAGATCCAGCTAACCAGAAAGGCATGTTACTGGACTCACCTGTTTGTGGCAAACGATCCACATCAGGTGTGCTTGTTGGGTTAGACGGATTCGTTGGTACTGTTCCTTTAGGAATCGGATCATCGTTAACCGGAATATCTTTGTCCGGTGTCACAGGTACATTACCTTGAGGGATCGGATCATCATTGATCGGAACCTCTGGGTCTGATGGTGAACCCGGTGTTGGATTGTTGCTTACCGGCGTTGACGGCTCATTCCCTGGTTGTGACGGCTGTGTTGGTGAATCCGGTGTTGGTTCTGTATTACCTTGCGGAATCGGATCATCATTTACTGGAACCGTTGCAAATGGATCATCCGGTGTAGGCTCTACACGTCCACCAGGAACATCATCATCGTCATTGTTAGATGGTTGTCCAGGAGTCGTTGGTGTTGAACCATCTGGTGTTGTCGGCGTTGTTGGTGTCGTAGGTGTTCCGCCACCACCGCCTCCAGGTGGTGTGACTACTGGTGGTTCTGTTACCGGCGGGATCACAACAGGTGTTTTCTCGTTAGTGATCGTCATGGATAACATATTGCCTTTTTTCTGAGTAGTCGCATCAATCGTTACATTATGAATCGTTGGATCAAGAACATATCCAGCAGGTGCTTTGATTTCTTGCAGTGTATATTTACCATATAACAGGTTCGTATACATTACTTGACCTTGTGCATCTGTTGTAAGTTCGATCGCTGGCTTCGCTTGAGCTACATCTTGTAATTTGAAAGTTGCATCTTCTAGCGGCAAGCTCTTATCGTCTTTATCCACTTTTTGTACAGATAACTTACCGACTACTCCAGAACCCGTACCCGAACCTGAAGACGTACGAACTTCAATTTCTTCCTGAGTCACGAGTGTACCTGTTTTGATACCGTTACCTGTAAAGGCTACGCTATTGCTTACTTTTTCTCTATCCGATGCCGTAATCATACTTGAATACTCTAGAATGAATGCAGATGAGATCGGTTTGAGGAAAGTCAGTTCAAAGCGAGGTGCATCGCCTGCAAAAAATGCTAATTTATAGTCTGTATCTTTAACCAATTCATTACCTTTGGCAAGTCCACCGTTGCTCGCTACATTAGCTGCGAACAAGTGGAAAGAACTAGCAGATAACATTTGGTTAGTTGTAGGAGTATCTATAATTTTGGCATTTTCAACATACGATTGACCACGGTTGATATACACCGTCCAATTAATTTTATCTCCATCTTGTGTACCTGTTTTGGAGACATATTCGCCACCTTTAGGAATCTGAACAACAGCTGCCCACGGATAATAATCATTTCCGCTACGAAGTACAGCTTCATTATGAATGTTCGATTCAATCACTTGATTCTCAAGCGTTGTTTTGAACGTAATCCAGTAAGGTGTTTTGATTGTGTTATTAAAAGCAAGTTTTAGTACATTTGTATTTTCTGCCGTTGGAGCAGTGAATGTATACGCTGAAGGATCTACTGTAGAACCTTTAGAAGTACCATTCCACCAGCCTAAAATATTCAGATTGTTCACTTCAAGTGAACCAGGTACATAGGTCTGACCTGATTCAAGTGTATCTGTAATCACAGCATTAGGCAGTTCCTTTTTGTTGTAATTCGCTTTGATCGTCCATGTGATTTCTTTGGTTGTTGCATTATAGACGCCTTCTTTAGAACCGTTATTAACGGTCATATTATCTGGCCAGAAGCGTGCTTCTGTCGTCTGGGAACGAGGTGTTCCGTTCTCCGTCCAAGTCAATTTAGCACCATTGTAGAACTCAGGTTTTGTTTTATCTATTTTCCAATCGTTATTGAACGTTGTACCATACTGGATAGTCAACTGTTCTGTCACGTCTTGAGCAAATTTGATATCAAAACCAGACTTGGCATTGCTAGTTGTTACCGTATAAGCAGCAGTTGGAAGCTTACTGCCATCGGCTTTGCGAATCACTAGCGTAGAAGGTAAGAATTCTAAGCCACCGTTAGTGAAATAATCATTAATCGCTACATTGGACATTGTATATCCATCGCGATTAACAACTAATTTCCATGTCGCAATTTTACTACTATAATTGGCATCTGCTAATGTTTTGACAAAAATCGTACTTTGCAAGTTTTGACCTGCTTGTTCGCTTGTTCCGTCTGAAGTTACTTTGTTGATTACTTTCTCATCGGTATAGACACGTCCAGTGGCTTGTGTCTGATAAGTGATTGTGTAACCAGAAGTAATATCAGAGTTGAATTGAAGATCAAAACCGTTAGTACCTTTGTCGTTAGTTACAGGCGTTAACGTATAGTCTGTACCTTCGACCATTGTAGTACCTGTCGTTACATTAACCACTTTAAATGTATTCTGAAGGAATTGTTGTGTGCCATTAAAGCGATCTTTAAGTAGTGCTTTGGCTTGTGAAATGGGCTGTTCATTCATGTTGTAATTGATAGCCCATGAGATGGTGCGAGTCTTATCATCATAGCCGACTACGTTTTTAGATAAAAATTCGCCACGTTTGACACTGACTGTAGCACTGGCTTTGACTGATTCAACATCACTTGTAAGTGTCGCTGTATTCGTATAGCTCGTTTGTGTACCTTTATCTACACTTGTAGAGTAAGTCACACGGTAAGCTGAGCGAATACTTTGATCAAATGCAATTTTGAAATCAGCAGGGTTCGTTGTTAATTGATAACCTGAAGTGATTTCTTGACCGACTTTAGTACTACCGTCTACATTGACATTCAACTCATACACATGAATCGAATTAGGATCAAGAGTAAGACCGGCTGGAATGGGATCGGTTAGAACACCATTTTGAACATGTTTTAGATTGGTATTAACATCAACCGTCCAATTCACTTGTTGATTTTTTTGAACTTCACCTTTTTTGCTGATTGCTGTACCTTTTTGAGGTTTGATAAACACAACAATCACTTGATCCGCACCATTAATAGGAAACGGGATTTTGACTTCTGTACTGCCTGTTAAGATTTCTTTGCTAAATTCAGTATTAACTTGAAGCATACCGCCAATTTGAGAATGTTCTTCAACGAATTTGTTAAATGTCATCGTAACATGACCTTTAGTCGTTACATTGAAGCTACCTACAGAATCACCATCAAAACTGAGCGGTACGTTATTGATATCATTGTACAATTTGAACGCTGAAGGAATATCAAATTCAAAAGTAGAACCTGCTTTGTATGATCCGTTATCCGGCAATTGCCATTGATAGATCAGACTGACAGGAGCACCTGCTTCGATCTGATAATCTGGATTTTTGACCATATCGATTACGTTATTGTTAGCATCAACAATAGTAACATTCGTTAAGATACTTTGTGAGTTAGCTACTGGAGCAGGGTCCGGGGCAGCTGGCGTTGTAGTGGTAGGGTCTGTAGGTGGAGTTGTACTTGGATCTCCTGTTGATCCATTACTACCAGATCCACTTCCATCTGTCGGGGCGTATGTATCCGACTGTACAGTAGATTGACTATTGTTACTTGTAGCATCTGTAGAACCCGATTGAACGGCTTGAGAGGAATCAGTAGATTCCGGGCTAGCTGGTGTTGTATCGGCAGCGTATATGGTACTAGTTGCACCAACAAGAAGGTGAAACATAAGAATTAGCGACAGTACGAATGCGCTTATTTGTTTTGCTGTTTTCATCTAATATCCCCTTGCAATCTGAATGATAAGTGGCATGCGAGCCTGACGACTAATAGTTGACTTACTGTAAGTTTTAAAATTAAGCTATTTGTGTGAGTTGCTCCTTTCATTTTTGATAGTACCTGCTTTGACATTATACATGCTGTTTCTGAACAATTTCTCAACAACTTTTAGCAATTGGGCAGGAACTTTTGGACAAGTAATAAATACAAAACAATGAATTGAAGCAAAACCAAATACTAGAAATTAAAACTGACTCATTATTTATATCATACAAGCCGATAGAAACGCATAAATAAATCGTATCTATTTTAAAAATAAGTCGCTAGTACTATAACAAGCCAATGATAGTTTATAAACCAGGAAGAAAGTTTTGTAACACCTTGTCGAAAATGAAAATAAAGTAGGAGATCCTAAAAGATAATTCTTTAGGATTTCCTACTTTTGATTTAAGCTTTAATTTTTATTTCGTATCGGCACTATCCATTTGTGCTTTATAAGCATCTAATTGACGTTGTAGCTCAGCGATTACTTTATCATAACCAGCCAATTTGAGCTTATCCCGATACTCTTGAACAGCTTGCGCAGGATCGCCTGCTTTACCATAAGAGATCGCAGGTCCCATTTCGCCTGTGACTTGAGAGATAGCCGTTAATTCAGATTCAATAGCTGTTTTGTCAAATACAAATTGTCCATACGGATAAGGTTTTTTGATTTTGTCGTACTCATCATACATTGTACCGATCTTATCCCATGTGGTGTCACTAGGAATCTCAAATTTGTCCATACGTCCTGCCCAGAAGTCAGAATAGAATGAATCATTAGTTTCATTGTAGTTCGCAGGAAGTACACGTTTGCCATCTTTGATATCATATTGAACGCCTTCCATACCATAGTTAATCAACTGGTACACTTCTTTATCGTTACGAATAAGATCGTATGCCATCAATGCACGTTCTGGATTTTTGCTATGTGCACCAAGAGATACACCGCCATGAGTGATCGGCATTTCTAGTAAATTATTGCTAGTGCGGGAGAACGGATACATCATCAGTTCAGAACCGGGTTGATCTTTATCCATTTGTACACGAAGTCCAGAGAATGTCTGTGTATGATGACTGTCCATACCGTTCTGACCTGCACGTAGTGCGTTACGTGCATCATTTTTGTTGTTTAGTACATCTTCACGCCAGTATCCTTTATCCGCCCAATCTTTCATCAATTTAGCAAAGTCTAGGAACGTATCTTCAAATACCGGGCTAACGACTTTATACCGATCATCATACGATTCGGTGTTGAAAATAGGCATATATCCTGTCGAGATCGGTAACTCTAGATGAGGCGTATACGATTGCACCCAACCTCCAAAGTTACTTGTACTGGCTTGAACATCATAAGGAATCACATCAGGTTTGTTGTCTTTGATCCATTGCAGATATTTGCCAATCGTATTCCAATCTTTGATCGGTTCTGTAATGCCTGCTTGCTTCGCCCAATCTCCACGATAGAAGAATCCATGGTTGATCCATTGCGTGTAATCGTTTTCAGGAATAAGAACGATTTTGCCATCGTATTTGCTTTGTGCCCAGTCTTCTTGTGGAATCTCTTTCCACGTTTTTGGAGCGTATTTAGGTAGAAGATCGTCTAGTGGTAAAAAGGCACCACGTTGTGCATTAGACCATGTATCCAACCAGTCCGTTCCGATTGTCACTAGATCTACAGGTTCACCGGATGCAAGCAACAGATTGTATTTGGTCTGCCAATCTGCCCATTCGACCCATTTCCATTGTAGTTCAGCATTGATCTTTTCTTTCATAATAGCATTAACTTTTTCCATCACTTTTTCAAATTGACCGTTTTTTGGTTTGTCCCCTAAGACGACAAAGCTAATAGTCACGAATTGAGAAGTATCGCCACCTGCACTACTGCTTTCTTTTTTACCTCCACATGCTGCAAGACTAATGACCATCACTGCAATCAGTATTGAAATCGTTAATTTACGAAATCTGGACATCTGTTAACCTCCTTAGAATAAAAGCGAATCTTTCGCATAGACGGTAGGATGAACTTAGCCTTTGACCGCACCAACAGTAATCCCTTTAATAAAATAACGTTGTACAAATGGGTAAAATAAAATAACAGGCCCAGTCGCTACAACCGCAGTTGCCATTTTCATCGTTTCCAGTGGAACATCGCTCATCGCTACATTTGATGAAGCCGCAGAGTTACGAATAAAGTCTGCACTGGTTACCACGTTATACAAAAATAACTGCAATGGACGATAATCCATATCCGGTGAAAGAAATAGCATCGCGTTATACCATTCATTCCAGTATCCAAGTGCAATAAATAGTCCAATCGTAGCTAGTGCTGGAGTGGTCATTGGCAAGATCAGTCGTAAAAAGATTGTAAAATCGCCAGCGCCATCAATTTTCGCAGATTCAGTGATCGCATGGGGAATAGAACGTACAAAACTTTTCATCATAATGATCAGGAAAGGAGTTAACAACCCCGGTAAAAGAACGGCTAAGTAACTATCTTTGAGATCTAAGTATTGAGTGATCAGTAGATAAAAGGGAACTAATCCACCGGAGAATAACGTTGTGAAATAGATAAAAAATGAGATCTTATTACGATATGAAAAATCAGGTCGTTGTAACGCATATCCTGTCATGGCTACGATAAATAGACCCACCACAGTACCCACAATCGTAATGCCCATCGTGACCAGATAAGAACCGATAATCAATTTGGGATTTTCAAAAACGATCTGGTAAGCAAAAGTACTGAATTCATGAGGCCATATATTGAAGCCAAACTTTTTGACAGCCGCTTCACTTGTAAAAGAAGTGCCTAGAATGATCAAAAAAGGCAGCAAACAAGAAATGGCGAATAACCCGATAAAAATGTAACCAAACCAGCTCATAATGATTTCAGTGTAATCGGTACGAATCCGTGCAGGTCGTGGAGTATTACCTCCAATCAGATCACGTTCATTGCGAATATCCATTCATGTTCACCTCCTAGAATAGTGAATTTTCAGGCGATACTTTTTTGACGATCCAGTTCGCTGTTAATACCACAATAAATCCAAAGACAGATTGATATAGGCTCACTGCGCTACCCATAGAGAAGTTAAAGTTAGTCATCAAGGAACGGAATACATACGTTTCGATAATATCTGTACTGGCATATAGCGCTGTATTATTCGCACCTACCAAGTTGAAGAATAGTCCAAAGTTTCCTTTCAAAATACCACCTAGTGAGAACAACAAAAGAATAATAAAAGTAGGCTTAAGCCATGGAAGAACGATATAGATAATACGTTGGAAAGCATTGGCTCCATCAATCTCAGAAGCTTCTACAATTTCACTATCAAGTCCCATAATTGCAGCGAAATATACAATCGATCCATATCCAGTGGTCTGCCAGAGATATGTGATCACAATAATAAATGGCCATAGATGAGGCTCAGAGTAAGCTTTGACCGGATCAAGATGAAGAGAACGCAAGATGCCATTCAGCAACCCGTAATCATAGCTCAAAATATTATAAGCAAGCAGACCGATCAGCACCGCAGAGATAAAATAAGGCAAAAACATAAGCGTTTGCGATATTTTTTTGAACCATTTTTTGCGAATTTCATTTAACAAAATAGCCACGGTGATCTGGGCAATATTACCAAGTACAATAAAAGCAATATTGTATGCCACTGTGTTAAAGGTGAGTCGCCAGAGATCGCCGGTAATGATAAGGAATTTGAAATTATCCCATCCGACAAATGGACTGCTGAATATTCCATCGGTGTAATTATATTTGACAAAAGCCAGATATAATCCAGGCATAGGTAGATAAGCAAAAATGCAAAAGAATACGATAGCTGGCAAGCACATCAGCAGGAGCACACGGCTGTTGCGGAAATGCTTACGTTTGGAATTTTTGACACGTACAGCAGGGATCGATTTGGCTGTATCCAAGTGATATTCCTCCTTTGTGCTTTAAACCATTTCTTTTTTTGTAGCGCTTACATTTTGCTAAGTGTGTTGTTGTTCTTTTTATTGTAAGGGGTTCTTTGCGTTTTCTATTGCACAATACTGCTATTAACCATCATCATTCTGCTACGATTTGAATTTTAGAAAAGGGTAAATCATAAAAATGAAAAGGGTTACAAAAAGAGGTTGTATGATCAATTTCGACATGATATGATAGCAGGCTTAATATTGTAAATGATTCATAGTTTGGAACCCTGTGCATTTGGGGTAAAGAGTAACGAAAGCATCTAATTGAAGATGCATACAGAATCGTTAATCTATTGTTCTCAAAGAGAGGGGCATCATTCCAATGACATCATTCAAGTATACGACACTTACTGTACTAGGCAGTCTATTGATTGCAGGAGCAGTAACCGGATGTTCCAACCCGGACGCAACACCTGCTGCACAAGACCAGACTGAAAATAAAGGTCCAAATACAGGTCAGACCGATAGCAGCACAACCGATCAAAAAAATGCGAGCGAGCAATCAGACCTAGCGGATCTAAGACAGTATTCGTCTGATCCGAACAAATCAGATATGAATGCTGATTTTAATGTAGTGGGTACTTTTGTCAGTCAAAATGAAGATAATTTGACGATTAAAGTGAGCGGAAACGAAGTTGTGATTCCGAAGAAAAGTTCATTTGAAAAAGGCGATTCGTTGCCAGACAATATGGATGGACAAGAGATCAGTGTCAAAATTGATAACCAAAGTCAATCCGCTGTCAGTGCAGAACTAGCTAAAGCAGCGAATGATGAAGATAATACGACTAAAGATCCAATCGGAACGTATGTAAGTGAAGATACGAAGACCGTAATGATCAAAAAAGGTGAAAAAGAAGTATCTTATAATAAAGCTGCTGATTTTGAAGAAAATGTAGAAGCAGGCGCAGCGGATATGACAGGCAAAACGGTTCAATTGGAACTGGATGCTGAGGGTAATGTTAAACGCGTAAGCTTGCAGTATCAAGATACAAGTTCAGGTTAATAAGCATAACGTATTCGCCATTTGTCTGAGTTTGATTGTATCTATAATGAGTACTAATGAAAAAGCACCTCTTATCGGCTGAAATCTTGCCCTAAATGACTGGGAAAGTTTTCGGATAAGAGGTGCTTTTTGTTGTACATATGGATAGTGATGATCTAACAGCTAGCATATACGCTTTACCTGTTAGACCTCATCCTAACTTATGTGCGATGGTTTACTTATTTGTAGACTTTAACGCGTTCTTCAACAGGTTGGAATGTTTTTTCGCCAGCAGGAGCAGCAGGTTTACCGAAAGGCATTTGTGCAACCAATTGCCATTGTGCTGGGATATCCCAAGTTGATTTTACTTCTGCATCAATCACTGGATTGTAATGTTGTAGTGTAGCGCCTAGACCTTCTGCTTCAAGTGCTGTCCAGATCACCAATTGCAACATACCGTTAGCATGATGTCCCCAAAGTGGGAAGTTGTCTTTATAAGCTTCAAATTGATTTTGAAGATTTGTAATAATGTCTGTATCTTCAAAGAATAATACAGTACCATATCCATTTTTGAACATGCTCATTTTGTCAGCTGTTCCTTGGAACGCTTCTTCGTTATTTACAATACCACGCAATGTTTCTGTAGTGATATCCCATAATTTATCATGTTGCTCGCCTAGTAATACAACAACGCGTGCGCTTTGAGAGTTAAAAGAAGATGGAGTATATTTTACTGCTTCTTCAACGATTTCTTGGATTCTGCTATCTGCAATTGGAGATTCTTTGCTGATTACGTAGATAGAACGTCTGTTTTCAAGTGCTTGGAAAAAGTCTAAAGCCATAATGTGTTTCCTCCTTGGAATGTATAAATGTTTGTTACTTACTTTTATAATGATACTACATATTTGTTATAAATCAATAGGTAATTCAAAAAAATCTTAACGTTAAGATAAATAAGGATAACTTTCCGAAAAAAGTTATACACATGTGGATAGAATAAATTTAGGGTGTAGAGTTAGAAGAATGTTCCTTGTAATAGCACTTTTCCTGTGGACAAGCATAAAAAACAGTAACTACTTTATAAGATCAAAGTAGTTACTGTTTAATCTTTTACACGATCGATGTTTGATTAGAGAACTACAATTATAGAGCGCCAACCAATATTTCAGCAAATTGTTCTAAAAAGGATTGATCTTCTGCATCAAAACGCTCTTTTAGAGGGCTATCGATATCAAGTACACCAATTAACGTATCGCCTTTGACTAAAGGAACAACGATCTCGCTGTTTGAAGCGGCATCGCAAGCGATATGTCCAGGAAATTCGTGTACATCCGCAATGCGTAATGTGCGACGCTCTGAAGCGGATGTACCACATACACCTTTGCCTAAAGGGATGCGAATACAAGCAGGCAATCCTTGAAAAGGACCTAATACTAATTCTTTACCATCATATAGATAGAATCCTGCCCAGTTCGTATCGTTTAAGCATTGTTTTAGCAACGCAGATGCATTAGCCAGATTCGCTACACGATCAGGCTCATCCGCAATTAGACTTTTCAATTGACTCAAAGCCGTCTTGTATTGTTCTTCACGCGTACCACTATACGCTATATTTTCAAACATGAGTTTCACCTTTTTTCCAATAGATTATAACCATCAAGCCTATAAAACAGTATACAACTGCTCTATTTATTTGCAAATAGTAAAGTCGAAATTGTGCATCATCCCAACGATTAGGTAAATGATCAATAAATAACCCAGAAATTGTTTCCGCTTCTAGGGCGACGGGTAATTACAGCGTGAATCTAATAACCGGAAGGAGAGGAATTTATGCACGCTGAAGTACAGAATTTGTTTATTCGTATTCATCTACTTCACCATTCCCATGAAGCCAAATTAACAGTCAATGATATGCAACCGTTTCTGGAAGATCGGGGTTATCGTGTAGGCGAACGTGAGATTAAGCAAGAACTAGAATATCTGGTACAGGAAAATATGCTGACCTCCAGTAGCGATGAATATATAATCACAGGTACAGGGATTCAAGAGTTAAAAGCGATCCGTAAACGATTATCTCTATTGTGCGGAGAAGTGGTTCCGGGTTCTTCCAAATCGGTAAGTCAACGCAAATCATATAAAGAACCATCGGTGGTAGGTTAACGATTATTCTTTATTCCAATCTATAGCTTAATATCGTTCCCATTGAAAAGAGCGCTGATCTTCGCTATCTAAGCGGATATCAACGCTCTTTTCAGTATATTTATAAAAATAAATTGACTTCTTTTAATTGTTAACCTAAATTATATAAAGTGGTTAACAATTAACGGAGGTTAGAACATGACAACAAAAGAAATGGTATATGCAGCCTTATTTGCTGCTCTTATTAGTGTATTCGCATTGATCCCACCGATTCCTTTAGGATTTATTCCGGTGCCGATTACAGTACAGACACTGGGCGTTATGATTGCCGGAGGATTTTTAGGTAAAAAGGTTGGCGGTATTGCTTTGCTCTTATTTCTTGTCTTGGTAGCGATAGGGTTGCCTGTACTACCCGGTGGACGTGCCGGATTATCTGTTTTAGTGGGACCCACAGGAGGATATCTATTGAGCTGGCCGATTGCTGCTTTTTGTATCGGATATGCTACCGAAAAAGTATGGTCTCGTTTGAAATTATGGAAAATGATTCTGATCAACATCGTGTTCGGCGTATTGTTGATCAATCTGATCGGTGCTCCGTTTATGGCATGGGTGACGAATACTTCTGTATGGGCAGGGCTTGTTGGAGGTGTTGCATTTTTACCGGGAGACTGTATCAAAGCGGTGATTGCCGCTATCATTATATGGCAGTTAAAAGCGATTAGTCCGATAGAAGTAAAGGCTAATCAATAAAGGAAGTGAACGAATGCTGACATTCAATCATGTTCATTTTTATTATAAAAAAGGACAACCTATTATAGAAGATATGAGCTTCACTATACATCCAGGTGAATTTGTAGCGATTGTCGGAGCCAACGGTTGTGGGAAGTCTACGATTGCCAAGTTGATCGATGGATTGGTATTACCCCAGCAGGGCACAGTGCAATGGAACACATTAGATACATCTAACCAGATCGAACTTGCAGATATTCGGCGACAGATCGGCTATATTTTTCAAAATACAGAAGATCAGTTTATTACTACCACGGTTAGAGATGAAGTGCTATTTGGCTTAGAAAATATAGCTGTACCCCGCGCTGAAATGGAATATCGAGTACTTGAAGCATTACAAGCAGTGCAGATGGAATCCCATATCGATGCAGAACCTCATCAATTATCTGGTGGGCAAAAGCAACGTGTAGCAATAGCAGCCATACTAGCGATGCGTCCGCATATGATTATTTTTGATGAAGCGACATCAATGCTTGATCCGCAAGGGAGAGAGCAGGTGCTTCATATCATGCACAAGCTTCACCAACAAGGGATAACGATTGTTCATATTTCCCATCATATGGATGAAGTGTTAACAGCAGAACGTGTATTACTGATTGATCAAGGACGATTGGTCTTCGATGACTCACCGCAATCTTTTTTTGCAGACGTTCCTGTAGCCCGGTATCAATTACAAGTTCCTTTTGCTGTGCGTGTTCATCAGCTCCTTCAACTTACCACTCCTGTGGCACCCCAGTGGAAAGAGGCGGTTCAGACACAATGGTCTATCAACTCCAACAGGTAAGTGTACGTTATCAAGATCATCATGCTTTACAAGATATAAGCTGTACGATTGAAGCTGGCCAATGGATCTCAGTGATTGGACAGACAGGCGCAGGCAAGTCGACACTAGTGCAAGTATTGAAAGGATTAATTCCTCTATTCCAAGGAGAGTATCTGGTTGACGATCAAACAGTAGCAACAGATGCCAAAGGAAAGGTCAAGGTTCGACCTGAGATCGGTTATGTTTTTCAATATCCAGAGCATCAATTGTTCGAGACGACTGTAGCTAAAGAATTAGCTTTTGCACCCAAACAACAACGCTGGTCTGCTTCGGAGATCAAGCAAAGGATTACAGCTATTTTGCCTCAAGTAGGACTATCCGAAGACATATTAGAGTTAGCGCCTTTTCAATTAAGTGGCGGGCAAAAAAGAAGGGTAGCACTGGCTTCTGTTTTAATGATGAATCCTCAAGTGTTGATTGTCGATGAACCTACCGCAGGTCTCGATCCTGTCGGTCGTACAGATATGCTACAGTGGCTTCAGCAATGGCAACAACAAGAGAATCGCACTCTGATTTTGGTGTCTCATCATATGGACGATGTAGCTCAATATTCAGACGAAGTTCTTTTATTGCATCAAGGTCGATTGATCGGACAGTATGATCCTGTTACTTTATTTATTGAGCAATCTCATCTATTAGAACAAAGCGGATTGGTTTTACCAGAATCTATTCAATTATTGAAGTTGATCGAACAATGCTCCGGGCAGAAGATAGAGATAGACAGTTGCCGTGAACAAGATATTTTCGCCAAAATTATACCTGTTTGGCATCGAAAGGAGCAGACTTTTGGCTAATCCCGTACTTATTGGTCAATATGTAGAGACTCATTCGATTATTCATCGCTTAGATCCACGTACGAAATTGATCAGTTTATTTATATTTATGCTGAGCTTGATATGGCTGAATACAGGAATTAGCTATATCGTAGCTAGTTTATTTGTGGTCATGATTGTAGGAATCACTCGTATTCCAGTTGTTATTTTTTGGCGTGGACTGATTCCACTAGTCGTTATTTTATTATTTACGTTTGTCTACAATATGCTATTTACAGAGGGTAGCATTATTTGGTCATGGGGATGGTTACACATTACGATAGAAGGATTAGAGAATGGTGTACGTTTGGTGTGGCGCATTATTTTGTTAGTCATACTGGCAGCGATCTTAACATTAACGACTAAGCCGTTAACACTAGCCTACGGGTTAGAGAAGTTAATGTATCCACTGGGGAAACTTAACGTACCTATTGAACAATTTTCATTAATGATCGTGATAGCAATTCGTTTTATCCCGACTATTTTAGAAGAATTAGAGCGTATTTTGTTAGCGCAAAAAGCAAGAGGATACGATATCACTACACTTCGCTTACCACAACGTGTGCTAGCATATATTCCTATTCTAGTTCCATTGCTATTTATGATTGTTCAACGGGCTGAACATCTTAGTGATGCGATCGATGCTCGTGCTTATGGCAAAGGTAAAGGCAGAACATCGTATCGACAACTACAGTGGCAATCTATCGATTATATCGTGATGATTATCGCCATCCTAATTGCGCTAGGTCTGTTATTATTAAATATAATGAAGATATAGACCTATCAGATAAGGATGATAATGATGAAATGGAATACAAGAATAACAGAGCTATTACAGATTGAATATCCCATCATAGAAGGTGGACTAGCCTATCTAGGTTACTCTGACCTTGCGGCTGCGGTCTGTAATGCAGGTGGACTCGGGCAAATTACAGCTATGAGTCTGCCAGATGCCGAAGCATTACGTGAAGATATTCGTCGTCTACGTACATTGACAGATAAGCCGTTTGGGGTGAACTTTGCGATAGGGCAGTATGGATTCGGTTATGAAGATCGAGTACAAGTGGCTATAGATGAACATGTTCCAGTAGTCACAATTACAGGAGGCAATCCAGCACCTGTATTAGAGATGCTTAGACCTACAACTATCAAAGCATTAGTGCTTGTATCGTCACCCAGACAAGCGCAAAAAGCAGAGCAATTAGGTGCAGATGCTGTGATCGTTGTTGGACAAGAAGGTGGTGGACATCTAGGGATCGATGATGTAGGAACGATGGTACTGGTTCCCCAAGTAGTCGATGCAGTGAGTATTCCAGTGGTCGCTTCAGGAGGGATCGGAGACGGTCGAGGCTGGATGGCGGCACATGCGCTAGGTGCAGAAGGTATAGAAATGGGCACACGCTTTATTGCTACCACCGAATGTATACATGCATCAGCTTCTTATAAAAAAGCACTGGTCGACAGCGCAGCATCCGATACCGTGATTATCAAACGTTCTATCAAAGCACCTGCAAGAGTATTACGGACTGACTATACGAATGAAATTCTAAAAATCGAACAAGTCACACCCACCTATGAAGCGTTAAAATCCTATATCAGTGGCGAAGCCAACAAACGATGGATTTATGATGACCAACCCGAACAAGGCTTCGCTTGGGCAGGACAAGTCATCGGTCTCATCAAAGACATCCCAACCGTAGCAGAACTCATCCAACGCATGCTCCAAGAAGCCCAAGACATCCGCCAAAAGTGGTCAACCTAATCAATTAATAGGGTTAATTTTTTTCTTAAAATATCTCCCACCACGATCTAGAGCGGAGGGGAATAATCATTCTGAAAGAGCGAAGCGCTCGCCTTTGTAAGCTAATCCCTACCGCAAAGCGGTTATTCAAGGGATCAGCTTGCACCAGCGACGACAAGAACGATTATTCCCCGTAGCGCTCTCATTCACCCCACCCAAGCGATATTTTCAAAAAACAAACCCAAAAAGGATCATTTCGCATTCTCTCCTGCAAAACATGGAGAAAATAGGGAATGATCCTTTTTTTAATAGAGTATGCGGAACGTACAAACGGTTTATTTACGCATAGCAGGAGACAAACGTTCTGCTTCCATACCTAATTTTTTGAGTAAGAAAATCATTTGTTCTTTCTCTTGGAAATTCAGACCGCTTAACGCATAATTCAGACGTTCTTCATATTTTGGATAAATTTCATCCATCACAGCACGTCCCACATCAGTCAATTCAGCATAGATCACACGACGATCGGTAGGGCAAGGATGACGGCGTAACAATCCGCTGTGTTCTAACTTGTCGATCACATAAGTAACATTACCACTTTGTAGTAATAATTTAGCACCAATTTGTTGTATCGGTTGGGCGCTTTTAAAATAAAGAACTTCCATTACAGCAAAAGCAGTAGAGTTGAAGCCTTCAATTTTGCTTCCAGCTACAGCATGTTCACTCAAACTTTTAAAAGCTTTAGCGAAAACACGGTAAAGGTGCATAGATTGTTCAGTATCATTCATGGACATATTGATCATGATAAATTCACCCTTTCTAGGCAGTTTAGTGTGGAATATATTCATCAAATGAATTAATGGATTGGAATATAAATCTATTTTACTTGTAATTTTATTGAAAAAACATGCGATTTGTCACAATGGTAGACTTTTTAAATATTAAATTTAAATATTAAATTCCAATCAAAGCGTGGAAAAGTAGGATAAATTGTGGATAACGATTTTTGAAACATTAAATTTACAAAAAAATAGATTTTCTCTTGCTTTGTTTGCTGTGTGTTAACTGTGTATAAGTGGATAAAATTTGTGGATAAGTATGTGTATAAATAGAGGGAATATTAAATTACGGACAATATACGTAAAATTAGTATAGAATGTATAGAAAAATCGTATAAATAAGCAGTTTTCCACAATCTATCCCCTGATTTCGGTGCATAATTATTTTTTTAAATGATTAATGTGGAAGTATTTTACTTAAATCTATCCTCAGGCTGTGTATAACTTGTTGATAAAGTGTGTGTAAACCCTTAATATCTGGTACTAATTTGTGTATAAGCTGTTTATAATTCAAAAATCGAATTTACATAAAAAGAGATCAAATATCTACTGATTTTGACCCTTATTGATTAAAGTATAAAGATCAGTTATAACGCAGAAACCACATCTGATGAAATTCAATTAATTCTAACGAATAAAAGAATAGAGGAATGATACATGGTGAGAAATAATATCGCTGCTGCACGCAAACAACCTTCAGAATCGTCGTTGAAAGAGATTTTATCTAGCTTTTGGGACCCGAACGGTCGAGTGATGATGGCTGTACACAGAGGAAATTGGAAGCAAGCACCAGAAAACTCATTAGCAGCGATTCAATATTCAGTTGTTGCTGGAGCGGATATGATTGAAATTGATGTACAACAGACTACGGATGGTGTATTGATTCTGATGCATGATGAGACCGTCGATCGAATGACCAATGGAACAGGCTCTATTAATGAAATGACGTTTAGACAGTTGCGGGAACTTCGTCTGCGTCAATATCAAGGTGGAATCAATCAACCATTAACCAATTACAGCATTCCTACATTAGAAGAAATATTAATTTTGATCAAAAATAAAGTTATGATTAATTTGGATAAATGTTGGGATTATCGGGAGCAAGTCTATGAAGTATTATTACGTACAGGTACAGTATCGCAAGCTTTATTTAAAAGTACAGCCAGTGCGGCAGAAGTACAGTTATTTTTGGCAGATAAAATAGAGCAACCGTTGTATATGCAGATTATTGATGATTCGAATCCGGAGATGGTTCAAGATATTGATTACATCTGTGCAGCGGTACAGCCACAAGCTTTTGAGATTTGCTTTGAAGATGAAGCAGACGAACGGATATCCATAGAAGTATTAGACCGTATCAAAAGCAATCATTGCCGTATTTGGACAAATACAATGTGGGATTCGATCTGCGGTGGTCATTCAGATATTATTTCTCGGGTAGATGTATCAGAAGGATGGGAATGGCATATTCGCCGTGGTGTGAATATGATTCAGACCGATGATCCAGAAGGATTATTTGCGTATCTTAACGAATAACATAAGGATAGCTATTATTTGATCTATATTGCACAACTATCATACAAAAAAGAAGCTTTCCATAACGATAGGAAAAGCTTCTTTTTGTGTATGAACAAAATCGTTTATACTTGACTGGCTTGGAGTGCTGCACTTTTGCCTGCATTATAACCGGTAGTAAAAGCAGCAGTAATATTGTATCCACCTGTATAGCCATGAATATCTAACACTTCACCACAAAAGTATAATCCGTTCATTAATTTAGATTCCATGGTTTTGGGATCGACTTCTTTCAGGTTTACACCGCCACCTGTAACAAAAGCTTCTTTGATCGACAGTGTACCATGCATCGCAATCGGGAAAGCTTTGAGTAATTTCGCCATCTCTAACCATAATTGACGGGGAATATTATAGAAGGTAATATCGTCTTCTAGCCCTGATTTGCTCAAGATCAGCGGAATCATTCGTTCAGGTAGATAACCTTTTAATACATTTTTAATCGCTTTTTTTGAATCCGTTTCCGCTAAAGCAAGAGTTTCATTATAGACATCATCTACCGATTTGTCAGGAAACAAGTCTAGCGTAACCATAATAGAAGTAACCGGAAATTTTTTGAGTGCTTTGACCACATATTGGCTACATCTTAGAGCGGTAGGGCCCGATATCCCGAAATGGGTAAAAATCATATCGCCATCATGATAAATTAACTTTTTGCCCTTTGGATTCCATACGGTTAAGCCGATATTACGTAAAGATAATCCTTGAAGTTCTTTGCTCTGAATAAATGGTTCTGGTGAAGTCATAGGAACTTCAGTAGGATAAAGGTCTGTAATCGTATGTCCTGCTTGTTCTGCCCAGGCATAACCATCGCCTTCTGAACCAGTCTGAGGAACCGATTTACCACCTACAGCGATAATAACAGCCCGGCTGTGAAATACTTCGCCAGAGCGAAGTCGTACTCCGACAGCCTGCCCTTGATCGTATAGCACTTCGTCTACAGTGCTATTGGTACGAATCTGTACGCCTTGAGAACGCACTTTATTAATCAGTGCATCGACAACTGTTTTGGCTTTGTCTGATACAGGGAACATTCTACCGTTATCTTCTTCTTTAAGCTGAATACCCATATTTTCAAAAAAAGTCATAATATCTCGATTGCTAAAATTAGCGAGAGCACTGTATAGAAAACGTCCGTTACCCGGAATGTATTTGATCAAGTCATCGATTTCTTTAGCATTGGTGACATTGCAACGTCCACCACCAGAGATTCCAAGCTTACGCCCTAATTTGTTTCCTTTATCAACGAGTAGAACCTGTGCACCATCTTCACTTGCTGCGACACTTGCCATCAGTCCAGCTGATCCGCCGCCAATTACTATAATATCGTATATCAACATGTATCTTTCCTTTGTCTTAAAAATAGGAACAGACTCTGTACTATCCAAGAATCGTTCTTTTTCAATATACCACTAATAAGGAATGGATAGGACAACAAATCATAAATAGTTATTGAACAAATGTTTATAATGATAGCGAGCAGGGGTATTGAGTAGATGATTTCAAAATATTAGCGTAAATTTCTATATATTGTAATGTAATGTCTGCTATGATTTAATCGGGATAAGACATATGTAAAGGAGGGGCACGTCATTATTATTGTCGTCAAGGAAATTCTACTGCAAATGTTGTCTGTAGGTTCTGCTATTTTTTTCTTCATGGGCGTTATTGAACGCAGTGGCTACGATTCCTTGCATAATGGACGATTAGCATGGCGTGGATATTCTCCCGTTATTGTAGTTTCCTTCGCCATTAGTATAATGATTTGTTGGTTTTTCTCGATGTATAGTGCATCTCCCTACGCTTTACATATGGGCGTAGTTTCACTGATTGTTGGAGTCATGTATATAGGCCCTCTTCGCGGTATAGTTTTACTGGGGTTAGGTATCGCAATGTATTTTATATTTAACAACCATTGGAGTTGGAATGGCTTACTTATAGATACCGGATTATTACTGTTTCCATTTATATGCCTGATTTCTTTACGATTTCGCATAGCGACTTTAAAAGTTAAACGCTCGTTTGTAGCGTCTCTTATTTTGTTAAGTGCTGTATTATCTATGATTATTTCGTTGTTAAATCAAAATGCAGTACCGATGAGTCCGGAACTCTGGATCATGGTCGTGATGATTGTTTTGGCGGCATTAGCTGCAGGAGATTATTGCGTGCAAGCGATTGAACGTATTATAGAGAAAAAAGAAATTGATCGACAGATGTTACGTTTATCGAACAAATTTATTACAGAAGCTGAAAAGTTACGTCAGATTATGAATGTATCACCCATGATTATTACATCGCTTGATGAACATGGACGGATTACTTCGATTAATGCAAGCGCTTTGCAATTGATGAAACGCTCATTCCCGGATATGACCGCAGAATCTGCAATCGGGTTTCATTTCACCGGCTTGCAAAAAGAAGATATTACACCAGGTCTACACGAAGTAGTAACGTTAACGAAAGCTGCTCAAGCAGGTCAAGAAACGATTAACAAATTGCTTCGTCTAGGTTATGGTTCATTTTATGTGAATATTGTGCCTTTGCGTACATTTTCAGAAGAACCGTCTGGTGTGGTTATTTTGAGTCAAGATACGACAGAGTTAGAACGGTTACGTAACGAATTGGATCATGTCGAGCAGTTAAGCCTTGTTGGTAAAATGGCTGCTAGTATCACGCATGAGATCCGCAATCCAATGGCAGTCGTTAGAGGGTTTTTGCAGTTAATGCAAGAAAAGAGCCCACCTTCGCTTGATCATTATTACGTGATAGTAATGGATGAATTGGATCGTGCAAATAGTATTATTAACGACTTTTTGTCTCTGGCACAGAATCGAGTGGTTGAGAAGCAGTGGATTCATTTACATTCTATTATAGAAGAATTGCTGCCGTTATTATGGGCAGATGCGAATCTACGAGGACAAAGTATCGTTTTTGTACCCGGCAAAGACTTGCCTGAACTGAACTTAAATTCCAAAGAGATCAAACAGCTTATTCTGAACCTGGCACGCAATGGAATGGAATCGATGGATGACAAAGGTGAGCTCAAGATCGAGACGTATTGTCATGGCAATGAGGTGACCATGAGTATTCAAGATATAGGGCCGGGAATTTCTCCAGATAAGTTAGAGAAATTATTTGAGCCATTTTATACGACCAAATCCAAAGGGACAGGTTTGGGGTTATCGCTTTGCCTGAGTATTGTAGAGCGCCATCATGGTCGTATTCAGGTAGAATCAGAAGAAGGCGTCAAAACAACGTTTAACGTCATCTTTGATCCTTCGCATGATCAAGTGAATTCTACTGAAAATAAAGATTAATTTATGGTATTGTCTTAACAAGTATTGTATTCTGTTGCTTGCTTTCAGCCTATATGACTGTATAATATAACTTAACGCTTATTAAAAGTAAGGAGTGAATAACAATGTCAATGTCTTTTGATCAATATATGCGAGATATGGTTCAACCGATGCGGGATGAACTAACTACACTAGGTATTACGGAGCTTCGTACTCCAGAAGAGGTAGAAGCACATCTTCCTGATCAAAAAGGAACAACACTGGTTGTCGTGAACTCTGTATGCGGATGCGCAGCAGGTCAATGTCGTCCAGGCGTAGCTCAAGCACTGCAAAATGAATTAAAACCGGATCATTTGTATACGGTATTTGCAGGACAAGATAAAGAAGCAACAGCCAAAGCACGCGAATATTTCGCACCATTCCCACCGTCTTCGCCTTCGATTGCTTTGATGAAAGATGGAGAATTAGTCCACTTTATCGAGCGTCACCAGATTGAAAATAATTCAGCAGAAGATATTGCTTATGCATTGAATGATGCATTTGAAAAATATTGCCTGTAATCTAACCTAACGGTTTATATAAACATCTATCAATGTCCTGCGATTTTCGGCTAAGCTGAAAATCGCAGGACATTTGTTTTTTTTAGCTGATATGAATAGAATGGAATGGGTAAAGATGTATTACAGAATGAATAAAAGGAGTGGAAATAAAGATGAGTATACAACAGCAAATTATTGATGATTTACGTGTTCAACCAACAATTGAACCGGATGCAGAGATTCGCAAGCGTGTTGATTTTCTCAAATCCTATATTCAACAATCAGGTACACAAGGATTACTGATTGCAATTAGTGGTGGAATTGATAGTGCAGTTGCCGCAGGTCTTTGTAAACAAGCAACGGATGAGCTTAGTGAGTCCACAGGTAAAAAATACATGACACTTGGTGTATATCAACCTTATGGACAACAATCAGATATCGCTGATAGCTATGCGGTTGCTGAAGCATTCAAGCTTGAACATACAGTTGAAACTGATGTACAGAGCGGTGTAGATGCCATTACTGATCTTGTAAATAAAGTGTTGCCAAGCATTGATATTCAAGATCCAATTACACCTCAAGCCAAAGGTAATATCAAAGCAAGAACACGTATGGTCACTCAATATGCACTAGCTAATGAATTGAATTTGTTAGTAGTCGGAACCGATCATGCTTCTGAAGCGATCACAGGCTTTTTCACCAAATATGGTGATGGCGCAGTAGATATCACGCCATTAAGCACGTTAAACAAACGTCAGGTTCGTCAATTGGCTACACATATGGCTGTACCCCAATCGATTCTAGATAAAGCTCCTTCTGCTGGACTATGGGAAGATCAGACGGATGAAGACGAGTTAGGGATTACGTATAATGACAATAGTGACTATCTAGAAGGCAAAACAATAGATCAAGTAGCAGCAGAGCGTCTTGAAAGTTATTACAAACGCACTGCACACAAACGTGATCCAATTCCAGGTATCTAAATCACAGTTGCTATACTATAAAGTCTGAACATAATGACGGATTTTTTTATACACACGAAAAAACAGCGTTCTTTTAACCTGAGCAAAGGTTGAAAGAACGCTGTTTTATGCTTGGATGTAAAGTGGCAACCCAAATAACTAAATAGATTAATCCAAACGACTACCAATAACACTACGAATAAATGTACTGCTGGCTTCCAATGCTTGATCCAATTGAGGAGAAGAACCGACAAAAGGATGAACCGTATTAAACATATGGTTACCGCCTTCAATAGCAACATAATTAATCGAAGGATTAGCATTTAGCAAAGCTTGTGAGCCTTCAAGCAGATGAGGATGATCTTCTGTTCCTTGCACAAGCATAATCGGCAAAGCAGCTTCTGTTATTCGATGAAGCAGATCATATTGTTCACGGTGCTCCTCAATATCATCAATAATGATTCGATCAAGTGGCATCTGTTGACCTGTACGTGCATTGGTAATATAACTTCTGCCCGCAGTCACCATTTCTTTTTTCTGTTCTGTCGTGAATAAGCTTGGCAGATCGCTTATACCATTCCATGATAATACACCAGCAATCTGATCTGGATGATCGAGTGCATGCACTAGACTCACTCCACCTCCACGGCTATGACCAAGCACAAAAATAGGTACTTCTTGATATTGTGATTGTTCTTTTATATAATTCGTCAAGTTCGATAAATCTTCCAATTCAAAACCATACGTATTACGAGCAAATAACTCAAGCTCTGTAAATTCTTCTGGCTGTTCGCCAATACCATTATGTGAGAAATTAAATGTAATCACATCACCGATACTGCTCAACTGCTGGGCAACATACGGGAACATGCCCCAATCTTTGAATCCTTTATAACCATGAGCGATAATAATAACAGCTCGTACTTCATGCTTAGCAGGGTAGCGAGTACAACGAATGACTGCCCCGTCTGCTCCGGGGATCGTGAATGAATTTGACATCATCATTACCTCCTTCTAAGTACTACTTACCCAAAGCACTTGGTAATCAAAGCGTAACCGATATCGAATAAACAATGATTTGGGCTTTAGCTGAATATCTAACTATACATGCTTGGCAGTACAAGCAACACCAATGGTACAATAATAGTATTCAAGATTGGAATGTGCAGGAGGTACGTATTTTGATTTATGGTATAGGACATGATGTCCTTGAAATTAAACGGGTAGCTAGAATTGTCACAGGTTCACAAGGGTCCAAATTTATAGATCGTATACTAACACCAGCCGAACGTAACATTGCTCAGACCAAAGGAGCCAAACTACACGAATTTGTAGCTGGACGCTTTGCTGCCAAAGAAGCTATTTCTAAAGGATTCGGCTCTGGGATTGGCGCTACAATAAGCTTTGGTGATATAGAGATTGTACCGAATCCTTCAGGCAAACCTACGGTTGCCTTATCTGCTCAAGCATGGGAGCGATTAGGATTATCAGATCAAGCTGAACAGTATGCTATTCATTTAAGCATTTCTCACCAGACCGAATTAGCTTCTGCTTTTGCCGTTATCGAAAAAATAACGTTAACCCATTGAAATTAAGCATGTTATCTACACTTATGCACCTCATTTACAACATGATTCTACATCATATCTGATCACATAAGATTGCGATCATTGAAGGAGAGTACTATGTCTAATTTAGCCTTAAAGCAAGAAGCCAAAACGTATTTTAGTCGTGAATTGTTAGTCTGGTATGACGAACATAAGCGTGATTTGCCATGGAGACGAAGTCGTAACCCTTATCATATCTGGATCTCTGAAATTATGTTGCAACAGACACGTGTTGATACTGTAATTCCTTACTTTACTCGCTTTATCGAGAAATTCCCGACGGTAGAAGCATTAGCGACTGCACCGGAAGAAGAAGTGTTAAAAAGCTGGGAAGGGCTAGGCTATTACTCACGTGCCCGTAATCTACAAGCAGCGGCGCAACAAGTGGTAGAGCGTCATGAAGGTATTGTACCGAATACACCAGAAGAAATCTCTGCCCTTAAAGGAATAGGCCCGTATACTGCGGGTGCAGTGCTTAGTATTGCTTATGGTGTTCCTGTTCCAGCCGTAGATGGTAACGTGATGCGTGTATTATCGAGATACTTCTGCTTAGAAGATGATATTGCTAAGGGGCCTACACGGGTCAAAATGGAAGTGCTCGCTAAAGAGTTAATTCCACGTGGTCGTGCTTCGGATTTCAATCAAGCGTTAATGGAACTTGGAGCTATGGTATGTACGCCCAAATCTCCGGGTTGCCTTACCTGTCCGGTGATGAAGCATTGTGAAGGACGAATGAATGGGATGGAGCTTATATTGCCGATCAAAACCAAATCCAAACCTCCACGTCCTGAACATCGTTTACTCGCTCTGGTTGAAGGAACAGGAGAACGCGCAGGACAAGTATTGATTCGCCAACGTCCAGCTACAGGATTACTTGCACGCATGTGGGAGTTGCCTCATATTCTTGCAGACGATTCCAAAAAAGCAGGTGCAGGTGCAGACTTGCCGGATACAGATGCAATGAAGCGCTTAACCCATGGGATTCATAACGAAGGAGTAGATATCCAACCGCTAGAGCCGTGGATTACAGAAGAGCATACGTTTAGCCATATCCATTGGACGATGCGTGTATTCCGCTGTCGTGAAGCTGGAGTCTCTGCTACAGGGCAACAATCAGAACCTACTGTTCGTTATACAAGTTCGGCGACACAGCCGTTAGAAGCGTCACAAGGCGCTTTGAAAGAGATCGATCCTTTGGAATATGAACAAGCTACACTAGAGCTCAAATTATCAGGTTCAACACCAAGCAGTCTACAGAAAATCCAAAAACAACTTCACCTTGATGATACATTGGCAGTAGAACAACAAGAAGCGGTTGCAGAGCATCCAGAAGTTTATGAAGCTGTTCCAAGTACACTGATGGGTGAAGCTTTTGCTTACGATTATCGCTGGATTACCGCAGACGATATGAAAAATTATGCGTTTCCCAATCTATTCCTCAAAATTCTGCAACAGCATTTTGCCCAGTAAAAAGGAGCGATATAGCCATGATATCGTTAGAGGAAAGTGAACAATCATTAACCGAGCATGAATGGCAGACCTTTGCTAACAGTATAGACTATCCAATTCCAGAATCGTTCAAAGAATTCTATTTACAGCATAATGGAGGTTATCTAGAACCATTATTTGTAGATGGGGAAGAATATGCGCCTTTGATTCATGGATTTATGCCTATTACGTATGGTTCACTAACGATAGAGCAATTAATGATAGATATGCAGTATGCGTGGGATATTTTGCAAGAAGTCTGTATTCCATTTGCTTCTGATGCTGGAGGTAACAGCTTTTTGTTACGAATAGTGCCTCAACACTATGGAGAAGTTGTTGTCTGGCTAGAGGAAGAGGAGTCGATCATTCCTTGTCGTCATTCTTTTGCCGAATTGCTAGAGGATCTGCCTTATTATTAAGTGTGACTGATTTTTAAAGCTTGATAGTGACATTATAAAGTATAGTTACAACGAGAATATAGCGTACAGTAGAGATTCAGTGGTGTACGCTATTTCTGTTGATAGCTATACTAATTTTGCTTTGTAAATTTGCAGGACAAATCCAAAAGCAATCAATTGAAAGTTTTATCATCCGGTGTGTTTTGATGTAACTTATTTTGGAGAACATGTTGAAACAATGGGTACTCTAATCTATAATGATAATCATTATCAATTAGAATAGATTGCTGAAAGTCTAACGAAAATACATAGTACACAGAGATATGATATTTTGGAAATGATGGAGGTAAGTCATTATGAAACCTAAAGAATTAGGAGCGTTACTGTTATTGGGTGCTCTCTGGGGAGCCTCATTTATATTTATACGAATAGCCGCACCTGTATTGGGACCAATCTGGCTGATTGATTTACGTGTATGGATTGCAGGTATTGTACTACTTATCTATGCGTTTATTGTGCGCAAATTGCCTGATTTTAAAAAGGAATGGAAATATTATCTGATGTTGGGTCTATTAAATGCAGCTATTCCTTTTTCACTTATTGCGTATTCAGCTGTTCATCTCAATGCTTCTTTAACAGCTATTTTGAATGCTACAACCCCCCTTTTTACAGCGATTGTAGCTCGCATCTGGTTAAAAGAATATTTATCTGTTCGTAAAGTGATTGGTATTCTGATTGGACTTGTAGGTGTGTGTATTCTGATGGGTTGGAGTTCCGTTCCATTTACATTAGAAGTATGGTTGTCGATCGGTGCTTCGCTAACAGCGGCGTTATTTTACGGTATCGGCAGTGTGTATACGAAACTTACCTTTACCAATACACCGGCTCTTTCGTTATCGATCGGGCAACAGCTAGCAGCCGGAATTATTCTTATTCCTTTAAGTGTAGTGACTGTACCTACAGTAACGATTTCACTAACCGTGATGATCGCTGTATTAGGGTTAGCGGTGTTATGTACGGCTATTGGCTACCTGTTATATTTCTATCTCGTGGAGCATGTCGGCCCAACCAAAACAGTAAGTGTGACTTTTTTAGTTCCGTTATTCGGTATTTTCTGGGGAATCTTGCTCTTAAATGAACATATTACTTTAGGAACGATTGTCGGGTTGATCGTGATTTTTATAGGTGTTATTTTGATGAATGGTGTACAGAAGACCAAGAAGATCAGAGTATAAAGAATAAAAAAAGCCCTTTGGAATATAAATACTCCAAAGGGCTTTTTGATACTTCTATTGTAAAAGGGTATATTCTTATTTTGCAGCAGCGTAACGTTTGTTTACTGCATCCCAGTTGATTACATTCCAGAAAGCTGCAATGTAGTCAGGGCGTTTGTTTTGATATTTAAGGTAGTATGCATGTTCCCACACATCAATACCAAGTAATGGAGTAGCACCTTCCATAACCGGGCTATCTTGGTTAGGAGTACTTGTTACTGCCAATTTGCCATCTTTAACAACTAGCCAAGCCCAACCGCTACCAAAACGAGTAGTTGCTGCTTTAGCGAAGTCTTCTTTGAATTTCTCAAATCCACCTAGTTCGCTATCGATTGCTGCTGCGATATCACCAGTAGGTGCGCCGCCAGCGTCAGGTCCGATAATTTCCCAGAAAAGACTGTGGTTGTAATGTCCGCCACCGTGGTTACGAACTGCTGTACGAATACCTTCAGGTACGCTGTCCAGGTTGCTGATCAATTCTTCTAAGCTTTTGCTTTGCAATTCAGGAGCACTTTCCAAAGCGGTATTCAGACTAGTCACATATGTGTTGTGATGACGGTCATGGTGAATCATCATCGTTTGTTCGTCGATGTGTGGTTCCAGAGCGTTGTTAGGGTACGGTAATGCTGGTAATTCGAATGCCATTGTAAAATACCTCCCAGAATTTAGAATTCAGAAACGAAAGTTAGCAGAAACAATAAGAAAAATAGTATTCAACTTAATGACAACTGCTAAAAACCGTTCCCTATGTAAATAAACATATTACTCTCTATATTAAACCGTATATTTTTGACTAAATCAACTTTTATGTTTAGAAAGTTGATGTGGTGCGGGTTCCGAGCGATTTATTTTATTTTAATATATAAAAAGAATAGAAGGAAAAAGAGTCGAAAATGCACGAAATATGACAAAAAGTATAGTGAGCTTACTAAAGTAGTGTTATACTATATTTTGTCCCGCATACAACTTTAATTGAAGATATAATAATTGCCGTGAATATTTATAAGCGTTTATTTATAAATATAATTGGGTATCCATTAATTACCAAATTATGTTTAAAGTGGAACCGATAGGTGAAAAACAGAGTAATTAAGCGCTTTCAAAAGAAAATTGGTGTAATCTGGCGGAAATTGTGGTTTAATTATCGTTGAGGTTATATTCTGCACATTTTTGCAGTTTTTTGTTGTCTTTTGGTCGATGTGTACTATAGGATTTTATGCAATCCTTTATCGTTGGACGCAACGCTTCTATAAGCGAATGTCCTTCTTTTTGTTTTTTTATAAGGGTGTACTTAATCAAGCTGATGAAAAGGGAGTTTGGAGTATGAATGTTCGTTCCTTTAAATTAAGTGATTTGAGTCTCGTTACAGAACTCTTGCAGGTGGCTTTATCTGAAGAATGTTACGAGAACACGATGGGACCGTTCGCCACACAATTATCATGGGATTCCGAGCTAATCGTAGTAGCGGAACAAGGCGAAGAGATTGTTGGTCTATTAATCGGTACAATCGATCGGAATTTTGGTTGTTATTACCGCATCGCTGTACATCCTGATGTTAGACGCAGAGGTGTAGGTACGGCACTTGTCAAAGCTATGGAACAACGTTTTGAGCAACGCAATGTCAGTGGCATTATGGTCGCTGGCGATGAGCACAACAAGGCTGTATTACCACTTTACGAAGCAATGGGATATGGAGAGAATAAAGTCTTGAAGACTTTTGACAAACTCAGTATCGTTGCTGTTCATGCGTAAAGTTTAGAGAGAAGAATTTTATGTAATATCCACATATGAGCACATCTTGCCCTCCGAAACACGGATGGGAATAAAGATGTGCTTTTCTATATTTAGGAAGAATTTAAGGTATAATAAACATAACGTAAGATTTTAAATGAGGTGTATTATGTATTGGCGGGAATGGCTCAAGACGATGGTCTTGGCATTAATCATACTCGGCATATTGAATAGTTGGGTATTTAATATATCAACAGTCAAAGGACAGTCGATGCAACCAACTCTTGTACAGCAAGAACGGTTGTTTATCAATAAATTAATCTATAAATTTCATACACCGGCACGCGGAGATATTATTATTTTGCATGATCCTATATTGAGTGCAAGCCCCAGCTCCAAATTGTTAGTGAAACGAGTCATTGCTATCGGCGGAGATACGATTGAGATTCGTAACCACCGAGTATATATCAATCAGATTGAACAGCAGGAAACGTATATTGATACCGATATAGGAGATGAAGATCACAAGCCGATGATAGTGCCAGAAGGGCAATATTATGTCATGGGTGATAATCGTCATGAAGGAATGAGTAAAGACAGTCGTATTTTTGGTACGATAGCTTTAACGCAGATTGTCGGACGTGCCGATTTTATTATATGGCCTTTATCCAAATGGGCATTTTTATAGAACGTATTATAGGAGGTGACAGTGCATGACGCAGCAAGAAGTATTACAACAAACAACAACCAGATGGGAACAGCTCAAGCTTGAAATCAAGCAGGCTGCGCCATCGCTGGGCATAGATGATGTAGGCTTTACGACAGCAGATCCTTTTTTGTATTTAAAAGGAGTCTTGGAAGAGCATCGTCGTAAAGGGCATGAATCAGGTTTTGAAGAACCGGATATTGAGAAACGTATTCACCCGAGCTTGGCATTAGATGGAGCGAAGTCGATTATAGCGATATCTGTTACCTATCATTCCAAAATGGAAAACCCGCCTAAGTCAGAACCCGGACAATATCGAGGCATTATGGCACGTTCAGCATGGGGCAAAGATTATCACTATGTACTACGTGATCGGATGCAGCGTTTAGAAGATTTTATTCGGGAAAAGGTACCGGAAGTTCGAATAGAAAGTATGGTAGATACCGGGGTGTTGTCAGATCGCGCGGTGGCTCAGCGTGCAGGGATCGGTTTTTACGGTAAAAACTGTGCTGTGATTTCACCTACATTAGGTTCATGGATATTTCTAGGTGATATGATCACGGATATTCCGTTTCCACCCGATACGCCAGTTACTGAAGATTGCGGAACATGTACCAAATGTATAGATGCTTGTCCAACAGGAGCATTAGTAGGTCCCGGACAATTGAACTCACAAGTCTGTGTTTCTTTTCTAACACAGACTAAAGGCATGTTATCTGATGAGCATATGCGTAAGATCGGAAATCGATTGTATGGTTGCGATACCTGCCAGATTGTATGTCCCAAAAACAAAGGCAAGAACTGGAATCATCAAGAAGAACTTCGCCCTGATCCAGAAAAAGCCAAGCCATTATTATTACCGATACTTGATCTCAGTAATCGAGAATTTAAAGAACAATTTGGTGATACTTCTGCGGCATGGCGTGGCAAAAAGCCGATTCAACGCAATGCAGTTATTGCGCTCGGGAATTTCCGGGACAAATCGGCTGTGCCGAAGTTAACCGAATTACTACATCGTGATCCTAGACCAGAGCTCAGAGGAACAATCGCATGGGCGCTTAGCCGAATAGGTGGCGAAGATGCGCTACAAGCAGTGATCCATGCGCTCGCCAAAGAAGTGGAGCCTGAAGTCACGGAACGTTTGCTCCAAGCCAAAGCTATACTTGAAGGAGAGATCGCAGAATGATTTCTTTGTATTACTATGAAATTAAGGTGCCTACAGGAACCATAACGCTAACATCGTCACTTCATGGGATATGCCGTTTAGATTTTAAATCTTATGCCGATAATAAAGATAAGATGGCAATCTGGGCAAAGCGCTGGTATGGAGAGCATAAGTATATATATTCGCCTGATCATTTACAGTCAGCCGTACAGCAGTTACATGAATATTTTGCAGGAGAGCGGCAAATCTTTGAGTTGTCGTTTGATTTGCAAGGTACTGATTTTCAGCGTCTGGTCTGGCAAGGGTTACAGACTATTCCTTATGGAGAAGTCGTTTCGTATAAATGGATCGCTCAGCAGATTGGCCATCCTACAGCAGTACGAGCCGTTGGAGGCGCTAATAATCGTAATCCAGTACCGCTGCTTATTCCATGTCATCGTGTGATTGGAATGAATGGACAAATGGTCGGTTATGGTAGTGGTCTGCCACTGAAAGAATGGTTATTGAATCTGGAAGGGTATCCTATTGAACCTGTGCTATTTGAATTGAAATAGAGCTCATATTCTAATATCGGTAAAGGAGACTTCCCATGAGGTACGTAAACATCGATAAAGTAGAGACAGGGCAATATTTGGGCAAAGCGATTTATTCAGGTAATGGAGCGATTCTATTGTCTGCTGGTGTACAACTGACCGTCTATATGATTAATACACTTAATCGGATCGGAGTCACGATGTTGTATATTCAAGATGAGAACTTTGCTGATATTGAAATGGAAGAGGTACTCAGCGAAGCGACCAAACAGATGATGATCCGTGAAATGAGTGATACGTTCGATGCTGTTCGTTCCGGTAAAGAGTGGAGTCCGAATAAAGTAGCTTTTAGTATTGAACAATTGCTTGAAGATATTACAAGTATGCGTGAAGTACAGGTGCAATTAACTGATATCAAAACAAACGATAATGTGCAATATGTACATGCGATGAATGTCTGTCTTTTGTCCGCTATGATGGGGATGAATATGGGACTCAATCAACATCAACTGAAAGATTTAGCAACAGGGGCTTTACTGCATGATGTCGGTAAATTTTCAAAGATAGCGGAAGATGATCTGGAGATCGGTTCCAAAAACCATCATACATGGCGTGGATTCGAACTCATCAAAACCAAGCGAGAATTCAACTTAATGATCGCTCATATTGCACTTCAACATCATGAACGAATGGATGGCAAAGGCAAGCCACGTGGACTTAATGAAGAAGAAATTCATGTGTATGCTCGTATTGTAGCCACAGCGAATACTTATGATAATCTGATTACATCCAAAGACAACGGTGGACAGGGATTATTGCCTCATCAAGCTTGCGAAGAAATGATGGCTCAATCGGATCGTATGTTAGATCATGATGTGTTAGTGGAATTTACACGTATTATCTCGGTGTATCCTAATGGTACAGGTGTGCGATTATCGAATAAAGAAACAGGTGTGATCGTCAGACAACATCGGGGCTTACCCGGTCGTCCGGTGGTACGCATTGTAAGCGGAAGTGGTGGCGATCTAGACGTCAAAGAAATTGATCTGGCGAATGCAACGACTACATTTATTGAAGCAGTTATGATGTAACTTCTAACGATTGAAAATGTTTGCTAAGCCGATCACGGAAATGGTATGATAAATGCTGTTCCTGCCTTTATCGGTTAAGGGCGTAGTGTACCCTTTTACAAGGAACTTCACACTATAATTCATCTACAGGGGTGGCAGTTATGACGTGGTTAAACTGGGTCATTCCAATCGTGACTTTGATTGTCGGTCTGATTGGCGGCTTTTTTATTGGTGCATATTATTTGCGCAAACAGATGGAAAAAATGCAAAACGATCCAGCAGCTTTGCAAAAAATGGCGAAGCAAATGGGTTACAACCTGAATGGTAAGCAGATGCAACAAGCTCAACAAATGATGAAAAATAATCCACAAGGTGGCAAAGCGCCTAAAGCTAAAATGCCTCCTATGGGTCGCGGAAATACAGGTAAACGCAGAAGATAAGCAAGTAGCATCACAGGGATCAGGTCCATAAAGACCTTGTAATGGGAAGAGGAGGTCACTATGGCTGGTATCAAAGATTATACCAATCTTGATGTCGGTGAAAACCGTGCACAGATTGAAGACCATATCCGTCAGATTTTGAAATTGATCGGAGAAGATACAGAACGTGAAGGTTTGCTTGATACGCCTGCACGTGTTACTCGTATGTACGAGGAGATTTTTGCTGGTTATAGCGTAGATCCTAGAGAAGCGCTAGGTGTAACTTTTAACGAGAATCACGAAGAAATGGTTATCGTTAAAGACATTGTCTATTACAGTCAATGTGAGCATCATATGGCTCCTTTTTTCGGCAAAGTGCATATCGGTTATGTACCTAGCGGTAAAATTGCAGGCTTAAGCAAATTCGCTCGTCTGGTCGAAGCTGTCAGTCGTCGTCTACAAGTTCAAGAACGTATTACTTCTCAAATTGCAGATATATTGGTGGAAGTACTTGATCCAACAGGCGTTATGGTTGTGGTTGAAGGCGAACATCTATGCATGTGTGCACGAGGTGTTAAAAAGCCAGGTAGCAAAACGATCACTTCCGCAGTTCGCGGTGGATTCCGTACAGATGCACCATTACGTGCTGAATTTTTAGCATTGATTAAAGACTAAATATGAATAAAAAACAAGACGCCTACTTACTAAATAGAAGGGGTCTTGTTTTTGTTTATTTTAGATAGGTGTATATTTAGAAAGTATAAAATATGTTACACTTAATAAAGTCATTTTGTAATCAAGGAGTTGTAACATATGCCCGACTGGCATCTTAAAGATAGATTAAATCATGTTTACTTAGCAGAAATAGTATCAATGGCAGATTCTGATACAGATAATCTTCATAAGTTAGGATGGCAAGTCGAATTTGACTGGTCGATATATTGCCAAAGCAACAATGACTATAACGCTTATAAGCTTCTTTCTATACATAGTTCTTACATACAAGGTGCAATAGCATATCGTGATAATGATGATCATGTATATGTTGATTTGTTAGAAAGCGCTCCTCAAAATCGTTATCGTTTTAAAGATCGTATTTTTGTGAATGTAACAGATGTTCTTCTGGGACAAGCTTGTTTATACAGTCAATCTATAGGATATGATGGGTTCGTTTCATTTGTTCCTAAAAACGAATTAATCAGATATTATCAACAACGATTCAATGCAAAGTTTATTGGAAATAGTCAAGGTATGTACTTAGATGATATTGATGCAAGAAGGATAATAGAGTTATACTATTATTAAAGGAGATGATCTGATGCTAAGAAACAAATTAATTAAATTGAATGAAGCTTCTTTGCAATCGATTCATCATACTAATCAAAATATACGTCGTGTAAAGAATGTGACTCAAACATGGAGCACTACTTCAAAACCAATAGTGATGATTAAACCTGCTTCTGCTAAGCAATTAGTAGATATGAATGTAGGCATGAGAGCTATTCGCCAGAGTATGAAAGAAGACCTTGGACAAAAACAATATGATGCCCGTATGCAAAGTAATCGGGAATGGTTTGAACAATATACTGCAATTCAAGTTCGTTCTTGATGATATAACAAGGTAAAAGTGATTATTCAAAAATGGTAGGGATGATGCCGAATGGCAGTGTTCCTGCCATTTTTTTATGTAGAGGACATATAGAAACTGATATAATACAATGATTAGAATCAAGCAACTGAAGTGGAGGAATCATGATGTCAGCAGACAATCATCGGCATTCTATCCCTACATTAATCGATGTGCCTGTAGGTTTGGAACAGGCGGTATGGGTAGAACGACCATTGGTAGAGCAAGGAGATTCGATATTAGCACCATTAGCATGGGAAGAGTTAATGTGTCGTCAAGTGGGGCAAGGGCATCCTCCTGTGATTCATCTCTGGCGACATACAGATGGTATGGCGATTGGTCTGCGTGATCGGCGATTGACGTATGCTACACAAGCAATGGAACAATTTCGGCAAAAGGGTACATCGGTCTGTGTACGTCCTTCAGGTGGTGCGGCAGTTCCTTTACATCCCGGTATTTTGAATCTATCGATTATACTCCCTAATCCTAAGCGCAATATTAGTATTCATCGTGATTTTCGCTTTATGGCGGATTGGATCAGTCGAGCAGTCGATCCGTGGAATACACATTCTCATGTGGGTGAGATCGAAGGGGCATTTTGTCCGGGAGATTATGATGTGAGTATTGCTGGACGAAAGTTCTGCGGTATAGCTCAGCGTAGACAAGCCAAAGCCTATATTATTACGGCTTTTATTATTGTAGAAGGTCGTGGAGATGAATTGTCCGCAGGGATTCGGCGCTTTTATGATCTGGCAGTAGGGGAGCAGGACAAAGGATATCCTGTTGTACAACAAGGCACGATGGGCAGTCTATCTGAATTAGCGCAAGTACCCGATGTAACTTCATATACAGAGCAATTAAAATCTATTTTAGCAGAAGGTCAATCGATTGAAATGATCAAGGAACAGACTTTATTTTCACCACAAGATATTCAACAGATGGAAGAGTACTTGATCCAGCGATATGACGAATAGAGAAGCGAAGTAGAAGTGAATTAAGAACGGGATTGAATAAGAAAAGAGGTCTATCATGCAATTACGCAAAGTGAAAATCGTAGGAACCGGTAAATATTTACCGAAGCGTGCAGTAACCGATGAAGAATTGGATCAGAAGTTAGGAGTACAAGCAGGTTGGACGCACAAAGCGACAGGTGTGGGCACCAGATATTATGTGAGTGAAGGTGAGACAGCTTCGATGATGGGCGCACAAGCGGCGCAAGATGCTTTGGATGCAGCAGGTCTTACATTTGCAGATATGGATTGTCTCGTATGTACAAGTGGAACCAAAGAACAGCCATTACCAAGCACAGCGGTATTTATCCAGCAAGCGATGGGACAAGAAGAGTCAGGTGTGCCTGCTTTTGATATTGATGCGACCTGCTTAAGCTTTTTGGTCGGCTTGGATACGATGTCTTATCTGGTAGCCGCAGGACGATATCGGTATGTTCTTTTGGTAGCTACAGAGATTGCATCGGCAGGGCTTAATTGGGAAAATAAAGAAAGTGCAGCTTTATTCGGAGATGGAGCAGCCGCTGTGATTATTGGTGCATCTGCGCCAGAAGAGTCTGCTCGAATTATACATACTTCGCTTCAAACCTATAGTAAAGGCGCACGTTATTCCGAAATTCAAGGTGGAGGTACACGATTGCCTGCTCATTTGCAAAAAGATCTAGCAGAATCTTTTTTATTTTTTATGGATGGACAGAAAATCTTCCGCATGGCTTCCCGATTATTACCTGACTTTATTGATCAATTGTTAGAGCAATCTCATACCAAAATGGAAGATTTCAAATTGGTTATTCCTCATCAGGGTAGTGCTATGGCAATGCGCCTGATACGCAAAAAGTTAGGCATTAGCAAACAACAATTTCTCGATATCACTCTTAATCATGGGAATACGATAGCTGCCTCTATTCCGATGGGCATTCATGAAGCGATTATACAAGGAAGAATGGAACGTGGCGATCGCATTCTATTAATGGGAACAGCGGCAGGATTATCATTAGGAGGAATGGTGCTTGAGTACTGAGCCAGTCACACCGCAACGGATATTGATTACAGGTGGACGTGCTCCTGTAGCACTTGAGTGGGCTCGCCTTTTGCATCGTAACGGTCATTATGTCTATGTGACTGAAAGTAGTAGGTATCATCTGTGCCGTGTATCGAGTGCTGTGGTGGAGAGCTTTCAAGTGCCACCGCCCCGCCAACAACCGCAATTATATCTGTCTGCATTAGAGCAATTGATCATAGAGCATCAGATCGATCTTTTGCTACCGACATGTGAAGAGATTTTTTATATTGCGCAAGGTCTGGAACGATTGCAAAGGGTTTGTCGAGTGCTTACACCTTCGCTCTCTACACTGCATACTCTGCATCACAAAGGAAAATTTATTGAACAAGTGATAATCAATAATCAAGCCGCTCCGATCACTTTCTCGGTAGCAGAGCCTTCAACAGACTCTTATGATTATTCGGTGCCTGATGCAGAAGGTCATACATTTGTGCGGAAACCGATTTATTCTAGATTTGCATCGCGAGTGATTATGCCGTGGGAAATCAGACGTATTATAGCTTCAAAAAAGCAAAAGACTACAGCAAATACAATAATAACAACAGAAACAACAGTAATGAATAAACAATATGAATCATCAGCTTGGATTGCTCAGCAATATATTAAAGGGAAAGCTATCTGTACCTATAGTCTTGTACATAAAGGTATCGTGATCGCTCATGCTACGTATACAAGTAACTATAGAACATCACGTACAGGAGCGAGTGTATATTTTGAAGCTATAGAGCATAATAAAGCGTACGAGTGGGTATGCCAATTTGTTCAAGGGATACCTGTAGAGGATCAACATCCATCTAATACTGCTTTTTGTGGACAGATTAGTTTTGATTTTATTGAAGAAGATTCGACAGGCATTCTATATCCGATTGAATGTAATCCACGAACGACCAGTGGGATTCATCTTTTTCAACACCAAGATACAATGATTCAAGCATTGCTAGATCCTGAGTCAATAGCGCAAAGTGGTCAAGTAATTATGCCAGCCGTAGGAATAGCTAGAGTATTGACGTTACCGATGTGGATAGCAGGCATCAAATACAACCGTGATTGGCAAGCTTGGAAAAACTGGTGGAACGGTCTACACCAAGCGACAGATGTGGTATATCAGGCAGACGATCGCAAGCCATTTTGGGAGCAATTTCGATTAGTCGCTCAAGCGTTGCGAACTTGTCGTACAGAGCGTATTTCACTGACTGAAGCATTAACCCATGATATCGAATGGAATGGAAAGGAGAGCTTATGACCAGAGCATTAATTACCGGGGCGACAGGATTTTTGGGTGGACATCTAGCCAGACGATTAGTCGCACTAGGCTGGGATGTTCATGGAACAGGGCGAGATGAAAGCCGTGGACAAGCATTAGAACGTATTGGCGTACAGATGAATTATTATGATCTAGGAGATGCAGAGCAAGCGATACAAGCTTGTAAAGGACAAGATATCGTTTTTCATTGTGCTGCATTGTCTTCGCCGTGGGGCAAATATCAACAATTTTATCAAAGCAATGTAAAAGCCACTCAACATATTGTTGATGGTTGTATTCGGCATGATGTCCAGCGATTGATTCATGTGTCTACACCCAGTATTTATTTTGATGGCAAAGCTCACTACGGGATTCGAGAATCCGATCCTTTACCTCGTAAGTCAGTCAATCATTATGCGGCAACCAAATTATTAGCTGAACAGATTGTATTGCAAGCTTATAAAAAGCAAGGTTTAGCTTCGATTATGATTCGTCCCCGTGCGATTTTTGGACCGATGGATCAGACGTTATTTCCACGGTTATTAGAAGCCAATCGTCAATCTGGTGTGCCACTATTACAAGGGGGGCGTGCGCCGATAGATCTGACCTATGTAGATAATGTTGTCGATGCAATGTTACTAGGTGTAAAAGCACCACAGACAGCGCTTGGACAGGCGTACAATATATCCAATAGTGAACCGATTGCGTTTGTCGAATTGTTGTCGCGTTTATTTGAACGCTTAGATATACCTTTACATACTCGAAATGTACCTTATTCGGTAGCCCATCTGATCGCAGGAGGAATGGAAGCTGTGTATCGTCTATTCCCAGCGCTAGGCGAGCCTCCATTGACTCGTTATAGTGTAGGGTCGATTGCGGTACCTCATACACTGGATATCTCGTTAGCACAGCAACAATTAGGTTATATGCCTCGTATCAGTGTCGATCAAGGGTTAGAGCGATTTGCAGATTGGTGGTGTACTCAATGATCACTTCATCAGCAGTGCGATTATGGATCGGAGCAGCTGGATATTGTACTCATCCTGAATTTTTGACATTACGAGGTGGTTCGCTACGAGCGGTGTCATTTCCAGCAGGGTTTGCTTGTATTCAGCATCCTCAGCACGGGTATATTTTATTTGATACTGGATATAGTGCGCGCTTTTTTGAAGAAACAGCCACGTTACCACAATCGTTGTACCGTTATATTACACCGGTGATCTATCAGGAAGAGAACTCGGTCATTTCGCAATTGGAACAGCAAGGCATTATGACAGATCAGATTAAGTATGTGATCTTATCGCATTTTCATGGAGATCATATTGCTGGAGCAAAAGACTTTCCGCAAGCGACGTTTATATATCTTTCCGAATCGTATCAAGCGGTCAAGGATTTGAGTTCGATCCGAGCAGTCAAAGCAGGATTTCTAGCAGGTTTATTGCCGGATGATCTCACTGAGCGCTCGCGAGTGTTGCATCGATCAGATTCTCAACCGTTAACCTCATTGCTATATAGTCATCTTGTACATGATGTATCCCGAGACAACGATCTGATTACACAAGAATTTCCGTGGAAAACGGGGTACGATATATTGGGAGATGGAAGTCTGATCGCTATTGAATTGTCTGGTCATGCAGAAGGGATGATCGGACTATTGGTATCGACAGCCATTGATGATTATTTGTTATGTGCAGATACCGTATGGTCTAGTATCGCTTTTACTGAGAATCGTCCGCCTCATTTTCTGGCAGGTATGATTATGTCAGATCGTCAGCAATATAGGCTTAATCTCCAAAAATTACGTCAGTTGCACCTCTCATCTCCATCGATTCGGATCGTGCCTAGTCATTGTAAACAGGCATTACAGCAGTGGGGAGGACGATGGTTGTGAAAAGATTAAGCGAACTCACCAATACGATGCGTATCCTTTATCATTATGTATGTACTCGTTATCGTAAAGGTTGGAATAGTCGAGCAGAGCTTGAGCAATGGCAAGAAAAGAAAATTATCAAGCATGTGCGTTATATACGGCAACAATCACCTTTTTATCAGCAATTGTGGCAAGGGATAACTGATGATCAGTGGCGTGACTTTCCGTTGATAGATAAGTCGATAATGATGGAGCATTTTGATCAATTGAATACGCTGGGTATTACCAAAAGAGAAGCGATGGATATTGCCGATCAAGCAGAGCAGACACGAGATTTTGAACCTACTTTGCAAGGAGTGACTATTGGGTTGTCTTCGGGTACATCGGGTAATCGAGGGTTATTTCTAGTGAGTCCCCAAGAACAAGCACAATGGACAGGGACCGTGCTTGCCAAGTTGTTACCCGGTGGTATTCGGCAACCTGAGAAGATTGCGTTCTTTTTGAGAGCGAATAGTAATCTGTATGAATCGGTACAAAAAGGAAAACTGCAATTTTGTTATTTCGATCTATTGTTACCGATCACAGCGCATATTGAGCAGCTTGAACGATACCGTCCGAGTCTATTGATTGCGCCTGCTTCCATGTTGCGTTTATTAGCAGAGCAGCAATCATCAGGCTTATTAACGATAGAGCCACGCAAAATCATTTCGGTGGCAGAAGTACTAGATCCTTTGGATCGTCAATATATTGAATCTGTTTTTATGCAAAAAGTACATCAGGTGTATCAGTGTACAGAAGGTTTCCTCGGAGCCACGTGCGAATATGGTAATCTGCATCTGAACGAAGATATTGTACATATTGAGAAAGAAATGCTGGATCAGCAAAGCAGACGGTTTGTACCAATTATTACGGACTTCTCGCGGGTATCTCAACCGATTATACGGTATCGTTTAAATGATATTCTGACCGAAGCCGCAGTGCCTTGTCCTTGTGGATCACCGATGCTTACTATCGAACAGATTGAAGGACGATGCGACGATATTCTTTATGTCACTCATCAGACGACAGCAGAAAAAGTACCGCTATTCCCCGATCTGATCACCAGAGCGATTATAGGAGCTTCCGCAGATATTGAACATTATCGTGTGATCCAGTATCAGATCAACCAACTGGAAATCAGTTATCGTCTTACTGGAAAAACAGATCATATAGCACATGATCAAGCTGTCGAAGCGCAAATCATCCATCGTATCCAGCATATCTGCGATACTTTACAAGCAGTTATGCCAGCGATTACCTTTACAGCATATGAGTTCACGCCCGGAATCATAAAGTTACGGCGAGTCGAACGAAAGTGGACGTTGTGAGTCAGTAGATAAGTAGCTCTATAGCTATTTTCAATATCGAAATGAAATAGGATCATTCTAAAATAAAGTAGTATATTCAGGCATAAAGTAGATAAAGGAGGATCTTATGTCCAACCAAGTAGAAGCGTCATTGGAACGCAAACGTATCGCTTTGGTGACAGGCACATCAAGTGGATTTGGATTGTTGATTGCGGTCTTATTAGCAGAAAAAGGAATTACTGTTATTGCTACAATGCGAGATTTGACACGCAACGTAGAACTGGCACGTATCGCTGAGCAAAAAGGAATCACTGACCGTATTCATTATATCCAGCTGGATGTGACCGATTCTTTATCTATTCAGATTGCAGTCACAACTATCCAACAGCAGTATGGAAATATAGACATTCTTATCAATAATGCAGGGTATGCTGTAGGTGGATTTATCGAACATGTACCGATGGAGACATGGCGAGCACAACTAGAAACGAATGTGTTTGGACTGATAGCAATGACTCAAGCGGTTCTTCCGATGATGCGTGAGCAAAAGCAGGGCTATATTATTAATATGAGTAGTGTAAGCGGGCTATCTGCTTTTCCCGGATATGCACCGTATGCCACTTCCAAATTCGCAATCGAAGGATTTAGTGAAAGCTTGCGTCATGAGGTGGCTGAATTTAATATCAAAGTAGTATTAGTAGAACCCGGTTCATACCGGACATCAATCTGGGAAAAAGGTCTAGCTGATATCCATACAGCACCTCATTCACCTTATCAATCTCGCTTAGAAGCAGTATTGCGTTATTCTCGTAAATCCGCGGCATCCGCTCCTGATCCGCAAGAAGTCGCTGATCTTGTCGGGAAAATTGTAGATAAGCGTTCTCCAAAGTTACGCTATGCTATTGGAGAAGGTTCTCACATCATGATCTGGGCACGCAAACTATTACCCTGGCGTGTGCTCGAATGGGTGATCGGTCGAGCGTTGAAGTCTTAAAAAGGATATGGAAATGTATTTACGTATAGTATTGAAAGATTGAGTTGTTCTGACGTATGATTTAAATATAAAGCAATGATGATAAAAATGCAGTGAGCGATTATTTTGTCGAATCCGCTGGATGCCTTGTGTAATAAGGGATTGAAGCGTTTTTAGACAAGTGTCTATTTTCCTTATTGGAGGTTCAATGCAAAACGTAAAAAACAGAGGGGACAAAACGTTGATGTACTGCGGGTTTAGAGGTGTAAAAGTTCGGAGTTTTATATGAACGTAGTGGGATTTAAAGTACAGGCGTGGTCTGATATCGACCTTTTGTGTACGTTTTATATGAACGTAGTGGGATTTAAAGGATGTATCTACAGACTGAATACTAAGTTTGTAGTCTTTGAGTTTTATATGAACGTAGTGGGATTTAAAGGTTGAATTACCTTCCGGTATTTCTGGAGGAACGTGCAGGTTTTATATGAACGTAGTGGGATTTAAAGTCTCGTTGTCAATTCTAAAGGTACAAAAGAATTGATCTCAGTTTTATATGAACGTATTGGGATTTAAACATGACTACATTATTCGCATCGGATTCACTAAAATCAGTTTTATATGAAAGAGGAGATATTATGGCGCTGCATGTACCTAATCATATTACTGAGCAACTACGTATTTTTTTGCGAGAAAATGGTATTGATTCTTCTCGAATGGTGATAGATATTGATTCTAGTATGATTGCTGAACGAAATGAGCATATTGGACCAGCTAAAGAAGATTTAGAATTAGCTCAACAAATAAGCCGCGATATGTCTTTAATGGAGGAGCGTATTACTAAAATATACTTGTTTGGTAGCAAAGCCAAAGGAATCAGTCATGCTAAAAGCGACTTTGATTTCTACGTCGAATATCTTGGTAATGGTATAGAAGAAGACGAATACGATATCCTATATGCTTCTTTAGTAACGATAGCCTTAAAGTATATTCCTGATGCAAAATTTGATATTGTATTAGGTACCATTGGACAATATGATGGACAAACTTTTATGAATTCGATAGAAAGAGAAGGTATTCAATTATATGGTTGCGAAGCTTATGGTGTAACGCTAGCTAAATATAATACATTGGGACGATATCCTGATGACAATAGACATTTTAGCCATAGAGATCATGCTAGCGCTGAAAGAGCACTAACTCATATTAGAAACGAAATGATACGTATTTCGCTTGACCAGAGAGTTGAATTTCTAGGTTACGATTATATTGATTATAATTCTTCTCGAAATGACACTCGTTTGTAAAAGGCAGAAAATGACTGATTTTGATATTCAAAATTATAGACAATCAGAGAATCTACCGAATCAATATTTATTCTAAAAAGTGTATACTCCACAAATGCAGTAAGAGCACTTAATACATAACAAAAGCCCAATTCATCTTCTCAAAAGAGAATGAATTGGGCTTTTAAAGTCATAGCTATTTCGTATGTTATTTACTATTCGCATCCTTAGCAGTAGACGATGATGTATCCGAAGGACTGTTAGACAATTCATCATTCAGTAACGGTTCATTATTAACGTCTTCTTCTTCCGCTAGATTCAGGCTACTTAAGAAATCTGAGACTTTGCGTAAATATTCTCGTGGATGTTCACGGAATTCCAGTTCATGATGAGCGCCTTGGATCACCCAGCTTCCTGAATCGGGATTGGTCTGATTGGCTGCAAGTTGCTCTGCTATCTGGTAAGGAGCTTTATCATCGTTTGTCCCATGAATAAAGAAAATAGGAAATGGATAATCTTCCTTTTTCACCTGTTGATATGGAATCTGATTCAAGCTTGTTCCGTTAACAATAGGTAATAGAAATTCCAGAATTTCCAGCGATGGATGTCGTGGAAGATCCAACTGTTGCTGGATATTATAGTAGAGTGTATCCGGTTCTAACAAGAAGGTACTGTCCAAAATCATCGCAGTCACATCTTTTGTTTTGAGACCTGCTTGTAGAGCTGTACCTGCTCCCATCGAGAATCCCCAGACGACAATTTCTTGAGAACCTTTTTGTTTGGCAAGTTGAATCGCTCCAAGTAATTGTTGAGATTCTTTTTTACCACCTGTGGCGACTTCTTTGTTTGTTTTAGCGGCGAATCCATAATCAAACATAATCACATTAAAATTAAGCTTATGCGCATAATGAGCGAGATCGTACATCGGAATCCATGTTTCTTCTCGATTTGCACCATATCCGTGGCTAAACACAATCGTTTTGGACGATTTCTGTTCCGCTGGAATATACCAACCTTGCATCATCCGGCTGTCATCCGCTGCCGGGAATGTTACATCTTCGTAAGCCATTCCTTTTGCCTGCATTGGATTAGAGTAGACACTTGCTACTGTCGGATTAGACAGCACCCAAGCAATATAGGCATGCAGTGCCACAAAGCAAAACAGGAAAAAAAACACTATGGATAACACAAAAGCTACCACAACATGCTTTATTCGAATCTGTCTTGGTGAAACTACAGGAGGTGTCTCTTCTAGCTCAGACGAATGGGGCTTTGCATTTTTTTGCAAAGTACTGGACATCTTGCCCCTCCTAGAATTAAAAGTTTGTAGTTGTATCTCATCTTCATTGTTGCGTTAACCGATTTGATTCGACAATATCTACTTATGGTAAAAGTCTAGTTCAGCAAAGTCAATGTTAGATGATCGTCTTCTTCCTTATTATCGACGTATTTCTCTTTACGATTAGAGCTAGCTTCGATATAATTTATGTAACCAAGTTTCATTGAGTGAAACTTACAAAAATAGACAGTATTCGTTGTAAACAGATTCAAATGCGGAGGCGACAACAATGGAAGATCGCAAGTTGACTGTACGAGCAGTAGAACGTGCGTTAGACATATTACTGTGTTTTACCCGAACGAGCGATCTTGGACTCACCGAGATTGCTACGGAAATTGGATTACACAAAAGTACGGTACATCGTTTATTAGCTACGTTAGAAGAAAAAGGCTTTGTCATTCGCAATAGCAGTACAGATAAATACCGTCTAGGGATCAAAATCTGGGAGTTATCGACTCACCTATCACAAAACGATGATCCTGCGTTGTTATTGCTTGCAGATATGGAAGAATTGCGTGAACAGCTGGGCGAAACGATCAGCCTGTATTTGCGAGATGGAGACGAGCGCTTACGGATTCAAGCAGTGCAAAGTAATCAGGCGGTACGACGTGTTGCACCAGTAGGAGCACGGTTGCCTTTGACAGTAGGAGCATCCAGTAAAGTGTTAGTCGCTTTTTCCAGTAGTGAACAGCAAGAAGAACTGTTAAATAGTCCAGATTGGCCGCTTACCGTAGATGTTGAGCATTATCGTCAACAGCTTGCAGAAGTGCAGCGTAACGGGTATTCAACCAGTTATGAAGAGCGTGAACCGGGAGCCGCAGCGGTTGCTGTACCGATTTTTGATCGAACAGGAGCATTACGAGCTTCGCTATCTCTTTCAGGGCCTGTCAGTCGATTGTCGATGGATAAACTGCATGAATATGCGCCAGTATTGATTCAAGCGGCGCAAGAGATGGGCTTTAAACTGCGTTGATAGTTAATAATGCTACGATTACTCTGATAATTGCGTGACTATATAGTAACAAGATAGATAAAGTAGAGTTCATCATCATAAAGGCAATATAACGAACAGCGAATCTCCTAAGCGTTAGGAAGTTCGCTGTTTTTGTATACCAAAAAAGGCTCCCGATTAAGGAAGCCTTTTTTTGGTAATGTATACTTTGAAAAGCGAAACGAAGGATAAATTATACCGTTTCACCTTTATTAGTGTTTTGCATCATTTGACGAAGTACAGTTTGCAAGATACCACTGTTATGGTAGTAATCGACATCAACAGCACTATCCAGACGAGCTGTTACTTGGAATTCAAATGTTGTACCGTCTTCACGAGTACCTTTGACCGTAACTTGTTCACCTGGTTTAACATCGTTGCTCAAACCAATGATATCAAAAGTCTCAGTACCTTTAAGTCCCATACTGCTCCAACCGTAACCTTCTTGGAATTGTAGTGGCAATACGCCCATACCTACCAAGTTACTACGGTGAATACGTTCAAAGCTTTCAGCGATAACAGCTTTAACGCCTAGCAAGAATGTACCTTTAGCAGCCCAGTCACGGGAACTACCTGTACCATATTCTTTACCTGCGATAACGATCAAGTTCTGACCTTCTTCTTGATAACGCATCGATGCATCATAGATCGACATGACTTCATTGGTAGGAAGGTAAGTAGTTACGCCACCTTCTGTACCTGGAGCCACCTGATTACGAATACGGATATTTGCGAACGTACCGCGCATCATCACTTGGTGATTACCACGACGGGAACCATAAGAGTTGAAATCTTTGCGCTCTACACCGTTTTCTTTCAAGTATTCGCCTGCTGGTGAAGAAGGAGAAATATTACCTGCTGGTGAGATATGATCGGTTGTTACCGAATCGCCAAGTAGTGCAAGCACGCGTGCGCTACGAATATCTTCGATATCTTTCATACCATCAGCCAGTTTTTCAAAGAATGGCGGATTTTGGATATAAGTTGATTTGTCATCCCACTCATACAATTCGCCTTCTGGTACAGGAATTTCATTCCAACGTTTGTTCGCTGTAAATACATGCTCATAACGGCTACGGAACATTTCTGGAGAAATGGATAAGCCGATCGCATCGCGAATTTCTTTCGCTGTAGGCCAGATATCTTTCAAGTATACAGCTTCACCTGTAGGATCATAACCGATAGGATCGTTTTGTAGATCGATATCAACTGTTCCTGCAAGAGCATAAGCCACAACCAGTGGAGGAGATGCTAGATAGTTCATTTTCACCTGAGCATGAATCCGTCCTTCAAAGTTACGGTTACCTGACAATACAGAAGCAACTGTTAGATCGTTATCTGCAATCGCTTGTCCTACTTCGTCTGGCAATGGACCGGAGTTACCGATACATGTTGCACAACCGTAGCCTGCAAGATAGAAACCAAGAGCTTCTAAATCTTTGTCTACGCCTGCTTTTGCCAGATATTCAGTAACGATCAAGGAACCTGGAGTTAAGCTTGTTTTTACATAACTAGGCACTTTCAATCCACGAGCTACTGCTTTTTGTGCAAGTAATCCAGCACCAAGCATAACGCTAGGGTTAGATGTATTCGTACAACTGGTGATTGCTGCAATAACAACTGCACCAGCACCCATTTGAGTTGTTTTACCGTTTGGATGACTCACTGTGATTTTCTCAGCGATCTTCTCATCAGACAATCCGTAACCGCCTGCTTCTACAGGAGTACGAACAGCACTACGGTAGCTAGATTGCATATTAGTCAATTCGATGCGATCCTGTGGACGTTTAGGTCCTGCAAGACTTGGTACAACAGAAGCTAGATCCAATTCAATCGTATCTGAGAATACTGGATCAGGTGTTTCGGCTGTGCGGAACATGTTTTGTGCTTTGTAATATGCTTCAACCAATTCTACTTGCTCATCAGCACGTCCTGTGTTGCGAAGATAGAACAAAGTCTCATCATCAACAGGGAAGAAACCAATAGTAGCACCGTACTCAGGAGCCATGTTAGCTACAGTTGCACGGTCAGCAAGACTGATATTGCTTAGACCTGGACCGTAGAATTCTACGAATTTACCAACAACGCCTTTTTTACGAAGCATTTGAGTAACAGTAAGCGCCAAATCTGTTGCTGTTGCGCCTTCGCTCAAGCTACCTGTTAATTTGAAACCAACTACTTCAGGCATAACGAAGTATAGCGGTTGTCCAAGCATACCTGCTTCAGCTTCAATACCACCAACACCCCAACCAACAACACCTAGACCGTTGATCATTGTAGTATGTGAATCTGTACCCACTAGGGAATCAGGGAATACTTGCAATTCGCCATCAACAGTACGCGTTGCTGCTACAGAAGCAAGATACTCTAAGTTTACTTGGTGAACAATACCTGTAGCTGGTGGAACAGCACGGAAGTTATCAAATGCTGTTTGTGCCCAACGCAAGAAGCGGTAACGCTCTTCATTACGTTCAAATTCAATATTCATATTATATTCAAGTGCATCAGGCGTACCGAATGCGTCTACCATAACGGAGTGGTCAATAACAAGGTCAACCGGTACTAGCGGATTGATCTGTTTAGGGTCGCCACCTGATTTTTTAACAAAATCACGCATAGCGGCTAAATCAACAACTACAGGTACACCGGTGAAATCCTGAAGTACGATACGTGCAGGAATAAATGGAATCTCTTTCTCTTCGCGACCTTCACTCCAGTTCGCAAGTTGCTTCACATGCTCTTCAGTAATCGCACGTCCATCATATTGACGAACAGCGGCTTCAAGTAGCACACGAATAGAGAAAGGAAGTTTGGAAATGTGTTCATAACCTTTTTCAGCTAAAGCATTAAGGCTGTAATAACGGTAAGACTGGTCTCTCACTTTCAGTTCTCGGCCAACAGAAAATGAATCTTTTGGTGACATAGATGCCCCTCCTCAAATAAAATACGGCTTACTTTTTGGATTTTGCGTTACAGGGAAAAATCCTCAACATTTTGGCAAATGATCTTCAAACGCTTGCTGGATAAAATTAGAAATGAAAACGGTTCAATTCATTACTATTCTATACTATTAAGCAACTAAAATCGAATTATTCAAAATGGAGAACGATAAAAATGTTTATAGTTTCACACAGTGAAACACAATTTCAAAAAGTAATTCTTGTATTAAGTATACCGTTTACATGGGAGGTAGTAAAGATGTTTTTGGAAGAAATTTGTTAAGATGACAATCTTGAAAATGACTTGATGTAACTGGACTAATTAAGCCGAAAATATCATATCAGGTGCAAATATAGCTATGAATATAGATAACAAAAATGAGATCACTCATATAAACATATTGAGTTACTTTATACGATCATTTTACTTCTATATAGTTATATTTTTATTTTAAATACCTTTATGAAAAAGGATTAAAATAAATTATATACTTCTTTTAAATTATACTCATTAGTCGCTCTATTAGATTAATGCCATATTCATCACCTAATTGAATAATTACAATTAAAACAAATATTGTAATTTAATACGTTTGGTGATAATTTACAGGGGACAGTCGGAAGACAGCTTATTTTCAAAATAGCAGAGGAGGAATAATATGTTGTTGAGAAAAAGCTTGATGGTGGTATTGGCAATGATGTTGGTTGTTGTAACGATAGGGGTATCGAAATCATCTGCTGCTACCGGATTTTATGTAAGCGGTACCAAATTGTATGATTCAACAGGCAAGCCTTTTGTGATGAGAGGGGTCAATCATTCTCACACCTGGTTTAAAAACGATCTGAATGCTGCTATTCCAGCCATCGCCAAAACAGGTGCCAATACAGTACGTATTGTATTATCCGATGGAACACAGTACACCAAAGATGATATCAACTCAGTTAAAAATATTCTGGCTTTGGTCAATCAATATAAAATGATCGCTGTTTTGGAAGTGCATGATGCGACAGGTAGTGATGATGTAGCCAAATTAAATAATGCTGTGAACTACTGGATCAGTATCAAAGATGCGCTAGTCGGCAAAGAAGATCGAGTCATTATCAATATTGCCAACGAATGGTACGGTTCATGGAATAGTGAAGGTTGGGCGAATGGCTACAAGCAAGCTATTCCTAAATTAAGAAATGCTGGACTCAATCATACACTCATCGTTGATGCTGCTGGTTGGGGACAATATCCACAATCCATCGTAGATTATGGACAAGCCGTATTGGCAGCCGATTCTAAAAAGAATACGGTATTCTCGATCCATATGTATCAATATGCAGGTAAAGACGATGCAACAGTCAAAGCAAATATGGAAAATGTACTCAATAAAGGTCTGGCTCTAATCATCGGTGAATTTGGTGGATACCATCAAGGTGAAGATGTGGATGAGTATGCCATTATGAAATACGGTCAACAAAAAGGAGTCGGTTGGTTAGCATGGTCATGGTACGGTAATAGCTCTGATCTATCTTACCTTGATCTGAACAATGGACCCGCAGGTAGCTTAACAAGTGCTGGTAATGTAGTTGTTAATGATCCGAATGGTATCAAAGCGACTTCGAAAAAAGCTGGAATTTATCAATAAAACGATATGTAATAGCGAATCACAAGAAGGCAACTGGATCGTCCAGTTGCCTTTTTTGTTGATTTTGTATTGGGTAATATAAGGAAGACATTTATAATAGTACGAAACAAGATTTAGAAATGATTTAGCTAGAGGATAATAGAGGAGATGAGCAGAGATGAGAGATTGTCAGAATTTAGATGAGGTAAGGGAACGTATCGATCAATTGGATCAACACATCATTCAATTGTTAAGTGAACGGAGTCAGTATGTAAGGCAAGCAGCCGCTTTTAAAAAAGATAAAGATGCTGTAAAAGCACCCGCAAGAGTTGAATCAGTGATCCATAAAGTTCGTCAGCTGGCTGTAGAACACGCATTAAATCCATCGATTGCAGAAAAGGTCTACCGAGCAATGATTGCCGGTTTTATTGAAGATGAACTACAAGAACATGAGCGAATCAATCCAAGTAATAGATAAGCATACAAAGTTTTTTTGCAGTGTTTTTCTACAAGCTTTATACTGAATACAGGTTATATAATAACGATCATTTACAATAGCATTTATTCACATGCTTTCATATGTACAATGACTAACGGGGGTTCTGAAATGACAGCAACAAAATTAACAGTAGGTTTGATTTACGGTGGTAAATCTGGAGAACACGAAGTTTCTTTACAGACTGGATTTTCTGTTTTAAATGCGATTGATTATAACAAATATAATGTAGTGCCTATCTATATCGATCCACAAGGACGCTGGAATATGGGCGAAGTGTATCATGGTGCGCCTAGCCAATTGAGTGATTTACAGATCGATGGTGGTGCAGAAGCCACTTCACAAGCGATGAGCATCCTTTGGAAAAAATTAAGCGGCCAAACTAGCGAAATCGATGTATTGTTCCCACTCCTCCATGGTACATATGGTGAAGATGGTACTATTCAAGGTCTTTTTGAAATGATGGATATGCCTTATGTTGGTGCAGGCGTAATTGCTTCTGCAACAGGTATGGATAAAGCGATTATGAAAAAGCTATTCGCTCAAGCTCATTTACCACAGTGTAAATACGAAACGTTTATTGCAAAAGAGTGGGAAACGCAACAATATGACATTTTGACAACGATCGAAACCAATCTTGGCTACCCGTGCTTCGTCAAACCAGCTAACCTCGGATCAAGTGTAGGTATTTCCAAAGCTAAAGACCGTAATGAACTGGAAAAAGCAGTTGACTATGCTTTACGTTACGATCTTAAAGTGATCGTCGAAGAAGCTGTAGATGGACGTGAAATTGAAGTCGGCGTACTCGGTAACGAATTGCCACAAGCTTCTGTTCCCGGCGAAGTCGTATCCACTAGCGATTACTATGACTACGATGCTAAATACATCGACGGTACATCCAAAATGGTCATCCCTGCTGAAATCGACAGCGAACTTGCCGAAAACCTACGTGAATTCGCTATCCGTGCATTCCGTGCTATCGACGGAAACGGTCTATGTCGTGCCGACTTCTTTGTTCGCCGTAGCGATGGCGAAATCTTTATCAACGAAGTCAACACCATGCCAGGATTCACTGCTTTTAGCATGTATCCACTACTATGGCGCGAAACCGGTACAGCCTATCCAGACCTATTGGATCAACTGATCACACTAGGTATAGATCGCTATAACCAACGCCATGAACTGAAATACGGAAGAGAATAGTAAGCAACCATCAATGATTCTAAAATAAACTAAATTCATCCCATCTCTAAGGTTTTTTTAAGGTATTAAATGTACTAAACCGCGTGGAAAAAGTGTAGGTACCTCTAGCGGAGGGGATAGAATGTTCTGAAAGAGCTACAAGCTTTCATTGAAAGCTACTTCGGAAGCTTAAATGCGACGGCAATAACATCCTATCCCCGAAGCGTCCGTACCTCACCTCAACCACCGCCCACTCGAAAGGAGCAATGACCATGGGATTTCAAACCGAATTTAACTCCGTATGTAAGTTCAAAAACGAACAAGAACTACTCGAACTGCTTGAATACGGCAAAGGCAAAATGCTCAAAAGCGGATTTCGCGTCTATCCAACTGGACAAAAAGTAATCGCCTATACACCCAAAAACGTAGCGATTGCCATCGTCAAAATCACAGCGTCTATCGCTGAAATCAACTTCCAAGGTCGTGAAGTCACCGCCGTAGAACTTGAATTGGTTCGCAAATTAACAGAAGAAGAAGCAAGAGTACAAACCGATCTTGCACATGAAATGTTTTTCGGAGAGCAAGAATAGGTTTAATCATACACATACAGAATCATACTAGATCGAATGCTTTTCTTCTGTATACACCTTGGACATCACACTAGAGGAGGCACTTGAACCCTATGATTGTACGATTCGGATATGTGGCGATGTCACTAGAAATCGCAGATTCTTCACCTTCCAAAACAATGACAATGGCAAGATTCAGCAAACTGCCTGATCGTGAAGCAGGCTTGCGTTTGTTAGAACAAATTGCTACGACTAACTTACACAATACCTTACGTTTGTTACGCCATAATGTAGCTGAAGGTATTCAGATGTACCGTTTTTCATCCAAGTTAATTCCGCTTGCGACCCATACTGATTTGCACGATTGGAATCCGTTTGAAGCGTTGGCAGAACCTTTTGCAGAGATCGGAGACTATGTGCGTAAGCATAATCTGCGAGTATCGTTTCATCCAGATCATTATACGGTACTTAGTACGCCAAGACCGGAAGTACTGATCTCTTCGATTCGTGATCTGCAATACCATGTGAATATGCTCAAAGCCATGGGACTGGATGCTCGTTCAAAGAACAATATCCATATTGGCGGAGCTTATGGAGACAAGCCTACATCGGCAGCACGATTTGTAGAACATTTTGGTCGCTTGAGTGCAGAGATTCAGTGCCGTCTCACGCTAGAAAATGATGACAAAACCTATACCACAGGCGAGACGCTTGCAGTAGCCCAGCAGACCGGTCTGCCGATGGTGCTCGATATTCATCATCATATGGTCAATTGTCATGGAGAGCCAGCTTCCGATTGGTGGGAAGAAGTAGCCAAAACATGGGATTCTCCATTAGCACGTACTGATGTGCCTGATGGTATACACTTACCACCCAAAATTCATGCGTCTAGTCCCAAAAGCGATACCGATCGTCGAAGTCATGCAGATGGTGTAGAAGCAGGCCCTTTACTGGATTTTCTCAGAGTCGCTGCACGCACTTCTTCTCATCTGGATGTCATGCTTGAAGCGAAGCATAAAGACCATGCACTATTTCAATTAATGCGTGACTTGACAAAGTACGAAAATGACGGAGTACGGATCATAGATGGTGGAAGTATAGAAGTGTTGTCGTGATATAATGTAGGTAGATGTAGATTCCAGAAATCAGGGGGAATGAAATGATGGAAGAACAACAAAAAGTACCTTATGTAGTCAGTGGAAAAAGTAAAGTAGCTGTAGCTATTAATGCGGCGTCCAAAACAGGCGAATGGATCAAAAGCAAGCTAGGTGACTATAAACAATTAAATACTAAAGTCTCTTCACAAGATCTGGTCACTGAAGTCGATAAAGGCGCAGAACAGATGATTCGTAAGCTTATTCTAACCTACTGCCCGGATGATGAATTTTTGGGAGAAGAAAGTGTGGGCGCAGGCGCAGCAGCTTCAGCCAAAGCGATTGATGCAGTGAAAGATTCAGAATATGTATGGATCGTCGATCCAATTGATGGCACGACTAACTTTGTGCATGGTTTCCCATACTTTTGTGTATCGATTGCGCTTGCTCACAAAGGTGAAGTAATTATTGGTGTCATCTATGACCCTTCTCATGATGAACTGTTTGTAGCCGAAAAAGGTAAAGGTGCTTATGTGCATGGTAATCTGATGAAAGTTTCACAAGAAGCTACACTGGGCGAAAGCTTGGTGGCTACAGGTTTTCCAGCAGATCGAGGAGAATCGTTGCGCCTGAATATGAGTGGACTGAATGCGATTGTACCAAAAGTACGTAGTATTCGTAATGGAGGTTCAGCAGCATTACATTTAGCTTATGTTGCCGCAGGACGCTTAAGTGCTTACTGGGAAATTGGATTGAACGCATGGGATTTGGCGGCAGGTTCATTGTTAGTGACTGAATCAGGTGGTCAAATTGGAGATATTTCAGGAGATGATTACCATCTAGCTGTGCGCAATGTGTTAGCCACTAATGGTCATATTCATCAAGAATTAATGACTGAATTACACGATGCAGGGCTTCAACATATTCCGGCTCAAAAGTAATGATTTGAATCGGGATCATGTGGTATACAACGATTAACACCCCTACGATTTGGGGTAATATTATACTATCCAGCTTTATTACACATACCAAGTCCTTATGGCGAATCGATTATTATCGTTAAAGGAGTGACCAAGATGAGCTCATCTGAGAAATCAGCCGAAGAATTAGAACGCGAGCTAACCGAACGTTTAACAGAAGGCTTTATGCAAGAAGAAGACCGTGAGGTTAGAGAGCGACGTATGATTCCTTCGAAGTATGAGATTCGTATTCAGACTACACTTGATCCTATCGCTGAAGAAACGATGCAATATCGCAAAATGGCGAAAGAAATCGATGGACGTTATGATGAATACATGAACAAAATCAAGCGCCCAGAGTCAACAGATGATACTGAATCTCGTTGATCACATCATACAGGGTAAAGAGCTGTTATCTACCACCCTTTAGGGAAAATAGATAACAGCTTTTTTTGGTGTAAATAACAATCGAAGTTACTAGACAGAACCAGAGATAGAAAGGATGAAGCACGGAATGAAAAAGAATTATAAACAAATACTAGGTTTGATGGTGGTAATAATCAGTCTAGTCGGTAGTAGTGTAGGTCTAGGAGGAGCGCAAGTGGATGCCGCCACCTCAAGTCAGAATCCAGATGCCAAGCGTGCTTTTTCACATATGGTCTTTCTTGGCGATTCGATTACAGCAGGATATGAGCCAGGTGTGAAAGCTGCTAATTATGATGGATTTGCACCCCGAATCGCAGAACAAGGGTTATTCCGCAGTGCTGTACAATCTCAGAACCACAGCATCCTTGGATTAACCAGTACAGGACTTGATAATTATTTAAGCGAAGTCACCGCAGGATCAAAGATCACGACGAATGATATTCAAGCTAATTTGCCCGGAGCCGTCTATTCACTCAATACGATTCAGGCGAAAAAAGATATTGCTCAAGCGGATCTGATTACGGTTACGATTGGAGGCAACGATTTCCTGAACGCATTGGGTTCTCTGAATGAATTGCCACAAGATATTTCCAGTCTGAATCTGGATCAAGTCGGTACAAAGTACAAAATCAATATCGATCATATTATGAAGCAATTAACATCGCTCAATGCCAAAGCAGTCATTGTAGTTGCAGATCAATACCAACCTATGCCTGCTGAAGTAGGCACTCAATTATATGCAGGACTGAATACAGTGGCTAATCAATTTAGCCAGATTGTTGATCAGACTGTAAAGTCTTATGTCGCTCAAGGATATGATGTGCGTGTCGCTCATGTTTCTAAAGATTTTCCGGGCAAAGAGTTAGCTATGACTCATATTGCAGAGGGAGATATTCACCCGAATCAGACAGGGTACGATGCGATTGCTCATACTTTTGCACAAACGATCTGGGGAAGTAAAGGGGATAGGACTCCATTTATAAAAGGACAATCTGCTACATCAACAACTCCTGTGATTGTAACTAACGGGCAACCCCTTCAAACGGCATATGCTCCGCTGATTCGTAAAGGCAAAACCTATGTTACATTGCGAGATGTCACTACAGCTTTGGGTGCAACAGTCAACTGGTCGAATGCTACACAAACAGCAACCATCCAAAGTGGCAAAAACAAAATCAGTATTCCAGTAAATAGTAAACAAATCAAAGTAAATGGTGCTACTCAAACGATAGATAATAGTGCTTTTATACAAACGACTAAAGGAACGCAGAAAGTCTATGTGCCTTTAACTGTACTCACTCAAGCATTTGATTATAATGTACAATATGTAGCTCGCTGGAAAGCTGTCTTTATTAGATCATAATAGAATAAATAACATCGTATTTAGCAATCAAATAGAGAGGGTTCTTAGCAATAAGCCCTCTATACATAATAAGCAACTACTAACTTTAGAATAGCAATAGATACGAAAAGGAAGGTGTTATGTGGAAAGTAAAGAAATAAGCCATCGTTATCATGCAGGATATCGTCAGGTGGTAGTAGAGGATACATTATTAGCTGTATCCTTGCCAATGACGATTATGTATCCGACAACAAGTCCTGAATGTATCGAACCACTTGGACCCTACACATTAGAATTGTCAAAAGATGCAGACCCTATCGAAGACATGTTATTCCCTTTGGTGATCATCTCCCATGGGAATAGTGGTTCCCCTTTGGTACATCGTACATTAGCTCAATATTTAGCACGTCATGGATTTGTAGTGGGTATGCCAGAGCATCTTTACAATAATCGCAATAACAATCAATGGGAAGGTACGATACAGAATCTTACACATAGACCAAGACATATTGGACTAGCTATCGATTGGTTTTGTGAGAATAATGTATTTCAAAAAGTGGTACAGTCTGATCACGTATCTTTAATTGGTCATTCTTTGGGAGGGTACACAGCATTAGCTGTAGCAGGTGGGTTACCGACTTCATTTGACCATGAGTCTCCAGATCAAACCGAACATCCGATAGAAGTAACTTCAGATCACCGAATTCAATCACTTGTATTATTAGCACCTGCATCGGTATGGTTTCGAGAAGAAAGAGCATTAAAAAATGTAGATATACCTATTCTGATGCTAGATGCGGAGCAAGATCAGTATACTCCTTATTTTCACGCTCAAATTGTATTACACGGAGTAGCACATCCTCAACAAGTTGAATATCGAACGATTCAAAATGCAGGACATTTTTCATTTCTTAGCCCTTTTCCTGAAACGATGAAAAATCCAGCATTTCCTCCTTCTCAAGATCCTGCCGGATTTAATCGTACCGATTTTCATGAGATCCTAAATAGCGATATATTAAACTTTCTTCAAGCAAATACGCTTAAGTAAAATGTAAACTATAGTGTATTAAACTAGATCATATCAAATAACCTCTGAGGCTCAAAAGAGGTTATTTTTTGCTATATACGATTGTAAAACTTGGTATTTATAAACATATACTGAAATTTTGGAGTATTCACGCTATAATAAACATACAGGAATTGGAATTTAATTAATAAAAATGTAAACGTTATCATTAAAAGTGTAAATACTAAGGGGTAGCAAAGGTGGAGACTATTCTTATGTTTACCAGAATTAAAAGCGCTTACAATAATCTAGGTATTCATCGAAAAATGTTGCTACTTATCTCTGCATTGTTGTTAGGAAGCTTTGCTTTTTATGCACTGGTACTCAGTAATTTGTATGAAACGTATGATAGCCAAATGTATGAGAAGACTTCTGAGCTACTCAATATGTCTTCGGTCGGAATCGAAAATCAACTGAAAGATATGGAGCATTTATCATTCAAAGTTGTCACAGACGAACAATTACAGCGGTACTTAACAGAACTGGAACAGACTAATTCGGTATATCAAAAAAATGTATTACGCAAAAAGCTGACCAATCGCTTGATCGCTTTTGCGGGTTCTGAACCTTTTGTATACTCCATGATGGTGATTGATAAAGAAGGCGAAGTGATGTCAGCAGGCAATCGTGAAGGGATACCGGCTGAATTACGAACCGATCTAACAACATTGGCAGACCAGAATAATGGAGCGAATGCTTGGTATGTTGGTGGCAAATCTTCATTGTTAGCGGTGCGGCAATTCAAAGCTTTTACCGGATCAACTTTCACACTGAAAAATCTAGGTACAGTTATTATCCGTATTCGGATCGACCGGATCGTCGATAAACAGGTTCATCAGTCAGCAGGGAGTACGCTGGTGATCGCAGATCATCAAGAGATTGTGTATCCTGAGAAATTATCATTTAGCGAAACAGAGATTAACCAAGAACTGAGTCGCAATCAGCCATATGGTGTAGTGAACTTGCCGGAAGGCGGGTATTTTTCCGCTCGGATTCAATCGCCTTATACGGGCTGGACGTATTTGCATATGACTCCTTTTGACCCGATGTTCGAACGAATTACATGGATGAAGCGTCTGGTGACTATTATTTTTATCGCTATCTTTTTATTAGGATTAGCTTTCGGCACACGATTATCTCGCAGTATTACAAGACCGATGGAACGTTTATTGCAGAAAATGAGAACGGTAGAGACTGGTAATCTGGATCGTCTGGAAGAATTAACACTGGGGCCTGTACCCGAAGGCTCGCAGACAGAAGTTGGATTATTACACCGTACCTTTAATCGTATGTTACGGCGAATCAGTGAATTAATCGATGAAAATTATGCCAAACAACTCATCATTCGTGAGACTGAACTCAAAGCATTACAAGCACAGATCAATCCCCATTTTCTATACAACACCTTAGAATCTATTAACTGGATGGCAAAAGTAAACAAACAATCCAAAATCTCTGAAATGGTCGAAGCTTTAGGTTTTCTGCTACGTAGTTCTGTGAATATGAGCGAAAAGTTGATCCCGTTAGGACGTGAACTTGATATCGTCTATAGTTACGTCACGATTCAGCAGATGCGATTTGAAGAACGATTACATTTTGAAGTCGATATCCCTGATGATCTCAAAGATGCGCTTATTCCCAAGCTTACTTTACAACCACTGATCGAAAATGCGATTCATTATGCGTTGGAACCCAGTGTGAACGTATGTCATATTCGGATTGTAGCTAGACATGAAGAAGATGTACTTTATATCAGTGTCGAAGACGATGGGCCCGGGATGACGGCTGAATTTCTAGAACGTCTGCATAGTGGACAAGTACAGACACGTGGTGAAGGAATTGGACTCAGTAATATTATCGAACGGATTCGGCTAACATTTGGCTCAGAGTATGGAATGGAAATTGAAAGTCTACCCGGTGTGATTACTGCTTTTCATATTCGTATTCCTTATGAAAGAGGGGAAGCGCAAGATGTATAAAGTATTGTTAGTGGATGATGAACGGATGATCTTAGAAGGAATATCACAGGTTGTGAATTGGCAAGAAAGTGGAACTGAATTGATCGGTACGGCTCGTAATGGACTGGAAGCGTATGAACAGATTCAAGCGAATTGTCCGGATATCGTGATCAGTGATATTTCGATGCCGGGATTGGATGGGATTGGACTTGTAGCGAAGACGCATGCATCATTTCCAGATGTGCGGTTTATTATGTTGTCCGGTCATAAAGACTTTGATTATGCACGTAGAGCGATGCAATACGGGGTGAAGCATTATCTGGTTAAGCCTTGCAACGAACGTCAGATTCAAGAAGCGATCAGTGAATTATTATCCGAACGTGAGGTTGAACATGAACGAGATCAATTCGTAAACAGTATGAAAGAACAATTTACACGTATGTTGCCCCAAGTGAAAGAACAATTTCTGAAAGAATTTATTGCGAATAAAATGTACGGTGTACGTGATCTCGATTATTATGAGCAACTGTTTCATCTCAATCTACGTGATCGCCCAGTACGTATGGCTTTGATGCGTGTCGAAGAATCTCATGAATATGAACATTTATTTGCACTGAAAAATATCGCGGATGATCTACTGGATGGCGTGTTGATGGGCACAACGATTCATATGCAGGATGAATTACTTCTTTTATTAGATGATCCTACATCGATCTCGAAGCTCATTAGTGATCTGGAACATGTACAGAATGTCTTTGCAGGCTTTTACAAATTAGAAGTAACAATCGCTCTCAGTGAACCGGATTATATGATCTCATTACGTCGTATGTATCGGGATACACAACAGTGTATGAATCATCGCTTCTATGTAGGCGAAGGGAGTATCATTACCAAGTCCGATCTAGCATTAGCCGATCAGAAAGACAGTACTTCTTTTGAACTGGATGAAGAAGCATTCACACTGTTAATCAAATCAGGGCAAATGGAAGAAGTGACTGCGGAAATTGACCGCTTATTTGTAACTTTAGCGGAGTGGAGACATGATATTGGAGTCACCCGCTCGTATGTGCTGCAATTGTATGCCGTTATGATTCGCTTATGCTTACCAGAAGAACGTTCTTTATTTACCAGCCGAATGGCAGAACTGGCGATGTTAGATACACTGACTGGATTGCATGAATTCGTGCAAGAAGCGGCGGCTTACTTAACGATGAGTTACTATAAGAGCAATGTGAATCGTCAATCTTCGGTCGTCAATAAAATGATCCAGATCATCGAACAAAATTACACCAGTGCTGAATTATCACTTAACGGTGTTGCCAATCAGATGCTCTATATGAACCCTGATTACCTCGGTAAGATTTTCAAAAAAGTAACCGGCGATAATTTCTCTCATTATGTCAATCGTTATCGAATTGAACGCTCAACTGATCATATTCGTCGTAGTGGAGATGTAAAAGTATTCGAACTCGCCGAACTATTCGGATTCGGTGGCAACTCTCAATATTTCAGTCAAGTATTCAAAAAATGGACAGGCATGACCCCAACCGAATATCGGAAAAGTGAAGAGTAAACTCATTTTCGAAAAATACATTAAATATGATAATCAACAATGAAATAAATCATCAAAATACATCAATAGTAAAATTATTGTACAACATACTTTAAAATAAAAAGCGACTTTTGATTGTCGCTTTTTATTTTGACTTAAATCAAATTTACAGTACCTCAACGCACAAGCGAAGAGCATCATCATATTCTGAAAGAGCGAAGCGCTCGCCTTTGTACTAAACTCCCTACCGCATAGCGGTTATTCAAGGGAGTTCAGTACAACAAGCGACGACAAGAATAAGATGATGATCGTAGCGAAAGCCACTTTATACCGTAAACCAAATCATTTGGATACAAATATCCGTCTTAGCAGAAATCCAGACTACTCTGTTTTTTACACGATCACATCGGATTTGTGTATTCATTTGTGATCTTTCATCTGCGAAAATGAAGATACAACTTAAATGTAAGCGTTAACAAAATATCCGTTTGATTAACGAAAGGGGAGAATATAATGAGAAAAAAAACAGCACTGTTATTCATGGTCACTATTCTACTTTTTATCACAGCTTGCGGTAATTCAGGTAGCGGAGGTAGTAATGCGAGTGGAGGTACAGATGGCAAAACGCTTCGTATTGCTTGGTGGGGATCAGACACTAGACATGAATATACACAAAAAATTATTGATATGTATAAAGAGCAAAATCCAGGTGTGAATATCGATATCGAATATGCTTCTTTTGACGATTATTGGAAAAAGCTAGCGCCACAAGCAGCGGCTAATCAATTGCCAGATATTATGCAAATGGATGTATCTTATATTAGCCAATATGCTAAAAATGGACAATTGGAAGACTTGACCCCTTACTTAGGCAGTAAAATTAAAGTCGATGATGTGACTGAAAACGTACTTAAAACAGGTGTGATTGGTGGCGTACAATACGGTATGCCAACAGGGGTTAACGTTTTAGGATTCCAGTACGATCCAGCGATTTTGAAAAAAGCAGGAATCAATGAAATTCCAGACAATTGGACATGGGATCAATATAAAGAAATTGCGCTTAAAGCAAAAGACAAAGGAATTTACTTTGATAGTTCGATGGCAGCAGATATTTTCTTTAATTACTTTTTACGTACCAAAGGTCAATCGCTTTACAATGCAGAAGGAACCGCACTTGGATATGAAGATGATGCGCTATTCACTGAATTCTTCGGCATGTTAGCAGAGCTGATCAAAGAAGGTGCTGTCCCTTCCCAAGAGAAATTGAACCAGACTAAAGGGATTCTAGAAGAGTCGGATATTGTAAAAGGTACAGGTATCGGGATCTGGCAATGGTCGAATCAATTCGTAGCGTTACAGCGTGTTGTGAATCGTCCGATGGAGCTTGCTCCTATGGTAGGACCGGATATGGAAAAAGGAATTTATATGCAACCAAGTATGTACTGGGCTGTAGCGAAAAGTTCGCAATCCAAAGACGAAGCAGCTAAATTTATCGACTTCTGGATCAACAATCAAGATGCGAATAAATTGATCAAAGGTGAGCGTGGTGTACCGATCTCTGCGGCTGTGAAAAAAGCAGTGGCACCAGAACTCAGTGAAACAGAGAAACAAGTATTTGATTTTGTTGCCAAAATGGAACCAATTAGTTCGCCTATGAGCCCGCCACCACCTGTAGGATCTGCTGAGATTATTGCAGCACTAACCGATTACGTGGAGCAAATTAACTTTGGACAAGCAACCGCTGCTGAAGTCGCACCGAAGTTCCGTGCAGATGCTAATGCGATTTTGTCCAATAATCAACCTTAATATGGCACTCGTTAGCTGATACATGTAGAGAAAGTGAACCGGACGTTGGATAATTCTCCACCCGGTTCACTCTTATCTCTCAAAATCTCAACGATCTGAGGAGGTGCGAACGCTTATGGCTATACGTAATGAGTCTTTAAAAACCAATTTGACCGGATATGCTTTTATTAGTCCTTTTATTATTGGCTTTCTGGCTTTTACTTTGATCCCTATGTTTATATCGCTCTATCTATCTTTTACCAGCTATAACTTGTTTACTTCGCCACGCTGGATAGGACTTGGTAATTTTGAAAAAATGTTTACCAATGATCCGAAGTATTGGAACTCGGTGAGAGTCACGATCTATTATGTATTTGTAGGTGTTCCATTACGATTAGCTTTTGCTTTATTTGTTGCGATGGTGCTGAATACAGCATCACGGATGGTGGGTACATATCGGACAATTTATTATTTACCCTCGATTATTGGTGGCAGCGTAGCTGTATCTATTATGTGGCGTAATATTTTTAGTGAGCAAGGGATCGTCAACCATTTCTTAATGGCGTTCGGTGCGGCACCTGTAAACTGGTTTGGTAATGCTACAGCTGCTCTAGGTATGCTGATTACGTTATCAGTATGGCAATTTGGATCATCGATGTTGATTTTCCTTGCTGGCTTGAAAAATATTTCACCGGAAATGTATGAAGCCGCTAGTGTCGATGGCGCTTCACCTGTACGCAAATTTCTGAATATAACATTGCCACTGCTCAGTCCTGTTATTTTATTTAATCTGATTATGCAGACGATTAGTGCATTTATGACATTCGTACCTGCCTATGTGATCTCTAAAGGAGAAGGCGGACCACTGGATGGAACCATGTTGTATTCACTGTATTTATTCCGTCAGGCATTTATGTTCAACAATATGGGTTATGCCGCTGCAATGGCATGGGTAATGTTGATCTTTATCGGTATTCTAACATTTGTATTATTCAAAACATCTAAAATGTGGGTGTTCTATGAATCTGAAGGGGGAGGGCGTTAATTATGGCTGAACGTAAAGCGTCTATCCCGGAATACAATGTGATCAGCAGTACACGAGCGCAAAAAGGTTGGTTCTGGCGCAAAATCAAATGGCCCATCTATCATATTTTTGTCGGCTTACTCGCCGTCTTAATGATGTATCCGATTGCCTGGATGTTACTGAGTTCATTCAAAGAAAGCCGTACGATCTTTGCAACAGCCAATACATTATTACCTGCACAGTGGATGTGGGATAACTATATTACAGGCTGGAAAGGTGTCGGCGGTTATTCTTTCGGACATTATATGTGGAATTCACTGGTGATTGTAGTGATCTCTACGGTCGGCGTTGTCTTATCGTCTGCTGTGATTGCCTTTGGATTTGCTCGCTTGAATTTTAAAGGTCGGAACTTCTGGTTTGCGATTATGATGGTTACTTTGATGTTGCCTCATGATGTCGTGCTAGTTCCACAATATATTATTTTCACCAAATTAGGATGGTTGAACAGTATCTATCCAATTGTCGTTCCACAGTTTTTCGGAGCACCGTTCTTTATTTTCTTGATGGTACAGTTTATCCGCACGATTCCTAAAGATTTGGATGAAGCGGCAACGATTGATGGCTGTGGTAAATTCCGTTTGTTTATACAGATCATTTTGCCACTGATTAAGTCTTCGCTAGCAACAGCAGCGATTTTCTCCTTTTACTGGCGTTGGGAAGATTTACTCGGTCCGGTATTGTACTTGAATTCACCGGATAAATATACAGTCTCTATGGGTCTGAAAATGTTTTTAGATAGCGAATCGTCTTCTAACTGGGGTGCGATGTTTGCAATGTCGATTGTCAGCTTACTACCTGTTGTTGCAATCTTCTTCGCTTTCCAAAGACATATCGTTGAAGGGATTAGTTCTAGTGGGATCAAAGGATAATTTTTAAAAATCATAAATAATGCACAATACTGTAGCAATTCAGGATCAAAGCGATCTAGGCAAGGATGGTGGAACCAATGAATGATCAATCAACCACTCATACTTCTACAGAACCATGGCGGATAACAGAAGGTGGCGATGCCAACGCAGCATTAGGTGAATCGTCATCTATCCCTATTTCATCTACATCTGATCTTTCAGTGCCTGAACCGTTACCTGCACCATTGCGATATGATTTTGGACCGGGAGAAGTCACTCCCGGTTATATCGCTGTGTCTCCTGATGATCGGTACGAGGAGAATGTGCAGAATAGGTCGTCGTATGGATTTGCACATCCAGAAAGAGTATATGGACGAGAACGAAGCGCTATGTACAGTCATTACAACCGTACAGACCAGAGTGTCGTGACTACCGATCATTTGAAAAGTAGTTTCTGTATTCCGCTAGGGACTTCATTTATAACTGATCTACCTAATGGTACATATCAGATCCAGATCATGGTGGGAGATGAACAAGCGGCTACCCATACGATTATCAAATGTGGAGCAGGCAAGTTGATGTTACCGCCTATCGACACGTTGCCGGGGCAGTGGATCAGTAAATTATTTACCGTTCCTGTGATCGACAATAAATTGCAACTGCATATCAGTGGCAAAGCGCCACGTCTAAATGCGGTAGAGATTACAGCAGTACCTCAAGTGCTCAAACTATTTATCGCAGGAGATTCTACTGTAACCGATCAGAAGGAAGGCGGCGCTCCTTATGCCGGTTGGGGGCAAATGTTGCCTGCACTATTCAAACATGATGTCTGTGTAGATAATCATGCGATATCTGGTCGTAGTTCCAAAAGCTTTATTGATGAAGGACGACTGACTATCATTGCAGATCAGCTCAAAGCAGGCGATTTTCTGTTGATCCAATTCGGTCATAATGATGAAAAGAATGATCCTGCGCGTGGTACAGAACCATTTACAACGTACAAAGATTATTTATTGCAATATATCGAAGTCGCTCGCACTAAAGGGGCTAACCCAATCTTAATCACACCGGTAAGTCGGCGTTACTTTGATGCTAATGGATTCCTTATGGATACACATGGCGATTATATTGTAGCTGTCAAAGAACTAGCGGCAGAACAGCAAGTACCCCTAATTGATCTAGCAGAGCAGACCAAGATGCTATTAGAGTCGTTGGGTGAAGAACAAAGCAAGTCGTTATTCGTATGGTTGTATCCGGGAGAATATATCCATTTTCCTGATGGGATGGAAGACAATACGCATTTTCAAGAACAAGGTGCATTTCAAGTTGCCCAATTGGTTGCTGAACGTATTCGTGAGCTAGCGATTCAACCTTTATTGATGTATTTACGCTAACCTACATGCTGATCTAGCTATTCTGTAATAAGAATATTCCGATTTCTGATCATAACTCTATAAGTGATAGCGAAAGGATGATTATATTATGCCTGCATTACAATTTGATGAACAACATATCCGTGATGTGATAGATCGTGTCGTTGAACGTACATTTAATATGGATTTCCGTTGGGATTGGCCGGGTGGTGTGGCTTTTTATGGTATATGTGAAGCCTATGAAGCGACTGGCAAAAAGGAATACTTGGACAAACTCAAAATCTGGATCGATGAACAGATCGAAGAAGGACTACCACAGTTATCGGTTAATGGCGTCTCGATCGGTCATTGTTTGCTGACGTTATATGAAGCGACAGGTGAAGAGAAGTACTTGGATATTGCCAAAGAAATGGCGGAATTTCTAGATAGCCGAGCCGAGCGTTTCGCCGATGGTATTTTCCAGCATACCGTTAATTCATTAACCGATGTATTTCCACAGCAAGCATGGGTAGATACGATGTTTATGGCTGGTTATTATTTGTTGCGAATCGGTCATTTGTTAGGCAATGAAAAGTATATTGAAGACGGCTTGAAGCAGTATCATGGACATGAAGAATTTTTGCAAGATAACGATACTAATCTGTATTATCATGGTTGGGATCATGTGAATCAGCATCATATGTCAGGGATGTACTGGGCGCGTGGTAATTCATGGGCGGCACTCACGATGGCAAAAGCACTCAAATTTATTCCAGTGCAACATCCATCCTATATGATTATCGATGGTTCTCTGCGAGATCAATTAAGTGCTCTGGTACGTCTGCAATCGCCAGAAGGGTTATGGCATACTGTACTAACAGATGAGACGTCTTATCTGGAGACATCAGGTTCTGCCGGTATTGCGACAGCGTTGTTATTGCAAGGCAGACTGTATAATAAATATACGCAAAAAGCGATAGATGGCATTCTGTCGAAAATCAAAGAAGATGGCACCATCACAGGTGTATCCGCAGGGACGGCTGTCATGAACGATATCGACGGCTACCGCAAAGTGCCAGCCAAACGTATTCAAGGTTGGGGACAAGGATTAGGTTTAGCTTTTCTAGCTCAACTGGTACGAACCAAAGAAGATGTGTTTGGTTAAATCGTTTGCTATCGTATAGATAGTTGTCTCGAAAAAAGGTATAAGATATCACGTTAAGTAGACTTGTCAGCTCCATAAATAAGATATAAAAAAACACGCTGCTCTTTGTATAAGAACAGCGTGTTTATCTTTTTATTTCAACAGATAGATAAGATTACAATAGCGGTTGCTTCACGATCGAGAACTGATGATCTAAATTTTCAACAATCATATACAGTAGACCATTTTCGTATTTAATAAATTTGGATACTGTGTTGTCAGATGTTTTGGACATTTGCCAGATTTCTTTACCGTTACGATCATACAAATAATTTTTCTGCTCACTATCGTCTACAAGAAAGACTTGATTGTTATTATAATCGGTTGTCCATTCTGCATCACGATCCGCTAACGTACGCATCATTTCATACGTAGGTTGAGCTGTAGCTAGATGATAACGTGCATAGACTGGAAAAGGTTTGTCTGTATTGGCGCCTAACGGATTCCCTTTAATATTGGTAGTGTAGAGAATCAGTTCATTATTTTGCAATTGAAAATCAGCATCGATATTCCATGGAGTCGTAATCGTTTTGCCTTTTGCTGTAGGGTGAGCAGTATCCCAGATATAAAAGACATTTTGGGATTGCATCAAGCTACTACCGTTATATTGAGCGACCACATAATGCGATTGAGTATTTACTTGATACGGAGTAGCATTTTCATAATTAAAGGTCTGCTGAATCGAAGGTGTTGTGCTGAGAACAGCCTTTTTCCACGGTGCTTGATAGACCGATAACTGTTTAGTTGATTGAACTACAATCTGTTCTTTAGTTGTTGCTGTTGGTGCAGACCAATCTAGCTGCGAACCATTCCCAGCAACAGATTGATACAGAGTCTGTGGCAAAGTCGTGGTGGATAGCACTTTACCCATTGTGGCTTTCGCTGTAGATAATGTGATTTTCTGTAGCGAGCTCTTATGATCAACAAGCAACACCATCTTATTAGAACCGATCAACACATCGTAGCTGAAAATACGATCATAAGACTGTTTCCAGAGTGACTTCGATGTATTGAGATCAACCATTTCAATATGGTACTTAGCCATATCTACTAGAACAGCTTGATCATGGGGTAGATTCACAATTTGTGTATCAATATGGAAATCTTCAGGAAAAGATAAATGATCATCTGTACTATTTGCAGCAAAGGCTTGTACAGGTAATAATAGAAGCAATACTATCGTTAATATCCATTTTTTCATCAAAGATAATCCTTTCTGTACGATCTTTTATTTTATGTAGCATACCTATATATTCTATTCTATTATACCGTATATTTATAGCCTATGTAATGTTTAGATTTGACGAGGAAAATAATAGGCTTTATGGTAAGAATATAACAATCATGATTCAAAAAGGGGTTGCTGTTATGGCTAGCGAACATATCGTATTGAATCAAGGGCAAAATACTAATTTAGCACAGGGTCATTCATTGAACGTCACAATTCAATGTGAATCTTCACCGTCACCACTCGATATCAGTTGCTTTATGGTCGATGAAGCAGGCAAAGTTCCTTCGGATGACTATTTTATTTTTTATAATCAAAATGTTGATCCGCATCAATCGGTTCAATGTACACAATCGACAGAGCGAAGTACACAATTCACATTAGATATGGATAAACTACAAAGTGTTCCTGTTGCCAAATGTGTATTTACAGCAACATTAGAAGGAGCCGGTACTTTTGCAGAAGTACAAGGATGCCAGGCTGTGCTTCATATTGGTGAGCAAGAGATTACATATACCATTACAGAAGCGATCGCAGAGACAGCGCTTATTTTTATAGAAGTCTATCGTTATCAGCAAGGATTTAAAGTTCGAGCGATCGGACGTGGATTTTTTGGAGGATTGAAGCCTTTAGCTGAATCATTTGGAGTAGAAATTGATGACAGCCCTGAAGAAACGGTAGATGTTCCAACAAGTTCTGTTGAGACTACCCCAGCACCCGTGATTTCTGAACCGACACCCGAATCTGTGACACCACCATCTAATCCATCTTTAGGCAAAATCGATTTACTCAAACGCAAAGTGACTTTATCTTTGGAAAAGAAACAAATTCCACCGATTCAAGCAAGAGTGGCGGTAGTATTCGATGCTTCAGGTTCAATGTATTCACTCTATAAAAAAGGAATTGTTCAAGAAGCGTTTGAGCGTATTCTGGCGATTGCAACAGCATTTGATGATAATGGAGAATTGGATGTATGGTTTTTTGCCAAAGAATTTTTACGGGCTCCAAGCGTACGAGCCGAAGATTATAAAGATTATGTCGCACGCACGTATAAATTAGGAAGCAAAGGTGGAACGAACAATGAACCGCCTGTGATGGAAGATGTGATTCGCAAATATACCGTCGAAGAGCCAAATGTACGGATTCCGACGTATATTATCTTTTTCAGCGATGGTGGAGTAAGTAGTAAGAGCAAAATCACTAAACTGATTACCGACAGTTCGCATCAGAATCTATTCTGGCAGTTTGTCGGATTGGGCAATGCCAACTATGGTATTCTGCGTCAATTGGACGAACTCAAAGGACGATTTATAGATAATGCCAGCTTTTTCGAATTAGACGATATTTCTAAAGTCAGTGATGAAGAGTTATATGATCGATTGTTAAGTGAGTTCCCAAGCTGGATTGTAGAAGCGAGAAGAAAAGGCATTTTGGCATAATGTTAAAAGAATGAAGAATGAAGAATGAAGAATGAAGAATGAAGAATGAAGAATGAAGAATGAAGAGCCAGAAGGTAGTAAAGCATCTTGCGTAATATGCAGACGGCTTTCACTATCTTTTGGCTCTTTTTGAGTTTGAAGAACTAACAGATATCTATTGTAACCATTCATTGAGATAAAGAAAGGTTACACATGTGGTTACTACATATGAATGATGTGTAAAACCTGATTTCTCTTTTTCACATATCAACTTTCTATCGAACGCTTCCCCCAATTGGTTCCCAATACGCCGAGAATAATCAAGGCTGTACCAATGATGTGATAATACATCAACTGCTCATGTAGAAATACAGTGCCTGCGATCATCGATGTAATCGTAGCAAAATTGCTAAATACGCTCATTTTGGTTGCTTCCAGATGAGAAAGGGCATAACTAGATAACAAAGTTGTGCCTAGCGAAGATAAGATACCTAAATACAACAAAGCCAATCCATAATTCGGTTGTAGCAAGGGCTGCACGTAGTCGATCATATTCCCGAGGATCAGATGGCGACCAAGTGCGACAACATTAAATAATACACAAGCTGTAATCATCGTCACCCATGTTAATTGAAGCGGATTGTACTGTCGTGTCAGCGGACGAGCCAGTACCCCGTACCCTGCAAAACAAAGCGCAGATCCCACCAACAACAAGATACCTCCTAGATTACTCAATGAAAAGTGGGTACCGCCTTTCATAACAAAAATAAACACTACCCCTATCACCGACAATAACAGTGAACTTTTCTGTATCCATGACGATTGTTCTTTAAGAAAATAAGTCGCCAATATTAATGTAAAAATAGGCGCGGTTGCTTGTATAATGCCAGCTTCGGAAGAAGAAGCATACAACAATCCGAACGCTTGAAAAGCAAAAAATAGAATCGGCGATAACAACGCCAAAGGTAGCATGCGCCAGATATCTCGCCATGTACATGTGACCTTAATCCAACCGAACACAATCGGAATGCCCATCACCAACGTAGATAACAAAAACCGATGAGCCAGTACATCCAATGGATGAGCGGTATCGACTGTCATTTTCATAAATAAAAATGAAAATCCTATAATTAGTGCATAAGCCAGTGCAGCAAAATAAGCGGGTAAACGCTTTGAATCTGTAGACATCGGTATACCTCCAAACGATCATTTGCTATAGAATAAGAACGCTTATTCAATATACTGCGGCTAGTAGACCGCTCACAATCACGATAAAATCAAACTGTACCGATACAGATAGAGTAGAAGATAATAGAAAAATGGATGTAGCATATGACATACTAATGCTACTAAAGAATGACATATATATGATTAAAAATAATGAGGTACACATCACTCGGACTCATGTGTACCTCCATATCAAAATGAGAAGGTTGGCAAGGAGTAGACCGATGAATAAACAACAACAATTAGTTGCTCAGATTCAAGAGCAGATTCAGCAAGGTATTTTATTATCAGGCCAGAAGCTACCTTCGATTCGTGTTATGTCTCAGACGAATCATTGTAGCCCATCAACTATTATTGGAGCCTATGAACAATTAGCACGCGAGCGGTGGATCTATGCTATGGATCGCAGTGGGTATTATGTGGCACAGCAAGGGTACCATCAACAGCGTTATCCAGTACGCGATCAAGTGGATTTATCATCGGCAGCCCCAGCGCCTGAATTGTTTCCCTATGATGATTTCCAAAGTTGTCTTAATCAGGCGACACAAGTCTACCGAGATCAATTATTTTCGTACGGTATGCCTCAAGGATTGCCACCCTTATTATGTGAAGTGAGGCAACAGTTAGAAGAGGTTCAGGTATTTGCACGTGAATCGCAGTTATTTGTCACTTCAGGCATCCAGCGAGCATTATCGATCTTGACGATGATGCCTTTTCCGAACGTTCGACAAACAATTATGATTGAACAACCGAGTTACCATTTGCTGATCGAATTACTGGGAGCGCTACATGTACCAGTGGAAGGGGTAGAACGAACTGTTCATGGACTGGATTGGGAAAAAGTAGAACGTCTTTTCCAGAGTGGAAAGATTAAGTTTTTCTATGTGATTCCACGATTTCATAATCCACTCGGTACATCGTTATCGACATCAGATAAGAAGAGGTTAGTTGCCTTAGCTACCAAGTATGATGTGTATATTGTAGAAGATGATTATTTGTCTGATCTGGAACATGCTGTCTCGAATGATCCGCTATATGCGTATGATACGTCAGAGCATGTCATTTATCTCAAAAGCTATTCTAAAATTCTTTTTCCCGGTCTACGGATCGGTGTCGCTGTTTTACCTGAAGCGCTGATCTCTACCTTTTCGCAATATAAACGATTGCTCGATATCGACAGTTCTGTTCTTTCGCAAGCGGCTTTACATATGTATATCAAAAATGGAATGTTTACACGTTATCGTCGGTATCTACTGGAAGGATACGATCGCCGTATTGCTCAACTGCATCGTACATTAGATAAATTATCTGCTGATCCTATTTTTGCCAATGCTCCTCGTAATCAGGCTGTGCATACATTTTTGCGATTACCGGATAATTTCCCCACGTCTGTCTTGATCAAGCGCTTAGCACAGCAGAAGATTGTTGTAGGGGATGGCAGTCAGCACTTTTTAGCTAATAGCCCGTATACCATGAATTTACTGCGAATTAACGTATCGAATGTGCCTGAAGAACAGATTGATTCTACACTACAAATCATAGCCAAAGAAATTCGCAAATTATCTATCACGCCCAAGTTGTAACTTTATGATGAGGAGCTACTAGTTACTGATCGTAACTATTTTTATAAAAATAAATCGAGCAAAAGAAAAGCGACCTGTGATATATACACAAGTCGCTTGATTTATGTTTTGGATCATCCAAACGATATATGGATGTGCTAAATAATGAAGCGTAGTCGCATATTACTTCCCTGCTGCAACCAACTTCAACGCTTCATCTGCTGCTTGCAACGTCTGATCAATATCTGCATCCACATGAGCCGTGGTTAAGAACCATGCTTCATACTTGGATGGAGCCAGACATACACCACGATCTAGCATATGACGGAAGAACGCTGCGAATTTCTCGCCATCCGTATCTTGAGCTTGATCATAATCTGTCACTGGATGATCGCAGAAATGCGTTGAGAACGCACCGCGAATACGGTTAATGGTCATCGCTACGCCGTGACGATCCGCAGACTCACGCAATCCATCGGTTAAGCGAATCGCTAGACGTTCCATTTCTTCATAGACCCCTTCGCCTTGTAACACTTCCAGACAAGCGATACCCGAAGCGACAGACGCAGGATTACCTGCCATCGTACCTGCTTGATAAGCAGGGCCTAGTGGAGCCACTTGTTCCATAATATGTTTGCGTCCACCATAAGCACCGATTGGAAGTCCGCCACCAATAATTTTACCAAGAGCGGTTAAGTCAGGGACGATCTGATCGTGATTGTCTAAGCCGGCATACGTCTGACTGGAACCATAATGGAAACGGAAAGCTGTAATGACTTCATCGTAAATGACTAAAGCGCCGTAATCATGAGCTAACTTACATAATCCCTCTAGAAAACCAGGAGCAGGCATTACCATACCGAAGTTCCCAACGATCGGCTCTACCATTACAGCTGCAATCTGATCGCTCCAATGTTCTAGAGCTTCGCGTAATGCTTCTAGATTGTTAAATGGAACAGTAATCACTTCTTGCGCAATACTGGTTGGAATCCCTGCACTATCTGGAATGCCTAGCGTAGAAGGGCCAGAACCAGCTGCTACTAATACCAGATCCGAATGACCGTGATAACAGCCTGCAAATTTAATAATTTTATTTCGCTTGGTATACGCACGAGCGACACGGATTGTAGACATCACCGCTTCTGTACCAGAGTTGACGAAGCGAACTTTATCCAATGAAGGAATACTATCTTTAAGCATCATTGCTAATTGGATTTCGATTTCTGTCGGTGTACCATACAGAATTCCATTTTGCGCGGCTTTGGTAATCGCTTCAGTAATATGAGGGTGAGCATGCCCTGTAATAATAGGACCGTATGCCGCCAGATAATCGATATACTTATTGCCATCAACATCTGTGAAATGAGCGCCTTTGGCATTAGCCATGAATACAGGTGCACCGCCACCGACAGCTTTAAATGAGCGAGACGGGCTATTCACACCGCCTACAATATGTTCTAGTGCTTGTTCATATAATTGGGAAGAACGTGTTCGTGGATTCAATAAAATCGCTCCTTATTCAAAATAACAGCAACCACCGTTCAGACAAGAAAAAAGCGCCCTTGATATGGGCGCTATAATTACAGGTGTAACGATCGTTGAACTGCGCTACTTTTATTTTACCATTGTTGCTACAGAATGTTGAGTGATTATCTTAATAGCTTACTGCACCGAAGAGCTTGAGCTGTTCGAGGTTGAACTTGAAGAAGAGGAGCTACCTGTACGTTCTGGATTAGCACTTGAGCTGGAAGAACTGTCTGTACCTGTTGTACTTTTCGTAGAGCCTGTAGATACAGGAGTCGGTTCAACTGCTGATTTGTTCAGTGCATCTTGTACATATTTTTGTAATTCTTCGCTACTCTTAATGCCGATCACATCCGCGCCGCCTACTTTTTTCTCCGCTAATAGGTCATCTGGAGGTAGTTGGTCACTACCGTTCATTTTACTATCATAAGCGACCGAAGCCAATTTCCAGAGATCATCGGTACTCAAGTTGGTATCAATATACGGATTCACCTGTTCTAAGATCGTTGGTAAATTCATAATCGAAGTAGTGGACTTCATTTTCTCGCCAACAGCGGTTAAGAAAGCACGTTGTCTTTCGGTACGAGAAAAGTCGGACATGGCATCATGACGGAAACGTACATATTGAAGAGCTGTTTTGCCATCTAAATGTTGCATGCCTGCTTTGAGATCAATATCATATTCATGCTTATCTGCGGCACTGGTATAATGCATATCTTTTTCAACATCAAAATCGATACCGCCTACAGCGTCAACCAGTTTGATAAAGCCCTGGAAGTCTGTGTAGACATAATATTGAATCGGAATACCAAGCAAGTCACTAACGGTCTTCATAGCTGTATTCGGTCCATGGGTAATCGCACTATTGATCCGATTCTCACCATAACCAGAGATCGGAATATACGTATCACGCAAGATCGAGAATAAATGAATTGTTTTTTTGACAGGATCGAGTGAAGCGACAAGCATTGTGTCTGAACGTGGAATCTCACCATCGTCTGCACTACGAGAATCGACACCCATTAACAGAATATTGACCGGTTCGGTTCCTTCCCATACTGGAGGTTGAGTCGCAGCGACATTGGTAGGTTGTACATTTTTGAAAGGTGAAGCAGCGCCTGTTTTTTGCAAGCCATCAATTTGGTTAAATACTGCTGTGAAATAATAAATCGCATAGCCTATAACCGCAACTACAATAATCGCTACGGTCCAAAGCAGCGTTCGCTTTGTCTTTACATTCATGTTCTTTCTTCCTTTCGAGGGTGAGGTCTATACTATGTTTACAGAATCTTAATGCCAATTTGAAAAATTGTTTATCACTTTTGATTGCTCTTCATGACACCCGTACATTATAATTTTTTTTTAGGCAACAATCAATTACAGCGAATTGACAAGATTGTTATAAATGACGCCAAATTTAGCGCATATCTAACATGAACATCAATCAAGCATAAAGGAGATACTCATGCAGGCGATCGAAGTACAAGATTTACGCAAAACCTTTCAGATTCAGAAGAGCCGCGGAGGATTAACCGGAGCACTGAAAGACTTATTCGCACGACAGTATAATGAAGTCGCTGCGGTGAACGATATTACCTTTTCAATACCACAAGGAGAAATCTGTGGGTATATCGGGGAAAATGGTGCTGGCAAATCAACCACCATCAAAATGCTGACCGGTATTCTTGTTCCTACATCCGGACAGATCAAGGTCAACGGGTATGTGCCTTATCAGGAGCGGGAAAAGTTCGTACAGGGGATCGGTGTTGTTTTTGGACAGAGAAGTCAGTTGTGGTGGGATATAGGAGTTATCGAATCGTTCCAATTGCTTCGTAAAGTATATCAGGTATCTGAAGCAGATTACAAAAAACGCTTGGATGAGCTGGTGGAACGTCTACAATTACAAGACTTATTAAGCCGTCCAGTGCGTAAGCTAAGTCTGGGTCAGCGGATGCGTTGTGAATTAGTTGCAGCATTGTTACACAATCCGTCGATTATTTTTTTGGATGAACCAACAATCGGCTTGGATATCGTGGTCAAATCCGAAATTCGTGAATTTTTGAAAGACCTCAATCGTACGCAAGGTACAACGATTCTGCTAACGACTCATGATCTGCAAGATATCGAAGCACTTTGCTCGCGCGTAATTATGCTAGATGCAGGGAACGTTATCTATGATGGTGGCTTAGATGATCTGAAGACTCGCTGGGGCAAAGGGAAAGAAGTACGCTTCCAGTTTGGCAAAGCTGTTACAGCTTCTCAGCTACAGGCATGGACAGCCAGCCTACCGGTACAATGGACACAAGAAGGTGAACTGGTGGCAACAGCATTAGTAACCGCAGATACAGCCGTGTCTGATGTGCTAACAGCAGTGCTTAGTCAGGTCGAGATTCTGGATATCCAGATTTCAGAGACCAGTACCGATGAAATTGTACGTCAGATCTACAGTTCCGGTTCAGCAGAAAAGCCGGAGGTTAAGATTCATGTCTAGTCTGTATTGGGATTTTATTCGTATCCGCTTTTTGACGATGTTAGCGTATCGAGTTAATTATTACTCGGGTATTCTCGTGTATACGCTCAATATTGGTGTGTATTATTTTACGTGGCAAGCTATCTACGGGGGTAAAGAACAGATTGCAGGCTTTACAGCGGCGCAGATGACGACCTATGTTGCTGTTTCTTGGATGGCACGTTCGTTTTATTTTAACAATCTAGATCGAGAGATTGCGACCGAGATTCGAGACGGTACGATTGCGATTCAGTTTATCCGTCCATACAACTATTTAATGGTCAAAATGATGCAAGGATTCGGAGAAGGGTTGTTCCGGTTCTTACTATTTATGATTCCAGGGATGTTGATTGCGTTACTATTATTCCCTGTTCAATTACCAACAAGCATCACCTCATGGATAGGTTTTCTTGTGATGTTATTTTTCAGTTTTCTGATTAACTCGCAGATTAATATTATTATCGGAATGCTTGCCTTTTTTGTTGAAAATAACGAAGGAATGATGCGAATGAAGCGCATTGTCGTCGATCTATTTTCCGGGCTATTGATTCCGATTAGCTTTTTCCCGGGATGGTTAGTCTCCATTATGAATTTTCTTCCTTTTCAAGCGATTACGTATTTGCCGGGTTCGGTATTTACAGGTCGTGTCAAAGGAACAGGTATTTTGGAAGTGTTAGGGATTCAAGTGGCTTGGTTTGTTCTATTATTGATTCCTATCTATTTTATATGGCGTGCTGCTCGTGTGCGGCTGTTCGTACAGGGGGGCTAAGCAGATGAAATATTATCTTGGACTGGTATGGGAATATTTTCTGAATTATGCGAAGACACGCTTAACGTATCGTGCAGATTTTTGGGTAGAAGTGATCTCGGATCTGCTGTTTCAAGCGACGAACTTAATCTTTATTTTTGTTGTATTTGCGCATACCGATACGTTAGGTGGATTTACAGAAGCTGAAGTAGTATTTGTGTATGGATACTTTATGATCCCTTACGGGTTATATAGTTGCTTTGTGAATCTATGGAACTTTGGCGATCGTTATATTGTCAAAGGAGAAATGGATCGCATTTTGACCCGTCCTGCACATAATCTATTTCAGATTTTTCTAGAAAATCTGGATCCACCGTCATTAATCGGTTCGTTCATCGGTGTGATTATTATGTTCTGGAGTGGAGGTCAACTTGGGATTGAATTGTTGTGGTGGCATATCCCTGCACTGATTGTTATGGTACTGGGTTCGACACTGATCTATACAGGTATCTATACGATTCTGACTTCGATCTCATTTTACTCGGATTCGCCAACAGGCATTATTCCGTTGATGTACAATATTCAGACTTATGGACGTTACCCAATCACGATCTACAACCGTATTATTCAAATTTTGCTAACATGGATATTACCGTTTGCATTTGTGGGTATCTATCCAGCCGCACTGTTTTTAGATCGACCTGAAATGATTCGGATGGCGTGGATTACACCTGTGATGGGGATTGTCTTTTTCACATTAGGATTGTTATTCTGGAATGGTGGGATCAAGCGTTATCGCGGAGCAGGATCGTAAGTCTAATCTGATCTGAAGCAGGGTATGATCACTACCAGCGATATTTCAAAAGGAGGCTATACAATGAGTGAACTACAAGTAGGACAACCTGTGCCTGAATTTACACTAGAAGCATCAGGAGGTCAAGAAATCTCGTTAAGCAATTATCGTGGCAAAAAGGTCGTGTTATACTTTTACCCTAAAGATAGCACGCCAGGCTGTACACAAGAAGCTTGTGATTTCCGTGATAGTGCAGCGGCTTATGAACAAAAAGGTGCGGTCGTTCTCGGGATTAGCCCTGATCCAGTCAAGTCACATGATAAATTTGCACAAAAGTATGAACTTTCTTTTCCTTTATTGTCTGATCCTGATCATGCAGTAGCTGAAGCATTTGGCGTATGGCAATTAAAGAAAATGTATGGCAAAGAATACGAAGGTATTGTGCGTTCTACGTTTCTAATTGATGAAGAAGGTATATTGATCAAAGCATGGAGCAAAGTGAAAGTTAAAGGGCATACGGAAGACGTATTTGCTGCTTTATAAGTCGCTCTACCTCTACAAGTTAATGATGATCTATGATAGTTATTTCAAAGCAACGTCCTTCCAAAGACGTTGCTTTTTTTATTTCTAAGATTGCGCTTACGTTGCTAAGGATAAGTGATAAATACACGTCAAAAAAAGAAAGGATGTTTGTCTATGGATTTCTATACGATAGCCTATTTGGAGAACCAATCCACCTTTAATGTCTATCTGAAATATATCTTTATTTTTGTTGCTTTGATCTTATTATTGATTTTATTCTCATTATATATGCGTAAACGAATCGAAACGAAATATCGTGATTTGAGCATTATTTTGCTATTGGTTATTGTGTTCCTGATCGGTGTACAGTATTCAGATTATACCCAGGATCAAAGTACGTATTCGAAATACTCGCAGATGGTGCAATTTGTCCATCAACTTGCCAAAGATCAACAGCTAGATGAGACGCAGATCAGTGTGAATTCGACAACACTGGTAGATGAAGTGATTATCAAAACACCGACTCAATACTATACGGCTCATTTTAATGACGATATGAGCGCCTATACGTTAGAAACAGTATATCTAGTCAATCCAGATATTCGTGTGAACGACCAATAACAGACTGCAATCGACAGAAAGGAACCAACTTATGGAAGCATATTATCCGGTTATTATCAAATTAGCACTGGGTATTCTTTGTCTAGTGTTACAGATTAATCTAATGGGCAAAGGTAATCTAGCACCTACATCTGCCATCGATCAAGTACAGAATTATGTGCTCGGGGGCATTATAGGGGGTGTGATCTACAATGAAGCTGTAAAGCCATTGCAATTTTTTCTAGTATTGATGATCTGGACATTACTTGTATTTATGATCAAATTCCTCAAACAGCACAATCCATATATTAAACGTATTGTCGATGGCAAGCCGATCAATCTTGTCGTCAATGGTGAAGTGGAAGTGGGAGAATGTCTACGTTGCGGTATTTCAGCCAATGAATTAATGTTCAAGCTACGTGCAATAGGTATCTACGAAATCCAAAATGTAAAACGAGCGATATTAGAACAAAATGGACAATTAACCGTCATCCAGTATGGAGACGAAAATATACGCTATCCTATTATTGTCGATGGACAGGTGAATCAAGATGTACTCGATCTTATTCATAAAGATATCGAATGGTTAGAAAATCGAGTTAAAGAAGAAACACATCATCAGATATCAGAGATTTACTTGGGTGAATATATTTCAGGTGAACTCCGTCTACATGCGTACAAAAAGTAAAAATTAGAAATTAAATAGTATCTATAATACTATAATTTTATATGATAAATTTGACATAAAGAGTGAGCTATGTTAGTTTGGAGTCATTGGTTTTTTCTAAATAATGGAATATTTAGAGGTTGATTCACACTATATAGGAGGCTTACAGTTATGGTAAAACAACAATGGATACAAGCAATAGAAGCACAATTTGATCAAATGGTCGCTTGGCGCAGACATATGCACCAGTTTCCTGAATTATCATTTCAAGAAGTCAAAACATCACAATTTATTGCAGATACACTCAAAGGATTCGGTTATGAAGTGCGGACAGGTGTAGGTGAAGGCGGATTAATAGCTGATCTACAAGGCGGACAAGCAGGGCCAACGATTGCTTTTCGTGCAGACTTTGATGCATTGCCCATCCATGAAGAAAATACAGTGGACTATCGTTCGCAAAATGATGGCGTTATGCATGCTTGCGGACATGACGGGCATACAGCGACACTACTTGGCGTAGCCCGTGTACTTAGTGATCAACAAGCCCATTTGAAAGGCAAGATTCGTTTTATTTTCCAACATGCTGAAGAATTACTTCCAGGTGGAGCCAAAGCGATGGTCGAAGATGGAGCATTAGACGGAGTCGATGAAGTGTATGGAGCGCATTTAGCAAGTGCTCTTCCACTAGGCAAAATCGGAACAGCTTCAGGCCCTGCGATGGCATCGGCAGATTCCTTTTCGATTACGATTCAAGGTAAAGGCGGACATGGAGCACAGCCTGATCTGTCAGTCGATTCTATCGTGATTGGTAGCCAGTTAGTCGGTGCTTTGCAGACGATTGTATCCCGTCATATCAGCCCTATGCAATCAGCAGTAGTGACTGTCGGTGTATTCCAAGCAGGACAAGCGTTTAACGTTATTGCCGACAAAGCGAAGATCGAAGGTACGGTGCGTGCGTTTGATCCAGAGATTCGAACTAAGATCGAGCAAGATATTCGTGACTTGGTACACGGAATTACTTTAGCCAATCATGCCACATATACAATTAATTATATTCACGGGTATCCAACCGTCGTGAATACACCAGAACAAACAGAACATGTTCAAAAAGTCGTCGTTGATACGATGGGTGAAGAAGCATTTCTCATGTTGCCACCAGCGATGGGTGCAGAAGACTTTGCCTATTATCTACAAGAACGTCCGGGTAACTTCTTCTTTGTCGGATCGAAAAATGAAACTGAAGATACCGCATTCCCTCATCACCATCCACGATTCGATATTGATGAACGTGCGCTTGTGAATGGAGCCAAAGTCTTTTTGGGTATTGCAGCAGAGAAATTACTGTAGGTTATTCTGGATGATACGATGATAGAAGATACAACAGAACTTTGTATATAGAACTTAATAAAAAATATCATCAAAAAAAGAACAAAGTACTAATAACAGTATGAGCATATCTTCTAATAGTGTCACATTCAATATAAAATAATAAAAAAACAGCAAAGATCGTGGCATCCATTGCCCGGTTCTTCGCTGTTTTTTTAATTTTTAGTTTATTCACCTGCGGAATCATCGGGCTTTTTTTTACCAAATCGATTCACTAGTGCAATTCCTAATCTTCTGCGGAACTTCACAAGAATAAAGAACAAGATTAGCACCACAATAATCGCAATCGCTTCAAATGAATATTCATGAATCCAGTGAAAGACCATCGTCCATTGTGGTCCGAAAATTCGACCTAACGCTAGAAATACACCAACCCAGATTAATGCTCCACTATACGAATAAGCAGCAAACCGCCAGAACTTAAAGTTCATCACACCTGAGAAGTAACCAGTGAAATGGCGTACCCCCGGTATAAAATATCCAAAAAACACAAGCGTATATCCATATTTACCAAACCACGATTGTGCTTTATCCAACTTCGATTCTGGAAGAAGCAACCATTTGCCATATTTACGTAAGAACGGAAGCCCTGCTTTTCGACCGATAAAATAAGTAATCGTCATTCCGATCGTAGTACCGGCAAAAGCACACAGCAATAATAATGCCATATTGAGGCGACCCATATAAGATAAATAACCAGCGTATCCCATCGTTGTTTCGCCAGGGAACGGAAGAGCAATAAATTCAAGCAACAACCCTAGAAATAGTACCAGATAACCATGATCAGTAAAAAGAGATTCTATATAATGTATCAATTGCATGTGCTGTCCTCCGGAAGACTATAATTTCTCTATATTTGACTATTGTTGTTAAAATAAAACAATCTATTACATCATAATCTATCGGAAAGTACAAAGTCTATTAACAGGTCTATTTTAAAAGAAATCTTGTTATTTCTAAAATGTAAACGCAATCTTGAGTAAGACGGGAAGAAACCCTGATTTTAATTGCTATAGTAAGGTGGGAAGCCTTGACGGTGGCTTTTGCACATAGGTATAATTAGACTCATTGAAATATGGGAGGCTCGTGAATGAATAGTCCAAGTGAAATAATTGTAGTGCTCGATTTTGGAGGACAGTATAACCAGTTGATCGCAAGACGTATCCGTGATCTTGGGGTATACAGTGAGTTAATGCCTTTTAATACACCTGTAGAAAAGATTCGTGAATTATCACCAAAAGGAATTATTTTCTCTGGTGGACCATCTAGCGTATATGCTGAAAATGCACCGCATGTAGATCCAGCGATCTATGATCTCAATGTGCCGATCTTTGGTATTTGCTACGGTATGCAGTTAATGGCTCAACAATTGTCCGGTAAAGTAGAACGTTCTGCGAAGCGTGAGTACGGGAAGTCAGATGTAGACTTTATGGCTCATTGCGAACTAAATAAAGGCATGGAATCCAGTCACACCGTATGGATGAGTCATGGTGACCATGTAGTCGGTTTGCCAGAAGGATTCGTATTGGATGCAAGCACAGAATCTGCACCGATTGCAGCAATGAGTAATGCAGAGCGTCAATTGTATGCAGTGCAGTTCCATCCAGAAGTGCGTCACTCTGTGTTCGGTAATGAAATGATCCGTAACTTCTTATATGAAATTTGTAAATGTGCGGGCGAATGGAGTATGGAGACGTTTATCGAAGATACAATCGAAGAGATTCGTACTCAAGTCGGCGACAAAAATGTGTTATGCGCACTTAGTGGCGGTGTCGATTCTTCAGTTGTTGCGATTCTGTTGCACAAAGCGATTGGTCCGCAATTAACATGTATGTTTATCGACCACGGTCTATTGCGTAAAGGTGAAGCGGAAAGTGTAATGGAGACTTTCGTCGGCAAGTTCGATATGAAAGTTGTCAAAATTGATGCGCAAGAGCGTTTCTTGTCTAAATTAGTAGGCGTTGACGATCCAGAGCAAAAACGTAAAATCATCGGTAACGAATTTATCTACTGCTTCGATGAAGAATCCCGTAAATTGGGTGACTTCGCTTATCTAGCACAAGGTACACTGTATACGGATATCGTAGAAAGTGGTACAGCAACAGCACAAACGATCAAATCTCACCATAATGTAGGTGGATTGCCAGAAGATATGCACTTTGAATTGGTAGAGCCACTGAAAGCACTATTCAAAGACGAAGTACGTAAAGTCGGCGAACAATGTGGATTACCAGCTGCCATCGTATGGCGTCAACCTTTCCCAGGTCCAGGTCTAGCGATTCGTGTCTTGGGCGAAGTGACTGAAGATAAATTGCAAATCGTTCGCGATTCGGATTATATCTTACGTGAAGAGATCGCTAAAGCGGGTCTTGAAAGCGAAATTTGGCAGTACTTCACAGCCCTTCCTAACATGAAGAGCGTAGGCGTCATGGGCGATGCTCGTACGTACTCATATACTGTAGGTATTCGTGCAGTAACGTCAATTGACGGTATGACTGCTGACTGGGCACGTATCCCGTGGGATGTATTAGAAAAGATTTCGGTACGTATTGTCAATGAAGTTGATAATGTGAACCGGATTGTGTATGATATTACATCCAAACCACCAGCTACGATTGAGTGGGAGTAAAATAACCAAGCCTCAAAATCTTAGATATCTAAGGTTTTGAGGCTTTTTTTAGTTATACTATATACAAAAGGAATGATCATCCATGCTACCAACAGAGCAGTTACATGATTTGTTAATCAACTCCTGCCAAACCGACCTTATCGAAAGGATTGAAGTTCATGGATAAAACCAACTCCTTACCTCCAAAGCAAATCATTGATTCTTTTGAAGGAATAGTGGATCATATTATGCAATATCATCTTGAAGATGGAATGAGGCAACATTTTCTTAATATTGAAGAAAATCATCTATTTGAATTTCATTGGTCATTTGGAATGTTTATTCGAAATGCTTATGAATTATCTGATCCTGAGAAAGTTCCAAACTTAGTAGAACATTACAAAAGAGTATTGATTATTGAAGCTGGAGAAGATCCAGATATATTAACTTCAGAAAGTGAACCTTTGTATTATTTTCTTCTAACAGGTTTGTTAGATAATGATGGGGTATCAAGGCATATTCTCAAATTAATATGGAGACGGTTAAATATAGAGCATAGAGACTAGTTTTAAAAATAGATAGAACAACCAACAGTCATGATGAGATATCTACATTTTGATATTCATACGTAAAGGAGACTATAATATGACCGAATCCAATCACTTAATCCCTAAGTCCAAATTTGATTTTGGCGCCATCCAGCGATTACAGCAGTTAGATCCTCAAGCATTGATCCCTATTCTTTCAGAGTTACTTGTATGGTTGCAGGATATTAACTGGCCTGTTGCAATACCCATGTCCAAAATATTGCTTATAGTTCCTAATGAGATTGTTCCTCATGTACGAAACGTCTTACATACAAATGATTCCGAATGGATCGAATGGTGTTTGCAATATATTGTAAGTTTTTTACCAGTAGCCTTGATTCGAAAGTTAGAACCAGAGCTTCAGCGAATTGCATACTCGCCGACAAAAGAAGAAGTTGAAGGAGAGTCACATCTAACAGCGCAAGAGCTTTTACAGACACTAGATAATCATTAGAAATCATATCGATAAAATATAAAATGATCAGGAGGATCGCTATGCTGACAACGACTATAGCACAGATGAAGCGTCTGCAATTGCACCAACAAGGACTGTTACAACCTCACCTCAATCACTATCAAGATGCTAGTGGAGTCTTACATACCCTTAACCGCCTTGGTTATGTTCAGCTCGATACGATGAATGTGTTATCTCGTAGTCAGGACTTGTTTTTCTGGTCAAGAGATCATCGGTATAAGCGAGAATGGTTATTAGAATTGTATGAACAGCAGTCGATATTTGAAGTGTATTTGTTTGCTTTGTGTTTGTTGCCTGCATCCTCATATGAACATTTGCATCATTATTTTGCACATCACCATGTGAAAATCATGAACGAACCTCAGTTGGATTTGATTTTGGATATTTATCAGCAAGTGCAGGTCGATCAGCCATTGCGCTCACGTGATATTCAACATGATCACCCATCTAGTGGAGCGACATGGAGTATGACACCAGCAAGGCGAGCACTGGATAAGTTATGGCGTGCAGGCTTGGTCAAGGTCAGTCGAGATCACCATTTCAATAAATTATATACACGCACTGACCAGCATATTGAAGACCAGCGCACGATTGAGCATGAACCGACATTGAATACGTATTTAATGGAGTTAACGTTTGAGAATCTAGGCATCGCTACACTGAAAGAATTGAAAGCTTGCTTTAACCTCAACAAAACAGCAGTCAGCGAGTATATCAAGCAACAATTAGAGCAGGGACATATTCAATGTATACAGGTTGAAGAATTTGCTGAAGAGCATTTTATACGTACACAAGATATTCCGTTACTAACGACACTTGAAAATATAGAAGGTAGCGCAGCCACATTGCTATCTCCATTTGATAATATGATTCGTGATCGGTCACGATTGTTGAAGCTATTTGATGTAGATTATAAGCTGGAAAGTTATATGCCCAAAGAGCAACGGACATACGGTTACTTTGCGATGCCCATTTTGATTGGGGAACAGATCGTTGGTGTGGTTGATCTCAAAAATGATCGTCAGCGCAGGGAATTACATGTGCAAAAGTTAACGCTGTTTGATGCAGCTCAAGCAACTGAGCATAAGTCAACGATTGAATCGATTTTGGAACAGTTATGCGTATTTGTCGAAGCGGAGCAGATCGTTTCTATGCAAGAGACTACGTATTTGAAGTAGAACGAGAACAGGTATTTATCCGCCAAAGGAGATTAAAGCATTGGAGCCATTTACACTAATATTAAGTTGTATCGGATTACTAATATTTTTTGCAGTGATTGCTATTGTATTACCAAGAGTCCTGAATAAGAAAAGCATCACAGAACAGACGATATTGGAAGGGTACTCTGCGCGAGCAACAGTGATCTCTAGTACGCCTACAGGTCAGTATAGTAGCGGGCAACCTGAGATTGTTCTTGTGCTAAAGATTGAGCGACCCACATCTCTTCCTTTTCAAGCCACTGTTAAGACAACGGTGTACACGATGAATCTGCCGAAATTTCAAGAACAAGCCAAAGTCCATGTCAAAGTATTTGAAGATCGCAAAGGTAAGCATGTTGTTGTAAAAGGAACACTGGATTATCCATAAAGTCTGCGGAATACTAGGGAAATACTTTTCTATTCGACTGCATCAATGAGATTTTATCCGAGATCGTGCCAAATGATCTGCTTTGCTAATAGATACTAAGAAATTCTCTCGATATGCGTATTTCTACACCTGATGCTGCCTTGATCGATTGCTTATGATATAGAGATCATCGAAGTATTCGGGAGGTTGTGCACAATGGTTAACCAGACGATACTGGATTACCGCTGGATCGGGCAACGGATTCGAGAGATTAGACAGCAACGTGGATTAACCCAGCAACAATTGGCGTTAGGCATTTGTAATCAATCGCAGATCAGTCGTATTGAAAAGGGGGTAGAATCGGTATCGGCTGAGATTTTATTTCAGATCGCTCATAAGTTTAGTCTGGATATTCGGATCTTTTTCGATATGAATGAACAACAGATTCATGAGATTCAGAGCATCCGCAAAAACATCAAATATTTGCAGAAAAAGCATATGTATCAGGAACTTCTACAATATATCGAAGATCATCAGGTAGAAGAAATATGCCGTTATTCGCTAATGGATCAGCAATTTGTACTGTATCAGAAAGGAAACGCTCATGTGAATTTAGGTACAGTAGATCGTGGATTGCCGATGATTCAGTTAGCTTTGAAATTAACTTATCATTGCGAACGGATTCCAGCTTTGTATGAGATTGAAGTGATTCAAGCACTAGCCATTGCTTATGGATTGGACGGGGATTATCGAGCATGTATCGGGTGGTTACATAAATGCCTGCGTGCCCTGCATATATATCGTGAGGGAAATGATCAATTTACGCCGATCTTTTATTATTTATCCAAAGCTTATTCAGATACGCAAGATTATCGGACAGCGATTGAATATGCCACTCAGGGTATCCGTTATTGTGCTAATCATCAGATCGGTTATTATTTGGATCAACTGTATTATGAATGTGGCTACAGTTATGAGCAGATTGGACAACAGTTCAAAGCACAGCAGTGTTATGCCAAGTCGCAGTTGTTGCAAGAACTATTTGGCGTATATTAAAAGGTATTGCACGATATAGCCATTTTTGACACTATGCACCTTTTCCATATGGAGAAGGTTTTTTTGTTTTTTTTGATCTTATTTGCTCACTCTTCTAATCATCAACAGCGAGAGAATAGCCCTTTACTACAATTCGCCTTAGATTATGCGGATATACATAAGTTTTTCACAATCTAAGCAGTATAATTCAGTTATACCTTGAAAAGGGATTTATTGGAAAATAGGAAAACCTATGTTGTTCATTGTCATGTAGCATGCTGTCGGGAAAATCGTAAGGGTATCAGGCAATATCTTATTCCACTATTTGAAGGAGTGTATATGATGAATATCATTCAAAAAGGCAAATTAATGAAATGGGTATTAGCAGGAGTGATGAGTTGTTCGTTACTGGCTACATCGATGCCGACCACTCAAGCCGCAGATAGTGCTTCCACGATGCCAAGTATCAGTGGCAAAAAAGTTATGGTAGGCTACTGGCAAAATTGGACATCTTCTGCTAAAGACGGTTATGCAGGTGGGACTTCACGTACGATGGCTTTGAGCGAATCTCCAACAGCTTACAATGTGGTTATGGTTGCTTTTATGACTGGAAATGGTATTCCTACATTTAAGCCAGATCGAGGAACCGATGCTGAATTTCGTCAACAAGTCGCTACGTTAAATGCAAGAGGAACAGCCGTTATTCTTTCGTTAGGTGGAGCAGATGCTCATGTACAACTCAGTGCAGGACAAGAGCAAGCTTTTGCCAATGAGATTATTCGTCTGGTTGATGTATATGGATTTGATGGATTAGATATTGATCTGGAGCAAAATTCGATCAAAGCAGGTAGTAACACAACGGTTATTCCAGCCGCGCTTAAGATCGTCAAAAATCATTACAAAGCGCAAGGTCAGAACTTTCTGATTAGTATGGCTCCTGAATTTCCATACTTGAAACCAGGTGGAGCTTACGAACCGTACTTAACCAGTCTGGCAGGCTACTATGATTTTATAGCGCCTCAATTGTACAATCAGGCAGGCGATGGCATCTGGGTCGATGAAGTGAGCAAGTGGTTAGCTCAAAATTCAGATGCAGACAAATATAATTTCCTTTACTATATGGCAGATTCATTTATTCATGGCACAAGAGGATTGCTACAGATTCCAGCCAATAAATTAGTGCTAGGCTTACCTGCTAATCCAGATGCAGGGGGCAATGGAACGGTCAAAGATCCAACAGTAGTGTATAACGTATTTTCCAAATTACAATCACAAGGTCAATCGCTCAAAGGTGTAATGACATGGTCAGTAAACTGGGATCTAGGTAGCAATAGTGCAGGAACACCGTACAACAAAGCTTTTTCCAATGCGTACTACAACTTGATCTATAACGGTACTGCACCAACCGATCCAACGACACCGACCACACCAACCAATCCTGATCAACCAACAGCCAAAGCTTGGACAGCATCCGCCGTATATGTCGGTGGAGATATCGTAAGCTACAACGGCAAAACGTATCGTGCCAAATGGTGGACTACAGGCGAGACACCTGGACAAGCAGATGTATGGCAACAACTGTAATAGATTCTTCGATCATATCATTTATACCGTATAGATTTGGAACACTTGGGAGGTCTATAAATGAATTGGAAAAAGGCGATGACAGCGACTGTGGCTATTAGTACATGTGCTTTGTTAATGAGCAGTACCATTTGGGCACATGGTTATATCGAACAGCCTGCTAGTCGTGCTTACAAAGGATCGAATGCACTCGGACTCAATACCAATGTGGGAAGTGCTCAGTATGAACCGCAAAGTATTGAAGCACTCAAAGGCTATCCATCAGCAGGACCGACAGATGGGCATATTGCAAGCGGCGGCGTAGCAGGATTTGGACCGCTAGATGATCAGACATCTACCCGCTGGCACAAAACAGATATCAAAACAGGTGCACTCAAAGTTCAATGGAAATTAACAGCTCAACATGCAACAGCCAGTTGGAAGTATTACATCACCAAGCAAGGTTGGAATCCAAATGAACCACTGAAGCGTAGTACATTGCAAGAAATTGCTGTGATTAATGACAAGGGAGCCAAGCCGGCTGCGAATGTGAGTCATACGATTAATATTCCGTCAGACCGCAGTGGCTACCATGTCATCTTGGGCGTATGGGATATTAGCGATACCGCCAATGCTTTTTATCAGGTGATCGATGTGAATATTACGGGACAAGGTACTGGAGGAACAACACCGACGACTCCTACTGATCCAGGACAACCTTCTGCTAACGCTTGGAGTCCTTCTATGATTTATGTTGGTGGAGATACTGTCAGCTATGATGGCAAAACGTATCGTGCGAAATGGTGGACAAGCGGGGAAATGCCAGGTCATTCAGATGTCTGGGAATTGCTTGCTGGATTGCAGTAAATTCATATTTTCCATTCACTTCTAAGCCAATCTACTTTTTGAAATGACAACATGGCTCAAAGCCCATCTGATCGAATCCAGTAAGAGGTACTGGTTCGGTATAGATGGGCTTTTTGAATAGGAGGATATCTATGCGTAAAGAGGAGAGGTTACACCGAACGAGCGAGTTGTCCATTCATTAGTAAGCGAGTCGTTAGATATTTACGAGCATCAGCAGTAATGAGATGAAGATCATCATGCTTAGCACGAGAAGGGTCTTTACTGAATTTGACACATGCGCCTTCCAGACTTTCCTGAATAGCGATAACTTTATATCCATTATCTAGCCATTGATCGATCGCCAGCTTTTCTTTTTCAAAATCAGCGAAAGCAGACATTATCGTATCCCTCCACTTACTTGTTCAGTTGTAGAAGATAACAGGGTTGTAGGAACTTCAAACCGATTACGATGCAAATACTGACCGGTTCCCGGCGTACCGACAAACTGTTTATCTCGAATCACAAATTCTCCTCGACTCAGTACAGATACCGGTTCGCCTGTAATCTCTATTCCTTCAAAAGCATTATAATCGACATTCATATGATGCGTTTGCGCTGAGATCGTTCGTTTGACGGTTGGATCGAAGATCACAATATCAGCATCACTACCAATCGCAAGTGTTCCTTTCTGCGGAAAAAGTCCAAATAGACGTGAGCTGGCTGTAGCAATAATATCGACAAATTTGTTAAGTGAGATTCGTCCTTTAGCAACTCCTTCAGAATAAAGGACACTGAATCGGTCTTCGATCAGCGGCCCACCATTCGGTATTTTGGAGAAGTCATGAAGCCCCAGATCTTTTTGCCCTTTAAAATTAAATGAGCATTGATCGGAACCAATCGTCTGTAGACTTCCATTCCAGAGAGCATCCCACAACACTTCTTGATTCCATTTCTCACGTAGAGGAGGAGACCATACATATTTAGCTCCTTCAAAATTCGGTTTTTCCAAATCGCTCTGATCCAATAGTAAATATTGAGGACATGTTTCTCCATATACACGTAGACCTTTACGGCGGGCTTCTTCAATTTTGTAGACAGCTTCCGCACAAGTCACATGCACCACGTATAATTGCGAATCCGTCAGACCGGTAAGGTAAGCAGCGCGTCCGGTAGCTTCACCTTCTAATTCAGGAGGACGGGTAAGCGCATGATAGATAGGTTCTGTCTGTCCAGCGGCTAGTGCTTGTTCGACTAAGTATTCGATCACATCACCATTTTCAGCATGTACCATCACGAGTGCGCCTTCACGCTTCGCTGTTTGCAATGTTCTGAATAATGTACCGTCATCGGCTTGAAATGTATTTTTGTACGCCATAAATACTTTAAATGAGGTAATGCCTTCTTTTTCAATAATCTGAGGTAATTCATCCAATACAATATCATTAATTTCTGAGACCATCAGATGAAAGCTATAATCAATGACAGCTTTGTCTCGTGATTTCTTATGCCATGTATCGACAGCGCTTTGCAAGGTATTACCTTTAGTCGTTAAGCAGAAATCAATCACTGTCGTTGTACCGCCGAATGCAGCTGCTTTGGTGCCAGACTCAAAATCATCAGCCGTAACGGTTCCACCAAAAGGCATATCAAGATGAGTATGGGGATCAATACCTCCAGGGAATACATAGCAACCACTCGCATCAATTATTTCAGCATCTTCTGCTTCCAAATGAAGCCCGATACTGGTGATGATCCCATGTTCGATTAATAGATCGGCGACATACGTATCTGCTGCTGTTACAATCGTTCCATTTCGAATAATCTTTTTCATCCAATCACCTCAGCTCCGGTATACGAATCATTCAACGAACCGATCATTTTTTGACGATCGTTCCAGCTCATTGGCGCCATACCGTTTTGTATTTCGATCATATCTATCGCACCATCTACAGGACAGACGATAGAACACAGATTACAACCTACACAATCTTCTTCACGAACTTGCAAAATACTTTTTCCTTCAGCATTGGTCAGCATATCAATACATTGGTGGGAAGTGTCTTCACAAGCAATATGGCACTTATTGCAGTTAATACAATTTTCTTCATTGATTCGAGCAACAACTTGATAATTAAGGTCTAGATCACCCCAATTGGAATAACGGGATACACTTTGACCAATCAATTCAGTCACCGAGCTAAGACCTTTATCATCTAAATAGTTGTTGAGACCATCGATCATTTCTTCGACAATTCGGAAACCGTGATGCATTGCGGCAGTACAGACTTGAATCCCTGTAGCTCCCATTAACATAAATTCAACCACATCTTGCCATGTAGAAATGCCACCGATTCCTGAGATAGGTACACCTACATTCATATCACGAGCACATTCGGCTAACATATTTAGGGCAATCGGCTTTACCGCAGGACCACAATATCCACCATGTGCCCCTTTACCACCGACATGGGGTATCGTATTCCAACTATGAATATCGACACCAGCAAGACTATTGATCGTATTGATCAGACTAATCGCATCCGCACCACCTTTAACAGCATGGCGAGCCACCACCGTGATATCCGTAATATTTGGAGTTAATTTCACAATTACAGGTGTCGTTGCTACTTCTTTCGCCCATGTGGTCTGTGCTTGGACTAGATCGGGTTGTTGACCGGAAGCCGCACCCATACCACGTTCAGCCATACCATGCGGACAACCGAAGTTCAATTCCAATCCATCGACACCTACATCTTCGACTCGTTTTACAATTTCATGCCATTTGTATTGAGTCGGTTCAACCATTAGAGAAGCAATAACTGCATGATTGGGGAATCGTTTTTTCGTTTCATAGATTTCTTTAAGATTTACATCTAATGGACGGTCAGAGATCAATTCAATATTGTTAAATCCAGCGACTCGTTGTCCGTTGAAATTAATCGCTGCAAATCGGGCAGATGTATTAATAATCGGATCACCCAGCGTTTTCCAGACCGCTCCGCCCCAACCTGCTTCAAAAGCACGCTGTACTTGATATCCTGTATTCGTAGGTGGTGCAGAAGCGAGCCAGAACGGATTAGGGGAACGAATACCTGCAAGATCAATACTCAAATCTGCCATAATCAACAACCTCCTAGTCATATCATCTTATATCTCAAACAGTACATTAGATGTGCCTATCTTCTATTTATAAATCAGATTTTGGATTGATTTATTTTAATGATCTTATTTGTATTGATAGCAGTGGAAGCCTTATTTTATACAATCGAACGTAAAGAATGATCTTCTTGAGCAAGTAAATGTTGGCTGATTGCATAAGCTGCTAATTTTCCTTGTTGCGCAGCAGAGACGACCATTGCTTCACCTTGACCCGATCCGAATATAATATCGCCTGCGGCATATACTTTGGGATTAGAGGTACGATGAGTCGTCGTATCAATCTTGACGACACCCCATGTATGTTCTAATCCAAAATGCTCAATCAGATCGGTACGGCGTTCTTGTCCAATCGCTGTTACCACAGCATCGACGGGCATTAAGAATTCAGAACCTTCAACAGGCATCGGCACTAACCGCCCGTCTTTACCAAGTTCACCTGTTAATTTCATTTGCACACACTCTAGATGAGTGACTTTACCTGTAGCATCACCAATAATTCGCTTGGGTAATGTTAACCAGTTGAATTCTACCCCTTCTTGTTTGGCAAATTCATATTCAAAATCATAAGCAGTCATTTCTTCGCGTGTCCGTCGGTAGACCATTTTCACATTAGAAGCACCTAAGCGTACTGAACAGGTAGCTCCATCAATAGCCGTATTACCTGCACCGATCACCGCTACTTTTTTGCCGATTAGATTAACATGAGGTTGACCTGTTTTGGTCTGTTCAACCAGTTGAATCGCATCATAGACGCCTTGTAGTTGTTCCCCTTCAATTTTGATCGGAGGAACGTATCCCATGCCAGCTGCTAAGACGACTGCATCGTATTCCGTCAGTAATTGCTCAGCAGTGATATCAGTGCCTACTTTCATATGGGTGCGAATATCGACGCCTAACTTTCGTACTTGTTCAACTTCCCAGAGCGATATGGATTGAGGTAAACGAAAAGAGACAATACCATGCGTATCCAGTCCACCTGCAAGTGGCTTCGATTCATAGATCACGACACTGAATCCCTCACGTGCTAATTCACGAGCAGCAGCCAAGCCAGCAGGACCGCCACCGATCACCGCTACTTTTTTCTCGTTAGGAATACCTGCTTCGAATAAAGAAGCGTCTTTTTCGATCGCCCAATCCGTAGCATAACGTTGTAATCTTCCGATATCTATCGGTTTGGAACTTTCATTCAGTACACAAGCGCCTTCACATAACTCTTCTGTTGGACAGACACGAGCACAACTAGCACCAACAGGATTAGCATCCATAATCGTATATGCAGCGCCTTTTAGATTATCGGTTGCAATACGTTTGATAAAAGAAGGGATATTGATTCCGGTAGGACAAGCTGTTATACATGGCGCATCATAACAGTACAGACAGCGATTCGATTCTTCTATAGCTCCCTTGTGAGTTAGACCAGGTTCTGCTTCCGCAAAATTATGCATAAATAGATCAGGTGTAAACGAAGCCAATGTAGAAGAAAGTTCCATCGGTTAAACCTCCTTGGGGTATAGAAAACTATTTTGTGTTAAATAATGTAACATATTTTTCGCTAATATCGATCTTTTTATAGATTTTTTCGGTGAAATTATTTTAAAATATCATATAAAGCATAAATATAGTATAATTCATACCCATATAGGTTATGTAATATAACATTTATATATTAAAACTATAGACAATTCGCTTTTTTATTACATTAGACAGAGTGTCTAATTTCAAAAGTTTATTTTTGACGACCATAGCGTAGATACAGCTGCGGCTGAACGTTACTTTGTATAAAGGTGATTGATCCATGATTTAGAGAAAGGCGGGGGAGAGATGGAAGGAAACCGTATGTTTACTATCGAAGATGCGATGACAAGACCTTTATTTGCTCAAGCAGAAGTGATCGGAGGAATCAGAGGAACAAAGAATTATGTTCGTTGGGTACATGTGCTGGAGAGTTCTAATTTTGAAAGTCTTATTCATGGAGAAGAAATGATTCTGACTACAGGTATGCAATTCCATCATCATCTTGCAACTGCACTCGAATTTATGGAAAATTTAATTCAGAAAAAGGCAGCATGTCTTTGTATTGAACTGGGCGACTTTTTTCAACAGATTCCTGCTGAAATGATTGAACTTGCCAATCGCCACAATTTTCCTTTGATTATTTTTAAAGAAACCGTACGGTTTGTAGATATTACGCTCGATCTACACTCATTGATTATTAATCACCATCATCGTATGCTTCAAGAATTAGAAAGTATTTCACGTGAATTCAATCGGTTAACGCTCACTTCGCAAGGCACTACGAAAGTATTACAATTGCTACATCAAAGCACGCATCATCAAGTGATCTATTTACAGTTGCAAGGCAAACCTTCCTTTTTCCCGGCACTTTCTCCTGATAAGCAACGTCCGCTATTGGATTTTTTTGCAGCATTTAATGAAAGCATAGATGGGGTACAACATGATACTGCACCTTATTTTCGTGAATATCAGCAACAAACGATTGTGCTCAAGCCTGTAGGTGCTTTGGATCAGACATGGGCATACATTATGTTGATCTGTCCGCACAAACCACAAGAGTATGATTGTTTATTACTAGATTCGGCTTCGCTATCCATCGCTCAAGAATTGTTACGTACCCGTTATATGGAAGAACGCAAGTTATTTTCGGAAAATCTATGGGTGGAGGAATTGATTTATGGAAGGATTGAAGATGAACATCGACTCAAAAGTCTAATTGGACCTGATTTCGCCGCCATGAATGAATTACCTTATCGTGTCTGCCTTATCGAAATTGAGAATCCGCAAGATGTAAAATGGAACAGTTCGGAGAATGAGTGGGAGTCGATCACATTTCATCTTTCGCTAGCTTTACGGTCTATTTTCGAAAAGTATCTATTTCATCCGCTTATCACACTCAAAAATAATCGACTGACAGTGATTGCTCTGGATCAACAAGCCAAAATGCCTGCGAAGCCAAGACTTCAACAGGCATTACAATCTCTACAACATATTCATGCAGATGATAAGCTGAAGCATTTGAAATTAATTATTGGTGTAAGTAAATCCGGTCATCATTTGAAAAATGTTTCAGCCAGTTATCAAGAAGCTGTTCAAGCCTTATCTCTGTATTCCTGTTCGGATAGTACGTTACTATTTTATGAAGAATTAGGCGTATTTCAATTACTACTCAGCTTGAATGATGGCAAAACGCTTCAGACCTTTATTCGCAACTATCTAGGGCCTCTGATTGACCATGATCAGTCCAAAGGCAGTGAGTTGCTTCTTACATTACGAGTATATCTGGATCATGATGGTTCCAAGCAGATTGCCGCGCAGAAATTATTTATCGTACGCCAATCGTTATATTATCGCTTAGACAAAATTACCGAACTGCTCGGTGAAGATTACATGTCACCTGAAAATCGCATATCGATTCAAGTCGCTCTACGTGCTTATCAATTTTTGTATCCAGAAAAAATGACGGTACCTAATGCTCACTCATCACATGTTTGAATGTACTAATCAAGAATTCCAAATCTTCATCTGTAGAAGATAATGGAGGGGCAAAAGTAAGTATATTGTTATAGCCAGCGACCGTATCGCCATTTTTGCCGATAATCAGTCCTTTACGTTTACAACCGGCAATTATGGACTTCACGATATCGAGTGACGCTGGCTTTTTACTGTCTTTATTTTCAACCAATTCAATGCCTGTAAGCAGACCGAAGCTACGGATATCACCGATTAGTGGATGATCTGCAATATCCATCATTGCTGTATTGAGGCGTTGCCCTAACAGTTGAGCACGTTCAATAAGATGTTCTTGCTCAATCACTTCCAGATTACGTAGTGCTAATGCACATGCCGCAGGATTACCACCAAATGTATTTACATGCCGAAAATGCCCGTAATCATCACTTTTATCTTTAAATGCTTCATAGATATCTTTGCGGACAGCCGTAGCTGATAGTGGCAAATACCCACTCGTTAATCCTTTAGCCATCGTCACAATATCCGGTTTTATCCCAAAGTTATGATGCCCGAACTTTTGACCGGATCGTCCGAATCCGCAGATCACTTCATCTATAATAAGTAGCACACCATGAGTACGACAAATCTCTTGTACCCGATCCATATACACTTGATGGGGAATAATAATACCACCACCCGTAATCACAGGCTCCATAATTACAGCGGCAATCGTTTCAACCCCTTCCCAGATGATCATATCTTCGATCGCTTGAGCACAGTGCAGGTTGAACTCTTCTACTGTTTGACCAGCCAGACGACGGTAACTGTCCGGTGGAGCCACATGCAGGAATCCACCACTTAACGGTTCATATTTATATTTACGTTGAGCCTGCCCTGTAGCTGATAGCGCACCCATAGAACTACCATGATACCCACGATAACGCGAAATAAATTTATGGCGATAATGCTGTCCAATCTGTTGTTGATATTGACGTGCGATTTTGAAAGCCGCTTCATTAGCTTCAGAACCACTATTAGAAAAGAAGATCACATAATCATCACCAAGCCAGTTATTCAACTTTTCCGCAAGTGCAATCGCAGGCATATGACTTTGTGTTAATGGAAAATAAGGAAGTTGTAACAGTTGTTCATATGCCGCTTCCGCTAACTCTTTGCGACCGTAGCCCACATTCACACACCATAGACCAGACATTCCATCCATATAACGCTGACCATTGGTGTCTGTTACCCATGATCCACTACCTGTCGCAGCGATCATCGGTGGAGCTGCTTCATTGTAAGGAGTTATATTATGCCACAAATAGCGCTGATCCTTTTGGATTGCTGATTCACTGTCTGTTCCTAATTCGAGCATGATGATTTCTCCTCTCTGTTGCTGGATCATTAATAGCGAGCAGTGACTCTTACTGCATTTTACTAGCCATATCTACAATTTCATTGGTATACGCTTCTTGCACATTAGCCGCTTCTTTAATGACGCCAAATTTCAAAGCGATATCAGCAGTCTGCTGGAACATTTTCTCGTCAGTGTAGCCCATTTTAGTTTCATCGAATCCTTCAGGTTGAATCAATTTTGCTACTTCTTGCATCATTTTAAGTTGATGTTCTTTCGTAGTACTGCCCGATTCCGCTTGCTTCATTACACTGTCAACTGCCGCTTCAGGATCAGCCATCGCATCTTTCCATCCTTTAAGTGAAGCACGTACAAATTTAGCGGCGGTTTCTTTATTCGCATCTAGCCACTCTTTATTGGCAAATAAATTATCTTCTAACATCGCTACGCCTTCGTCGTTCATATCAATCACATTCAGATCGCTATCTTTAAGACCAGACTCTAGCAAAATTTGATATTCGTTATAGGTCATAGCTGAAGCGGCATCTAATTCGCCACCTAGAAATTGATCCATTGTGAATCCTTGTTTGGTAAAGCTCACATCTTTGTTCGGATCAAGCCCGTACTTATCGAATAAAGCCAATAGTTCGAATTCATTTCCACCCATCCAGTTGCCTACTTTTTTACCTTTTAGATCAGCAGGAGAGTTAATGCCAGCCGATTTTTTAGATACCACCACTAGACCACTTTTTTGGAAAATTTGAGCGATTTGAATCAATGGCATTTCCTGTTCCTGACTCGTCAGCAGACTTCCAACCCAATCTACACCGATATCTGCGGAACCACCAGCCACCTGTTGCTCAGGAACAATATCTGGGCCGCCTGGAAGAATCTCCACATTTAGACCTTCTTGCTCATAATAACCTTTATCTTTAGCGACAAAATAACCAGCAAATTGTGCTTGAGGTACCCATTTCAACTGTAACTTGACGGTTACGGGTTCTGTTGAAGTCGCTTCATTGGCATTCGCTGTTGTACCTGTGTCTGTCGAAGCACTTTTCATTCCACCGCATCCTGCAAGCATCGTAATCATGATCACCAGCATAATTACAAGACTGGCTTGAACTTTTTGTGGTTGGATGTTCATCTTTTATTCCCCCTGAATCGTTAATCTATTCTCGATAGCTATATGCGAAAATAAAGCGGATGTATGCCCGGTCATTTAGGTGCGCTGAGAAGGATGCCAGCGAATACATACTTTTTCTAATCGCTCTACCACCATATAGAAAATAATACCGGCGATAGCAGCCAGCACGATACATGACCAACCCAGTGGCATTTTGGCAATTTTGATAGAATTAGAGAGGAGGTAACCCAGTCCTTGCGAAGAAAAGAAGAACTCACCGACAATAGCTCCGATCATGCTAGCAGTAGCATTGATTTTGAGAGCAGTAAATACATACGGTAAGCTATGTTGGATACGTAAATAACGAAAGACTTTTCCTTTATTGGCGGCATAGGAATGCATAAGATCAAGAGCGAGTGGATCAACAGATGACATTCCTTTATAAGCGTTAAGAGCCATAGCCGCCATAGTTGTTGCAGTGACGATAGCGATTCGTGAACCGATACCATCACCGAACCATAGATTCATAATTGGAGCCAGCGCTACAATAGGAACAGCATTTAAAGCGGCTACTAAAGTAAGACTTCCTGCACCCCAACGTGGAGAAGCTGTAGCAATAAGAGCAATAATGAATCCGAATAAAGAACCTATGAGCATGCCCAGTACAGCTTCAGCTAATGTGTATCCGGTATAGGATAGTAGAAGACTCCAATTTTCTTGTATAGACGATGCAATTGCTGAAGGAAGAGGAAGTTGATATTTTTTAAGATCAAATATCTTGTGAAAAACCTCTATTTGCCATAATGCCACGAATAAGATACCTGAACCAAGAGGAAGCCATAGTTTTCCACCACCTAATAATGATTTGTTCTTGCTCTGACGTTTGCGCGAAGGTTGATCTGTTCCTTTTGCTTGTTGCTGTTCTGTTAACGAAGAATGTGGAGAAGGAAGAGTTGAAGAAGGTAATTCAGAGATATATGTAGCAGCCACTTTTTTGTTCTGTGCCGATGATGGTTTGTTCATGAATGGCTACCTCCTTTGGAGCGGAATTCAGGTTGCCATGGAGATACGATACGTTCGATCAAGCTAATCAACCAATAGCTGAGTATGCCAAGTAAAGCTCCGATAAAAACAGTCGACCAGAACATATATACATGAGAAGGGCCATAATACAGATTGCGAAGCATAATCACGCCGATACCATGTTGTGCTCCCATTAGTTCAACAAGAATAGCGCCAGTTACAGCTAGAGGAGCCGCAATTTTTAATCCACTAAAAAGTCCGGGGATAGCAGCAGGTAATCGTAATTTCCAATAAATACTCCACGGTTTAGCCGCATAAGAATGCATCAATTCGAGAGCGGAAGGTTCAACACTTCGTAATCCTCGTAACATATTGAGTGCTACCGGAAAAAATGTAATATATCCCGAGATCAGAATCCGTGAAATATACTCATCTCGTACAATTCCATAAATAATAGGTGCGAGTCCAAGTACCGGAATCATTTGTGAAGCTACAGCATATGGAAAGGTTAATTTTTCGATCCATGTCGATATGCTCATCAATATAGCCAGTACAACACCTGCCAGAGCGCCAAGCAAAAATCCTATGCCTGCATTACCAAATGTAGCACTACCTTCTTTGATCAACGTTCCACTATATTGAATACTGGTGGCTAGCACTTCATGAAGATAAGGAAGTTTGGATTGAGCCAAAGGCAGATGACCTATATTTAATAGTGCCCATGATGTAAGTTCCCAGATTACCAAGATCGCAATAACCCAGACCATAGCAGGCAACAGGCGATTACGTACAAAAAGATGATTTCCTTTCATACGTCACACCCCTTCAAAGCTATCGCGAATACGGGCAATCAATTCAAAAAAGGCTGGACTGTTACGCATTTCCTGTGTACGTGGTCTAGGTAAAGGGATTTCAACCACTGCCGACAATCTTCCAGGATGTGGGGATAATACAAATACTCGATCTGATAAAAAAATCGATTCGGGAATACTGTGAGTCACAAATACAATCGTATTTTGAATGTTATTCCATACAGACAATAACTCTTCATTTAAGCGTTCTCTTGTAAATTCATCTAGGGCAGAGAACGGTTCATCCATTAGTAGAATTTCAGGCTCCATTGCCAGTGCTCTTGCAATAGCAGCTCGTTGTTGCATACCACCACTCAGTTGCCATGGATATTGATCTGCAAATTTTTCAAGTCCTACTAATTCCAATAATTCGATGGCTTTGCGTTCACGTTCGATTTTACTAACGCCTACTAACTCTAGAGGAAGCGCTACATTTTGTTTGACTTTACGCCAGTCGTACAACACAGGACTTTGAAAAACAATCCCGTATTTTTGAGCTAATCGTGCTTCTTTAGCTGTTTTGCCTGCGACATGAATACTGCCACTGGTAGGCTGAATCAGATCAGCCATAAGCCGAAGTAATGTAGTTTTTCCACAACCAGAAGGGCCTAATAATGAGACAAATTCTCCTTTGCCAATATCAAGACTCACTTGATGTAGAGCAAGAACATCACCAGTATCTGTTGGATAACGCATTTCAACATCTTTTAGCTGAATCTCAGGTGTTTGTACTTGATGCTTTACCGTAGAAGCGGTCAAAGACATTTTTATCCCCTCCAAAGATTCATAAGCCTCTAATGACGTTTAACCTAACTTATTAAGTCATATCATAATCAAAAATTGACTTAAACTCAATATTAAATGTCAGATAAACTAACTTTATGTTCGATTAACTAACATATTAAATAAAACAAAGGCGTATAGCATTAGACAAAAAGTAAGATTGCTATCACAAAATTACGTCACTTTGTCCAGATCACTCATATATTCGTTAAAATTAGAATTAATCTATCATTTTTTGGCAGTGAAAAACGATCAAGTGATCATTATTACAGATAATATTTACAGATTGACGAACGATTACACATGTACATATAAATAACATTCGCTTTTTGATTGACAACCTTATAATCCTATCCTAGAATGTAACAAGTAAAGCTGTTTGATATGAAAATAACAACACGTATCAAAGACAGCGAATAGAGTTTGGCGACAATTGAAAAACACTTCGTATAATCTTGAGAATAGGCTCAGGAGTCTCTACGGATCACCGGAATGATCTCTCTACGGAATGAAGCAATGGCAGTGTAGGTTTTCTTTAGCGTCTATGTATATCGATATCGATATCGATATACATAGACTATTTAAGAATACTATGACACGCCGTTATTTTGATTCTTAGAGACCCCGATGAACAGCTCGTCTATCGGGGTCTCTTGTCGTTTTCTCTATTCATTTCCAAGAGGAGGAAGATAGCAATAATGGAACGTTTCTTTAAGTTGAAGGAACACGGCACGAGTGTAAAAACAGAAATGATCGCAGGCTTAACAACCTTCATCACGATGGCATACATTCTGTTCGTTAATAACTTGTTCTTGGGACCAGGTGGAGCAGGTATACCCGCAGAAGGCGTGTTTTTCGCTACAGCTGTAGGTGCTGGATTGGTTACGATTTTAATGGGATTATTTGCAAATATTCCGGTAGCTCTTGCACCAGGTATGGGTTTGAATGCTTACTTTATGACTGTTGTACTTAGCTCCAACGGAATGATCACATGGCAAGCGGCTTTAGGTGCAGTGTTTCTTTCGGGGATTATCTTTATCATTTTAACAATTACCAAAGTTCGTCAGTTATTGCTGGTCGCTGTACCACAATCAATCAAAATGGCGATCACTGTAGGTATAGGATTATTTGTCACCATTATTGGATTGAAGCTTGGAAATGTAGTTTCGGTATCAGCTACGGTTAAAGGCGTTACAGATGTTGCTCAATTAGCAGCTCCTGTAACAGTTAAAGGTTCTGATTTCCAATTAGCATTGGGCGATTTCATGCATAGCCCGGATACATTACTTGCGATTATCGGGTTATTCGTTATCGGTATACTGATGGTATTACGTATCAAAGGTGGATTATTAATCGGTATTATCGTAGTTACATTGATTGGTATTCCAATGGGTGTTACAGATCTAAGCAGTTTGTCTACTGCACATTGGATTCCTTCTTTTGATAATCTAGCGGTTGGACAATTAGATATCAAAGGCGCAATCGGTATAGGATTATTCGAAATTATCTTTATCTTTACCTTTGTTGAACTATTCGATACTTTCGGTACATTGGTAGGTACAGCCGAACGTGCAGGATTGTTCAAAAACAAAGAAGAAGGCGAAAAGAAAATCAGCAAAGCTATGTTGGTTGATGCAGTAGGGGTAAGTGCAGGTGCTGTTTTAGGTACAAGTACAATTACTTCTTATGTTGAAAGTACAGCAGGTGTAGCTGAAGGTGGACGTACAGGTTTGACCGCTATTACTACAGGAGTATTGTTCTTATGTGCATTGTTTATTGCTCCTTTAGCTTTGGTGGTTCCTTCTGCGGCAACAGCTCCAGCATTAGTAATTGTTGGTGTATTGATGATGAGTCAGGTAAGCAAGATCGAGTGGGACGACTTTATGCAAGCATTCCCTGCTTTCTTAACGATTATCTTTATGCCATTTACAAATGGTATTGCAAACGGGATCTCAGCAGGTATTATTGCTTTCGTAGTTTTAGGATTCTTTAGCAACATCGCTTCACCGCGTAAAGTTAAAGTACACTGGTTGATGTGGGTACTTGCTATCCTTGTCATCTGTCGCTATGCATTCCTGGGCTCAGAGTAATCCAGTATCATCACATTATATTTTCGAATCAAATGATACCAGTAAGAAATGCATTATTTAAAAGTTAACTCATCATTTGAAAAGTAACAGCAGTATGGAATATTCCGTAATGTACGCAAGTCTAACTAACGGAATAACATACAAATCATTAAAACTCAAAATTTAGGCATAACTCAAAATTTAGGCATAACTAAAAAAGCAATAAATCAGCCTTAAGTTAATCAAAGAGTAACAAAACTAAAACCCCTTTTAACAGCTAACAGAGCCGTTAAAAGGGGTTTTTGATTGAGTTCATTCTATTGATTTAATTCTCTTTAGTTCATTTCTATTTAATTTATTTATATTCGATTCATCTACTTATTTAATGATTCGCTTATTACTCGTATTCTATATTTTTCATGAGTATTGTGTATATCCTCAATGAATGTGCTCGATCTATTCAATTTATTCTTTTCCTTTCATATAACCGAACTCATTTTTTAAAATGGATCTTATTTCTATTACTCCTACATACTTAACTCTCACTCAACTTTTTATACTCTTTTACAAAATAAACAATAGAACGATGCAAAAAGTCCAAATAACCTTCTTCACCAAACTGATCAAAATAACGAACAAAACGTTCATCAGTCACATAAGTCTCTGCTATACATAATAAAATAGCTTCATCACAAACCATAAACCGCCCAAGCATACGGCTCCATTGACCTATTAAGTCTTGTACTTCATTAGAAGATGGGGAAAGTTGCTGGTGTTGAGCGATCCTGTGAAAAATATGCTCAACATCTGCCGAAAATTGTGTGTATGCCTCTTTTTTATCGCTATCAGATAAATGTTCTAGGTTTGCTTGGAATTCCTGATATTTCTCCGTATCTCCATACACCAATTTAGCTTCTGTATCATACTGATCTTTGATAGAGAAAGTAGAAGAATCATCAAATATATTTAGCTTCTGTATATCTGTTCCTTCTATATAATGATCCAATTGTTCAATAACGGTAGTCAACTTTTGTTTTCGTTGTTCAAGTAGACCGCGTTGATGAAGTAAGATCTCTTTTTGTTCATCTTTAGATAAAGGAAGCATAATAGATATCTCTGTCAGTGAAAATCCCATTTCTTTAAATAGCAAAATCATCTGTAATGTCGCAAGTGCTTGTTGATCGTACAACCGATATCCGTTCTCACCAACATAACTTGGAGGCAACAAACCAATTTTATGATAATGATGCAATGCACGTTTAGTGATCCCTGTAATATGAAGTATATTTTTAATCGAGAACAATTGTGGTTTCATGCCAAAATTCCTTTGTCTCCGCTAAAATAAGTTCTGCTGGAGTAATCGTTGCTTCTATAATACTTTTGCCGGTTTTCTTTAAATAATATTGAATCAAATAATAACCACAAGCATAGCCACCTGCGTAAGGCATTCCTACAGGTTCACCATATTGCATGTTAGTAATGTCATCACCGTATAAATAAGGACTTATTTGATTAAAGCCACTTCGATCCATTTTATCTTCTAGTAGGGGCTTAATGTGATGATTTAAAGTACTCATATTTGCTTTGGACACCCACGGTCCTAATAAATGTTCACCATATAGAGTAGTGGCAAAACTTTCTGCCAATCCCTCACTCACAATTAATTCTCCTAACGTTATCTGCTCATAATTCCATTTGATAAATTGATATCTTACATTATGATTGCATTCATGTGCGAGTACAGACTGAATGCGAGGGAGTGTATACTCATTTGGAAGCAGTGTAACTAGAATATGACCAGGAATTCCACCATCTCCGCAGATTCCTTCATTAATCGCTAAGACGGAGCTATTAGAATCCCCTAATAAAACGGTATACACATAGTTAGTAACACTCAAAGGAATTTGATTTTGTTCAAATAAGCTCAAACTATCCTGCACAGCTGCATCACAATCTTTCCAAAACTGTTCAGAGGAAATGGCTTCTAATAGAGGATACACATCTTCAGTAATATCTTGTGGAGCAATATTCATCATATTATTAAATGTAATTACATCAAAAGAATGAGAGGCATCTGCTTTATACGGGATTTGTTGAATATCCCATTTCTTTATAAAAGGAAGCAACATCTGTGTACGATACTGTTCTACCTTTTGTTCTGATGAAGTATCTATAATTGATTGATAGATTCGATCTGAACGTAGTGTCTTTATATTCATTGTAATCCCTCCTTTGTTAAAGATGACTATTCCATTATCAAGTATCCCCTTACGTGACAGTCAAGAAAAGAATAGGCACATCATAAACTTTCATTTCTAATGCGCCGAATCGTACAATAATGTAGAGAGTAGAGAGTAGAGAGTAGAGAGTAGAGAGTAGAGAGTAGAGAGTAGAGAGTAGAGAGTAGAGAGTAGAGAGTAGAGAGTAGAGAGTAGAGAGTAGAGAGTAGAGAGTAGAGAGTAGAGACTCTGTTGGCTCGAGGATTAAAGAAGTAGAATAAATAAACTGCAATAGAATAACAACCAGATGTCTACTTAATACCTACTGATGAAATGAAAAATTAAAAATATAAAATAATGCTTGCTAAATAAATTCAGCCATGATATATTATAAAAGTTGTCACGAACGAACGACAACATCCACAAAATATCATACGAAAACAACTTGAAAAAACACTTCAAAAAAAGTGCTTGCCAAGTGGTTGGAAACATGATATGATATAAAAGTTGTCACCGAGAAACACAGACAACGAAAAACGAA
>NZ_MDER01000085.1 GCF_001721045.1 Paenibacillus nuruki | reverse complement strand
CAATTAATTAACTATTTATCTAATCACTTACATGAAATTTCCTCTTTTAAAGAAGCTAATGGTATAAAGGTTTTATGTCCTGATGAAAAAAGTTTATCTAATATGAAATATTTTATACTTACACTTCAAACATTTTATGAATACGAATAAAGGAGATTATCACTTTGTACAATTCTAAAATGTACTGGCGCATATGGATTTTTTTGGGTGTATTAGTATTTGTCTTTATGGTTTTAATTAAAGGTTCTTCTATCGATATTTATTTAGCTATCACAGCATCTAGTGCAGCTGGTATATCACTTCTTATAGAGAGTTTGTTGTTCAAACAATGGATATGGAAAAAGCGGCCAAATCTTTTTTACCCATGGTTATGCACCATACCTTATATTGGTGGAAAATGGAAAGGTTTTATGTATTCTGACTATATTGATCCTATTACCAACAAAGTCGTTGATCCCATTCCTACAATGATGGAAATTCGTCATGAATTCGATAAGATCACTGTAACTCTTGAATCTGCTAAAAGTTATAGTAGTAGCTATACAAGTACAATTTGGATTGATGAAGCTGGACGCAGATACCTTTGCTATACGTATTACAATGATGCTGATATGAATAGAGATACTAACCCAAATCATGATGGTACAGCTAAGTTACGTATTCGTTTAGAAGATAATAGTTTATTTTTAGAAGGACACTATTTTACAGGTCGGAAAACTACTGGTAAAATGACTTTTGAAAGAGTAAGTACAAAAAATTCTGCTGTGTAAAATTTATATATATACTTAATAAAATAGGTAAGCCTTTAAAGCAATAAAAAGAGTCTCCTAAAAGTAGGAGACTCTTTTTATTAAAATAATACATGTCTATTGTAAAATATTGATTTCTTTCGTAAACCTTCTGCAATAATTATAATACAATCGCTCATTATAGTATTATTCACTACACGATAAAACAAAAGTATACTTTCAACTCAATCTCATTTTACAGTAGTGACTTAAATTATTAAATTGATTCA
>NZ_MDER01000084.1 GCF_001721045.1 Paenibacillus nuruki | reverse complement strand
TTACAGTTAATAGTATATTCAATTTTATGCGATGATAAAAAAAAAGACAACCAATAGGTTGTCAGTATTACAAATCTTAAAGTTTATATTTTTTATACAATTATTTTCTCATTGTTTTTATCTTCGAGAATATTTAAAAGTGGTGAGTAGCCTACTACTTTATTTTTACCTGTTTTTTTAGCAGAATACATGGCTTCATCTGCATGTTTAATAAGATTATCTGGAGTGTCTTCAGAATCATAATTTTTGTAACCTACACTTAATGTAACGATGGTCTCTTTTTCAACGCGTTGTAGAATCCTTTGTGCAAGTATTTCTGTGGATATAGAGTTGTCATATACTAACGCTACGATCTCTTCTCCACCGTATCGAGCAGCTATACCTATGTCTTTAGTTTCTTCTATAAAAATGGAGGCAACATGTTTTAAAGCTTCATCCCCCATCTCATGACCTTGCGTGTCATTTAACTTTTTGAAATTATCAATATCAGCAAAAATAATATCAATGGGTTGAGAATTGCCTAAACACTGATGAATATAGCGCATAAACATTCTTCGATTATATAGTCCTGTTAGAGGATCTGTTATAGACGACATATAAGAACCTTCTATTAAATGTAGAGAGTAAGACATAATGATCATAAAAAATAAAGAGTAACTAGCAACGGCAACTAGCAAACCTATAAAAGCTACAATAGGATTCGTGTATTGTACAATATCATTTATTAATAAAGACAACGTAAATAGTCCCGAACTTGCAATTAAGCTCTGAATTGAAGCGTACTGCTTGTAATTTTTGTATAGTAGCCATGTAAGAGCTGTAATACAAAGTATTGCTGATAAGCGTATAGAAAAAACACCTACGGCAAACACGATCGCTGATGATGAGAAGTAGTATATCTTATCCTTTATCATAGGGATATTGTTGAATCTGAAGAAACCATACAGAATTAAAAGAAATAACATTTGTTGAGAAGAGTGAATAAGCGTATGAAGTAAAGCTCCTTTTATATTGAAAACCAGTAGTATGAATGCTGTTAAAAAAAGCATACTGTTTACAATAGAATGAGCTAACATGATTCTAGAAAATACAGAATACGGTTTTCTTTTTCTTGATAGATACAGCTGAAGTGTTGCTACAGTCATAACTAAAAGAATAGGCGTACAAATAAGTAAATAAATAAAGTCTCCTGATAAGCCTTTTAAAAATTGAAACTGTTCCATTTAGACTATACTCCTTTACTACTGATAAAATTTATTGAACCAGCTCTTATGCCAATCCAACGGATTCATAAGATAGCTTAACCAAGAGAAAATCACTCCTTTTTCTTCAGCTTCATTTTCTTTCGGTTTTACAAAGGCTTGTCTAACCATTGGATACAATACAGCACACCATATGACTGATCCGGTTAGTAAAAATTTGACCATTCCTCCGGGAGTATTTAATACATAATTCCAGTTTGGATATTCCTGATCTAAATCTTTGGCTTTAGCCCAAAAGAAAAAAACAGTATATATCATTAGTCCAAAAACAAAATAAAAGACAGGTACAACAAACTGTAAACGGAAAATATATAGTAGAAAAAAAATAAGTAAACCCAAACAAATCTTGCTTAAACGTGGCATAATTCCCTCACTTTTCAAAACAAAAAGCACGCAAACAACCCTAATAGGGTGTTCGCGTGCTTCGCGTTATGGTTTATTTAATTGGTAGCATAATTATACAATATAATGTAGATACTTTAAAGAAGTTATTGTGTCAGTGCTTTCTTGGCTAATTGTAAGGATTGATTGGCTTGTTTTAATTTTACCGTTGCCTTGGTCAAAGATTCGATAATATCTTTTTGCTTTACAATGGTGGTCCAATCCGTTGAAGCCAGCGACTTGGCAGAAACTAATAAAGAATCTATATTCAATAAATCCTGTAACTGTTCTGGATGGATTAGCGAATCTTTAATACGAATAGCATACTGTTCAATAGCTACTGAAAACTCTTTGTTTGGTAACGTTTGAGCAAGCTCAGTAGTATGCTTAGATTGAGATGCTGCTACCTTAATATTCTTGGTATATGATTTTAGCGGTTCTGATATTAAGTCTACCTTTTGAATCAGTGCCTTACTAGCTTCGATCGATAACAATTGATTCGTATCACCTTCAGCTGGAAGCATCTTTAAATCTTGAAGTAACAACAATCCTTGATCAGGGTTAATATCAAGAGCATCGCTTATGATTTGAACAGACGTGGATAGAGTTACTGGTTCCTTAGAGTTAATAAATGCTTCAGTAATCGTGATTCCTTTCTCAATCGCTAGCTTGGTTGTTTTTTGTACCTTCTCGTCTTGGCTTAGATCATAAAAAGATTTTGCTAAAAATACAGCTTTAGTTTCAGGAAAAATTGCCATGATCAAAAGTCTTGTCATCTCATCTTGCGAAACATATTTTTTAGCAGCTGATGAATCTGTGATCAAAGCAGGTAGATTTGATTCTTCTAGCATGCTGGTGATCGCTGTATCAGTATTATTGGTGTTCCAGAGCCCCATACTTTCGTTTTTAGCCATTCCTTCTAATTCAGTATATAAAGAAGACCACCGTGTATTAGGAGCAATAGTCATCGCTCTAGCGTAGCCCTTAGATACTAAATCCGCATTAAATAGTAAGCCATTTTCAAGAAACACATAAGCTAAAGTTCGTCCATAGATATCATTCGATTGGTCTGTGCTGATATATACCGTTTGGTGACTAAGAATTGACTTTGTATATGCAGATGCTTCAGGGCCGTAATTTTGTACCGGTGTATTTGCTTTGACTGTTTCCGGAGTATCTACTCCAATTAAGCGAATAACGGCTCGTTCTCCCTTTTGCTTACCTGAAGTATAAACACCTTCAAACGTATCCCCGTCTCTAATGTGATCGATCTTCAAAGATTGCGTCGGGAATGAGTTAATTGTAACTGTATGTGCTGTAGGTAACCAACTAACCTGCGACCCAAAAGACTCACTAACAAAACGAAGTGGAACATAAAGTGTATTGTTAATTACTTTAGGAGATACTTTCATAGATATGTTCTGACCATTTTTTAAAGCAGTGTATTTCCCTACTGTCACTTTAATTTGGGTTTTATCTTTGCTAGCCGTGACAGTATCTGTAGCATTATCCCATTTTACAGATGCTCCAAATTGCTCAAAAATAGATCTCATTGGAATCAGAGTACTACCATTAATAACAGTGGGTTTTTGTGCCATGCTTAAATCCTTACCATCAAAATATACCGATATTGGTGTTTGTTGCGCTGCATAACTCTGGCAAGACGAAATTAAAGTACATACGGATAAAGCACAAGCAGAAATAATAAGTTTGAATTTCATATTCATTCTCTCCTCAAAAAAAGAACGCGCTAGTCCCCTTAAAGGATTAGCGCGTTCTTCGTCGCATTAGTATTAGATTAATTTGATTTTATCATAAATAAATCAGATGTGTACTTGAAAATATAAAAAGCTTGATCAAAGCACTGCTTTTCTCTTTTTTTCTTTATGCAACTCTATACGATATTCGATGTAGCTGTAACATATAGCTATTGTGATGACCAAAAAAGCTGCTTGCCATGCCCAGGTTAATAGATCGTGGTTAGTAATACTGTTCATTATGTTCTCCTTTAAATTTTTGGCGCTGGATCTCATCCATATCCTTTTGGTTTAGAAAGCGGAACATAATCGGGTGATAGCCACATTCCCGAATCAATTCCTTATCTAATACATAGTAGTTATATTTAGTTGAAATAATTCTGTGATTTTTCTGTTCAAGTTGCATCAAAATGTTCTTATACTTGTGTGCTACCTGTCGAATCATTAATCTACAAAACAGATACAAGGATGCTAAAAAAAGAAAACTTAGCAACAATAAATTGCGTTTTTCACTCCAAGAAGGGGAATCTATACCAATGAAAATGCTGAATTCATGAAAAAAGTGAACACCTAAGTATATGGTGATTATCAATGAAAAAATCCGTATAATCATTAACTACTTTTCAATCCAATAGATTCTAATTCATTGGAATTCATACCTAATCGATGTCTTGCTACATTGAAAGCGTGATGAGGGATAACTCCTTTAATTTCTTCCTCTAGCTCTTCAAATAGTTCTTTTCCTTTTAACTTATCTAACATATTAACACTCGTCAGTAGACTCAATAATTCTATTTGTTTTTTCATCAAAATTGCTTGGGATAATTTGCGATTACTCATTTTGTGACACCCTCTATTTTGTATTTAACAACTTTGTTTCTACCTTATATATAACAGTAAAAAAGAACCTCTGCAAATAATTAGGTATATCATTTTATTTTCAAATAAGATGGATTGTATGATTTATTAAAAAAGATATTTATTAATAAATCGCATTCATTGATACTGAATCTAACTCTTCAATAAATTGATCTACAAGATTATAATCAATTTTTCCATTTTTATCATAGTAATTTAGTATATGGTCTGTATTAAAGCTATGAATCTCTTTATCCATACCAACAAGAGCTGTAACAAATTTAGATTCTGCTTCTGTGTATTCAACAAAAATCCTTATTGCAGGAAAGCTTTCATTTCTAAAGTGTTTGAGTATTGGTGAAATGTAATATTTCTTTGTAAAAGAATATTCTAATTGCCTTTTTATATACTTTAAAATATTCATTTCTTCTGGATCTTCTTCAAATTTAAATTCTTGGCTTACTTGAGAACTATGCAATTCAATTATTTCGCGCGTATCTATAATGCTATTAGCAGTATTACGAAAGTGTCGACCATCTTCAGATGCCTCTTCTAGTTTTTTCAATTCTTCAAATGTCAAAAGTTTTTGTCTGTGCACTAATTCCTCTTTATATTTTTTTAACAGATCTAAAAATTCTCTAATGTTAAGCCTATCTTCTGGATTATAAGAAGTAGCTTTCTCAAGAATAGAATGTAAGCTACCAGTCGGCATTCTTTCACAATACGAAGAGATGGAAAGTCTCTTATCTGTTCGATTGTAAGAGCCTTCAAAGCCATCGGCCTCCTCTTTAGTGATTAACATCCACAATGTTTTTGCTAGAGACCATACATCTGCTGGTCTTGCATCTTCTATCTGACCAGCACGTCTCATTTCTGGTGCGATTGTAGCATAATTTCCGACTCTTTCATTTTTTGCTGTTAATTTATGATCTTCTGAATCAGGGTAAGAAACTAGGCCAAAGTCTCCAAAAGCCCAATTATCTTCATAATAATAGAGATTACTTGGCTTAATATCTCTATGAACGATTTTATGGCTATGCAGTTCTTCTAAAGTTTCTGCCAAAGAAATCACACAGTCAATAATAACTTTTAAGTCATCCCAGTTTTTTAATTTCTGAAAAATGGGCTCAGCCAAATCCATAACATACCATAATTCGGTTCCATTGAGGTCTTTAGTATAGATAAAATCTCTGCTTATTTTTTCAGGAATAAATTTGTAACGTATGGGAATTATTCCTTTTATTTTATTTTGATAATTTTCTACAACTTTAATTTCATTTAAAAAACGCTTCACTTTTTTAGCATCTTTAGCTGAATTTATTTTTATAGTTTTTAATGCATATTTTTTCCCCATTTTATCTTCAGCTAAAAATACATTTGCATTTCCTCCAGAAGCATATTTAAAATCTTTCACTTCATATGGATCATATTTATTGTTTGTATTCATAATTGATCTCCTCTTCATTGTTAGAAAGTTATTATTATATTTGGTTTTTTTTACCTTCTTAGTATATATTTAAGCATAATTATTTAATAGTCAAACAGTTTATTTATAAGTTCGACTTTAACGAGTCACATAAAAGGAACCCCTGCTCAGTTTCAGGGGTTCCTTTAATCAATCTATTCTCTTATCTTCAAACGAATCCCAAAACTCAAATGTATTAGGATTCATTTTAAGTGCAATAACTCCATCTTCAGTATTTGAGGTTATATCATCAATCCATAGTCCAGAGAATTTTTGATATTCATCCCAATCCTTAATTAAATTCGGATCTATACTTTCTCGATTTGATTGATTGTGTGTAAGATCGTAGTCAGAATCTTTGGTTTGAAATAATAATTTGTAACGAAAAGCTAATTCAGGTACTGGAAATAGCATTTCAGTAGAAAGAACTAAAGTTAATGTAGTGGTAATAGAGAGTTGTTTCAGTAAAGATATACAGTCGTAAACGATTTTGCCTACCATCGGATCTACATCAATGCTCAATAATTGTTTAGGAATTTCAGCAATCACGAGATACTGCTGCGGATCATCTTCTTGGCAGGTGAGTGAAAATAATGACCAAGTAGCGATAAGCAGAGATATCGTTTGTTCATAAATCGACGCGTCTGGATCAATAAAGTACTTATGACCTTCATTATTAGTATGAATCCAATCGACTTCTAAAATATTTTTTGTGGCTGAAATGAGTTTAGCTTTGTGTATATTGTCATCATTAATAGCATCAATCGCTCTCATATAACCAGCTAGAGGTCCTTCAAGATTAGCTTTATACCGGACAGAAGGTAATAATGTTTCACGATCTGCATTGATGCTTTTCAAAATCAAATTATAGTATGAACTTGAAAAAAAGATTCTGTTTTTGATAAAAAGATCTCGATCGGCAATAAATTCAGGAGGATCAGAAAACCCTTCTAACCAATCAATAGCATTTATTGTACTCTTTTCTCCTGGTTGAGGCTTGCCTACAGTAATACTATAAACAGCTTTATCATCTCGTTTTGTGATTGCCTGTTGGAGTTGCTGAACTATTTGATGTCTTGGAGATAATTCATGGTGTCCAATGATAGCCAGATCAGCATGATGCTCATGATACCAAGCCCAAGCCATTTCTCCACCACCGTAATAATAATTGCCAAGTATCAATGGTTTGTTGATCGATGTAGTATGTTCCATTATAAGCTCCTTTATCTAATTAGTTAGCTCTAAACATTGTAAAAAACAAAAAAAGCACAGTCTCCCCTATGTGGGTTGACGGTGCTTCCGTACAAAGTTATTCGTTTAGAAAAGTATATTCGATATCTGCTAAAAAGAAAAGAAGTGTAGCATTCATATTGGAGCAACTACACTTCTTTCAAATTAATGTGTCCCTTTGCTCGCAAAATCATCGTATGATGAAAGATCTGTATCGTAGAAAATCACATCACCATCTTTGACCGAGTATTTCACATTATACGGATCAGTGACAATTCGGTCTCTTTCCCCGTCTGTGCCATCGTAGCCTTCCATATCCCACCACTGGTTATTCAATGGACTATGGATATACTGAAGATGTGGAGCATCTACGTTAGCTTCTACAATAGATTCGATATCAAAGTTAACAACGATGAAACCCTTTTTCAAAAACACGTCTGATTTTTCATCTAATGTGTTAGATCGACCATACTTCGCAAGATCTGTTCCTTTTGGAACCGCATAGACTTGCGCAGGTAAGCTATACTCCCCATACCATTGTTGAACACTTGCATTCACTCTAGCAGGCGAAGCAGAAGCACTCTCTGGTCTTGAGAAAGTATTAATAAATGTTCGCAATGGAGAAGAAAGAAGCTGGATATCATAGCCACCAGTGTAGGTGGATTGATTCGCTCGTTTTTTATAGCTAGTGATGTACTCTTCCTTGGTCAGAGACCAATTTTGAGAAAGATCATAAATAGAAGAAGCTGTATTTTTGATATCGTCAGAAGGTACATTTCGTAATCGGTTATTGAGGATGACGGTTCTTCTTTCCGTATCGCTACTCGATCCTATTTTAATGAATTTTTTATCATCTGTATGATAGTACAGATCGACTTCGACCCGTTTTGGAGATGTTGATGCACTTTTATCTTCATACACAAACGTTGGAGTGATTCGAATAGCGTCCTTATCTCCAAACATATTTCCTTTAGTTTTTAAATCAAACTTAAAGTGATAACCTGTTTTTACTGCAACATTCTTATAGTTTGATAATGGATGGCTACCTCTCATGATGGGTAGTACGTAAGGTGAATGATTACCTCTTGGATCGCCATCAATACCTTTTGTTCCTACCCAAAAAGAATTGCCTGTAGGTTGACTGCTACCTTTAGCTTTTCTAAATACGGTTTCCCAATTGAAGTCTGCAATATCTGTAACATGGAAATCATAGATACGACCGATAATTTCAACATCTACTGTATCACTTGCCACATGATTAACAAGATCTGTATTCGCATCTTGTTGTGCCGTGAAACTAGTAGGTGCGTTCTCTGCAATGTTTCTGAAGTATACCGTATAGTTTCCTTCATCGATCCAGACAGGTAGATTGAATACTGTATCTAGTTGAGCTACAGGAACATCGATCCAGGTGTTTTTTGGATAGAAGTTTTTACTGTCTTTGGAGTACACATCAAATGGGAATAGTACTTGTTTAGTTTTGAAATACTTGGCATAATCACGACTGCCATATCCAGGATAAGAAGACCCGTTCAGATGTGCTCCTGAAGTTGGAATTCGAACAGTAAATGGACGATCAAGAATTAATGCCATTCGATTACTTGGTGTCGTTTTTTGATTGTGTACCTTATCATCAGAAACACTAGAATAGTCTGTAACAGGGGTATGAACAGTCACCGAATTAATACCAGTAATCGGGAAGTTCTTATCTCCTGATCCCTCTACATTCTCTTTAAGCATTGCGTAGTAAATTGTTCCGCTTGAAGCAGTATTCGCTTTGTTTACCAGCTTGCTACTAATCAGTTGAGAACCTTTATAAAGTACTTTTTCAGCAGAATCTTTATAGGAACGGATTTTTGTAGGATCAGGAATAGCAGAAGGAACCGGTGCAACTTTGGTCTTCCAATCTCCATTCATAACCATAGTATCTTTTCCTTTGAAAGAAAACTGAATAGTATCATTTCTTACTTCAGCATCATCTGTATTGCCTTCTGCAATACGTTTTAATTTCGATTCATCGTTCGGTACTCTTGGACGACCTTGTTTACCACCATCTAATGTTGGTGGGCTGTATTTCACTGGAACATCACCATCTGGTTTAACATGGTCTTCGACTTTATCGCTGTGTTCTTGCTTCAAGCTAGGTGGAGTATAACCAGTTGTAGGTATGGAGACTTTTCCACCGGGCAGAGCGTAGTTAGACATTGTCGCTTTATCCAAACCGAGTACTTCGAGTACTTTAATTTTCCAGTAATCATAGTCTCTTGTATACGAAAAATTGTATGTCTTGGTATCTGTATCTGATTTAGAAACCCAACGTTCATTATCTCCACTTCCGCGTTTTTCTTTCCACTTAAGCTTATACACTACTTTGACTTTGCATTTGTATTCTACTTGTCCATCCATGTTATCAAAGGCATGCTGGAACAAATAATTATAGCCCCATGCATTCGCATATAAATTCTCAGAAGTCGGTATTGCTCTTGTTGCGTCAAAGTGGCGATCATTAGTATTGTCATCTGCTAAAATATGACCTTGAGCTTGTGGATCTAGCAGTGATTTATTGGTTGTCGTTTTCACAGAGGGTGGTAATATTGTATATTCACAAAGACTCTCTTCTTTTGGAGGCTCTGGAGGTACCGTACACTCTTCTGCATCAGGATCAAGCTCACATGGGTCTGTAGTTGCAAGATCATAATATTGATAAGCAATATAGGTTTCAAAAGAACCCGTGTATTTGAATTTAGGTGGATCGCCTGTCAGAATTTCACCTGTAGGGTCTTCACCGGTGGTACTCTTTTTATAGCCGATATACTTGTACTTTTCATTTTCTGGATGAGTAAGATCGTACTCAGTACCTGGCTTCATCTCTTCTACACGAGGAGGGAAAACATCATTGAGGGATTTACCATCTTTAGTTTTGTAATAAACATTTAATTCTGAATCCAGTTCGATTGTAAATAATACTGGAGCATAAATACGATAGCCTTTAACCCCATCGTTACAGCGACTTCCACAGTTTTTTGTAATGTCCTCTGTTAAACCAGAATCAGTATCTAACTTCATTTTAATTTTAAAAGGAATTGAGGCAGTATCTGTCCCGATCCCTGAAGAGGTAAATGAAGTTGTGTTATCTTTGCCACCATTAGATACAATATATTCATAATGTTTCCAAGAATCAGTACGCGATGCATCAAAATACACTAAATTCTGAGTAGTAGGTTCAAATTGTTCAGCAGTTATACTTTTTATTTTGCGATTGGGAAACTTAAAAATATAGTCCTGCATAGCTTCCCCGTACATTCCTTTTTGAGGTTCTTTCCCTAAATCCCATGTTGTACCTTTCCACATATCGAAGTACATCATACCAACAAAGTAACGATAGTTTGCATCTGTTGCATTAGCTTCTTTATTTTTATAAAAGCTAACAGGTGTAACAGCACTATTTGATTCAGCAGCGAAAGAATTGTTTGCTGGAAATACTAAAGTTGGTATTAAAAATATAATTAGTAAAATTACAGAAACAAAAGCGCGATATTTAAATAAAATGAAAGCCATATTAGTTTCTCCAAGGATTAGTTATAAGAACCAAGTTAGTGTTAGAAGCATCAAGCAAGTTAATATATTTAATATCTTTTATAGTAAGACGTTTTTTATCAACAATACCACTTAAATCTAAGTCAGCTCTTGTATAAACATCATAAAAATTGTACTCTGTGCCATCAGCATTTTTTTTAGTCATAGATTCTCTTGGCATACGATAACGAGCGTCTCCTTTTTCTGTAAGGAATATAATATTATTAGCACTTCCAGTAGAACGAACTTTTAAATACTCTACTCCACCTTCACTGTAAGGTTCCATACTGTAAATAGAGACATCATCAATAGTTGTTGCTGGCAAATCACTAAATTTGACGTTAACAGCACCAGTATATGGAGTTTTTCCATGACTTTTCAAAAAATAAAAATTGTTTTTCATCGAAGCAAAATACGTTCTGTAAGGTTCAAGCGATTGTGTTTTTAGATTCAACTCATCAATTGTTGGCGTTTTTTTACTACCGATCCAAACCCACTTACCAATTTGATCCCAATTGACTGTTTGTCCAAGTCCTTCACTTACCAGACGTAACGGTACAAAAGTGCGGCTTTGCTTCAAAATAATTTTGCTATCGTAGGTTTTACTTTCACCATCTACTACTGCTGTAGCTGAACCGACTGTCATAGATACACTATGCTTGTCTGTTTTCAATGTAACCACTTGTTTGCCAGCAGATTTACTCCATCCCACTTTAGCTCCAAGTTTTTCCGAAACAAATCGGATTGGAACCATAACTGCGCTGTTATCATCTTGAAATGGTTTTGCATCAGGAAAAGTCATTTTGCGAGCATCTAATAGTACTTCGACTTGTTGTTTGCTAGTCGTTGCAGCATTTGCCGTATGAACAACTGAAGGAACTCCAGCGAATAAAATGGTTGCAGCGAGTAAAGAGACGATTTGTTTTTTCATGATATATTCCCTCCAAAGGTTTGATTGCTATATTCACTTCAGGATATGTAGTTCTTGATTCAAAGATAGGCGCTTTGATCAAAACGTGCAAAATTTTACACACCCTATTTTATCGGATTAATGTTAGTTTTTATAACCGATTGAGCAGTTCAACGGAATGTATCCGCTTTGAGCAGCATCTTTACCAGATGTAAAAACTTCTTCTGTTGAAAAATTAGTTTTGCAAGAGTCAGCAGGATAGTAATATTTTCTTCCGTTTGCTGTGATTCCGTTATAAATATCCTTTTTCACAATACGAGCTCCCCCCAACGCATAGTTGTTGTAGTATTCAGTTCCTACAGGAATACCCTGTACAAAAGCTAAAACACCAGCATCGTTAATCGTATTATTCCAATCCTCTTGAGAAATTTGAGGAATCGTAAAAGTATAAGAAATGCCATACTTTTTAGAAATGGTATTGTACTGATTAATGGCATATCCCAAATCATTTTGTATGGCATTTACGATAGTAGATCGTCTAACTTGATCAAAAATTTGAGGATCATTTAGAAAAGATACTGAAGCTTCATTTTTAATTTCCTCTCTAAATCCCTCAAACCATTGACGATTAGAACTTCTATTTACAGTAACATAATCATCTAAAGTGAAATTAAAAGTATTTCCATATTGGTCTGCATAAGCATACGGTTTTTTAGGACTCCATACATGTTTTAATTTTTTCTGCCCGGTATTATCTGTATATTCCTCATAGGTATAAACAAAATATCCATCATACCCGACCACCACTAGAACCGGTACATAACTATCTACTACTCCTTGTCCCGTTAGGTCGTGATCCACACCAAAATTCAAATACATTGTTTTAAAAAAAGTAGCTACAGCTTGTTCCTTATTGATACGTACCTTTTTAGAAGATTGGTACTGAGATTCAAGCGGTTGGCTGGCATTGGTGATCATTGCTTTGGCTGCATCTTGTGTAGCAGTATCAATCGCTCGGTTGTATTTTGTCTCAACTATCATATTCTTTTGATTGGTATCAATATCGATCTGATTCTTGATAAAGAATCCTAAGAGGATAGCTACAACAAAAAGCGAAAAACTAGTAATCTTCATTTAAAATCATCCCCCCGTAAGGAACAATTATTTTTCCATTAGGGCTGTCTCCAGTATTGTAAAGAAGATCACTCATAAGCGTAGCCATTGTTCGATTCGTATTTTTTACAGTGATACTAAAAAAGTCACCTACTGCCAACTTGTATATTCGTGCCGGATCAGTTGGATCATTATTGCCTGCTGGAAATAACTTTGCATTGATTTGAGAATTCTGACACTCCACACGACTAAAGTCGTGGGGTTCTTAGATAATAGTACCTACCAGCACTAAATTTCCTAAGCTAACCCCGAAAGTCCTTCGGTTTTAATATTTATGCTTGCATTAATATCTCTGTCGTGAATTGATCCACAATTCGAACACAACCATTCACGAATATGGAGTTCTTTTTTACCATCATTGTGACCGCAAGAAGAACAAATTTGTGAACTTGGAAAAAATCGGTCAATTTTAATTAAGATACGACCTTTCCAATTCGATTTATATTCGAGTTGACGAACAAACTCACTCCAAGATACATCTGAAATGGACTTCGCTAATGTATGATTTTTAACCAGTCCTTTGACATTCAAGTCTTCAATACAAACGATTTGGTTCTCGTCAGTTAGTTTTGAAGAAAGTTGATGTAAAAAGTCAGAACGTTGGTTTGAAATCTTCTCATGGATACGTGCTACTTTGACTTTCTGCTTTTGGTAGTTTCTACACTCATCTAATTTTCGATTGTGTTTTTTCGCTACTTCTAAACGTTTAGAAAGTTTCCGTTGTTCACGTATTAAACGTTGTTCAAGAGAACGATAAAATTGGTGGTTATCGATCTTTTTTCCTGCGGACGTGATACAGAAATGTGTTAAGCCTAAATCTAATCCAATGACTTCCGTTATAGGGGCTTTTTGAAAATTCTCTGCGTCGACTAAAAAGGTCGCAAAGTATTTCCCTGATTTGGATTGGCTGATCGTCACGTTCATGAGTTTCCCCTTAAATCGTAGTTCTTCTGCCATGTTGACCCAACCTACTTTGGAAACATAGAAATAGCGACCACTGAGTTTCATGCCTACGGCAGTTCGATAGGATTTCTTTGAGTATTTTTTACTCTTAAATGTAGGAAATCCAAACTTAGAATTGAATGTATTTTTATAGGCTTTATTCAAATCCATATTCACTTGGCTCAAGGGTTGTGCTTCCACTTCCTTTAACCAAGAAAATTCTTCCTGCTTTTTCAATCCTGCATAGGTCGTTTTATCTTCTTGGTAATGTTCATTTTCCTTTTTCATCTTGTAGTTGGTGATTCGTTGGTCGAGTAAAAAATTCCAGTAGAATCGAACACAACCAAAGGTTTTTTGAAATTGGGTTTCTTGACGAACATTCGGATAGATTCTGATTTTATGTGCTTTTTTCATTTCTGTACACCTCCTTAACGTAAACTCAATATCTTGTTCTTTGATTTTCCACATACCGTTTAATAGTTTCACTAGAAACATTACCAGCTGTTGAAACAAAGTAAGACCGTGTCCAAACACTTGGCATTTTGCTCAAATGTTCGAACGTTTGTCGAAGTTCTCTTGATGTTTTTCCTTTAATCACCTTCATGACATCTGCTGGTGAATAGGTGGGTTGAACATTTACAAAAAGATGACAATGATCTTTGTCTGTTTCTAGGGTAATGATCTCCCATTCATTCTCTTTACAAATTGAATGAACAAGTGATTTAAAACTAGCGTCTACTTCGGAATGAACAAATATTTTCCGACGGTATCTAGAACAAAAAACAAAATGATAGTTGAGTAACGATACAGTTGTTTTTGAATGTCTGTATTCATTATCCATGAGTTTATTATATATCAATAGTGTACGAAGTTCATATTTTTATACACAAATATTAAAACCTTTTCGACTTTATCATGTAGAGCTTTGTTCACGTAGATACGCTACTTTCTACGCAGTTCTCTGATGAACTTCTTACACTTTCATGCAAGCACAGACTATATCTTATCCGTTAGCATTACCCAGTACGGCGAAACCACTTCCACACGCTTGTGTGTACTTCCCTCAAGAGGAATAGTCGTTGAACCTTCCTATTTCTAGGCTTGGCTGCTGATTGTCGATTGATTGGACACTTAGGATTTAACCTTATGCCATCTAACGAATTTTTTCTGTTTTCACCACGTTCACGCTTGAGTTTTTTTATCTCTACGTTGTCGTTTCGTTAGCTTTACGAGTTCCCAGCAATTCAGTTTCTTTGTCGGACAGTACGAGATTTTGTATTGTCTCTAAATGCAAGTTTCCCTACATTCTTACAGTACATCTACGGGCTATCATTCCACCATTAAAATAGTGGGTTTTCTCGCCCGCAAATTCTATAAAAAGCTTCATCATTGACTTGAAAATCGTTTTTGAAGTTACCGTTATCATCATAGACAGGATCGTACTTCTTATGAAGATGTTCCATTTGAATATCATAAGTGTTACCTGTCAGAAATAATGTGTTTTCAAATTCCTGATACATATTTGGAGTCATATATCCCTTATCACGAACAGAATCCACAAATTTTGTTACTGCATTGAATACCACTATCTCAGATGTATCATCTTGATTACTAAATGCCGAGGCTATGGGCCATACAAAAAGAAGCAAGATCGCAATAAAAGCCGAGAATATTTTTAGAGGCGTATTAACTAACATAAATTTCTCCTTAACTGAACTTCAACAGAGTTAGTTTTCCTGAAGAATCTCTAACATAAGTAGGAGTATATTTTTTAGTAAGACTTATGCCGGAAACATCGACAGCCATAGGGTCAATATTTTTTGAAAAGGTGGTACCATCCACTACAATATCAATTTGTCCTTCATTGATTTGGAAGATACTCTGCCTTACCTCTGCTCCAGTGTAAGTATCATTATCTTCGATAATAAGAGTGGAATGCATATTTTTATCTAATTCATTATTCATGCTGTAAGCAACTTTGTTCATTTTTGCTGTATTGTCAAAAACGTTATAGCCGGTGATTACACTTGCGCAGAATATAGTGGCTGTAATACTTAAAAACATTGCTTCTTTAGCGTTATCTACTAATCCCATATATCTAATTCCTTTCAAAAATGAAGGAATGGATTGCTCCATTCCTTATCTTTAGTTGAATTAATTTTGTTCAAATACGATAGCGCGTATTACGTTGCTTTTATCTCGAATAATTTCAGAATGGAAGGTGCCGGATGGATTGATATAATTACTAGATGATTGATCTTGAGCAGAGGTTAATGCTCCAGCTGGTTTACCTGTTTCGACAGATCCATATTGATCGCTACTTGTAGAAGTGTTTACGGTAGTAAAATACCAAACTCCACTTGGATTTTTACCTGTTTTCACTTGAATTCCAAACTGTTCGTCTGTTTGATATTTACGAAGTGAATTTAGTACTTGGCTTCCTGAAACTTTAGTATTGTCATAGACTGTGTAGCTAGTAGAAGAAAGTTCTGTTTGGATTTGAGCAAAGTTACTTTGAGCCGTTTTTGTAGCTTCTTGAGCACTCATAAATAAAATAACTACTATTGTAATTAAAGCGATGGTTAAAAAGATTCCAGCTGCTACTTTTAATGCCGTTGATGCGTTATTCATTTGTTTTTCCCCTTTAGTTTAGAGTATTCATTTGTTGGTAATAAGTTCCCATGTCCATATAACTCATATAGATGAATGGAAAGACAAGATACAAGAAAATTACAGCAGACATCGGTGCAAAACCAATCAATCGTCCCCATTCAGCTTTGGTTTGGATCATAACCTCATAAGCATGTTTTCTTTTTTCAAAGTTGTTCGTTCTTTCGCTTTCCAAGTTATCAAATGCTTGTATAATTGGAACCTTCTCTACTGAGTGGATCAACTTATCGATAAGTTGACTGAATGGCAAAAATGGAGCATCGATTTTAACTTGGTTTAAAGCAAGTTCAGCACCCGCTTCATAGTTCAGTACACACTTATGAAGAGGAGCTTTAAATATAGACGAGAAACGTTCCATCCATTCGACCATGATGTCTACAGACATACGATCAATTTCGCATAACATAGCAATGATGGTATGGAATTGTTCTACTTCATTTTGCATATCAATAGCTCTTAGTTTTTTCTGGAACAATAAAATCCATGAAGGAAAATAGTAACCCATCACTGCTACAGTTAAAGCGATAAGGAATTCATACCATTTAAAATATTCTGAATTGATATCATCTAACTTTTGCTGTATACGTTCTACAGTCGAAAAGTATAATTTACTATTCGATGCAATTTCCGGGTTATTCCGAACGAGTGTACCAATTTGGTCCGAAGCTTGTTCATTGTTCACCTCCTTCACCTGATTCAAAATTTGTGTATCCAAAGCCGTTGTTTCTTGAGCCACCTTCAATTCTTTATCTGATAATTTCCCAAACATTGAACTGCTTTGAGTAGGCAACTCTAAAATATTTTGGACGGTTAGATAATGAGTAGAAAAGAAAGAACTCATCATTATAATAAATAAGGCTACAGCTAGCAGAATACGATGTAGATAATGCCAGTCAAGCGGTATTCCAGCATTCGCATCCTTAAGTAGCGTATTGATCCGATAGTACTCACTCGTTCTTCGATTTGGAATAAAACGATCTACCACCCATTCTATGAAAGGAATAGTTAATAATTTTTGCTCCCATAGCACTTTTTTGACTTTAGCTTGATAGGTTCCTTCTTGTTCATCCTGAAGCTTTTTGAGAAGTACATAAGAGATTAAAATGACTGCGAAAATCGTTATTTTCAAAAAGAACCCTAGTTTGCTGTTATAGAATTCTTCCATACTTGGGAAATTGTTTTTGGCCCAAAGTTCGATAGGCGTTGTGAACAGAATAGGAACAATGCTGATAATGGTTAATCCCTTTAAAAAATAATTAAGTTTAGTTCGCTTTAATATTTCTAAATTAATTTCATTGCTTAATTTCTCTAAATTATTTAAATAGAGACTTCCTTTTTCAATGACTTTATCCCCGAATTCTTTCACTAAAAAAGAGATGCCAGCAAATGTTTTTAAAAATCGATTTGGTGCAGATTGATAATAGATTTCAAGTTCTTTTTCAGGATCAGAAGCTGAAAGAATTTCGTATACCTTTTGTGCATGTAAAGAAGCTTCATGCGTCGATGCTTCTGCTGCATCATGTAGAGCTATAT
>NZ_MDER01000083.1 GCF_001721045.1 Paenibacillus nuruki | reverse complement strand
TGTTACAGGTCAAGAACTTTCTGTAGGAGACCGAGTTGCGACTGGGGTAGGTACATTAGTTAGCTTTGTATCTGGCGGGAAAGTCGTTGGAAAGACAGCGACTAAAGGTGTTATTGATGGCGGTAGCTGGCTTATTGGTAAGTTTTCAAAACAAGTACGTTTAGCTAGACCATCAGATTTATTTAAAAATGATTTTGCTAAAAATGGTCAGAGAATTTCTCCTAAAAATTTGTATCGCGAACTCAAAAAATCTGAAATTGGATTAGAAACCTTAGACATTATTAGAAATAATAGTATTAGAATAGATTTAGATTACAGTAAACAAAATGGACTTTATGGACTAGCTATAGAAGATTATAGATCTATTATTTATGTACAAAATACTCAGTCGAAAAAGAAAACTGCTCAAATTATAATTCATGAAGTTACTCATAATATGCTAAATACTTCTGTCTATACTCAGAGAGAAGAAGTAATAGCTCATATTAGAGAAGCCAAACATCTTAACCCAAGTTTAAGCATAGGAGAAATTAGAAGGATTATAAAAAATGTCGAAAATCTATACCCGGAACTTCCGTATCAATAATGAGGAGGATTACGTATGGAAAATGAATTTAAAAGAAAATCTCTTAATGATATAAACTCTATAATTGCTAGAGCGATAAACGGAGAAAAGGTCGAGTGTCCTAAATGTGGATGTACTCTTATCTTTAATGATGTAAATAGTGGTAAACATCCTGGTATTTTTTGTCCTAATAATGATTTTAGAATTATGATGGATTTTAAGAAAAATGATATTGGTAAATAAATTATCTAGAAACAAACCATCAAAGAGGATATGGATTTCAATTAATTTGAAACTTAGATTGTTCTAATTCATTAGAGAGTTATTGTAAAAAAGATAAAATGGTTTTAAAATATAAGCTGTATATTTTACAGTTTATATTTTTTTGTTAAATGGATTACACACAAAGTATAAATTTTTAATAAAGAATGTAATAAACTATTTTATAATGTTTATAAGCAAGATCCTATAATTTAAATATTAAAAATTTCGCAAATCGAGATGTCTTGAGTGCAAGTATCGACGACTAACGATGAATTGCTATGCGTATTTGAATGAGAATCCAATCTCGTACATTGATCCATTTGGACTGAGTGCGGATGGAGATTCTTGGGTAACGACAGGATTGAGCTATGGAGCCGATGCCGTTCCTATTTTGGGAATGGTAAAAGGGTTCCAAGAAACGATTACGGGCGTCAATTACATTACAGGTGAACAATTGTCTGTAGCTGACCGAGTCGCCAATGGGATTGGTTCATTAACGGGCTTGATTCCAATTCCGGGCACAAAATATGTCGGTAAATATGGAACCGAAGCGGCAATTGATGCAGGTAGTTGGGTTGTTAAGCAGTTTGGGAAGAAGGAAACAAAGCAAGTAGCGAGTAAGTTACCACTAAAAGTTAATTTGCAGTTATTTGCTGGAAATATAAAAAAAGTTCCTGGGATGCCACCTATTGTTCAATCAAGAATAAATATTAGTAACGATGGATTTAATCATGTTTTAGAAGAACATTTTTCAAGTAAGAATAAATCACAATTTACAATCTCACCGGAAGAACTTCGTTCTATACTTTCGGATAAAAGTGTAGTGAATGTTCTCATTACTAGAGCATTATATAGTAACAAAGGTGATCGTTATGTTAGAGAAGTTAATTTAGACAAAGCAATTGGTACAGACAAATTTAATGATTTTCAACCGACCTCAACAATAACTATTTTAACTGATAAGAGTGGAAACCTAATTACAGTATCACCAGGGATCATAAAATAAATTAAAGGAGAACTGAATTTGAAACTTATTAATAGTCAAACTGAGCAAGATATAAGAGAGCAATTAATAAAATCTCATAAGTCTTTATTTGAAGATGAAGAAGAAAGAAAATTGCTTACAGTAATTCGGAAAAACTTTTCTAATATGTTAACAGCATATATTCTTCATTGGATACCTGAACAAGGAGAAGATTTTTATAAAATTTTAATAAATGATTCTATAGTTGTAGATATTGAATTAGATAAAGTAAATCAAGATACGATGCCGATTATGTCCTCTATGCCAGTATCAGAATATAAACGAGGATTAAGTAGAATCAACCAAATTAAACTAATCATAGCGATTGATTTAGCTCAAAAAGATTTAAAAAAGACAAACTGAATACACTATATCAAACTTCGAAGAGAGCATACTTTTCGAAGTTTCTTTTTTATCTTTTATTTTATATCAATTATAAATTTTCAGATAATAATCATTTTGCTATTATTTTAAATTCAAAAAAAGAGCATACAAATAAGTCTTGTAAGATAAAATAAAGTGAGTTATATAAAGAATAGTTATATTGATGTGTAAATATAATTTTTCTCTTTTGTATTACAAAGTATAAATTTTTGATATAAAATATAATAAATTATTTTACAATAGAGTCAACTATGTTACAGGGGAACAACTAGCTCCAAATTTTATAACCCAATAATGTTGTTTCTTTACTTTAACAAGTCAATTATGGGGAGGTGAAACCATAATTGACTTGTTTTTATTACCCTTATTTCGTGGGTATAGAAGATTTCATTCAGATTATGAGATTGCTCAGGCTTGGATTAGATTACAACAAGGAAATTATACTAAAAAAGATATTGATTTATTGAATCATGAATTATTTGAGTCAAGATTTGAAGGTATATTTAAGACTGATTATGAAACTGCTCATGATGCTGCTGTTAAATCAGGTCGTCCATGGGAAATAGATTAGAGGTGATTACTAGATGGGAGCTTTTGTTTTACTTTTTAAAGAGTATGAAGATGAGCTGATTGTAATTTACAGATTTGGTCCTAATGAAAATATAATGGGGAAAATTCAATTAAATAAAGAAACCAGAATGTTCTCTGAATTGGAACCGATTGATAACGTAAATCATTCAAATCAGTTTTACTTCGATAGAGCAGTTCAAAGACTAGCAAGGTGTGTGATTAAGGAAAATGGGATTTTTCTAGATAAAATGACATTTGAATCTTAAAAAAGAAGCTTTGATAGGCTTAAGCCCGTCAAAGCTTTTTTTATTGCCTTAAGTTAACTTAAACGAGCTATTACTATATACGGAATTAGATAAAGAACAGCATCCTAATATATTAAAAAAATCATCTATACTTACGACTGTAATGTTTTTAGTAATCTCTAAGTGTATAAAAGTACTATCAAGTTTTGAAATCAAACGCTCTATTAACCGAGATGTTCTGAGTGGCAGTTTCTTAGCAGATGCTGTTTCTATTTTTGGAACGGTAAAAAGTGTACAGGAAGTCTTTACAGGAACAGATTATGTGACAGGTCAAGAACTTTCTGTAGGAGACCGAGTTGCGACTGGAGTAGGTACATTAGTTAGCTTTGTCCCTGGCGGGAAAGTTGTTGGGAAGACAGCAACTAAGAGTGCTATTGATGGTGATAGTTGGCTTATTCGTAAATTTAGCAAAAAAAATAGTGCTGATGAAGTTTTAAATGAGAGCATAGATTATAGAAATGTACAAAGGTTACAAAATAGTAGAAAAGAAACATTGGCTCTTACAAAAGAAATTAGACAGTTTAAACAATACTGGGGTCAATATGGAATTAATGTCAAAGTAGATAAGAAAGGAAAAGTACTTCGAGGTGAGCTTGAAGCAGGCTTTGATTATGGTAGCGGGGAAATATGGATCAAGAAAAACCCAAGCTTAATTTGTATCATGAAGGATATCATGCAGAGCAATGGTTAGCGATAGGAAAAGAAGCTTATATGAATCTTAATCGATTAGAACGGGAAGAATATGTATTTTCGAGAGTGATGCAAAATGAAAATTTATTTGATACACCATCAATTAATCATTCAAAAGAATACATTGATAGATTACGTTCAAAATATAATAATTAGAAGGTGAATAAATTGAGAAGATATAATAGAACTAAAGAAGAGTTAAAGAAAATACTTGAAGAAGTAGATCGGAATTTTCCAAGACATCATCGTAGGGTCGAAGAAATTACTGTAGAAACTGTATTAAAACCAGAAGAAGCAATAGCAATTGCTAAAAAGTATCTTCAAGAAAAAAAGATGGATGGAACTGTGAATGAACAAATTAAAAATTTGTTTTTTGATGAAGCCTATACGTTTGGAATTAATGAAGAGGATCGAGATTTTGATGATCTTCGACCAGCATGGAGAGTGACAGTTGATCTGCCACCAAGTACGTTTACTTTTGAAGACTACACGTTAATTGTATCGGATCGAGATAAAAAAGTACTGGGCATCTTAGATGCAAATGGTCATCCAGCTAATTTAAGATAATTATAAATAAAGCTATACAAAAGAAACATGAAATGACTAACAGCCATTTCATGTTTCTTTTTCTTTTTCAGTTTATCAAAATTAATATATGAAAGAGTATTGATGCTGGACTGACCATGAATCGCTATGCGTATGTGAATGGAAATCCGATTTCGTATATTGA
>NZ_MDER01000082.1 GCF_001721045.1 Paenibacillus nuruki | reverse complement strand
CCTTTTTTTATATCATTATTTTTTAGAAAAATACTGAAAAAATTTTTTTTATGTAAATCAGCCATTTCATTTGCAAAAATAGGCGCAAAAAAGGACTGATTTCTCTTTATCGGAAAAATCAGCCCTTTTTATTATGGACGAGTAACTTTTATTTTAATTTTAAAGCAATAATTCAAAATTCAATGATTATGACCAGCTATCTAGATACAATTTTTGTTCTTCAGTTAATGTATCGATATGAATACCTAGACTTTCTAATTTGAAACGCGCTACTTGCTCATCCAGTTCATAAGGAACACTAATAACGCCTGCTTCCAGTTGTTCATAGTTTTCACTTACATAACGAAGACCTACTGCTTGTAGAGCAAAAGTCATATCCATAATTTCAACAGGATGACCATCTGCTGCTCCCAAGTTAACCAAACGACCTTCTGCTAATAGATAAATGCGGCGTCCATCTGTTAATTTGTATTCTTCGATATTTTTACGAACTGTACGAATCGATTGGGAACGAGCTGCCAAATCAGGTTTGTTAGCTTCAACGTCAAAATGCCCAGCGTTCGCAATGACTGCGCCATCTTTCATTACATCGTAATGTTCGCCAGCAATAACGCTTTTATTTCCGGTTACTGTGATAAAGAAGTCACCATGCTTAGCCGCTTCATTCATCGGCATCACACCAAAGCCGTCCATATGTGCTTCTACTGCCTTGATTGGGTCAACCTCGGTAACGATAACATTTGCACCCAAACCTTTAGCACGCATCGCTATACCTTTACCACACCAGCCATAACCTACTACCACGACTGTTTTACCTGCAATAATCAAATTGGTTGTACGAATAATGCCGTCAAATGCTGATTGACCTGTTCCATAACGGTTATCGAATAGATGTTTACAGTACGCATCATTAACAGCAACCATCGGAATTTTCAATGTTCCTTCTTTTTGTAATGCTTTTAGACGAATAATCCCTGTTGTTGTTTCTTCTGCGCCACCACGGATCGTCGATAACAAATCAGGACGTTCTCCATATAAGAAAGTAATCAGGTCGCCACCATCATCGATAATCAGATCTGGCTTCGCTTCTAATGCTTTTAAGTTCAAACTTTTATATTCTTCTACACCTGGATTATATTTCGCAAATACGGTAATACCGTCTTCCACCAAAGCTGCACATACATCATCTTGTGTAGACAAGGGATTGCTACCTGTAATGGTTACATTAGCTCCACCGGCCTGAATAACTTTAGCTAAGTATGCTGTTTTAGCCTCTAAGTGTAAACAGATCGTTACATTCAATCCTTTGAAAGGCAAATCTCTTTCAAATTCTGCTCGAATACGATTCAATACCGGCATATGGGAAGATGCCCAATCAATTTTAAGATGTCCCTCAGGAGCAAGTGCCATATCGGCAACAATACTTGCTTGAATAGATGATGTCATTGTACAGTTCTCCTTTGTTGGTTGAAATAGATATCCAGCGTTATTTTATAAATAAACAAGGCGATGTGAACCATTAAAATCAGGTTCAAGTGTTAACAATTGATCAATCCAGCGCTCTCCGTAACGTCCTAGATAGTAATAGCTGTTGATCGTACGTTCTTGTGGCTTACCAAACGGATATAAAGCATAAGCAATACGATCTAGACGCTGTAATCCAGTCTGATGTTGACGTGCTATTGCATTCTGACTTTTGCGATACAAATAATCAATTTGCAAATCAATTTTATGTTGAGTAGTTTCTCCTAGATGCGGTAATGAAGGATCGATCTCACGTAAAGAATCTACAAAAGGTGCATACAATTGTTGAAATTGCTCACGGAATGTAGTGAATCGTTTTTCCAAATGATAATCTTCTTGCTCACTTAACCACGTCTGACGAATATCATCAAACCGTTGTCTTACATCATCAAAGGTTAACTGATACTGTTGCATCAAAATTTTAACCTTTTCTTCCACCATTGTAAATAACATCCTAGGAACGATCGGAGGCATTTGCATATTTAATACAGGAAATGCTTGTTTGGTTAAAGCCCAGTATGCAATCTCGCCTGTTCCCAAAATGGTACTAAGTACAGGGAATAATGAATCTTGCATCAAAGGACGTGTTAACACATTATTACTGAATCGTTCAGGGTGTTGTTCCAATAATGTTAATAACTCTTGTTTGGTAAATACAACTAATCCTTTGCGATCAGTAAATAAACCATTTCGCTTAAATAATAATAATCGTTCATTGGTATACACTTCATCACTATGGATATAGAACAAATTAGCACTTTCTTCATCGACAGTAGCTTGTTCTTCATAGCCATACTGCCTTACTTGCTCAGCAGCAGCGACATATGCTTGAGTCAATGCATCATTATGTTCTATCAATTGACGAAATACAGGAATTTCTAGACGACGAATAGCTGCATCATCGGAATCCATTAACACTAATCCGAAACGTCCAAATAATTGACCCAATTGCTGAGCAAAAGCACTACTCAGATCAGTCGCTTGTTCCATAATATTTCGTAATGTCTGTGTCCACTGATTTTTATTTGCAGTATCTGGCAACAGACTCTCAAATTGATTCAAAATATGTTCGGTATTGAGCTCATTGATAAATGTACGGCTTACTGGTGAATGTCCACCACGTTCATGATCCAAACGAATTTTGACAGCTGCTCCGTCTTGATCAGGTAGATACGTATGATTGACTTCATCCCAGTCATGATCTTCACCTGCAATCCAAAATACAGGAACAATTGGACGTTGTAGGCGATTTGAAGCTTCACGCGCAGACGTTAACAATGTGATCACTTTGTAAATGACCAATAAAGGTCCTGTAAATAGACCACTTTGTTGTCCACCTACCATCACAAGTGCTTCATCTGTCCGTAAGGCTTCTAAAGACTGCTGTACCGCTTCATGATTATTATACTGACGGTTATATATGGTTAGGCAGTCAACTAAGGCTCCACGTTCGATCCGGGAGTGCTTACTCTGATCTAGCCATTCTGCGCGTTTGATCCATGTTTGTGGATCAGAGACATTCATATTATACAAACTGCTTACCGATGCAAAATCATTGATGTACCGCTCAGCGAGCGGCTGATTCGCGGGTAGGCTCTCCGGAATCACATTCATGGGGTGAAGTCCTCCTCATCGCTATTGCTTTTGATTGTTACTAATCGTAACTTATTAAATCTTATTTGATTGTAACGAAGTTAGTACTGTTTAGTCAAAAGCTATTCTTAAAATATTTAAATATTTTTAGTAACAACCAAAAAACCGCCAATAAATGGCGGTTTACAGGTTCGAACACATGGATTAAGCAGAAGGTTGAGATACCCAGTGACCTTCAGACACTTCGATCAACTGAGAATTTTCCAAATTAAACGGATCTTTAGCTGCCAAAGTGGCTGCTGCTTCTTGAGAAGCTGCAAGATGTTCTTCAGGCAATAAGATTCTACGTTTATTTGCTTCCACTTCAGGATCAGGAATTGGAATCGCAGATAGCAATGTTTTGGTGTAAGGATGTAGAGGATTTGCATAAAGTTCTTCACTTTCAGCCAATTCTACAATTTTACCCATATACATAACAGCTACACGGTCACTGATATGTTTTACCATTGATAAATCATGCGCAATAAACAAATACGTCAAACCAAGACGTTGTTGCAATTCTTCCAACAATTTAACAATCTGTGCTTGAATCGATACGTCCAAAGCAGACAATGGCTCATCACAAATAATAAATTTAGGATCTACAGCCAATGCACGTGCAATCCCGATACGTTGTCTTTGACCACCAGAGAATTCATGCGGATAACGAAGCGCATGACTTGGATTCAAGCCTACCATATCGAGCAATTCTTCTACACGTTTTTTACGTTCAGCACGGCTATTCACCAGACCATGAATGTCTAGAGACTCACCGATGATGTCCATGATATTAAAACGCGGGTTCAATGAAGCATACGGATCTTGGAAAATCATTTGCATATCTTTACGCATGTTTTTCATTTTGCGTGGAGACAGATCATAAATGTCTGTTCCGTTAAACTTCACACTACCACCCGTTGGTTCATACAGACGAAGAATCGTACGTCCTGTTGTTGACTTACCACAACCGGATTCTCCTACTACGCCTAATGTCTCACCTTCGTAGATGTTGAAGCTAATATCGTTAACCGCTTTAAGAATATTACCTTTACCTAAATTGAAATGCTGTTTCAATCCTTTCACTTCAACCAACGGTTTACGTGGATCAAGATTAAGTTTAGCAGAAGCTAATTTAGGTTTTTTAGGCTCATCCAAGCGTGGCAAAGCATTTAGCAAACGTTGTGTATATGGATGTTGAGGGTTTTTGAAAATTTCAGCTGTTGTTCCTGTTTCAACAACATCGCCTTCTTTCATAACAACCACGCGATCACACATACCTGCTACTACACCAAGGTCATGGGTAATCAAAATGATCGAAGTACCCAATTTTTGTTGCATATCTTTCATCAGATCAAGGATCTGAGCTTGAATCGTTACGTCTAGTGCTGTTGTAGGCTCATCCGCAATTAGCAAAGATGGACGACAAGCTAGAGCGATTGCAATCATCGCACGTTGGCGCATACCACCAGAGAATTGGTGAGGATATTGATTAAAACGAACATCAGAATTTTTGATACCTACCAGTCGTAACATTTCAAGCGCACTTTCTTTTGCTTGAGAAGAAGACATGTTTTGATGTTTACGCAATACTTCAGTAATTTGTTTACCCACTTTAATGGTTGGATTCAAGGAAGTCATCGGATCCTGGAAAATCATTCCGATATCTTTACCACGAATAGCTTCCATTTGCTTATCGGTTTTAGCAAGTAGACTTTGACCTAGGAATTCAATCTCTCCACTTTTGATCTTAGAAGGCGGAGAAGGAATCAGACGCATAATGGTTTGAGCTGTTACACTCTTACCACTACCGGATTCCCCAACAATACCTAGCGTTTCGCCTTTGCCAATTTCAAAATTGACATCTTTTACCGCATCAAATTCACCAGCACGCGTTTGAAAGGATACGCTTAAATTCTTTACTGTTAAGATTTTCTCCACTTGTTCCACCTCCTATAGATTTTATTTTCTCAATTTTGGATCCAAAGCGTCTCTAAGACCGTCGCCTAGCAAGTTAAATGCAAGCATTGTCAAACAGATTAGAGCAGCTGGGAACCACATACGCCAAGGATACAAGTTCCATCCTGTTAATGCATCATTGATCATTGAACCCAATGAAGCGACAGGAGCCTGTACACCTAGACCCAAGAAACTCAAAAATGCTTCAGAGAAGATAGCACTTGGTACAGAAAGAGTTACAGTAACGATAATAGGACCCAAAGCATTAGGCAAAAGATGTTTGAACAATTGACGTCCAGCACTTGCACCCATAGAACGTGCTGCTAGTACAAAGTCTCTACTTTTCAGCTGCATAATTTCACCACGGACGATCCAGGACATTGTAATCCAACCTGTTACCGTCAAAGCAACGATAATTGTTCCCAAACCTGGCTCAAATACAACCAATAATAGAATAACAACTAGCAAGTAAGGAATAGAATAAAGAATCTCTGAGAATTTATTCATGATAGTATCTACACGGCCACCAAAGTAACCCATGATCCCACCATAAATAATACCGATGATTAAGTCAATTGCTGCTGCTGCCAAACCTACAATAAGAGAGATTCGTGCACCCATCCAGGTACGAACCCACATATCACGTCCAAGGTTATCTGTACCGAACCAGTGAACACTAGAAGGCGCTTTATTCGTATTCATCAAATCATTAGAGTAATAGTTAAAAGCAGAGATCATTGGTCCAACGATTGAAGCCAAAATGATAACGATCAATGTTCCTAAGCTAAACATAGCTACTTTGTTACCTTTTAAACGAATCCAAGCATCCTGCCATAAAGAGATACTTTCCTGTTGCAGTGCGATTGGTTCGCCGACCACATCTGTAGTCGCATTTTTATTGTTATTGTTTCCGCTAGCTGACAACGTTTAGCTCCCCTTCCGACCTGATAATTTGATCCGTGGATCTACCAGTACATATAAGATATCTGTAACAAAACGAGCAAGCATCAACAACACACCATAGAAAATAGTTACTCCCATAATCATTGTATAGTCACGGTTAGTGATACTGTCTACGAATACTCTACCAATACCACCGATACCGAATATTTGCTCGATAACAACGGAACCCGTTACGATGTTTGCAGTCATAGGACCTACATACGTAACTACCGGAAGAATACCATTACGTACAACGTGTCTAGTCATAATGGTAAATCCATTTAGACCTTTAGCTTTAGCTGTTTTGATATAATCTGCATTTAACACTTCTAGCATACTAGAACGAGTTAACCTCGCTATAAATGCAATCGGTTGAACAGCAAGTGCTATAACCGGAAGTACAAAGTCACTTGGCTCATTAAAGCCCATAACATCAAACCAACCTAATTTTAAAGCAAAAATATACTGGATCAATGTTGCCAATACAAAGCTGGGAACAGCTATACCTAATACAGCAATAATCATAGCTACATTATCAATCAATTTACGATGGTAAAGTGCAGCGATTAGACCTAATACAATACCGACAACAATCGAAATAACAATAGCGAAAATACCAATTTGTAAAGATGGAGAGAATGTATCAGCAATACGCTGAGAAACCTCTTGATTTTGGTATTTCATAGAAATTCCCAAATCACCTTTAACTAAATTTCCCAGGTACTGCAAATACTGTTCAGCAATTGGTTTATTTAATCCATACTGCTCCATTAGACGTTCTTTAATTTGAGGCTGCACATTTTTTTCTGACATAAACGGATTACCCGGTATAGCTTTCATCAGGAAAAATGTAGCTGAAGCCAAAATGAACAAGGATAACAGCATATACAAAAATTTACTGGCGATATAACGAACCATTTCCCCAAGAACCTCCTTTATCACATTTTGTAGTTTATTGAACATGGTCAAAAACAGCTCGTCATTATTCAACAACTTTTTCATTTTAAAACTTCATCTAATAGATAACAAGTAGAACTTGAAATTATCATGTTTAGAATAGCAATATATGGAAAAACGATAAACACGCAAAAACGGGATATATATGGATGGAGAATCCACACATACATATCCCGCTGCAATCATTAAACCGAAATCTATACTTAATTATTGGAAATAAGCACGAGTAAAGTCAATTGCACCACTAAAGTCTACAACGATACCTTTAAGATTTGGTTTAACCAGTGAAACGCTAGTGTAGTAATAAATTGGCATCATAGCCATATCATCTTGCACTAAGATTTTTTCTGCTTTAGACATATCTTCCATGCGTTTAGCATTGTCTTGACTTGCCTGAGCATCTTTCAACAATGCATCATATTCAGCATTATCATATTTCGCGTCGTTGTTGCCATTACCTTTCATCCACATATCCAAGAAAGTCATAGGATCATTATAATCCGCTGTCCAACCTGCACGTGCGATTTGGTAGTTACCACTTTGACGATTATCTAAGAACACGCTCCACTCTTGGTTTTGTGTTTTAACACTTACACCAAGATTGTTTTTCCACATATCAGCAATTGCCAAAGCAACTTTTTGATGAGCTTCACTAGAGTTGTAGATCAAAGTAATTTCAGGAAGAGTTGTGTAACCTTCTTCTTTCATACCTTCAGCTAACAATTCTTTAGCTTTAGCTGCATCTTCTTTGAAGTAGCTATCTTTGTATTCTGTACGGAATTCTTCAGTGTTACCTTTGATTCCTGGTGGTACATAACCGTAAGCTGGAATTTGTCCACCCAATGTTACGTTGTCAACAATCGCTTGACGGTTGATCGACATAGAGAATGCTTGACGAATTTTCAAGTTGTTAAATGGTTTTTCTTTAAGGTTAAACAAGTAGTAGTAAGTACTTGCAATCCCTTTAGCTTGGAACTGATCTGGATATTGTTGTTTTGCAGCTGGAATTTGGTCTGTCGGAATTTCACCAGTAGGTGCTCCAGCATAATCCAATTGTCCACTTTGGTAACTTGAGAACTCAGTAGCTCCAGAGTTAACAAGAGAAGCTGTAACTGTATTTAATTTAACACTAGCAGCATCCCAATACTTAGCATTTTTCGTCCAAGCCAATTCTTGACCTGTTGTCCAAGTTGTTAAGTTGAATGCACCATTAGTAATCATTGTATCTGCTTTAGAAGCCCATTGTGCATTAGCTTCTACATTCTTTTTGTTAACAGGGTAGTACGTGTAGAAAGAAGTCAATCCCAACCAGTAAGAAGTTGGATTAGCCAAAGTCACTTCTAGTGTTTTTTCGTCTACGACTTTAACACCAACATCAGCGAAATCTTTAACTTTTCCTTCATTGAATTCTTGTCCATTTTTGATGTAATAAAGTTGGTAAGCGTACTCAGATGCTGGAGTTGTTTTTGGACTTAGAACACGTTCCCAAGCATAAGCGAAATCTTCTGCTGTTACCGGTTCACCGTTACTCCATTGTGCATTATCACGAAGATGGAAAGTGTATTTCAATCCGTCTTCAGAAACATCCCATTTTTCAGCAACGCCTGGAACAGGATTACCATCTGTACCTGTACGTGTAAGACCTTCATACATTAGTCTCAAGGCAGTATTTGTTTGACTATCTTTTGCCTGAGCTGGATCAAACGTTGGAGGCTCAGCACTCATGTTAATGTGTAAGTCTTGAGCTGCTGTAGCGCCATCTCCTGATTCTCCACTTGTTCCTGTGTTGCTAGAACCGCTGCCGCAAGCTGCAAGCAAAGTTCCGAACGCCATGACAAGCGCCATAAGTACTAACCAACTTTTTCTCTTCATCTAGCAGTTTCCCCCTAAAAAATGTGGTATATGCTTTTAAATTATACAACCAGTGGTCAAAAAAATCTATAACTTATATTTAAAAAATCATGTTTTTTTCGTTATTTTATATAAAACTGTCACATTTAAGCGTATATTATGCTTCACGCCACGGTCGAATACCTAACATCAAGCAAATATATTCCAATTTTCGACAAAGTTACTGTGTTATGTATTGCAAAATTCCAGTAATCAGTAAAGCAATGTAACCTATACTCAGTAATAAAAAAGAAACTCTCCATACTGCACGAAATAATCGTTTATAATCCACTTTTCCTTTTAAACGGTTTTGTGCACCTCCGATGAGTCCAATACCAAGCAATAAAATAAGTAAAAAGATATAAAATCCTGTTTTGGTATTAAACGTATTATTGAATAGTGCAGCTACAGCAATATACAAAAATGGTGTTGTGACATCCATCGCCATACTGATCGCTGGCTTTTTTTCTTTTCCTTTCAGCCTATTAATAGTATACGTTAATACAAATGGAATAAACGGAACTAGGCTTAAGAAAATAAATCCATTCAATAATAATCCCAAAAATACCCCCATTAATGATCCTCCTGTCTATTCATAGCTTCAATCAAATGATATACACAGTCATTTGTTGGTGTAGATATGTGATAATCTTGACCCATTTTAATAATACTACCATTGATCCACTGAATCTCGGTTGTTTTACTTTGCAAAACGTCTGCAAGCATAGATGATGTATTATTAGAAGTTGCTTGGCATACAGCTAATATGTCTTCCCACCACAACGAAGAAACTTCGATACCATTAGCTTCGTATACTTCAATCACTTCATCATATAATTGTCGCATGACAGCTAAGCGCTGCTTAGATACAAGCAATTCACCATTCATTATACGCCAGATCGCTGTTAATGGATTGATTACAGCATTGATAACAAGCTTCCGATAGATATCTTTATCGATATTATTCGACAAGACGATATCAAGTCCTGCTTTTTGTAGTTCATTTAGCAAGAGTTGTATCCATAGTTGCTCTTCTTTATCTATTGCTTTAGATTGATCAACGACTCTAGTACTAGAAATATTGGTTACGCGACCTACAACTGTTTTTCCTATTCCTGTATGACTGACTTCATTTGGAGATATTCTTTTAGCACCTTCTGTTGTAATTGCGGCATAAACCTGCCATGGTGAATCCCACCATACATCGGTTCTTACCCCATTTTGCAAACAGATAATGCGAGTATGATGATCTGCTCTTTGTTTCAAATAAGAAACAAAATCAGCAGTGATATCTTTTTGTTTGACGGTAACCAGTATATAGTCTGCTTTTGGTTTATTTTCGTTATCAGTCATATCATAGATAGCACAGGCTTGATGTAGCTTACTAGGAATATAAGTTTGCGCTTCTACATTGTAATCTGTAGTGGACGTTTGGGCAGTAATCCCTTGTTGATTGATTAAAGTTGCTTGTTCTGATGTTCGAGTCCATAGATGAATCGTAGCTACCGAGCTATGACTAACTAATTTGCTGTAAAAAAGTAATCCTATAGCTCCTGCTCCAAAAATATCAATGATCAATTTTGTAACCTCCATACGTTTTTAAATAGGTATAATTAGAGTATATTCAACACTAATGAGTACGATGTTATACTGATAGTAAGTTGTGAGTAATGGTTAACATGTATATGAACAAGTGCTAATACTCTGATGTTTCACTTTGTAAAATCACTTTGATTTAATAATAATTGCGCTTGTATTGCCAGGCGCTATAGGAGGGACGATCAGTGAGATACATATATCCGGTCAAAATCGTCTGCTTCTGTTTGACTTTAGCTCTAACTTCTCAGCTTTGGTCTTCTTCTGTGAGAGCACAATCTGTACCTGCGCCTCCGCAATTAGACGAAGCGACACGACAGTTATTAGAAAACAGTCTATCTGTGAATGAATTAGATCAAGAAATCAAACGGATTGCAGATCAGCAACATGTAGCTCAAACAAAATACACGACATTGGAAAAAAGTTTGGTACAACAAGAAAAGTTACTATCACAAGCAAGACATCAAGCAGATTCAGTGCTTGTTTCTTATTATACAGGAGAACGGGATGATTTTTGGGCTCTTTTTTTCTCGACAGGTAGTCTTTCAGGTATGATTGCTTTTTACGATTATTATAGAATGATTATTGATCATGATCAGTTGCTCCTTAATGATTATCAAGAACAATACACATACCTTACTCAGCAAAGAAATGAATTATACACGACAGCGACTGAATTAGGAGAAATTACTACCAATTTATCGAACCAACGTACACGAGTAGCTAGTTTGCAACAATCGATTCATCAAAATCTTGCTACCAGCTCTGATCCTGAGATTGCTCGGCAACTTATGAATGAAATGAATGAATATTGGAACAATATTGGACTCTATGAAGTCAAAAGATATTTTAAAGCGATTGCTCTATCTATGCAGCAATTCCCGGATTATCTTAAATCTCAACCTGGAGCTATTCAGATTAGAGGTACACATTACACGATTTCTATAGATGAACAACAACTCAATCAATTTTTGCATATACAAGGTCAGTTACCTGAATCTTTTCAATTTAAATTTGCGCAGGATCAATTAAGTGTACATGGCAAAGAAGGCAATTTAGACTTGGATATTACAGGACATTATGAAATTGTCGATCAACCTCAAAATGCGATTCAATTTTATGTGGATAAACTTGTATTCAACGGACTTCAATTACCCGATACAACATGCCGAATGTTAGAAAATGAGTTTGATCTTGGCTTTTATCCACAGCAAATTGTATCTTATTTGAAAGCAACTTCGGTCACGACAGAACCACAATTGATGAAAATTGAACTTGAACTATCGTTAAATTAATTTCATCATACGCAATAGATACAATGATGATGAAAGGATTTTGGATGATGAATGAAGTTGAAGTTCTACATTTATTCAAATTGTATACAATAATGGCTAGAGAATTATGTCATTCTATGTATCAAGTGCTTCCAGATGATCAAAAGCCTATAGTGTCACACCAGCAGGCTTCTACTCATTTTGAATGGTTATTCGATTTGATTTATGATGTAGAGTTATGCAAGCCATTTATTCTATACTCCAATACCTGTTGGACTTGGGATCTACATGGGGAACACTGTTTATTTGAAAGTGATCAAGGTATTCAGATTGAAGCCAATATCTATAATACAGACTTTGTTGATATCGCCTTTTTTAATGTTTTTATCAAAAGTTATACCGATGCTCATTCCTTATTCGAATCTATAGAGGATATTGATTTTAAATTCACAGCTACTTTATTTGATCAATGGGCTAACAAGAATATTTTACAGCAACAAAGTGGTACTGAATTTAGTCTAGTGCATCCTATAAATCACTAAAATACAAATATATTCACCATTTATATTTAAAAAAAGACTCTACTGTGCTAACCATGCACGGTAAAGTCTTTTGCATTGTATTTAAAACTACGTTATAGCAAATCAGCAGCCAATTGAGCCAGTTTGGAACGTTCACCTTTTTCAAGGGTTATATGACCACTAATGCCCTCTTGCTTGAAATGCTCAACTACATGCGTTAATCCGTTACTGATTGAATCCAGATACGGATGATCGATTTGATCAGGATCACCGACCAGCACAATTTTACTGCCTTCACCTACACGAGATACAATCGTTTTGACTTCATGGCGGGATAAATTTTGCGCTTCATCAATAATAATAAATTGACCTGGAATCGAACGTCCACGTATATAGGTTAAAGCTTCAACCTGAATACTACCAAGTCCCATTAAAATTTTGTCAATATCGCCAGCTTTTTTCGTATCAAACAAAAACTCTAAATTATCATAAATCGGTTGCATCCAAGGGCGCAATTTTTCATCCTTCTCGCCCGGAAGATAACCGATATCTTTACCCATAGGTACAACAGGTCTTGCAATAAGCAGTTTTTTGTATTTTTGTTCATCTTCGACTTTAGATAAGGCAGCAGCCAATGCAAGCAGTGTTTTACCTGTTCCTGCTTTACCTGTAATCGTTACTAAAGGAATATCATCATTTAATAATAGTTCCAATGCCATCCGTTGTTGTGCATTTCGAGCAGCAATCCCCCATATCGGATCATTACTTAAAAATAACGGTTCTAACTTCGTAGAATCGGCATTTACTTTAAGTAATGCTGATTTGGCACTTCCTAATTCATCTTTTAATATCACAAATTCATTTGCATAAAAAGAATGTTTGATATTTAAGGATTGGATAGGTAAATAACGATTGCTGTAAAATTCATCAATCACAGCTGGATGGACCGTTAATGTGGTATAACCTGTATACATTTCATTAGGATCGGCTGTGCGATCAGATAGATAGTCTTCTGTATTTACACCTAGCACGTCTGCTTTGACTCTAACCAATACATCTTTACTAACAAGTACAACTTGAGAACGCGCGTGTTGATTTTGTTCTTTTTCTTGCTCCTCTAACTCATAATTCAATGCTACAGCCAGAATACGATTATCATTCGAAATCTCTCCGAACATATCTTGTACTTTGGCAAAACTACGATGATTCAATTCAACACGTAATGTCCCACCATTTTCTAAGTGGACACCATCATGTAGATAACCTGATTCTCTTAAAGCATCGAGTGAGCGTGAAATACTTCGTGCATTACGTCCAATCTCGTCTGCATTCCGTTTTTTAGAATCAATTTCTTCGAGTACAACCGCAGGTATAATGACATCATTTTCTTCGAAAGCAAAAATGGCATTTGGATCATGAAGAAGCACATTGGTATCCAGTACAAAAATCTTTTTCATCGAGAGTTCCCCCTTGAGTAGAAAGTCTTATGATCTCTGATGCCATTTACTTAGTGGATAACTATGCTTATCCCTTCTTGATCGGCCAAGCCTCACCCTCCTCTTAAATACACAAAAAACCAGACGCTATATCATAGCTAACTGGTTTTTTTATACAATGATTCATATATGCACTTTGTCCACGATACACCAATGTACATAACAGTATAGAGCCTCTCCGGCACGTATGTGTGAAATATAGCATACGATCAAGCATCATCATGGATTCCGGCATCATAGAGACCTCCAATTACTGGCATGAATATACTGGTGTTTCTTCATTATAGCATAGGTTAATTTCATTTCAAATCCATAATCTGGAGAACCCCATACAGCAGATATACATAAAAAAAGAAGCCTTTGCTTAAGCAAAGACTTCATGATTATTGACAAACTACGATTAGCTTTATCTAGCTACAAGAGTGATATTACTGACTTACTTTGCTTGTACCTGCTGGTTGATCAAATTGATCGGTATGCGTAGCTGTACCTGCTAATTCATCTTGTAGTGCCTGTTTAGCATTTGCTAATTCAGTTTCATTGATATAGACGTAAGGGCTTTTCCAATCACCAGTTACTGGCATGTATTTAATATTCTGCTTAGGAATATCCCAATACGTAGTCAGTAAATTTTTAAATTGTTCACCTTCAATATCAGTCTCCATATTTTTATCTACAGATTCGATAATCGATCCCAATTTAGTTACACCGCTAAAAGATTGAATTTTGTCTACGACAGCATTCAGTACTTGGTTTTGGCGCTGGTTACGACTGAAGTCATCAGACCCTTGTGTACGAGGACTACAATTTGATTTACGGTAACGTACATAATCTAGAGAGTTTGCACCATTTAGATGTTGTTGACCGGTAGACAAATTAATATTCGTACCATCTGCTTTATCCACATAACACATTTTCATATCTACATTGATATCAATACCACCTACTGAATCGACAACATCCCGGAAACCCTGGAAGTTCAACACAGTTGTATACTCTACATCTACACCCAAGTATTTACCGAGCAAAGTTTTCATTTCACTCATCGCTAAATCTGTACCCTCTTTTTTATCTTTAGCATAAAACTTCGGATAATAAGAGTTCAGTTTATTAGGAATGTACCCTTCGAGTTGTAGATACGTATCACGCGGCAAAGAAACAATTGTGGCTGACTTGGTATCCGGATTAAGTGTAGCTACCATAACAACGTCTGTTAAACGTGTTCCTGTTTCTTGGCGATAATCAGTTCCCAAAAGTGCCATCGTAATCGGTTTTACTTTTGCTGATTTCTCAGGCGCAACAGGTTGACTTATAACAGTACCACCATTGTCTTTAGGACCTACTCCATCAAACATACCTTGAACCTGATAATATAAATATCCGGCATAAGCCATCACGCCAACAACAGCTAAAAGAATAACAATAAGCAATATTTGCATAAAGCGCTTAAAGCCACTTGCTTTTTTCTTTTGCTTTTTTTTGGGATTAGGATTACCGGATTTTTGTGTTTTGGCTTTTGTTCCTGCACGCGGCGGAAGTCCACCTGTTGTCGTACTCATTGCTCTCAACACCTGTTCCATCATTTTAGATAATGAAGTTATAGTCTTCAATTATGTTGCCTTCATCATACGTTCCGCTTCTGCATAGAGTATGTAATGGCATGTACTGTAGCAGAGATTCGATCTATTTCTTAGCGACCGAATCTCAGAACAGTATTTAACCTGTTGAAACAGGTACTTAAGCGCAGTGGTCTATCCAACAATATATGATATTAAGATTGCATTGCAGATTTACGTTGTTTTTCAGCACGTTCGCGCTCACTCTTATTCAAAATCTTTTTACGCATACGAATTGATTTTGGAGTGATTTCACAATACTCATCTTCATTCAAATATTCCAATGCTTGCTCAAGAGAGAAGCCACGAGGAGTTTTCATTTTGACTGTATCGTCTTTAGTCGCAGAACGAACGTTAGTTAATTGTTTTTCTTTACAAATGTTAACAACAATATCGTTATCACGTGTATGTTCACCAACGATCATACCTTCGTAGATTTCAGCACCTGGCTCAAGGAACAATGTACCGCGATCTTCAACAGACAAGATACCATACAAAGTAGAAGAACCACTTTCGCTTGAAACCAATACGCCTTCATGACGTCCGCCAACTTGACCAGCAGCAACTGGACCATAGCTATCGAAGGAATGGTTCATAATTCCGTAACCTTTAGTCAATGTTAGGAAGTATGTTCCGTATCCGATCAAACCACGAGCAGGAATCAAGAATTCTAAACGAACTTGACCACTACCGTTGTTAATCATGTTTACCATCTCAGCTTTACGTGAACCCAAGCTCTCCATAACTGCGCCCATGCTTTCTTCAGGCAAGTCAATCAATAGATGCTCGATAGGCTCCATACGTTTACCATCGATTTCGCGCACGATAACTTCTGGTTTGGATACTTGCAATTCATAACCTTCACGACGCATGTTCTCGATCAAGATCCCAAGGTGAAGCTCACCACGACCAGATACGATATAAGCATCAGGGCTATCTGTTTCGTCTACACGTAGACTTACATCTGTTTCTAATTCTTTGAACAAACGGTCACGAAGACGACGGGAAGTTACCCATTTTCCTTCGCGTCCAGCAAATGGACTGTTGTTTACAAGGAATGTCATTTGCAATGTAGGCTCATCAATTTTAAGAACCGGCAATGCTTCTGGGTGTTGTGGATCAGCAATCGTTTCACCGATGTTGATGTCTTTAATACCAGCGATAGCAATAATATCACCAGCACCCGCTTCTTCAATCTCAATACGTTTTAGACCTTGGAAACCAAATAACTTCTCGATACGAGCTGTTTTCTTTTGGCCTTCACGGTTAATAACGGTTACCGATTGACCTTGACGGATAACACCACGGTTAACACGACCTACCGCAATACGACCCAAATATTCGTTATAGTCCATCAATGTAACCAAGAATTGCAATGGCTCATCAATTTTCTCTTTTGGTGAAGGGATATGTTCGATAATCGTTTCATACATTGCTTGCATCGTTTCGTCTTGTTTTTCTGGATCAAGACTAGACGTACCATTCAACGCTGAAGCATAAACAACCGGGAATTCCAATTGCTCATCATTTGCACCAAGTTCAATGAATAGATCTAATACTTCATCAATAACTTCTGTAGGACGAGCAGCCGGACGGTCAATTTTGTTTACGACAACAGTAGGAGTCAAATTTTGCTCCAATGCTTTACGCAAAACGAATTTAGTCTGAGGCATACAACCTTCATAAGCATCAACAATAAGAAGTACTCCGTCTACCATTTTCATGATACGTTCTACTTCACCACCAAAGTCGGCGTGACCTGGTGTATCCACGATATTGATTAAATAGTCTTTATACGTAATAGCTGTATTTTTTGCAAGAATCGTAATACCGCGTTCACGCTCCAGATCATTGGAATCCATCGCACGCTCCTGTAAAGTCTCGTGATCCCGGAAAATACCTGACTGTTGCAACAATTTGTCCACTAACGTTGTTTTACCATGGTCAACGTGGGCAATGATTGCGATATTGCGAATTTGTTCTCTTGATTGCATAAATTTCTCCAAATCCTCTCCATAAAAGGAGCGTCGGTCAACTAAGCCGACGCTCTACTATTTGTTAACACGGTGGTCAAAAAATCGGCATCCATAATCTTGCTTATTATAATTATACGTCATTGTTTCTATAAATCAAGCAAATTCGCATTTTATTACCAACCTGTTTTTGAATTACTACGGCTAGCAAGTAACCACAATCCAGATAGAATCAGGATCATAGCGATAAAATAAAAACCTAAAGTACCTAATAAACTGAAAATAAGCAGAATAACTGATAAACAAGTAAGCACAATAGAAACAAAACCAACATTTCGTGAAGCCGGTGAAGCTGCACAGACATAATACTCATACAGTCCTATCGCAATTCCCAAAATAAGAACAGGCCATAAATGAGCCATTATCTCCCATCCCCATGTATTACAGAGGAAAAATAATACTCCATATACTGTAAGTATTCCAGCCGGAATCAATACAATAGCAGGCGCACTGCGGCTAAAATACAGCAATTGCAATACAATGCCAGGCAAAAGAATAGCAAGTGGCCAAAAAACGTGACCAATAAAACTGAATACGCCCAATTTGCCAAGTAGGATAATCAAACCTGCAAATAAAACAAAAAGTCCGATTAACCCTTGATTACGATTGGTCATTCCAGCTTCCTCCTTCATCAATCTGTCCCTATTTATATCGGTTGACTTTTGGCTATTCTGAAGATGTAAGTCATTTAACCTGTTTCCGCTTAGAACCAGTCCTCATTGATTGTAGCTGATGCAAGTTGTAATGGACTTCCCGCTTCAATAATCATTAATTCTGTCTGCTCTACTGCACGTTCAATCATAGGCTCTAACTCCAAAAATGATTCTACTTTTTCAATAATTCGTAAATTAGGATTTGTGGTTGGTGATTTTGGTATAAATAATGTACAGCAATCTTCATAAGGCAAAATAGATAAATTGTACGTGCCTATTTCTTTGGCTATCTGAATAATCTCATCTTTTCCAGTCATCACTAAAGGGCGCAAAATTGGTAATTCTGTTGCACGCTCAATAGCGTTCATACTCGATAATGTCTGACTAGCTACTTGACCCAAGCTTTCGCCTGTAATCAAGGCTAATCCTTTTTGCTGTTCAGCGATCTTCGTAGCGATTCGCAACATTGCCCGGCGCATTAATGTAATCATTAAATTATCTTGCCCTGTTGTGGTAAAAGCGGTCTGTATCTCTGTAAAAGGGACTACATGCAATTTGACCACTCCAGCATATCCAGCCAGTACACGAGTCAGATCGACTACTTTTTCTTTGGCACGTTCACTGGTAAATGGATAACTATGAAAATGAATACATTCGACTTCCAGTCCACGACGCATTGATTGCCATCCTGCTACAGGGCTATCTATACCGCCGGAAAGAAGCAACATCGCTTTACCATTGCTACCCCGAGGAAATCCTCCTACTGCCGGAATCAGTTCACTATAGATATACGCGGCTCCATCACGAATTTCTACCCGTAATTCAATCTCTGGTTGTCTTACATCTACTTTGAGTAAAGGATACGCACGCAATACAGGTGAACCGACTAAATGATTCATGTCTTGTGACGAATGAGGGAATTCTTTCCAAACTCTTTTGACAGACACTTTAAATGTAGTCAATTGCTCAATCTGTTGTTCACCGATCAATTCTACAGCGGCTGCAATAATATCATCCAATTGAGGCAACGTCTGCTTCACTGGAATAATATCCATAATACCAAAAACATTTTTTAATACTTGAATTAATGCTTCTACAGATTCTCCACCTGTTTCGACATACATTCTACCGTATTCACGGCGAACATGTGCTTTAGGATAAGGGCGTAATACTGCACGTACATGTTCTGAAATTGTTTTTTCAAATCGGGATCTATTTTTTCCTTTGAGTGTCATTTCACCTAATCTTAAAATCAAACGATCTATATTTTGCATACTTAACGGGTTCTCCTCTCCAATGGGCGAAGCTGTGTAACAGTCTGATGAAGTGCTATAATCAAATGTTCAATATCTTGCTTCGTATGTTGATCTCCTAAGCTGATCCGTATACCGCTTGCAGCATGTTCTCGCTCAACGCCCATCGCTAACAATACACGACTAGGTTCAGCTTTACGGGAAGAACAAGCAGACTGTGTAGATACAATACAACCCTGTTGTTCTAGACTATGCAATATTACTTCAGACTTCATCCCCGGGTAGCTGAAATGAACAATATGACGTGCAGACACTGAAGGATTCGTTAACACTAACCCTTCAATCGATTGAATCGCTATTTTTAACTGTTCACTCCATACTAGCAAGCGTTCTGACAATGCTGATTGTTCTGTGGATGCTAAACGCAACGCTTTGGTCATCCCTACAATGCCAGCGACATTTTCAGTTCCTGAGCGATATCCATTTTCTTGTCCACCACCTGCAAGCAACGGGAACAATTCAGTCCCTTGTTTAACATATAATAAGCCAGTTCCTTTAGGACCTCTTAATTTATGAGCAGATAAGCTATATAGATCAATATTCCATTGTGCGATATTTACAGGTAATTTACCGAATCCTTGGACTCCATCGACATGAATCAATGTACGCGATTGTACTTTTTTGAGCCAATCGGCTAGTTGTTGAATCGGCTGGATAGCACCTGTCTCGTTATTCACATGCATTATACTGACAATAATAGTATCTGGTCGTAAAGCATTCTGAATATCTTCTACACGCACAATACCATCTGACGCAGGATCAATATAACTAACATCAAATCCGATCTGCTCTAATTGACGACAACATTCATACACAGAAGGATGTTCGATCCGCGTGGTAATAATATGTCCTTGTGTACGTCCGCCTCGCATAGCGGCTCCTTTAAGCGCAAAGTTATTACTTTCTGTAGCTCCTGATGTCCAAATGATTTCGCTTGGCTTGACTCCAAGAATCTGAGCTGTCACTTCTTTGGCATGTCGAACCAATCGATCAGCTTCTTCTCCATATTGATGTAAAGAAGATGGATTACCAAAATGCTTTTGCATAATTTCAGCCATCGATTGTATCACTTCAGGATAAGGAGGAGTGGTTGCTGCATAATCAAAATATTTCATCGTTTCTGTATCCTCCTTTTCCTGTACATTTATATTTTCTATCCATTAAAAAAAGATCAAAAAACGGAACCTACGCTCCGCTTTTTGATCTATCTCATATGGAACAATCTGACTCTATATGATGATCAAATCTCTGTATCGCTAAAACGTTCGTGTACTATTATACCATGTACTTAGGTACTATGAACGTTAATTATGATTATAATTCGTATTTGGCTTGTGCATTTTCAATCTTGCCAATATAGCGTTGTGTTTCTTTTGGCAATTGGCTTAATTTCGCCATCAATTCTTCATCATTGGAGATACCTAAACGTTGTAGTCGACCGGGTCCTGCATTATAAGCAGCTAACGCTGTTTTCACATTACCATCATAACGCTTGATCTGATAAGACAAGTATTTAGTACCACCATCTATATTTTGCGCCGGGTCAAAAGAGTTACTCACTCCCAAGCCAGCTGCTGTACCATCCATCAATTGCATTAATCCTTTTGCACCCGCAGAAGAACCAGCATTAGGATTAAACGAAGATTCTGTATCAATCACAGCTTTGATCAATGATTCTGAAATTCCGTATTTGCTACTGGCTGAACTGATCAAATCATTATACGCTGTTGGCTTACTAGCACCCGTGCCTGTAGCATCAATTGCAGAAGCAGCATCTGCTCCGCCAATTCCTGCTGTACCTGTAGCTGGAAGAGGTGTATTCACTTTAGCCGTTGTTGTTGAAGTCGATGGATCGACAGGAGCCAATTGATCAAATTGATACCACGGATCACTTTGACCTGCACCACTCGCTGCATACGTATTACCTGTAACTGAGCTTGCATCCACATCGCCAATACTTGTTGCAGAAGGTAAAACACTTGCAAGGCTTACCGCACTCAAGTTCGAACCTTTCGATTCAGTCGAACTCCCAATATTTTGTTGTAACATCATATCAAATAATTTATTGCTGTCACTGGTATTAGCGGTCACTTGGTCTGCACTACCCACACCAGACGAATTCAAATATTTTAATTCAATTAATTGTTTTGCCACTTTTGCATCAATTTGCATTCTGCTCGTGACTCCCATCTATATAATGTACATAATGTCCGTCATCTATATTTATCTTTGTCTTTATTATAGTTGTACAAAGTGTTCTATTCTATAAGAAACAATACTCATAACTGTACCTTCTTCACAAAATAGGAACAATCTCCTTTTATACTCGAAACCATGGTTAGTTAAACATTTTTATAAGTCTATATACTACTTTTCGACAAATAACTTACTTTTGTGAATAACAAGTTTATTAATTTTTGTAACGACTGTATTTTATATTGTAAACAAATCATTAAATATGGGTAATTCATTAAATTTATATGTAATATTTTATATCATTTATCGTTATATTATATCTATAAAAAATAAAAAGATGCCCCGAAGGACATCTTGG
>NZ_MDER01000081.1 GCF_001721045.1 Paenibacillus nuruki | reverse complement strand
TTAAGTTTAAAATCCTTATCATATTTTTTCATAGCAAAAATCCATTGAGAATTTGACATCTTTTGAACAGATTGTGGAATAATTGGTGAAGTAATCTTGTATTCTTCAATTCGTTGAGGGCTATTTTTTATAATTAATTTTTTATATTTCCTTTCAAGTTCCATAAATCGTTTTTTTACATCACGATTTAATTGATCAAATGGAAATGATTTTAAAATAATAAATTGATTTTTATCATACTCTCTAATATAAGATAGTAAAAACTGAAGTTCATTTTTTGATCTTTCTCTTCTAGTATATCCATCAATTTCAAGAGATCTGAAGGGAAAGTGATTTAATACAGTCGTTTGTAGTTTGTCCAATTCATCATTTTTAGCATACGGGATAACAGATTCAATTAAATGCCTACTTTCGTAACATTCATCACCTATTAATAATCTTCGTGGCTCTTCTATTAAAAATTGAATAATCTCTGAATTATATCTTTCCGGAACTTGACGATACACATGAGCTACAACAAATTGAAATGATTCATAGGGCTGGTTGGCTAAAGAAATCATCGTCAATTGGAAATGGTTTGGATCTTGCTTTGATAGTTTTATTAAAGCATTTATAAATTCCTTTTTGATTACGTAATCAAGCTGAACGAGTTGTTGATCATACCAGTCTCTAAAAATTTCATCGCTCAAAAAATTTGTCTTAACGTTGTATATGGATTCGCTAGTAATTTGAGCTATTTCTAAAAACCACTGAATCAAAGTTTCTACAAAATAGTGTAGTGATTCATCAATAATTATAGGAATTGCTTCACTGATCTGATAAGAATCAATCTCGTTTAATTTTTCTTTTAAAGATGGGAAATGTAAATATGCAATAGGATCAAGAAGCTCTTTTTTCTCCTCAAATTCTTTTTTTTCTTTTTTATATTCATATGTTATTTGACTCATAAAATGAAGAAGCATACGACAGGTCATTTTAGAATCAAATCTTGCTAAATGTTGCCAAGAAAAGTGTATAGGGAAATTCTGTAGTTCTTTAAATTTCATTGTTAACATAATAGTTTCTAAAAAATGTCTTGCTTCTAAAGCTTCCCATTGTTCATTTTGTAACATTATTCGCTTAATCAATTCTTTCAAAGAAGGATGTGTAGAATATAGAGGTTTTATAAACTCAATAACTTCATTAGTTTGTAACGTTATCATAGTAGAAAGATAATTTAAAGCTGTGAATTGTTCTTTCGGATCTTTACTCAAAAGGAAGTTATTCAGCGTATGACTATTTTTCCAGTATTCAAACCATCCAATATTAGTTGCTGAAATTTGCAAAAATTTAATCTGGAGACTTTTATCTAAGAATAATCTTTCTAACAACACCTCTTCAAATTCTTTGAGTGTATGGATACTTGAGAGCCAATGGTGCAAATGATCTTTCAAATGGTAACGTAGGTTATCTGAAAATAAAAGTGATTGAAGCTGCATCGCATACATTTTCTCATCTTCTCCATTACGTAGATAAGATAAAATATGAGTTATCTGTGGACGCTGAAATAAGCCTTGAGGAGAGTCTAACAACACCTGATCTAAAGCATATCCTTCATCCAAAAAATTTCTAGCATAACAATAATCGAAAAAAGTTTGGTGAAAAAAACTCAAACTTTCTTTTTCTTCTATAATTATGCCTTCACTTAATAGCCAATCTAAAGCGATAATTAACTTACCACTTTCAAATTGAGTAACTACTGATTTCCTAACTGTTACTTTTTGGTTTTGATTCATTGATTTTGTCATGGAAAATAGAACTTCTGCACGTTCTTGTTCTGAAGGTGCATGTTGATTTTTTTTCATAACTACAGAGTTCCAAACAATTTGATATAGCTCTTGCAAAGTAGAAAATTGATTTAGTTGTGATCTTGAATTATTGTCGTTTACATTGTAAGCCAATATAAAAAGGTTTAAATGTAACGGGATTTTTAATAGTTCCTTTGATTGAGAAGAAAGTTGATGATAATTAAAGCCTATTCTCAGCAAAACAGTTTCAATATCTTTATCAGAAAATGGAGATAAATGAAATTTTTTATTGTTTTCTAAATTGCTAAATCTAGGATCGCTCTCATAATCAAAATTACGACAACTGATCAATATACGGATTTTGGGTATTGCATGTAATCGGAATATTAGATCAAGTGTAAGGTTTAAAGCAGATTCGTCATGTGCCATAGATAATGAGAGTGCATCTAATTGATCAATAATTACAATTAGACCATTATCATTTGAAAAAGTACTAGCTATTTTTTCTAGACTAGTAGGTAAGTCTAATTGCTTTATAACATCTTCAAAAGTGTTTACATTTGTAAGTTGTTGATCTGCCTTTATAGCTATAACATTTTGATTTTTACTTTCTAACTCTAAAAGAACTTCTTGCATTACAACTGTTTTACCTGAACCAGCTTGATCTAATAAAATGCCAATAGAGTTTTGATTTTCATGATCCAGGAGCCATTCTGTTATTTCGTTGGAAGTGCTTCTAGGAAGATATTGATTTATTTTTACTAGTGTATTTTTTTGATACCTTAAAGTTGAACTACAAGCATATATAGAAGAGCGTAATAATTCCAATGGTACTGAATTGGCAATTCTAATGTTATTTTTTTCTAACCAAGGAATCAGACTTTCTCTTGTGTACGATGTACGTCGTTTAGCCTCACGCGATACTTTGCCAACTAAAGATTCAAATAAAAGTTCAACAGTTTGGTTTGAATCTGGCATATAAGTATAAAGCATCAAATCGATATCGACTTCAGAAAATTTCTGAATTAAGATACTCGAAAAAAATCTCCATAATTCTTCTTCATTTTCTCTGAGTTCTTCTGATAAAAATTGTTTTATGTGAGTAAGTAATTTGGTATACGCGACACCTAGACCATTCTTCCATTCATCTACACTTTGAAAGTAATTAGCTCGTGATGCTATAGTTTTAGTTTGTTCAAGAAATGTATGCATTACATCAGTTACCAAACATAATTTATCTATTCCAACTTGAAATTCACTTTTTTTATATTGAAGTTCAAAAGCTACCCAGACTTTTCCCCATTCACTTTTTACATCGGATTTTTTTTCTATAGCTTCTTTTGCTTGAGTATAATGTACAGAACCGTCGTAATGTGTAACTACCATATCGTCTACTTCTTTTGGTGCTTCAACTCGTACTTCAAGAATTCTTTTAGAACTAGAATCTAAAATAGGATTTAACATTTTGCCTATAGTCAATGCTGCAATAGAATTTTGATAAGAAATACCTGCTTGAGTGGTTGGTCCTCCTGGTTCAGCAATTGCCAATTGTATCTCTCCCTTATTTTAAAATAATCTTTAATGAATAATGAGAATAGATTATATAAAATGATGCGTAAATAATTAAAAAATGCTCTGGGTTATCCCAGAGCATTTGTTTTAGGTTCCGAATCCATGTCCCATTGTTGTTAAAATTTCATTTGCTTTGTAGGTTACAAGTACTACAATCATAAGTTTTAAAGAAATTTTATAAAGCTTTTCTTTCATCTGGTGAGAGCCCCTTTACATATGTTGTTAAATTCAATAATTTGCTCTTTAGTAGCATATTCTCTATAACCATTGAATACTAAAACACAATCAAACGCAGTGGTTATATTAGAAATAGTAACCGAATTATGCAAACTCTGCAAAAGTTTTTTTATTCCAGGTGAATGATTATTCGAATTGAATAAGTAAATAGCATATTGGTAGTCTAAATTTGCTTGATGTTGGATCATAAAAAGTTTAGTATATTTTTTGCTCTCATTTTTCTCGACGTAAGTTTTTTGAGAGAATTCTTCATAATCTGCTAATATGTTATCAATATTAAATTTATACTTATTAGCAGCTTCCAGAATATTAGCGATCCCAAACGTCATTTCAGTTGGGTCATTTTTTAAGGAGTCGTAGTAGTCCGGTACAACTGACTCATCCCCCATTTTTAAATGAATTGCTTTCAAGTTAGCCTCCGCAAAATGCGTATAAAGTTCAACCTGCTCTTTTCCTTTTTCATCTAAATCTTTAAACCAACTCAGATCGCGGTATTTTTCATTCCATAAAAGAGCCTTCTCATACTCTTTATAAAATTCAAACATGCTCTCTCTCATAAGATAGCTTTGCCCAAAGTAATAGACAAAGGGACGTGCCGGCAAGAAGTCATCATCTTTATACAATTCCTGGTCATATATAGTTTGAGTAAGAACCCGTAACTCTTCTGAAAGAATATCTACATCTGACCATTTATTTTGTACACCATAAGCATAAGCAAGTGCGACTATACCATCCAGCTTCAAATCTAAGGGTAGTTTCAATCGATAAGGATAAAATTGACTAGCGTATTTAAAGCCCAGTTCAGTGTCATCTTTGTGAATAATAAAAAGACGATAGTAACTGATCGAAAGTCTATCTGAATTAGCGTTAAATTCATACTTAACAACAGAGTTATATAATATACTAGCCGAATCTTTGAATTCTAGGTTATAAAGTTCTTCAGCTATTTCAAAAGCATTCGTGATAAATTTCCTGTCTTCATAGCAAAATTCAATAATTTGGTTGATAAGATCGAGTCGTTTTAAATCAGCACAAGCTAAAATAAATTTACGTGTTCGTCTCATATCAATTTTAGATACTTTGAAATCTTTAAAAAAAGCATCATACAATGCGCCCTTTGGAAAACCTACTACTTCTGTGAGGGAATCTAGCTGCGGAATGGAAAGGATTTTTTTAGAGTTGCGATTGATTGCAGCTGACATATTTCCTCTATTGATATTGGTTTGCTCTGCCAGATCTTTAAGCGTTATCTGTTTTTTTTGTATATATGAACGAATTACATTTTCAATAGACAACTCAATAGTCAATGTACCATTCTCCTTTTTTAGCAATGGCTGGATTTTTAGGACGAAGCTTACTAATTAAGTATAGATTCTAAAAAAAAGATCGTCAATTTATAAATACCTTAAATTTGGAATCACATCTACATAAATCTCTATTTCCTACAAACTATAACTATTATTATCGACTTTTTATAAAAAAAAATTAAAATAACTATCGAGAAACGACATAATTTACAAATACAAGTTGATTTCACAATATATAATATTTTAAATAGCATCAAATCCCTTTATAATGATATCTGCTATTCTAATACTTACAGTTTGATACATATTGCTTTATTTTTGTACCATTACATAATTCATATGTAATCCTACAGTAAAAGGATTTTATGCAAGATAATAAAATAGTCATTATTAATTAACAGTATTTCCTAAAAATTTGCATAGTTTTTAATCAGATAGATTTGGAAATCTAAGAGTATAATCAGGAATATTATTGAATTGAGGACGTGAACAAGTTGGATCAACAAAGATATAAAGTTCTAATCGCAGAAGATGAACCATTCCAACTCTCAGTATTGGAAGAGATAGTTACAGGAGAAGGGTATATTGTTTGTAAAACAGTAAAATCCGGATTAAAACTTATTGAAGAGGCAAAAATACACCAACCGGATATTTTACTACTTGATATAGGATTGCAAAAGTTAGATGGTATATCAGCAGTAAAACAAGTGATAGCAGATGGATCAAATCCGCTATTGCAGCTAATATTTACGACAGGATCAGTAGATACAAAACATCTACTAGCTGGCTTTGAGTTAGATACTATTGATTATATAACTAAGCCGTATGATCCAGAACGATTAAAAAAAGCTTTGGCTAAAGCCAAAGCTCAAATACACATGAATAAAGTTGTTAAATCTTACAGCATTGTGGAAAAACATATGATTCAATTGGTCGTTGATCATCAAGTAAGAATGATCGATGAGAACCAAATAGTATATGTAGAGAGAAACAAATCATCAAGAACTAAATCATTAGTCCATCTTAGTTCTGGACAAGTGATTGAGACTACTTCCAATTTAAAAGAGATTAAGGAAAAAAGTAGCGATGCGATTATTTTTTCTCATCGCAGTTTTTTAATTAATCTAAATTATATCCAGATGATCTGTACAGATGAATTCTCACGTTCGACCAAAAAAGCATTTCAGATAAATCTTCAAGACGTAGAAGAAGATATACCTCTGACCAGAAAAAACTACAATCTAGCTTTAGATCAATTATCTAAATTTATTTAAAATGTGATCTTCTAGAAATTTTTATAATCGTGAATGGTTAACCTGGGTTTGTATAAGAATGTTTCCATTCACTGATCCATCTTCTTGGATTTCATAACCTAACGTAATTTCACCATAATCTATCGGATCAATATTAGTAAGAGTATTTTCAATCAAAATCAGATATGTTTTTAATTTTTTACGATCTAATCCTACTAATTCAGTATTGCTATCTGGATTCTCTTTTTCAACAGCTACGCTTGTCGTAATGCCTAAAGGTATTGAGATCTGATTGTAAGAAATATGAAGTTGATTATTTCGTACAAAGAATTTTCTTTCATGTTTCGCTAAAGTAGCCATCATTTTTGTAGACTCAAAAGCAAGTAGTTCTGCTTTGATTTGCTGAAAAAGTTTTGTATTATTGCTTCCAGCATTTAAGGCTGGAGTTATCATTTGTGCATCCGAACGATTAGGGGTATTTGTAACATCTAAAGTACTCATATTAACATCTCTCCATTAATTTTATAGTTCTTTCTACATGCGCCTAATATAACAAAATATTGGATCCGAATAAATAGAAAATGCTCGAAATGTCCGATTTCCTGTCTGAAATAGGCGTTTTTTGAGTAAAATAATGATTCTCAGGTCTGATTTCCTAAAATCTTGTTCCACACTTTTAGGTTTTGAAACATGATATTTATTTACCAATGGTTAAAATCATTTAATTCTTTCTAAAGCTTCAATTCCCTTGTTCTGTATCATCTAATGAATAATGATTAGGGATTTTATGCATATCTATAAACACTAGAAATTCCCATTTTAAAATTTTCCAACCTTGAGCTACCAGTTTTAAAAAGACTTTTTGACGAGATATGCCTGCTTTGAATTGCATAGTTACGAAATAAACGAGTTCTTCAAGTTCTTCTTGTTTAAGATCATGAAACGCTTTAGGTGGATGTTGTTTAATTAATAATTTCCTTTCTTTTCTCACCTCACTGTCTGATGCTACTATTAAATCATTTACAAGTACTTCGTATTTTTTATCAACACCGTGGATCAGATTTACTTCTGTCATTTTACGTAAGTGGAATTTTACCGTGTTGTAGGCAATACCCGTTTTTTGTTCGATTGTTTTAATCGTTCTTGTATCATCGTTAATGGCATTTAAAATTATTAGTTCAATTTTTTTGATTAACACTACCTCTCACTCCCATATGAAAATAAAAAAAGAGCTAATTGGAAAATTCCAATTAGCTCTTTTAAGCATACAGGAAGCACCTCATCATAGATGATTAGAGGTGCTTCCTCTGTTGTTTATTCATTTAAGTTTATTATGAATAAATACGTTAAATATGTCAATGTAATTTCTGGAAAATAAATCATTATATGCGTTCATAATGATTCTCTTACCATTGGCACATACAAAATAGGTAATTTATACTTTTGCTTTACTTATCAAATCTGTTATACTGAATTATAATATAATACTAACCGTGGAAGCACCACTCTAGCTATGTTTACATAGCTGTGTGGTGCTTTTTTTGCATACAAATAATATATCCATAATAAAATAATATGACTATAAAGGGAGTTAATATGTCTAATATTAGTAGTTCAGAAACCATTGATTCGTTAGCAAAAGCTTTATTTACCAGAGATCCATATACGGCGTTGCATTGCCGTAATGTTCAAAACTATGCTCGTAAAGTAGCACTTAAACTAAACCTTTCTGCTTCTGAGATCCAAAACATTGAAATTGGAGCATTATTACACGATATCGGTAAAATCGGAACGCCTGAAGATATTCTATTAAAGCCAGGTAAATTGTCGGACAAAGAATTTGAATCAATTATGCTTCATCCGACCCAAGGCTATGATATCATTTCGGGTATTCGAGAACTTTGTATTCGAGGAATTGATAAAAGTATTTTACATCATCATGAACGCTTTGATGGTAGTGGTTATCCTTCTGGATTAGTAGGTAATGAAATTCCCCTAGCAGCTCGTATTATTTCGGTATGTGATGCTTTTGATGCGATGACTACATCTAGGAGCTATAGTCCAGCTTTATCTCCTGAAGCAGCGCTAGAACAATTAAAATCGAATGCGGGTACACAGTTTGATGAAACAGTAGTTGATGCCTTTATTAACTGTTACCAAACAAAGGTTATCAAAATTGATAAGGTCATTTTAAATAAAATGGAGATGACTTCATGACAAAGGATCAATAAAAAAAAGATGTATAAACTTATAAAAATAAGTCTATACATCTTTTTTATTATTTTAATTTTTTCATCAAATATTATATAGATATCTTTGTATGCTTACCTATACAATAAATTTGAAATCAAACGATAGATCGAGCGAGTTTTCTTTTAGATTTAAATAAACAGACTATAAAGTTAAATCATATGTTGCCTGCTTAGAGACAAATACATGTAAACGACGACTAACCACATTACTGTAAAAGCAAGAAGCCACTTTAGCTCGATTTCGTAAAGGAATATTAGAAGTTAATGCAGCTCTACACATCAAATACAATTCAGCTAAAATAATATCGCCTTCAGCTTCAGTCATGGAATGCCAATTCACTTGCTCCTGTTCTAGCCCGCATTCTTTCAGAAGCTGCTTGATAACTGCATTGCCGGTAATCATTGAATTCACTCCTTTTATTGGTATTAGTGTCATAACATTATTATTCAATAGCAATAAAAAGAGCGCAAAATTTTAGAGGGGTCATTTTATTCACGATATCGATCACACAGATACGTTACGATGTTTTCGATTTCTTGATCAGAGACATAGGCTGAAACGGCACGAATTTTTGGACCACTTTTTGGTGCATAAAACATATCTCCAGATCCTAATAGTTCTTCTGCTCCACCTTCACCCAAAATCACTCTAGAGTCATGGATACTGGCTACAGAGAATGCAATACGAACGGGTAGGTTGGCTTTGATAATTGGTGAAACCACCTCTTTAGAAGGACGCTGAGTGGCTATAATCAAATGGATACCAGCAGCTCTTGCCATACTTGCTAAAGAAGCAATACTTGATTCCACTTTAGATGCTGAGTTTTCCATTAGATCTCGTAATTCGTCTATAAACACCACAATATACGGCATAGCAGGAAGACTTGGATTGATGAGTCTTTTCTCATTGTAGCTATCTATATTTTTGACTTTAGCTTGATCTAAAAGCTTATAGCGCATATTCATTTCATTCACTAATTTGTCTAAGGCATCTATGCCCTCTTTGGCATCTTTAATGATCGGTCGGTACAAATGAGGAAGATTGGCATACTGACTAAACTCGACTTGCTTAGGATCAATAAAGATAATTTTTAGTTCAGAAGGCGAACACCGAGCAAGTAAACTAATAACAATAGTATTGAGACCTACCGATTTACCTGAGTCGGTTGCTCCAGCTACAAGTAAATGAGGCATCTTAGCAATATTTCCATAAATCACATTTCCCATTTGATCCATACCGATAGGAATAAACAGTTTCAGAAGAGATGTTAAAAATTCTTTCGTATTCAAAAGTGTATTCAGACTCACTACATATGGATTAGGGTTAGGAATTTCAATACCTACATATCTCTCTCCTGGTATAGGTGTATACACCGTAATTTGTTTTGCCTGAAGCGCTAACTGAAAATTATCTTTGTAACGTCTGAAAGAAGAGATATTCAGCCCTTCATCCGGTTCGATTTCGTAGCGAATCACTTTGGGGCCAAAAACGGCTCTAACTACTTTACAGCCAAGTTTCAAATTCAAAGATTCTTTTTCAATCATATTGATGACTTCACGTTGATCGCTAGTGAGTATATTTTTGTGTTTAGATTCTTGGAGTAAATTCAAAGGAAACAACGCCTCAAGTTTAGGAGGACTTTGAAAAGATAATTTCCCTGAATCATTAAAAGTTAAAAAAGCATTGAATGTACCAGCTGGAGCATTTAAAAACCCTTCGATTAACTTGGATTTTCCTTTTGCTAATAAATCAGTAATCGTTTCTGCTTCGATTACAACACCTTTAATTTTCTTACTGATCCGGAAATCGCATAAATTGTCCTCTAGCTGGACACAACCAAAAAAATTACCACGATCAACTACAGGATGACCACACTTTTTACAAGCTCCTAAGCTTTCTGCTGTCCCGGTAGTACTGGTGCTTCTTACTCTAGGGGTTGTCGCTACTGGTGAAGCGACGGTAGCAGATATCGCTTTAGGAGTATTTACTTGAATGGCTACAGGAACTGTCTTCTGAATTTGCTTTTCTGGACTAGCCTTAGTCTGAGAATTAGGTATACTAGGCTTCACCTCTTCAGATTTGGTAGTTTTAGCTGAAGACGTTGGTTTGGATACAGAAGACTGCGGTTTTGGAACCTTAACGGGTTGATTTGTAGTAGACTGCTTTTTATCAATAACTTGCAACTCTGATGGCTCCAATTGCCCGATCCGCTGAGTCGCATCGTATACTAGTTTTTGAGTGAGTTCTTTCGCTCTATCAATAAAGCTGGTATACGTATATTTGCCTTCTCCAATGCCAGACAGATATTCTTCCCACTTAGCTGTTGTTTCAGCAGATGTTAACGGAGAAGCATGACCGATCGCTTTAATTAAAGTTAATGCCTTCGGTGTAGGATAAACTAGATTTTTTTTGACGATAATGTACTCCTGATTGGTTAATCTTTGGATAATAGATGCACGCGTAGCTTCTGTACCTAATCCATTATTTTTTTTCATCACTTTTTTTAGGTTTTTATCAGTAATTGTATTCCCTGCATTTTTCATCAGCGGTATCAAATCACCTTGGGTGTATCGTTTAGGAGGAGATGTCCAACATTCTTTTGCTTCTGTACACGAAGCCAATCCTTGTTCTCCTACAACTACATTCGGTAATACTATATCTTGGTTATCCTGGTCAACGTTCTGAATTACTTTTTTCCATCCAGGTTTAAGTATAATTTTCCCTCTAGTCATGAAAGAAAACTCAACATTATCTTGTTTAATATAAGTAAGAATTGACGTGTGCTGTACTTTTTGATCATCATAGTGTGCAGCGATTAAAGATTTTACAACTAGATCATAAATTAAGCCCTCTTCTTTTGAGAGCTTATTTAAATCGGGTACTAAGGTAGTCGGGATAATAGCATAGTGTTCCCCGATTTTGCTAGAATCTACATAACGCTTGTTCATCAAAATGCTATCTACTGGTAGTGGGAAAAAGGATTGATAAGGTAACAATTTACTCAATTGATCCAGAATTAATGGAAACTGTTCAGCTTCAGACGGATTCACATATTTTGAGTCCGATCGTGGATAACTTTGATAACCTGCATCATATAATTTTTGACAAGCACTCGTGACTTCAGCAGGGCTAAGTTGATATAGCACATTAGCTTTTTTTTGAAGTGTGGAAAGGTCATATAATTGCGGAGCGGGTACACTCTTATCTTCTACAACCATATTCTTAATGACGGCAGGCTTATTTAAACACCACGTAGCAAGTGCTTCTGCTTTGTTTTTTTCTAAAATTCGATCCGTTTCACCAGCAAACCATTTACCTCTATACTCTTTACCATTCATATTAAAATCGGCATATAAATCCCAGTAAGGTGTTGAAACAAATTGATCGATAGCTTGTTCTCGTTCAACAATCAATGACAGCAAAGGAGTCTGTACGCGACCGGTAGAAAAATTAAATTTCTGGCTCTTATCTATTTGAGATTTTTGAAGAAGAAGTGTATATGCTCTAGAAGTATTCATTCCGATTAGCCAATCTGCACAAGCCCGTGCAAAAGCTTCATGGTACAGACTTTTTTTGGCTTCGCCTGCTAACAAATTGCTAAAAGCTTTGACGACAGCATCGGATGTTAAGGAAGATGTCCATAACCGTTTAGTAGGCTTTTTAGAGCCACTTAATAAATAAATATAAGTAAAGATAGCCTCTCCTTCACGACCAGGGTCACAGGCGTTAATAACCTCTGTAAATGAAGGGTTTTTCAAAAGTTTTTGTAGATTTTTGAAGGCAGCTGCTTTCTCTTTTGTAGGCTTTAGCTTGAAAGCTTCGGGCAACATAGGTAATGTTTCTAAGTTCCATGACTTCCAATTCTCATAGTAGTCCTCTGGATCTTGTAAGCTGACCAAGTGACCGGATGCCCATGCAAAATAGGCTCCTTTGGGGAAATGGTCATTTGGCAATACCTCGATATACCCCGTACCTTGAGTTTTCTGGCGAAAAGGAGAAGCTAATCGAACCGCTTGATCCTTTTTCTCAGCAATAATTAATTTCATCTCGACCTCTCCTATGCTAAAAGCAAAAAAAGCACACTTCCTCTAATAGATTAGAGAAAGCGTGCTTCGCTTTGATTAAATTCAATTACATATAATTATACTATTTTTATAAGTTTAAGCAATCTGTCAGTTGTTATAAATCTCAATATTAGGTATATATATCTTCTGATGTTTATTGATTTTTAGGTGAAAGTAATATTGGATTTTCATTACGACCACCGTATTTACGAGGTTGTGCAAAAAGTTGTTTGAAAAAAGAGATATTCATACTTATTATTTGATATTCCTGTTGTCTTTGTTTCTCATTTTCTTCATTGTATTTCATGAGTATTCCTCCAATTTATATTTTATCACTTTTACAAGCAGCCGTTTAATCATATAACATACCAAAATAATCACAAGAAATGCGGAGAAAGTAGCTATAAGCCACATAGTCATATGTTCCGATGTTGAATGAGACATATGATCCAGAAAAATAGGAAAGAGAAGAAGTATAGGAACAAGGGTGAAGGTTTTGAAAGGATAACGAAATGGAACTCCAGTCGATAATCTCATATAAAGAAGAAATGTATATGTTGCGTTAAATAAATGAAATAGTATTAAAAGCAGACTTATAGTAAAGGATTCTTTTTCAATATATGAATAGTAGGCTACAAAAGAGAAAGAAAAAATCATACAAACCAATAAATAGAAGCGTAAATAAGTTCTAATAAACGAATATAAACATAATAACTTTTCTAAATTCATAGGGACTCCTCAAAATAGAGATTTGCGTTCTTATTCTATCAGCAAGATCACAAAACTTTTGGAGTGTAGTGATCAATTGTTGTAAAGCTATCTTTACCTAATAAGCAATTTGATTAGGGCTTATACTTAAACTGTACTAATACTCTAGTCTGATTTTATTTCCTTCGACATGACCTTCATATTCGGTTGCAGCAAGAAAATTGATAACGATAGAAAATATCTCTTGAGAACTGTGTTTTCTTTTTATCGAAAACTGCACAAGTTTATCGGCAATTTTTTCAATCGTAGGTATCGCATCAGCACCATGTACAAGTAAACTAGGGTTGGCATACTTTTTAAATTGAGTTGGTAAAAAAGAAGGATTCGCTTCAACCAAACACATTAAGATATCATGAACATAATGATCAGAATGATTTCTTAAGTAATAAAATAGATTCGGTTTTACAATATATAACTTTCGAATCCATTGTTTAAGTTCGGGAACATTGAAAATTTTTAAATGCACATCTTCGTAGCCTTCAAAAATAATAATCAATGTGGTAACTGTATTTTTTTTCTTCTTTTCTAAAGAATGAATCTTTTTAAGATAAGATTCAATATGCCCTCGTTGCACATCTTGGTGAGAAACTTTAATGATTGTTGCTTTATGAAGATCATCCTGTTGAGCTTCAGACAATTTGAAATCCATATTATATTTTTTAAACAAAGACAGAGTAAAGTTTAATGCTTTCATTTGGATCACCTTTCACTTAGGGCTAGGAAATAATAAGATCAAGTAAGTAGCATATCGTATAATCTCTATTAAGTAATGGAGACTTTGTTGAGCTTCGTAATTGATCGCTAATGTACCTGTCTCTGTAATATGATATAAGTAGGCAGATCTACGATGGTTCGTCCACTCTCCAGCAATAAAATGCTTGTCTTCTTCCATCATTCGTGTGATTTCATAAATGTACTTGTCTCCAGGTTGCCAGAGATGACGTTGACCGATTAAGTCCCACAATTGTTTACCGGTTAGATGGGAGTTAGAAGATTCGCTTAGCATCGATAATATTAAATACGTAGTTAAATGTCTTACATTGACCAACCGATTAAAAATCTTCTTTTCGCTGGGAGTAAGCATCACCGGTGCAGATGGCGTACCCCCACTAATTAAATCATAAAAATGTTGAGCAACTGATTTGATATTAACAATAGACTGTAAAAAGAGGATACGGAAATTCTCTACTTTTTGATGACCTGAAGATGTAATGCGATAGTATTTTTTTGTACCTTGCGTTTCAATAATTTCGATCCAGCCGAAATTTGCCATTTCATCGACTACAGCATACAAATAAGATTGCGCTTTACCACGATTAATATATTGAAGTTCATTTTTAATAGATTGATATATTGCATTTGGAAAATTAGAAGCTACAGCTAATTCTCGAAATACTAACAAATACATAATATTACGTTCACTCAGACCCATTCGTTCCTGTAACGGAACTATATTGTTGGTAGGCATAATACTCTCCTTTAACGTGCAGATTGACTTAGCTTATAACATTCTTGCTGTAAGCTACGCATTTCACGTTTATGCTTCAAGTTTATCATATGGAAAATTACGATATAAATAAAGCAAATCAAGTAAATAGAGTATTCTACAAGATTAGAGTCATTATACAAAGGTACAATTAAGAGCAATGAAGCAACTAGCGCATAGAGAGCACCCACAACTGCTGTTTTCATGAACGTTTGTCGATCTACTTCTTTATCAAAATCTCTTGTTTCTATAATATCTAAAATAAAATTAGCTTTATGTTTGTACAAAAAAGAAGAAACAATGACCTGAAATAAAAGGAAATTACCGAGTACTGATCCGATCTGCGCGAAAAATCCACCAATCCCTTTATTGAATAGCCAGAACAAGCTAATAATCAATGCTGATTTAACCAAGAAAAGACCTACAAACATAAGTTTTTTACTAGATTCAACCCATTGTTTATTCATCATGCGTTAGGTCTGCTACTAGAGCAGAGGTCTCAGAATAAAGATCAATTTTGTACCCAGTTAGTCTTGCAGCAAGCCTAACGTTTTGTCCTTTAATACCAATCGCTAATGTTAACTGGTTTTCATGAACAATCACTCTAGCATTTTCTTCATCTAAGACATCGACTCTGATGACTTGAGCAGGATTTAACGCAGATTGGATATACTGTTCTGGTTCCTCAAACCATTCAATAATATCGAGTTTTTCAGATCCAAGATGACTGATAACTTCTCGAATTAAGGCTCCTTTTGAATCTTTATCGCCCACACAAGCCTCGATTACACGACCGATAAAATCAGGATGAGATGTAGTTACAGCCACTTTAGATCGATATCCAGCTTCACGCGCAATCGATTGAATCTGAATCGCTCCATTTGCAATTCCAGGAATATGGAGTTCTAATATTTTCTTTAAATATCCAGGGTGATTACGAGAAAGAAGAATGTTGCCTTTCTTGGAATGATTCTCAAAACCTACCATGTAAGCAACTACTTCTTGATTCAGAGAAAATTGGTCTGATCGCATAGTTTCGTTTTTAGGAAGAATCGCTTCAGTAGTATCTAATTGAACATAGTAGTTAAATGGGTCTTGGCCAATAATAGTGCCTTTCATAAGAGAGTCATCTTTATCTACATACAGGGATTGTAGATTGTTATTTTGAGCTGCTTTGATTTGTTCTGTTATTACTTGTTTAGCCACGTTGATAGCCATTCTTCCAAAATTAGCAGGTTCTATTTCTACTTCAATGTAGTCATCTAATTCGCAAATAGGATTAATCGAACGAGCTTCATCAATAGTAATTTCTAAACGCTCATCTAGGATTTCATCCACAACTAGTTTTTTGAGAACTATTCGTATAGTTCCAGTAACAGAGTCGATAACGATCTCTACATTCGCATCCGTATTATATTTTTTCTTGTAACTAGCTAGTAATGCTTTTTCAATCGCTTTTATTAAATGTAGTTTTGAAATATTATGCTCCTGCTCTAGTGTAGACAGTGCATTTATAAAAGTCGGGTTCATTATGGGTCTCCTCATAGTCGGAATAATAGTTAATCGTTGTTAGCAACATGCGAAATGATCATTGGAAATTGATCTGTCAAATGAATAACATAAGTTATGGAATTGCTTAATGTTCCGATATTATCTTTTTTTCTTTCAATGTAAGATACTTTATCAGCATCATAAATAACTTCTTCTGGATATATTTCGTACCAATCTAATACTTTTTTCTTGGTTAATCCAATTAAATAATAATCTCTATATCCATATTGATAGTGAATATATTGAATCTGTTTGATTTCGACTTTATCGCCTACATCCATAAATGAATCAATAACTTCTTCGGTATCTGAAGGAATAACCGGTGAAGGATCAACCGGTTCTTTTATCGCAGTTGCTTCTATTTTAGAAGATAGCAGGGTAGTTGCTGTGGAAAACATAGCAACACCAGCCCAAATAATGCCTAAAATAGCTCCTATAAGGACTACACCAAATAGGGTCGAATAAATCCTATACTTTATATCTTCATTTATCGAACCGTTTCTTTCATGAGAAGTTTTTCTACTTTCTTCTGTTAAAAGAGATGACTTTGAAACACGAGCAGGCTTATTTAAGTTAATTTTCATAATATCCTTTCTTTGCAGACACTCCGTTAATAGGAAATACACTTAAATATTGAAAAAGGGAACTTTACATCTTCTTTGCTACGATAACAAGCGCTAAATTTAGAATTAGCATGTATGCTGCAAGCCAATGTTTTTTAATTCCTATGAACGGGTTGTATGTTGTTTTTAGAGTGGCTATTTCGATGGTCGACCAGATAAAAATACTAATACCAACCTCTATTTACTTTGTGTATCATTTGAGTGTAGTTGGCTTTTATGTTTTCTTTTTCAGTAGCTAATTCTTTCAAAATATATTTAGATTGTAGCTTTCCGTTTAAAAATGAATTCCACATTTCGGCATGTTTGAGATCAAGACGATCAATGTAATTGTAATGGTCGTCGTGAACCATATTTAAAATAACTTCAAATGAAGAATTATTTTTGATAAACAAATGCAAATTGGCTTCGAACCAAGTATACGTTGCTAATTTTTCTTCTGTTTTTAATAAGTTTTGATGAAGTTCCTCCCTTTTTTGATCTCTATAACACTTATATAAAAAGAAACATAAATAGCCTAAACCAACTACACCTGAAGTTATCAATAAAAAGAACACGATAAGTTTCAACAGCAATATTCTTCACCACCTTTTTTGTTTAAAAACAAAAAAAGCACGCAACTAACCTGATGGTTAGATGCGTGCTTCGCATAATTTGTTATTGGATTACCTTAATAGTAGCATGATTCTAATATCGCTACAACAGAAATTTTAATACTGTTTGTAAATTTCGTTATCCTGCAAAAATCCATTTTTCGCATAAAATGCTCGTACATCTTCTATATCTACATTATCCGTTTGTCCCACTCTGCCTACAATTCGTTTTTTGAATTTATAAGCATCAAACGTTTTGAGAAAGTGATCAAAATCAATACGTCGGTCATTAGGATCTGGATAATATTCATAGTAGAGAGCTTTATTTTGTGCATGAATACTTTCCTCAAATAAATGGAGCAAATTCTCTAGGGATTCCAAAAGAATAGAACCATGCCCTATCCTACGCTTAACCGAATGCAGAACACCCAAATTTAATATGCCACTTCGACTATAACTTAGCGTTAATCGTGAAGGCACTTTTTCTTGTGCTGTTCCATAATGCAGATATACTCCCTCATAACGTGGATAGTAAAATAAATTAGCCTTATTGCAAGTAACCAATACTAAATAATCAAGACGATCCATTGCAGGATACATATATATACTATCGACGCAATCATCTTCATATCTGGATACTACCGACTCTATTACACCATTTATTTTATACACTTTTAATAAAGAATGAATACATTGTCCGTATAATGTGCCCGGATGTACAATCTTCCATTGCCTACGATAAAACTCCGAATAAAACTCATAAGCATTTAATCCAAACTGTGGATCTAGCTTCCTCAAATTCATAATTTTATCCAATTCCATACTTTCTAGAATGCTGTAATGATGTTTAATCATAGTAGCCATTTTAAAATGATGTTCATTGATATCTTTTGTGCTTACAGAATCATATTCTTGATGAATCTTTCGCCATTTTTTGAATAGTTTTATCAATTCAAACACATCCTATATCGGGGTTGAAAGGACACTATTTTAAATCTAAAGAGATTTGTTCGATTTTTTGATCACTATGATGAGCCAATTTAGTAGATTTTAATAGTAATGATGAAGGGTTGATAATTAGAGTCACATTTTGGGCTTCATCTTGATGCAGTTTGTAACTATTCAGTAGCGTTAGCTCCACCATATTATCACAAGCAGCCTTCACTATTTCTATTTTTTTGGCAGGTCGATTTGCTTTGATGCCCATTAATTCGCATATTTCATCAATACGCCAGCTTGTAATACCCTGTTCCACTTGAGATGGGAAAAATAAATATAGATTTTGTGCTGTATTTGTATTCAAGTCTTCCAGTATAGCCAAACTTAAGTAAGCGATAGCTCCTGATTTAAGCGATTTATAAACAGCATCCGAGAATGTTACTTTAAATGAGGAATTAGGATCACTCTTACCGATCGCTTGCAGAATAGTGATACGATCAATGGTTTCTAAGATTCCTTTTTCATGAGCATAAATGAACTCAAATTTACTATCCTGCAAAGCTTCTAAAGAAGACCAAATTTCTTTATATGTTTTTCCGCTCGTGTCTCGATTAATAGCTTTTGCTAAAGAATAAATTGTAAATTCAAATGATTTTTGCTTATCATGCTGTTCCCATAACTTATGGATTCCAATGAGCACTTTCGCATCTTGAAGCGTGAGCTCCTTTTGAGAAGGATGATAGATACGCGTTCTTCGATTATCCCTCACTAAATTATCTTCACTTACAACGACATTCTTTGCCATTTTAGTAGAAACTGAGCTAATTCCACTATCTGAGAAGACATGTCCATACGGAAATGATGGATGCGAATAATAAGTTTTGATACGCATCTGCTGGGCTTCCTCATAGATCAAGTTAGTGATCTTCAATTTCTGAATTTGTTTATTAATTTCCATTTTTTCATCTTCAGTTATACTAGGTTCTAGAAGTTTCATATTTAGAGCAACTTCTTTTTTTGAGTTTTCAAATATATATTTGGCTGTCTCACTTTTTGTTTTAGTTTTAAATTCGTCAGCTGCTTCAGCAATCAATTTCTGGACTGCTAAATCTACAATCGATAGATTCAGAGACATGATCTTACTTAAATGCTGATCGATGCTTTGTTTCTTAGAGGCCATCTTTAACACTCCTTTATCAGGTACAACTATCTTCTAAATTAATTCTATAGTAGTTTACCTATTATGCAAATAAATCAGTACAAGATTATGTGAGTTTACGGATTATAATGTTCTTTAACTAACTCAAAAAGAGCCCTTCTATTTGGTTAAGAAGGACTCTTTTTTATTATTTCACTTCATATTTTTTAAGTATATTTTCAAAACCGCTATAAAAGACATTATTATTACCGCTATAATAGTCTTCTTCAGGCTCTACAGAAAACTCATACTTGGCTTTTAAATTATTGTCATTCAAACTTGTAATCTTCGTACTATCGTGAATCAAAATGCTTTCTTTATTAGGCGAAATACTTATAGGAGTAAACCGTTTTGTATTCGATAATTTATGATTCTTTCTATTCCCTTGTTTATCATAGAAAGAAATGTAATTCCCCATGTCTAGAATTAATTTAGATTTTGAATGAGTTAACTGCTTTAACTGTCTGTACGTTAAGCTTTTCTTCCATAGTGTTTTTCCTGCATCATTTAAGGCGTAGATCAACTCTATTTTTTTCTTGCTGTTTGTACTATAGATATAAATAGTGCCATCATCTGTAACTTCAGGAGAAATCGTAAAATTCAGTCCAGGAGTAAACCGATAAAGTAAATCTAATGACTCGCTATACACTCTTACTGGTACAGAATAGTCTTTATTGTTTGTTGAATAGCCATCGACTGTAATGATCTTTCCCCCTTCAGCCGTCTCCAAAAACCCATTTAAGATTTTAGATTTTATTAATTTTCCTTGTTGGTCATAAATATAGGCTTTTGTTAAATGTTTCCCTGGATTACCTCCCAGATCGATAATCACCATAAGACTACTATTTTTCAATTCATAGATTCTTGCATTTTTTGAAGATTCTATAAATGAATGTGCCCATAGCTGTTTACCTGAAGGGTCAATAGCCACAATCGATCTTTTCCAAGTCCCCTTGCTAACGTGTGAGGGTTTTAACCAAAATGTATTTCCGTTCGTAGTCGTCAGAAAGGAATAAGATGAGCCAAAAAGATCCATGGTAGTAGCTTTAAATGAATAGATAGATGATCCATTAGAACTTTTCAACGAATTCCACGGTCTGTCATCTCCATTATCTGTTTGAACAAATGTAGATTTATTTGCTTCAAATACAGTTGCTACATAATCACCTACAGGAAATGTTTTTTCCCAAGTTGATGCAGGTAATTCTTTAGAGGTACTCGCTTCACTTTGTTTTGAATACATAAATAATGTTAAACAACATAACAAAACCAGACTGTGAATCCATAAGATTTTTTTTACAGCGATGACTACATTAATTTCTTTCTTTACCATGCCATACTCCCCTTTATTCATATACAGATCAAAATAGTCGAACCTTTTTAATGTAAACCAAATTATTCAATTAATCTATCCATAAATAAAATTATAAATTTCGTAAACAAGCAGACTCCAAATAAATTTTAATAATGTGTTGTATTTTTAGACTCTAATTTTCCTTTATTAATGAACACCTTTTTCAATTCATTATAAGGAGGTTAGAAACGAACTACTGTTAATAGGTACATTCTTTATTTAAAAATGAACAGATGGATTGTCTTTTTTGAATTTGTCGGCTACTGATCAAGCGAACTAACTAAAATTAAAAAGCGAGGTTATAATCATGGATGAAATGGTATTAAAAGTACAACAATGGGCAAACAAAACGTATACAGGAAGAAATGGTTATATAAAAATTAACGAAGACGGTCAAACAGGGTGGGGAACGATTCGTGCGTTGATTCGAGGATTACAACTTGAAATCGGTATTCCTGATCCTACCGGTTCTTTTGGACCTGCTACCACTGATGCATGCCCTACTCTTTCAAGTAATTCCGATTACACGAATGGATCAATTTCCAATCAAATTCGTATCCTTCAAGGGGCGATGTATTGCAAAGGATACAATCCTACCGGTTTTACCGGAATTTATGGGGATGGTACAAAAGCAGCTATCGCACGTTTCCAAAAAGATGCAGGTTTAAGAAATGTAGATGGGGTTGCCTCTCCTATGATCATCAAAGCACTTTTAAATATGGATGCTTTTATCAATGTTGGTGACGATAAAATTCGAACCATCCAGCAAAACCTTAATCGGGACTATTACCAACTTTTATTTAAACCGCTAGGATTGATCCCGTGTGACGGTCGCTATGCACGTTCAACTAATAAAGCATTAATTTACGCTTTACAATCAGAACAAGGTTCAGGATCTCCAGATGGATCTTTTGGTTCAACGACCAAGTCACTATGCCCTACTCTTAATGTAGGTAGCACAAAAACGAAGTTCGTAGCTATTATTCAATATGCTCTTTATTTAAACAATTACGATCCTGGTCGCTTTGATGGTATTTATGATGAAGGCGTTAAAAGTGCTGTACGAAATTTTCAAAGCTTCACTAAATTAACCGCCGATGGGGTGGCAGGTAAACAAACTTGGGCTTCTTTATTGGTTAGTACCGGAGATAATACACGTAAAGGGACAGCTTGTGATTGTATTACAACAATTACACCCGCACGAGCTCAAACATTAAAACAAAATGGATATACAGCAGTTGGTCGCTACTTGACTGAAGTGAAAATCCCTAAAAAAATTAAGCCGGGTGAACTAGATACGATCTTTGCAGCGGGCTTGCGTGTTTTCCCTATCTGTCAGTCAGCGGGTAATAGTTTAAGCTACTTCACTCCAGAACAAGGAAGTAACGATGCTCGTACAGGGCTTGTTGCAGCTAATGGCTTTGGCTTCGAGAAAGGAACCGTCATTTATTTCGCTGTCGATTATGATGCTGTCGATGAAGAAGTTACAAGTCATATTCTACCTTACTTTCAAGCACTATCTAATAAGATGGTAGCATTAGGTAGTATGTATAAGATTGGAGTTTATGGTCCTCGAAATATCTGTAGCCGTGTTTCTCAAGCTGGATATGCGGTAAATAGTTTTGTTAGTGATATGTCTACTGGTTTTAGTGGGAATCTGGGTTACAATCTTCCTATCAATTGGGCTTTTGATCAGATCTCAACTATTTTCATTGGTAGTGGTGAAGGCGCTATAGAAATAGATAATAATATTATGTCTGGTAGAGATCTAGGTGTAAGTAAAGTATCTACTCCTATAGAACTTGCATTAGATGATGTAGAACTTCCAACTGAATACAAGGATTTAGTTATGAAAGAAGCTAGTGACAAAGTAGACGAACTTCTTACTACTATTCAACGTGCAAAAAGTGTTCGTACGCCACAAGAAGCTGCACAAATTGTAATTAGCTTAGATGAATATATTACTGAACAAAGTCGCCGCTTTAGTATTCGTAAAGCTCTTATTCAATCTGTACTGCTTCGAGAACTTAGCACTGAAGGACAAGATGATACCGTTTCTGATGCTCTTGTGATATCGTATTATGCATACAAAAATTCGTTTGAGTTTTGGGATAATCTACCACCAATTACAAAAGCATTTACCCCTGCTCCAACTCTTCCAGCCTTTGCACGACCTGATGCAAGTACTGGTATTGGTCAAATTTTTGCAAGTACTGCAATCGATTCCATTAACTATGCTATATCCGAGGGCTTAATTACAGGTAATCCTTATGATTATGAGAAATGGAAAGAAGTCGAATACATTTGGAATAAGTTACACAATGATAAACAATTTAGTATTGAGACGTGTGCATTAGTTCTTATTCGAGCAGCTAATTTAATCGGTTTACCTTCAAAGCATTATGGTTATAGTGGTACTGAAATCAAGGATATTATTACACGCTACAACGGTAAGGGAGAGGAAGCTTTAGCTTATAGTGATGTAGTGTATCAGTTCTACCCTATTCTAGAAAAATACAATAAGTTAGCAAGAGAAAAAAATTAATTATTTACAAATGAGGTTATGTCATTGAACATGAATCGTACCCTTTTTAAAAGTCTTCTTTTTACATCGTGTATATTAATTCAAATTATTCTAAGTTTCCTTTGGCATTATGTAGTAAGTTTTACAGCTGTGACCGTGTACTATATTGGCTATTTTCTTGGCAACTATTATGCCCCCGATATTCGCGGTGATGAAAATTTGTTTGTACTTTTTCTTTTTATCAACTTATTCTTTATCGTTTTGTTTCTTGGATTCATTTTTCTCAGTTATTGGTTTTTACCTAAACGTTCTCAAATGCCTATTATTCTATTTTGGATAGTCAATTTAATCACTGTATTGATTTCTTATGTTTTATTTTTAAAATAGGTCTTAGTAGAAATATAATACCAGTAATAGTTAAAGAACTCTGCACAAAAAAGGAACAATTGACTTAAATCAATTGTTCCTTTTTTTGAAATTTAAATTACGTTTTGTAATTAAGTTTACTTTAATTGTACTATTAACAGCACTACTTAATTATTTTCAAGATGTTGATTAAAGACCATAAACAATTTATCAACGTCATGTTCAATCTGAAAATCCTCAAAGAAGTGGATAATTCTGAATAATTTAGAAGAATAGAAATTTAATATTTCTGCTGAAGTTTTTAAAAGTTTTGGTAAATCTCCAACAAGCATTGGAGCATGTTCTGCTAAATTAATACGATTTTTATCCAAAAAATATTTCTTATCCGGATGAGCAAAGTGTTTATCTCTCCAAATTAATAAGTTATTTATGAGCACTTCTTGATTTTGATAGTCTATTTTATTTTAAGCTAACTTATCTTTCACTGTT
>NZ_MDER01000080.1 GCF_001721045.1 Paenibacillus nuruki | reverse complement strand
ACCTTTTAAAGATACTTGTATAATAATAATTTTAAAAAAATTAACAAGCTAAGAATGTATTTTTAATCAATACTTATTTTTAGAGATGCTCTAGAAGTACCATATAGAATTATTTACATTTTTAGAGTACAATGAAATCAATTCAATAAATGACGAGGAAGCACCTCGATGATTGGCATGTGCCGATCATCGAGGTGCTTTTTTTGTCTTTTTATAAGAAAGGTGAGAATGGTATTGGCTACAGTTCAACATCAAGAGCTATGCTTAGTCGCTTGTAAATGGCTGAAGAAAGCCCGTAATCAATATGACCTACCCAAATCAGGTGCAGCATGTACATTCGCCATATCAGAAGTCTCAAGCGGGTATCAAAGTGAAATTGCAGATGCCTTTGGTGTTCGTACTAACTATGGAGTGATTTTAGAAACGATTCTAATTGAAGTCAAAGTGTCCAGAAAGGATTTTTTCCAAGACTCAAAAAAACCATTTCGTATTCATCCAGAAAAGGGTATGGGAAACTATCGGTATTATCTTGTTCCCGAAGGATTAATCACTGTAGATGAGCTTCCGCTAGGTTGGGGATTGATAGAAGTAGATCCGAAAGGGAAATGTAAGGTGATCAAGGGGCATGTGCTTAAAACTACTGAAGATCACTGGTTTACGGCAAATCGAGAAAAAGAATTAACATTATGCAGCTGGCTACTTTCTAAAATAGCCGATGCTGAAAAGTTAGCTAAAGAAAGACAAAAATTAGTTGCTGAAAACAACATGCTTCGTAATCGATTAGAGCAGTTGTTCAATTCATAAATAGAGGAGCAAAAATGATGTCATTAAGCATGAATTATTTATCTTTTTTTGTTTTACAAATCGAAGGAAAAGACGGAAATCAGAACAATTTATATAAGCACTATCAAACGTTAGATCAAGATGATTATGAAAACAGTGATATCAAAAATTTTTTGCATAAAGAATTTTCGAAAATTTGTAATCGGAAAGCTCCTAAAAATCCAGCTAAAGAAAACGTTTCTACTAAGGTAGGTACGTTTGTTGTTGAACCTGGAAACGAGTTAAACAGTAACCCCAATTTCAATATGTTTAATCAGCTACGACATACGAACGATAAAGAATCATTTAAAGCCATGAGTGATGACTTGGTACGTCAGTATATTAATACAACATCTGCTCGTGGTGGAGCCATGATTGTAGTTCAAGCCTCTTTAGATTCTATCTCTAGCGATCCTTTCATCTTTATCTTAAAATGTGATTTTGAGCAACGAATTGCCCGGATATCGGATGAAAGACAGTTAGTGTCTGAAGTCGATATGGCGATCAGCGCATCGAATATGAAATCTATCATGTATCCTCATATGCCGGAAGAAGGAATGATAGAAGAATGGGAAATCAAAATCCATCAAAGTTCACCTGCAAAATACTTTGAAGATTTTTTAAAGTATGTAACCTATGAACAATCAATCCCTGAAATTATAAATCAGCATGTAATTGATTCTGCTCAGAACTACATTGAAAATAAATGGAATGATACAACCAGCGAAATTCGTCAACAAGAAGAACATGATCTAGAGCTTTGGGCTGCTAGTGACAAACGAGATATTCAAGAGAAATGGGAACCACAGCAGGTCATTGAAGTAGCCGAAAAAATTATTGAGATCCAGCCTACGATTGAATTAAAAATGAAACTTGGAGATACGCGTATTAGTGGATTACTCGCAGACTATGGGTATCGCCTTCATATTACAACATTAGGAGATCATTATGCTTTAATCATCGAAGGTGACGGGTTTACATTTGAAAAAGGATTTTCACCGATAGAACTTCTCCAGCCTGAATCGTTTGAAGTGGTGACTAATTGGTTGATCGATCAGGTGGCATCAAAAGCAGAGTAGTGATTATTAAAACACCTAAATATGGTAATATGACTAAAGGAAATAGTATTGAAATAGAGATGATGGGGGATGCGTGTTGGAGAGTAAAATTTGTTTAGAGTATAGATTGAATTCAGGAATAAAGAAAGATGTGTATCTAACCAAAGAACAACTTGTAGAGTGGATGCAGTGTTATAAAACAAATACTAGATTTGTGGTTCAAATTGATAAAGATGTGCATGGAATATCTCCACATTTAGTGGCTACTTTTGAGATTAAATCCACGTACTTAGAAAAATCTGAGTTAGATCTACTTTTAAATCCAGCATCAGAAGAGATTGAAGAAATCATAGAACCAGAAAAATGTACTTTCTATATAACTTGCTCATGTGGAGCAAAGTATTACCGATACCATGAGATAGATCGTAGACATTTAATGTGTTTGTTTTGCAAGCAAAAACAAGTATTTGCAGATTATTCAGTAGGTGTAGTAGAAGGGGAGCAAGGGATAGGATATAGTATGACTAATCTTAAGTTTGTAGATAGGAATCTTACCAGACCCCCCTTAATTGATCCAAACCGTACTTAGAGTAGTAATCTCTACATTATATGATATGCTAATTAACCTTTCTGTATTAGAATAATAAGATACAGGCTATTAGTTAGACTTTTAGCAAAGCCATTCAACAAGCTACAGTTGGATGGCTTTTTTAGTGGTATTGTCATCTAGAAAGCTATTCATAGATAAAACACAATAAAATTGATAATATTGTCTGACATCTATGATTTTGTTTAATAATCAATTATTTAAGAAGGAGCTTGTTTAAATTGAATCATACAGAGTTACGGATTACGTCGCTATCAGCAGGACAATTAGAACAGTTGGCATTGGAATTATTACCTCGCATGAATTACGAATGGGATAATTTAGTTCCTAGTGGTAGAAAGGAAGGCACGAATCAGACACGTAAAGGACAACCTGATCTGTGGACAGAAGACAAAGCTGGAAACTGTATTTATGTCGAAGTTACGAGAGATAGTAAAAAAGGAAAAATTCAGAAAGATATTCAATCTTGTTTAGATACTTATAATTCGTTTAAAGATAAAAATAGTCTAATGTGTATTGCTTTTACAGCAACTAATCCTCAACATAATGAAGTAACTGCTTGTGAACAATTATGTAAGGACAGTAGTGCTTCATTTAAATTAATTCATATCCATGCAATCGCAAAAGAGCTAGATAAAAAGAATAATCAAGACATAAGATACAAGTATTTACAAATTCCAAGTGATCAGTCTTCTGATCCTCAAGTGATTATGAGAATTAAAAGGATGCTTTATATTCCACTAAAAGATGAACTTCTTCAGTTAAAGGTAGAACATCAAAAAAGCATATTCTTTCCAGAGTTTAAATTAAATTTTATTAAAAAAATAATCTCAGAGCAACACAAATTTAGGGTTAATTCTAATTTGCTAGAGACTTTAACTAACCTTCAAAAAAAAGTGGAAAAATTTTATCATAGCGCTGAAAGCAAATGTACTATTGTAATTAGAAATTTTTTTGTTGAAGGATTTACTGAATTATATGGATTCATTGTAGAAGGACACGCACCTATTTATGATGATGAAGGTGAAGTGGTATTTTATGAAGATAAGTATGTGGAGGAGTATGATATTGTTTGTGATTTATCAAGAAGTTTTGTTAAAAATATTATTAACTATAGTCAAGATGAATTACAATATGATTGGCAGAATCATTGGCAGAATCATAATCCTCACTTAGTTAATTTGTTTAAATCTTCATTTTATGAGGAGAATTTAACATATTCTACGAAGAGAAAAGCAATCATTAAAACTGATTTAAACGCTGCTGAATATATTGTATCCCACAAACATTTCTCAACTTATTTTCAGGAGTCTAGAGAATTTAAAGAGTTGTCAGTAATATCTAGTGAAGTTACAAACATAATCTCAGAATCTTTAAAGCAGGTAAACGATATTTTTGATGAAATATATGACAAATATGAACGTATTTAAAGCCCAATTCATTATTCTAATGAATCTTTATGCGTTTATTTTATTGTACAAGTGCTTACTAATTTCAAGTCAATAAACGACTCCTTACATGAACTATAAAGAAATCGATAAGCTTTCAAAATATCGATCAGCTTTAGCGAGTGTAGGAGGAATTCAAATTATGGAGTGATTAGTATGAAATCGCAGGTTAATTGTCCACTTTGCAGTAACGAAGCATCTAAAATAAGAGAAGTATCAGAAGTTCTCGATATAAGCTGTCTGAGTTGTGGTGACTTCAAAATTACTCAAGAGTGCTTGGACGATTTACCTTCTGAACGTAAACTGCTACCACAGCTGATGAAGGTTTCAGCATTCACCAGGTATAGAACGATCAATAAAGAGCCAGTAGCAACTCTATTTATTAGCGACCCTTATGATTATTCGGAAGGTTTTACCATTCAACAAATTGTTGATCAGTTTCCATCTTTAGCGGAACGTAAACTTAAAGTTATGCAGAACCTTAATCAACTTTCCGAATATTTTGGTCAGAAGTTATCATTTGATAGTAAAGACTACGCGGTATTCTTCCCAGAAGTAAAGGATGAGCACCCGTGTTTGATGATGATACAAACATTGATAGACGAAGGATTAATTATGTGTGATGTAAAGTTTCCAACACAAATAACAGTTACAGATAAAGGAAGCTCTATATCGATCAGTGAAGCTACTTCAGTTCCATCACAAGTACCAAAAACACAAGTGATTGAAGGACCTGAATTAAATAAGTTAAAAGGGTTACATCCAAGAGTATTGGAAATGTCCCAGGAGCCTTTTCGAGATGGATATTTTCGTCCTGCTGTTCTCGATACTTATTTAGCATTAGATAATGATGTTCGTATTAAGAGCAAACTAGATTTGTATGGATCAGCGCTTATGCAAAAAGCTTTTAGTGAGAAAGCACCTATTCTTAAAATAAAAGATGGTTCAGCGCAAATGGGAGCAATGTGGTTGTTTTCGGGTTCAACGATGTCAATTCGTAATGTTCTAGCGCATGACCATTCGATAATTCCATCAGAACAGGAAGCGCTAGAACAGCTTTTTTTTGCATCAATGTTGTTTAGAAAATTAGATTTAGCAGTAAATGTTGATGCAGAGAAGCTCATAACAGAAATTTCTCAGATCTCGTTCAAACTGAATGGCAAATACGATCTAAATAAAGAAAAAATAAGAGAGTATCTTAATCAGTCAAAAGAATTTGTGGATAGCGCATTGCACAGAATTTGTTTCGAGAAGATTCTTACATTAATTAAAAGTTCATATTTTGATGACCAAAATTTTGGTATCAAATTGATATTGAAATACAATGATATAATTTTTAATCATATCACTAATGACGATCATATCGATTTAATCATAACTATTTATAAAGCAGCAGGGAATACATATCCTTCTCACTCTGCTATGGATTTGATTAAGGATAACTTTAGTGCAATTACTAAGAGTTTTAGAATTTTTCAGGAACGTTTACTTTCTAATACAGAGGTATTTAATGAGTTGTTAAACAGGATTTGGCTAAAAGATGATTTTTTTACATTAATCATTAAGTACTCTGATGTAGAGTTTATGAGAGAACTCTTGACTGAGATAGTTGATAAGAAAATCGTGTTAGCTAAACGTGATTTGGACCTTCTTAGTGGAAATTTAAATGATATAGGACGAAATAATTTTGATGATTTGACCAAAAAAATTGTCAAGATGAATCAATAACAGAATAGATAATCTAGACTAAATTTATATTTATCAGTACAATGATTTGCAAATTGCACAGATCAGGGAATAAAGACTACAGTAAACAATACTGATTTGCTTAAACAATGACACAAAAAGGCCAATAAAATAATTTGATACTTTTGTTTCAAATTGTAAAATCCATAGATGAAACCAGTGCGTTTAAGTTACATGAGGAACTCGTCCATCAGTATCTTAGAAAATAGTAGATAGAGGAAAGCTAACCACTAAAATAGGTGGTTAGCTTTTTATTTCCCGCTACCTATCATCGTAGCCCTTATTATCATATTTTCCATTATGCAAGGATATGTACAATCTCAACTTGCTACGCCAAAGTAAGCAGCATAGTTATTTAGTTTATCACTTTGTTTCTCTTTAAATTGATGTTATAATTATCTACAGCTTTAGTTGCTTGACCTACGTAATAAACACCAACTTTTTTGAGGAACACCTCGATTTGTTGGTGTTTTTTATTTACTAATTAATTGAAAGACTAACCAAGAGAGTAGGAAAAGGAGGGGACAATAATCAAAGGATTCAGAATCTATAAATGGGTATCTACATTCCTCAAGTCGAAGGATCTTGTCATTACTTTGATAAGGACGTGTATAGCAGTTTATATAATAATATTTTGCATATATGATCTTCTTCCTATTATCCTAGAGTGTTTAGGGGCGAAACAGAAAGTCTCACCTTTGCTATTAGGCTCTTTATCAATAATATTCATCGCCGTTACATTCTTCCTTTTTATATTCGATTTCTTTAAATTTTGTTCTGAAATGATTGTAAATGCCAGTAAATACTCAATATCTAAATTGATTTGCTCTTTGTTTTTATGCTTGGCTGCTCCAATCCTTATTTTCGGACTTCTGTATTACATAATATATAAAACCTTAAATGTAGACGTTAATCTTATCGAATCTGCTTTTATCAGTCTGTATGTGGCATTTCCATCAGAACTTTCGGGAAGTAAGTTTGTTATTTCTATATATGTAGAATATTTTTCATTTGTGCAAGTTATTATCTCTAAAATTGTGGAACTCTTAGTCATAAGTGCTATAGTCAGTAAGGCTATCCCAAGTCCAATTGATCAAGATATTATCATTGAACCTGATTCGCAACAATGATATAATAAATGTAATGAGAAATTTTATCAGATACGGATCAGCACCAAGCAGAGTAGGGTAATGTACCTGAAAAGCTTGGTGCTTATTATATGACTATACTTATGTACAAAATACGGACTTTGTGTATATCTATCCATAATAAACCATTTTATTTGCCTTAGGTAAACACTTTTTTGAAGTGACAAAAAATTGCCCTAAACCAATTTTATTCTGTATTTATACTAACATTTATAATATAATTAGAATAGTAAAATGATAAGGATGATCATTATGAGTACAACTATTGTAGACAGCTTTCACGACTATCATGTAGACATGTCGGAAATGAAATTTCCACTTATTACAGTATACGATAAAACCACTTCGGATTTTCAAGGCAGGTTTGTTGCAAGACTGTTTGATATACGAGATGGGAAAAGTTACGTTACATCTGTTGCAGTTGTTGCAGATAAGTATGAAGATATTATTTCAAAGATTCCTGAACGTTTTAACTTTTTTAATCGTAACGAATCAGACGATCCAGTAATTCTTGGAGTTTGGATATAAATAAAAATTCACCTAGTGCATAATAGACTAGGTGAATTTTTATTTATATTAGTAGTTTAGATGATTGTTTACTGTTTCTCCATTTTCATATTGAGTCCATCCAGACAGCAAATCTTTATATACTGCTGAAACATGTGCCTTATCCTTACTTGCTTTTTTTCCTACATAACCGTTTCCTGAATCAAATGAATCATAACGTACTGGATATTTTTCTCTGTTACTTTGATACTCCGATACTGGAACAAGAACTAATTTTCCCTCTTTGGTTACAACAGGGTACTGATCCACATTATCGACTCCACTTGCAATTAAATTCTTTACATCGTCTTTAGTAAAACTCATTTGACCACCCCTTCATTCAGATATAGTACTTTAGCATTTATATGATGTTTTGCTTGCGCATATACATGTTGATTATTATTGTGATAGATTGTTTTTCCTCATGTCTGCATCTACTTGATTTGAAGCTTCTTTTACAGTATTAAACAATTCATCATAATTACGATGATTAATACGATATCCTTGCTCGTCTGATACAGATGACTCTTTTAATGTCACAATATCGAAGCCATTATGCGTTAATACAGTCACATAACGATCATCAATTTCTTTTCTTGACATATTTTCCATAAGTATAACCTACCTCAATTTAGATTTTAACTTGATTGGACTATATAAGTAATAATTACCCATAGATAGACATTATTGTCTCATCTTTGTATAATTAATTCAATACTAAATGGAGCTGATCTGATGCACATTACTTTTATCAAAAGTTTTCATCCAGAACATACAGACTTATCAAGCTTTAGAAAAGACAGCGCTATGCCAGTAATTACAATCTATTCCAATACTCCAGACTACCCCAATAAGTTTATTGGAAGACTTTGGGTAGTGCATAAAGGTATACATCAAATGACTAGAACGGCAGTAATTACAGATAGTTATAAAGAAATGATCAAAGCAATCCCAACGGATATGACCCTGATGCCTACACACCCCAAAGATAAACAGGAGCATCCTGAAATAGTGGAAACATGGTATTACCCCGTATAAGTTGGAGTGGTTTATATTTATTAGTTGCTTGTTGCAGTTTAAGGTATAAAGATGACATCCAATTTTTAAGTATATTATTGTATTTCACTCCAAGGAGTTTTTGCTTCCCCATTTGGTAGATACTTCGGTTTTTCTGGCGCAAGGCGAATAGATTCTGTCAATACAAAGACATTTCCTCTATCATCTTTAAATCTTAATCTTGATACATCAAAAAACGGATGACCTTCTTCTACCCAAAAGTGTTCAATATCTGTGTCAAAAAGATTAAATTCAATTGAGTCACCCAAATCGGTAGAATCCTGACCTATAAAGATTTCTGCTTTCATCATAAGCTCTTTCACATTCTCATCTTCCCCCCATAATTTTATTTTGTTTCATGTCTTACTTCATCTACGGAAGACTCCAAGTAATCAACAGGGTTAATAACACAATCTTTATCCTGCAAGTCTTCGACTTTATATAAGTCCCACATCAAAGCTAATCTTGTGTTGCGATTGCGATCATTCGCACCAGCTTTATCAATAGCAATCAAAGCTCCTGCACAAAATCTATGAGACTCTTGCAATCCTTCTTCCTGATCTGCTGTCTCGTAATCCACTGTCTTGTGACAGGGGAAAAATCCATCTTCTTCTACCACATTTTTAACAATCTCATTCATTCGTCCCTCATTAAGACTTTCTAGCATAGTTCCGCTCTCACGAAAAGGACAGTCTACGCAAGGCTTCTTAATACCAAATAAAGACGACATCCCACACTCTCCTAAACACTTAATTTTATCCCATTGGCATTTGCCCATTTTTGAATCATTTCTAGATAATACGTACCACATTGCTCTATAACAGTAGAACTACCTAATTGCTGAATTGTAGCTCTATTTTTTGAATAACTTATATTGATTGACGTGATACGCTCAGGATCAAGTTCAAAGTCTTTTCTATCTATTTTTATAGATACTGTGAACTTGGGATTTATATACGTTGTTTTACGATCTTCATATATTACTTTGCCTATTTTCTTCTCTTCGATATTTGCATAGTATTTCATAATTTCATCAATATAATTTTCGGGAATATCCACTTTTATTCTTTCAGTAATCAACTCAAGCATTCCACGAGAGACAGGTAATTTAAGTTGTTCAAATAACTGATATTCTCTAAACGTCATATCAAAATAGTACGACATTTCTTTCTGTGAGTACATTCTGCGTCTAGCCTTTATGACTGTTTTCATGACATCGGTAACAAGTGGAAATGCCATTATTGCTGACCTGATTGCAACTCGATACTGTCTGTGAAAATTTCAGTAAAATCATCTTGAAATGGAAGTTTTACATAACTGATATGTCTATTTTTCAGATCATGCTTTATTTCTACATCAAAGAGATTAAACTCTATTTCGATTCCTGTAACAGTTGTTGCATCAAACATAAGTTCTCTGTACATCTAAGACACCTCTTCTTCTAACATTTTATTTGGTAATACTGTATTAAATGAGTATTTAGGATTTGTCATATGAACTTTTAACGATGCATCGTCCATCGGCTCCCAAAAAAAAACTATTTTTTTATACATCTGACTTTTATTCAATGGACTTAAATGAACGGATTATCCTTCTATCAATTAATATTATTAAAGTTATTACTTAACTTTAAGCTCTAAACCAAGTAGTAACTTCTCTTTTTGAGCTAGTTTCGGTTAATAAGGAAGTTATTTCTGCTAATACAATATCGCTTGGAATTGCATATTGTTCAGGGTCTTGTACTCTTCTAGGCGCGTATTCTTGAATTAATTTCATTTGTATATAGTCGTTTCCTGCTGCCAACGAATCTAATCCATATAAGTCACTTCTCAAAGAAAATCTAGGAATGGATAATTCATATACTTCTTCATTACTGTCCATCGTATGATGCGAAAGAGTATATGATATTCGATATTTTCTCCATTTGATTTCATTTATTAATTTAAATGCAAAAATATTATTTGGTATAACTTTTTTCTCGTCACACATATAACAACCCTTGTTATCGTTTTCTATTATCCCTGAACCAAAACATACTGGGCAATCTATAAAGATGATTTGTTTATCAATATGTACTTTTCCTTCCGTATTGTATTGAAAAACGACTGTGTCTCCTTCCATTAAATTGAGATAGTCACGAATTTCTTTAGGTATTGTTACCTGTCCTTTACTACTAATCGTAGATTTAAACATATTCATCCTCTTTCTTTACTTTTCTTTACTTTTAATTGTAAGATAAAGTAAAGAATGATTCAACATGAAAAATTATCTTGTTATACTTTTGTAGAATGTAATATTTGCTATATTTTTGCAGGAAAAATCGATTCAAGTTAAAAGGCGGAAGACAGTAAGCTTTAAGCTATTTCAAGTTATAATTTCAGGATAAGACGTGATCTGGTTACCTCAATTGAATTAATCATGTGATACATATGCAAAATGCCTTTATGGATCATATCTTTCCACTAAAAATACAGATACATCTACATAGATGTATCTGTATTTTATTAGCGATTATATTATTTTACTCTAGACCCAACGCATTTCTAAACTCCATAACATTTTGATGATCACTCTACACCTTTTGTTTATGATAAGCCTATCCCACCCCGTGAAAGAACATGATCGTTGTACGCATATACCGATAATATTCGGTTCCTTGCTTTTTAACAAAAATATTTGCAGGAGAGTTAGGTCTTCCCGGGTAAAAATACATCTGGTCTTTGTAAGCCCCTTCTCCTTGTGTAAACTTTGTAGGCTTCGTCTCTTTCAAATCCACTATATCCTTATACGTCCATTGTTCCCCATACGCTTCGATCACTGGAGCATGATCTTGGAGACGCTTTATCGTAGAGTACACAGTAGGGGTGTGATTATACATGAGCAACACTTCTACCCCGACATACAGTACACCTAATGCGGCAATCGTCAGCACCCATTTAGCCACTTGTCTGCTCATCTTCACACCTCTACTTCACTATTAATTTCCTTTCACATACACATACGTCATGACATTCGTATTCCACGTTCCCCATTTCACATAATAGTCGCCAGGCTCCGAAGTCCAATTGTTTTTAACGACTAAATATTTGGAGTTGGACTCTAATACATTACGGACATACTCTTTGTATCCTACGACGGTGACCGTATGGTTCCCATAGTGAGACTGATCCCAATAACTTTGTAGTACAGGGGTCCCATCATCAATGCGATCTCCATACTCTGAGTAGATGGCCAATGAAATATTTTTAGCGTATGCCGTAGGCACGCCATGTTCTCTCATATACTGCTGAAGGCCACTAGGGATATTCAGATAATTCGTTAAGCCAGTACCCTCACTATCTTGATACGTATTCATTGTTTTTCGTAATTCCAGTGCAATGCTTCTCGGATCTCCGGTTGGATTTAGAGAAGGGTATTGTTTTGCAAACCACATGACGATATTGGAACCGGCAGTTGGAGAGCAACCGCTGGCTTGACCGGATTCATAATCCCATTGTTTTAAACTTTTGACACCTTCGATATAACTTTTATCGATTCGTTTGTAGTTCGTTTCCCAGCTTTGTGGATTTTCAGAGGTTACACCATGCCAGGGGTTCTCTCCATTCACATCGTCACTTGCAACGCTAAGAACAATACTGTCAAACTGTTTCCACTTTGCCCGATTACTCTCATTATAGGTAGGCTCTGGGTAGCTTTCATTGGTTTCTTCCGTTTTTAATTCTGTCAGAGAATAAGCTTTCATCGTATCATCTACAGCCACTTCATCGCCAGTATTACTTTCTACTTCTACAGCTAATTTAATACCCCCATACCATACCAATTTCGACTCTTCGATTTTGGGAGCGACAAGTGAGCGATTTTGACTTTGGATTTGGGATAATGCTACAGATTCTGCTTCTTCTTCATCCAGCGCTTTATTTTCTGTCCACATCAATACCGGTTCTTCATCTGCAAAAGCACTGATTAACGAATATCCTTCAGCTTGCCCTCCTGATCCTTGAAAGTTAACGCGATAGGCTACAAGCTGACCGCTTGGATCATACACATCTTCTACTACACCTATACGTGTTTGTTTGTTCCAGCTCTTCGTATCTCCTTCTCCCACTGCATTAATAATGACGGATGCAGCTGCCTTTTGAGCCAACTCTCTGGGTACCATTTTGTCTAGAGAAACTGCATAGGTATTTAGAGGAAGAGCTGGGAGAAGCAGAGCACAAATGATCACGCTCATGATTAATTTCTTACGTAGCTTCACATTCATCGCTCCTATTATGTATATGTATAATGCGTTTGCATTATCGTGCTTACTTTAACATACTTATAAAACAATTTGTTTACTTTAATGTAATATATTAGCAATTTATATAATTATGTATAGAGCACTTACATATATTGAACACATTAGATAATTTTAAAGTAAACTGAACATATTTAAATGCTTAAGGATGAAGATAAAAAGATACTTAAACTTGCAACAAATTAAAAATTATTAGAAAGATGTTGTGATTACAAATTAAATACATAATAAAAAAGAAGCTAGGTCTATGTAGACGTATCTTCTTTTTTATTATTAAGTTAAATGTTAATACACTCACTCTTCTGTTTGTGTAGCTAGTTATTATGTTCATTATAGTACTTGGTTTTTCTTTCAACTATAGATTCAAGTTGCGGATTCAGTTTCTCAATAATATATCTAGCAATTAACTCCAGAAATATATTAACATCGTTTATATGCTTATAATTATTAGCATAATCGTATCTTGCATTCGCTTTACCACTACCTCCATGTGCTACTGCATTCCTTCCAGTAGTATAAATAATATTTCCTATATTTTTATTTTTAAGATATGGATGGTTTTTCCATTCTTTTTGAATTTTCTTCGCTTCGCTCTTCAACGTACTGGTGATATTCACGTATCTTTTTTTTCTTTTTCTGATTACTGTATCTTTTTCATTATTAATATATGTCCCATAATCGACATAATAAAGCGGAATATACTTATGAGTCATTATTTCATTAACATAGTAATTAAGAGCATCTTCGGGTTTATACTTTGCAGGGTTAATTAAAGGATTGTAGTGTTCAACTGAACCATATTCAAAAATGCGATAAAGAAAAACACACCGCGGAAGTGATTCGAATTGTTTTAAAGAAGCATGATATAATTCAAAAATCATTTCATGAGGTGATTCTTCTATATGAATTGTTTGGTAATTATTTTTTTGCTTTAGGGTCGGAAATTCTAAATAAAAAGGTTCAATATCTGTATTACTTTCAAAAAAACTTTTTTTCCTTAATCTGAGCATATCTAATAAATCAAACTGTTCATATAAATCAGAAAGTTTTTTATTGAAATTGTAGTTTTCTGTAACATAAAAAGATGGATGACCATTTAAATACGAGAGAATGTTTAGTAGAGCATTTTTTGTAGATTCGGTAGACTTCTCGTTGTAACAAATAGAACAACTATGGAATTCTGTTGCAGACATATATACATCTTTATATAAAATTATCTCATTTCTATATTTCAAAATATTTGTACCAATGTAATTACTTAAGGTGTTAATATACTCTGCTGGATAATGTTTTAATTTGTATATTTCCTCACTTGAATCATGGATTCTCTTCTTCAATATTTCTTCCATATATAAATGCAAATTTTCCTGTAAAGTTTTATTTGTGTCGAGTTTTGTGAACTTTTCTAAAAATTCATTAATGTATTTTTCTTCTATAATTTCAGGATAGATTATCTTTACTCTATCCTCTCTTAATTGTTTTAGAATACGTCTATACGTCTTTCTTGAAGATAAGTAAATTTGTCTATATTTATCTATAAATAATTCCTTTGCTTCATAAGTATCACAAGCAGAT
>NZ_MDER01000078.1 GCF_001721045.1 Paenibacillus nuruki | reverse complement strand
CGCCTAGGCATCCACCGTGTGCTCTTAGTAGCTTAACCTAAGTGTTTCTATAAAATAGAAACGGTGTATATTATTTCTCGCCTACTGCTGTTTAACACAGTCGTAGAGAAGAAACATTCTAAAACGCGATGTTTCGTTTTCGGTATCCAGTTTTCAAGGATCAACTTTGTTGATAGATTTATGGTGGAGCCAAGCGGGATCGAACCGCTGACCTCCTGCGTGCAAGGCAGGCGCTCTCCCAGCTGAGCTATGGCCCCGCAAATTCTATCAAAACTAAACAACGAGTGAGTTTTGCCATTCAATGAATGACCACAGATCCACCGAAGTGTTCTGCGTTTGCCGTTCTCCGAAAAGAACGACGTTCGAATGTTTCCGTTGCAGGAAACGATTCTCCATAGAAAGGAGGTGATCCAGCCGCACCTTCCGATACGGCTACCTTGTTACGACTTCACCCCAATCATCTACCCCACCTTCGGCGGCTGGCTCCTTTGCAGGTTACCCCACCGACTTCGGGTGTTGCAAACTCTCGTGGTGTGACGGGCGGTGTGTACAAGACCCGGGAACGTATTCACCGCGGCATGCTGATCCGCGATTACTAGCAATTCCGACTTCATGCAGGCGAGTTGCAGCCTGCAATCCGAACTGAGACCGGCTTTTAAGGATTGGCTCCATCTTGCGATATTGCTTCCCGTTGTACCGGCCATTGTAGTACGTGTGTAGCCCAAGTCATAAGGGGCATGATGATTTGACGTCATCCCCACCTTCCTCCGGTTTGTCACCGGCAGTCTGCTTAGAGTACCCACCATGATGTGCTGGCAACTAAGCATAAGGGTTGCGCTCGTTGCGGGACTTAACCCAACATCTCACGACACGAGCTGACCCCAACCATGCACCCCCTGTCCCCTTTCATCCGAAAGACAATACTACCCCCAA
>NZ_MDER01000077.1 GCF_001721045.1 Paenibacillus nuruki | reverse complement strand
ATATTATATCTTTAGTCCTATTCAATTGGGGGATTAAATAGGATTTTTGTCTTTTGAAAATTGAAAGTAGAACAAGGGGACTAGGAAATGAAGAAATTAAGTATTTGCATTCTCGTACTAATGCTAATTTTGTCGCAGCCAAGTTTAGCAAAAGCAGCATCAACAGAATTAAAAGAGCATTGGGCGGAATCTTTAATGGAAGATTGGATGTCTAAAGGTATATTAAAAGGTTATAAAGATGGAAAAATATATCCAGATCGTTCAATTACAAGAGCAGAATTTTTAAGTTTATTGCATAAAGGTTTTGACAATAAAAATATTTACGATACTTCTAAACTAAAAGATCAATTTAAGGATGTATCTTCTAAAAATTGGTATTACAAAGATGTTTTGCAAGCTGTTAATGAAGGGTTTATCAAAGGATATCCTAACAATACCTTCCAACCTAATAAAACATTAACAAGGCAAGAAGCAGCCGTTATTTTAGCTAATAAATTAGATTTAAAAGAAAATAAGTTGGATATTTTAAAAGAGTATACAGATTCTAACACTGTGGCTACATGGGCAACCACCAGTTTTGCAGGAGTCTTAAACTATTCTATACTTACTGGATATCCAAATAAAACATTGATGCCTAAGAATCAGCTAACGCGTGCAGAAGCTATAACATTATTGGATAAGGCGATTACATATCAATCTCCTACAACCAACCCAAAACCAGTTGCAAATGATATAACGACTGGTAGCCCATCAAGTGCATTTACTAGCTTTGGTGGAGGTGGTAGTCAAACAATATCAAAACTCATAAATACTTTAGATCTCAATTTAGATTCAGATAAAGATGATTTACCTGATTACATGGAAGAGTTAATAGGTACAGATAAAAAAAATCCTGATAGTGATGGAGATGACTTAACAGATGGACAAGAGGTCAACCGAGTTGGAACAAGTCCACTAAAAGCAGATTCTGATGGAAATGGTATAAAAGATGCATTAGAAGATAATGACATTGATAATTTGAATAATATTAAAGAAATGCAATTGAATACTGATCCAAACAGTGAAGATTCAGATTTTGATGGTTGGAATGATGGCTTTGAAATTCAGAAAAAAACGAATCCATTAAATGCTGATACAGATAATGATGGTCTAGATGATTCTATAGAAGAAAAATTTGAAATGGATCCTTTAAATTCTGACACTAATAGTAATGGTATTAAAGATGGTGATGAGTCGGTAGTCTATAAAACAGAGATTGCTTCTTATGAAAGTGATCCTCATGTAACCCCATCGGTTATAATAGCTTCTGAGGCAAAACAAGCCAATACAACAGTAATCACAAATGTTTATGGTGAAGATGCTTTTATAAATAAAAATATTCCTGGCTATATAGGAGCACCTTACGAATTTACTACAGATATAGATTTTGACACAGCTGAAATGACCTTTGAATATGACCCTAGCTTACAAGCTAGTGATTTTGAACCTGCAATCTTTTATTACAACAAAGAGAAACAATTATTAGAGAAAGTATCTAATCAAACGCACAATCTAATTACCCATTCTGTAACTGCAACTGTAGAACATTTTAGCACCTACATTCTTTTAAACAATAAAAAGTGGGATACAGTGTGGAATAATGAAATTAGAATACCTTCTGTTAATCCATCTAATGGTAGAGTTCGTGATGCTGACATTATATTCAGTATAGATGTTTCCAGTAGTATGAAAGATAACGACCCTAAAGATATTCGCTTGCAAGCAGTAAATAATTTTATTAGTAAATTAGATGCAAATGATAGGGCATCTATTCAACAATTCAGTTTTATTGCAGTTAGTTGGGCACATTTAACTTCAGATAAGCAAACAGTTCGAGAAGCTGTTTATAGCGTAAAAGGATTTGGAGGAACAGATATTTATGCTGCTCTGGAAGAGTCATTCAATGAATTTAGATGGAATGGTAAAAGCGATAACGATAAATTTTTAGTTCTTTTAACAGATGGAAAGGGAAACGATGAGAATGAGCTTGTCGAAGATATGCTGAAAAATTTTAGGGAAAATCATATTTCTATTTATACAATTGGATTAGGAAGTGATATAGATGAGTCAAATCTTAAACATATTGCTTCTTCAACAGGCGGCTCATATTTTTATGCTTTAACTGCTGATAATATTGATATTGCTTACGAGAATGTAGCAAAAGAAACATTAGAACAGTCTATTAATATAGATAGCGACAATGATGGTATAACAGACTATTATGAATTAAATGGAATTCCGATTGGGAATGGTGAAATACTTAAAGGTTTAAACCCTAATGATAATGATACGGATAATGATGGGATTCAAGATGGGAAAGAATTAGTACTATCTCCTCTCACAGACTTACAAGGAAATACCTATTTTATTATATTATCTAATCCACTTATAAAAGATACTGATGGGGATGGCATGAGTGATAAATACGATTCATTGCCTATGATATATAATATTACAGAAAGACATAATGTATTAGTAAGCGATTTAAGTTATGTGAATGTTCAACATTTATTAGGAACTAATTTGGGTGGAATACTAGATGATAATATTCTAAATAGATTTAAAGATAGCGAAGCATATCCAGATATAGAGTTAGATGGTTGGAAAATAATTAAGGCAAAAGATAGCCATTGGTACGATAGTGGGTTTGGAGCCATAGCTTTAAAAAGAGGATCGGATATTATCATTGCTTTCAGAGGTACAGAAGCATCAGAGGGAATAAAAGCAACAAATGATTACCTCAATGATGCAATGATATTACTTGCAAATGATAATCGTATGGCTTATCAAGCGGAGGGTTTTATAGCGAGTATTATTTCTAATAATCCACATTCTAAAATTCATATTACTGGTCATTCTTTAGGAGGATTTCTAGCAAGTGTAACTTCTTATGAGCTTGCTTCTTTAAAACTAACTAGTCTAGTGGGAAATACTATAGCCTATAGAATTTTTGAGGAAGGTAATTATACTTTTGTTAAAGGCATTACTTTTAATGCTGCTCCCTATTTTATAACTGGATTTTTTACAAATCCTCGTAACAAAATAAGTATTTTAACACCATATACTCCAAGCGCTGTCACATTAGCTGCATTGCAAAAGCGTGAATACGATGATCAAGTTGAAAATTATACTATGGAAGGCGAATTTCTTAGTTTAGTTGCAAAAAATACTGGTGGGATGAGGCTTGGAAGAACATATACACCTTTTCCTAGTACTGGCACTATGATGGAAAGGCATGCAATTTCTAATTTTTATGAGTACTTCCATCTAAAATAATCATTTAATGAGGAAGAATTTTGTATTCTTCCTCATTTTAACAACTAAATGAACTTCATTCGTTTACTACTTCAATTTTTTATTAGCTCTAGAAGCAGGATCTCTAAAGCAAAATGAAAATGAAGAACTTTGGTTATTAGGATCAGGGTAGTGTATATTTATTATTCTGCACAGAACAAGAATTTAAGTAAATAATGTCGTTTTAATGTTTAATAAGACCTTTCAAATAAAATAACTCTGATCTATAAAACCATAATAAAATGACTATATTTAACAAGCATCCGATTAAACTGTATGTCAGCTGATCAGAGCGACTCAAAAACAACGAAATAACAGCGCAACTAACTTCACTAACAAGCAATGATACAAAGCAGCAACAACATATTGTATTGAAACTCATAGCAATTCTCCTTAAAAAAGCACCAGACTCCTTCGTTTGAAGGGATCTGGTGCTTCCAGTTTGGTAAGATTAATTAAGTATAATTCTAGCATTTTGTTAAGACCGGCACAATCTTAACGATTCCAGGTAGATAGATTACGCTCAGTCACAGGAATAGTCAGATCTAAAAAATCAATAGACCCGGTATCATCCAAAATTACTTTGAACTGATCCCAAAGAGTACTGAATAACTCGTTTGAGGAGGAGCAGTCACTCATTATCATTCTTAACGAATCAAAAGAAGCATAGTCTTCGATAATGAGTATAAGCTGTTCCAGCGAAAATAGTGGATAAGCATCCTCTTGGTGATTGGTATATAAATGATCATTTTCATTATATATAACTAATACTGGTGTAGTATCTTTTTCTAAAATTACATATTGATCCAAATGAGTGGGATGCCAAATGGCTTGTAAGTTGTAACGCTGCTGAACGGTTAACTGCTGGACAGTGTTAATTGAAATTCTCATCAGTAAGCTCCTTAAATTTGTCATTTATATTAGTATTGTAGATGGAGTTCTGAAGAAGTGCATCTTTTTAAGGGGTAAAAATGTTAGGATGATAAAAAGAACACAGAAGGATGATACACATGGCTCAACATGATCTAGTAATGATTGATCCCGGGAAGCTTGGATCAAAGATACGTGAAATACGTAAACAAAAGCAATTAACTCTGGTTGAAGTAGCGGAACGGTTAGGATATGCCAGTGGTAAGCTCAGTAATATTGAAAAGGGGAAACGCGTAAAGTTCCCTATTGATGAATTAAAAGAAATTGCTAGAGCGCTCAATGTTTCAGTCGATTCTTTTCTAGAGTTTGAACCTAATCAATTAGCAGAACAGTATGAAATGGCTCGAAAAAAACTAATAACCGCTGAATTTAAAATAAACACAGGTCTATACCGTGAAGTAAAAAATAGTTTGGATGATATAGAAAAACAAGTCATCGAATTCTCATTAATTCATTTGGATGCTTATTTGCAGTTTTTGCTTGGCCAATATTATTTTAAAGCACAAGAAGTGGATAAAGCCTTTCAACACTTTTCTAAAGTTATTCGTTCGTCTTCTAAAGGTGAGAACGTTCCCAGTGTGAAATTAAGAGCTTACCAAGCCTTATTGAAAATTGAATTCGAAAGAAACCATATAGAAGATGCATTAGAATTCGCTCATAACTGTTTGCATTTTGAAAAAGAAGCTATAGAAGAAACAGGAGATACTGTATATATTTTTTATAATATTGCTATTTTGTATACCTATACGAATCAACTGGATCTAGCGCGTTATTATATAGATAGATGTAGGAATAACATAAACGCTTCAGACGAAATGATTAAATTAGCTACAGGGATGTCCGTTGTCATTCATTTATTAAATAAAGAACCTGGCAAAGCCAAAGAAGATTATCTCAAATCGATGCAGCTCGTACACTCATCTAGTGACCAGGAACACTATCTCTGGTTATTGGCAATTGGATTGCATTTTGACCATATACAACACTCGAACGAAAGAGTATTGGTTTTAAAATTCTCGGAAATAAAATCGCTATTGGAACTAGAAGTTCCTGAATCATTACTGAGTAAAAAAATTGAATGTGCTCATCTTTGGGTCAGAAATGAGATTGCTCATCATCAGTATTTAAAACCTCTTGAAATACTGGATAACTGCAAAATATATCATAAAGAATTAAGAGATTACAAATTAAAAGCAAGCACATTTAAGCTAGAAGCAAATATTCATAAATTAATAGGAAATTCGAAAGAATCAGTTGTCAGTGCACTGAAAAATGCAGTATATTATTACAATGATCCAGCAGAAAAATCGATTCAAAAGAGTATTCTTCTGTATGAGATCGCTGAGTATGAAGAACCAGAATTAGCTCAAAATGAACTCTTAAAATCTTTTTATGAACATTCTAAAAATGAATATTATCAGACATTAACATATCGAGAATTGTTACCGAGGTTAAGATATTGAGGTGGAAAGATGGAACAAAGAAAATTATTACGAAAATATACTAAAAGTATTCAAGTGCTTCAATATTTTAAAAATATACAGCAAGATGCTCTGATCAAAGATGTTCGAGAAATCCCAGAGATATTTCATTTGGATCATTTTCAAAACTACTATGTTCACAGTGCATTAAAAAAAGAGAATCCTAACGTGGAAATTTCTATATCGGATCATGCGTTTGCTCGTTGGAATGAACGCGTTTCAACAGAGAGTAGCATCACTGAACTCACCAATAAATTAAACTACTTGAATCAATCCTTATCTAGAATTGATTTTGCCACGTCTTCAGTAGGAGTTATCGATAATGATATTGTATTTACGTATGTTCAATCAGATCTAGCAGTTATTATAACTACATTTTATGGTCGTATCAGTCAAAAACATGTGTTAGCCAATTTTGAGAATCTGCAACATTTCAATATGATTGAAGATGACTCTGTAGATCTTCAATTGAGTAATGAACTGCTAGATAAATTAGTCACGATTCCTTTGCCAGCGCAGCGAATGATTTTTAAAGGAAGTCAGGCTAGATATGTACTTGATGAATTCCGTGATGCTCACCGATCGCTTTTTATTTTAACTGTTGAAAGTTCTACCAAAAAGCAGCTTAAGTTTTTCTACTCTGACCGACTACAGAATGTTGAACTGGAGCATAGTGTACGGAAAGCTTTGACGATTATCGGACATGAAGCATTAGTGCTTGAACAGATTAAAGAACAGTATTCTTTAGTTTAATAGTAGTCGTTTAAATAATTATTCGGTATACAAAAAAACCATGAGAATTGATTTTTCTAAAATCGATTCTCATGGTTTTCATTATAAATAACAATTATTTTCAAAATAAATACGTATCACTTGAAATATTTTTCTCTAATTGATGTATATTCTCCTAAAGAAAGAATAGCTTCTAAATCTTCTTTTTGAAGTAAAAGTCTTTTATAAGGTATATAATCGTTTCTAATATTTTGAATAGTTTTAAACCAATCTATAAAATCTTGTGTTAATTTCCTATTAGTAACGAGTAAATAAAAATCTGGATTATGCATTATTACTGTAACCATTTCTTTGAAAATCTCATCTTTTAATAAATTTGCACTTGTTTTAGAATATTTACATTGCACTATCCATTTTATTGGACTAGTAGATCTAGGCAACCACTCAGCTAAATCCATTTCGAATGAAGCGTCTCTGCCACGATCTGCACCTTTACCAATACGATCGTAGTTTTTCACATTCAAGCGCTGTAATAAGGCTTGAACTAAATCCTCAAATGCATCTTCTTTTTCAGTGCCAGTACAGGTAGAAGGAACAATAATATTTTCCCAATCAAAGTTTAAAGATTGATTTATAAATTGATCATATTGTAACTTAGTGACGTTCTCCATAAGAAAATATTGATTGCAATTATCCTGTGGGATGCTTTCTCTTGATGTAAGAGTTTTACTACCAGTCGAATCGAAATAAGCTTCATTCACTGTTAATTTCAAAAAATTGTTAACTCCAGGTGACATAATATGAATAATATAAGAATCGGATATAATCTCGTTATGCAAATTTTTTATTATTACATAATGATTACTATTATTATTTTGGAAAACTACTGAACTTTCCAATAGATTACCAGACGCTTCATAAAGATCATCAGACTCAATAAAAAACATTCCTCTAGTTAAAAATTCTAACTGGTTATTATAAATAGAGCATATTTGTGAATTAAACTTATTAAGATGTTGCAAAAGATTTTGTAAAGTAACTGGAGGATTAGTATCCATTAATTTTTCCTCCTATGCGCTCAGCATCAGGATAATACTCTAATTTCCATTCTGCAATATTTATTAAGGATACTTCAGTATTTTTATTAAAGTTAATATTATGGTCCAAAAATTCTTTGAAAATAATTTTACAAAACACTTTAAATCTTTCTAAGATTCTTTCCTTTAATAGCTGATTCCCTGATTCATTACTTAGTCTAAAAAACTCTTCAAAGTCATTTCGTAATAATAAACGCATTTCTCCATAACTCATATCAGATTTATTGTAATTATGACCTGCGACTATAATAGAACTAAAAAAAGCTATTTCATGATCATTTTTCAAATCATAAAAAATTGATCTAAGCATATTTGAAAGATCCATAAAGTTGTTATTTACATCGTCAGAATTGCAATAATTTCGGAAGTATCGAGCTGCCTTTAAAATGCTATATTTTATTAAGTCATTTTTTGTAGATAGGTTATCTATAAACTCACTCACCTTAAAAGGTATTGTCTCAACTGATCTTACATTTATTCTTGTAATTTCTTCATCTACATTGAATGTAGTTG
>NZ_MDER01000076.1 GCF_001721045.1 Paenibacillus nuruki | reverse complement strand
ACAGTAAATGTAAACAGCGTTTATGTGCAAAGAAAAAAGCTGAAGATCACTCCAATGATGGCGATCTTCAGCTTTCGTATAACTTACTATTTGTTTTAACGTGTCGCAGGTATTTGACCTACCGATACTATTTTAATAATACTATTGGTCGAGTTTTGATTAGATCGACCATACAGATCCCAAAATGCATTGATCCCTTCGCGTTCATTAAGCGCAGTAGAGAAATATTCTATCTCTCCAAACAAAGAAAATATAATTCGTGTCAAACTTGCAGTTGTATTCATACGGTCATCTCCCTAATTTAAGATACTCAGTTTTTCTGATTTTTGACTATACAGGAGTGCATCATTCATATTTCTAAATACAAACGACCATGTTTCCCAATCATCTGATAATTCTTTAATTTGATTTTTATTCCCAGTACTCATATTCACCAAACATAACGGATAATCAGAATACGATGGGCTAACTGCTAATCGATAAGGAATGATTTCTGGTCTTAACGATGTGTGATTGACCAGGTAAAATACATCTCCTAGATCTTTGTCTAGTACAGCAGTAGTTTGAGAAGCTTCAATCCATTTTATTAAAGGATAGATGGCTTGATAATGAGCCGTCTGTGCTTCTAAGAGTTGACCAGATTGCATTTTAATTCTAAATAAGTAGCAACTTGGATCTGCATTTTCTATCGAAAAACTATCAATAATACCTGTTTCTTCGCGTTTTAATGTACGAATGTGTTCGTTGCAGTAGACAGTACCGTGATAAGTATTATCTTTGAGCTGCTTAAGTGGAAATGAAACTGATTTAAAAGACAATTCTTGTAACATAAATACTTTGATTTTTTCATAATGCACTGCACAATTTAACATAATGTTCTCCTTATAATATGATTTTAAAAGTAGACGATCCTCCTTATGTATCTTTTTAAGCACAAAAAAATGCGCTTCTCAAATTATCAGCCTGATGTCATAAAGAAAAGACATGTGGATTGATCACTTGAGAAGTGCATTTTAAAAGAGAATTCTCTTAGCGCTTGCTTAGAGGGTATGAAATTTGTTGTAGAATATTACTATAATATCATCGCAAACATATATACACAAATTATTTAATCGATTATATTATAGATAAATGAATTGAATACAACTCACAGTGGAAGCACCACGTATGGCTTATTTAGCTATACGTGGTGCTTTTTTTATTTTAGGAGGATGAAAATGGATCTAAAAAAATGGTTTAACATGTTGTTTATAACGAAAAAGGATGTAATCAATGAACAGATTAGTACTCCTTCTACGCTTAACCCAGCACCTGACACCATTGAGTTCAATAAAGAATTCAAGTGTAATCTGAATCGTATCGATATTCCTTTCTCATCTAATCATCCGTCCGTATTGGGCAAAAATAATGCAGATCGTATCGAAGCCTTTATCGAGGACTCCTTTAGAGCAGAATACTTTACGCACGTAAAAGAAAGAGTCATGAAGCATCATCCGTACATAGATGATATCCAGTACGATTGGCTTCTTTTAGAGTTAAAACGTTTTTTTTTCATGAGTGCTCTATTTAAGTCGACACCCATGTATAGTCCACTGGTTGATATCCTATGGCATGAAATGTTGATGTTTACAGCAGATTACCAGCAGTTTTGTGATTTATTCTGTGGTCATTTTATCCATCATCGTCCTAATGTTACCCGGAAGAATGAAGAAATCAGTTCAGAAGATCGTGCTTTTTTTGATTTTGTTTATAGTCTTTTATTTGAAGTGGATCAAGAGAATCAAATACACTTGAGAGCGTTCCATCGGTATTCACTTAGTGAGGAAGTTCTATTAGACTTTTCTAATTCGCTGGACTCGTATTTATTAAAAGCCTATTTTAATGTCGCTACAAATGACCAATTTGCTAGTATACAAGAGTTATTGATCCTTCTAATTAAACAATCCATATTGAAGAGTCAATCTTCAGTAAATAACTATCCTGGTATGAATAAAGCGATGCGGAATTCATTAAATATGTTAGCTTCAGTAGGGTTTATAACTCCTGAATCTTCACCACTTCATCATTCAAGACTTTTAGACTCCCAATTACAAGAAAAAACGGAAACATGGAATAATCTTGTTGGAAATTCCCGTACTGTTAGTGTTTCCAAGTCTAACGGATCTAAAAGTTCTAATGGTTCAAAAGATTCAAGCGATGATGGAAATCCTAGTAGTTCGTGTAGTGGAAGTTCTTGTAGCAGTAGTTCATGTAGTAGCAGTTCGTGCAGTTCTTGTGGAAGCTAATTGAATCAATGTCCTAAAGAGTAAGTTATTAGAAAGGAATACCCTATAATGAAATACGTATTAACTGATAATACTAGAGTGTATAAAGGCATAACATTACATCAAATTAAAGCTCTTAAAGATATACTTACTCCTACTATAATAGTTAAAGCAGGCGATTTAGGAGGTTGGGTTGAGCATACAGGCAATCTTAGTCAGAAGGGTAACAGCTGGGTGCATCCCAATGCTTTAGCTTACCAGCAGGCTAGAGTGTTTGATCATGCGCAACTTTTAGATTTTGGTTCTGCCTATGGTAATGCTCATGTGTTTGGAAACGCAATGGTTCAAAATCATGCCTGCATTTATGATCATGCGAAAATTAGTGATCAAGCAATCGCGGGGGACTATTCTTCTATAGGAGGCTATTCTACTGTTTCCGGGTCATCTACTGTAATGGGCTATTCAGTAATATTAGACCATGCTCGCGTCTTAGATCATGCTTGTATCACACATTATGCTAAAATACGTGGCTATGCAGAAATTGGTGGATATGCTTGTATAGGAGGTCATGCCAATATAAGCGAGTATTGCACTATTCATGGTTCTGCTGTTGTTTTAGATTATGTTGAGTGTTACGGAAATACTTTGATTCATGAGAATGCATCTATCGGTGGATATGTTAAAATTTATGGTCAAGCAGAAGTTCGGGGTTCTGTTCAAATTGGTGGAGACGTACATGTTTACGATTATGCAGTTATTGAAGGTAATGTGAAACTCAACGGATCTGTACGTATTAGCCTCCATGCTAATATCTCTGGTGAAGCTATGCTTTCAGGTATGGTCAATATTCAGTCTTCAGGTAGCTATATGGTTTTAGGACCCCTGTTAGGGAATCATTATCTAACTACTTACCGTGGATTAAAAGACAGATTTGTAGAAATGCCAGGCTATCTCGGTACACTTGAAGAATTTTCTTTGAAGGTACGTAACGAATTATTGGATCAATCAATGTTGCCGTATGTTTCCATGTTAGAGCTTTTAGATCATGGTCAGAAATTAGCAGGATGAAGAAAAAGCCGTTTACTTGTGATGTGGATTATACATCATGAGTAAACGGCTTTTTAAGTTTTCCATCAAATCAGAATAATTCAGAGGACAAATTTCCAGATTGCTTTAATGACTTCTCCTACCAGATCTATAAGATCAAAGAATTGAAAGTCTGTATTCTCTTCCTTGCTGGTACTTCGTTGTCTATCATAACTTATATTCTCAACACTACTATAGTGAATACCTTTTAAGATGTAACTACCTTTCATCCAATCTACTGTACGGCGAACATTAACTGATAGAGGCCCATCTTTCCATAGAATATTTATATTGGAAAGTATATGATTTTTATCTACATTCACTGTAAATGTAGTAGCAGGAAATTCATTTTTTTAAATCTCTTTTAGATGTTCAGCAGTTTGATAGATCATACGTTCTCCTTCATGATACAGTGTTTTCAGCCATTCTTGAATTAATGAATTCGCACACTTCTTGACTTGTTCCATTAAAAATAAATTTCGAGTAGCTATCTGTAACTATGGATACTATATGATAATTTGGTACTTCTAGTGGAGAGATAACGCACATATCCCCATACTGAGCCACTTTATCTATACTGGCTATTTCATTAAGTTTGACGGCTTCATTAAATTGCACATGCCAATGTTGATCGGCAGCTATCATTCTAAATTGCATAAGTCTACTCTGCTCTATAGAATCCAATAAATCCATTTGAAAGAATCCTTGTTTAGGTTGTTGGATTAATTCAACAATGGGATTATGGATTAAATGTAATGACTCTGAGATGACGGTCATTTTCATTTGTTCAATGACCTCTTCCAAAGTATGACCTTTCACGTAAAAGTGAAGTGTTCCAGATAACACAGGGCAAGTAGCAATTTTACCTTCTTCTGTCTTACTCCACGTTAAATTAATTGCCCATAAATCGGATGAAGTATTTTCAATACTCATTGTTCTAACCACTTTTATATCTTCTTTGTTAATAGTCATAGGATATTCCTCCATTTTATATAATTATTTGATTCCATCACTAAGTACAAATTCTTGAATAAGCCGTCTTTCGGCAGATCTTAGAAAAGTACTTCTGAATTCACCGAACCACTCCGTATCAATCTTCTCGTCAACTAGTCGATTATGAATAATTGCTTTTCTTTCTGGACTTAAATTTCGTTCATACGTTATATACAAAGAGTTGTTATATTCTTGGTTTTCCCAAACAAAGTCTTTTTCTAACCACTCTATTGCTTGGGTTACATGTTCTTTCATTACACCATCATCCCAAGAAACAGATAAGGTAAGTGCATATGCATTTGCTCTTACTGAAAATTTTGTAGCAGGAAACCTTTTCTTCAAAATACCTCTTGCGATCTTAGCTGCTATAGCTGGAGTAGAACATAATTTCATTTTAAATCTCTCCTCAAATTATAATTAGACGCAAAAATGCATCTCTCAAAAAATCAATAGCACTCAACTTAAAATAAAAGTTAAGCAGATTGATCATCCTTGAGAGATGCATTTTGAAAAAGTTAATCCAGCGCTTGCCAGATTCTTTAATAATATAATTCAATTTATGTAATTGAGTATATCATATAGTTATTTCTGGTAAAAGAGCTTATCTAAATTTTAGATTTACGTTGAGGGTACTTTTAAAACGATTCAAGTAGTATAATCTTTGCTGATTAAGCTTAGATAACTCTATTTCATCTTTATAGTAACTATTTTCAATAAGGCTATCTATTATAACTTGAGATTCAAACTCTTTAAAGGATAAGATCAGGTTTCCGATAAACGGATCAGCAATCAACTGATTCCAAGTATCTTCGAGTATTTTAATTTCTATATCGTTTGTAACTTCTTGTTTTGCAAATACCTCATCTTTATACGCAATAATACTCATCGATACCCAACTGAGCCAAAAGCGATACTCTTCCAGGGATGTAATGGTATATGTAGCATTTAAATAGCTGTTGTAAGTTGGTGTAAATACATGTTGTGTCTTCTGAAAGTATCCGTTTCTTGTCGGGTTTAAATTGATCATTGTCTTCCTCCTGTAATTATAAATATAAAAAAGCACACAAATAGCTTATAGCTAAATGCGTGCTTCGCATGATTATTATGATGTTGAATTACTTGTACTCTTTCATGAGCAGTATGGCATCCACATCTTCTTGACGAACAGCTAAGTCAAATAAGGTTTGATGGCTGGAGACATTCTGACAGGGGTCTGCTCCTATTTCCAGTAGTCTTTTAAGTAGATCATAACGTTTACAATACATAGCAGGCATCATAAGATATGAGATCCAAGACACCCTACTTTTATTATCGACTAAATCCAAAAAATAATTAATATACTCAAAGGGCTGATTGTCCATAATCATTTTTGCAAATAATTCATATACATTTTTACTATTCTCTGTAATAGCAGAACTACCTAACAAAATAGATAAGGAACTATGGTTATGGAAAAGGTATGCTATTTTTAAAGGATCGTAAGGAGTATAGTCTGTAATAATATTATGGTCTAATAGTTTATACAACGATACATTATCGCTGGCTATTATAGCAATCTGTAATATTGATAGATTGTAACAGCGAGAATATAACAAATCACTCCAGCCTTTAAAGTGGTTAGGATTACAATCAGACAAATAGAGAATCAGTTGGCTCTTCAAAGCATCTTGATATATTTGTTCTATTCGACTCTTTATCAAACTCAAATTAGTACTAGGAAATGAACTATTTAAACTAACTGTATGTTTGTTACCATACAAGTATCCTGCATCTATCAACTCATTAACAATTGTCATCAATTCTAATTCTGTAGCTGAAGAATACTTCAGAACGCTTTTAATAGAAATTTGCAGGTTACTATAGGTACTAATAAAAGTAATAAGCCCTTTCGCTGCGTAAGAAATGTCTGGATCATCCATTAAACTGTTTAGTGTATCGTCTTGCGTTAATTTAAATGCAAATAGAGTTTTAGAGAAATCGATCACTAGATCATATTTATGCGAATCCTTATTGTACGTTATAAATTTGTTACTCATTAATTTTCGAAGCGATATACTTATGTCGAATGCCGTATCTACATGACTACTGTAGATATCCTTTTTTGAGGACTTTCCAGTAAGCAGATATATAAAAATTCCTTTTTCTATCCAACTTATACTGGTCGATTTTAAAATATAGTGTTCGATCCAATCAACTAAAAACTCTTTCTGGGTTTGATCTACATATGAGTTCCACATAACAATATAAAAAATTCCCCCGCTCAAACGTACAAATATTTATGTATAATTCTATAACTAGAATAATAATCCAATAAAT
>NZ_MDER01000075.1 GCF_001721045.1 Paenibacillus nuruki | reverse complement strand
TTATCAAGCTAAAAGATATGTATTCTTATTCAATAGGATCTACTTATTCATAGTTAAATAGAAAGAAATCGCTATTTTTTAGATTTAATTATTGTTAGCTAAGTTATCATAAATATTTATTATGTATATAATCTCTTATTAAAGTGTACTTTCAATATTTTGTAACTTTTGATTGTGCTTTTAACAGAACATTTACGTTATATTTGAATTATTAAAATTGGAATAAAGGAGAATATACTTTATGATCAAAAATGCTCTAAGTATGTTACGAGTGATTGGTAACGTGGAAGCGGTATCTTATCTTGCTCTCGTACTGATCGCAATGCCTCTTAAGTATTTTGCTAATATGCCTCTTGCGGTGACTTATGTAGGGATGATTCACGGGGTATTGTTTGTAGCTTATGTAGCGGCGATTGGATTGACTTTGATTTTGCGTAAAATATCGTTTAAACAAGCTATTTTAGGATTGGTCGCTTCTATTCTTCCGTTCGGACCTTTTGTATTTGATCGCTACTTGCACCGTCAACATCAACGTGATGCTGTAGAACAGACTCAAATTTCATAATGCATTAGAAGATCATCATCAATGATCATACATATATGAGATCGTTTATATGGTTTTGGATCAGACAATTCTTTTAGAGAATTGTCTTTTTTGTATAGTATTGTATAGAGAAGAACGAATACACTTGAATAAAAAGATAATATGAGCCAAAAGGAGAAATCGAACATGCCCCTCGAGCAAGAACAGCAAGAATCTGTTATACGACGTTTTCTCTCCCCTGTACGTCAGTCCAAAGCATTTACATATCTGTGGTTAGGTCAATTAATAGCGATGCTGGGTAGTTCAGTTACGATGATTATTTTGCCTATTCTTGTCTACACGTTAACCGGTTCTTCAACCATTATGGGGCTAGCGATGACGATCTATATGTTGCCGATTGTGATTATTTTGCCGATCTCCGGTTGGATTGTAGATCATACCGATCGGGTACGCTTGATTTTACTAACCAATAGCGTCCGATTTGTGTTAATGCTGAGTGGTGCAATTTTGATTTTTACAGATCAATTGTCTTTACCTGTCTTATATGTAGGACTTGCTCTATATGGATTAATGGAAGGTATATTCCAACCTGCCTATTCTGCTTTACGTGCTGAAATATTTACACCTGATATTCGAAATGCGGCGAATGCTCTAACCCAAGTTAGTATTCAGTTCGTCCGTCTACTAGGTCCGACATTAGGCGGGATTCTGGTGACTGTCGCTTCTCCTGGAAGTGGATTTGCTCTGGATTCACTTACATATCTGTTCTCACTGCTTTGTTTTACTTTACTTAGCAAGCACTTTATCTCTAAACGTCAGCAAGAACGTCGTAAGCAACAGACGATTGATCAAGCCTCTTCTACCGATTCGCTACATTCTCCAGTGAAAACATCGGTGTGGCAAGAGTTCACCGCAGGATTTGTTATTTTGCAAAAACAGCCGTGGTTGTGGATTACGATTGTTATTTTCTCGCTCTTGAATATTTGCTATGTAGGGATTACCAGTGTTCTGATTCCATGGCTTTTCAAAATTCATCATCATTTAGATCCTGTTGTCTATGGACTGGCTATGACATCTGCTGGTGTCGGCGCTATTATTGGAGCAGTCTTATTTGGAAGTCGAAAACAGTGGCGCAAACGCGGTTGGATTGGATATGGCGGAGCATTGTTAAGCGGAATCGCTCTATTCTTATTATCGGTGATTACATGGCCACCCGGTATGGTGATGATTATGGCTTTGGAAGGATTCGGCTTGATGATGTTTGCGCTAGTCTGGGAAACGAGTCTGCAAGAGTTAGTACCTGTGGAAAGTTTTGGACGTGTGGCTAGTCTGGATATGTTCGGTTCATTCGCTTTTTTACCGATTGGATTTCTACTTATTGGTTGGTTAGCCGATCAGATTGGTGGACTGATTACGATTAGTTTATTTTCGGGGATTGGGATGTTGCTGGTGATTATCGGGTTATGCGTACCTGCGATCAGGCGATTTGACTAAAAGACACAAAAAAGAAGCATCATCGTGTGTGATATGCTTCTTGTGTTTTACTTTTTGTAATCGTTCTTGTTTGGTAGATGTCATACGGGTATGTTGCGAGATGGCTGCATAATCTTCATTGGCTCTACGACTGTATTCGGGAATCCAACTGCCACTACGCTTTGCTTTACGAATAGCTTTTTGAGTCTGGGTACGTGCCATAATAAATTCACTCTCCTGAATATTAAAATAGGTTACTGCAATATTATACCATAATGCCCCAAAATAAATAAGCGAATGATATGTTACTTATTTTAACATATCATTCGCTTATTTTTGTATAAAAATCATAATTTGAACGTTTGAATTGTGAAATATACAAAAAAGATCGAAATCTATAGTAACCAATTTGACTAAATGTTATAAAATGCTACATAAGTTAAAGACAGAATATACAACCAACATAGACTAAATGATTCTTTTCCAAACCCATGAGGATGTAGTGTCACTAAGCATTTGAATATCAAGGAGGTTTATTATGAATTTTGTTAAATCATTATTTTTTCAAATCATTGTAGCTGTTGTGATCGGTATTGGTGTAGGAATAGCCTTTCCTAACTTTGGAGAGCAGTTACAACCGCTTGGAACCGGATTTATCAAATTAATTAAAATGTTAATTGCACCCTTGATCTTCTTCGTTGTTGTCGCAGGTATTGCCAAAGCAGGCGATCTCAAAGCAGTCGGTCGGATCGGTCTCAAAGCTATCCTGTGGTTCGAGCTTGCTACGACGGTGGCACTCATGTTAGGTCTTGTCGCTGCTCGTGTATTCCGTCCGGGAGAGGGAATGAATATCAATGCCGGTACACTTGATCCCAATGCTGTAGCCGCCAAAACAGGAGGCGCAGAACTTCCACATACCGTCGACTTTATCCTCAATATTATTCCAACCAGTGCAGTAGATGCTTTTGCGCAAAATGCACTGTTACAAGTGCTACTGCTTGCTTGTCTATTCGGTACTGCTCTTGCCGCTAGTGAAAGTCAATTAAAACATAATGTACTGACGCTGGTCGATCAGATCATGGAGCTGATTTTTAAAGTGGTCGGTTATATTATGAAATTAGCACCCATTGGCGCATTCGGTGCGATTGCTTATACAGTCGGTGCCTATGGAGTAGCAACATTGACTTCTTATGGAATGCTGATCCTTGCTTGTTACTTAGCTGCGATCTTATTCTTAATCTGTCTGGGATTAGCGGCATGGTGGATCACAGGTATGAATCTATTGCAATTTATCAAATACACTCGTTCTGAAATTATGCTTGCGATTGGTACAGCTTCGTCTGAAGTTGTTATGCCACGTATGATGGAAAAGCTAAACAAAGCGGGCTGTGATAAAGCAGTGGTCGGATTGGTTGTACCGACAGGATATTCTTTTAATCTAGATGGTGCTTCGATCTATTTATCTCTAGCTACCGTGTTTCTTGCACAGGCGGTAGGCATCGATCTGACCTTAGGACAAGAGATTACTATTTTAGCTGTGTTGATGCTAAGTTCAAAAGGAATGGCTGGTGTACCGGGTTCCGCTTTTCTAGCGTTATCGGCTACAGCCGCAGCACTTAATGCGTTTCCTGTAGCTGTTGTAGCACTATTGCTAGGTGCTGACCGATTTATGGATACGATGCGTGTATTCACCAATCTTATGGGCAATTGTGTAGCTGCTTTTGTCGTAGCCAAATGGGAGGGTATGTTGGACACAGAGAAAATGAAAGCTGTACTTGCAGGAGAATGGACAGAAGAAGAAAACGAGTCGATTGCAACATCCCAACCTGCTAGACCTACAGAAACGATCCACTCTCCACTTGGTCATCCGTTAGCTCAATCTTATACGGTATACGATAAAACATAATCAATAATCCAGTCTCACATCTATATCAAAAAGCTGCTACCCTCGATACGAAGGTAACAGCTTTTTGGTAATACTATTTTGTTGTTTAGCTACTTGTAGCTTATTTTATAAAGAAATAGTTTTGTTATCCGCTTGAGATTGGAACGCAGATAAGATTACAGATAGTGATTTTTTGCCTTCTTCACCTGAAATAGATGGTGGTGTATTGGTAACGATAGATTCGATAAAGGCATCTACTACACCGCTAACTTCTTGCTTGTCATTGGTAGAAATAGCACCTACACGATATTTCTCGACTGTACCGTCACGAAGTTCGACAATCACTTGATCATCAGGATCGGTACCGATTTTCATAATACCGTTCTCACACCACAAGTATGTGCCGTTATCTTCACCACGATAAGCTGTCCAGCTCGCTACTAATGTACCGATTGCACCGCTCTTCATACGAAGCAAGCAAATAGCATTATCATCGACATCTGTATCTTTTTTATCCAATGTACCGATAAATGCACTCACATCAACCACTTCGTCATCTAGCAACCAGCGAATCATATCAGACTTATGTACGCCTAGATCACCCATCGCACCCATGATCGCTTCGTTTTTACGGAAGAACCAGCTTTCTTTACCATCAATACTCCAGAATTCTGGACCTCCATGGCTAAAAGCAGTACGGAAAGTCAGTACACGACCCAATTTGCCTGTTTGCAATACTTCTTTGGCTTTGACGTGTGGTGGCATCAAACGTTGATTATGACCAACCATCAAATACACATTATTCTTTTTAGCTGCATCAATCATCGCTTGTGCTTCTTCTTCAGAAACAGCCATTGGTTTCTCCACCAGTACATGTGCGCCTGCATTTGCAGCGGCAATCGACATTTCAGCATGGAAAATATTCGGAGTGCACACGCTTACAGCATCGAACCCACCAGCTGCTAATAATTCTTTATAATCACTATATGCTTTGGCATCGAAACGTTTCGCATAACCTTCAGCACGTTCTATAATTGGATCAGCAAACGCTACCAATTCTACATTCGGATGTTCTGCATACTCTGGAATATGGCGACGTTCCGCAATACTTCCACAACCTATAACTGCTACTCTGACTTTAGTCATCGTTACATTCCTCCTGAAATATGAAGTTAAGTGTTCCACAGCTATCTTATAGTAATCTGCTCAAATTATCCACCTTTGCGATCTATCATATTACCCTTTTTAGAAGTTTTAGCTCATTATTTATAGAAAAAATATACATTATGAATACAACATGTAGAAATATTTTTATTAATCATTCTAAATGTAGGTCGAATATTAACAGAATTTCGACAAAAAAATCTCGAAATTTATTTTAAAAGAATGTTCCTTTTGAGTCCAAATCACAAAAAAAGTAGTTCAACGTCATCTCTACCGAGGCTGTGTTGAACTACTTTTTGGATAACGATAAATGGCTCTATTTTAAGATGAAGTAACTGGTACTTTGATAGAAAGGGTCTGGAATGTTTTAAGATACGTAGACACTTGTGGTTGAATCTTTTTGAAATATTTCAAGTTGGCTTGATTGGCTAATTGCTTAGCAGCATCTTCTTCTGGAAAGATAGAGTACTCTTTATCAATCTTTCCTTTCCGGTATTGAATCTGCGTGAATTTACCAGTTGCCCAGTATTGCGAGATATTTTGGTTATCTCCATAAATCTGTAACCATAGATCACTGTCTTTGTAATTAAAGCTAAAGGCAGGATCTGCTAATGCTTGAGTCACAGTATATCCTTTTTTAAATACATCATTTTCAAACTGACCTTGCTGAATCAAATTCGCTTCTATTTTACCTGCTTTATTTTTGATCGTTTGTCTGACTTCGCCCAGACCATTACGCTGATCTTTGCTCCATTCGCCTTTGTATGTCACGACAAATGTACGTCCTTTGACCGTATATTGATTTACATATTTCCCTGTACCTTGCCGTATCCCATCGACCCACTGTCCTGCATATGATTTGGAATCTCCCCAGCGAATCGTACCTGTTCCGTTAGGCTTTCCATTTTCCACTTGTCCGTAATACGAAGCACGTGCTGAAAGTTTAAGTGACTCTTTCTCGGTAGCCGCATGAGTCATCGGTGCATATATCCCAACAGACGTAGCGATCAATACTGTACTTAATATGACGGTTTTGCATGTATGTAATATTTTTCTCATTCCTTCATCCCCTTATATGTCTCTAAATATAGAAAAAAAGAAAACCATACATATTCGTCTGTACGATTTTCTTCTTTCTCAAGCTAGTTACCTTTATGCTATTTTATACCCTGAATAGAACATTTATAATCTAATCTGTTAGATGTCTTCACCTGTTAAGCGATTAAGGAACTGCTTCGCACGATCACTTTGTGGGTTATTGAGTACATCTTTGGGATGTCCTTGTTCTATAATGTATCCACCGTCCATCAGAAGCACATGGTCAGCGACATCAGCTGCAAATTTCATTTCATGCGTTACGATTACCATTGTTCTACCTTCAATCGCTAATTGCTTAATGACTTTGAGCACTTCACTAACCAATTCAGGATCAAGTGCAGAAGTAGGCTCATCAAAAAGGAGTACATCAGGTTCAACCGCCATTGCACGTGCAATACCAACACGTTGTTGCTGTCCACCGGATAATTGGTGTGGATAAGAATTACCACGGTCGCCTAATCCTACTTTGGCAAGTAATTCTTGGCTGGATTTGCGAGCGTCTTCTTTACTTTTTTTCTGCACCGTAATCTGAGCTTCCATAACGTTCTCAATAACGGTTTTATGAGGAAACAAATTATACGATTGAAAAACCATACCTGTCCGTTTACGAAGTTCGGTCACTTCTTTGCTAGACACTTTACGACCTTTTTGAAAATCTAACGAACGATCACTTAACTTGATCGTTCCTTGATCAGGAGTCTCCAGTAGATTCATACAGCGAAGTAGCGTGGTTTTACCTGAACCAGACGGCCCGATAATAACCAGCACTTTTCCTTTGTCTAAGCTTACGTCAATTCCTTTGAGTACTTCCAATGCACCGAATGACTTGTGCAAATTACGAATCTCGATCATCATCGGCTAATCTCTCCTTTATTTCTTCAATAGCGATTCTTATATATGAGTTAGTCCGCTGACGAGCGACCTAGTCGTTTTTCTAATTTGTTTTGGAAAAAGGATAATATTGAAGTGAATATTAAATAAATGACTGCTGCTTCCATATATAATACTAAGGGTTCATACGTTCTTGCTACAATTTCTTGCGATTTGCGGAACATTTCAATATAAGTAATACTTGCTGCTAATGAAGTATCTTTTACCAATCCAATAAAAGAGTTAGCAAGCGGTGGAACCGATACTCGTGATGCTTGTGGTAAAATAATACGTCTTAACGTTTGACTACGTGTCATCCCTAAAGAATATCCTGCTTCCCATTGACCTTTACTGATTGATTGAATTGCTGCTCTTACAATTTCAGAACCGTAAGCTCCTACACTAAGTGAGAAACCGATCAAAGCTGCAATAAATTCTGGCAAAATAATACCTACTGATGGTAAGCCATAGAAGATAATAAATAATTGAACTAATAATGGAGTTCCTCTTATGATCCATACATAAAAGCGGGAAATAGCTGATAATATTGGAACTCCAGATATACGTGCCAAAGCAGATAAAACTGCAAGTATAAGTCCTAAAATAAACGAGCTGATTGCAAGTGGGAGTGTATACAACAAACCTGCTCTAAGTAACGGCCAGAACGAATCTATAATGATCTGTATTTCGCGATCGCTCATATCTAGACTTCCTTTCAATTAGTTTTTAGTTATTATTAATTCCTACATTGAACACAGAAATATCTTGACGACATAAAAATCGTCAAGATATTTGTAGTTTCCTGTTTGTATTATAACTTTAGATCAAAGGTACTTTTATTTAGACACATCTTCTCCAAAATATTTTTCAGAGATTTTTAAATATGTTCCATCATCCATCATATCTTTTAACGCTTTATCTACTGCTTGAACCAAATCTTCGCTACCTTTGTTGAAAAGACCTGCACTTTGAGAAGCATCACTTTGCTCAGCAACTACTTTAATCGGTGCTTCAGGCTGTTGTTTTTTCAAATCTAAGAAAGAAAGATTATCATTAACAGTAGCATCTGCACGTCCAGAAGCTAACAATTCGATTGCTTGTGGGAATCCATCTACAGATACTAATTCCGCTCCATTTTCTGTAGCTATTTTACCAAAATTACTGGTTAATGATTGAGCAGATTTTTTACCTTTTAAATCTGCAAAAGATTTGAGATCTGCATTATCTTGTCCAACAATCAATACAGCTTTAGATGTAATATAGGGTGTAGAGAACAAATATTTAGCATTACGTTCTGGATCACTTGTTCCTACTTCATTAAATACAGTATCAAAGCGTTTAGCATCCAATCCTGCGATCATGCCATCCCATTGTGTTTCTACAAATTCAGGTTCTACACCCAGACGTTTACTGACTTCTGTTGCAATATCTACGTCAAAACCAGTTAATTTACCACTTTCATCATGAAACGTAAATGGTGCATATGTTCCTTCTGTACCAATACGTAATTTACCACTAGCTTTTACAGATTCCAATGTGGCTACTTTGCTAGAAGAAGCTGTATCTGTATTGGTTGCTCCAGATGTATCGGTATTGCCTGTCGTTGCTGTATTAGAACTGTTACCACATGCTGCAAGAACAAGCATGGTCAGTATCATAACCAGTGTAAAAGAACCCCATTTTTTCATTTGAAAATACCCCTCTCAGATGTTGGTGATCACACTTATCGTTGGTGATTCACTACTTATTAATAACGTACTGCAAATTGTATAGTACACTGTCTTTCGTCACACGTCAACTCTTTTTCCGATAAAATTACTTGGTTTTATTGCAATTGAAATAATTCCATCATTATTCTTACCCTTTATCGCTTTATTTGAACATGGTATATACGCTGTGAAGCAACATATTTCTCTGCAATTGGGGTATATACTTTTTAGGATAATGATCTTGTGAAGGAGGAAATTATAGGAATGATATGGATAACAATAGAACATATTTTGCGAGTATTAATTGCAGGATTGGCTGGAGCCATTATCGGATATGAACGGAGTAGTCGCCAAAAAGAAGCCGGGATTCGCACTCATTTTATCGTAGCAGTCGGTTCTTCTCTAATGATGATTATATCCAAATATGGATTTACCGATATGGGAAATTGGAGCAATGTATCCCTTGATCCTTCGAGGGTAGCTTCACAGATTGTAAGTGGAGTGGGCTTTCTAGGAGCAGGCACTATTTTTATGAATAAGCAAAAAGTAAAAGGATTAACGACAGCTGCCGGTATATGGGCAACAGCTGGAGTAGGGATGGGCATAGGAGCCGGTATGTACACGCTAGGGATCGGAGTCACCCTGTTGATTGTAGTTGTACAATTTGCAATGCATCGTCATCGTAAGCCGCTTGTAGCGACTCGTGTGCCCCATCGTCTAACTGTACGGATCGTAAATCATAAGCAAGCTATCCCATCGATTCTGGATGCGTTGGATCAGCACCAGATTCATGTGTTTAGTTTACATTCTGAAATCGAAAAATCGCTACCTGACGCTAAGGAGTCCGTTCCTTCCTATTTACTGTTACAAGCTTCCATTCAATTGAATACCACTATCAAACCAAAAGACCTTGTTCCTCTATTACAATCCCTACCGGATGTACAAATGGTCAAAATAGATGAATAAACTAGCTTTTTCTTTTATAAAGAACACATACCAAAAAGCATCTTGCTACAATAAGAGATTGAACCATTGACTCGTTCAGTTCTTCTAGCAAGATGCTTTTGTTGTATTCTGTATTGAAGTCGCCAGCTTATCAAAAGTTCTGCTTTAACTGTTCAAATTGAGAACGAATGCGATCCCGTACATCGTCTGATCCATTTTTGAAATATTCATGACGCTGATTATTCATACGTTGATGAGCTTCACGTTGTAATTCACGCTCTACTTCATAGGCTTGATCTATTTCTGCTTCGACATCGATCACATCATGTCGACAGACAAATTGAGAACCCAATTGACTCAACACATAATTGAATACGCTTACATTATTTTCTTGCACAATACTGATTAAAGCCATTTGTCCCTCATCTAACGTATACAACGTAGATTGGATCAATCCCATTTCTTGTTCTGCTACTTCATGAGTAAATGGCATACTAATCATCGAATCGATACTGCGTTCTAACAATACACCTAACGGACCTGCAAAAATTCCAATCATTGACCCCAAAAGTCCACCTGTTGTCCATTCACCTGCCAGTGATCCATGTGTACCAAATCCATCCCAAAATACCACTTTGCCTTTTTCTCGTGCTACAATAGCGGCTTCCAAGACAGCATATCCTTCGGTAATACGACTATGTCGAAGAGTAGATAAAGCTCGGTATGCCTTACATTCATCTGTAAAAATAACGGTCACTACATTTTCCATAGGACACCCACTTTCTTTTGTTTAACCAGTTGTAAGCGTTCTCAGATATCGTTTCTTTTATCTTATGCTATTTTCCAATTAAATCAACTTATTTTATCGCAAAATAGTATAAATACTGCGAAATTGAAATATATTTCATTTTTAGTATATTATTTAATATAAAGGAGGGAATGTTATGTTACAAGGTGTAGGTGTATACGGGCTTATTTTATCTGTGGTTGTATTGATTGCTTTTGTAATCGCTATACGTTGGTTGGTTGCGAAGTTATTTGCCAAAAGATCTTAATTCCTAGAGTAGAAGTCAGCTAAGATTTTTATTGTACATAAACCTAAATCAATTTGATTAACATGGAGGACAAGGCTATGACACAACCTCATCATTCGTCTACAGAAGAACAGCCTATGATCGAAGTACCTAGAGATTCTTCTTTTAATAGTGTAACCGAGCATAATCATACGATTTTAGGCGTGCCACGTACTGGAAATATCGAAAATATCTCGGATATGCCTGCTCCAATACGTTGGTTTGGCTATATTGCTTTTGGAGCTATTGTTGTAGGTGGTATAGCTATCTTAGCAATTGGACTATTGATGTAGTGTTATAACATATTCATATGTGTTCGTTTATAGAGGGTAGCATATTGATTATATTCATTGAGGGTCTCATCCAATTGTTGGGATTTATCTAAAACACGGTTATCTGAGAATCCGTACATTTCAGCCAATTGGTGCATTTCTTGACGTTGTTGCTCGATTTTCTGTAGGCATTGGTGTAAATTCAATGTACCTCTCTACTCCTTTCTTCTTATGTCTAGTAAATGTATTACGATTTATATTTATTGCATACAGAATATTCAATTTGGATAGATAGTCTATACTATATATCGATCCATTTTAGCCATTTTTTGAATAGTTCCCAAGTCTAATTTATTCGACATTATAATCGAATTTTCTATTAACTCTATATCCTTAAAACAGAAAAACCCCCGACCAGAGTGAACGTAATGTTCAATCGTCGAGGGTTTGTCTATTTTAATCTATTGGAAAAGGATCTCTATTACTCCGTTACTGTTCCGTATACTAATGTTGGAGCGTCAGCATGATCTGCGATACGAATACTCTCGTATAGTTTTTTCAATACATCGTCTACATTTTCACGGTTAGCATGAATTGTTACTAAAGAGTCGCCCACTTTAACAGCGTCGCCTACTTTTTTGTTCAACATCAAGCCTACAGCAAGATCGATTTCGGATTCTTTCGTTGCACGACCAGCACCTAACAACATTGCTGCTGTACCGATTTCATCCGCTACCAATTCAGCTACAAATCCATCTTCTTTCGCAGGAACTTCGATCAAGAATTTCGCTTGTGGCAAACGTTCTGGTTGATCAACAACCGAAGCATCTCCACCTTGGCTTGCAAGGAATAATTTGAATTTCTCCAACGCTTTACCGTTAGCAATAACTTCTTTCAATTTTTCTCTTGCTTCTTCTAGTGAACTTGCTTTACCTGCAAGATATACCATTTGGCTTCCAAGTGCTAAGCACAATTCTTCCAAATCAGCAGGACCTTCACCTTTTAGTGTATCGATTGCTTCTTTTACTTCAAGAGAGTTACCGATTGCTAGACCTAGCGGTTGACTCATATCTGAGATAACAGCCATCGTTTTGCGTCCTACATTGTTACCGATACTTACCATTGCATGAGCCAATTCTTTAGCATCTTCTGCTGTTTTCATAAATGCGCCAGCACCTGTTTTAACATCCAATACGATAGCGTCTGATCCAGCAGCGATTTTTTTACTCATGATTGAACTTGCGATCAATGGAATCGAGTTTACTGTTGCTGTTACATCACGCAAGCCGTATAACTTTTTGTCAGCAGGTGTTAAGTTACCGCTTTGTCCGATAACAGCGATTTTGTTTTCATTCACTAATTTGATAAATTCTTCGTTTGTGATTTCTACGTGGAAACCTTCTACTGCTTCTAATTTATCGACTGTACCACCTGTGTGACCCAGACCACGACCGGACATTTTAGCTACTGGAATATCCAATGCTGCTACAAGAGGAGCCAATACCAATGTTGTGGTATCGCCTACACCGCCTGTGGAGTGCTTGTCGACTTTAACTCCTTCGATAGCGGATAGGTCGATTGTATCTCCAGAGTTCACCATAGCCATCGTTAGGTCTGCACGTTCGCGCTCTGTCATGTCTTTGAAGAAGACCGCCATTGCGAATGCGCTCATTTGATAGTCAGGAATTTCGTCGTGTGTGTAGCCATTAATAATAAAGTTGATTTCCTCGGTTGTTAGTTCTTTACCATCACGTTTTTTTTCAATAAGGTCTACCATTCTCATAATTATTCTAGCTCCTTGTACGTTTTATTTTTGGAAAGAGATTGCTGCATCTAAAGCAACTTCCATCATTTCGTTAAATGTAGATTGTCTTTCTTCAGATGTTGTTTCTTCACCTGTTAGCAAGTGATCACTTACTGTTAAAATGGTTAATGCGTTTACGCCAAACTTCGCTGCTAATGTGTACAATGCACTTGTTTCCATTTCAACGCCTAGTACGCCGTATTGCATTAATAATCCTGTAACGGTTTTGTCGTCACGGTAGAATGAATCTGAACTGAATACGTTACCGACATGCAAATTCAGACCTTTTTCTACGCCACGATCATAAGCAGCTTTGAGTAAAGGGAAACTTGCTACAGGTGAGAAATCGTATCCGCCGAAAATATGACGGTTCATACTGGAATCTGTACAACATGCTTGTGCCAAAATCACGTCACGAACACGTACATTTTCTTGCATACCACCACATGTACCCACACGGATCAAGTTTTTGACGCCGTATTCGCTGATCAATTCATTCACGTAAATGCTGATCGAAGGCAATCCCATACCTGTACCTTGTACAGAGATACGGTTACCTTTGTATGTTCCTGTAAATCCAAGCATACCGCGTACTTGGTTGTAGCAGACTACATCTTCAAGATACGTATCTGCAATGTATTTAGCACGTAATGGATCGCCTGGTAAAAGAATCGTTTCAGCGATTTCGCCAGCTTTTGCTTCAATATGAACGCTCATTTTATAAAAACCTCCAAAGTATGTGTTTAGGTTTGATTTGCTTGGTTGTACCGCTACGGCTAACGGATTGGGTTCCGCTCTCTGGTAAGGATAGATATCTTGAAAGACTGCTGATGCAGTTGATATCTATCCTTACGAGGAGAGGCTACACTCCAATCCGTTAGCCTTCGCTCTGTGCGGATGCAACAATATCACAAAAACATAAAGATGGGTGGTCGGCGCTGGGGACTCGCTTGACCGGGGAAACAACAAATTAGAATATTTAACATTGAGCTTATTTACAACTCTGATCCGTGTTTTGAATATTACTTAAGATCAGACAGGAAGCTTGTGCCGTATTCTGGGCTTGTTACACCGAAGTTTTCGGCTACAGTGGCAGCGATGTCTGAGAATGTTGTGCGTAATGGCAATTCTTTACCACCATTTGCAAAACGTTTGGAATAGACAAGTAATGGTACATATTCACGAGTATGATCTGTACCTGTGTAGGTTGGATCGTTACCATGATCTGCTGTGATGATCAATAGATCGTCTTCTTCCATACCTGCAAATACTTCTGGTAAGCGAGCATCGTATTCTTCCAGTGCGTCAGCATATCCTTTAGGATCGCGGCGGTGTCCGAATAGAGCATCAAAGTCAACCAGATTCAAGAAGCTTAGACCGTGGAAAGGCTTCGCTAGTACGTTGACCAGTTGATCCATACCGTCCATATTAGACTTGGTACGAATCGATTCTGTTACACCTTCGCCATCGTAGATATCAGCAATTTTGCCGATAGCAATCACGTCTAGACCTGCATCTTGCAAAGCGTTCATTGTCGTCGGTTTGAACGGTTTGAGTGCATAATCATGACGGTTGGATGTACGTTGGAAATTACCGACTTCCCCGATAAATGGACGAGCGATAATGCGTCCTAACATGTACGGATCTTCCAGTGTAATCTCACGACAGAATTCACAGATTTCATACAATTCTTTCAAAGGAACGACATCTTCATGTGCCGCAATCTGCAATACGGAATCTGCAGAAGTGTAGATGATAAGTGCGCCTGTTTTCACATGCTCTTCGCCTAGCTCATCCATAATTTCTGTTCCACTTGCCGGTTTGTTACCAATGACTTTACGTCCTGTTTTTTCTTCGATCCGCTCAATCAATTCATCCGGGAATCCATCTGGAAATACACGGAACGGTGTATCAATATATAATCCCATGATCTCCCAGTGTCCTGTCATTGTATCTTTACCACGGGATGCTTCTTGCATTTTAGTGTAATAAGCAAGTGGTTGATCTGCTACAGGTACGCCTTGAATCTCACTGATATTCGATAATCCTAGACTTGCCATATGTGGCATGTTAAGTCCACCATTTTCGCGTGCAATATGTCCGAATGTATCTACATCAACATCTCCAAATTCAGCTGCATCTGGTGCTTCACCAATACCTACTGAATCCATAACTACTAGATGAATACGTTTAAATTCGCTCATTTGTATTACCCCTTTCAACTTTTCAAAATGTCTACAGTGCTCATATACCCTACTCTGTCCAAAATGCGCAGTAGAGCATTTGGTTGCTATCATGCTTATGCAACAATAGTGTACCAAATGCTCTATGTTATACCTATATCTGCTTTTTGAAAAGTAGGTAAGGAATTCTGCGGTCATTTATGAATTCTAAATCTGCGATCACGATTCATATTCATAGGTTGTCATATACTCAAGTGATCTTTTATTTTAAGAACAGACCTGTAATTGTAGCAGAAAGCACACTTACTAGTGTAGCACCATATAATAGTTTCAGTCCAAAACGAGCTACAACATTACCTTGTTTCTCGTGTAGACCTTTAACCGCACCAGCAATAATACCGATTGAAGAGAAGTTAGCGAATGATACTAAGAATACAGATACGATACCTAGTGTACGTGAGCTAAGTTCTGTGTGTTTCACTAGATCTAGCATCGCTACAAACTCATTGGATACCAGTTTCGTTGCCATAATACTACCAGCTGTTACAGCTTCACTCCAAGGTACACCCATCATGAATGCAAATGGTGAGAAGATATAACCTAAGATTTGTTGGAACGTAATACCGAAGATTAATCCGAATAGACCGTTGATCATACCGATCAATGCTACGAAACCAATCAACATTGCTGCTACAATAATAGCAACTTTGAATCCGTCTAAAATATATTCGCCCAGCATTTCGAAGAATGACTGTTTCTCTTCTTCTTGTACTTCTAGAATATCTTCTTCTTTTGTAACAACATAAGGATTGATAATGGAAGCGATAATAAAGCCACCGAATAAGTTAAGCACTAATGCAGTCACAACATATTCAGGTTTCAACATCGTCATATATGCACCTACGATAGACATCGATACCGTAGACATGGCTGATGCACAAAGCGTATACAGACGGTGTTTAGGAAGCGCACCGATTTGTTTTTTAACAGAGATAAATACTTCTGATTGACCTAGGATCGCAGATGCTACAGCATTATACGACTCTAGTCTACCCATACCATTTACTTTACTGAGCACAAGACCAATGTACTTAATAATAAACGGTAGAATTTTGAAGTATTGCAGAATACCGATCAATGCTGAAATAAATACGATAGGCATAAGAACACTTAAGAAAAATGGTGTAGAACCTTCTGCAAAGACAAATCCACCAAATACAAAACTAATACCTTCACCAGCATATGCTAATAAATGTGTAAAGACAGTTGCAAATCCTCCGATTACCCATGTACCAACGACTGTATTAAGGAGCACGAATGCTAAAATCGCTTGCAGTACAACCATGACAAATAATGGACGATAACGAATACCTTTTCTATTATTACTTCCCAAATAAGCTAATCCAAACACCAAAAGAATACCCAAAATTGCGATAATATAACTCATAAATAATTAGCTCCCATTCTGCACTCTGCTTCATAATCATAACCACGTATTTAAAATCTTTTGAAACAAATTGAAATAATCAGAAATTATACATTAAGCGCTTACATTATTCGTAAAAAAGAACAAATCCTTGCGGATACATTCTTTTTTTGGATTATTCTGCTGGCTGACTATGATCCATGTCATGCGCTTGGAAAAATCCTGGTAACATTTGAGCTATTGTCCACTCGGTAACATCACCTTTAAGGTTAGTCAGGTATACTTTCGTATTTTCATCACTAAATTCAGCAATGACTTGACGACAAGCACCACAAGGAGAGACCGGACCTTCAGTATCCGCAACGATCGCAATCGCTTCGATCTTGCGTTGACCTTCAGATGCAGCTTTGAAAATAGCTGTACGTTCTGCACAATTGGTAAGGCCATAAGAAGCATTTTCCACGTTACATCCCCCGTAGACTTTACCGTCTGCGAGCAGTGCAGCGCCTACTTGAAACTTGGAATAAGGTACATATGCATTTTTACGTGCTTCTATTGCTGCTTGAATCAATTGATCTTTCATGGATAGGTCTCTCCTCTAACGGATAAGATATTTTGCTTTGCAAAAATCACTTTTGATCTTACTAAAAGAAGTCGCATTTATGATGCCAAATGCTTAGGTAAGATATTTTGCTTTGCAAAAATCACTTTTGATCTTACTAAAAGAAGTCGCATTTATAGTGCCAAATGCTAGTAAGAAGAAGTTCCTTCTTCGCCTTCAACGATTTTGACGCCAGAGCTTGCACCGATGCGTGTTGCACCTGCTTCAACCATGTTGTTTAAATCTTGAAGATTACGTACGCCACCAGATGCTTTAACACCAACATCAGGTCCTACCGTTTTGCGCATCAAAGCTACGTCTGCTGGTGTTGCTCCACCTGTAGAGAAACCAGTTGATGTTTTAACAAAATCTGCTCCAGCTTTGACAGACAATTCAGAAGCGCGAACTTTTTCTTCGTCTGTAAGTAGGCAAGTTTCGATAATAACTTTAACTAAAGCTTTACCTTTAGCAGCATCAACTACGGCTTGGATATCACGTTGCACTAGCTCGTTATTACCATCTTTCAAAGCACCGATGTTGATAACCATGTCTACTTCTGTAGCACCGTTTGCAATCGCATTGCTTGCTTCAAAAGCTTTCACTTCTGGAGTTGTTGCTCCTAAAGGGAATCCGATAACCGTACATACTTTGACAGGGCTACCTTTTAATTGTTCTGCGCAATAAGCTACCCATGTTGGGTTAACGCATACAGATGCGAACTCATATTTTCTAGCTTCTTCTGTCAATTTAGTCACTTCTGCTTGTGTAGCATCCGCTTTCAATAACGTATGGTCGATCAATTTGGCTAAATTCATATTGTTAATCTCCTTTGAGTGAATGGTTTGTTTGACAAATAACTGTTCAGCTCTTACATCCACATCATAACACCATGTTGAACATATGTAAAACAGTTTTTGAAATTATGTTCACGACAAATCAAAGGCTTACAGCACAGCTTTATTTTTTGTGCAGGCTGTTCCTATTTTAACACTATGTTACTTGAGATGTCATGTACTAAAATAACTTTCATTTTCAAAAGCTATTTATAAGTAACCGATTGCATAGTGGAATAAAAAAAGACTTCAGGTCATTGATCTCCTGAAGTCTCGTTACATTATGCTTTGCGTGGTAGTGAAGAGGATTTGCCTGTCATTTTCGATTGAGCATAATAAAGTACGATAATCACAATCGCTAACAAGGCTTGTACCGAAAAGATATTGCTAAATACATATCCATCTGCATACACTGCTACTGGATTGAAATGAACTGAACCATGATTCGCTTCGATCATTTTACCAATAATACTGGTTGCCATCGCTCCAGCTATAAAGTTAAGCAAAGAGAATAACCCCATGCCTACCCCTACTTGATCTTTGGTCAATGTACGTGAAATCGTGTTAGACATCGCAATCTGCATAAACGTCTGACCCACATTACCAAAAATAAGAATAAACATCACCACATAAGGGGACACCCCAACCAAAGTCGATAACGTGATAAAACAAATAAAGATTAATGTCGTTGCAATATAGACTAATAATGGGTTGCCTTTGCGATCAGCTAACTTACCGCCCTGACGACCTAGAAAAGCAGAACAAATCGCAGCCGGGAACATAATTAGTCCAATCAGTGCTGGAGATAGTCCATTCAATCCACTTAAAAATTGTGGAGTGACATAAGGTAGTCCAAAGCTAAGTCCTGTTGCCAAAAATGCAATCAACAATCCAAAAGAATACTGTTTATTGCTGAATAATTTGGGCTGAATAAAAGGCTCTGCCGCTGTACGTATCCGAACAATAAATAAAATCAATAAGATGGCGCCAATTATAGCGTACATCCACTGCCCTTGTGAGATCGCTAATAGTAACATCGCTACAGTTCCACCTAGCAAGATGCCACCGATCCAGTCGATCTTCTGCGCTTCTCCCCGATAATCATCTAGATATTTACGGAAAAATGGTAAAGCGATTAAAGGAAATAACGATAGTAAAAATAAAAATCTCCAGCTTCCAAAGCTCGTAATCAGACCTGCAACGATGGGTGCAATAGCGGTTCCTAATGATAATCCAATCGCTGTTGTACCGAGAGCACGTCCCCTTTTTTCAGGTGAAAAATAACGAACAGGCACAATCATAGCGGTTGCTGGGATAACCGCAGCTCCGGCGGCTTGTAGAACACGCCCTACAACCATCATCCAAAATTCAGTCGCTGCTAAGCCAACGACAGAACCTAAAGCAAAAAAGATCAGACCGAACGTCAATAAATCTTTGAGTCGGTATTTATCGGCAAGCTTGCCGTATACGACAGAACCTACTGCATAAACAATCATATAACCGGTTAATAACCATGTCACATCGGCGGCTCCAATATTGAACTCTTTACTAATCGTAGGCATTACTACATTGAACATCGAAGCATTCATTACCGAGAATACTAATGTAAATGCAAGTACACGCATTAATTTCTCACCATTGGGATAGACTCTTTCTGTTTCTGTTGCCACTTATGCTGTCATCCTCTCTACGTATACCGTTGCTATTTTATTGATAAACATGAATTAATTTGTTTAACAGCTGTTTGAGATGTTCTAATTCTTCAGCTGTAAATGTGTGTGTCGAACGGCTTTTGACTTCATTAACAGCTTGCTGAGCTTGAATATACTTTTGCTCGCCTGCTGTAGTTAATGTATTTTGCTTCATACGAGCATCATCAGGATGAGCATTACGTATAATCCAACCTCTTTTTTCTATACCATTCATTAAGCTAGTCACGCTTGATTTCTCAATAAGCAGTTGATGTTCTAACTCATGATTGGTAATCCCGGGTTGAATCGCTATTTCGTGCAATGCCTGACTTTGCTGAGAAGTTATATTTAAAGATCGTAACGACTGCTCGATCTGACGCTTGATCGTTAAATATGTTTTTTTGATTAAAGGAGTCGGACTAGATAAAGCATCTTTTGCCTGTTGCTTGTATCTATCTATATCACTCTGACTCAATACATTCCCCTCTTTCTTTAGTTCGAATTCGAACTAATTTTATTTCAAAACAAAACTATTGTCAATACAAGCTTATGAATTAGATATACAAAAAAACAACCTTCTACTGGATCATGTAGAGGGCTGTTTTATAAGGCAAATCACTTTTTGATATTTATGTTAATAAAGCTTGAGCTGTAAATTGATCGGTCACCAAAATATTAGCGTATTTGCCAACTAGAGCAGCTTCAATCGCTTCGATTTTACGTTGTCCACCAGCGACCAAAATCGATTTTTCTTTTTTCCGTAAATCAACCAGATCGATGCCTACCGTGCGATCATTGATAGCCGGGCTACAGATATTACCCTGTTTATCAAAAAAGCGTGAGCAGATATCGCCAGCTCCTGTTTGTTGTAACAATCGCTGTTCTTCTTCGTTAAAATAACCCAGTCTGAACAAAAGAGCATCTTCTTTTACAGTTCCTACGGTGAAAACAGCAATATTAGCTTGTCTACCCAGTTCAATAATACGCTGAATATGACGATCTTCATCTACCATTTTTTTAAGTTCAATACTGTCGAAAATAACAGGTAACGGCAAATAGCGAGCAATCGTGTGATACGCTTCTGCAAAAAGGTTAACCGTTTCAGCCGCATAGGTGTTCACATGCGAGTGACTTACTCCGCCTTTGAGTTGTACAACTTCAACTCCGCGTACTTGCTTCTGCTCTAAATGTTCTGCAACAGCATACATCGTAGTTCCCCAGGTGACTCCAATAATATCACTATCTTTAACCGTCTCATGCAAATAATCGGCGGCACGCTTGCTGATATGCTTTTGGATTTCTTTATACTCATTGATCGGTGAATAACAAACATGTACCGTATCTAATCCATAACGTTTTTTTAATTGTTCTCCAAGTGCATCCAGATCTTCGAGAGGATCTACAATATCTATCCGCACATACCCTTTTTCTTTGGCATACTGTAGCAAGCGAGATACAGTCGGTCTAGAAACGCCTAGCTTGGTCGCTATTTCTTGTTGGCTATGATCAGAAAGGTAGTACAATCTTGCTGTCTCTATACTCAAACGTTGTTTGTCATTATCCACGGCTTTTATCATCCCACATCTCTATCAGAATCTAGCTGAACAGTTCAAACCATCTCATTTCACATATTATACATTTTTTATACATTTTTTAAAAATATATTTCAAGGATCACTATTCATGTGAAATCATATCGTTTTACAGTTGTTAACAGATTTGTATCTACCTTTTCGAAAAAAGTGACTTTCTAGTAACAGATTATATCTCCTTTTTGCAGATAAAATAGCCGTTTGTTTTCAATAATATAGGGTATGGAATAAGAGAGCCTTTGTTTTGGCAATATGGGTTAAACACCAATATTGACTAATTTTGATAAGGGCTTCAAGAATACAAAAATACTGGAGGTATGATAATGTTCACACGTCTTGACCAAATCATGATTGAAATTCCGGATGTCAAAAAGCCTGATCCTAATGCAGCAGCAGCTGTGCAAGAATTACTTGGTGGTAAATTCGGGGAAATGTCGACTTTGAACAACTACCTCTATCAATCTTTTAACTTCCGTGGAAAATCTAAATTAAAACCTTTCTACGATCTAGTTACTAGTATTACAGCTGAAGAATTAGGTCATGTGGAATTGGTTGCACACGGTATCAATAAAATTCTTGCAGGTTCTAGCTTGCCAGGTGAACCTGATTCGACTCCACTTGATCCGCTTAAAGATGTTCGCTTGAGTTATCATCATCTAGCAGGTGCACAAGGTGCTATGCCTCGTGACTCTATGGGTCGTCCTTGGACAGGTGATAATGTATTTAATAGCGGTAATCTTGTAGAAGATTTGTTGCATAACTTCTTCTTAGAGTGCGGCGCAAGAACACATAAAATGAAAGTCTATGAGACAACAGATCACCCAGCTGCACGTGAAGTGGTTGGTTTCCTTCTTGTTCGTGGTGGCGTACACGTTGTCGCTTATGCAAAAGCATTAGAAATTGCTACAGGCGTAAATGTAACCAAACTTGTACCGGTGCCTTCACTAAGCAACAAAGCATTTAATGAGTCACGCAAATACGAGGAAAAAGGTGTTCATACTCGTCTTTATACTCATAGTACAGATGATTTCAAAGCGATCGACCAAATCTGGAAAGGTACTCATCCAGAGGATGGATTGCCACTTGAAGTGATTCACGGATTCCCTCAAGGTGTCCCTGTTCCTGAGTATCCTGAGTTAGATGAAGAGTTCGCTCCAGGAATTTCACAAGAAGATTTCAAAGAAATTGCTAAGCGTCTCAAAATGGCTGGTAATATTACAGACTAAAGCAAAAAGGCTGGTTTCCAGCCTTTTTTTACATAATTTCAAATGCACATTTACCCTATTTAACTCATTATTTTTAGTTATTTATTTATTAAATTTTAAACATATGGTTTCGATTGCTAAACAATGGTTAATAAATAGACGAGAAGAGATTGCTGAATAAATCTTCTAAGTGCTTGTTGTAACACAAATGTTATAAATCAAGTGATTTAGTGTAGTTATTCAACTATCTTAAAAAAGACATTTAATTATTAGGAGGCGACAACAATGGGTTGGTTATGGGCATTAATCGTAGGTGGTATTATTGGTTGGATCGCAGGTATGATCGTAGGACGTGACGTTCCAGGTGGTATTATTGGTAACATCATCGCAGGTTTCATCGGTGGTTGGTTAGGTAACATGTTGCTTGGTACTTGGGGTCCAGAAATCGGTGGATTCTTCATTATTCAAGCGATTATCGGTGCTGTGATTGTTATTGCTATCGTGAGTGCTATCATGCGTTCTTCTAGAAGATCACGCGGTTAACACACATCATTATGTATCATAAGATATTCAATATCTTATGATCTCAAAAAGTCTGTTCCTTCGGGAGCAGGCTTTTTTTATGCTTTTTTTTGTGATTTTCTTCTTATAAAACTTATCCTTTTCACGATGTTAGAAGCTGTTTGCTTCGGCATTCTATCGAACAGGTGCAAATCGGTTAATAATAGATAACAACATAGAAGATGAAGCAAAGGATGGTGGATATGTATTTTTATTCGTTGTGGGACAATCTAGTTGCGTGGTATTACAATATCCGCTGGATTGATCTACTTGTATCAATTGCAATACTGATTGTTTTTTTAGCTTTCCGCAAATTATTTACACGCTATTTATTTACTTTTGTTTTACGACGATTTGATAGTCATCTAGCTGTTCTTCGCTGGTTGCAAGCTTTTGAACGACCACTACAAGCCTTTTTTACTTTAATCGGTACTTACTTGGCTTTGCGATACTTTATGCATGAACAATGGACATTTATTATCGGGATTGACCGTATTTATCGCAGTATTGGTATTATCCTTTTGGGATGGGGAATCTATAATGTGTCTGCTTCCTCTTCGCTTATGTTAGAAAGTATGAGTAAGCGATTTGGATTGGATGCTACAAGCATGATTATTCCTTTTCTATCCAAAGTATTACGCGTGATCGTTGTTGTACTTGTTATAACAATTGTCGGTGGAGAATGGGGATTCAGTATTAACGGTCTAGTCGCAGGTATGGGGCTTGGCAGTCTTGCTGTGGCTCTAGCTGCTCAAGAAACATTAAGTAATGTAATCGCAGGGATTATTATTATTTTGGAAAGACCGTTCTCGAAAGGTGATTGGATCTCTACACCGGATATCGAAGGGATTGTCGAAGATATTACGTTCCGTAGTTCCAAAATCCGTACTTTTACTGATGCACTGGTGATTGTACCCAATTCCAAATTAGCTGCACAACCGATTACTAACGGTAGTCAAATGGGAAAACGCAAAATTTCGTTCCCTCTTCGGGTGGCTTTAGATTCTAATCGAGATGCCTTAGCACGAGTGGTCTCTCGTATTCAATCAGAGTTAGATACAGATGATAATGTCGTAGCAGATTCCGCTATGGTCAAATTCAATGAATTTAACGAAAGTAGTCTGGGTATTCTGGTGCAATGTTTCACTAAAACCGCTGCTTGGGGCGAAAATCTAGAATACCGTCAACATCTTAATCTGATGATTTTAGATATCTTAGAAGAAGAAAAAGTGAAATTAGCTTATCCAACACAGCGTATCGTCATGCAAGAAGTGGAAGCTTCTTCTTGATCATCATGTATAACATCCTATAGCCAACAATGACTCATATAAAAATATTAAAAACCACCTATTGGGAGCCTTAAGACCAAACAGGTGGTTTTTGTTATGTGTATAAAATTGATACGATAAGTAAAGTGGTCTATTTACGAAGAGGCAACCATTCCAGTACATGCTGGATTTTGGTATCCCAATATCCCCATTCATGCTCGCCTGGCTCTTCTTCATACGTTAATGCTAATCCCAATTGCTTCACATGATCACGGAACCGAATATTATGCTCATACAAGAAGTCTTCTGTTCCACAGCATTGATATAATTGCGGAACTTCAGTGCTATTGGATTGAGCAAGTTGTTCTGTCAGATAAAATAAATCATTTTCTGAACCACGTAATTCTTCAACTGTTCCGAAAATACGCTCTAGCTCTTGAGTGTAGGCAACATCGCCACGTTCATACAATGCACTTGCATCAGTTGCTCCAGATAGACTGGCTGCGGCTGCATAACGATCAGGTCGACGTAAGCCTAGCTTGAGTGCGCCATAACCGCCCATTGACAAACCAGCTACAAAACGGTCTTCACGACGATCAGACAGCGGGAAAAACGATTCAGCGAGTTGTGGTAATTCTTCACTCACGAACTTGAAGTAATCTCCGCCTTGCTTCATATCTGTATAAAAACTACGATGTGCCGCAGGCATTACAACTGCAATACCATATTCTGCTGCATAGCGTTCTATCGATGTCCGTCTTAACCAGATCGAATGATCATCAGATAGACCATGTAGTAAATACAATGTAGGATGCTTACCTCCGGTTACTTTACCTTCCATTCCAATTTGAGAATGAGTTTCCTGTGGTAAAATCACATTCATTGTAGATGAAAGCCCTAGTACTTCTGAATAGAATTCACATTGAATTAAAGCCATATTATCTCCTCCTCTTTTAATATCATACCCTTTTTCGAAAATGAAAGCGATTTTATAATAACAAATATAGGTAAACAAAATAAAAAAAGCAACCTTCAGTGAATCAATTCACTGGGTTACTTTTGCAGGTATTCTATGATATGCATAACGGTAAGCATGTATTCATAAAGAAACATGCTTAATATGTATTCTATGTTTTTTTATCGTTTTAATTAAGCGCGAGTTTTAACAGGGATTCGTGTAGAACTCAATTGTGCGTTCAAAATATCTTGAAAACTTTTAGGTGTTTCTTTATCCGCTGCTTTTTGAACGGTTGCGTTTGATTGCTGTCTGAAGTGGTTGTAGTTGTATGGTGTCATGTGGTGAATACTCATATTCATTTGCTCCACGCTTCCTTTCGTCCGTCAAATTTGTTTGTTTTTGTTTTGTATCTTGTAATGTGTATATACCCCTGCTTTTTGAGAATGAAAACATAAATTAAACATATTTTGAACTATTTTCGTTAATTGATTCTATAGACCCTGATCCGTCAAAAATCTCATTATGTTAACTAGGACTTCATTTGTCGAATGCTGTATAAAACAAATTCTAAAGTCCTATAATCGACAATATGAATTTAGTTACATATAATTCCAAAAGTAAATATTCCTAAAATCAATTTATAAAAATTTGACTATCTTTTTGCAACTTATTTTAAATCCTTTGCGTCTGTAAGGATAAGCAAGCCAATTAAGGCTAATAATTAACCGAGGTGATTGGTAATGAGAAACAAACAAAAATGGATGACATTCGTTACGGCTTCAGTATTGACACTATCTTTAAGTGGCCAAGCTTTTGCAGCGAGTGGGGATTTTACAGATATCAGTAAAGTACCAGGTCATGAAAAAATTGAATCGTTAAAAGATCGTGGATTTATTAACGGCGTTACAGCAGATCAATTCAAACCTAATCAAACGATCAATACAGCGCAAGGTGTGCAAATGATCGTCAATAGTTTCCAATTAAGTCTAGCGGCTTTTACTTTTATTAAAGCTCCAGAAGCGAAAGACTTTTATAATAATGTTAAAGATAAAGTATGGTATTCAGACGCATTTATTATCGCTAATCTAAATGGTGTTGATATTCCAAAAGATGTGAAGCCTGCTGCTAAAATGACAAAAGAAGAATTTACAACTTTTGTGATGCAAGCGATGGAAAAAGCCGGTAATATGCCGATGATCAACATTAAACCTGTTGAGATTGCAGATGATAGCAAAATCACTCCTTCTTATCAGGGTGCTATTCAGCGTTCATTAGCACTAGATATCAACAAGTTAGATAGTAAAGGTAACTTTGATCCAAAAGGCGAGGTAACTCGTGCTGAAGCAGCAGTCATGATCTATAATGCTTTAGAGTATATGAGTCATCTCAAAACACCTACTGTTGATCCTATGCCTGAACCTTCTCCATCTCCATCCGACGATAGTTTAGATAAATAAAAATCACTTTTACTTTCACGTTTACCTTGGAGTGAATATTCTATTATTCTAAACAGCGAATACAATAGTTAGTGTTCACTTTATAAGCTGTATAAACAAAAAGAGTCTATCCCTAGGTAATATAGGAATAGACTCTTTTTTTACTGTAATGCATCACCATACATTATCAATCAATATGGTCTATACTCTAGACCTCACTTTGCATTTGATGATGATTCCATTCTTCACGCAAAATACCCATACGAATCGAATCGTAATAAACACCGTTATATAATCTGCATTTACGTAAACGTGCTTCCAGCATCATGCCTAACTTGTAACCGACTGCAATCATCCGTTCATTGCCTGACCATGTGGTGAATCCTACTCGTACCAGTGGCATTGCTGTAAATAGATGATCGATCCATAATGTCAGCGCTCTGGTACCATATCCCCCGCTCCAATAAGCAGGATCATAAATCACAATCCCTACTTCTAACCATAATGAAGGTTCATGCTCCCAGTAATAACTGACAATTCCGATGATATGCTGATTCACTTCAATCACCCAAAAGCTTGGACTTTCTATAATACGCAGTCGATCTTGCCAGTATTGCTCATAAGGAACGTGAACATGATCATAATAAGGAGCATCCCACTTTTTCCATTCTGGAGATTCGTCTTTATATATTAAATCCCATAATATTGGAATATCGGCTTCAGTTATCGGACGAATCTGTAATTCTTGATCGGTATGTACGATACTCCTTCAGCTCCTTTGATCTGACTTTTTGGATCTTACAGTGATATCTATAAATACTGATTAAACCAATCGGCAATATGATTCAGTCGTTGTATTCGTAATTGAGGATGACCGCTACGAGATAACTCATGATTGGCATCCGGGAAACGAACAAACTTGGTCACTGCATTCAACCGTTTTAACGCTATAAACCATTGTTCAGCTTGCTCAATTGGGCAACGCAGATCTTTTTCACCATGCAGTATCAAAATAGGTGTTTTGACATTCTGCACATACGCTAGCGGGGAATGATCCCATAAGGTATTGAAATGTTCCCACGGATTGCCTGCAATCTGATCTTCTACAAAATAAAAACCAATATCGCTTACCCCATACATCGACATCCAGTTGCTGATCGAACGCTGAGTGACTGCTGCTTTGAAACGATCGGTCTGTCCTACAATCCAGTTGGTCATAAACCCACCATAGCTACCGCCCGTTACACCTAATCGCTCTTGATCAATCCAGTCGTAATGCTCGATGGCATAGTCTGTGATTTCCATCAAGTCTCGATAATCACCACCACCATAATCATGACGGCATGCATTTACAAATAATTGACCATAACCATGACTACCACGCGGATTACCATAGATTACAGCATATCCTTGCGAGACTAATAGCTGAAATTCAAGCATAAAAGTATATCCATACATCGCATGAGGACCACCATGAATTTCTAGAATAGTCGGCACTTTCTGATTGTCTGCTTGATCTCCGGCTGGACGCATAATCCACGCTTGAAGACTTTTGCCATCTACAGAAGTGACACTCATTTCTTCAGGCTTGCTTAAGATCAGTTCGGCAAGCAAAGCATCATTATGGTGAGTCAGACGCGTCTCAACTTCAGTCTCTGGATGCCAGTAAAACAATTCACCGGGTTGCAATGGATCAGCCGCAATAAAGACGATATGTTGCTGTGCTGTACGGGCAAAATAGTGAATATTACGCTCTCCACCCAACACCGTCTGATAACCCGAACCATCTGTAGCCATTGATAGTAAATGACAAGCACCAAACGTAGTACATAATACATCAATTGCTTGTCCATCCGAATGATAAACAGGCTTATACGTTGAACTGAGTCCTGTATCTCCTACTACAGCATTCAGCAACATCATATCATCGTGGTCACATAACCCTTTAATCGTTCCACTCGCTAAAGACAATTGATACAGTCGATTCAGCGTCGCATTGTAATAAGATTGATCATCTGCCACCATCGCAATAGATTGTCCATCCGGTGACCAAGTCAGACTGGAAATGACATATTGATGATCTGTCCATTTGCGTTGCTCATGACCTTCCGTGTTGATCGTAAATAGATCATTTTTGCGTGAAAAGTCAGGATTTTCTTCATCTTCTGTAGGAATATGAGCGACATATGCAATCTGCTGTCCATTCGGTGACCAGGCAAAATCTTCAACATCATATTCTCCTGCTGTGATCCAAGTTCCCGATGGATCAGCTAGCTTATGTACATATAGATGTGTTCGTCCTCCATCCCATAATCCACCACTATCCGATTTGTAAATGATTCGATCGATTTCCAAAGCCTTTTTGGATAAAGGAACCGACGAATCTTCTTTAGAATCTGTTGATTCGTTAGACGTTTGCTGTGATGATACATTATTTGTCGCTGCAATTAATAAGGACTGACTATCCGGTGACCAGACAAAAGAACCTACTCCTTCAGCCAAATGAGTCACTTGATGTGCTTCTCCACCATAAGCAGACATGATCCAGATCTGGAAATGGGAATCAGACTCCTGTTTACGTAAAAAAGCCAGTTGCTTCCCGTCTGGTGACCAAGCAGGAGCACGATCATGAGTGCCTGCTGTCCATTGAATATCTTCACTACCATCTGCCTGCATCCGTCGCAAATGGGAATCATATCCATCTTGCTTCTTATTTACCTTCTGCATTTCATATACAATTGTACCGTCTAACGGTGAGATCACCGGATTTTTGACCCAATGAAACCGATATAAATCTTCTGCAACAACGCCTCGTCGACTTCCCATATTTCATATCCCCTATCTTCATTAGAGTCACAAAATGTATACGTATTCTTGCTTAAATACTATCTGATTACATTTTCAATCGCAAGAACATACCCCATAACCTACACAAATCAATCCACCCTAAACATATTAATTTTCAACTCCCTAAACTCTCTAAAGCCCTTAAATTCTTAAATTATTAAATTCTTAAATCTTTAAGTTCTTTAAAATCTTTAAATTCTTTAACCCTTTAAATTTTCTAAATCCATACCACCCTTCCAAATCTGTAAATCTTCAAAATCCTTAAATCTTTAAAATATCTCCAATTCCCCCTACCCCTACCCTTATACTTCAATTTATAACTTGTGTTACCCCCAAATGGCGCTAGCGAAGGGCGGAGGATTGTTCCGTAAGTCGCCTTTAAGACTCGGATATCGACCGCTTAGCGGTTATTCAAGATATCCGATCCTACCAGCGACGGTAGGAACCATCCACCGCTCGTAGCGTCCTCCCATTGAACACCCTACAAATTTCAGTACAAAAACCGCCATAAGTAAAACGTCGCATACGACTCCCACAACGACCAACCGGCAGATAATTCAAGAATATGAGCTTTGGTCGGCTTAGCATCCATTTTCAGCACATGCTTGATCGAATTGTGCAGACCGACATCATCAATAGGAAAAGCAGATGGCATGCGTAGACAACGCATCAATACATAATGAGCCGTCCACGGGCCAATCCCCCGGATTTTCACCAGTAATTTTTCAGCTTGTTTGACATCAGTTGCTTGTAAAAGCTCGTCTTTGGATAATGTACCGTTAACGATTAATTGAGCGGTATCAATCAAATATTCACACTTTTTCACAGTTGTCATGCCTGCCGCAGCTAATTCGTCAACAGTAAGAGTAGCAATCGTCTCAGCGGTAGGAAATAGCCAGTAAGACTCACCATTGTAAATGAGTGCTTGTCCAAAATGCTCTACAAATCTTCTTTTTAATGTGTAGGCAAATCCTAAATTAATCTGTTGACCAAGAATACCCCAGCAGATTGCTTCATATAGATCAGGAATCCCCATATTGCGCAATCCATAAAAGGAAACCACAGCTTGCTGGAGTAGCGGATCTTGCGCAGCCATTTTATAAAAAGGGGCAAGGTCTGTCCCTAAATCAAACCAATCGTATACATACTGAGCAACTCCTGTACGTAACGCAGGTGAAATGGATTGATCTTCTTCGACAAAACGGATCAACATATAATGTTCATCATAATCACTAATCTCAACAATCGTAGCTTCTTGACCGACAGCAATTGCTTTGTAGATCATTCCATTGCGTAATGTATATAAACTCTCATTGGTAGCTGTTGATAAATGGCTATAATTTTCAGTAAAGCTAAATTCTTCGGGTACATGGATCAATAGATCTTGTCCATGATCTTTGGTAAAATCAGAAATCGACAGATTCGAGTCGGTATGAAGTTCATGTTGCATACGTGTAGTGTGCCTCCATTCGTATCCTTAATGAGTCAGATCACGATTTATCCTCATCAGGATGTATCAACCTATTAACCATCTATTCGTATTCATTAACGGTACTGTTGATAGCAGGAGTAACTTGCTGTAGACATAGCAAAAAGGAACTTGCGCTAACAAGTTCCTTTTCTTCTTATTTGAATGATGTATATATCGTATAGGGAGTACTTAGACAAAGATTTCTTCGATATGCAGTTCTCTGACTTTGGTTAAATCGACAAATTGATCATTTATCTGTATCAAAGGTCTAAAAATATCCAGTGGATTATTTAAAATAATCGTCCCTTGTTCTCCATTGGTCAATTGAACTTTTTTGCCGATCAGATTAGGAGCAAGATGATGAATTAACGCTTGAACCGGCTTTTCATTTAATTTGGAAAATCCTAATTCGTAAATGCTTTGCAATACAGCAACAAATCCTTGTTTGTTTTGTTGATTTTTGCTAGCAGTCATATTCACAAATACATCTGCTACTGATACGATCTGCGTAAATGGATGAATTCCACGTTTGTATAAGCGATTCGGATACCCTGAACCATCTCCACGTTCATGATGCTGTAAAGCAACAGATGCAGTCACTTTATCATTCATCGATTCCATAATAATATCGTATCCATAGGTGGTATGATTTTTGTATTCTTTGAACTCGGAGTCGTTTAATTGCTCAGGCTTGCTACGCAAAATAGAAGGCAGACGGCTTTTACCAATATCATGTAGATAGCCTGCTTTGCTAATGCGATAACAATCATGTTTGGAATAATCCAGCCATTCTGCAATATAGTAACTCAGCAAACCGACTTTGAGTGAGTGACTATAGAGATGATCGTCTTCTTTTTCTAAATTTAACAATAGTGCTACTACATCTTTTTGCGCATCTAGATCCAACAATAAGGGTTGCAACAATTCATCGACAATAGCTGGATTGAATTTGCCTTTAGTCAGTGCTTCCAAAAAGATGGACTGATATGCATCTATTGAACGATTGATTTTTTCTTTCAACGCAGGAGATAATCCTGTAATCGCTATCATATCAGCGACTGGTTTGATATCTTCTCTGGCATCAATATCAATGTATTCTACTTTATGGCGCAGTAATAAGGTGATATCTTCTTCTTTGATATCTACTCCTTTTTTTAACAACGGAACACCTGAACTATTAAATGTATCACTGCTTAATCGTTGGCCTTGCTTAAGTTCAGTAATATGTATAATCAATCACGATTCCCCATTTCATTATGTTCTATATTTATATATCAAAAATCAAAATAGCGTATATACGAGTAAATAGAAGCTAAATCAGTAACTATAGTTATAAAGTAATGATCATCTAGAAGTGTGCCAAAATGATGTATACCTTTTTCGATATTTACTCTATTATATCGACAAATTATAGAAATAATGTATAGCTCTTAATCCTCAATTATAGGTAAAATGTACTTCGCTTTTATGCAAAAATAGATTTATAGCTATAATCCGTTCTTTTTACTGAATATCTCTTATTTGCGAATACGAAAGTGAAATGCCAAATAAAAAAGATGAACCGGATAAAGATCGGTTCATCTCATGCTATTTACAACTGCTTAAGAATAAGAAATCAATTGTTGACGTTTGTTACTTTCTGGATCGTGTACCACATTTAACTGGCGATTAAAGACCATAGTAGAACGTTCTTTAAGATCATAATCAGACCACGGCAAATTGCTGGTCACCGGCATACTGTTATGCGCAAAATTAATCCAAGCCGCCTGCATTTGCTCTGCTAGATTATACGTATCTTCATCAATTTCTAATCCAAGATGAGCAAATAAAGGTAGATTGTTAAAAGCAAAAGCAATCTCAGCACCATGTGTAGCTGTTCCTAACAACGGATGCCCTGGTTGACACCAATCAAATCGATACATCCATACTGGAGCATGTCCAATCTGTGCTTCAGCACATTGTAAAGCCGAACGCCAGAAGAACAAGTCAGTCATCAGATCAGCATGACCTCTTACAGTCAAAGGATATTGTTTAGATAATCCATGAGGATCTTCTCCCAACAAAGCTTGGACAATATTTACAATTTGAGTCTCGCTCATCAATTGAGTCGGTTGATTGAAAAATAACGTACCCTCTTCCAAATTCGTACCGATAATCAATGGAATATGTTTGGCTGAGCCATCTTTGATCGCTTGTATAGGTTCAACAGGTAAAGTGTGTGGATGAATCGTTGGTTGGAACAACAATGCCCATGTACCATTATCAAGCATTTGACTCACACGATTACCTGCTTGCAATATTTCTTCCGTTGAAGCGGTATACAACTTGGATAAGTCTTGTTCACCTACACCCAATGCTTGTACAAATCCGTCTGCAATTTGTCTGCTGACTTCTGTTGGCATTACTTGAGCGGCACCACTTTGCATAATAGCACTTTGGAATAACCCTTTAGCGGCTGGCATTGCCAAAAGAGATGCAATACTCATTGCACCTGCGGATTCACCGAATACAGTTACACGTTCAGGATCGCCACCAAATGCTTCGATATTGTTTTTGATCCATTCTAACGCCGCAATCTGATCCAACAAGCCAACATTGGAATGATAATCATCACCATAAGATGATAAATTCAAAAATCCAAATGGCCCTAATCTATAGTTAATCGTTATTACAATCATATCTCCGTTAACTGCAAGCGATGTTCCGTCATACAAAGGAATACTACCTGCACCTGTTACAAAAGAACCTCCGTGAATCCAGACCATAACAGGTCTCTTTTGAGTCGATTTATCCGAAGCCCATATATTCAAATATAAACAATCTTCCGATTGCACAGGAGGTTCACTTCCAGAACCGAACATACTCGCTCCTTCGTATACCGGTTGAGGAGCAATCGGACCAAAATGCAATGCTTCTTTCACACCTTGCCATGGTTGCGGCGGTCTTGGAGCTTGAAAACGCAGTTCTCCAACAGGTGGTTCTGCAAAAGGAACCCCTTTCCAGATCACTGCTCCATGTTCACGTATACCTTGTAATTCTCCGTATTGTGTATGAATTTGTGTCGTTTCCATCTTTTTCTCATCCTCTCTAATACGCTGCAACAAGATCAATCCAAATGGTCATTTATACATAATGACTATATTTATTATAGTACACTTCTTCTATGTATATAAACATGCGCTCTTCTTTTGAAGATAAGAGCACATGTTTATGCATGTATTTTGCGTATAGCTTAGATTACGTTAGCGGTTACCTTGCTCTCGCTTTGCCAAAATGACTGCATTATCGAGCCGACTGGAAGATAAGGCTTCTGCACGAGCTTCTGGAAAAGCAGCAGAAGCCAGACCACTTAATACTTGTCCGGGAGGCATTTCTAGAAATAACCGAGCACCTAATTCATAAAATAAAGTAGTCACTTCATGCCAGCGTACAGGATGAGCAATATTTAAAGATAAATCTTCTACAATTCCTTCTGCTGTACGAATAGCACGCCCTTTATAATTGCCTGCATACGGGATAAGTGGACGAGACACTTCCATATCATGCAGTGCTGTAGCTAACTGATCGGATACAGAAGATAATAATGGACAATGGGAGGGTACACTGACATTCAATCGTTTGGCAGTATGTGCTCCTTTGCTTTTGCATGTGGTCAACAGTTGGTCGATCGCTTGCCACTGCCCTGCGACAGTAATCTGTGTTGGGGCATTTAGATTAGCGATATATACTGGATGCTCTTCAGAATGAATACTCAGACGAATCTGTTCCACCTGACGCTGAGTCATTCCCGTAATTACACCCATTCCATACCCTTGTGGATAAGCTTCCATCATCAATTGACCGCGTAAGCGAGTTAGATGTAGAGCATCTTTGAACGAAAGTGAACCTGAAGCCACTGCCGCGGCAAAAGCACCTGCACTATGACCCGCTACAAGATCAGGAAGAACGCCTTCTGCCGCCAAAGCTCTAGACACAGCTACTTCAGCAATACAAAGAGACATCTGCACATGATCGGTTGTCTGTAATGCTTCTTCACTATCCAGTTGATCGATCTTTAATTGTAAAAGGTCTTCTGCTTCTGTCAGTGTCTGCTTAATCACAGAATGATCCGGCAATTCATGCAACATCCCTGCACGCTGTGAACCTTGACCGGGAAAAAGCATGACTACACTCATCTGGCATCTCTCCTTCATCTGATCGTGTTTGTCAGTTATTTTATAACTTTGGATCAATCATAATTATACGAGGCGTGGATTCCACGGATCAGTCACCAGCAAAGGCCCTTGCAAAGTACGCATTAACACCTGATCAGTAGCTGGTCTTGCCCATTCACTTAGAGCTACTGCTCCATAAGGCGTCTCTATCTGTACATCGACACGTACCGGAAGATCCAATGTTTGTTCTAATAATTGCTCTGCTAACACAGGAGCAAGAAATGAAGTACAACGCAGTACAATATCCAGATCGCTAGTCATCGTCAATGTTGGCATACCGGTAGCTAATTCAAATCCAGTGCTTCCTGCTGGCCCCCAATGGAGATCATATGATTTCCACGATACAGCAAGTTGCTCTAAAACTTGTAGGGCTGGCATAGTGTGCCAACGTTCTTTCGCTATCGAACGGTGATCAGGAGATAGAGAGGACTGTAATAATTGCTCTGGTGTCACTTGTTGAACAACTAGATGATCTGGAATCGTTAATGCTTGCCTTAGATGACGCTCTTTACCACGAACACCTACAGCAATCTGACCTTCTAGCGCAGGAGCACGTCTGACGACGACCCATGGTGTATGTTCTAGTGATCTAAGCACCCATTCAGGCAGATCATGATCTGCTTCTACTTCTCTCCAGCGTGAATTGAGTTGAAGTAAATCATGAGGAGCTATACTTAATCCCATTGCTCTGCTAATAACTGTCTTACTTTGATAGAAGAAGCTCTACCTGTCGCCGCAGTTGCACTGGTTAGACGTACACTAAGATCACGAGGTCCTTGACGAGTCTCTGCAATAGCTGCAATCAGATATTGCTGAATGCGCTCGATATCTTTGTCTTGTGGTTGATCTGCTTCGATTCCTTCGATCAATTGATCCAAAGCTCCCAATTTGGCAAAAGAACGAATATCGTAAGCCGCACCTGGCACTTTAGTCGCCGCTTCATTTAACTGTTCGATGGAACGACGTGTGATACGAGCCGCAGACTGCTTGGACATGACTTGTACGGTTACTTTTTCATCATCTAAAGCAAGTAATCGATTCGCTTGCATACCATGGGCTAGAAATGCACCCGAGATAGCATTACCTACAATCAAAGCAATCACAGGATGACCGGCAAGACGGGCACTAGCATAAGCATCCACAGCTGATCCGCATGATAAATGAATACCTAATACTTCTTCACGATAACCATAAGCTTGACTAGGAACATCTACGATGGCTACAATCGCGCGCTTTTCTCCGTCTTTGTCTGCTTCAATCGCTTCACGAATAGAACGAGCGATATTCCATCCTTCTTCAAGTCCAATCTCACCTTGGCGAGCTCTCACAAATCGTGCATTTGGATTCGGAACAACCGAGATATAACGTACCTGTTGATTCTCTAATTCAGTATCTGCACAAAGTACGGAAGCAATCCCTTGCTGAGCCGAAGCCGATTGACCGGATAATGCTTCAAACCATGTCCGTCCTCTGGTGATAGGTGCTTCAACAACTGAATCATTGGCTTGAGCTTGCTGTGCTCCCAATTGTGACTGTAAATTCTCTTGGTCTACGATACCGGATTTCCAAGATTCACGAATCGAAGAGGGAACAATCAATGTATTCGCATCGACAGCAGCCAACAAAGCAAGGTAACGATCGACTTGCGCTGTACGTGTCACTTCTCGAATCCCTTGGCGGAAAACGTCATGAATCGCTTCGTTAATTTCGTGGATATCATCATTCACCAGTGTATCTGCAAAACCAGCGGCGACTCGTTGCTCTCCGCCTACCATCGACCAGATACGAGAACGATCCGATGCATCCATTTCTTGAATCCCTGCTTCTTGCTCAATCACTTCTGAACCATTCAACTGTAAGCGACCTTGACGGGTCATGATTAAATGACTGGATAATCCTGCCGCACAGATCGACATTCCGCCATAACAGCCAATCATACCCGAGATCACACTTACTACAGGTGTATACGGACGAAGCGCCATAATAGCTGCTCCGATCTCAGCAATCGCCAGTAGACCGTAATTTCCTTCTTGTAGTCGTACTCCACCTGTTTCGAGTAACAGGACAGGACGTGTTTTGATTCCTTTTTCATGATCACGAAGTACTTGTTCGAGCGCACCTGAGATTTTGGCTCCACAGACTTCACCGATCCCACCACCTTGAAAAGCACCTTCAAGTGCAATCGCTACCGCAGGTTCTCCATCAATCGTTCCTCTGCCTACGATCACTCCATCATCACTTTGTGCCACAATGCCCTGCAATGGTAAATGAGGCGAAGTCATTCGATCAAAAGGTCCGATCAATTCGCGAAAGCTACCAGCATCAAGTACAGCTTGTGCACGTTCCCGTCCTGATAATTCGATAAAACTTTCTGTCGCTATATTTAAAGGTTGAGTATTATTGTCCATCACGAAGCACCTCCATGGCTTGAGTTAATCGCAAGTTGACGACACCCGGTGTAGCGCCAAAATCGTTAATTTCAATCTTTACCGCATACGAATAGATTTTGAAAAAGCGATCAAATACTGCACGCCAAATATCTTCAAATCCATTTGCACTTGTACTGATCTGAATATATGCTTGATTGTCTGTAGAAGGTTCAATTAATAGTTCCAAGTCGCCTGACCCGGCTACACCGATATGTGCACGCTGAGTTAATGTTTGCTTCGCTGGATATTGCAGATGAATAATTTCCATTACATACGACCTCCTGTCGTTTTTGAAAGAGATTCCATGTCAGTCCTATCTGTGATGCCTTTAAGAATCGAATCGATATATAAAGTAGCTGCAAGTAGATCAGCACTACCTCCCGGGGAGAAATGATGCTTCACCATCCACTGATCGAATGCTAATAGAGCTTGCCAGCCTTTAGTTGTAGATGTTCCACCTTGTGACAAAATCACTGTTGCACGTTGCTGTGTCTGCTCAAGCGCCTGCTGACCTCCTCGATATAATAAACAGGTATCCGGTAGAACCGAAATAATAGTCAGCAGACTATCGAGGCGAGCATACAATTCATCAATTCCTTGTGCACGAGCTTGTTGTAGAGCAGGTAGCCCGACATTGATCACATGAGGGAATCCATGTTGTGCTTCGTCTTTGGCTCCACCTGTTCCATACTGATGCTTCACCTGTGTACCATGCGAAGCTGTAACAGGTGCATAACGATCGGGATACTGAGCAATTTCAGATGCGGTACGTGCGATATGTTCAGCAGAGATAGCCTTTAATCTATAGGGTACTTCTGTATTCCTATAAGCTTCTCTAATAAGCATAGAAGCTGAGCCTGTTAACAATCCAAGTGCCCAGATCGCTCCTCGGTGGGTATTGACCCCCTTCGTTACAGTAAGCATCTGCTGTTCACCTGTGCGTCCGATCCATGCCAGTTGTTCACGTAGCGATTGATCTGCATATGTGCCATAAGATACTTGAGCCATTTGTGTAAATGTAGATTGTAAAGAGGCTGCCGATTGGTACATCAACTCAATATTCATATCTTCATGAGAACCATTATGATGAAGATCAACCAATCCGGGCTTCGGGGTTAAAGAAGCTTCATCTCGAAGTGCAGACACTGCTAACTCCCCTAACCAAGAAGCATAACGATTGACTATAAGGTTCTTGTCTGATTGGATTGCGGATATACTTGATATGCTCATGATTACCAGCTCCGGAATTTGGATGGTGGTTCGTATAATCCATCTGACCATTCTACAAGTTCTTCTATACTTTTCGCAGCTAACAAAGAACGCTTCGCATCGGTACGTCGAATCTCCAAATCTTCTGGAAAAGCAATCAGTCCATCTTGACGTAATTTCTCATTCAGATCGGTATCATGACGTTGACCTAAAGGGGTCACTCCAGCAATCGCCGCTAATGCAGTACGACGTTCTTCGATATTTTGCGCTTTGTAGAGATAAGCGATTCCTTCTTCAGTAACGACATGGGTTACATCATCTCCATAGATCATAACAGGAGCAAGCGGTAGACCTGCATCATGCCCTACTTGAATCGCATCCAGTTGATCGACAAATGTAGGTTGATCCCCTGATTGGAAAGTTTCTACCATTTGCACTACTAATTTGCGTCCACGTACGATAGGATCTTGATCTTTTATCATATTCAGCCATGCTTCTGTATCATGACGACGTCCACGAGCATCACTACCCATATTTGGTGCACCGCCAAAACCACTTAACCGACCCGAGGTCACTGTTGAGGAGTTGCCGTCTGGATCAATCTGTAGACTGGCTCCGATAAACATATCTGCCGCATACTGTCCAGCAACTTGCCCCATTGCCCGATTCGATCGAATTGTACCGTCATGTCCGGTGAAAAAGACATCCGGGCGAGCGGCTGTATATTTTTCCATACCGACTTCACCGCCGAAGCAATGTACACTTTCGACCCATCCACTTTCAATAGCAGGAATTAACGTAGGATGAGGATTGAGCACCCAATTTTTGCAAATCTTACCTCGTAGTCCAAGCGATTCTCCATAGGTGGGTAATAACAATTCAATAGCAGCTGTATTGAATCCAATCCCATGATTCAGCGATTGAACTTGATGCCGTTCATAGATGCCTCGAATTGCCATCATGCCCATTAAGATATGGGTTTCTTTGATATGACGTGGATCACGGGTAAATAACGCTTCTAATTGATACGGTTGATCGGCTTCAACAATGACATCGATCCAAGAAGCAGGTACGTCTACACGTGGTAATTCATCTACAATTTCATTCACCTGTACAATAACGATTCCATCGCGGAAAGCAGTGGCTTCAATAATCGTTGGTGTTTCTTCCGTATTGGCACCTGTGTATAGATTACCTTGACGATCTGCTTTGTCAGCGGCAACCAATGCGATATTTGGAGTCAGATCGACAAACATCCGACCATACAGTTCAAGATACGTATGAATCGAGCCGATACTCAGCGTCTGATCTTCCACCATTTGAGCGATACGTAGACTTTGAGGGCCTGCATACGAGAAATCAAGTTTGCTAGCAATATTTTTTTCGAAAATGTCTAAATGTTCTGGGCGAGATACACTGGACATAATCATATGCAGATTGTTAACCACTTGCGGATTCACATTGGATAATGCTTGGGATAAGAAGCTAGCTTGTTTCTGATTATTACCTTCTAGCGCTACTCGATCACCGCTAACTAACAAGACTTCCATTGCATCTACAATATGATCCGTAGGCAAAATCACACCGTTTAACATCGAGCGAACCTTTTCCATACGACGTTTTTTTTCATCACGACGTGTCGTCCAAATACGCGGAGTTCCGGCTTTCAACTTGCTGATGTGGGTTGACATGATACTCCTCCTTGATGTTTGATTAATTGAGATTGGATGGTGTTCTGAATGGAATTACTTCACTTAAAATACTTTTGTAAAGTAGCACGGCTTCAACATATGACTCATGCTGCTGAAGAACTTCATATCGCTCAACCTGCACTGAGTAAATCAATCAAAATGCTCGAAACCGAACTTGGTGTTTCTTTATTTGACCGTACCGGGCGTTATATTACACTCAACGAATACGGAAGAACTTTTCTCAAACATGTTGAAAAGGCGCTTCAATCGCTTGAAGATGCTACCCGTGAAGTTCATGATCTTGCCACCGGAACAGTGGGCTATATCAAGCTTGCTTTTCCTGTTGGTTCTCATATCGTACCGAATTTGATTACTGCTTTTCGTGAACAATATCCTGATATTCATTTTCAATTGCTTCAGCATTACGAAGAAAATGTCAAACCTGAATTCGATCTGTGCATATCTTCCTTACCGCTCAATTATGAACATATACAAAGCACTCCGCTTGTGACGGAACAGATCTTTCTAGCAGTGCCCAAAGGTCATGCTCTAGCTCATCGAAGCAGTATTGCCCTATCTGAAGCGGCACATGAACATTTTATCGGTCTTCGTCACGGACATAGCTTGCGTGAAATGACGGATGATTATTGTCATATGGCTGGCTTTAAGCCTCAGCATATTTTTGAAAGTGATGATCCAGCTACCGTACGCGGATTGATTCGGGCGGGACAAGGTGTTGCTTTTATTCCAGCTGTATCCTGGGAAGGATCAACAGGGCCAGATATTTCGCTTTTACCTATCCATTCACCGATTTGCCAGCGTACGATCGGTATTTCTTGGCGTGGAGATCATTATTTATCACGAGCTGCACTGGTATTCCGTGAATTTACGATTGAATTTTTTGCTAATGCTTCGGATGAAGCACCCTCTCCTTGAGTAGTCGTCTGATGAGATGATGTGCTTGCGGATCGGCGAAATAAAGCCATTATCTTTTTGCAGATCCACTCTACGATATACACAATGGCAAACGAGAGGAAAGCAGTCACACCAAAAGTCATGATCAAATTCAACCCTAACGGAATATCACTAAAATAATCACCGATTAATGCCACGGTTAATCGAAGTGCAAAATAACTGGCTAGATACGCACGAAAAGCATATTTAGCGATAAACTTAAAGTACGGTAATGTTTTGGAACCACTTTTGATCAGCGATACGGTACATCCATAAACGATAATGATCAATGCGATATTGAACAGTACCATCGACCATTTCAAATAACTGGCATCGGCTAGATTCAGTGTATCCAATCCAAAAGAGAACAATTCATGGTTTACCAGTATGAATAATAGTCCAGCTACAGGTAACGCCCACCAGCGAATACGTTCTACCAGTGCACGCCATTGCTGATTGTAAGTGGATGCAATCACACCAAGCACAGCATAGATACCAAACATAAACAATAAACGATCCCACTGTATAAGTCCGGGATGCTGGGTATTGTGAAAAGCATAGATTGAATACCATACGATTAATGCAGCATAGACGACCACCGTAATAATCATTACCGATATGATATTCTTTTTATTTTTTAATAAGAATAGAACCAAGCCTGTGAGTAGTGGCAACAATAAGTGAATCTGAAACATCATAATCGTGTACCAGAGTTGCGGTGCAGCACCGCCCAGTACAACGCCTTTGAAAATGTTCCAGATCGTCGAGTAATTGCCTATATTGAACACAATCATATATACCACTGTCCAGGCAAGATAAGGGCCTATAATCTCTTTTGTTTTGTGCCATACATAATGAGAATAGTGAGTATCTCTTAACTTCGCCAAATCAAACGCTATTGCAAAAATAAACATAGGTGCTGAAAATTTAACCAGATCGTATAATATGCCAATTTCTATCTTTTGTGCTGTCGTCTGATAATGAAGTAACATTACATTCAACATCAATTGCCAGATTACAGCACTTACAGCTAACGTCTTCATGATCTCCGGCTCAGTCGTTTCACTTACACGCATAGCAGGAGATGTGGATGACATACTCAAAATGACACCTCCAGTTACCTAACCATGCACAGTGTGTACACACGGCATAATCGTTCTTATGGAACAGATTCTTTAACCATGAATATGTAACATCAAGCGCTTGAAATCTCATATTCAATCATGCAATGCCTTACATCTATAATAGTAAAACAGATACAGGAGTATGTATAATACAGAACGAGTTATCAGCTTATAACAGATTTGGTATAGAACGATATTCACAAATAATGATTCAAATGGAGGACTTATGATGAGACCCGCTCAACCTACAGATGCACCTGTTGTCTTAGAACTGATGTATACCGCAATTGGAGATATCGCCCATACCTTAACAGGAACAACTAACAAAGAACAATCGTTACTTGCGCTACGTTCTTTTTTTGAACAAACAGGTAATCGGATCAGTTATGAAAATGTATTTGTCGAAGAACGTGATCACCAAGTGATTGGCTTTGTACTGTCTTATCATGGAAGCCAGATTGCTTCGTTAGATGCTCCTCTCATACAACGTGTACAAGAACTGGGACAAGATCCAACAGCTATTGTGCCTGAAGCACGGGAAGATGAATACTATCTAGATTCACTAGCTGTAGATGCTCGTTATCAAGGACAAGGGATTGGAACTATTTTAATTAAAGCCTTTGAAAAGCGTGCTCAACAATTAGGACATTCTAAAGTGATGTTGATTGTCGATACCGCTAATCCTAAAGCCAAACAGTTATATGAACGATTAGGGTACACAGAAGATGGAAATATTAAGGTCAGCGGACATGACTTTTATCGAATGATAAAGACGGTGTAGTGATTGTTTGAACATGTACTCCGAGGTTTAACCATGTATTAAAGGCTAATTATGTTAAATAATTGAAATTTATATGGGGTTAAACATCTAATAGGAGGATCATCATGGAAAATAAAACAGCTAGAGAATCTGTGATTTATCAGATTTATCCGCCTAGTTTTATGGATAGCAATAACGATGGCTGGGGCGATCTGAATGGGATTGCTACACGAATTCCTTATCTTCACCAACTGGGAATTGATACGATCTGGCTTGGCCCTGTCTACGATTCACCGATGATTGATAATGGCTATGATATCAGAGATTATTACAAAATCGATCCCAAGTATGGAACTATGGAACAATTTGAATCGCTACTTGAACAGCTACACCATATAGATATGAAGCTTATTATGGATCTAGTGATCAACCATACTTCAGATGAGCATCCTTGGTTCGAACAATCGAGAAGTGCGAAAGACAATCCATATCGGGATTATTATATATGGAGACCGGCTAAAAGCGATGGTACAGAACCGAATAACTGGCGTTCGTTCCAAAATGAATCTGCTTGGACATACGATGAGCAGACCGATGAGTATTATCTTCATTTATTTGATCGCAAGCAACCTGATCTGAACTGGGAGCATCCCCCTTTACGTCAAGAAATCTATAAAATGATTCGCTGGTGGTTAGACAAAGGAATTGACGGCTTTCGCTTAGATGCAATTAATATGATCTCTAAGCACCCTGATCTACCTGATGCATCAGAAGATGATCCTCATCCGATCGGGCAAAAATATTATAAAAATGGCCCACGAATTCATGAATTTTTACAAGAGTTGAATCGAGAAACATTTGCTCATTATCCGCATATTTTGACAATAGGTGAAGCTCCTTCTTTAACGATGGAACAGGTATTGGAATATACACTACCTGATCGCAAAGAATTAAATATGGTACTGGCTATGGATATGATGCGTCTGGGCAAAGATCCTCATGATCCGTGGCGCTCTGCTGATTGGTCGGTGTCTCAGTTAAAAGAATCGGTAGCGAAGTGGTATGAACATGTTTTTGCGCGCGGAGAATATGGAGTCTACTTGAGTACGCACGATCATCCACGTATGATTCCAGACGTTGTCGGTCATCATGAACACAATATGACTGCTGCTAAATTAATAGCTACGTTTCTCCATCTCATCCCTGGTGTCCCACTGGTATACCAAGGAGAAGAATTAGGATTACCGAATACCACGTATGATCGAATCGAAGATTATCGAGATCAAGGCACAGTTCATTATTATGAAGAAGCGGTAGCCAATGGACAATCTGCTGAAAAAGTGTTATCCGGTATTCATAAGCGAAGTCGGGATGGTTCACGTTCGCCGATGCTATGGGATCATCAGCATCACAATTTTGGCTTTAGTCCCGATGAACATGTGGAACCATGGATTCCATTTCCAGAAAAACGTGGATTGAAAGGTTATAGTGTTAGCGAACAAGAAGAACAACGAGGTTCTGTTCTATCGTATTACCGACATCTTATTGCCATGCGCAAGCAGTTCCCGATCATGTCTCATGGTTCATTTACGATGCTACTGAAAGATCATTCTGAAGTGTTTGCTTTTATCCGAGAATGGCAAAGCCAACGCTGGTTAATTCTACTCAATTTTGCTGATATCGAAGCAGAGATTGATTGGACTCAAGAATATCGAGTCTTTCCAACTTCGATGGTCAAAATTCTAGGAAACTATCCTCATACTGCGCATCCTCCTCATCTTGAGGAAGAACAATATATCGAAGATTTACAATATTTGCGTCCTTACGAAGTATTGATCTATCGGATGTAATCTTTCTATCGAATCAACATTTCTAATGTAATGGGCATATATCATTATAGAAAAAAACCTCTTTCTTCTGCGCAGTAAGGCAGATGAGAAAGAGGTTTTTTGATGAAGATCATATTGTTTATAGCCTTTTTTTAGATTTACTAACTATGTTCTATTTTTTTATAGAGTTAATGTTTTGGACATTTGATAGTCGGTAATCTGATAGCCTGCTTTTTCATAGACATGTAGCGCCTTGAGATTATGACCGAATACATGCAGTCCAATCTTAACGGCACCTTCTTCTATCGCAACTTGATCCAGTGCTTTCATGGTCGCTTGACCATATCCTTTACCCTGATACGGTTCATAGATCAAAATATCATACAGAAAAGCTTGCTTACCTGCTGGCGCATCACTGATCTGAAGCCAGATATAACCGATAATCTGTTGCTTAGCTGTATCTACAATATTATAAATATAAGCGCCCGGTGTATCTTTGCCCTGTGGTAAATATTTAGCAAAACTTTCGGTTGCTAATCGCTCTGCATCTACAGCATCCCATGTGCCTGCTGCTACTTTTTCAGCGGCATAATCGGCTGCCGATTGATCACGAAAAGCTTCATATTGTTCATGATTCATCAGTACTAATTCGATCATAGAATAGCCTCTTTCTTTTTACGGTTTTTGAACATGAGATTAATAATCAATGTGATTACAAATGAACAAGTCAGACTGCCTAACATAGCGATCGCAAAGCCAGCAATATGATTAGAAGAAAAAGGAGCTGCAAAAGCAGGAACATACGCGATCCCACGCACATCCAATACACCTACCAATAATCCACCTAACCCGGCTGAGAAAATGGCTCCGCCAAACACCCATTTGCTTGCAAACATAAATGGATATGCCGCTTCTACAAATGTACCAAATCCGATATTAATAAGAAACCCTGGCGCGGCTACTGCGGCGGCACCTTTATCTTGTGGAGCAATAATATTAGCTAGAGTAATCCCTGCTGATACCATAACCAGCCCTGTCATATCCACTGCACCTAGGAAACTGTTACCACTTCGTTCCATTTCCAATAATACAATCGGTAAAATAGCCGCATGATATACACCACCAAGAATAGCCGGCCAGATCAACAACCCTGCTATTAAGCCAGCAAGGGCGCTATTGGCTTGTACCAGATTTTCTAAAAGAGTACGTATTCCTTCGCCAGCTTGAGCGGCAATCGGTGCGATAAAGAAATAGACTACTAATCCTGCTACCAGACCTGCGACTCCGCCTGCTACAATATTAACGGTTGTTGCAGGAAATCGCCATTCTACACATTTACGAAATAGATAATTGGCTAACAATCCAGCACCGATACCGCCAATCAATCCACCAATAATTCCTCCATTGACAGACAATACACCGGCTACAATCCCTGCTACAATCGATACTTCATCTAATTCAGCCACTTGCTTCGCTGCAACAACTGCAATAATCACAGGCAATGCCGCAATCATAATATCAAATACTTGACTTAAAGCCGTTAATCCGGGGATCTGACTGGCTGCCAGAATCAAAGCCATCGCAATAAAACCCGGTAACGATGCCAGCATAATCCCACGAATATTGATGCGTGAAAAGCCTGTTCCCTGTGGCATTCCTTGTCCGTGGGAAACTTGACCAATCACCGGACGATACGATTTGCCCCAATGCTTACTCAGTGAAGTGATAAATGAAACGGCGCGGGTACGATTGGTTGTGCCTGTTGTACCGGAAGTAGAGATCACTTTCAATCCTTTGGTAGCTGCTGCTGCCATCGACGTTCCACCTGTACCTGTCACTGGTAATTGAGCAGTTGCTGCGGCTTCAATCGCTAAGCGATTCGCTCCTCCAGGACTAGCGCTCATCAGAATAACACCATCTACTTCACCATTGGCTATCATAGCTGCTAATCGTTCATCTTGAGCAATAGCTGCTTGGTTTATTTCTTCTAGCGTACCTTTACTCGCAATCACCGGACGTTGTTCTTCTTCACTCCATATGTATAAAGAAGCAGGGGTAGATTCTTTGATATGATCCATAGATGTTTGAGCAGCAATAAATTGAATACCTGCACAATGAAATTCAGCCGCCTCCATTTGTACCAGTAATTCTTTTAGTAGTCCATCTGGATTTTTCCCACCAAGACTATAGAGATTGCCTCCACTACTGCCTAAGATAATAATATTTTTCATACAATCCTCCCTCAGCCTTTATGAATTCTATTTACTATACCTTTTTAACTCTATCACGGTAAAGCAATAACTAAGTAACTCGATATATTTAACCTGAAATAATACGTTATAAACTAAAAAAAGATTACTGCGAATAGTAGCAGTAATCTTTTTTTGAATCAACCTTATATGATCTTCTAGATTAGTTATTTATTGTATGAAATTTCATTCAACATATTGATTAAAGATCATCACTATCTTTTTTATCAATAGGCGTATACTTATCTAGCATTTTCTGTTGGAAGTCTGCGATATCTTCATAATCTTCTTCAAATTTACGTGAAATTCGAATATAGATTGGCAATAGTTCGCGATAGATCGCCACATGTTCTTTGTAAGGCTTATGTTCATACGTGGTACCAATCATTTTGGATACTTCATCCAATGAATCGATCCGTTTGAGAGCATACAATCCGAGCACAGCTGCACCTAGACAAGAACTTTCGATACTTTCAGGAACCACAACCGTCTGGTCAAAAATATCAGCCATCATCTGACGCCATAGCTCCGAACGAGCAAACCCGCCTGTTGCATGGATTTTCTTAGGCACACCAATTTGTTCTTCTACTGCTAACATCACGGTATACAGATTGAACAGTACGCCTTCTAAGGCTGCACGAATCATATGTTCTTTTTTGTGATGCAAAGCCAGTCCGAAGAATGAACCTCTTGCATCTGGATTCCATAACGGTGCACGCTCACCCGATAAGTAGGGATGGAACAATAATCCATCTGCACCTGGATGTACTTTTTCAGCAATACGAGTCAGTACATCATACGCACTCAGCCCAAGACGCTTCGCTGTTTCTACTTCTGAAGCAGCGAATTCATCACGAATCCAGCGGAAAATAATACCACCGTTATTCACTGGTCCGCCTACTACCCACTTATCTTCAGTCAACGCGTAACAGAAAAAGCGACCTTTTGGATCGGTGACTGGCTTATCAGTGACTGTACGAATCGCACCGCTGGTTCCGATAGTTACAGCGACTACGCCCGGTTCAATAGCATTCACACCTAGATTCGATAGCACTCCATCACTCGCTCCAAGTACAAATGGCGTACTTTCAATCAGACCCATTTCTGTTGCATATGTCGCATGTAGACCGTGCATAATATGTGTAGTCGGTACTAACTTGGATAGATGATCACGTGTAATGCCTGCTGTTTCTAGAGCTTCTTGATCCCAATCTAATTCTTTCAAGTTCATTAGTCCAGTAGCAGAAGCCATCGAATGATCGGCAACATACTCACCGAACAATTTCAGGAAAATATATTCTTTGATCGAAATGTATTTGTGCGCTGCATTCGCAATCTCTTTCTGATCATGGGTAATCCACATTATTTTGGTTAATGGAGACATTGGGTGAATCGGTGTCCCTGTACGCATATAAATCTCATGTCCTTTTTTCTCTTTTTGCAATTGACGAGAATAGGCGGCACTACGATTGTCTGCCCAAGTCATACACTGCGTAAGCGGCTTGCCTTCTTTATCCACAACCAACATACTATGCATCGCTGAACTGAAAGACACAAATAAAACATCCTCCGGTGCAACACTGCTCTTGTCCATCGTTTGTCTTACGGAATCAACCACTGCACGGAACAATTGATCTGGATCTTGTTCAGCAATCGAAGGTACAGGCGTATGCAAAGGATATTCTGCTCCACCTTGTGCTACAATTTTGCCGTTTTCTTCGAACAATACAGCTTTGGTACTTGTTGTTCCAATATCTACACCGATCATATATTTCGCCGTGCTCATGATTTAACCTACTTTCGCTCTAATTTCCTGCACTTCTTTTCTTATTTAGACTACTACATTCAGTAGCAAAATTAAACCAAACGCAACAAGAGACAATAAAGTCTCCATAACTGTCCAAGACTTCAACGTCTGTGGAACGGTCATATTAAAGAATTCTTTGACCATCCAGAATCCTGCATCATTCACATGAGAAAGAATCAATGAACCTGCACCTGTCGCCAGTACGACCAATTCAATATTGGCTCCCGGCGTTAATGCTAGTACCGGTGCAACAATCCCTGCGGCAGTAGTCATTGCAACGGTAGCCGATCCTGTAGACACACGAATCAGAGCAGCCACTAGATAAGCAAATACAATCACATTAACATGAGCAGAAGTAGCTACTGCGGCGATTGCATCACCTACACCACTGTCGATCAATACTTGTTTGAATGCTCCACCACCACCGATAATCAAAATAATCGAAGCGGTTGGCGCAAGACAATCCCCTGCAAATTTGGATACTTGTTCTTTGGTAAATCCTTGTCCGAATCCCAATGTGAAAAAGGCAAACACAGTTGCAATAAACATCGCTACGATTTCATTACCAACAAAGCGTAAAAATACACTAATTCCGTGCGTACTTTGCGGATCTGCAATCTCAGCAATAGAACCTGCTAGCATCAGAATTACAGGCATAAGAATCGTCAACATTGTAATCCCAAAACCTGGCAACGGCTTGTCAGGACGATCTAATTTGTTATTGGTTGTAAATTGTTCAGATAACCCTTCAGGCGGATGCACAATAATGCGTTTGCCAATATAAGCTCCGAATAAAGGCCCTGCTACTATCGCTGTCGGTATACCTACAATCAGCGCATAGATGATCGTTTTACCAATACTTGCACCAAAAGCATCAATCGCTATCATAGGTGCAGGATGCGGTGGCAACAGTCCATGAACGGTGGATAAACCTGCCAGCATCGGAATCCCTACACGTAATAATGAAATATTCGTTTTGCGAATAACAGTAAATAAAATAGGAATCAACAAAATAATGCCGACTTCAAAAAATACCGGCATCCCTACAATAATCCCTACGATTAGCATCGCCCAGGGAATATTTTTCTCCCCGAATCGATTAACCATCGTGGTGGCAATCTGCTCTGCACCGCCCGATTCAGCCATCATCTTCCCGAGCATTGTACCCAGACCGATAACAATAGCGATGGAACCCAGTGTACCACCTAGACCACTTTGTACGGATTTGACCACATCGAGTGGTGCCATACCGATAACCAATCCCAAAAACAATGATGCCATGAGCAGAACGACAAATGGATTCCATTTGTACTTCGCAATCATGACAATCAAAATAACAATAGCAACAAGAGCCCATACCAATAGTGTGGTTTCATGGCTCAAACCAAAAATGGAATACATTCATTTTCCTCCTTTTTCTGCTTATGCACATCTTTTCCCAAATAAACCCCTTCTATTATTACCCCAAATTAAAGATTTTTCAAACGATAATGTCATTTTAATTATTTCATGCTCATTTGTGACCGTTTACATTTTTTGAGAATTTTCCGGATTGTTATATACGCAACCATTTGCTTGTAACAACAACTACATAACAAAAAAGCTGTTAACATCACATCCTAAGATGCGCATTAACAGCTTTTTGATATTTATGAAGTGGGACGTGAAGAAGCTGATTCTGCGGTGAAAAAGTGATGTGAAAAACCATCACTCAGACCACGCCAACTGGCTAACAATGCTGAACATTTCATATGTTTTAACAATGTGCGTAAGATAAGCGTACCTGCAACAATAATATCGGCACGATCTTTCCCTAGATCAAATCGATTCACCCGTTCTTCTAAACTTAGCGTTGCTAACGCTTCAGCATAAAAGAAAATAGTATCTGGATCGATACGGTAAGGATCACTAGCGGGCTTCGATTGACGTTTACGTTCTCGCTCCATTCTTGCCAGAGCACGAATACCCCCACCTAGACCAATCAAAGGCAAATCAGGATGCATCGCTGTCCACGGATATTCTGCTAATTGTTGCTGAATACTCTGTTCCAACTGTGCTGTCGATTGCTCGCTCCAATGATCGGTACCACCATTTTGCATCGTCATATTGACTGCCCCGCAAGGCAATGAAGTACTTTGAATTAATTGGTTATTTTTAAAATAAGATATTTCGGTACTGCCACCACCAATATCAACAATAAAGCCTTCTGTCACATGAGCTGGCATAGAGCGCATTACCCCTAGAAATCCAAAATACGCTTCTTCTTCACCGGATAAGATCTGCACTTTGATATCGGTATTGCTTTCCCAACACTTCATAATCTCTTCCGTATTGGCTGATTGTCTAACTGCTGCTGTAGCTACAGCACGAATCTGATGGGTATGATTCGTTGCGCAAATATGCTTAAACTTCTGGAGGATAGGAATAACCGTTCGGATATCTTCCTCAATCATGTTGCCATTCTCATCCCTGCGCACACCTAGCCGAACAGTTTCTTTCGCTTTGTGTATCATACGACAGGTTCCATCTGCACCTGCTTCATAAATAATCAGACGGATTGAGTTTGAACCAATATCAATGACTCCGAGTCGGTTCCGGTTTTCGCTCATCGTATACTTGCTGTGAACGCGTCCGCTATTCCATAAATCGCCATCAACGAGTTCCTCCTTCTATCTATTTTAGGTGTTCGTTATTCCTTATCCTTTACTTCCATCGCCATATTTTTCGCTATGCCAAACGTTTGTTGGTTATGATTTTATCAGGAACGGTCTCTCATTTCCATAATTACTCGTTATAAACCTAATTTATTATCAAAAATAACAAAAATAGCTACTCTTTATTTCTAAAGAAGTAGCTATTTTGAATGATTACATCACAGGTTCTACTTCAAATTGTGGATCGCCACTTTTGATTAATACTTTAATCGCATCTTGATGAGTATTAACGAAAATATAGCGATCTGTATCTACATCTTTGGCTTGCCAGTCTTTGAGACGGATAATAAATCCAACACTGGTTTCTTCAGGAGCAACCACAATTTTTGCAACGGCTCTACCGTCTTCAATCCGTTCAAAATCAACTTGTCTGTGACCTAAGATTGGTCCCCATACCCATAGATTCCAACCTTTATAATCTTGATTAGGACGCTCATATTCCACTTCAATACTACGAGGAACATAAGGCAGTACTTCTACTAACCATTGGGCTGTTGCTTTACCACAAGAAGCGGTAATTTTGGCTGTACCCGGGCGAATCCCACGTACCAATCCATCTTTATTTACACGGATAATCCGTTTGTCGCTTGAATCCCATTGCACTTTTGGACGAGCAATGGGGCGACTGTATTGATCCAGAACTTCAGCCTTCAACGGAATACGTTTTCCGCCATAGACTTGATGTTCCCCTTGCAAATGAATCATATGCGGTACTAGCGTTTCTACATGTAATAACAGTGTACTTTTCACGCTACCACAAGAAGCACAGATTGTACTATCTCCTTCGTTTAAAGCAATCATTTGTCCATTTTCACGCACAATAACGTTTTGCTCATTCGAAGAGTGGAACTGTACAGATTCTGCTTCAAAAATACGACCCCGTTGATCGCGTGGAGTGACTTTAATCTGTAACTTTTCGCCGGGTTCCATAATGCTTGGCGTATAATCCCATTCCAGACTAGCTGCTACAGGGATATATTGATCTTCTTCATCGTACAGCACCATCATTGATAATGGTGGAACGATCACTTCTTGACCGACCACACTAGCTAATGGATGTATACCTGCTTGATTCTCGTTAACAACCACTTGCCATGGGCTTGCTGATAATGGCAAAGCCACATTCTGATCATGAGTGCTCGCATTATAGATTACAACGATTCGATTCCATTTATCACCATGAGCATATTCACCAAGTTGGAAAGCAACAATCTGCTTGTCACTACGCAATACTTTTAGATGTTTTTCAACATCTTCTCGTTGATCCATACGGAATGCGGGATGAGAACGTCTTAATTGAATCAGACCTTGATAATAATCAAATACAGGACGGAAATGATGTTTATTTTCCCAGCGTAATCCATTGATCACATCCGGGCTACGATAACTGTTATGATCGCCAAATTTGGTACGTAACATTTCATCACCAGCATGGATAAATGGAATGCCTTGACTGGTTAACACAATCCCGTTTGCCAAGATTGAACGACGAACCCAATCATTAGACAACACATATTCAGGATCAATGTATTTATAAGGTTCTGCGGCTTCTACCGCTTGTTCTACGCTACGTCCATCTGCTAACTGTCGTCCATTATCCATGTGTAAGAAAGAAAGAGCATCATCTTGTCCGTAGGTACGTACAAGCTTATCCCACAGATTTAAGTTATCATGAGCAGTTACATAATTGACCGTTTCACTAGGATGATCTGTAAAATCACCAATTGCGCCATAGATTCCTTTGACAACATCGCCTTCAACATCAAATGCTCCTGTTGCAAAACCCTGTGTATCCCCATCGCTATCGCCTTTAATCGCTTCACGGAAATTATCGTTAAATACAGCAAATCCTTTACCACGTTGTGCGCCTTTCAGCGTCTGTTGTGGAAGAAGAGACCATCCACCTGTCCATGGCTCACCATAGATCAATATACAAGGATCGACATCACGACGTAATTCTTGAGTCAATTGAGTCACGGTATCGGTATCAATTAAGCCCATCAAGTCAAATCGGAATCCATCCAAATGATATTCATTAGCCCAGTAGCGCAAAGAATCTTTGATATATTTGCGTACCATTGGACGTTCTGTTGCAATCTCGTTACCTACACCAGAACCGTTAGTCAATTGACCTTTTTCATCTGTACGGTAAAAGTAGCCCGGAACCAAACGATCAAAAGGTCCATCATCTACAGAATACGTATGGTTATACACGACATCCATGACTACACGTAGACCTTCTGCATGTAAAGCTTGTACCAAACGTTTAAATTCACGAATACGTGAAGTCGGATCCGCAGGATCAGTCGCATATGCGCCTTCAGGTACATTGTAATGCTGAGGATCGTATCCCCAGTTGTATTTCATCTGAGTAGAATCAGGATCATTTACTTTTAATTCATTGACGGTATGGAAATCAGCAATCGGTAATAAATGAACATGGGTTATACCTAGTTCTTTAAGATGATCGATACCGATCTGATTGCCATGCTCGTCTTGTAGACCTTTTTCAGTAAAAGCTAGATATTGACCTTTATATTTCATTTGTGAAGATTCATCAATGGAGAAGTCACGCACATGCAGTTCGTAGATCACGGCATCAGTCACACTGGACATACGTGGCTTTACATCATTTTCCCAACCTTCTGGATTGGTCGTCTGAAGATCAATAATAGCTGTCCGTTGTCCATTCGGAGAAACAGCGCGAGCATAAGGATCTACTGCATATTGGACAGAACCGTCAGCAAATGTAGCACGGTACATATAATAATGACCTGCAAGATCACCGTGTTGCTCACATTGCCATACGCCGCCTTCTTCGGATTTCATTGGATACGCTTTACCATACGTATGATCATGCACTAGACCTTCGTCATCGTACACACCCATATCTTGATATAACATAAGATCCATCTGGACAGCATCTGGTGCCCAAAGTTTGAATATACTGTACTGAGGCGTATATTGTAGTCCAAGATCATCTATATCGTAAAAGTAGTCAGCAGCTACATCTAAATTTCGTATTAAGGAATGATTCATTTTATCTAACATTATATTCACCACCATATTTTAGGTTAACTATGAGCACGAATGTTCATATTTATTTCCACACCGTCAAGGGTTACTAACAAGTCTAGTATTTATTTACAATTGCTTATAATAATAGTATCGGATATTTTGTCGAATTCTTGAAGGTTTAATGGAACTTTAGTCCTATTTGATGGGGGTTTTTGTAATATTCAAGAGTGCAATCGTTAGCACAAATAGTTAATGAATATCATACCGACTATTATTATTTATCCGATAGCGATTGTATCTTTGGGAAAGCGAAGGTTAATTTGGATATAATATTGCCTATTATTTACCTCAAATGCTTGCTTTTGAATAAAAATCATAATCATATATCAAAATTAAATTATTAATTAGGATTAATGATCAGGTAACAGCTGTTGATGATTCACTTGCTAAGCACTGCTACCTGATCCTTATTCAAAAGAAACTCAGACGAATCTAAAACGATTACTGAGCAGTCAAAATAATCGGTCCATCCGCTGTGATCGCTATTGTATGTTCATACTGAGCAGACCATCCACCATCTGCGGTACGTGCTGTCCAACCATCTGCATCAATCGTCATCCGATACGTACTTTCATTAATCATCGGTTCGATCGTAAAGACCATACCTTCTTTAAGACGTGTGCCTTTGCCGGGCTTACCTGTATGCGTAAAGTTTGGTTCCTCGTGAAGTTCACGCCCTATTCCGTGCCCTAACAGATCACGTACCACATGGAAGCCATTGCTCTCCGCATGATGTTGAAGAGGTGCCATTGCATCTCCTAGACGATTGCCTACGATAGCATGTTCTATCCCGATATACAGACATTCTTTAGTGACTCGCATTAATTTTTCAGCTTCTGGTGAGATGTTACCTACGGCATAACACCATGCGGAATCACCAAGCCAACCATCATATTCAGCAACGATATCGATTTTGGCAATATCGCCTTCTTTTAAAGGAGTACGACTCGGAAATCCATGAGCAATAACGTCATTTACAGATGCACAGGTCTCATATTCAAAACCATTATATCCATTGGTAAACTGCTTACCACCTAGTTTGGTGATATGTTTTTTGACAAATTCATTAATTTCCATCGTGGTAATGCCGGGTTGAATAAGCTTGGCAAGCTCACGATGACAATCAGCTACGATCTGACTAGCTGTTCTCATTGCTTCTATTTCTTGAGGCGATTTTAATATAATCATTGATCGGCTTCCTTTCACAAGCTATTTCCTGTTGGCATATGCTGGAATAGCCATTTCTCTATAGTTATGGTTCCTCATACATATTAACGTCAACTTTATCTTTGAGCAACCTACCGATCTTATCAGATGCATACTCTATCCCAGTGTAATCGACGCCATAATGAAAAAACACCTGATAATCTTTAGACGGATTATCAGGTGTGAGGTTGCAAGTATGAAGTTAAATATGTAGCTTATTTTACTTGGATTCTATGCGTTTGCCCACAATCGCTAAATGACGTTCTACATCATCCAAAATAGCTACACGTGGCAAATGTCCCCAATCTTCAAATCCAAATTTACGCAATAATTTTAGACTTGGATCATTATGAGCAAAAACAAATCCAAGCAATGTATGGATATGCAATGATGGGGCTTGCTCAATCGCATAAGATACTAATTTGCTCCCTATCCCTTTGCCTTGATAATCATTATGCACATATACACTTAGCTCCACTGTTCCATTATAAGCAGGTCGTCCATAAAAGGTCTGTAAACTTGCCCAGCCTGCAATCTGACCTTCTTGCCATAAGACCCACAGGGGACGACGATCTGGAACATGCTCATCGAACCACGCTTGACGGCTTTCTACAGTCACAGGTTCTGTGTCTGCGGTAGCTAGCCTTGCAGGGATCGAAGCATTATAGATATCGACAATAGCAGGTAAATCTTCTTGTCTGGCTATTTCTATAGTGTACGGTAAATGTGGATCACTCATAAAGTCTGCCTCCTTGTAAAAACGCAAAAATTAAGATTAGATGTATGGATTAAAGAAGATTAACGCACAAATGTGTTTTTAACACGTACAGAACGCATAAAGTAGAAAATCCAAGCTACAGCAAGAGCGACTCCCAAAATCGTACTAAATGTAGTAAATACACCTACATCAGGTATGATTAACATAGTAACGACTGTACCTGCTAACTCAAAAATGAAATAAGCAATCATCAAACGTGGCAAGAATTTTTTACGTTGGTAAAAGAAAATTAAATTAACAAGCATCCAGACCAAAGAGATCGAAGCAAGTATAATTCCTATGATCATCACCAATGTAAAACGTTCACCATAAATCGCAAACAACTGATTAGTCATTCCGGGCATTGCTGATTCAAACTCTTCTGGATTATTGTGCATCCACATTAAAAATATGTAACTAGGAATCGTGAAAAAGAAAGCGATAAGTACATAATACATATACACCTGAAAACAAGCTAGCCAGCCACCTAACCCTTGTAAAGGCGGTTGCATATAAGGTGGATAGGGTGGCATTCCTCCCTGTTGCTCTTGAGGCGGAGCTTGATACGGATTCTGCTGAACTCCATTCGGATTTGGTGGATATTCATTACTCATTCTATATCATCATCCTTTCTATGTTTATTCTGATCCTACTGGATACCAGATGCTTCTATTGTAACAGTAGATCCATCATGATGTAAGATAGATTGCACAACAAATGACATCATTTTAAAATGATCATTCTTATTAATCTTGCCAGCCTATCTGCTCTTTACTCCATTCCCAAAAACGAAGCGCTTCTGCTTCATCAAGGGCTTTGGACTTCAGCTTATGATTCTGTTTACGATAATAATAAGCACCCGAATGTTGAGCAACAGTCTCATCATCCACTAGAAAAATAGCAGTCTCGGCACCTTGCTCTGGCGTCTGGAAAAAAGGAAGATGCGCTACTCCTGCCAAAATACGCTTGCCGAATCCAGTATCTCGATCGACTCCAATATTCGTAGCCACTGCACCAGGATGCAGGCAGTTGATCGTTACATTTGTATCTTTTAACTTGTCAGCCATAACACGTGTAAAAAAGATATTCGCAAGCTTGGATTGAGCATACGATTTGATAACAGTATATCCATAATGTAAATGTGGATCATCCCAATGAATTTTACCAATTTTGTAAGCGCCTGAACTGACCACAACAATTCGTCCTTGCGGAGAAGCTTGAAGTGCATCCAACAGTAAATGAGTCAGCAAAAAGTGCCCTAGATGATTCACACCAATACTCATTTCAAATCCATCTTCAGTCTCCTGACGCTTTAAATTCACCACCCCTGCATTGTTAAGCAGTACATCCAAACGATCATATTTTTGGTTGAATTCTTCGGCAAACTCTCGAATATGTTTAAGAGAACCTAGATCACATTTCATAAGACTAATTCGATCAGAATCACTCTGTTTACGTGCTTCTTGTAACGCTTGTTGTCCGCGTTCTTCGTTACGACAGCCCATAATCACTTCATAACCACGCTTCGCTAATTCGATAGTAGAAGCAAGTCCCATACCGGAATTGGCACCTGTAATCAATACACGTTTTGTACTCATGATGTTCCTCCTGTAAGTCATTCTTTTCTTGTTAATAAACCAGTCCATCTATTTCTACGCATGTATTGATCGGTAAAAGCGTCGAAGCATGGAGATGACATACCAAAAAAACTGTAATCACACCTCATTGCCTACTCTGTAGTATAAGAATAGAACAAGAAGTAATTACAGTTTTTGGTATCTATCCTATTGCATAATTTCGATAAATATTTCGTTATCGCTAACTATTTATTGATTTAATCATTTACTTATTCAACTTGGCATATGCTTCTTCATACTCTTTGATCAGTTGATCTCCTCCTGCTGTACGCCAACTTGTAATCGCTTGTTGCCAGCCAGCATCATCTAATTCACCCATAATGTACTTGGTCTGAGCATCACTGATCATCTGATCTAATTCTTGCCCACGTTCGGTATAGATATCAGATACCAGATTATACGCCGGGTTGGAGACTGCATATTTGCGATCATCTTTCGATAATTTCACACCTTTAGTTCCCAGTTCAGTGTCGATTAATTCAGGCACATTATACCCTTCGATATTCAGTAAATTATCACGGTATGGCTTCACATCCCGTTGGTATCCGTCAAAATCGATAAATTCGGTTTTACCATCTGCTGTTTTTTTATAATGTTTATTTTCGATTCCACGTAATTGTAATGTACTTGTCGGTTCGTCCATTAATTTATCGAGTGTACTTAACAGATCTTTCAATTGAGCTTCATCTTGTACAGTCGCTTTGGGGAAAGCCAGAAAGCCAAAGTTACCGGGTTCACCGGCTATCCGAATACCTTCGGGTCCTATAAATGGAGAAATATCCACTACACCATCCGGTACAGCAGCTGTCAGCAACTGTTGTGTACTTTTGCCGTTAGTAGCTACGCCATTCAATTTCATCCCTATTCTACCGGATGCCATCATTTTATCAGCTTCTGTTGAATCCAGTGATGGGAAATCGGCATTGATTAATTTTTCTGCATATAGACGATGCATCATTTGTAATACCTCGGTATATTGCGGTGTGATAAATTCAGGCGTAAATTTACCACTGTTATCTACTCCCCAGCGATTGACTCCACCTAAACTGACTGCAATACGGGTCAATGGAGCTTGAGAACCTTCGGTATATGTTTTGAATAATGGAAAAGCATACGTATCGTTTTTACCATTGCCATCAGGATCTTGAGTCGCTATCGCTTTGGCGGCATTGTACCAATCGTCTACACTTTTCGGAACACCTAATTTCAATGTATCAAACCAGTCTTTTCGATACACGATTGCAGCCCGTCCGATATCGCGGAAATTAGGGATTCCATACAATTTGCCATCTACTGTGATATTGCTATAATACTCAGGATCTTGAGCGCTTAGATTCGGATAGTCTTTAAGATACGGTCCTATCTCCCAAAATTGATCTGAACGAATCGCACCCACTGTTGTTGGAATATAATTCAATCTCATAATATGAGGTAGATTGCCTGAAGCGATCATCACGTTGACTTTATCGTTAAAAGCAGAGCTTGGAATCCATTGAATATCCAAATCTTTGCCGATATGTTTTTCCAATCCTGTCTCAATATCATTTCCAGTTTTGGGAATATCACCGACTTGCATAAGCGAAATACGTACTGTTGAAGAGTCTGCTGTGGCAGCGCCTTGATCGCTATTGCCACAACCTGTTAATCCGAAAGCCAATATTGCTGTCAGTGTCCAGCATGCACTTTGTTTGACCACAAATTTCATTTTGGTATCCTCCTGAATATAGTGGAATAAAAATCATGATTGGCTTTACTTTTGTTGTTGCTGTTCTTTGTAAGAGCTTGCGTATTCTTGCATCACTTTATCGCCACCTGATGTTTTCCATAGTTCCACTTGTTGTTGCCACCCGTTCTCGTCGATTTTGCCCATAATGTATTTGGTCTGTGCATCATTGATCAGTTGATCTAGATCACCACCACGTTCTTCATATGTCGGTGAATACAATGTCAATGCTGGATTAGGAACAGCATACTGCGTGATTTCTTTTGCCATCGCTACTCCTTTTTCACCAATCTTGGTATCTTTTTGCGCAGGTACGTTATAGCCTTCTACCAATGGCAGATTATCACGATAAGGCTTCACTTCACGCTGAAAAGCAGCAAAGTCTGTCATTTCCACACGTCCATCGTCTAACTTTTTATAATGCTTGCCATCGACTCCACGTAATAACAATGTAGACATTTCAGGGTCCATTAATTTATCCAAAAAAGAAAGAAGTGCTTTGAGGTCTTCTTCTGTAGGTACAGACACTTTAGGGAATACAAGAATGCCTGCATTACCCGATTGCGCAGGTACACGATAACCGTCTGGCCCTTCTAACTTGGAAAGATCAATCTCTGCATCAGGTACATTTTCTTGTAATCGTTCAAGCTGACTTTTAGCCGTTTGTGCTACAGCGATCTTCATACCGGTTAGACCGGAATCGAATTTCTTGTCTGCTTCAGTCGAATCAAATACAGCAAAATCTTGATTGATCAATTGCTCATCATACAGACGCTTCAGTAGATCCATTACACCTTTATATTCTGTTGTCATAAATTCTGGCGTAAATGAACCATCTTCTTCGACTTTCCACTTATTAGGTGCACCCAGACTAACAGCAAGACGCGTGGTAAATGAATATTCGCCTTCATTATATTTTTTAAATAGCATCATGCCATACGTATCTTTTTTGCCATTATCATCTGGATCATCTAATGTTAACGCTTTCACATTGTTGTACCAGTCTTCTGTGCTTTTCGGTACATCTAGCTTCAGCTTTTTGAACCAATCCGAGCGATAGATCAATGTCGCACGGGCAATATCGGAAAAGCGAGGTACCCCGTAAATTTTGCCATCTACTTTGACGTTATCGTAAAATACATCGGCTTGTGCAGCTAAGTTGGGATAGTCTTTGAGATAAGGGCCAACTTCCCAGAACACATCATTACGCATCGCATTGGTGACCGCAGGTGTGTAGTTTACTTTCAAAATATCAGGCATATCTCCCGAAGCGATCATGACATTGATTTTGTCATCATAGGCGGAGTTCGGTATCCACTGTACATCTATTTTTTTGCCGGTGTACTTTTCGATTTCTTGTTGCACTTGATTGCCTGCGGAAGGAATATCCCCGACTTGAGAAATTGCCATAGTGATTGTATCATCGACAGAAGCTCCTTGAGAGCCTTTGCTTCCACATGCACTGAGTACGGTTGATGTGGCTAGGATGAAGCACATTAATGTTGCTGTTTGTTTTTTCATGTGTTGATAACTCCTTTCATTGATGGGGTGGGGTGAAGGGCTTCGGGGGAGATGGTTCTTGCCGTCGCTGGTAAGATCGGATATCTTGATTGACCGCTAAACGGTCGATATCCGAGTCTTAAAGGCGACTTTCAGAATCCATCTCCCCCTTCGCCCAGCACCATTGGGTGGGGGTAGCAGGAAAGATTTAGACATTTAGAGATTTAGAGATTTAGAGATTTAGAGATTTAGAGATTTAAGGATTTGGATATTGGTTTTGGATATGAGTGAGATTGTTTGTTTTGAGCATTTGGAGTTCAGATATTATTGGAGTTAATCATTTTCTAGATAAAGTATTGATTGTAATGGTTTATACAAATAATAGTGGATCGAAATGCATTGAATGTGGTTTTTGATTATGGATGTGTTGGGATAGTTGTAACTTGGGATTTCTATCCACAAACTTATTTAAGTTATTTTTAAATACGCAATTAAGATGTATTGGATCATTAATATATTAGCCTTTGACTGAGCCTAGGAGTGCGCCTTTGGCAAAGTGTTTTTGTAGGAATGGGTAGACCATTAAGATCGGTAGTGTGGAGAAGACGATTACTGCCATTCGGATCGTGAGTGGTTGGATATCGGCTTCTTCGATACTGGTGTCTCCGATTCGACTTTGGGCGAGAATAACGATTTCGCGTAGCCACACTTGGACAGGCCATTTGTCGCTGTCGTTGATATATAGAATAGCGCTGAAGAAGCTATTCCAGTGAGCTACAGAGTAGAACAGTGCAAAGGTTGCCATTGCTGGTAAAGATAGTGGTAAGACGATACGGAAAAGGATCGATACGTCGTTACATCCATCAATCTTGGCGGCATCTTCCAGTCCGTCCGGAATCTGTTGGAAAAAGTTTTTGAGTACAATTAAGTTGAAAGCGCTAATCGCTCCGGGAATCATCAGCGACCATAATGTATCTGTTAAATGTAGTGAATTGACTACAAAGTACGTAGGAATCATTCCGCCACTGAATAACATGGTGAACAGTACACCGAGCATGATGTATTTTCTGCCTCGCAAATAAGGACGAGATAACGGGTATGCCATCAATGTCGTCAGTAGCAAGTTAATCAGTGTACCAAGTACGGTAATATAGATTGATACCCATAGACTGTTCAGTAGTGTAGACGTTGAGAAGATATAGCGATAAGCGGCAAGAGAGAATTCTTTGGGAAAAAGAATAAATCCTCCTTTAGCAACTTCGGCTGGACTGGTAAACGATACAGCAGTGATATAGATAAAAGGTAATACCGTTACAATCCCTAACAATAACAACAAGGTATGATTGGTATAATCAAATAACCGATTTCCTAATGTACGATCTTGTTTCATCATGTGGTCTCCTTTCGGACGATAGATACATTAATAAATGCCTTCTTCTCCGCATTTTTTGGCTAATTGATTAGCACCGACAACCAGTAGCAAGCCGATCACAGATTTGAATAGTCCCACAGCGGCACTGTAACTGTATTGGGCTTGAGTCATCCCTTTGACGTATACATAAGTATCGAACACTTCCCCTACATCACGGTTTGTAGAAGTCAGCATTAAGAAAATCTGTTCGAATCCGGTATCCAAAAACGTACCCAGACGCAAAATAAGTAAAATAATAATCGTACTGCGAATCGCTGGTAATGTGATATGCCATAACTGTCTCCAACGACTTGCTCCATCCATCCGGGCAGCTTCATATAACTGAGTATCTACACCTGACAAAGCCGCTAGAAAAATAATCGTTCCCCAACCGACTTCTTTCCATATCGATTGCGAAATAATCATCGTACGGAACCAACCGGGTTCTAATAAAAATGCTATTTTTTGTCCGGTAATCGCAAAGATCAATTCGTTTAAAATTCCACCTTCTGTGGTAAAGATCATATAAAATACACCAACAACGACAACCCATGAGACAAAATGCGGTACATAGATTAACGTTTGGACGAACCGTTTAAATCGTTCCGTCACCACTTCATTAAGCATCAACGATACAATAATAGGTAAAGGAAAAAAGAAGATAATATTGTACAGTGCTAAGATCAGCGTATTGCGAAATAACATCCAAAATTGCGGTTCACTGAAAAAGCGTTCAAAATGCTTGAATCCTACCCAATTGCTTTCCCAGATTCCTCGGTAAGGAACATAATCTTGAAACGCCATCACAATTCCATACATCGGTACATATTTAAAGACGACAAAATAAATAATTCCCGGCAATAACATAATGTACAACCAACGATTTTTGTAAAATTCTTTCCATGACATGTTCGCCTGACGTTCCTTTGTACGTATCCGTGTAGATGATTTGACCGATTTGGCTTCCATCCTTCACCCTCCTTGAAAGCGTTAACATTTGTATAGACTCATTGTCGCTTCCAGAAGAATAACAGGCTATCATCCAATTTTAGCTTTATATGTAAAAAAAGAAGCCAATCCTTACTGTATCAGGGTTTTAGCTTCTTTTTTTGGGAACACAATAACCTTTTTTCAACCTCTATATATGCTGAATTCAACTCGTATTTACTCAAATCAACTTCCGACTGCGATGTTCTTCACGATATTTACCAGGAGTCGTTCCTACTATTTTACGAAAAATACGGATAAAGGCTGTCGTGTTACTGTAGCTTAATTTTTCTGCGATATCTGCAATTCGCCAATCGGTTGTTTCTAACCATTTCTTCGCTTGATTCATTCGATATTCAGCTACATAATCACTAAACTTAATACCTGTTTCTTTTTTGAAAACACGACTTAAATACACTGGATGAAAGTTAAGCTGTTCTGCACACATTTCTAAGGACAAATCTTGTTCATATCGCTGTTGGATAATCTGGATCATCTGATCGGCAATATTGATATACTGTGACTCCGATTGGCTTTGTAAAAATTGCTGTAACGGCTCAAATAGTGCATGAGTGAACCAGTGTCTGATTTCTTCTACCGTCTGTAGTTCAAGCAAGCGATGCAGCGATGCTTTTTTACCTAAGACTCCATTAACAGTTCCGCCTTTTTGCTGTACCATCTCATATACACGAGCAGCCAATTGGGTTAGTAATACTGGATAATCGCGGAAATGTATTTCTTTGTCCATCACATGACGAATATATTCATCGAAATACAGTGGAGTCTGCTCATAATCTCCATTTTGCAGCGATTGGATAATACGATCTTCTAACTGTTTGAGCTGAGTATAGACTGCTACTTCCATAGGCGTACTATGATCAATATCTTCAAAATGAATAATCAATTTGTTGCCCAGACTCATTCGTTGCTTGAGTGCTTCTAGTCCTTCTCCATAGGCATCAGGTGCTCCTTGATAATGTTCAAATGGACGGCTGATCCCGATACTGACTGACAACGATAAATAGTCTTGAATCTGAGTACGTACTCGCTCTGCTTGACTGTGATACCACGAAGTAGCATCTTCATTATCTGCGGGTTGGACCAGAATACTAACTTGAGATTGTTCGATCAATACCGGACTAAAGCGATGCTCCACCGAAATCAATTCAGACACCATATTATTAATAGCAAACAGTAACAGTTCTCGATCGGTTTCTTCATACCGTGTTCCTTGTACCGTATCGATCTGTAATACCAATACCGCCATAGAACGAACCGATTCAGGAAATCCATAGATCAGACGGCGACGTTCAAATTCATTAGCAGGAATCTGCCCGCTGATCAACTTAATCACTGATAATTCTCGCAATTGCGGAACCTGTTCCCGAATCTGCTCTTCCAACTCACGCCCTGTTAAGCGCATCCGCTCTACTTGTTCTCCAATATAAGCAAATTCATCTCGTCTTTTCACTGGCTTATGTTGATCTCCGGCTAATCCTTTTCGGTAACCTAACCATAATCGTCTATACCCTGTATCTGTGGATGGCTCTTCTGCCTTGAGCCGTCCGGTATAATCTACAGAGTCACTGGCACCTAATAACTGCATTAATTTAGACACAGGAGAATACATACGACGACTGCTGAGAAAAGCCAACAGTGCAGTTAACAATAACATCGCTACACAGACACTAATCGTTAATACTGCTATTTTTCTTGTCTGGGACGTAATCTGTCCTATAGATACGACAGACACATATACCCATCCGTTCAGTGTCGATGAAGAATAAGTCACTCCCACTTCTTCACCTTCACTTTTCCAATTAAAAAATCCTTGACGTTCTCCTTGATGAACATGAGCAAACACTTCATTTTGTAATCCAGGATATTGTGTACTCTGACCGTTATCTAGAAATTCTTGTTGGTATTGATCAAACACATATATTTGTCCCAGACGTGTACTGCTGGTGACCCAATTATCAATTTCATCATTGGCAATATCCAAGACTAACAATCCGCGTGGTTCACCGGTCGAAGGTAATAGTGGAATTTTGAACACCATACTGGTTACCTTTGTTTCCTTTTCAGGCGATCCTGAGTCCAATTCCTCTTCTGAGATCATATCTATATTTGACGTATATCCGTTATTCGCTATTGAAGTATCGGTTACCCAGAACATGCTATTTCGATTGTGTCGGTATGATCGAAGCACACTTTGATCTTCTGCATCAGATACTTGACTGAATGATGTTCCTGAGACTACCCAGTTATGCTCAAAGTTAATTAAACGTATCTGATCTAGCGATGTAATCGTTTGCAAATTATTAAATCCGGTCGTCAAATTACGTATTTTTTCAAAGTCTCCCGATTGCAAAGGTTGCTTCATCGTTTCCGTAACAAACGGCGAATTGACATATTGTACAGCAGACAACTGCAATGTTTTGAGTACTTGATCTACACGTAATTGAGTTTCATTTAATAATTGTGCATTACCATCTTGCACTTTCTGCTCGACATCACCTGCCGCCAACGTATAAGAAAATATCCCGATTACCAGTACAGGTAACGATCCCAATATCACCATAATCAGAAATAAACGATATAGATATTTAGACAACAATCTCCCCTCCAGAGGTAATCATCAATAAAATAGGTATGTTGTACATGTCGCAGTGTACATTCATTATTGGATCTATGTAAAAAAATTCTATTTTTGCTTTATTTAATCATTCTATCGTATTATGCAGATTCCTCCAACCTAAAATAAAAAAGAATGTCGTTATTGTGCACTTTAATTACCTGTAGCAAAAATATACATAACAAAAAAGACTGATCCCCATCTAGGTTTTCAGTCTTGTTCTTGTTACAATACATATAAATAGATTTTATATCCTTCTTTTGTATAGATTGACAGTATTATGAGTTAGTCTTGGGCGTGTTCAGCATAAGCTTCTGCACTCAAAAGGCTTGATAATGCACTATCTAGGTCACCACTGACTTTAACTTCAACCATCCAGCCACGTCCGTAAGGATCAGAGTTCACCAGTTCAGGTTCTGTTTCCAATTCAGGATTAAAATTAGTGATCGTACCTGTCACCGGGCTAAAAAGATCAGATACTGTTTTGACCGATTCAATCGTGCCGATCACAGCTTCAGAAGCAACTTCTGCACCTGCTTGTGGCAATTCAACAAATACGATATCTCCTAGCTGATGTTGAGCAAAATCAGTAATACCGATACGAACCGTATCATCACTAATACGCTCTACCCATTCATGTTCTGCACTATACAGCAATTGATCTTTAATCTCACTCATTGTTCATTCCTCCGGTTCATGGTTGTAATGTCTTCATGCACACAAGCGTATAGCAAGGCAGATTATACTGTCAATACTCTTGACATTGCTTTTTGAATCAAGTATTAATATAATATACATACATTCATTACTGTTTCAATACTTAATGTTCGGAAATACATAACATCATATGTAGCGAATGAAAGTACAGGGAGAGACTGTTCAGAACCATAACAGCGCCGAAGGAGTAAGCCAGTAATGGTGAATCTCTCAGGTAAAAGGGACCTGTACCGGACGCAGCTCTGGAGAGAATTGGCATCATTCGGTCACCGACGAATATCCGAATGATAACAACCAATCACCCAAGGGGAAACTTGTTGCTTATAAGCTATTGAGCACAAGGTAACTCTCAGGTATCAAGGACAGGGAGAAAAAGAAATATTTCAGGTATAGCACCTGCTTATTTCCTTTTCTCTCTGTCTTTTTTATTGAGCTTTTCGGATGATTTTATTCTTTTTTCATAAAAAATGATATATGCGATTTTTCGCTACAAACTAATTCGATGAGGTGACGATCATGACAACAGAACTGAAGCGTACGCCGATTTTTCCTCTTTATGCTCAATCCGGTTCCCCACGCTGTATCGATTTTGGCGGTTGGGAATTGCCTGTTCAATTTACAGGAATTCAAAAAGAACATGAAGCGGTTCGTGAACAAGCTGGATTATTTGATGTTTCTCATATGGGTGAAGTGATCATTTCAGGTGAAGGTTCCCTTGCCTATTTGCAACAATTATTAACTAACGATGCTTCTCGCTTGCAAGATGGACAAGCCCAATATACATTAATGTGCTATCCAACAGGTGGTGTAGTCGATGATCTATTGGTATATCGTCTGGGCGAAGAACATTATATGCTCGTGATCAATGCCTCGAATATTGATAAGGATATCGATTGGATGAAGCAGTCTTTGCCTGCCAATGTCACTCTTGAGAACATTTCAGAACAAACCGCTTTGATTGCTTTACAAGGTCCTCAAGCGGTTGCTATTTTACAAGCGGCTACACAAAGCGATCGTTATGCTGAACTGGCAGGATTTTCTTTTATCGAAAAAGCTGAGATTTTTGGTGTTCATGCGCTCATCTCTCGTACAGGTTACACCGGTGAAGATGGTTATGAACTATATGTATCTGCAACAGATGCTCCTCTCATCTGGGAAAAGCTATTGCAAGCAGGTGAACCGCTTGGCTTGATTCCTTGTGGACTGGGTGCACGGGATACGCTTCGCTTTGAAGCTCGTCTTCCTCTGTATGGTCAAGAGCTGTCAGCAGATATTTCTCCACTCGAAGCGGGACTTGGCTATTTTGTAAAGTTAGACAAAGAACATTTCACAGGCAAAGAGGCTCTAGTCGCGCAAAAAGAAAAAGGATTGTCTCGTAAATTAGTGGGTGTAGAAATGATCGACCGTGGTATTCCTCGCCCGCACTATCCTGTCTACCAGAACGGTCGACAAATCGGCGAAGTGACGACAGGAACTCAATCTCCTACACTTAAGCGTAATCTTGGACTTGCTTTAATTGAAGCTGACAGTGCTGCTCTAGGAACACCGATAGAACTTGAGATTCGCGGTAAAATGCTCAAAGCTGAAGTGGTGAAAGCACCTTTCTACAAACGAGCATCTTCTGTCACTAAATAAAATTACAAGGCGACTGATATGTTGCCCAAAGGAGTCTACCTTTATGAAATCGCATCGTTATATTCCAATGACCCCACAGAATGAAGCAGAGATGTTAGAGGTTGTTGGTGCTTCTTCGATAGAGGATTTATTTACAGATATTCCGGCATCCCTTCGTTATCAAGGCACAATGCCTATGTCTGAAATGCTGGATGAATATACACTGACTCGTCATATGTCTAGTCTTGCAGGACAAAATGCAGATACAGATCGGTACACTAGCTTTCTGGGTGCAGGATTGTATGATCACCATTTGCCATCTGTGATTAATCATGTAATTTCTCGTTCTGAATTCTATACAGCGTATACTCCATATCAACCAGAGATCAGTCAAGGTGAATTACAAGCGATCTTTGAATTTCAGTCCTATATCTGTGAACTGACAGGAATGGCTGTAGCCAATGCAAGTATGTATGATGGCGCAACAGCACTTGCCGAAGCAGCTTCCCTTGCAGCATCAGCTACAGGACGCAAAAAGATTATTGCTCTTTCTACGATCCATCCTGAATCACGCGGAGTCGTTCGTAGTTATGCTCGTGGTCTTAATCTGGATGTAGTTGAAGTGCCTTATGGCGATGGAGTCACAGATATTGGGGTGCTCACTGAAGCGATTGATGAGCAGACCGCTGTTGTACTTGTCCAATCCCCTAACTTTTTCGGTGGTATTGAAGCGATTCAAGCAGTTGCCGATCTTGCTCATGCCAAAGGTGCTTTATTGGTAGTGAGTACGAATCCTATTTCACTGGGACTACTCGAATCTCCTGGTAAACTTGGAGCTGATATCGTTGTTGGTGATGCACAGCCGCTTGGAATTTCGATGTCGCTTGGCGGGCCAACTTGTGGATTCTTCGCTGTGGCTCAACCGCTTATGCGTCGTATGCCCGGACGAATCGTAGGTCAGACCAAAGATATTGATGGTAAACGTGGTTTTGTATTGACGTTGCAGACTCGTGAGCAACATATCCGTCGTGACAAAGCGACATCAAATATTTGTTCCAATCAGGCATTGCTTGCGCTGTGTGCATCGGTATATCTATCTGTCATGGGTAGACAAGGTATGGTGGATGTAGCTGATCTGAATGTGCAAAAAGCTCATTATGCTGCTCAAACTTTATCTTCTATCCCTAATGTCAAATTAGCGTTCCAATCTCCTTTTTTCAATGAATTTGTACTGGCTTTACCAGAAGGCACTTCAGTCGCTGATGTTAATACTCAACTGTTAGCTAAAGGCATGATTGGTGGTTATGATCTAAGCCTATCTTATCCTGAATTGTCCGGTCATATCTTGTTCGCAGTCACAGAGAAACGTACCAAAGCAGAGATAGATCTATTGGCAACTGAACTGGAGGCAATCCTATGACAAACGAAACTGTAGTCCATGAGACCGTTACTTCTGTACAAGGCGCTGTTGTTACTGAAAAAGCTTTGATTTTTGAATTGAGTCAACCGGGTCGAATCGGTTATTCTTTACCGGATTGCGATGTTCCTCGTGTCGAAGTCTCTCAATTGATTCCGCAAGAAATGCTTCGTAAAGAAGAACCTGCTTTACCTGAAGTATATGAAGTTGATGTGATTCGTCATTATACAGAATTGTCCCGTCGTAACTTTGGCGTAGATAATGGCTTCTATCCATTGGGTTCTTGTACGATGAAATACAATCCTAAAGTCAATGAAGATGTAGCTCGTTATGCAGGGTTTGCGAAGATTCATCCTTATCAACCACAACAAAGTATTCAAGGGGCACTGGAACTGATGCATACTTTGCAAAATGACCTTGCTGCTTTAACAGGCATGGATGCCGTCACTCTTCAACCTGCTGCCGGTGCTCATGGAGAATGGACAGGTCTAATGATGATTCGTGCGTATCATGAAAAACGTGGCGAACATCGTACCAAAGTCATCGTACCTGATTCTTCTCATGGTACGAACCCTGCAAGTGCAACAGTAGCTGGATTCCAAACGATCACGATTCCTTCTACTCCAGAAGGTTTGGTCGATCTCGATGCTTTGCGTGCTGCTGTTGGATCAGACACAGCTGCATTAATGCTCACGAACCCGAATACACTGGGTCTTTTTGAAAAGCAAATCAGTGAAGTGGCTCAGATTGTTCATGAAGCTGGTGGATTGTTGTACTATGATGGTGCTAACTCCAATGCGATTATGGGAATTACACGTCCGGGTGATATGGGCTTTGATGTGGTTCATTTGAACTTACACAAAACAATGAGTACACCGCATGGTGGCGGTGGTCCGGGTGCAGGTCCTGTCGGTGTGAAAAGCAGATTGCTTCCTTTCTTACCTGAACCGGTTGTTGAAAAATTAGAAGACGGTACCTTTACTTTACGTAGTGGTTCTCCTGACTCGATCGGTCGTGTCAAAGCATACTATGGTAACTTTGGTATTCTTGTACGTGCGTATACGTATATTCGTAGCTATGGACCTGAAGGTCTGCGCCGAGTGTCTGAATGTGCCGTTCTGAATGCGAACTATATGATGCACCGTCTTAAAGATCATTATGAAATGCCATATACAAGCGTATGTAAGCATGAATTTGTGATGTCTGGTAAAGGGCTCAAACAGTACGGTATTCGTACACTGGATGTTGCTAAGCGGTTACTGGATTTCGGGTACCATCCGCCTACAGTTTACTTCCCGCTAAATGTAGAAGAATGTATTATGATCGAACCTACAGAAACAGAAAGCAAAGAAACACTGGATGCTTTTATTGATACCATGATTCAGATCGCTGGTGAAGCGAAAGACAATCCAGAATTGCTACTAAATGCTCCTTATGGAACAGCAGTAAGACGCTTGGACGAAACAACAGCTGCTCGTAAGCCAGTATTAAACTGTGCTTGTAATTAAATAGCAACATACCAATCATCCCACCGACTTTTCTATTCTGATCAAGTCGATGGGATGATTTTTTTATAAGATGAATAATTATTGATATACTCATTTTTCTAACTTAATTATCTATATAAGTCTCTATCCATCTACTATTTTGAATCCATTAACTAATTATTTATACTTTAAAGCGATCAACCATAACGTTTAACTCTTTAATATTTTCAGTTAGTAATCCTATATTGTCTGTTACTTGTTGTGACATTTTGATTTGATTTTCTACACTGGCAAGTACTTCCTGTGAGCCAGCAGCTGTTTCTTCTGTAGTCGTTGAAGCAGATTGAATAAAGTCGATAATATGTTCTTTGCTAATATTCAATTGAGTCGTCATATCCTTCATGCTTACAATAAGACTGTTCATTTCTTGAATGGATTGACCAATTTCTATAAAAGCACCGCTTGTATTATCAACACTTTGTGATTGATCATTTAAAGCAATCTGCGAAGCATTCATCACTTCTTTGGTCAGCGTAGTAGAAGAAATAATACGATTCAAAATATCTTGTATTTGAGTAGTTGCTTCTTTGGACTGATCTGACAATTTGCCAACTTCAGAAGCTACTACAGCAAATCCTTTACCATGTTCTCCTGCGCGAGCAGCCTCTATAGAAGCATTAAGTGCTAATAATCCTGTCTGTTTAGAAATCTCTTGAATAAGAACAGACATGTTAACAATACCATTCACTTCTGTAATCAAATGATTTAAATTGACAGAGACTTGTTCAGACAAGCTTGCAAATGATTGCATATGATTTTGCAAATAAATAACTGCTTGTTCACCAGATTGTTGACGTTGACCAATCAATGTACTTAGTTTTTCCAGATGCTGTGCATGTTGATCTGTATTCTCAATTACAGTAGCTATCTTACGAATAGAAATAGTTCCCTGTTCGATTTCATCGTACTGACTTGCTGTAGCTTTGGTAATCGATTGTATAGCATAATCAATTTCTTTAGAAACTGTCATATTATGAATAGACGTATCATACACATTTTTGGTATGGACAGAAGTTGCTGTTGCTGTCTGTTGAACTTGCGCTATAATAGACTGTATTTTTTCGATAAATTGGTTAAATGAATTCGCTACTCGTCCAATCTCATCTTCACTTTTAACGACTAAACGTTGAGTAAGATCGCCCTGTCCTTCGCTAATAGTAGACATCATTTTTTCTAATGTACGTAATGTCTCAAATTGTCGATATACAATCCAGTAAATACATACTAAAAGCAATACCATACTTATGGTTACTACAACAAGTGTAACGTTACGGATGGTATGCAATACATTTTCGGAAGTAATTAAAACTAGAATTTGCCCATTAGATAATGTAGTTGCCAAAAGATTGGCGGCTTCGCTCTTATAGGTTGTATCTTGGAGTACCCATTCTTTACTATCTTGATTTGCTTTTACAAATGTTTGCAATGTCGTTGTGCCCATATAATCATTATCAGTCGTATATACAGGTGATGTGTCTTTATTTAAAATTGCTGAAAACAGAAGTTCATTGCCTAATTGTTGATGAAGTTCTTTTAGATACGCTTCTATTCCCGAATTAGGATTGTTACTTGCTAATTCTGCTCCAATTCGGATAATCTTTGCCATAGCAATACCTTGGGCATCTGTTTCATCGTGAACTTGTAGAAAAATATAATAGACCATAGAACAAATAATAGTACCTACAACTAACATGATAGGTAAAATAATTTTAAATTGAACAGAGAGCGTTTTAAATTTCTTTTTCCGGTTCATTGTCATTTTCTTTTTCCCCTATCGTAATCAGTTATAAATATAGATATAACAGTTACTTCGGAAGTTAGAGGAAATCCAATTAACTTTTTTTACTTTATTTATAAGTATTCTACAATATTAGAAATAATAACAACAAAAAAAGCTGATTTCTCTGTACAGAGAAATCAGCTAAAAGTAAATGTTGGGAAAACTTATTAACGCTCATCATGCCAAGCGTGTAACGGAAGAAAAATCAAGCGTGGATTGCTTGTACCAGTTCAACCACTTGCTCAGCTGTTTGCATATCCAAAGCTTTAGCAGCTAATTCTTGCATGTCTGCTTTAGACAATTTAGCTAGTTGGCTACGTGCTGGAAGAATAGAGCTTGCACTCATACTGAACTCATCCAGACCTAGACCGAGTAGCAATGGAATTGCTGTAGCATCGCCAGCCATCTCACCACACATGCCTGTCCATTTACCTTCTTTATGAGCTGCATCGATAACCATTTTAACCAAACGCAAGATAGATGGGTTGTATGGTTGATACAGGTAAGATACCCGTTCATTCATACGATCCGCTGCCATTGTGTATTGGATCAAATCGTTAGTACCGATACTGAAGAAGTCCACTTCTTTAGCAAATTGGTCAGCCAGTACTGCTGTAGAAGGAATTTCCACCATGATGCCAAGTTGAATGTTGTCAGAAACAGCAACACCTTCAGCAACCAGTTTTTCTTTTTCTTCTACCAATACTGCTTTTGCTTCGCGGAATTCCATCAATGTAGCGATCATCGGGAACATAATACGTAGGTCACCATATACACTTGCTCTAAGCAATGCACGTAGTTGTGTACGGAAAATGTCTTGACGATCTAGACAAAGACGAATGGCACGGAATCCAAGGAATGGATTCATTTCTTTTGGAAGAACAAGGTAAGGTAGTTCTTTGTCGCCACCAATATCTAGTGTACGAACAACAACCGGTTTACCTGCCATTTTTTCCAAAACCGTTTTGTACGCGTTAAATTGCACATCTTCAGAAGGCAATTCATCGCGACCCATGTATAAGAATTCTGTACGGTATAGACCTACGCCTTCGCCGCCATTATCCAATACACCAGCCACATCGTTTGGCGTACCGATATTAGCAGCCAATTCAACATGTACTCCGTCTTTAGATACCGTTACTTCATCACGCAATTTGCGCCATTCAGTAACTTGAGCTTCATAAGCTGCACCTTTAGCACGGTACTCAGCAAGAGTTGCTTCATCAGGGTTAACAATAACATTACCTTCAAGACCATCAACGATAACGATATCCCCATTTTGAATAACTTCCATGACTTCTTTTGTACCGACTACTGCTGGAATTTCCAACGAGCGAGCCATAATTGCGGAGTGAGAAGTACGTCCGCCAATATTTGTAGTGAAGCCTTTAACAAAATTACGATCCAATTGAGCGGTATCCGAAGGCGTCAAATCTTCTGCAATAATAACGACTTCTTCACGGATCTCAGCTGGACTTTGGAAGTTAACACCCATCAAGTGATTCAAGACACGCTTGCTAACATCTCTCATATCAGCAGCACGTTCTTGAAGATAAGTGCTCTTCATATTTTCAAACATGGTTACAAATTGAGCTGCAACTTCATTCAATGCAAACTCAGCATTCACCATTTCTGTAGCGATTTTATCTTTTACAGGGCTAATCAATTCAGGATCATTTAGAATCAACAAATGTGATTCGAAAATCTCTGCTTTTTTAGCACCCATTTCTTGTAACGTACGTTCTTTGATCGCCTCGAGTTCAGTTTTGGAAATTTCCAAAGCTGCATCAAGTTTAGCCAATTCCGCATCTGTATCACTAATCGAGCGTTTGGTAATCTCGTATTCAGGATGTTCTAGACGGAATGCTTTGGCAATGGCGATGCCCGAAGACGCCGCGATTCCCAAAATATTAGCCATTGATTTCGCCTAGCCCTTCGTTCACCATAACGTCAGTCAAAGCTTTCAATGCTGCATCTTCTTCTGCACCTTGTGTAGAAAGAACGATAACGTCACCTTGCTCAAGACCTAGAGACAATACTCCAAGGATTGATTTCAAAGTTACTTTTTTACCTTTAGCTTCTGCAAAAGATTCTGTAGAAGCAAATTTGTTAGCAGCTGTTACCAATGCTGTTGCTGGGCGTGCGTGGATACCATCTTCGTCAACGATTTTGAATGTTTTTTCCATTATAAAATTCACTCGCTTTCTCATCATAATAGGATAGTAAAGATCAATCATAACTAACTAATAACTAGATCATCCCTTATATTGTACAGCATTATAAGGCGTGATGCACGTTTCAAAACAATTATTTTCGACTTTTTTCAGCAATCGCTAACATTATTCAGCAATATCCTGCAAATTCATGATGTTTTTAGAAAAAATAAAGTATTTTCTAAGTATTGCTTACAATGCAGCTTAATAACAAAACTATAAGCAATTTGTAAATTCAATGCGATAAGGACAGATCATGACTGTAACAACGATCTATTATTAACTCCTTATCGCACTGTTTACTTACAAGTACGTATAGTCTGTTATTTTATATTTTTTTGAGATTCATTGCAAAAGTCGAAATGAACGTATTACTTGATGGTAACGATATTGCCTTCTCCTGTTTTTACATTACCTGTTTTGTGCAATGTTACAGTAGCACCTTCTGGTAAGTTGGAGAAAATGATCGGAGTAATGATCGATGGTGCATTTGCTTTTACATACTCCAGATCCACTTCAAGGATCGGTTGTCCAGCCATAACATCATCGCCTTCTGCAACCAATACAGTGAAGCCTTGACCTTTCAATTTAACCGTATTTACGCCTACATGCACAAGAATTTCTTTACCGGCTTCAGACATGATACCGATCGCATGTTTACTAGGGAATACGTTAAATACTTTACCATTCACCGGTGAACAAATGGTTCCATTGGTTGGTAATACTGCGAATCCATCACCTGTCATTTTTTGTGAAAATACAGGATCTGGTACTTCACTAATATTCATCAACTCACCATCAGCAGGAGCAACGATTACTTCTTCTGCCAAAATGTTCACTTGATTCTCTGCTGTTCCTTCTGCTGGAACCGAATCTACAGTGACTGGTGTAGGTCTTGGTGTACGCCCTGCAATAATATCTTGCATTTGCGATTTGATCGTATCGGAACGTGTTCCGAAAATCGCTTGGACATTATTACCCACTTCTAGAACACCGGAAGCGCCTAAAGATTTCAAACGATCTTTATTTACGTTTTTAGGTTCTTTAACTTGAATACGTAGACGAGTAATACAAGCATCTAGACTTGAAATATTCTCTTGTCCACCAAATGCTTCAAGAATGTTATGTGGCAATTCATCTTTGCTATTACCACCACTGCTTACTGCACTATCATCACCTGCTGGCGTATCTTCACGACCTGGTGTTTTCAAGTTAAATTTGCGAATCGCAAATCGGAATCCGAAGTAGTAGATGACTGCTAAGACTAGACCGACGATGATAACATCCCACCATGCAGTACGGTTAGGAATAACGCCGAACAATACAAAGTCAATCAGACCACCTGAGAAAGTCATACCAATTTTAACGCCTAGAATCTGCATCGTCATGAAAGAAAGACCAGCGAAGATTGCATGAATACCGAACAATACTGGTGCTACGAACAAGAATGAGAACTCAAGCGGTTCAGTAATACCTGTTAAGAACGAAGTCAATGCGGCAGAACCCATGATACCTGCAACATATTTTTTATGTTGTGGTTTGGATTCATGGTAGATCGCAAGTGCAGCAGCTGGAAGACCGAACATCATGAACGGGAATTTACCAGTCATAAATGTACCTGCTGTAAATGGAACACCATCACGAAGTTGCGCCATAAAGATTTTTTGGTCACCACGTACATATTGTCCTGCTTTGTTTACATATTCACCGAATTCATACCAGAATGGTGAGTAGAAGATATGATGTAGACCGAAAGGAATCAATGAACGTTCAATTACACCGAAAATAAATGCTGTTAATGTAGGGTTCGATTCAACCATACTGTGAGAAACCGTGTTTAAGAATGTTTGAATTGGAGGCCAGATCAGAACCATTACTAGACCCAAAAGCAAAGAAGTAATAGCTGTCATAATCGGTACAAAACGTTTACCTGCAAAGAAACCAAGATAAGAAGGCAATTCAATACGGAAGAAACGTTTATACATCGATGCGGCTAGAATACCGACAATAATACCGCCGAATACGCCTGTTTGTAATGTAGGAATACCAAGTACAGAAGCTACTGAATAGTCGCCTTTACCAACCATATCAGATGTAACACCCATAACTGTACCCATCGTTACGTTCATGATTAGATAACCGATAATGGCTGCGAGCCCGGCTACCCCTTCTCCTCCAGCAAGACCGACGGCTACCCCGACGGCAAAGAGCAAGGATAAGTTATCAAAAACAATTTGTCCGGAGTTCATCATTACAGTCGCTGTAATTTGAACCCAGTGTGCATTTAATGCAGGAATATACTGCAAAAAGTCAGGGTTAACGAGCATGTTACCAAAACCAAGCAATAAACCTGCTGCTGGCAAGATTGCCACTGGAAGCATCAATGCTCTACCTACTTTTTGCAAAACGCCAAACAGACGTCTAAACAATACCGCCACTTCCCCTCGAATAGTATAAATAATATATTGTTGCTTCAACAAATTAAGGCGGAAAGCCACAAAAAAAGGCACGAGTGAACAACGTATCTGATAGGATAAGGATCTCGGTACATAAGGATAGACTACCCCTGTGTGCTTACAGCCTTACATCAAATACTTTGTTAACTCATGCCTGATCGAATCAGTAACACGTTAAAAAATCCGCTATTCATTTGTTGATTACGTTCTGAATTATAGCACCCACTTTTTAAATCTGCAAGCCTTTTCAATAAAAAAGATTTAATCGATTTTGAATCTATTGTTGCGTACTTTCTTCTTCCTCTTCACGCTTCTCGACAAACCGTTGTAAATGCATGGTTAGGTAGCTCACTTCGGCTTTGTAGACGGGTCGGCGTAATCGTTTCTCCATCATCTTTGTTAATTTCCAAGATAGCGAATAGACTTCAGGATATTCCATTTTAAGCATTTCTTCTAAGCGATGAGTAGCCGCTACTTTTTCACCTCTACGTATACGTTCAATCGCAAATCGCAAATGAGTGAGCAAACGAGAATAATCTAAAGTATCACCAGTAATTGATATTTTGAGGCTATCTTCGATAACTTTGACCATATCGGCAATTAGACGAGAATCCGCCTTGATCGCTGTGATATGCTGATCGGTCAATGCACTATATATATGGAGTGCGACAAAACCAATCTCATCTTCTTCCAAAGCTACACCTAGCTTATCATGAATGATTTCTAATGCATGAGCAGCTAATTTATATTCTAATGGATACATTTCTCGTGTCTCATACAAAAAAGGATTCTGAATCGTCATCCCTTGCTCGGCACGCTTAATCGCAAATGCAATATGATCGGTTAAGGCAATATGAATATGTTCATTCAGTGGAGTCTTACTTTCCGAATTAATATAATAAATGATTTCGTTAATGACTTCGATAATCCGCTCGTCAATCTGAACAGCGAGCTGCTTATATTGTTCCTGTTCTTGCTGATTGGTTAAAATAAACATCTTCTCGACAACATCTAAAGGAATCACGTCACGCGCTTTACGATTAAAGCCGATTCCTTTGCCAATCACCACAACTTCTTCATACTGAGGATGATCAGCGATAATAACGTTATTATTCAGCACTTTAGCCACAAGTAGGCTGCTCACATTTGCACCCCTTTTACGATCACCTTCATCCCGTAAAGTTACCAAAAATTCACCTTCTAGTCAATACAATTGAACTGCTAGCTAACTAGATAAAGAAGACGACAAATCCTTATTGAGCAAGGACTTGTCGTCTTGATGTCATTGTAAACAGATTTGCTTTATAGCATGATTGTTACATATAAATATTCCATTATCGTTCTTGTTCGCTGGAAATTCCTATTCCTGTAGATGTTGTTGCATGATCTTGATCATTTTTATCTTGAGTTGGAAGAGATAATACCGATTCAGAAGAGTCTGCTGTCTGTGAATATTTATTTGCAGCTATATCAGATCTAGTCTCAGAAATGCTATTACCAACTTGCTGTGATCTGCCACCTGCAAATCCTTTGATTAATTCTTCGATATCCAGTCCCGAGACACTTTTCAGCATTTCTGGAGCTGTAGCCATCAGTTCAGTTACATAGTTACTCACTCGTGTTGCTCCGCCGCCTTCACCTTTACCTGTGTCTACGACAGTCAATTTATCAATCGCACTTATTGGTTCTGCAATTTTACCTGCTAATTCAGGTAGCATTTTGGCAACTAGATCAAGGATTGCGGCTTGTCCATAATTTTGGAATGCTTCTGCTAATTTCTGCTTCGCTTCGGCTTCAGCAAGACCTCGTAGACGAATCACTTCAGCTTCCGCTGTACCTTTAGCACGTTCAGCATCGGCTTCTGCTTGTCCGGCTAGACGCTGTTGTTCTGCAGATGCTTTCGCTTCAGTTTCTATTGAATATTGATGCGCCTCGGCTTGACGCATTTTACGAGCTTTTTCAGCTTCGGCTGCTTGTTCTACAGAGAAACGATCGGCTTCGGCTTTCTTTTTCACTTCTGCATCATAGTATTTCTCACGTACTGTAATTTCTCGTTCTTGTAAATCAATCTCACGTTCTTTACGAACCAGTTCAATCTTCATCTGTTCTTCCATCATAATCTGCTTGGCTTTGGCTTCTTGAATATGATACGCCTGATCGGCTTCGGCTCTTGCTGTATCTTGATCTTTTTTAAACGAAGCTACTTTTAATTCTTTTTCTTTGGAAGCTTCAGCGATATTGGTATCGCGAAGTAATTCTGCTTTTTGTCCGGCTTCTTCTGCCAATGCTTTCTGCACCCGAGAATCTCTAACCGCTTCAGCTTCAGCAATTTCTGCATCTCTTTTGACAGCGGCGATTCGAGGTTTACCCAGTGATTCAAGGTATCCATGCTTATCGCGTATATCTTTGATTGTAAAAGAAACAATTTGTAGACCCATCTTTTTCAGATCACGCGCAGCTACACTTTGTACTTCTTGCGCAAATCGATCGCGATTACGATAGACTTCTTCTACAGTCATCGAACCCATAATCGAACGTAGATGACCTTCTAACACTTCTTGTGCTTCTGCTTGTAATGCTTGAATAGGCTTGCCCATAAATTGTTCAGCCGCTGTCGCTACATCTTCAACCGAACTACCAATTTTAATAATAGCTACACCATCTGCAAGTACCGGTACGCCTTGCTCTGTATACACTTCGGGCGTTGTTACATCCAGTTTATGTGATAATAACGACAGAAATTCTGATTTCTGAAAAATAGGTAAAATAAATGCGCCGCCACCACGTACAATCTTAATCTTGCGCCCTGCTCCATCATCTGAAATATTACGACTGCCCAGAAAAGAACCTGTGACAACCATTGCTTCGTCTGTACTCACCGTTTTGTACCTTGCCCAGAATGTAATTCCGAGTACGATCAAGACTACAATCACAATCGCAGGTACAATAATCATCTCATTCAAAAATGCCATACGTCTCGCCCCTTTTGGTCTGATTTAGGCTACCTTTTCAAAAAGCTGTTATACTGCTTCTGTTCTAACGCCAATCATATGGAATCTTCTAATAAAGACACACCTAATGTTCCTTCTTGTTCTTCTACGATCACTACCCGCATACCGGCGGCGAGTGCACAACGATCAAAACTGTATGCAATATGTAACGTGTTGCCACCTGTAAGCTTAATCATCACTTCACCGTATCCTACTTGTGGAACAGGTATTGTGACTTCTCCAATACGACCAATCATTTCTTGAATCGAGTAACTGGTCGAAACCTCACTATTTTCCATCGGTTTGACATATACAAAAAATACAAACATTCCTCCGACAACAGCAATCAATAATGCAAGCAGTACAACAGCTACAGGAGCGAACGAACTGTAACGTACTAACATGATCCCTGCTCCACCGAACAATGTAACGGCTGCTGCCAAAATAACAGGCTTAAACAGATCAAACCCTGGTAAGTCTATCCCACCTAGCGCATCACCAAGCAAGTCACCAAATAACAGACTGAACAATGCATAAAGTGCACCGGTGATTAAGCAAATCCAAAATAGCGTTTCCATGTCTGTTCGCTCCTTTCTTCTATTTAGCGAAAAAAAGCGATATTCTGCTTTAATCCACCATTTTTTGGCGTTATACCTATATTTACGTATTGATGGTAAGTAAAGTTTCAATTTTTTACGATATAGACAAAAAAAGCTGCCTATTCCTTATCATTACTGATAGGAATAAGCAGCTTATATATTTATTGATTGTATTCAAAAATAGAGAAATTATAGAGACATGCTGTAAATTTTACGCACATCTTCTGCTTCTAATTTGTTAAAGTTACCGAATGCGCCGAATTTCATCGCTTTGTCTACCATAACATCGATTTGACTATCGTCAATTTCGTAGTCTGCTAGGCGGCTAGGTGCATCAATTGAAGTCCAGAAGTCACGTAATGCTTGAATACCTTCATTAGCCACTTCTTCATCGCTCTTACCTGTTGGATCTACATTGAATACATTAACGGCTAATTTAGCAAAACGAGCAGGATTCACATGTAAATTATGTTGCATCCAGTTCGGGAATAAGATCGCAAGTCCACCACCGTGAGGAATATCGTATACAGCAGATACCGCATGCTCAATATTATGAGTTGCCCAGTCTCCGTTGTAACCCATATTAACAACACCGTTTAATGCCATTGTACCTGCATACATCACTGTTGAACGTAATTCAAAGTTTTGCAAATCATTGATTAATTTAGGTCCTGCATCAATAACACCACGTAGAATAGATTCACAGAATCCGTCTTGAATATCTGTATTTTCCTCAGCATGGAAATAATGTTCCAATACGTGAGACATCATATCTACAACACCATATACCGTTTGATCTTTAGGCAATGAATAGGTGTTCTCAGGATCAAGAATAGAGAATGCAGGGAATGAATATGCACTACCCCAACCTAATTTTTCTTGTGTTTCGGTATTAGTGATCACAGAACCACTGTTCATTTCTGAACCTGTTGCTGCCATAGTTAATACTGTACCTAATGGCAATGCATCGGTAGGAGCTGCTTTGCGTTGTGCAAAGTCCCACATGTCGCCATCATATTTTGCACCAACAGCAATCGCTTTGGCGCAGTCAAGTACACTACCGCCACCAACTGCAAGAATCAAGTCAATGTTATTCGTTTTACATAAATCTACACCTTTGTGTACAGTAGACAAACGCGGATTCGGTTCTACACCAGCAAGTTCTGTAACGTTAGCTCCTGCTTCATTCAAATAACCGATCACTTTGTCGTATAGACCTGCACGTTTGATACTACCTCCACCATAAACAAGCAATACGTTTTTACCGTAGTTACCTACTTCTCTTTTCAACTTTTCAAGTTGACCTTTACCGAAAATAAGACGGGTTGGATTATAAAATTCAAATGATTTCATTGGAAAATTCCTCCTTGGAATAAAACGATTCATAGATGAAGTGATACTTCTCTATTCGATATAAGTGTATATCTATAATATAAACTGTAGGATATCTGCTGTAATAAGTTATAAGTAAGTTACTGTTCCTCAGCCCTTTACAATTATATACCTTATACAGCTAAAAACAAAGTTTCCCGATCAAACTGCTTTTAACATTGGTTTCGTACAATTATATTTACCCAAATTTGTATAAAAAAATCTACTACCTCTTATCATTACCCAGAGATAGTAGATTGACTAGCATCATATTTAACTTTTTAGATGATAATTCATTCGTGTAACAAAGCGGCGGAATGCTTTACGACCTTGATCATTGCGTTTATATACGCCTGCATGTTCAAGAATTTCAGCAAATTTGGTACCGACTTCATTTTGAATCGTTAACGTGGCTTGATCATGATCTAGATCATTACCGTACGCTTCAACCAGATGCTCAATCCAAAGCAAGTGAATCGCTAATGGATGATTCGGTTGTTGTCTAATCATATCCAGCAAAGCGATATCTCCTGTTAAAATCGAAGCAATCTGATCCAATTCTTCTTTAAGACGACCTGGTAAAATAGCTAATCCCATGACTTCAATCAATCCGATATTTTCACGCTTCAAATGGTGCATCTCCGGATGAGGATGGAAAATCCCATCTGGATACTGTTCATTCGTACGATTGTTACGCAATACAAGATCGATTTCATATTGACCATCACGACGACGAACAATCGGTGTCACTGTATTGTGACGAACCGATTCTCCATTTTGAATCGTTGACGCTAAAATATCAACTTCGGCATCACTATAGGATTTCCATGCTTCATAGATCTCGTTCGCGGAGTTCAATAATAAAGATGAATTATTCGCACGCAAACGCACGACAGACATCGGCCAATTTACCAATTCTAATGTAATATCATCATGAACATTATGACCATATACTTCTTCCACAGTAGCTCGTTCAATCGGGAACGTATGTCGTCCACCCTGGAAATGATCGTGTGTCAAAATTGAACCGCCTACGATAGGCAAATCTGCATTCGATCCCAAGAAATAATGCGGGAATTCATCGACAAAATCAAGCAAACGACGGAATGTATCTTTTGTTAATTTCATCGGTACATGATCATGATGGAATACGATACAGTGCTCATTGTAATACACATAAGGTGAATACTGGAACAACCACGATTCTCCGTTCAGTTGAAGTGGAATAACACGTAGATTTTGGCGGGCTGGATGATTAATACGTCCTGCATAACCTACATTTTCACGACACAACTGACATTTAGGATACGATGGTGGTGGCATTAATTTAGCCAAAGCAATTTCAGCTGACGACTTCTCAGGTTTGGACAGATTAATCGTTATTTCCATTTCTCCGTATGCACTTGGTTGCTTCCAGTATACATTTTTGGAGACACGATCCATCCGAATATAATTGGAATTGATCGATAACTGATAAAATTCACTTGTTGCAGATTCAATACCTTCCCGATCTAACGTATCAAAGAAATCTCCAGTGACTTCTGATGGACGTGCCATCAATAATCCCATAATCTCTGCATCCATTAAATCCCGGTACGTATCTGTATTTTCAACCAATAATCCGATGCTATGTGCATAATCAATCAATGTATCCAACATCACTTGTGGTTCAGCCGCTGCTTGTCCCTGAGCGACCATATGAATTGCCGGTACATCTGGATTATAAGGTTCATCGAAATGGAATTGTTTTAACAATAGATTTCGTCCGTAATCGATATCGGCTCCTTTAATTAATCCTTTATCAAAAGCGAACTTAATCAGTTCATCGATTGCAAGTAATGCGCTATTTTGTTCAGCTGTACGTTCTACTGGATTACTCATGGTTACCATATCCTTGTGGATGAGATTCGTGCCATTGCCATGCACCACTAATAATATCTTCTAATTGATTGTAAGAAGGCTTCCATCCAAGTACAGAGCGTGCTTTATCCGAAGAAGCCACCAAGACTGCTGGATCACCACTACGACGTGCTTCGAATTTGACCGGAATATCGCGTCCTGTGACTTTGACTGCGGTCTCAATCACTTGTTTTACAGAGAATCCTTGACCGTTACCTAGATTAAATACATTACTTGCACCTTCATTGTTCAGATACTCTACAGATTTGATATGAGCATCTGCTAGATCGCTGACATGAATATAATCACGTATACATGTGCCATCTTCTGTCGGATAATCTTCACCAAAGACCGAGATAAATTCACGTTGACCTAATGCTGTCTGTAATACCAACGGGATCAAATGTGATTCTGGACGGTGATCTTCTCCAATTTTGCCACTTGTATGTGCACCTGCTGCATTAAAGTAACGTAGAGCTACATAACGAATACCATGTACTTTATCGAACCAGTTCATCATGCGTTCCATCATTAACTTGGTCTCGCCATATACGTTAGCAGGTTCTGTACGATCACTTTCTTCAATCGGTACTTTTTCCGGTTCACCATAAGTTGCTGCTGTTGAAGAAAATACGATTTTTTTCACGCCTGCTTGTTGCATCGCATCCAGTAGACACATTGCACCATAAACATTGTTATCATAATATTTGAAAGGATTCTGCATACTTTCACCAACCAGTGAACTTGCTGCGAAATGGATTACTGCTGTAATATCATTTTCAGCAAAAATACGAGTTAACAATTCTTTATCTCGTAGATCACCTTCATAGAATTTGCCACCTAGAAGTGCTTCTTGATGACCTGTTAATAAGTTATCAATCACCACTACTTCTTCTCCACGTTCTAATAAATCAGCTACTGTATGTGATCCGATATAACCTGCTCCACCTGTGACTAATATTGCCATTTTATTCGCCTCCTAATAGTAGTATATATGATGTTATCTAGTGTAACTCTCTTTTGTGAAGAGTATATAAACAGAACATGTGCCAAATCAATCCATGTCTAAAAAAGTCGCTACTTCAACATAAAACCATAATCTTAAGCAGTATCGATGTGACCTGATGTTAAACATTGTTAGTTATTTATATACTAGATCAGTACTATTTATATGCTAGTATATGTGAAAATACATATGATTTTCGCCTTTATTTACTATCATATTTAGATATGATGTAATGTTTGGCTTGAACTAAGTATACTATATGAATATCATAAGATGTAATGAATAGATGTGTGATCTATATGGACAAATGTGACTTCGGCAATAAACTTCACAATAAGGAGTGCATAGTGATGACAAATGCCAAAACGTATCAAGTTTCACCTAATCCTATTTTTCATGACCAAGGAGCTTTGTATGTATTGTTTGCTGGTGAAAGTCAGACATCCCCTGATCACCGTATTGGTCCCAAAATATATGATTATTATCTGCTTCATTATATCGAAAGCGGACATGGTCAATTTATCACCGAGGAGCGAGCCTACCGTTTATCTCAAGGTGATTTATTTCTGATTCATCCTGGGCAATTGGTCAGCTATATTTCCGATCAACAGCAACCCTGGCACTATCGCTGGATTGCTTTTGCTGGACAGGAAGCTGCGACACTGATTGAAAAGGTTGGTTTTACGCTTCATTCTCCTATTGCTCGGACAGGTGAGCAAGAACGTATCGGTACGTATTTAGAACAATTACTTGTTTCATTTGCCAGTCAAAAAGAAAGTTCTGATCTAGCTGCACTCGGGTATCTACATCTGATTCTAGCGGAGACCAGTGACTTGATGATACAACAAGCTGTATTGCCTGGAACTCAATCAATGACCCGCCGTATCGTTAAACAAATGATTCATTACATGTCCAGTCAGTATGCGCATCCTGTATCGATCGAAGATATGTGTAACAGTCTCGGGTATAATCGAGCATATATGTCCCGCATTTTCAAAAAAGAAACAGGTATGACACCCATCACGTATCTGCTCAAATTACGTATAGATAAAGCACGTCAATTGTTGCGAGAGCGTCCCGAGTTGTCTACCCAGCAGATTGCAGCTTCTGTTGGCTTAACTGATGCTCTTTATTTTTCTAAACAGTTCAAACGGTTTTATCAAGTATCGCCTACCGGATATCGTGCTTCTGTTCATCAATACAAACATCATTAATGTTGAAATGTAGTCTGGCTCACTATCATAATCGGAGGAGGAACTAAAGGATGAATAAAAAAGAACAGGTACTTACCCATTTCCGAGATTTATTTAGTAAACTAGTCTGGTTGAATAAACTCAAAATGGAAAGTAGCCTTACTGATTATAAACCTTCTGAAGTACACTGTATCGAATATATTGGGCACCATACCGATGCAAATGTAACTAAGATGTCAGAATCACTGTATATGACCCGAGGTGCGATAAGCAAAATCACTAAAAAACTGATCGACAAACAACTGATCGAAAGCTATCAGAAACCTGATAATAAAAAAGAAATTTATTTCAAACTTACAGAACAAGGAATCCAAATCCAACATATGCATGAGCAATTGCACCAAGAATTTGAAGAACGAGATCAAGTTGTATTTGAACAAGTAACTGATGAACAATTTGAAAATATGCTTCGTTTTATAGAAAAATACAGTAATCATTTGGATGATGAAATTAAAAAGTTAGATCATGATCCAAAGTCTGAATAAACCGATCGATGATCAAACAATAAGATAGAGCTCAGACAACTACTCTTGATCATAAGTGAGTTGTCTTTTTTGTATTTTTATTTTTGTTGACAAGGAAACAAAATGGTAATATGATAAATTTGTTTCCTAGGAATCAATATGAAAATAAGGAGAGATGACTTTTGTCTACATTAACACCCCATGATTCACAACATCCCGAACCACAGGTAAATAAACACGCTTTACGCTTTGGATTAATCTCTGTCTTTCTTTGCGGCATTGGATTCAGTATTATAGCGCCTGTTGTTCCTTTTTTAGTTCAACCTTATGTTCATTCTTCAGCAGATCAGGCGATTATGGTTACGCTATTAATGTCTGTATATGCTCTTTGTGTATTTCTAGCCGCCCCTGTACTTGGAGCATTAAGTGATAAATATGGCCGTCGTCCTATACTATTATTATGTCTATTCGGTTCAGCTGTCGGGTATTTGATTTTCGGCATTGGAGGAGCATTATGGGTATTGTTCGTTGGGCGTATCATTGAAGGGATAACAGGTGGAAGTATCAGTACGATCTTTGCTTACTTTGCAGATATTATTCCCCCTCAACAACGCACCAAATATTTTGGCTGGTTAGGCGCTATTGTAGGTGTAGCTACAGTAATTGGTCCCACATTAGGCGGAATACTTGCCAAATTTGATTACACATTTCCTTTATATTTTGGAGCTGTTATCACATTATTGAATATGTTGTATGGATACTTTTTTATGCCAGAAAGTCTTGCAGAGCAACATAGACAATCACAGATGACCTTTCAAAAGTTAAATCCTTTTGCTCAACTGGCTAGTCTCTTGTCTACGAAATACTTGAGTCGATTATTAATAGCTGCTTTTTTACTCTGGATTCCGAATGGATCTTTACAAGCCATTTTTTCTCAATTGACGATAGATACATTTCAGTGGAAACCGGTATTAATTGGGCTAATGTTTTCGATTCTGGGTGTTCAAGATATTATTGCTCAGGGTCTGATCATGCCTCAACTTCTGAAAAAATACAGTGATCAACAAATCGCTACACTGGGAATGATGGCTGAAATTATCGGTTATGGACTTATTGCAGTGTCGATTGGATTCACTTATTATCCTCTTTTTATCGCAGGAATGTTTGTATTTGGTTGTGGTGATTCGCTCTTCGGACCTGCATTTAACGGTATGCTTTCCAAATCTGTAGATGCAAGCGAACAAGGCAGAGTTCAAGGAGGAAGCCAATCGATCCAAGCTTTGGCTAGAATGATCGGGCCACTTATTGGAGGGCAAATTTATATTTTACTCGGTCATACAGCTCCTGCTTGGATGGGAATGATACTGATTGTATTGGCTATCTTTGTTTTGCACAGAGGGGTTAAGAATATACAGCAAAAAGGCTTTAGAACGTAACCACGCTCTAAAACCTTTTGACTTAAAAATGAAGAATACTGATTGTATTCTGCTATTATTACAGCTTACTTAGATTCGTCTGTTTGCAAAATCGACTCGATACGATCCAATTCAGCTTGCGTAAAATCAAGATTGTTCAGCGCAGCTACATTCTCTTCAATCTGAGAAACACGACTAGCACCGATAAGCGCAGACGTTAATTTACCACCACGTAACACCCATGCTAATGCTAATTGAGCTAGACTTTGTCCGCGCTCTGAAGCGACTTCATTCAGAGCTTGTACTTTACGAATACTTTCCGGTGTAATCGAATCTTCATTTAAAAAGACAGAAGAACCAGCTGCACGTGAATCTTCTGGTACACCGTTAAGATATTTACTAGTCAGTAGTCCTTGTGCAAGTGGACAGAACGCAATACTACCTGTTCCTGTTTCTTCAAGCACATCTTGTAATCCATCTTCAATCCAGCGATTGACCATAGAATAATTAGGCTGGTGAATCGTAAGTGGTGTGCCCAATTGTTTCAAAATGGATGCCGCTTCCCGTGTCTGTTCTGCGGAATAACTAGATATTCCTGCATATAAAGCTTTACCTGAACGTACAGCATAATCTAATGCCATCATCGTTTCTTCAAGCGGAGTCTCCGGATCAAAGCGGTGAGAGTAGAAAATATCAACATAATCGACATTTATCCGTTTCAGACTCTGATCAAGACTGGATAACAAGTTTTTGCGAGAACCCCATTCGCCATAAGGACCTGGCCACATATAATAACCTGCTTTGGTCGAGATAATCATCTCATCCCGATAAGCAGCAAGATCTTGCTTCAACACTTGCCCGAATGTTTCTTCTGCTGAACCTGCGGGTGGACCATAATTGTTAGCCAAGTCAAAATGCGTAATTCCTATATCAAAAGAACGTGTGATCATTTCACGACTGTTCTCATAGACGTTAATTCCGCCAAAATTATGCCACAATCCTAACGAAATCGCTGGTAATTTCAAACCTGAACGACCGCTACGATTGTATTTCATCTCTTCATAACGCTTTTCTGAAGCTACATAGACCACAATAACCCCTACCCTTCTTCAAGCAAAAATAGATATATTCACATCTTCCAAATCATAGCGTAAGCGTTACCATTATGCAAATAAATTCATTTCGCTAAACTTATATTAGAGGCGCTGTTGTACTTTCTCCATCACACTACCCATCGGATCTGTAATCAATAAATCAGCATGACGATCATGACCTGTCGGTGAAGCATTGAGCAGTACCGTATGTTGACCACGGAAATAAGAAACCAATCCGGCTGCTGGATAGACTGTAAGCGATGTACCTCCGATTAATAATAGGTCTGCTTGTGATAATACTTCTACCGTTTTCTCAAGTACATCTTGATTTAAGGATTCTCCATACAACACCACATCCGGTCGGATCACACCTTGATCAATCGGACAACGCGGGACTCCTGATTGAGCCAGTACATCGTCTAATGTATAAGAATGTCTGCATGTCGTACAGTAATTCCGATGAATCGAACCATGCAATTCTAACACTTTCTGATTACCTGCCATCTGATGCAGACCATCTATATTTTGCGTAATGATAGACAATAATTTGCCTTGCTTTTCCAAAAGGGCTAATACATTGTGCACTGGATTAGGCTTAGCTTGTGGATGGATCAACTTACTGCGATAAAATTCAAAAAACAATTCCGTTTCTTTTTCAAAAAAAGAACGACTTAACATTTCTTCAGGCGAATATCCTCTTTTACCATTTTCACTATACAATCCTTGTGCCGAGCGAAAATCAGGAATACCACTTTCGGTTGATGTGCCTGCTCCACCGAAAAACACAATACGTTGCGATTGTTGTAACCATGTGGTTAACTGTTCGATTTTATCCATAATGATGCTCCTCTCTATTGAATCTTTATCTATAAAGTAAAAGCGCAAGTTTACAATCTATCATTTGATGATACGAAGCTGATCGTAATGAGTAATCACTAGATCTGCATCCGGTAATTCGGTCTGTGCAGATGTTACAGAAGAACTGATACCGACACAACAGGAGACATTGGCATGTTTGCCCATTTGCATATCTGCATTGCTGTCTCCGATTAACACAATATGAGCAGGCGATATGCCTAGTTGTTCATAGGCTAAGTACACTAGATCCGGTGCTGGCTTACTCTGCTGTACTTGATCACTACCGATCACATAATCAAAGTAAGAATCCAATTCACTCCAACGTAGATGCTTTAACGCTTCAGATGTCCAATCGGCTGTTACCACTGCCAGTGGAAGCTGTGCAGATACACATTGTTCTAGAAATGGAAGCAGTCCGGGCAATGGTTGCACCGGACGTTCCTTTTCGATAGATTGCATAGCAAGCTCACTGAACTGACGAATACGAGCAATAGCTTGATCCCACGGTGTTCCCGCAGCATACAATTGCCATGCCAGTATCGCTGTCGATTCTTCTACAGAAGCCATTGCCAATGGACCTAGACGATCATAGTCATTCAATAGACCTTGAGCATCGTAACGAGTTCCAAATACATGTTCACGATCTCCGGTAAAGGTATGACCACTTGATTGCAAATACTGTTCGATCTGTTGAAGCATATGCTCCGCCCATGATCCCCATAACTGCATAAAATCAAACAATGTCCCATCTTTATCAAATAAAACAGCATCACAGCGTATTTGCTGTGTACCTATTTGTAAAAGCACCATTGACATGTACTCCTTTAGCGACCGTGATCTAACCTATATTTATAATGTATACATACGATATACGTAGCTAGCAAATCATTTATTTTTTAGTAGAAGCCTTTGTAGCCGGAATTTCTTTCATCCATCCTAGAATCGTATTCACCGTCTGTTTACGTTGTTCATCGGCATCGATTTGAGCAGGAAGATCATTCTTTTGTTCACCATAGCTACCAAATTGACCATGATTACCGCCTTCGATACTATAATAAACCGTTTGTTTTGGTAAAAAAGCTCGTGCTACTTCATACGTATCTTTTTTGAGCAAACCATCATTAGAAGCGGTGATCGATAATACAGGAATATCGGTTTGCTGTAGACTTCCTTTTTGCTCTGGATAAGAAGCTAAGAAGAATACACCTGCAATATGATCTAAATGACTAGCTGCATAACGAGCAGCAAAGACTCCACCTAATGAATGACCTCCAATAACAAATTTCTCATCTGGATGACGATCAATCACTGCTTGCGCTGCATCCGTTTTGAAAAATGCAAAATTGAACGGTAATTTCATAATATATACAGTGTGTCCATTTTTCGCTAGATCATGAGCAAGTAAGCTATATGCTTCTGGCTTTACCCGTGCCCCTGGATAAAAAATAACGCTATTTCCTTTAGGTTTGGCATTGCTAAAAGCAATCCAATCTTCTGTGTCTTGAACGGATATCTTATCTGTTCCTGAGACCAGAGCTTGTTGAGCCTGACTGCTAGGTGTATAAGGTGTAAATACATACCATGCTGCTGCACCTGCCGCAATCACAAGTACAATTAGAATCACGAGTAATACTTTACCGATCGTCCCTGCACGACTTCTCTTCCGTGTACGACCATAACTTGCAAATTGATTACGATTCTTTCTAAACATAAATCTATGAGTCCCCTTCCACCTGCATCCTAGCACTGTATAAGTATAAAGCAACAGCCCGTTTCCTTCGCAGGACAACAGGCTGCTTCTTATGTGATTATATCATTTTTTGGAGCACAGTATAAACACTGGCTTTTCTACATATACTTAGAATAAGGATTCATTGTTACTTTTTGATTTAGACTTATTTATTTTTAAAGTACTTTTATTTTATGCACACGTCTGCATTTTCTATGAAGACTAAAGCCTTATTGCTGCTTAGCCTGATAGAAAGCTTCCATGTATTGTTCTGCTTTTTGGCGTACCAGACCATAATCCCCTGTTTTGAGTGCTTCTGTCGTGAGATCGGAACCGATCCCTACTGCTACTGCTCCAGCTTTGATCCATTCTCCTAGATTATCCAAAGATACACCGCCTGTAGGCATAATATTCGCTTGAGGCATAGGTCCTTTTAATGTTTTGATAATGGAAGGATCGTATAGATTCCCCGGGAATAATTTAACGATATCAACACCTAGCTCAAGTGCATGTTGTATGCCTTCTAGTGTCGTTACGCCGGGCAATACAGGTACACGATACAAGTTGCATATTTTAACCGTTTCTGGATTCAAAGAAGGCCCGACTACAAATTCTGCTCCAGCCATTATTGCAGCGCGTGCTGTCTGTGGTTCCAATACAGTTCCTGCTCCAATAATCGCAAAGTTATCAGCTACATCTGCTTTCCAGCTATACATACGGCTTAATTTCTCAATCGCTTTGAGAGCGCCAGGAACAGTCATAGTGATCTCGATAACTTTGATCCCACCTGCAATCGCTTGTTCTGCCATCGTAAAGACTTGATCTGCCGAGTCTCCGCGTAACACAGCAACTACACCGTTATCTAATATCTTTTGTAATAATTGTAATTTTTTCATCGTTAAGTGCTCCTTTAGTAGGTTAGTTTAGCGTTCGATATGAACTTTATTATTTAACTTCGCTTCCACTTGCTCATGCGTCGGTAATGCTTCCCAATCGCCTACAGCCTGTATAACCATAGAACCGTTGAGGTTGCCCAGACGTACAGCTTCAGTCACTTCATAGCCACGTAACAATCCAACGATAAAACCAGCACAGAAGCCATCTCCTGCTCCTACAGTATCGAGTACACGTTCTGCTTTGAAATAAGGCACTTCTAACTTCTGACCTTGATTCAGCACATAGGTTAGATTAGGACCACCTTTGACAATACAGACAGCAGATAGTTGATTGAGACGATCAAAAATCTGTGTTTCATCTTCTGTTTCATATAACAAGCTTAGTTCGTCCAAGCCCGGTAAAAAGTAATCACATTGTTCGGCAAGTCGTAGTAATACCGGACGAGCTTGTTCGATACTCCATAATTTCAGACGCAAATTAGGATCAAAACAGACTTTAACGCCTGCATTTCTAGCGATCTCGATTGCCTTTTCTACGGTCGCCAGTCCAGATTCACTGATCGCTGCTGTAATGCCTGTAACATGCAATATTTTAGCGTGACTGATATACGTAGCATCCAGATCTTCTGGCGTCATTCGACTGGCTGCTGAATGTTTGCGGTAATAATGTACCGAAGCATGACCGGATACATTTTCTCGTAACATCAGTCCCGTCTGTTCTCCTTCTGCTAATATCGAGCGAGACACATCTACGCCTTCACCACGAATCGCTTTCTGGATCATGCGTCCTAAAGGATCAGCCCCAAGACGACCGAACCAACCTACCGAATGCCCTAAGCGAGCAATTCCTATCGCTAGATTACTTTCAGCACCGCCAAATGACTTATTAAGATGGGCAGCATACTCCAGACCACGTGAATCATCCGCAGTCATCAATCCCATAGACTCCCCAAAAGTGACCACTTCCGGGTAAGTATGTTGATTGTTCATTGTTCAGCCTCCTGAGTCGCATACAAAATCATGCTTAATATGTAGCTGGTCATATTTACCATTGTCGCAACCGCTTTCTTTGTTGTCAATGACATAGCTTCATCATATATACACAATTTTAACGATAGATACCGTTTTCAATTGTGAATTAAATCACAATATTAAAAAGTTTTTTGTTTTACTTTTAAAGTAACCTTTATATCACGCTTAAAATAATACATTTCAGAGGGATAGGACGAATCATTTCATCATCACTAACAGGAGGAACAACGTATGAATATTCCGCTTAAAATCAATAAATATCCATTGAATACGATCGGAGAAACCTACTTTTTAAATATACGCTTTTTACTCATAGTCTGTGTGGTAGCAGGTAACTTACTAGAACCGCTGATCCAACAATCAATAGCAGCGCATCATTTATTTGTATGGATTTTTTCATTCCATATGCCTTTATTTGTGTTGGTGACTGGTTATTTTGCTCGCTTTAATCTACATGGACCCGCAGGTAGCCAAATGTTACGTCATATTGCTCTACAATATATATTATTTCAAAGTATCTATTCTGTGCTTGATTATACGATTTTCCGTGTTCCTCATATTACGCATTCGTTTTTTGCTCCTTATTTGTTACTCTGGTTTTTAGCTGGGCATATCGTCTGGCGTCTTTTATTGATTTCATTACGTATGTTTACATTCAAGCAACAATTGATTGTATCTTTAGCACTTGGATTAGGTGTAGGGTTACTTCCTGTAGATGGAGTATGGCTTGCTTTGTCCCGAACATTGATTTATTTCCCTTTCTTTATTGTTGGATACCATCTACATGTGGATAAAATAATATCGTTTTTTCAACATTATCGGCGCTCAATTGCTATAGGCTCTATCGCATTTATGATTTTATTTTTTGATTTGAACCTACCGCTCGTTATAGGATGGTTTTATGGTAATCAGACATTTGTGCAATTGGGCGTAAATTCATGGACAGGTATGTTGTATCGATTGTGTATGTATATGTTGCAATGTGTCGCTTCTATAGGTTTTCTTGCTCTGGTTCCTATCGGTGCTCACTATATAACTGAACTTGGTAGACGTACATTATATGTCTTTTTATTGCATGGACTTTTGGTGAGAGCGATAGAAACGACGGGCATTTTACATCAGTTCAATACACCTTTGGAAATAGTGATCCTATTGGTCTTCGCCATTCTTATAGCGGTATTACTTGCTCAACCGCAGGTTAAACATTGGACTTCACGATTAGTCGAGCCTTCTATCCCTCAACCGCTTTACTCCATGATCCATTATGTTCAAAGACATACTTTATTTCAAAAGCAATCCTAATGACCAATTATAAGGAATATATACACATAACAACGAAAATATAGATCGATTCGTGCTCTTTTTCTGATATTATCGTATAATTTTTTCCAACTCATTCCTAATTATTCGTTTCACTCTAAACAAGACGGGTAAGTAAGGTTTAAGTATACATGGCATTCCATGCTTACACTTATATAAATAAGGAGTGATTTGGTGATGGCACAGAGTAATAACAACAACGGCAAAATGAGTCGTGAAGAAGCAGGTCGTATGGGTGGCCAGGCAACCTCCAAAAAACATAATAAACAATTCTACCAACAGATCGGCAAAAAAGGTGGAGAAGCCACTTCTGAGTCTCATGATAAAGAATTTTATCAAGAAATCGGTAAAAAAGGCGGAGAAGCCACTTCCGAATCTCACGACAAAGATTTTTATAGAGAAATTGGCAAAAAGGGCGGCAGCCGTTAATACCATAAAAAGCAGACATTTCCATTAATGGTGGAATGTCTGCTTTTTTTGTGCCATCTTTTTTATTTCGTTTTGTTTTGCTACGGATTTAATATATATTCGCTAGAAAAAAGCTAACATATATGATAGACTCTATAGAAAACTTCCGCGTAATTTGTATATTTATACTACGTTATGCAAGACTTTTTTAGCTTTTACCTTTGGCGTTACAACGCGCTAAAGCTCCAAAGCTTACTATTATATATTTGGGGGGAAATCGACACCATGGTAGTCAACAAGGGCAAAAAAATGCGTTCCGATATGATCAAAAAAGGTTTCGACCGTGCACCACACCGTAGCTTACTTCGTGCCGCAGGCGTTAAAGAAGAAGATTTTGGTAAACCGTTTATCGCGGTATGTAACTCTTATATTGATATCGTACCGGGTCATGTACATCTACAAGAGTTTGGTAAAATCGTAAAAGAAGCGATCCGTGAAGCAGGCGGCGTTCCGTTTGAATTTAATACGATTGGCGTAGATGATGGTATCGCAATGGGACATATCGGTATGCGTTATTCGTTACCGAGTCGTGAAATCATTGCTGATTCTCTTGAAACTGTTGTTGCCGCTCACTGGTTCGATGGCATGGTCTGTATTCCAAACTGTGACAAAATCACACCGGGTATGATGATGGGTGCTCTTCGTGTTAACATCCCTACAATGTTTGTTAGTGGTGGACCGATGAAAGCCGGTAAAGACAAAAATGGTCGTTCGATTTCCCTGACATCTGTATTTGAAGGTGTAGGTGCTTACCAAGCTGGTAAGATTGATGATGCAAGTCTGCTTGAACTAGAACAATTTGGTTGTCCAACTTGTGGATCATGTTCAGGTATGTTTACAGCGAACTCGATGAACTGTCTAGCAGAAGCAATGGGTATTGCTTTGCCAGGTAACGGAACAATTCTTGCAGTCTCTGAAGATCGTCGCGATTTTGTTCGTAAATCAGCTACACAATTAATGGAATTGATCAAATTAGACCTTAAACCTCGTGATATCGTAACTAAAGAAGCATTGGATAATGCATTTGCTTTGGATATGGCGATGGGTGGTTCTACAAATACAGTTCTTCATACATTGGCTCTTGCTCAAGAAGCAGGTATCGAATATCCAATCGAACGCATCAATGAAGTCGCTAACCGTGTACCTCATTTGGCGAAATTGGCTCCAGCTTCTGACTGGCATATCGAAGATGTTCATTTGGCAGGTGGCGTAAGTGCTGTGTTGAATGAATTACTCAAAAAACCAGGTGCTCTACATCCAGATTGTATTACCGTTACAGGTAAAACGATTCGTGAGAATGTAGAAGGACAAGAAATTCAAAATACTGAAGTTATCCACAAAATCGATAATCCTCACTCTGAGCGTGGCGGTCTAGCCGTATTGTTTGGTAATTTGGCTCCACAAGGGGCTATTATCAAAGTGGGTGCTGTTGATGCTTCTGTAGGCGGATATCATAAAGGCCCTGCAATCTGCTTCGATTCACAAGATGATGCGTTGTACGGGATTGCTAACGGTCATGTGAAAGAAGGACATGTCGTTGTTATCCGTTATGAAGGTCCTAAAGGCGGCCCTGGTATGCCAGAGATGCTTGCTCCTACTTCTCAAATTGTAGGTATGGGTCTTGGTGCCAAAGTCGGTCTAATCACAGATGGACGCTTCTCAGGAGCTTCTCGTGGTATCAGTATTGGTCATATCTCTCCAGAAGCTGCTGAAGGTGGACCTATCGCTTTTGTAAATGATGGAGATATTATTGAACTGGATCTGAACGAACGCAAAATTGAACTTCATATTAGTGAAGAAGAATTTGCTGAACGCCGTAAAGGCTGGGTTGAATTTGAACCTAAAGTAAAAACAGGATATCTAGCTCGTTATTCCAAACTTGTAACCAATGCAAGTATGGGCGGAGTTATGAAAATATAGTCATCTGCATATTCAATAGATTGTTGAATATTCGTTATAACTCAAAAGGAACTGTCCTCAGGGGCAGTTCCTTTTTTTGTTGACGTGATCTAAGCTCGCTTATAAAATGCTTGTATACTATGTTAGAAAAGGAGATTTAGTACGCTTATGCTTCCTTTGTACAAAAAATACTGGCGAACTGCTTTTGATATTGGCATTGTGATTTTGACGGTATATCTAGTGCTATTACTCGCAAGCAAGCTATATCATATTGCTGCGCCTATCTTTTTATCTTTTATTATTTTTGCTTTAATCGAACCTTTTGCCATGTTTCTTCATCGTCGTGGATTACCCAAAATGGTCTGCTCAGCGATAGCTGTTCTTACTTTTGTATTATTTTTACTTGGCGCATTGTTTGGTGCAGGGCTTATCTTTATATCACAGTCTGCTCAGATTGCAGATAATTTGCCTGAATATGCTAAGATCGTTCAAAGTCATTTCACACGACTAACTACATTGATGCATCAAGAAATGAATACCTTACCAGACAATGTGACACAGCGGATTAATGAATATTTTGCGATCTTTACAGGGAACTTAGCGATTTGGGGTAAAGCGGCATTCAACTATGTATTAGGCTGGCTTAGCTCATTTTCTACTTTTATTGCTAACTTTGCTGTAGGTATTATTTTAGCGTTCTTTTTGAGTGCTGAAATCAATCTCTGGCGACGTGTAGCTACCGAAAGAACACCGAACACACTCAAAAAAGCTTATTTCTTTTTAAAAGAACATGTTTTCTATGCTATCGGTGCTTATCTTAAAGCACAATTCATCATGGTGATGATTACTTTTGTATTGGTGTACATAGGATTGCTTATTTTGGGCGTGAATAATGCTTTCTCAATTTCGTTACTCAGTGCAGCATTTGATATTTTGCCATTACTCGGTATTCCTGTTATTTTTATTCCCTGGATTGTGTATCTATTTGTGGTTGGTGAGACAGGGCTTGCGATCGGATTGATCGTTTTATTAGTGGTTGTGATGTTGACCCGTCAATTATTAGAACCCAAAATCACAGGAAATTCGATTGGCATTTCTTCAGCATATTTGATGTTATCAGCAATGATTATTTCTTTATCTATTTTTGGTGTGGTGGGCTTAGTATTGTCGCCGATCTTGATTATCTTGTTAAAAGAATTGTGGTTACAAGGATATCTACAACGGTGGATCAGACTTCCACAAGAAGAATTTGAACCGATACAAGAAGATGATCCAGCTCCGCCTGTACAATAAATCATAAATAGGTATGCTAGCCAAAAAAAGCCGAAGTCCCGTATTGAATACAGGGCTTCGGCTTTTGGCTTTTTTTAAATCTATTATTCTTTTTTGTCTGAAGTTGTATCTTGCTCTGCATCTGCTTCAGTATGTGTTGCTTCTGGTTGCTCGTGATCCTTTTCATCTTGTGTTACTGGTTGTTCTTCTTGCTGTGATTCTTGTGCTTCATTCACTTCTGTAAATGGATCTATAGACGATTGCAACGCATCTGCATCTCCTTCGTCTTCTTCCACCGTAAACCGTGAGATCGTTTCTTTCAAATCAAGCGATACATTTTCCAATTGACCTGACAAGGATACCAGTTGACTACTTACATTGTGTTGTTCATTACTTAGAGAAGCCACTTCTTGTGATGTAGCAGAAGATTGTTCTGCAACCGCACTTACATTACTCATCGCTTCAGACATCGTATTTTGCACCTGACTAAGCTCATTAATCGAATCTGTAACTGAATTTAGCTTGGTAACAAAAGCAGACATTTGTCCTTGAACCGATTCGAAAATAGTCGTTGTATCTTTAACTGCTTCTGTCTGTTGTTTGAATAATGGATAGGCATCATTCAGAACTTTAATCGTCTCTTCCATTTCCTGCTGAATATTGGTGGTGATTTTACCAACCATGAGAATAGATTCGCGTGATTGTTCTGCTAACTTACGTACTTCATCAGCAACCACCATAAATCCTTTACCGGCTGCTCCAGCACGAGCGGCTTCAATCGTAGCATTAAGGGATAAGATGTTCGTTTGTTTGGTAATATTCTGCATCACCTCAAGCACTTGTTGAACAGAAGACGTACTTTGTTGTAATGAGTCGATCCGAGCGCCAAGCGAACGAATCATATCTTCTGTAGTCTGTGTGCGAGTAAGTAATTTTTCCATATGCTGAACACCTGTTTCACTAGCTTGTTCCACATCATGAGCAGAAGCACCCATTTCATTGTTAGCACTGATTACTTTATTCATTTGACCCATAATACCATCAGCAAGTTCTGTACCACGTTCTGCTTCCAGAGCAAGACTGCCTGCACCATTTGCAATTTCTTCAGTAGCAACAGCGATTTCTTTAGCTGATGTAGCTGTCTGTTTGGAAGCATTACTAAGGATTGTGGCTGTACCTAATACTTCTTGCGCCGATTGATTCGTTTGCTTAACCAGATTCGTAATGTTTTCCATCATTTCATTAAAAGCCGAACCTAACTGCCCAATCTCATCTTCAGACTTATGAGTCGTCCGAACATTCAATTTACCTTGTGCACCCTGACGCATAAGTTGTTGTAAATTCTGTAACGGCTTCGCAATAATACGAATAATAAAGATACCGATTAATACAGCAAATACAGCATCAATCACAGCGAAAATCAAAGTCATATTTAAGATCGGTTTGGCACTAGATACCAGTTCATTAATCGGTACTGTCCCTACTAATTTCCAATCTGAATTTTGAAGTGTACTATATGCGATCAAAATAGGCGATTGACCATCACTATTTTCTACTCTACCGCTTTTCTCTGTCAATTGAGTTAAAAAGCTGTAATTCGATGGTGTTGCAATATCTGCATTATTTGTGGAAGCAACGACCGTATTTGTCGCACCACCAATAAGATCAACACGACCTCCAGTACCCATATTTACATTAGCAATCTGATCTTCGATCAATTTACTGTTGGCACTGATTACAAAAATAAACGAATCAGAAGTATTGGTCGTACGGACAGCACGTGCGAATAAGAAGTTTTTGACAGTGCCTTGCATTTCCATGGTAGGTACCCACTGCATCACACCGTTGCCACTTTCTAATTCTTTATACCAGGCTGTATTACGTACTTCATCCTCTGCCGGAATCTGTACCCCTGCTCCTACAATATTCACTGCTTTATTCATTGGAATAATATAAATTGAATCGATAGCATCTAATGAGTTGAGTTGATTTTGTAGATTACTTGTAATTGCATTGACCGCTTGGAATTTCTCAAAATCGTCTATACCTGCTGTAGATAACTTCACTAACTGATCTTGCATATTAGGATCGAAAAAGATTTGAGTAGATGAATTCACCAGTTGTCCCAAAATCACATCAAGTTTTTCACCTGTTTGAATAATCGTCTGTTCATTACCGATAGCTGCATTTTCTTTGATAATACTTTTTGCTATCAGATACGAGAACGTTCCTAACGATACCACTAGCAACATAATAGCAATAAAAAAGATAAGAAATAATTTGATGCCTACCGATTTTGCTGGATTTAATCTACCCCAGCGATTAGTGGGTACAGATGGATCATTTGATGAGTTTGAATAGTTACTTGAGAACTTAGGAATTTTGGGAATTTTCGCCCATTTGGGTAGTGTACGAGAATGTTTTGCTGTCGTGGGGAGAATAGAAGGTTGTTGTGTATTCGCTTTCTTTTCTGGTTTAAACCATTTCTTCTGAGCAACTTCATTAGCCTTTTTCGCTAGACCTGTACGCTCACTTTTCAATTTCTTTTTTTGTTCTTTTTCAAGCTTCTTGGTGTCTGGAAGTGTTGTTTTGCTGTTTGACTTACCTTTTTTCTGCAATAACCCCATAATCTTCACCGCCGTTTTAGATTTCGTGTGCATACAGGTTTTTATGTAATCCTACTTGTTTTATCCCTGCTTCACCTTATAAACGAAACAAAAAATAAGCATTTCGAATGCTCTTGATTCCATTATCGGTTATAAACCAGGAAATTTGAACCCTTTTTCGCAAAAAAATAAGGTCTATTATACTATGCGGTATAATAGACCTTATTACCTTATAAGATTGTAAATGATTCCATTATTTTCTTATAACTTAAATTATACTGTGACTGCTGTTTTAACAGCTGATTTGCTTTGTTTGGTGTTGTTTTTACGCATCATATCAAAGTAACGAACAGGATGATCAACTTTCATTTTCACTTTTTGTAATGGATGGCGTGCAGCATCTAACTCGTTGCCATTTTCATCCCACAATTGACCGACTGTTTGTTTGAAAAACATTTGATTCGGTCCAAAAAATTCGATCTCTTGTCCTGGTTTGAAATGATTACGCTGTTGCACCGTTGCGATTCCTGTTGCTTCATCGTAATCCAGTACTAAGCCTGCAAAATCATAAGGAACTGCTTTTTCTTCTGCTTCATAGATATGATCTTCATGATCAGGTGTATCATAGAAAAATCCTGTATTTAATGGACGATTGGCTGCTTTATTAATATCTTCCAACCATTCTGGCTTCAACACATAATTCTCTGGATCAGCCATATATGAATCGATTGCTTGACGGTACGCATTCACCACAGTCGCTACATAATGGATCGATTTCATACGCCCTTCAATTTTGAAGCTATCTACACCGACTTCAATCAGATCAGGAATATGCTCTAACATACACAAATCTTTGGAACCCATAGAAAACGCAGAATCTTGTTCTTCATAAAGTGGTTTCTGGTTCACACCCAGACTAAAAGATTGCAACATTTGTTGATCAGCCGCATCTTCTTCTGATACCCATTCTTGTTCTGAACGTGCATCTTCGAATAGATCATATTTCCAACGACAAGACTGACAACATCCACCACGATTAGAGTCACGATCTGTAAAGTGGTTCGATAACACACAGCGTCCTGAAAAAGAAGAACACATCGCTCCATGAATAAAAGCTTCGATTTCAACATCTACATGTTTTTTGATCTCAGCAATTTCAGCAAAGCTTGTTTCCCTTCCCAATACAACCCGTGGTAATCCTTCTTCTTTCCAGAATTTCACCGCTTGCCAGTTCAATGTGGATTGCTGTGTACTCAAATGGACTTCAAGACCGGGTGCACAGCGTAGTGCTGTTTCAATAATCGCAGGATCTGCTACGATAACCGCAGAGATGCCTACTTCTTCTAATTTGCACAAATACTCTTCAAGACCTGCAATATCTTCATCATGAGCATAAATATTGGTAGCTACAAATACTTTAGCACCGTAACGATTTGCAAATTCGACCCCTTCACGCATTTCTTCAAAGCTGAAGTTATCTGCATTCGAACGAAGACCGTATTTTTGTCCACCAATATAGACTGCATCTGCACCATAGTGAATCGCAAATTTCAGTTTTTCCAAATTACCAGCAGGTGCTAACAATTCAGGTTTGGCTAGACGATGACGTTTACCATAATACTTTGGTTTTTCCGTTGTTGACATGGAAAGCCCCCCTTTTTCAATCATTCCATCTACACTGCAATCAAAATACTTGTTCTTTATAAAAGAAACCAAATGACAATTCACGTTCAGGATCTTGTATACGACGAATCTCATCCATCCATGACTCATCAAATTCATATTGTTCTGGATCTTGAGCATACTGATCAATCGCTTGACGGAACATACGGACCGCTGTTTCGTTATAAGTGATTGATTTTAAAATGCCTTCGATTTTGAAGCTTTGAACGCCTGCTTCCATCAGCAAGTGTAAATCTTCCAGAATACATACATCTTCTGAGCTCATAATATGCGTTCCATTGGTATCTTCATAGATAGGAAATGTCTCATCCCGACGTTCGGCTTCAATCAGGAACAATCCACGTTGCAGACCTAGATCATTACCATCCACAGGTCTACCCTGATGTTGCATATAGCTACCGACTAGGCGTCTTTTAGAATGATAAATATTCGTCATCCCGTGTACCTGCACTTGCGCTTCCACTTCTAGTTTGCCGATCATACCTGTGATCTCATCCATATTGAGTTCACGTGCCAGTACAGCTCTTGTAGCGCCTTTACGGCCCCAGTAGTTCGCTGTCACTGCATTGGTCGAAGTCATCTCAGCATTCCAGTGTAACGCTATTCCAGGCGCATGCTCACGAGCCAATGCTACGATAGCGGGATCGCCAAATTCAATCCCATCTACTTGTAACGTTGTCAGCTGTTTGATGTATTCTGGTAAATCTTCTAAAAGCTCATTGGTCATTAAATTATTGACGGCTACATAAATACGTTTGCCATGTTCATGCGCATAATTTACTGCTTGTGCAATATCTTCTACTTTGAACTCCCCAGACAATCGCATTCCATAACGTTCTTCACCGATCAGAAAAGCATCTGCTCCTGCTTCTGCCAAACGATATAATTCTTCCAGCGAAGATGCTGTAACCAACAATTCAGGTTTTGTATTCATCTTGAAGCCGCCTCCCACACAGCCTTACTTGGCTGTACTCTTGCTTGTTTCGATATTTTTGAGATGTTCTTGATACGTTTGAGCGAATAAATGCCCGCCTGTACCGTCTTTTTTGGTCACATAATATAAATATTTTGAAGCTTCAGGTGCCAGTGTTGCTTTGATCGCATCTAGACCCGGATTCGCGATCGGACCTGGTGGTAACCCTTCATGTAAGTAAGTGTTGTAAGGACTATCTATTTTAAGATCTGAGTATAACAGTCGGGCTTTTTGCTTGCCTAGGGCATATTGCACAGTTGCATCAATTTGGAGCTTCATATTTTGCTTCAGACGATTATCGATTACCCCTGCAACCTGAGCTCTTTCTTCTGGAACGACAACTTCACGTTCAACAAGAGAGGCCTCTGTTAACAGCTGATGCACCGTCAAATTGCGTTCTTTGAGCTGAGCATCTAGATTATCAATTGAACGCAGCTTGGTGCGTGTGGCTAACAACATATTAGCGATAATATCGGATTCTGTACTTTCTATCGGTAAATCATAGGTTGCCGGGAACAAATACCCTTCCAGTGGATGAAGAATGCCGTCTCCAGTAGGAACTTTCAATTCTTGAGCAAGCTTCATGGATGAAGGATCATCAACCAATTTCATAAAAGCATCACGATCTACAAATCCTGCTTCACTTAACTTATCCGCAATCTGTGTCACGGTATAACCTTCAGGAATCGTAAATTTCATCGTTTTGGGCACCACAACATCTGCGTTATTCAGCTTCGTAATGATTTGAGCATATGTTAGACCTGGCGTGAACTCATAATCACCTGCTTTGAATTCGCTACCTTCACTATTTAATTTCAAATAGACTTTAAAAACCAACGCATTTTTGATCAATCCATTTTGAGCTAATTCTTCAGCTACGGTTGATTTGCTTGTTCCTGATTTTAATGTATATGGAACGACTTGATCTGATGTTGCTGTAGGTTGCATGGCATTCCAGCCGTAGCCAATACCTGCTGCAATCACAATAAGAACAATCAATATTATCCATATCCCTGCCCTACCTCGTCTGCGCAATGAATATAACAGCTCCTTTTACAGCCAAAAAGAGCGGAATAGATCCCGCTCTTTTTGGAAGATAATTGTGCATATTGTACTGCATCCGTGATTAATCTTCAAACGGTAATGTCAGTTCGTCATATAGCTCGGCTACATCTTCCCATTCATCATCATCATCAATAGTCACAAGTTCAGGTTGTCCATCTGCATCATCAATGATTTTTAAAATCTCGACGTTGTCTTCAGGAATAACCGTATCTTTTTGCAAGACTGCATAAGTTCCTGTGTCTATCTGAAACTCACTGACAATACGATAAACAGTGACTTCGTTCTGTTCATCCGTTAGTTCAATCAACAGACCATAAGCTTCTAGCAATCTTGACGTAAACTTGACGTTACTCGCAGAAAGATCCGTCATGGGCTTATTCACCATCCAATTCAGCAACTAAAGTATTGAATGTTTCTTCAACGATCTGCCATTCCTCTTCATTTTCGATAATGAAGAGTTTGAGATCATCGTTATCTTCTTCATAGCGAAACGCATATACTTCGTCGGTATCGTCCTCTGTGGATTCCATAGGCACGACCATCATATATTTGGCGTCCGAACCATCAACCTCGAATTTCATGATGACTTCAAACTCTTCTTCATTACCTTCATCATCAGGAATATAAATAATTTCTGGTTCTTCCTCAAGCAAATTTTGATCTTTAGCCATATTTACCACCCTCACCTTTTACTTTTGGCATCCAAGTAATTTTGTAAAATCAAGCTTGCAGCCATTTTATCAACCACTAGCTTGCGTTTCTTGCGACTTACATCTGCCTCGATAAGCGTACGCTCAGCTGACACGGTTGTAAGCCTTTCATCCCATAGGTGAACAGGTAGCTGCACAGATTCTTTGAGACTTTCAGCGAATTCCATACTTAGTTGACCACGGGGACCGACGCTTCCGTTCATATTCTTGGGTAGTCCAACAACAATCTCGGTCACTTCAAGTTCCTGTACAAGCTCTACGATCCGTGCACCGACATCTTTGGTACGTTTACGATCAATAACTTCTACCCCTTGAGCGGTCCAGCCAAAAGCATCGCTTATCGCAACGCCAATTTTTCGATCCCCATAATCCAAACCTAATATTCTCATTTCTTGTACGCTCCGTCTCTACCGATGACTGGCCAGGTAGGATCGGACCAGTTCTTCTATTAATTCATCCCGCTCTTTTTTGCCGATCAAACTTCGAGCATTCTTATGCCGGGGAATGTAAGCGGGGTCCCCTGAGATCAAATATCCGACCATTTGATTGATCGGGTTGTATTCCTTCTCAACCAGTGCATCGTATACAGTGAGAAGTATTTCCTGAGAAGAGGTTTCGTGCTCGTCACCCTTCACATTAAATTTAACTGTTTTATCCATGGAGTCCACTCGCTGACACCTCGCTTTTTGGAAAAAGTGTATACTTGTACACTTCCTCAAAATGGAATCCCTTGCTGTTCATGCTGATTCTTTTTCATCATAACACAACAAGGGATATACAAGGAATATTTACGTTAAAACTATTCAAAAAGTTACAAAATTGTTTCAACTTTTTGAATCTAACACGCTATTCCTTCTATTTTGTACCCATTATCTGATACTCATATCACTTAGATGGATGCTACATGTTGTTTGGCTGCTTCAAGAGCTTCAGCTAATTTGGAAGCATCTTTACCGCCGGCTTGTGCCATATCTGGACGACCACCACCGCCACCACCACAGATAGCAGCGACTTCTTTAACCAATTTACCAGCATGAAGTCCACGCTCAATACCTGATTTCGGAACAACGACTACAAAGTTTACTTTATCGTCTTGAGCAGCTCCTAATACAAGCACTGCTTCAGGCAATTTGCCTTTCAATTCGTCTGCTAGACCACGTAAAGCATCCATACTTGGAACATTGACAGATACAGCCAATAATGGTGTAGAACCAATCATTTCCACTTTGTCTGTTAATTGACCTGCTTCGATCAAGCTTAATTTACTTTGTAGAGATTCATTGTCACGACCTAGATCGCGAAGTTGTTGGTTCAATGACTCGATGCGTTTAGGCACATCATGTACATTTGATTTCAATTGTACCGCAGCTTGCTTCAGAATATCCAATTGGCTATCCAAGAACATGTAAGCTAGGCGTCCTGTAACAGCTTCGATACGGCGTACACCCGAACCGATACCACTTTCAGATACTAATTTGAACAATCCAATACGTGCTGTGTTATCGACATGACAACCACCACATAGCTCAATACTGTAATCGCCAATCTGTACAACACGTACGATATCGCCATATTTCTCGCCAAATAATGCCATAGCACCCATCGCTTTAGCTTCGTCAATACCTTTGTACTCGATCTCGACATCAAGACCTTTCCAGATTTCCTGATTCACACGACGTTCGATATCTGCCAGTTCTTCCGGTGTGATACTACCGAAGTGAGAAAAGTCAAAACGTAAACGCTCTGCTTCAACCAGTGAACCTGCCTGATTAACATGTGTACCCAATACATCTTTAAGTGCTTGATGAAGTAAATGAGTCGCGGTATGGTTTTTGATAATATCGTTACGATTTGGTGCATCTACTTCTGCTGTAACCACATCACCGATATGAAGTTCACCCGAACTTACCGTTACGATATGCACAAATTGTCCGCGTGGAGCTTTGAACAATCCTTCAACAGAAGCTTCTACAGTATCGTTGCTCAAACGTCCTACGTCACTGATCTGACCACCACTTTCAGCATAGAAAGGAGTCACATCTAGAATCACCTGACACTGTTGACCTTCACCGACACGGTCGACCGAAGCTTCTTCTTGAATCAATGCGACTACAGTAGCTTGTACGGTTAACTGCTCATAACCGATAAATTCACTTTTGCCTTCAAAATCAGACAATACGCCACCTTGTACTTTCATACTACCACTATCTTGACGAGCTGCACGAGCGCGATCACGTTGCTCTTGCATTGCTGTATCGAAGCCTGCACGATCTACAGTCAATCCATTTTCAGCTGCATAGTCTTCTGTCAAATCAAATGGGAAACCATACGTATCATACAATTTAAACGCTTCTGCGCCACTGATCGCTGTTTGTCCATTTTGCTTCGCTTGTGTACTCAGATCAGCCAAAATATTCAAACCATCGGATAATGTCTCATGGAAACGCTCTTCTTCTGTACGAATAATTTTCTCGATAAATTCACGCTTGGATACTACTTCTGGATAATAGACGCCCATAATCTCGCCTACAATACCGGTTAAGCTGAACAAGAACGGTTTATCCAGACCGATCACTTTACCATAACGCACTGCACGACGTAACAATCGACGGATAACATAACCGCGTCCTTCGTTCGAAGGCAATACGCCATCTGCTGCTGCAAAAGCAACCGTACGAATATGGTCAGCAATGACTTTCAACGCTACATCGGTTTCTTCATTTTGTTTATACGTTACACCCGCAATTTGAGCGGCTTGTTGAATAATCGGTTGGAACAAGTCAGTATCAAAGTTAGAATCCACTTCTTGCAAAATCGAAGCAAAACGCTCTAACCCTGCACCTGTATCTATGTTTTTGTTCGGTAGCGGTGTATAGCTACCATCTTTGTTATGATTAAATTGAGAGAATACAAGGTTCCATACTTCCAGGAAACGTTCATTTTCTCCACCTGGATACATCTCAGGATCATTCGGATCAAGAGCGCCGTAAGCATCTCCACGATCATAGAAAATCTCACTACAAGGTCCACAAGGGCCTTCACCGATATCCCAGAAATTTTCTTCCAAACGAATAATACGTTCAGCAGGTAGACCGATTTTCTCGTTCCACAATTTGAAAGCTTCTTCGTCTTCTGGATATACCGTTACAGATAAACGTTCTGGATCAAATCCAATCCACTCTTTGCCCGTCAAAAATTCCCAAGCCCATGTGATCGCTTCTTCTTTGAAATAGTCACCGATCGAGAAGTTTCCTAGCATTTCAAAAAACGTATGGTGACGACGTGTTTTTCCTACATTTTCAATATCATTGGTACGAATACATTTCTGCGAATTCGTAATACGTGGATTTTCAGGTTTTTCGCGTCCATCAAAATAAGCTTTGAGTGGAGCCATCCCTGCATTAATCCACAATAGAGATGGATCATTATGAGGAACTAACGGAGCGCTTGGCTCAACATTGTGTCCTTTGCTTTCGAAAAAAGCGAGCCATTTGGAACGAATTTCACTTGCTTTCATAAGTAATGAGCCTCCTCAGAATAGTTAAACATCAATTTCTTGGTGATCCAGTAATCTATCCAACCTGTATCGCTGACAAGTCGGTAAAAAAAAAGCGCCCTGCGCAAAATCAGGGGCGGTGTTCTGGTGTATATCTAACAATATTCCCTGCAACCGCTCTTTTATTGTATATAGGTCTCTTGAATAAGTGACTCTTAACCGCTGAATACATCCGATTAACACTATGTAGGGTTCGGTCATCACTTCAATTACCTGTGTAACAAAAGATGTATGCCTGGATCTCCTTTATTTCGGCTCATCTAACGTTCATGTTCCGAAATTTCACGGTTCTTTAACAACTATATCAGTATATCTAGCGCCCATACGTCTGTCAATCGCATCCATCATGCTTAAAAGCCCCGACTTCTATCGCCACCTCTACAGATGTGCAATACAAGACGGGGTTTTTAAAATAGCGCTGATACACGTAGTATGTATAAGATAAGAATTGTATCGCGCTGTCGGAACAGCCGATATTCGCCATTCTATACATCGTTCACGTTTCTAAAAAGGCTCAAGCTTGTGTATACATAGCTACAGGTTCTTCGACAAACAAATCGTCTAATGAACTCAGTGTGCCGTCTTCTTCGACTTGATACACAGACATTTTACCGCCGTTAACAGTTAACTCAATAAAGCAACCCCAGCAATAAAATTGATGGGAACCAATTTTACCAATATCTTTTGAACTACAATTTGGACATTTCATTCAGCGCTCACCCTATCCGTCTCCAAGTTTAATGACATTCCTGTAGGCGTTCATTACTTTCAATCGGCACCATAATCGCGCTTTCACCAAAAGCAACTTGTCCACTTACTGGAAGCCACTTTCTTCCGCCTATCATATCCGAGATAAAGCCATCACTGATTTCAATCCCGGTAATGCTTTTACCCAACTCATGATCAAAATAAACATCAGACACATAGCCTAACATTGCTCCATCACTGGTAAGCAGAGGCATATCTTTAATTTTGTTTTGACCGATCAAAAATGTATGTTTAATATCGTCAGCCGCGATCTGGCGGACTGCCTGTTGATTGCGAATCATAATAGCGTCTTCTCCATAGGACACAATATCTTCCCATAGTATGGTACGCACTTGTAATGAGAAAAAGCTTTTACCTTCCAGTTCAAAACCTTGAACCGCCCAGTCTTCGCTTAATATAAAGTCATGAATTTTACCAAGTTGCTTGCCATCTTCAATATCAAATACAGCAAGTCCAATCATTCCCTGCATCTTCATAACGCTCAGGACCTCCTCATCGCATAGATTGCGCAGGAAGAAAATCATTTCTTTCTTGCCCGGCTGTTGGCGTCATATGATCATCTTCCCTCCCTTATTATTCACCACACAGGGGAGCCCTAATTTCTACTACGTATACGCTTTAAAATAGTTGCAATCTTTTGTGTAGCATATGCTATTTCTTCCCTAGTATTACCCATCCCAAAGCTAAAGCGAATCGCCGAATTCAAGAGATTTTCAGGAATTTTCATTGCTTGAAGAACATGTGACAATTCGAGTGAACCTGAAGTACATGCTGATCCACTGGCAGCTGCAATATTTTCCATATCGAGATTCATTAACATCGTTTCACTTTTCACGCCGGGAAAGCTAATATTCAGAATATGAGGGAGCGATTGATCGATAGGTGTATTGACAACATACCCTTCGGTACCGACTTGTTGTTCTAATTCTTCTAACATGTATGCACGTAACGATTCCAGATGGTTGATGCGCTCAGATAGTCCTTGTACAGCAAGTTCTACCGCTTGTGCAAAGCCTGCAATACCTGCTAAATTCTCCGTTCCTGCACGACGCTTGCGTTCTTGTAGACCGCCGTACAATACAGGTTCTACTTTGACTCCATGACGTATATATAGTGCACCGATCCCTTGTGGACCATTGATTTTGTGAGAAGAAAAGCTAATTAAATCTACAGGTAACTCATGACAGTTCAAAGGAATAGCACCTAGTGCTTGAACAGCATCGGTATGAAAAATAATATTTTTGGCACGTGCTAATTGTCCAATCTCTGTAATCGGCTGAATGGTTCCTACTTCATTGTTACCAAACATAATACTGATCAATATCGTATCCGGGCGAATAGCCGCTTCTACTTCTTCTATAGAAACTAATCCATGAGCATTAACAGGCAAATAAGTTACTTCATAACCACGCTGTTCTAACGCTTCACAAGCATGAAGTACCGCATGGTGTTCAATCTGTGATGTGATGATATGTTTGCCTTTATGACTTAAGGATTCAGCAATCCCAAATAAAGCGAGATTATCACTTTCGGTTCCTCCTGCGGTAAATACCAATTCATCCGGACGACAACCCAGATCTTTAGCGATTTGGTCTCTGGCTCCACTGACTACTTTTTTGGCAGAACGTCCGAAAGCATGCACACTTGAAGCATTACCGTGGGTATGGGTCATTACCTGTAACATACGTTCAGCCACTTGTGGATGGATCGGAGTAGAAGCTGCATGGTCTAAATAAATAGCTTTCATATCAATTCACCTTTCTGTATCGGAAAATAAAATATACGTACAAAGACAGCAAAAAACGGAAGGGAGCAGCCATATACCTGCGGATTCCCCTCCGTCTTGTTGTCTATATCGAATTTAGATATAAAACATATAATTGTCTTCTTGACCTTGCTCACGGTACGTGATCAGATCTTTAAGTGTCGTTGAATCAATGACTTGAGCGATGGCATCACGAATCTGCATCCATAGATGACGCTTAGCAGCTACATCTTCATCGGTAAAATCAACAACGGAAATGGGACCTTCGAGTACACGAATAACTTCGCCTGCTGTAATCGTCTCCGGTTCACGTGATAAAATATAACCGCCATACGCCCCGCGGATACTTTTTACTAATCCGGCATTACGAAGTGGAGCGATTAACTGCTCCAAATAGTGTTCAGATAGTTGATTTTTTTCAGCAATACTTTTGAGTGATGTAGGACCTTCACCAAAGCGGGAAGACAATTCCATCATGATTGTTAGACCGTAACGTCCTTTAGTTGATATCTTCATATAGGGCACCTCACTTAAATTTGGCAAAAACAATGATAAATCGTTGATTTATTGAACAACCTCAATTATTATTAATAGTTGCACGTATCGTAAAATTTCGATAATTCACTGTATTCCGATCATTCTTGTGACCTATCGTAACATATATACAGGCTTTATGGGAAATTATTCGTGCTTTTCTCCACGCGATCTTGCAAGAAAATGGTACAATGAATTATTGCTGTCGGTTAGATATACCTTTTACAGATGAATTCTTATTATTGGGTACAGAATATGATCCATTTAGCAAATAATACAGAATCATCTCATCTTATATAAAGTGGTGAGTACAAATGGAAAAAGCAAAAGCAGACACTCGTGTCGTTGTCGGTATGTCCGGCGGAGTCGATTCCTCAGTGACCGCGTTGCTACTCAAACAACAAGGTTATGATGTGATCGGAATTTTTATGAAAAACTGGGATGATACCGATGAATTCGGTCATTGTACAGCAGAAGAAGATTCAGAGGATGTGCGCCGGGTCTGTGAACAGATCGGTATTCCTTACTATACAGTGAATTTTGAAAAAGAATACTTTGATAAAGTATTTACGTATTTCTTAGACGAATACAAACGTGGACGCACACCGAATCCAGACGTGATGTGTAACCGTGAAATCAAGTTCGGTGAATTTTTGAACAAAGCGATGGATCTAGGTGCTGATTATGTCGCTACAGGTCATTATGCACGTGTCGTTGAAAAAGACGGTGTATTCCAGTTGCTACGTGGTATTGATAATGGCAAAGATCAAACGTATTTTCTGAATGCATTGAATCAAAAACAATTATCCAAAACGATGTTCCCGATCGGTCATTTGCCGAAACCAGAAGTTCGCCGTATTGCAGAAGAAGCAGGTCTATATACAGCGAAGAAAAAAGATAGCACTGGCGTATGCTTTATCGGTGAACGTAATTTCCGTGAATTTCTAAGTGGATACTTACCTGCCAAATCGGGCAAAATGATTGATATTGCAACAGGTGAAGTCAAAGGCGATCATGATGGATTGATGTATTACACTCTTGGACAACGTCAAGGATTGGGAATTGGCGGTTCAGGAAATGGTAATCCGTGGTTTGTCGCTGACAAAGATTTGGATCAAAACATTTTGTATGTTGTACAAGGTGATCAACATCCAAGTCTGTATTCGACGGGTCTTGTAGCATCTGTAATGAACTGGATTGATGGTTCTGAACATGCAGTGGGTTCAACTCTTCATTGCGTAGCGAAGTTCCGTTACCGTCAACCGGATCAAGGTGTGACGTTGACATGGCAAGCTGATGGCAATGTCCATGTGCAATTTGATGAGCCACAAAAAGCAATCACCCCAGGACAAGCAGTTGTTTTCTATGATGGAGAACTTTGTCTAGGTGGCGGTACGATTGATGTCGTTGAAAAAGTAGCTTACGAAGCCGTTGTGTAATTGTTATAGAAACTAAGTTAAATATGTAATAACAGCAAAGAGTTACTGATGATCGTTATCAGTAACTCTTTGCTGTTTCTCATACTTCTTAATCACAAACTTATAAATACGTATTTCCTATCCATAGCCCCAATGCAGCAAATCCTATGCCCAGTACATAGGAAGCACCGATATAGCTCCAGAAGATACGATACTTTTTTTTCAAATGTAATTCAATATTTTCTAACTTAAATGTTGAGAACGTAGTATAACTGCCCATAAAACCAGTACCAATCAACAATTGAAAATGACTATTTAACCCTGAAGCGAATAATAATCCTAACAAAAAAGAACCGCTGATATTAATACATAGCGTCGCTAAAGGAAATTGCATCGGCCACTTGGTTTTCATCCAGTTGGATAATAATAAGCGAGTCAACACGCCAAATACCGCTCCTACTGATACCAACAGCATATTAATGAGCATGACGATTCCTCCTTCTATTCAACCATTGTTCGCTCACATAGAATCCGAAGCGCGAAGATAACAATCCACCGATAAGACTGGCTCCGATATAAAGTGCTGCTGTACCGTACCAGTGTTTTTCGATCAGCTCTATACTTTCCACACTAAATGTTGAAAAGGTAGTAAATGAACCGACAAATCCGGTACCAAGCGCTGTAATTATCGTTTTTGAGATATAAGGAAGTTCCGCCAAGTACTTCATCACTATCGCTAACAGAAAACATCCCACAATATTAATGATCAATGTTGCCATTGGAAAGCCAGGGCTTACAATCCATACTCCTGTTAGATAACGACATAATGCTCCCAACACGCCAAATAGAGCTACCCAGACATAATACATATTTATGATCCCCTTTCCTGTACATAAAAATAACTCCTACTCGATCAAGACACAGCAATCCTGTGCTTAAACAAGTAGGAGTCATTAGCTGAAATCAGCAGTCAATGGCGAACTCCATCGCCGATTTTATTGATTTTAATATAACGTATGCCTATTAGTTTGTAAAGAATGGCATATTATAATCCTCGTCTGCGTTCTTGATTGAGCTTAATCTTCGATTCATTGCCCTGTTCTGTCGCTTGATAAAACACTTTACGAGAAATCCCTTTCGGCAAATACTCTTGTTTGACAAAATGATTCGGGAAGTTATGCGGATACTTATATCCTTCATGCCCTAACTGTGCTGATCCTTTGTAATGAGTATCTCGTAAATGCAAAGGAACTTCAGCAGACTTGATCTCATCAATAGCCGACATTGCACTAGAGATGGCAGTATAGACAGCATTAGACTTCGGACTTTCGACAGCAAATAGAATCGCTTGCGCAATATTGAGCTTCGCCTCAGGCCATCCATTTGTACGATACGCATCTAATGCGCCTAGTGATTGAATCATCGCTTGTGGGTTAGCCAGTCCGATATCTTCACTACTGGCAGCGATTAAGCGTCTTAGGAAAGTCATCGGGTCCATCCCTAACTTTTCAACTGCATATAAGAACCAGAATAGAGCGGCATCACTAGAGCCCCGTATACTTTTGTGAAAAGCAGACAATACATCATATTGAGTCGACTCATCTGCCCTTACAATCGGACGACGAATCGATTCTTCTGCTACTTCTAGAGTGACATGAATATTGCCTTCACTGTCTGGTGGTGTAGTCACAGCAGCCAGTTCCAGCGCATTAAGTGCTCGCCGAATATCTCCATTAGCCATAGAAGCGATATGTTGTAATGCTTCTTCATCCACTTGTAATTGCATAAATCCAAGTCCACGCTGTGAATCGCTCAATGCACGCTTCATTGCAATCATCGAATGTTCTTGATTCAATGACTCTAATTGAAAAAGAGTCGAGCGACTCATCAAAGCGCCATTCACATAATGAAAAGGATTTTCAGTGGTAGCGCCTATAAAAATAATCGTTCCTTTTTCTACAGCAGGTAATAGTGCATCTTGACGAGAGCTGTTAAACCGATGGACTTCATCTAGAAAAAGAATCGTTTTGGTACCGTATAACGACTTATTCGTCTGTGCCCGTTCGATCACTTCACGCACTTCTTTAACTGTGGCTTCTACAGCATTTAGTCGTACAAATTCAGCTTGTGTATGCTTTGAAATAATGTGTGCTAATGTCGTTTTGCCACACCCTGGTGGGCCGTATAATAAGATCGATGATACTTGATCTGCTTCAATCGCACGTCGTAGTAATTTACCTTGACCGACAATCTGTTCTTGCCCTATATATTCATCGAGCGACTGTGGACGCATCCGATCTGCCAGTACACCCATACTCTCTGATCCAGAACCATTGCCACTGTCTTCATAAGAAAATAAATCCATACGTTCACATCCTATCTATACTGACTCATTTATACTGTCACATTTGTAGTGACTGTAATCACCTAGATGATTCTGATTTCGATCTATAGTAAAAGCAGGTTAACAACAACCCTAATGATTGCCTTATGCTAAACACTTGAAGGAGACGATAGTATGCAAACCATTTTATTAGATACAGTAATACCACAACAGGATAAAAAACTAACTTCGATCTACAATACCGAAGCACGTCAGATTGTTCATTTACAATTAAGTGCGAATCAAGAAATTCCTACTCACAAAAGCCCTAAGCATGTGTTCATTGTGGTCAAAAGTGGAAAAGTAGCTTTTACCGTATCAGATCAAGAAATTATACTTTCTCCTCATGAAGTTTTGATTATGGAACCTGATGAATTTCATTCTCTCAAAGCCCTTGAAGATACCTCTATTTTAGTTATCAAATCCTAAATTGGGCGAAAGAACGTCTCTTTATTTTAACATTATTTTGCACAAAAAGCAGAAAGAGAGTCCATATACAGATTCACTGTATACGGTACTCTCTTTTTAGCATTTTGACTTGATTGTATAGAATGAGTATCCTTACTCCACTCTACATTTTAATTATTGTTATCTACTAATATAATCAGGTACTTGTTGACCATGCATAATCCACAATTCGTGCAATGCACGCGTACATCCAACATACAATAATTTGGCATCCCAATCATCATTACGATAATGATCCGTATCTACATCAGTGACGATCACTGCATCAAATTCTAACCCTTTAGACAAATACACAGGTAGAATCGAATGTCCACCTTGATAAGCAGCTTTGCCTCCATCAATTAAATGGATGTCTATCCCTTGTTCAGTCAGTTGTTGATGTAGCGCTATCGCTTCATGCAGAGTACGTGTCAGAATAGCAGTTGTGCGGTACTCTTTAGCTTGCAATTGTTGCCAGTGTGACTTAATCGTCTCTACACGTGAATCCGGAAGACAAGGAATCATCTGTACCGGATCACCACTACGGAATACAGGTACAGCGGTGATACCATTTTGTACACCTTTATTCAAAATAATATTTGCAAATTCGATAATTTCCATCGTTGAACGATAACTTCGAGTTAGAGGGAAGTAATCGGTCTGCTCCGAAGCAAATAGACTGCTTATTTCTTCCCATTGGTGTACACCTCGATACGCATGAATCCCCTGCGACAAATCGCCCAGTATCGTAAATGAACTACCTCGTACATAATGATCTAATAAAGACACATGGAAAGGCGAAAAGTCTTGCGCTTCATCCATCACCACATGGTCAAAGCGATGTTCGGCTTCCATCTCATGAAGTAACGTATGGATATATACCAGCGCTGGCAGATCATCTTCACGAATACGATCTTTTTTCAATTCACTAGAAACAATTTTGATAACATCAGTCGGAATCTGTTCCCAGATCGGTTGCAGATTTTCAGTGAGACTATTACTTTTAATTGCTTTAAATAGTTGTTTATATAATGTTAACGGCTCGTATTTCGGCCATTTATTTAAGTATGCTTTTTCCCGTTGAGCTGCTTTTTTCTTACGCTCTTTACGGATAGCTTCGGAAGGCGCTATTTTTAACTGCATTTCTACCCAGCGGTGAACACGTGCCATCACTCGCTCTTTACGCTTCGCTAGTGGATAGTGTTTGTATTCATTATTGAACCATTCCAATATCTCAGCTTGTGGCAAAATCGCTTCGTCCCATGGATTAAAGTCCATATCAGGAACTGCTGTCTGCTCAAGCACTTCGATATACTGACGAATCAACTGCATAAATACAAGCGATCCTTTATAACGAGAAGGGGTATGATCGGTTACAGCTGGACGATCGGTATTTTCAAACCAGTAATCATACGTCTCTGATTGAGGAACAAGACGGATATCACTTTTAAGAATCTGCTGCGCCCAGTCACTGAATGTACTTTGCTGAATATCACCTACACCCAGTTCAGGTAACACTTCTGAAATGTAGTCTAAAAACATATGGTTAGGTGCAAAAATAATCATTTTATCCGCAGATACTTGCTCTTGATATTGATACAGTAAAAAAGCTAAGCGATGCAGAGCAACAGTTGTTTTCCCACTACCAGCTACTCCTTGAATCACCAGTGCTGTATTTTTAGCGGCACGGATAATCCGATCTTGCTCGGCTTGAATCGTAGATACAATATCACGCAATTTATTATCTTTATTTTCGCCCAGACGATACACCAGAAATTCATCAGTGACCGCAGGTTCTGTACTTTCACGATCATACGTATCTGCTAGGCGTTCTAACATCCGTTGATGAATCACAATATTGCGTTTCAGATAGACTAATCCTTGAATGAATCCTTCTGGAGCTTCATAGACTGCTGCTTCATCTCCGCCTGTAAATGAGTAAAACAAACTGGCAACCGGTGCTCGCCAATCAATCACTAATGGCTGATCATCCACTTCAGACTTACCTACGCCAATCTTGCCAATATACAGCGGTTGACGCGCTCCTTCTTCTCCTTCTGCAAAATCGAGTCGACCAAAATACGGTGCTTGTGCGCTTTTCGAAAGAGATTGACGTTGCTGTTCACGACCTGATTCCAAAATCTGCTCGGTAAAATCATGACCGGTATAGACAGGAATCTGGCTTAAACGCTCGAGTTGTTCATCGATCTCAACAACCGTTTGTTGCAACTTGTCTTGCTCTTCTTGATAGGCACTTTGAAAGTTGTCCTCCAATTTCAGTTACCTCCTAAGAAATCTACTTATGATCTCTTTGTTAAGCACGCAAAAAAACAAAACGCAGACGTAACAGTAAAAAGGTACACTTCTCATGATCACTTTTTGCAAAGCGAATATGGTGTCATGTGTACTATTTTCAGGTCAGTCTGCGCTTATGTTTATAGTTTTGCCATTAACAAAGGATTTTTAATATACCACAAGCATTTTGAAAAAACTAGTTCTTTTTGGCGGAAATCTATGGATTGATTTGTTTTTAAATGCTCGCTGTGGGCATCATTCGCTTCAGAAAAGGCTTTGAATTTCTTCAATAATGATTAATCTATAACTACTTTTGATAATTATGACTGAAATGTATATGTACAAGAAGATTGAAGTAGTTTCTCTATACCCTTTGAATGATAAGGCATTAATGTATTGGCTGTTTGGACATCCATCCATTTTATTTCTAATATTTCTTCTTTATGCTGAATCTGATATTCTCCATGTAAAATATTAGCCTTAAAGGTTATAAATAAAGCATGCTGGGCTTTCTTCTGAAAGAACGCTTCATTGATTGCTAGCACATGTTCAATCTCAACTGTTAATCCTGTCTCCTCTTTCACCTCTCGAATCAATGCTTGTTCTAATGTTTCTCCAATTTCTACAGCACCACCAGGTAATGACCAACCTGATCCGTGATTATTCACCATCAATATTTGCTCTCGATCTTTATCATAAATAAGAGCATAGACTACATCTACTCTTTGCATGTTATTCCTCGCTCTCTTCTATATGCAGGATTTTGAGATACTACTTTTTTATATAAATTATCAATTGCTTATACTGATTATCTTTGAAAAGAATGATAAGAAAAGAGCATGTATCTTTGGAAGATAGCATGCTCTTTCTTATGAAAACTTACTTAGCATTGTGTTTTAGAGTTCGATACCATTCTTTTCAAGCAGATCGCGGACAGTGACGCTGACCATGATGAGTCCTGCTACAGGTGGTACGAAAGCATTACTTGCTGGTGGTTGTTTGGCTTTACGGATTTCTGGTGCATTTTCAGGCACGATTTTGTCCGTAATATCCTGACGTGGTTTCATCGGTTTTTCGGTAGAAAATACGACTTTCACGCCTTTTTTGATGCCTTCTTGACGTAATTTGGTACGAACGATACGTGCAATCGGGTCCATTTTGGTCTGCGAAATATCGGCTACCTGAAATTGACTCGGGTCCATTTTGTTAGCTGCACCCATACTCGAAATGACAGGGATTTTGCGTTCTAGGCATTGTTTGATCAAATGAATTTTATAAATGATCGTATCCGAAGCATCGATCACATAATCGAGATCATATTTGAACAATTCTTCATACGTTTCTTCGGTATAGAACATGTTTAGTGCGATTGCGTCACATTCAGGATTGATCAATTTGACACGATCCACCATTAGATCCGCTTTCTTTTGTCCAACTGTAGTCGTTAGCGCATGAATTTGGCGATTGATGTTAGTAATATCAACCGTATCTTTGTCGATCAAAATAATACGTCCGATACCTGTACGTGCGAGGGCTTCCACAGCAATTCCGCCGACTCCACCAATACCTAACACAGCGACAGTACTATTTTTCATCACTTCCATACCTTCTGAGCCAAAAGCAAGTTCTGTACGTGAAAATTGGTTTAACATCAATATTCACTCCTTTCTTCATGAGTGGAAGACTGAACTTCATATAAATAGCTCTAAGGTATTGTACGTTCTAAGAGCTATATAACAAAAGTATTCTGAGCAAGCATATTTAAAATATCTTTATATCGCATTGCCCAGAATATTTTAAATGATTTTATTTATTTTCTTGTTTTTTGTCATCGCCCGGTTTTTTAGCCAATTTGATATGCAATTGTTGAAGTTGAGAAGTATCGACTTCAGATGGTGCATTCATCAATAGATCTGTAGCATTGGCTGTTTTCGGGAATGCGATCGTTTCACGCAAGTTTGTACGTCCTGCTAGCAACATCACTAGACGGTCAAATCCAAATGCAATACCACCGTGTGGAGGTGTTCCGTATTCGAATGCATCCATCAAGTAACCGAATTTATCACGAGATTCTTCTTCTGGAAGACCCAATGCTGCGAACATTTTTTCTTGTACATCACGTTTGTAAATACGCATTGAACCGCCACCGACTTCATAACCATTCAATACGATATCGTAGGCTTGAGCACGAATTTGACCTGGATCTGTATCGAACAAATGTACATCCTCTTCACGAGGACGTGTGAACGGATGATGTTCTGCAACATAACGTTTCGCATCTTCATCGTAACCAAGTAATGGGAAGTCTACCACCCATACAAATTTGAATGCTTTCTCATCAATCAGACCTAGATCGTTTCCGATTTTCAGACGCAATGCACCCAATACGTCAGCAACGACTTTTTTAGTATCCGCAGAGAATAACAATAAGTCGCCCTCTTCTGCGCCTACAGCTGTTTTAATTTGCTCTAATTCTTGCTCATTGAAGAATTTAACGATAGGTCCTTTAAGCTCGCCTTCTTTCACTTGAATCCAAGCTAGACCTTTAGCGCCATAACGTGCTGCATATGGCTCTAAGCTATCGATTTCTTTACGAGTCCATGTGCCACAACCTTTAGCGTTTAGGCACTTCACTTCTCCGCCTTTTTCAATCACAGAAGCAAATACTTTAACACCACTTGCAGCTACAATATCACTCACATTAACCAATTCTAATCCAAAGCGAAGATCTGGTTTATCTGAACCGTATTTATCCATGGCATCAGCATGTGTAATTCGTTGGAATGGAGTAGGAATATCTACATTAACCGTTTCTTTAAATAATTTCACCATTAATTGTTCCATCATATCAAGCAAGTTGTCCTGTGTTAAGAAAGAAGTCTCAATATCAACCTGTGTAAATTCCGGTTGACGGTCTGAACGCAAATCTTCATCACGGAAACAACGAGCGATCTGGTAATAACGTTCCAATCCACTCACCATCAATAATTGTTTGTAAATCTGTGGTGATTGTGGCAATGCGAAAAATTCGCCTGCATGGACACGGCTAGGTACAAGATAATCACGTGCACCTTCTGGTGAACTCTTTGTCAAAATTGGTGTTTCTACATCAATAAAGCCTTCACCATCTAAGAAATCACGGAAAATTTTAGCTGCTTTAGAACGCAACATCAATGTTTTTTGCATTTCAGGACGACGCAAGTCCAAGTAACGATATTTCAAACGAACCGATTCGTCGACTTCGATCCCATCTTCGATAAAGAATGGAGGCGTTTTGGCTGCATTCAATACTTCAATTTCAGTAATGCGTACTTCAATCTCACCTGTTGGCAAGTTTTTGTTGATCGTCTCATCTTCACGTAATACCACTTCGCCTTTAACAGCTAATACATATTCACTACGAACACGGTCTGCGATTTGTAGAGCATCGCCAGAGTATGCAGGGTTGAATACAACTTGTACAATCCCTGTACGGTCACGTAGATCGATAAATAGTACGCCACCCAAGTCACGACGAGTCTGTACCCAGCCATTCAAAGTGATCGTTTCGCCAATATTGGCAGTTGTTAGTTGTCCACAGTTATGAGTCCTTAACATAAATTATTCATTCTCCTTCAAATTGAGTTGATGGTCTAACCTTGTATTGCACAAGTAAAACTATATTTATTTCAAGTGATCTGCTAACTCGTCCATTTTGACAGTTTGCTGTTCACCAGTATCCATACGTTTTAGAGCAATTTCACCACGTAGTAATTCATCTTCACCGAGAATCGCTGTATACCGTGCTTTAAAGCGATCAGCTGATTTCATCTGAGCTTTCATTTTACGTCCTAGATAATCTCGTTCTGCGGAGAAACCTAATTTACGTAATTTGAATAATTGCTTCACAACTTCCACTTCTGCCGCTTCACCGAGTGCTAGCAAATATACATCGAGTGGCTGAATCGCTGGAATATCGACTTCTTGATCTTCCAATAACAATTGCAGACGTTCCATCCCAATACCAAAGCCGATTCCTGGTTGATCCGGTCCACCGACTTCAGAGACTAACTTGGTATAGCGTCCTCCGCCGCCAACAGTATCAATCGCTCCAATACCTTGAGCTTTATATTCAAAAGCAGTATGTGCGTAATAATCCAGACCACGTACAAGACGAGGATTGATCGTATACGCTACATCCATAATTTCCAAATACTCTTTTACTTTGGCAAAATAAGCGGTACTTTCTTCGTCCAAGCTATCTAGAATTGAAGGTGCATCGACGAATTTGTCATGATCGATTTTGCAATCCAAGACACGCATCGGATTTCGTTCCATTCGATTTTGACAATCTTTGCACAACGTATCTCGCATAGGACGTAAGAATCCAAGCAAAGTCTCATTGTAGTTCGCTCTTGTCTCTGCGGTACCCACAGAGTTCACTTCAACAGTAACCCCTTTTAATCCTAATTCTCTAAAAAATTCTAAGCCGAGTGCAATCACTTCTGCATCAATTGCTGGATCAATCGAACCGAAAGCTTCGATACCGAACTGATGGAATTGACGATAACGTCCTGCTTGCGGACGTTCATAACGGAACATAGGACCCATATAATATAATTTGCTGACATCAGGCTCGCCATACAATTTATTTTCAGCATATGCGCGTACAACACCAGCTGTCCCTTCAGGACGTAGCGTCATACTTCTGCCACCTTTATCTTCAAACGTGTACATTTCTTTTTGTACAACATCCGTTGTTTCTCCTACACCACGTTGGAACAATTCTGTCGATTCAAATAATGGTGTACGTATCTCGCGATAGTTGTAACGTCTACATAGATCGCGTGCTTGTTGTTCGACATATTGCCATTTTTCTACTTTACCAGGTAAAAAATCTTGTGTACCTGTCGGTTTTTGAAAAGCCATTTCGTATTCCTCCTTGATTCAAATCATTCTCTATTCTCTTGCTAAATGACACAAAAAAATCCCACGCCTCTGTTTATTAAAAACAGGGACGAGGGATTGGATTATTCCATTCACCCGTGGTACCACCCACATTTCGAATACAACGTTCTAAATCAAACGATAACCGCTTTATTTAGAATACAACCATTGCACTCGCTTCATTAGCGGTTAACGCCCGCTGACTACGCATGAAGTTACTTGGATTCCAAAAGGATTAGTTATACTGTAAATATCAATTTACAGCTACACGTTCTCACTTTTCTATCTTTCACATCATGTTCTCGGGGAGGTCTTTTCACAAAGGAATACAGGGAATTCTTCCAGCCATGGAATTCCTCTCTTTATCGATCATCGATACTGTATCGATCTAAGTTACTTTTCCCGTCTACAAATTCGTATATTTAAAGATTACGTTGATCTCATAATCTTATATTCTATCGTTCCAACTGTCATCTACAAAGCTTATAGTCAGAATCATGTTATATTTAACGATTGTAATGAACCACTGCACTAAAGTCAACACTTTAACTTAATAAAAATATCCTTTGCAAAAAGACTCTATCGTTATAGACAAAAAAATAACCTACAGCAACGGGCTGTAGGCCAACATAGTATGTTAAAAAGGGGGTCATAGGTACATTATAGATGGTGATTGTTAAGAGAAGATGTTTCCTATATTACAGTTTCATTACAATAGGTAAACTTTGATCATTATATTCCATAAAAAAGGTGCTACAGATGAATAATCTTCACCTGTAACACCTTTTAAACTATATATCTACTTTAAAAATAAATATTAATCTAAAATTTCTACAAACGCATTGTTTGTACGCAATGCTTGAACAACTTGTTCTACATCAGCTTCCATCACAGAAGCAGACAATACATATTTCAGATCATCATAATCTTTGTCTGTAGCATTGCTTGCACTGTAAGCTGCATCGTCATCACTACGAGGTGAATCTTCGCGATCAATATCTTCACGATCTTCACGATTCTCAATAATAGCTGTTGGAGCGACAATGCCTCCTGGACCTGCTCCAGATGGAGCCCCTGCTGTACCTACAGCGCCGCCTGTATTTGTAGCAATCGGAACGAGCGGTACTAATACTTTACCACTTTGACTAATTTGGTGAGGTAAACGTCCCACCTCAAGTTGTTTTACATTGAACGTTTGCAGACTTGTTCTAGCACCCTCTGCTTGATCTTCTGTTTGAAAATAAGCTTGAATATGTTTAGTCATTATCATTACCTCCTTGCTGTATTTTAAATACATGGTACGGACATACTATTTTAAGAAAAGAAATCTTTTCATGGTACGTTCTACTTACAATGCTTTTAAAATTTCACGTACAAAGGCTGGCTCATCTTTAGGTGTACGAGAAGTAATAAAATTACCATCTACAATCGCTTCGCCATCTTCAAAAGTTGCTCCTGCATTGACCATATCGTCTTTGAGAGGAGGGAATGAAGTAATGGTACGTCCTTGAAGCAAATTAGCACTTGCTAAAATTTGTGGACCGTGGCAAATCGCAGCAATTGGTTTTTTCGCTGTATTCACTTCCGTTACAAATTTCAGAATATCTTGATCCAAACGTAAACCTTCCGGTGAAGAACCACCAGGGATCACGACTCCATCATAATCAGCAGCGTTAACTTCACTGATTGCTTTTTCGATTGTGTATTCTTCTTTGCCGTTTTTACCTTTCACCGTTTCTCCTTTTTGGAGACCGATGATATCAACATCATGACCCGCTTTTTTCAGCTCGTCATAAGGCACCTGCATTTCGGAATCTTCAAATTGGTCTGCTAATAAGAATGCTACTTTACTCATGGGAATAGTTCTCCTTTCGTGATGCTATCTAGTTGTCTATACAGTAGAATACTGTAATTGTTCTCGCTTTCTTATTACCCTTTTCTTTTACTCTTCTACCACAATCCATCATCTAATTGATAAATAAATAACAAAAAGAGCATTCTTCTTTACAAAAGAATGCCCTTTTATTCATCACCTATACGGTTTGTGTATCCATTAATTGTTTTTAGTGGGGCTATCAATAATCAGTGTGACAGGTCCCCAGTTCGTCAGAGACACATCCATATCTGCGCCGAAGATTCCTGTTTCAACCACAAGCCCTAACTCCCGCAAAGCATTATTAAATGCTTCATATACAGGTGTAGCCACTTCAGGACGAGCAGCATCACTGAATCCCGGACGCTTACCTTTGCGACAATCTCCATACAAGGTAAACTGTGATACTGACAGTACCTGACCACCGATCTCCTGTAAACCTAGATTCATCTTTCCATTCTCATCTTCGAAAATACGAATTCCTGCTACTTTACCTGCAAGATACTTGGCATCTTCAACCGTATCCTGATGAGTAACTCCCACTAATACCATTAATCCTTTGCCAATTTGCCCGACAATTTCTTCATTTACGGTAACTGAAGCTTGTTTACAACGCTGAACAACTACTCTCATAAGTCTAAATCCTGCCTTTCTATAAAGAAAAGAAGCTAACGATTCCGGTGAAGGAGATTAGCTTCTTTTCAATTGGTATTACGATTAATTTATATTATTGCATAATCCGATGAACGGTATATACATCTTGAATACGTTTGATCTTATCGACTACCGATTGCAAATGATCTGTATTCCGAATCAAAATTGTCATATGAATCATAGCCATTTTGTTTTTATCGGAACGTCCAGATACCGCTGAAATATTCGTTTTGCTTTCTGCGACAGTCTGCAATACTTCATTGAGCAGTCCACGACGATCATGTCCTGTAATCTCAATATCCACACTATAGTTAGATTCAACAGCATTTTCCCAGCCCACTTCAATAATACGAGCGGCTTCACTGTTGTCACTCACATCAGGCACATTGGTACAATCGCTACGGTGAATCGATACACCGCGTCCGCGTGTCACATAACCCACAATATCATCACCCGGCACAGGATTACAACAACGAGCAAACCGTACTAATAGATTATCGATTCCTTTGACGCTTACGCCATTAGTTGGACGTGGACGTTTTTCTTCTGGTGCTGTTTTGACTTCTTTTACCTGTTCACTCAGTTCAATAATCGCCGATTCTTCTTGTTCTTTACGCAATTTCTCGGTTAAACGTGTACAGACTTGAGCCGCTGTAATGCCTCCAAATCCAATAGCAGATAACATATCTTCGCTGTCATGAAAAGCAAACTTTTTACCGACTTCGACTAATTTATCATCTGTTAACCAGACTGAAGGTTCCAGATTTAGACGTTTGATTTCACGTTCTAAAGCTTCACGACCTTTTTCTACATTCTCTTCACGTTTTTCTTTTTTGAACCACTGCTTAATTTTACTACGTGCATGCGAAGATTGAGCAATTTTGAGCCAATCTTGACTTGGACCGTAGGAATGTTTAGAAGTCAAAATCTCAATAATATCGCCTGTTTTCAAACGATGATCCAGTGGTACAATACGACCATTTACTTTAGCACCAATCGTCCGGTTACCCACTTCTGTATGAATACGATAAGCAAAATCAAGCGGTACAGATCCGATAGGTAATTCAATAACTTCTCCTTTTGGTGTGAAAACAAATACCAAATCAGAGAAAAAGTCCATTTTGAGTGATTCTACAAATTCAGAAGCATCTTTAGCTTCATGCTGTAATTCCAGAATCTCTTTGAAAAAAGGAACTTTATTTTCGATCGTTCCGGTTGTACCTTCTTTATATGCCCAGTGAGCCGCGATACCAAATTCAGCAGTGCGGTGCATATCCCATGTACGAATCTGTACTTCTGTCGGTTCGCCATTTGGGCCTACTACTGTCGTATGCAAAGACTGATACATATTCGTTTTAGGCATTGCAATATAATCTTTGAATCGACCTGGCATCGGTTTCCATAACGTATGAATAATACCCAAAGTGGCATAACAATCTTTGATATTATCTACAATAATACGGATCGCCAATAGATCGTAAATTTCATTAAATTGCTTGTTTTTCATCGTCATTTTTTGATACACACTATAGATATGCTTAGGTCTACCTGAAAGATCAGCTTCTACGCCCATTTCAGATAGCTTTTCATTGATACGTCCAATCACATTATCAATATATTGTTCACGTTCTGCACGCTTTTTGTGCATCAAATTCGCAATACGATAATATTGTTGCGGATTCAAATAACGAAGAGCAATATCTTCCATTTCCCATTTAATCGCCGATATACCGAGACGATGAGCTACAGGACAGAAAATTTCAAGTGTTTCATAAGCAATCCGGCGCTGACTTTCTTCAGACTGGTATTTCAGTGTCCGCATATTATGCAGACGGTCAGCTAGCTTGATCACAATGACGCGAATATCTTGCGCCATCGCAATAAACATTTTGCGATAATTCTCATTTTGTTGTTCTTCTTTGGAACGGAATTTAATTCGTTCTAACTTGGTTAGACCATCAACCAGCATGGCACAATTATCGCCAAACCGGGTGCGAATTTCATCAAGGGATACGGTGGTATCTTCAACAACATCATGCAGAAGTGCAGCAATAATGGAAATGGTATCCATTTCCATACCAACAACAATATCTGCAACCGCCAAAGGATGCAAAATATAAGGTTCTCCTGACTTCCGCACCTGGCCGTGATGGGCTTGATCAGCAAACTCATAGGCTTCCCGTATGCGGTGAAGATCCTTTTCTTTAATGTAGGCGGACGCCTTTTCAAGTAATCGCTCTATGCCCATAGAATCGTTGTCGTATCCTTTCTATTTATAAATAAACATTGTGAATCCTTTTTGAGAAACGAAAGAATATCACCTGTTTTCACATCTTTTTTTAAGTTTTCAGTATTTACCAAAAATACATATCAAAATGGAACCTGCCCATATCTGTGTGGCATCAGGTTCCGAAAAGGGGATTTCCTATAATTATGCCTCTTGCACGTATCCGCGTCAACCATTCTGGATGAATGGTTTATGAAGATTATCATGCTTTTCTGAAAAACGTTATTGAAAAAAACATGCAAACTCATTAAGCTATTAAAGATATGCGTTTGATCGTTGCAGAAGACAATTGTTGTTAATGTAGAGAATACTATTTGATCAGAAGGAGTGAATAACGTGCAGCGTGAAATTCAAGTGAATGAGAAACTTCCTTTATTTCAAGGATTGCTGTTAAGCTTACAGCATCTTTTTGCTATGTTCGGAAGTACAGTACTTGTTCCTAATCTGTTCCATGTCGATCCAGGTATGATTTTATTGATGAATGGTATAGGTACCCTGCTTTATATCTGGATTTGTCGGGGCAAAATTCCTGCGTACCTTGGTTCTAGCTTTGCATTTATCGCACCGGTAACGCTTGTATTAACCAAATACGGTTTTGATGAGAATGGTTACTCACTTGCGTTAGGTGCTTTTATTGTAACAGGTGTTATCTTCGCTCTTGTGGCTCTTATTGTAAAATATGCAGGTACAGGTTGGTTAGATATCGTCTTCCCTCCAGCAGCGATGGGTGCTATTGTCGCTCTGATCGGACTTGAACTGATTCCTGTCGCTGCACAGATGGCTGGATTTATCGCTCCTTCAGGTGCAGATGCAAGTACATGGGCTCCTGATATGAAAGTCATTACGCTATCGTTAATCACGCTTGGCGTCACGCTACTCGGTGCTGTGACTTTTCGTGGATTCCCCAAAATCATACATATTCTGATTGGTATTGCAGTCGGCTATGGACTTGCTTTTCCAATGGGTCTAGTCGATACAACCAAAATTCAGGAAGCAAGCTTTATTCAACTGCCACAGGTCGTTACGCCTTCTTTTAACTGGTCTGTCATTTTGACGATTATTCCTGTCGCTTTGGTCGTTATTGTTGAACACGTAGGTCACTTGCTTGTAACAAGTAATATTGTAGGCAAAAACTTATCCAAAGATCCTGGGCTTCATCGCTCTCTATTAGGAAACGGTATTTCAACGATATTGTCTGGCTTTGTCGGTTCCACACCGAATACAACATACGGTGAAAATATCGGTGTTATGGCATTAACGAAAGTGTATTCTATCTATGTGATTGCAGGAGCTGCTTTATTTGCGATCGTCCTCTCGTTCTCAGGTACATTTACAGGAGCGATCTCTGCGATTCCTCAACCTGTTATGGGCGGTGTATCCCTTCTTTTATTCGGAGTGATTGCCGCGTCAGGTCTGCGGATTCTGGTCGAACAAAAAGTCGATTACTCTAAAGCACAGAATATGCTACTTACCACAATGGTACTGATCACAGGTTTAAGCGGAGCGACTTTAAAATTCGGTTCTGTGGAGTTAAAAGGGATGGCTCTTGCGACGATTGTCGGTATTCTACTCAGTCTATTTTTCCGTATACTACATGTGACAGGATTATCCAACGATAAAGATGATCCATCTATGCCTGCCAAAAATCCAGATTGATCTATTGATCTCATCTTCATTAATTTATATTCAATAAAAAGACTACCTTTAACGTACAGAATACTTGTACAAGGATAGTCTTTTTTATTGAATAGTATTACTTTTTTCTTTGTAGATACAGCCTACTTTGTATTTTCTGTTCGAGATATACGGTCGTTATGACCATCCCAAGCAAGTCATTTTCTTATAATACGAGTCATTTACCATACTGAATATATGGTATCTGAGTAACGCTCACATCTGTTCGCTCGACGTGTTATAGGAAAATAATTTGCTTATTTTTTGAGTCTGAAAATACGTGCGATTCCGTTATGAATCCATTTCGATTCTTTCGTCATCAATGGGCCTAAAATCGCCAAGATCAAAACATAGATAGCAGCAAAAGGTTGTAAGATAGCAGCAAGTCCACCTGCTGCGCCTAGATTGGCTACAATAATTGAAAACTCACCACGTGACATAATCGTTAGTCCTACATTTGATGAAGATTTAGGTGATAAATTAGCCGTTTTTCCTGCTAACATCCCTGCTGAGTAGTTACCAATCATCGTCAAGATCACAGCACCTATCGCCAACCATACTGCATTTCCACCTAAGGACAATGGATCAATCGTCAGTCCAAAGCTAAAGAAGAACAGTGCGCCAAAGAAATCGCGGAAAGGTAAAATAATTTTTTCGATCCGATGCATATGCGAAGTTTCAGCAAGAACAAGACCTACTAATAAAGCGCCGATTGCTTCTGCGACATGAATCGTTTCGGAAAATCCAGCAATTAAAAATAAAGCAGCAAATACAGTACACATAAAAATTTCATTCGAAGGAATATTGAGTACTTTATTTAATAGCGGTACAGCTTTTCGTCCAACAACCAGGATCAATAACATATATCCAAGTGCCAGAGCAGCAGAAAGGAGAATACCACCAATTGAAGTTGCTCCACTTAACAATAGACCGGAGAGCACCGACAGATATACAGCTAAAAATACATCTTCAAACATAATAATCCCGAGGATCATTTCTGTTTCTGGATTAGCAGTACGCTTCAGATCAACTAACACTTTAGCTACAATGGCGCTGGAAGAGATTGTTGTAATCCCTGCAATCACCAATGTTTCTTTGATGCCAAATCCGGTAGCAAAACCGAACAGCAATCCCAGTGTAAAATTAATTCCAATATAGATCGTTCCGCCAATCGCTATCGATTTACCGGCTTTGACCAACCGACCTACCGAGAATTCGAGTCCCAGATAGAACAGTAAGAAAATGACGCCGATCTTTCCCATAAATTCAATCAATTCAGCACTTTGAATAAATCGAAAATCCAAAATGCCGAATACTGGTGCATGAGGTCCTACAGCCATTCCCGCTAAAATATAAAACGGAACTACCGAGAACTTCAGTTTGGATGCTAGTAATCCTGCTAGAGCGACTAACAGAACAGCAATCCCAATCTCAAAAACAATATAGTCCATATTATCCAGACCCCCTCTCAAGCAATTGCTTAAGAATCTGAATACCGCTACGCTCACCAGCAACAACAAGAGTATATCCTTCTTGTAGTACATATTCGGGTCCTGGACTAATCTTCTGCTTACGACTTGATTCGATACTCGCTATGATCACAGTACCTGTACTTTCACGAACAGCCAGATCGCCTATCGTTTTACCCAAGCAATCCATATTTCTTTTCAATTTGTACCATTCGATACTTAATTGAGACAATGATAATTCTGCTTGTTCTAGTCCACTAGGTCGATAGCTCATCCCACCAATAATGCTTGCAATCTGGCGAGCTTCTACATCTCCAAGTGTAACCACCAACTCATAGTCTTCCGGGCTGTCCGGTGGATTGTGAAAAATCTCGCGCTTCCCATCTTCATGCACAATGATCGATATTTTCTCACTCTCATCAGTTTCTACTGAAAATTTCCTGCCAATACCGGGTAAGTCCGTCTCACGAATGTTAGCCATACTTCCCCCTCCTTTATCTGTAAAATAGCATGACTAATCTATACAGAAATAACTGTACATACCGTATGCTTCTACAATGTTATACGTGCTTCTATCCCTTAGGTTTCATAAAAATCTCATTTTAGTCCAATTTAGCTCAAAAAACGCCAAAAAACCCGATTTACCAATAATAGTTATTGGCAATCGGGCGTTATTACAACACTTTTTATATATGCAACTTTTTATTTCCCGGGAAATGCTCCGTTTTAGAACGGATATTGTGTCAATGTGAACACATCAACGTCCGGTAATTTAGCACGACCATTCAAGTCTTGTAACTCGATCATAAATGCTGTACCTACTACATTACCGCCCAATTGACGAATCAAGTGGATCGATGTAGCAATAGTACCACCTGTTGCTAGCAGATCATCAGCAATCAGAACATTTTGTCCTTCGGTGATTGCATCTGCATGCATAGCTAGGCTATCTTGACCATACTCAAGAGCATAATCTGCTTGAATCGTTTTGTAAGGAAGTTTACCTGCTTTACGAATAGGTACAAAAGCAACACCTAGTGCATAAGCAAGTGGAGCACCTACAACAAAACCACGTGCTTCTGGCCCAGCAATCACATCAATTTGCAAATGCTCTACCATTTTTTTTAGTTCATTGATAGACTGTTGATAAACAGGTCCATTTTGCATCAAAGTGGTGATATCTTTAAAACTGATTCCTTCTTGCGGGAAATCAGGAATCACACGAATATAATCTTTAAAATCCAAAAAAATCTCCTCCTCAAAATAAAAACCTCTGCAACCTTATACTTCTTTTTATGACGCGCCTTGCATGCGGGAAATCATCCATGATGTTAACTGCGGCAGATCACTTTCACATAACATATATTCCATTTCAGCCAGCTCGCTAAGTTCCTGATACCGCTTCGAACTATCCAGAGGACGTTTGGAAGGAGAAGTATTGACTGTAACCTTCCCTTGTTCCCGAATAATAAATTCCAGTTCCTCGAATACTTCCAGCATAAGCTGTACCATTCTTATCGAACTGGATGTTTTCTGACTCAGGTAAGGAATAAGCTCATCTTCACGAACAAATTGCTGATTGCTTTTGACAAGCCATCCATAGATCAATTTAAATTGATCTCGATCAGGTATTTGCAGAAGTTCCTGCTGTTGCCGCTTATCATGGAGAAGAATGATATTTTCAAGAGAAGTGAACTGGGCAAAAATCATATCCAACTGCCCTGTATGCGCTGGTAAAGACAATACACATAATGTGCGTACAGCCTCTGCACCATATTGCATAGAAATAGTATTACTAGCGACAATGCCAGCCTTTCTATCATAACCCCAAAGGGATACATCACACAATTGGCTTTTTGATAAATGTTCATCTTCTTCACTTAAGATCGCCCATTGTCCTTGTTCAGTTGCCATATAACGTCCAAATTGTTGCCGAACCTGAGTTAATTCGCTATCGATCGCTTGGCAATCCCGTCGATCCCAGATCTGTAGACCCGGAACAGCAATGTCTTGCACCATCAATTGGGGCTTACGATTACCGCGCCATTCATTAATACTCGTTTCGGCAAGTAGATCAATATGATCTCCTTCTTTTAGTAGACTCGCAAGTTCTCCTTTCCCAAAAGCCACACCTTCGATCATCGTATCTCCTTGCTCGACTACCAAGCGAAGATGAGTACCTGTTTTACCGATCGTTTTGGCTTGAATGACTGTAACTCCACGTAACACAATCCGAGGTAATGGATTAGACATTCCAAAGGGAGCCAATTGATCTAATTCCTCAATCGCCGATAAAGACAATTCTTTTAATTCACATTCACAATCAGCCTGCGTTTGTGGAACCAAATCAGTTTCAGTCAAAATCGTTGCTGCTCGCTCATTCAAAGCTTGGCGAAAAGCAGCCAATTGATCTCGATGTAGGCTCATTCCTGCCGCTGCTGGATGTCCTCCAAAATGATCCATTAAGTCTGAACAGTTCAATAATGCTTGATAAATATCATACCCATCAATAGAACGAGCAGATCCTTTGCACATCCCTGTGACGGGATCGATTCCAAGAACAATAGTCGGACGGTAATAACGATCTAATAATTTAGAAGCCACAATACCGACTACACCCGGATTCCAACCTTCTCCAGCTACGACAATCACATCTGGAATAGCTTTGGTCTGTCCTTCATACCCTTGTTCAACCATTAGATGAGCTTCTTGAGTAATCGTGTTGACTAGCTCCTGACGAGATTTATTCAATTGATCCAATTCATGAGAAATATAATTTGCTTGTTCTGTATCTGTAGCTGTTAACAACTCAACTGCTCGCATTGCATGTTCCATTCGTCCACTCGCATTAATACGAGGAGCCATGGCAAAAGCGATATGAGTAGCCGATACTTGCTCATGTTCAATCCCTGCTACATCCATTAAAGCTTTGATGCCGACAAAAGAACTGTTTTTCATTTTTTCTACACCTGCACGTACCATCATACGGTTCTCGCCTTCAAGTGGCATCAGATCAGCTACCGTACCGATAGCGACGATTTCTAACCATTGTTCAGGCATAGAACCTATTAGCGCATGCGCAAGCTTAAAAGCAACTCCAACTCCTGCTAACCCTTTGAACGGATAAGGACAGTAAGGTAACTTGGGATTCACCAGAGCATAGGCTTGTGGCAATACAGCAGGCGGTTCATGATGATCGGTTACAATCACATCTATGCCATATTGTGAAGCATGTGCTATTTGTTCTACTGCACTAATACCCGTATCTACTGTAATAATCAATGTCACACCTTGAGCATGAGCTTGATCAATTGCATGTTGATGTAGCCCGTATCCTTCTTTGGAACGATGAGGAATATACGTATCGAAATCAGCCTTCAAATGACGTAACAAATAGATCATTAACGTTGTACTGGATACACCATCTGCATCGTAATCTCCATAGATCCATATTTTCTCATGTTGATCCAGAGCTTGACGAATACGTGCTACAGCTTCTGTCATACCTGCGAGCAAGTACGGGTCATGAATATCTTCCCGACTTCCATGAAGAAAATCTAGAGCTTGTTGTTCCTCTGTATAGCCTCTACTCGCCAAAAGGGTAGACATCAATGAAGATATGCCTAACTGATTAGCAAGAGACTGTGAAATCGTCTGATCAGGACGACGAATATTCCAATGATATTGTGAATGAATCATAGGGTTCCTCCTTATTGAAGCATACCATTTCCAGATGTATCTCTACTTTGTGTCAGTTCATAATTTGATTTGTAAGGATATCCCCCGTTATAAGGAACCACCTGTACTTGTACACTACTGACATGTGCAAACCGACTCAGTAATAAATTTTTGGCATACTCTGAAATTTCTGCCGCTTCTCGAACAGTAATTTGTGGATTTACACTGATTTTGAGATCGATTTTGACACTATCTCCTACTTCTTGTGCTTTCAATTCTTCAACTGTAATAACACCCTGTACACGTTGTACCGTATCCATAAAATCGACAGCATCCTGTTGATCTAATTCTTGTACAAGTGATCCATAAATAGAGTGCTTGGCAATACGATATCCTTGTCGCCATACAATTCCAGCCACCAGAATCGCAGAAATCGGTTCGATATAATACAGTTGATCAATATTCAGTTCCAAAGCAGCAATCGTACTTAACATCCCTGCAAGTACCAGAATTGAAGAGTATAACGAGTAACGATGATTATCAACATCATCAGCTAACCGAGCATTTTTTTGTTTTTTCGCATAACGATAGCGATAACGGAATACGGCTTCATTGATAGCAATAGATAGAAATACAGGAATAATCGCATATGGCTTCGGATCAGGAGTCGCTGAAGACATCAGATCACGCACAGCTGAAATACCAATTTCTAATCCACCTAACAATAACAGCACAGTAATCATTAAATTTGCAAAAGGAGCCCCTGTTTTAGCAGGTGGAGCAGTGGTACCTGTACGCCCATTTTGACGTGTATGACTTTTTGCGGTTGTACCATTATTCGATAAACGATCGACAAGACTACTTGCCGCTGTAGAAGCTGTATATAATGCATCTCCCATTAATGCTTTATTGTTTGCAATATAGCCGGTAACCCCTTTGACAATAGCTAAGCCAAGTCCGGTAATAACCGATGTCCAAAACACCTTTTCCCCTTGATGGATATCTTGGTTCTTCACGAGTTTCCCTCCTAAAACAACATAAAGCCGCGTCTGTAACAGGACGCGGCTTCAACATGTTGGACTTGCAATGTTACGCCGTCGTTTTAGACGGTGTTTTCGCTTTTGGTTTTTGTCTGTTTTTAAGCAACAACCACAATGGGCTTGCAATAAATACAGAAGAGTAAGCACCAAAGACAAGACCAAGAATCATTGCTAATGAGAACATACGAATCGATTCACTACCGAATATGAACAAACATACGCAGGCGATAAATACAGTTAATACTGTATTTAGTGAACGAGTCATCGTCTGAGAAATACTGTTGTTAACGATGGTTTTAATATCTCCACTTTTCTTCTGTTTAGAGAAACGTAGATTTTCCCTGATACGGTCAAAGATAACGACGGTATCATTCAGCGAGTAACCAATAATCGTTAAGATCGCTGTAATAAAGGTAAGATCCACCTCTAGGCGGAAGATAGAGAAGATCGCAATAACGATAAACGCATCATGGAGCATGGCTACAACTGCTGCAACCGCAAAGCGCCATTCAAAACGAATCGTAATGTAGATAATAATACCCAAACTTGCTGCTAATACTGCCCACAAAGCGTTACGTTCTAATTCTTTTGCAATCGCTGGATCAACGGTGTTGACTTCAAAAGAAGCTCCACTATCCAACTGTTTGTTAAATGCTTGTTTGAATTGATTTTCCTGCGTATCGGTTAGTACTTTTTCAAAACGAACATTCATCCGTCCGTCACCGATCGTAATACTAGGATCATCACTCAGTTTTAATGCTTCAACCACAGGTTGAGCTTGCGCTTCTGTAATAGGTTTGGTCAATGTCACATCCACATTAGAACCTGAACGGAAATCAACACCATAATTCAATTTGAAGATTGCTAGACTCAAAATACCAAGTACGATCAAAATGATCGAGAACGTATAGAAGTATTTACTTATTTTGATAAAATCATAATTCCACTTAAAGCGCACTGCGTTCACTCTCCTTTACACCGAACGACTTCGCTTTGGTAATAATCTTTCCTTTAAGAAGCAAAGATAGCAAGAAGCGAGAGAAGAACACATTCGTCAAAATACTCACTACAATATTAAGAATCAATACTAATGCAAAACCTTTTACTGCGCCTGTACCCAATGCGAACATTACAGCACCGGCAATAATAGTGGTTATATTTGCATCCATAATCGTTCCGAATGAATTGCGTCCACCTGCTTTAAATGCAGACAATAAGCTCTTACCGCTACGAAGTTCATCTTTGATCCGTTCGTAGGTAATAATATTCGCATCGACACCCATACCAACCCCGAGAATAAAGGCTGCAATACCTGGCAAGGTTAATGTAAAGTCGCCTGCAATAAAGATCATAACCAATAACCAGGTATGAACAATAATACAGAATCCTGCAATAAGACCAGGAACACGATAAATAAGAGCCATAAATAACAGGATCAAGATCGAACCAATCACACCTGCTAGTAATGTATCTTTCAATGATTGTTGACCCAATGTTGCGCCAACACTTTGAGAATACACTTCTGTCAATTTAAGTGGCAATGCACCCAAGTTGATTTGGTCTTTCAGTTGTTGTGCTTCTTCTTGCGTATACGTACCTGTAATAACCGCTGTTCCATCTGAAAGCTCACCTTGTACTGTAGGAGCAGACAGCAATTGATCATTTAGGAAAATAGCTAAGTTTTTACCTGTCAAACGTTTGGTGATCTCAGCAAATTTACTTGCATCTTTCAACTTAATAGCAATTTGTGGCTCATTCAGTTGAGTATATGAAATCGATGCTCCATTTTCTGTGAAATCATTACCTGTCAATTCTACTTTACAATATACTTTAAGCGGATCTTGTGCTGCTGGATCCTGCTCTGCTGCGCCATTGTATGTATCTCCAGGGGCAGTTGTAGCTTCTCCGGTTGTAGGATCAACATTAATTTCTTGTGTTGCTCCTGCCGATTGAGCCGATACTTCATTGCTGTCTTTGGAAGTAGACTTGCTAGTAGCATCTGATTTTTTAGATTCAGTTGCTGTTTTACTTGTAGCTTCGTCTTTTTTGGCAGAAGAATCTGTTGTACAGCCATCTGCACTACGGAAAGTCAATTCCGCTGGTTCTTTCATCGTTTGGCGAACCGTTGCTTCGTCAGTAACTCCAGCAATTTTCAGACGAATACGATCTGTACCCTCTGTTGTAATTTCTGGTTCACTGGTTCCCAAAGCATTCGCACGTTGTTCCAAACTTTTTGCTGTTTGCAATAGTGATTCCCTGGTGACTTGTTCCCCCTGCGTGGTTGGCGTAGCCTGATACAAAATCTCAAAACCGCCTTTAAGGTCAAGTCCTAGACGAACATCCTTAAATAACGGTGTCGTTGCGCCAATAACTCCAGCAACGACGAGCATAACGACTACGAAGCTGATGATTCTTTTCATCCCGTATGTGGTTCCCCTTTCATTCTCAATATTCCTATTATAGCGATGGCACAAATTACAGTCAATTTACCACTGGTCTGCAAAATAAACAAGCTGATGTCGATAAAGTACCGACTCCAGCTTATCATTGGTTCATGCTGTTATTCAACAGTTTATGATTGATCCAACGGTGCCTGGTTCCAAGTATCTGGTGCGCTTTTATAAGATGACATAGTTACATAATTCATAAACTGATTTACCCTCATTGACAAAATATCACTAACCAACTCATGAAGTTTGGGCATTCCCTGCTGATCATATTTATGACCAAGACAATCCCATATCTCATCTGAAGTTACATTTTCATAGCCTAGCAGTCGAAATTCTTCTGCTTTGCTTTCGCATAATGTCTCAATCACTTCAGTAAGCTCGGCATTGGTTAATTCTTCCATCGCCATTGGAGCACCTTTCCTTCCTGCACTTGATAACCCTGTCTATTTTTTTATTTGTCCATGCTCAACATTAACTAATTCTTCATCCAACTGGAATCTCCTGCTAAATTCACAAGATAATAAAATAAAGATAAAGTGAGGCAATGATCAAAGAAATCAATGTTAAAGGTAATCCTACTTTCAAAAATTCCATATAACTAAAATGATGTTTCTCACGATGAGCCATAGCAGCGACTAACATATTGGAAGAAGCACCAATTAACGTACCATTTCCACCAATGCAAGCACCTAATGACAAAGCCCACCAGAGCGGATTCAGCACAGCAGGAGTGTTGGCATTCATCTGCACGCCTGCTTCTTGAATTAAAGGAATCATTGTCGCTACCCACGGAATATTATCAATGGCTGCAGATACAACACCTGTAATCCATAATATAATTATCGCCGCAAATCCAAGATTGCCATTGGTTAATTCGATAAGATGCATCGCTCCTAAGCTTATCCAGCCCGTATCTACCAGACCACCAACCAATATAAAGAGTCCGATAAAAAATAAAACGGTTCCCCATTCGATCTCACGCCATATCTCCCCTGTACGCCATTGTGAAGGAGAACTGACTAACAACATCAATACCGCTCCACTCAGAGCAATCACAGGAGCTTCGAGACCTATCCATTTTTGGCATATAAAAGCCAACAACGTCAAGATAAAGATGATAAATATAATCATAGAACGACGTGGGCTCTGAATATAAGAACGTGCTTCTTCCTCCAAATGTTGCAATGAAGTGGTAGGTCCCTTTTGCCGAAAAGACTTGCGATAAAATAGCAACAACAGACCAATATTTACGACTAATAAGATAAGTACGATAGGACCCATGACTTTTAAGAATAAATCGAACGTCAATTGAGGGTTGGCTGACCCAATCCAAATATTGACCGGATGTCCAATCATCGTAGCTGCACCACCCAAGTTACTCACCACAATTTCAGCAATTAAAAAAGGAACAGGATTGAGCTCTAATTTGCGAGTCATCACAATCGTTACAGGCACGATCAATAGCACCATCGTGACACTATCCAATAATGCCGACCCTATTGCTGTAAATGCTGTTAGTAAGAGCATCACTCGTATAGGGCCGCCTTTTGTCCATTTAAGACTATAAATGGCTGCATAAGGTATTAAGCCACTCCGATTCATGACGGCAGCTATTAACATCATACCTATCCACAAAAAGACTGTATTCCACTCTATATGCATTCTATACGCATCTTGCCAATCAACAATACAAATGACTAGAAAAATAAGAGCTCCTGCTAACGCAACAAGTGCTTTGCTTATTCGATCTGTCATCCATACTGCATATATGATCAAAAAGATCACAATCGCTGCCACAGGCTGCCATGAACTCATCAACGCTGTCGGTTGCATATTGTACCTCCTTATTCATCCTTTATATCTATCATACTGATAACAAGAGGTCATCTTCAAGCAAAAAACGGACCTGTTAACCAGGCCCGCTTCGATGTAAGCATCATTATAATGATTAATAAACTTTTATTATTTAGTCAAAACAGGTGCTTTTTCGCCTGTTGCATGACTGATAGAAGCACGATCAAATGTTAATTTCGTTACATCATTTACGCGCAAAACAACCATATCGTCTGTGATTTCAGCAATCGTACCGTGTAATCCACCGATTGTAACAACTTTATCACCTTTAGATAAAGTATTTAACATCATTTTGCGTTGCTTTTGTTTCTTTTGTTGCGGACGAATCAGTAAGAAGTAAAAAATAACGAACATAAATACAAATGGAAGTACTGCTCCCCAGATACCGCCTGTTCCACCTGCAGCTGCTGCTGTTTCAAACATGTTATTTCCCCCTTTTTCTTATCAACCATTAATCAAAAAGCAATATCATATTGTTTTTCGATGGATGTCATGTACATACCGTTTGTTTAGAACCCTTTATCATTATCATGTAGTCCATATTGCGTGAAGAACTCTTCTTTAAAGTCGAGAAGACGATCATCCATAATCGCTTGACGTACATTTTTCATCAGATTCAATAAGAAATGCAGATTGTGATACGTGGTCAATCGTAGACCAAATGTTTCGTCTGCTTTGATGAGATGACGCAGATAGGCACGGGAATAATTCCGACACGTATAACAATCACAGTTCGGATCAAGTGGTCCAAAGTCACGCGCATATTTCGCATTACGTACCACTACACGTCCTTCACTAGTCATGGTTGTACCATTGCGTGCAATCCGTGTTGGCAACACACAATCGAACATATCTACTCCACGAATCGATCCTTCGATCAGAGCATCGGGCGAACCTACACCCATAAGATACCGTGGCTTATTGTGCGGAAGAAACGGTATCGTGAAATCCAAAGCTTGATACATCAAGTCCTTAGGCTCACCTACACTCAGTCCACCAATAGCATACCCCGGGAAATCCATCGAAGTCAAATCAAGTGCACTTTGTTTACGTAGATCTTCATGCATCCCACCTTGAACGATTGCAAACAGCCCTTGATCTTGTGGACGACCATGACTTTCAAGACAACGTTCTGCCCAGCGAGATGTACGTTCAAGTGACTTTTTCACATACTCATATTCAGCAGGATAAGGAGGACATTCATCAAATGCCATCATAATATCCGAACCTAATGAGTTTTGAATATCCATCGCAATTTCAGGAGATAGGAATAACTTATCGCCATTTAGATGCGATTTAAAGTGTACGCCTTCTTCACTAATTTTACGCATATCACTCAGACTAAATACTTGGAACCCACCGCTGTCTGTCAAAATAGGGCGATCCCAGTTCATAAATTTGTGTAATCCACCTGCATCACGAATCAGATCGTGACCTGGACGAAGAAACAAATGATACGTGTTACTCAAAATAATATGCGCATCCATTTGTTTAAGTTCTTCTGGACTCATTGTTTTAACTGTTGCTTGTGTACCTACAGGCATAAAAGCAGGTGTTTCAATAACTCCATGCGGAGTATGAACACGTCCAAGACGTGCTCCTGATTGCTTACAAGTTTTGATATGTTCGTACGTAATAGGTCCAGCCATAGTATTGGTTCTCATCCTTCTGCTTATAAAATAGGATAGTCAGACTTATCAATAAGTTAACTTATCCTGTTAACGTCACTATAGACATAGCTTACAACAACGTTCATCAACAGTTAATTATACGGGAGCACCCCTGTGAAATACAATCATTTTCTAATAAATAAACATCGCATCGCCAAAGCTGAAAAAGCGATACTCTTCGGCTACAGCTTGCTGATAAGCATTCATAATATGATCTCGACCTGCTAATGCACTGACCAACATCACCAATGTAGATTTAGGCAAATGAAAATTAGTCACCATCGCATCAACCAGACCAAATTCATGTCCTGGATAAATAAAAATTTGTGTCCAACCACTAGAAGCTTCGATCAATGAGCCTTTTGCTTCACGAGCTACAGTTTCCAGTGTACGGGCAGAAGTAGTGCCTACAGCAATAATACGACCGCCGCGCGCTTTCGTTTCATTTAATAATTGAGCCGTCTCCGCAGACAGTGAATAAAATTCTTCATGCATCACATGTTCTTCGATAGTTTCAACTGACATCGGACGAAATGTACCTAATCCTACATGCAGAGTCACAAAGCCTACTTGTACACCTTTAGCTGCAATTTGTTCTAATAATTCTGTTGTAAAATGAAGTCCGGCAGTAGGTGCAGCTGCGGAACCTTCGTGTTTGGCATATACCGTCTGATAACGCTCACGATCATCTAACTTTTCTTTAATATAAGGAGGAAGTGGCATTTCACCCAATCGATCTAGAATCTCTTGGAATATCCCTTCATATCGGAAAGACAATACACGCATCCCCATATCCGATTCTTCTTCGATCACGGCTTCAAGCTCACCGCCGAAATCAATAACAGCGCCTTTTTTCAACTTTTTGCCGGGTTTCACTAATGCTTCCCAACGATCACCTTCAAGTTGAGTTAATAACAGTACTTCTGCTTTAGCCCCTGTATCTCGTTTGATACCAAATAGACGAGCAGGAATAACACGCGTATCGTTCAAAATCAGTGTATCGCCTTCATGTAAATAATCTAAAATCTCACCGAAGTGTTGATGTCTTACTTCGCCTGTTTGTTTGTTTAATGTGAGTAATCGTGAAGCGGTTCGATCTTGTAATGGAACTTGAGCTATTAAATGCTCTGGTAATTCAAAATCATATACATCTACTTTCATGGTTCTACTTACCCCTTCGTAATTTGCACATTGTTATAATAATGTTGCAAGATTTGTTTATAATTGGAGCCTTTATCTGCCATTCCTTTAGCGCCCCATTGAGACATACCTAATCCATGACCATTTCCGTTACCTGTAAATAAAAATCCACCAGCTTCAGTCACTCTAGCTACACCATCACCATTTAAAATAACAGTTGAACTTGAACCTGTTCCTTGTCCGGACGATCCCAAAAGAACAGTTCCAGCAGCTGGCATTTCATTTTGATCATTATTCGAACCGATTACTACATAATTGGCAGTATTGACCACATCGAATAATGTACTTGGTAGACTATTAAGTGCAGAACGGAATACATCTGGATATTTAACTTTCACAACAGCACCATTGACTTTAATTTCAGTAACACGACCTGAAGGTCCACGTTGAGATACCTGAATAGAAGTAATCGTTGATGGTAAGCTTGATGTCGTTTTACCTTTTAAAGTAGCTAGAAGTTGCGCAGAGGTAAACGGACCACGTATCCACTCATAACTATTAGACTCAGGTAATAATTCCAACACAGTAGCTTGATCGCCTGGATTCATTTGGCCCACCATCGCTACACTGCTTTGTACAACTGGTAAAGGACGTACATTTGTATTTTTAGCAGTAACCGTCATATAGTCTAATCCAGCCGATGTTTTCTTGCCTGATAATTTTACATTATCTTCACGCACATAACCAGACTTTCCATTATCCAATAATACATGATACCAATTTTTAAGTGCAGCTTGTGAAGCAGCATCTTCTTTGGAGACTACACTGACAAAGACATCTCCACCGCCATTCCATACTTCGGAAGGATCTGCCGAAGCTCCACCACTATTAGCAGAAAAGATGGCTTCAATCACTTTATTATTTTTGGTGACGATCTCACCTGCTGTAGCATCGACAGCCGCAATAATTCGTTTGTCTTCTGCACTTACACCGTTATATGCTTGACTCAGTGTAGTATCGACTACATCTGCTATTTTAAATTTAGAACCTTGTTCTTGAAATCTTGCATAACTGCGTGCAGCTACTGCTTGAGCTTTCAACGCTTCAGCTGGCCATGAAGCAGACACTTCTCCACCTACTACCGAGTACAAATACTCTTCCATCGGCAAAACATTGATCCATGCCAGTTGACCATTATAATTACTCATTTCGAAATCGCCACGATACGTTCGAGCTGACCGTTCGGTGACTTGAGTTCCAGAATCATTACCTTGTAACATCATTTTGGCATCGGTTCCACTCACCATATAATGATCTACAGGTGAAGGACTTGTGATACTTGAAGTCACATTGGTACGCTTAATCATTGCTGCTTGTGTACTGCTTACCGTAGTCAAGGCTACATCAGGTAGCGATGTTGCTGCGAGCGACTTGATACTTGCCAAAGCAGATGCATCTGCTTCCTCACCCACCCATACATTATAAGAAAGAGCTCCACCACTTTTGGTCATAGCGACAAATCCATCTAATCCGGCTGCACCTACAGCAGCAAGTCCAGCATTAGCTTGCGCTTCCGTTGCATAACTTCCAGCAGATAGATGGAAGCCTCCTTTTACAGCAGGAGTCTGACCGTTCAAAATAGATCGTACCGCAGAAGCAGTGCGAGAAGCTCCAGTGGCAGCAGCTGCTTTAGAAGAATACATGCCTGTATACAATTGGTATACTGTACCTCCATTTTTGGAAGCTGAAAATACGATCGGTTTATCACTGGTCGATTGTAACAATTTAATACCTGTAGCCGCTGTAGCAAAATCCGTCGTCTCCAATACTTTAACCCGGTAGCCATCAATTCCGAAGCTTGCTTGATTACCGATAGATACCCATGAATCAACAACACCATTATTGGATTGTCCAATACTTAGACTACCTGCTGATTTCACATTTACAAAAGGAACCGTTGAAGAATATGTACTCCCCACGTCCAAAAATAATCCTACACGCACTTTTTCATTATCAACAGATGATGTTGCTCCATAAGAAGATTGAGGCAGTGTTCCCGCTAACAGTATCACTACAGGCAAAAGCCATAATTTTTTCTTCCACTTTTTTAAGGTTGTATTTACATTTGTACTCATGTTTACTCACTTGTTCCTTTCTTCATCCATACTTGTACAGCTACACTCTTATCCATTATACGCATAAGTGGTCCAAATGACTTGGTTTACACAGAAATTGTCCTAAAACCATTAAGACTTATTACATTAATCTCATTAGCCAAAATATTTTAAAATCTAAAATCACTTTCTTATTAATCATTGATAGAGAGCTATATACTTACAATAATAAAGTTTACAAATATAATAATCTATCACTCATCACTCATCACTCATCACTCATCACTCATCACTCATCACTCATCACTCATCACTCATCACTCATCACTCATCACTCATCACTCATCACAT
>NZ_MDER01000074.1 GCF_001721045.1 Paenibacillus nuruki | reverse complement strand
ATGTACGCTATAAACTCTCTTAAAGTAATTAAGGAAAATATTCCTGTATTATACTTATAATATAAAAATTAATTTTATGAATCTCAGGAATTTTTTGATGAATAATATGAATTGTAGTGCAAATAATATAATTATGAATACCATTAAACGTATCTATAAATAGAGAATAGCATGCAAAGAAACTAAGTGATGCGTTTTTAAAGCTCAAACTCTTTTAAATTTTATAAGAGTATCTAAATGCCTTTTCTGCAAAAAAAGCACCCAGATACCGTAATGGTTTCTGGGTGCTTCCCAATTCGTATGCATTTATCTATATTATAAAGGAGTATACATAAGGCATCAAGCTAATTCTTTGTCGCTGGGATCATTTATAACTGGCGTATCCTCTTTTTTTAATTCTGTTGTAGGTTTGGGATCGAAATAGATCAGTTCTATAAAACTTTCACTTAAACGAGTCATGCTATAACAAAATATAAGCGATATACCCAATGCAGCATAGAAAGAATTATTCATAAAGTAACTAATAGGAAATCCTGAAAATAGTATAATGACTTTTAGCATATTATTAGACTTTGCCGATTGGCCCAAATACAAAAAAGATCCTAAGTAAAATGTCCATATGCCCGTCATTAACCCTATAGCTATTAGCAAAATACAAACGGTATATACTACAGCATCTCTTATATGATCTGTATTATCTGTATTTTTCAGAAAATAGATAGTGATACAGTTGAGTAGTGCAATACATATTAGTAAAATTCCAAACTCCATAAATCCTCCCCATAAAAAAGTACCACATATCTCTAAATAAGAGGCATGTGGTACTTCCACGTTAATTATTATATTATTGATAGTCTAACATAAATAAATGTTTATTGAAGCTTATTCTATTTTAATTTATACTAAGTGTACAAATCAAATATGTTTGCTCTGGAAGCACCAGATCTCCTACTAGGGGTCTGGTGCTTTTTGGCGTGCATATAATCAGAGAGGTGCAATAATGAATAGAGTATTTTTACCCAAATGGATGTGGCTTACCTTTGGACTGTTATTTGTGTGTATTAGTATATTAGTGCTAATGGTATTGATTACATCTAATACAACACCAGAGCCTGTTGTTCGCTTAAGTAAAAATGTAGTGATTATAGTTGATAATCATAATTATACGGTTACCACTGACGCACACACTGTAAAAGAAGTTTTAGATGAACATCATATTGGATTGTCGTCTGCCGATCGCGTAGTTCCTGGTACAGGTAATGTGATTGAGGATCAAATGAAAATTAAAATTATTCGCTACTTTGCAAAAACCACTGAAGAATATCAACGCATTCCGTTTAAAACAGTTTATTACAACGATCCGAATATCGAGATAGGTAAACAGTCAACTGTACAAGAGGGGATGCCCGGGCAAATAAAAATTGTTAAATCGGTAAGCGTAGAAAATGGAACGAATGTTCAAGAAAAAATGCTTTCTAAACAAATCGTAAGTAATTACCGAACCAAAGTGATTGCGATCGGTAGTAAGCCAAAAGTTCAAGAAAGAAAGTATTTAGTGTATCAACCTCAACAAAGTATTGAACCTGTTGCAGCAGAAAAACCTCAATTAGCAGTAAAAAAGGTAGCTGATTTTAATCACACGTTCCAATATGAAATAGATTCAACGACTTTAACTGCCTATACAGCAGGAGTTGAAAGTACAGGCAAGTCACTAGGTGATGAAGGTTACGGAGTTACTGCGAGTGGTGCTATCGTAAAAGAAGGTCAAACTATTGCAGTAGACCCTACCATTATCCCTATGGGATGGTGGGTATACATTAAAGGTATTGGCTATCGAAAAGCAGAAGATACCGGTAGTGCTATCAAAGGTAATAAAATTGATGTCTATGTTGAAGATCTTAATGTCGCCAGATCTTTTGGGAAGAAAGAAAATGTAGTGGTTTATGTGATAGGGCCCAATGATCCTAGATAATACTGATATTACTTTCTAATCTGTTCATGATGATTGGAGTAGCATGTCGATCTTTAGATAAATACTGGAATCGTTGCAGAGCCATATTTATATGTTCATAGTTGGATCTTTTCATTTTTAAATCTAACGCCATATGAGGAGCAGTTAAGAATATATCTATATGTTGTTGATCATATTCTTGATTGGTTTTTAAATGTTCTGCATCGATAAAAGTTTCTGTGTCACATAAACATGCAATAAGTAACAAATCATTATTGTATAAAGGCGTGATAAAATATAAGAGATATGGAAAAGCATCAAACAGGGAAGACACCCATGTACGTATCTCTTTCACCTCATAAACTTGTTCTAGCACATCATCATACCCTTCAAAATCGATAAATACACTTTGAAAGTGCATGTTCGCTTCTGAAGAAAGGTTAGTGAAATAACGTTTGATAGCAATTAATTCTTGATTATCAATTACTGCTTTTTTTATTGTTAGTCTATTCATAATACCTCCAGTGTCGTGTTTTCTATAGTATACCGAATTAGTTTTAAGAAAACATTACTTCACCCATGCTCAGAATTGTGATAGTATTATGGTAATTCAATATACAACGCGAAGCACGCGCAATCCTTAACAGGGTAGCGCGTGCTTTTTTTGTTTCAATTTGATATTAATTTGGAGGAATTTACAATGAGAAAAACAGATTTATTTAAAGATCAATATCTTGAAATTCAAGATGAAGAAGGAAAGATGATTCTAGGACGAATCCATGCATTAGAATCTCGCACTAACACGTTTTTATTTGAGTCGAAATTGCAAAAAAAAGCGGTACCATTATCTCATTTTTTAGATAAACTTATTTTTGTTTATTATACCGGATCGGATCAAACCAAATACCAATTTACTACAAACGTTATTGATTTTATAGAAGAAAGTTCGATGTACAGATTATCCATTCCGGAAGAATCTGCAATCATGAAAGTGCAAAATCGGGAATACGTCCGAGTTAATACTGAACTTGAATGCCATCTATTTTCTCTTATTGAACCAAGTGATGCGAAAATTATTTTGACAAAAGATATTAGTGGTGGAGGACTTTCATATATTTCTAAAGTTCCATTAGACTTAGAAGAAAAAGAATGGTCTGGTGTGATCTATTTATTTAAAGGTAATGACCAAGTATCCATTCCTTTTCAAGCCGAAGTGGTTTACTGCGAAGAGCTGGAATTAAACCAATACAAAGTTGCTTTGAAATTCAGCCAAATTAAAGAACAACATAGAAGCTCAATTATAAAATATGCAATGAAGGTAGAAGTGAAGCAAGCTTCAGGTCGAGCAAAGGTATGACCAAGTATAAGCTGGTAACATTAACTATGTTGATCTCTCTTATGCTTGGGGGATATACAGCTTCAGCAGCTCTTCCTACTCCAAATGAAACTTTTAACAAGCCAAACAATCGGTATACATCTGACCTGGTAGTTGTGACTCAACCTATGACTAAAAGTGAGTTTGCAACTATTTTATCATCATTAGAAAAGTATAGTTCTAGCGTTACGGAAAACAGTTTGGATGTTACTGATACCAACTTTTCTCAGATAATTATTTTCCAAAATAAAATTAAAGGTACAGCTAAAGAGCATGATCGTTTAAATGACTCTTTAACGCGTGAGCAAGCTGCGAAAATGATTTATGATATGCTTGGATTAGAACAGTATAATTATGCAGCAGAGAAGAACTTTACTGATTCTAATCATATTTCATTCAATCAAGAAGTATATACTCTCTGTGCACTTGGAATTTTAGACGGGTATAGTGATTCTTCATTTCGGCCCAATCAGATATTAAGTCGCATAGAGAGTGCTAACATTATTGATCGGTTATTTTCTAAAGGTATATTATTGAAACTATAACCAAAAGGATGGGAATATGCTTGATTATTCTAACCAATAATTTTCCAAATCAATGGGAGCAAACTATACAAGAAGCACAAAGTAGATTCTCTGATGATTTAAGTCTATTTCAACCTAGGTTTATTACGTATAATGAATTGCTTTTTCTTGAAGAAGATGCTTGGTATAAATATAAATTAGATATTACACAAGGTCAGAAAAATCAGATAATCGTTGTTGTCCAAACCAAAAGAAATCAAATGCAAGATTTCTTACATCAAAAGAATCTGAATTTTGTAGATCGACAAGATCTTATACGCAAGAATTCTATAGTACTCATTCCAAAAGATGAATCACCAAATATCTAATCGTAATGAATAAAGGCGAATCCCTCTAAAAAGGAGAGCTTCTGATGATTTATATCTACTGTGCTCTAGGTATAGCTATTTTGTTAAGTGTTATATTCACCAAACTAAAAAATAACAATTTAAAAAGTATATTTTCTAGATCTAAAAATATTATGCCTTCACAAAATCACCCGAAGATCGATATACCTAGTACTAGTCAGCGCTGGAAACTGCCACAGACTGATTGTTTTTGTAAAGATAAAGAAGAAGATTGGATCTATGATGAGGATTTAGGTTGCTGGTACGTATGTAGAGAATGCAATCGGTGTGAGTATTATTGGGAAGGGTCGTTATATATACATGAAGATCGAAATATACAACCTCGATAATAAAATGAGGTCATAGCTTATGAGTATAAATAGCACAATCTAATTTGTTATTATTAACGAATTGGGTTGTGCTATTTATATTCAAAATATGCAGTAGTTTCCTCTAAAATCATAGTATAATAGGTATTAAAGACTATACAACTAATTTAGGAGTGATAGTAATAGTAACACTTAGCAATATTAAAGCCAGTATACTAGAAGATGTGTTAGCTAAGTTATTAGAAAACTCTGGGTATACACTAATCACTAAAGCTACTATAGAAAATAAACAATTATATCCTGAATTTTGTACACGAGGCAATGGATTAAACATATTAGGACGAGGTGGAATCCATCAGGCAGATGCATTAGGACAGTTTCCTATTACTATTCCGTTTAATTATCCGGTAAGACTTTTTTTGGAAGCAAAGTATTTCAAAAAATCAAAAAAAGTTGGAATTGATGTAGTACGATCAGCTGTAGGTATATTGGCTGACTTAAATACTAGTTATCAAACGGTGCAACTCGAAGGTGAAGATTTACTTGTTCAACGCTATACCTATAAGTTTGCGATTTTCTCGGTTAGCGGATTTTCTTTAGATGCTATCCGGTTAGCTGTTGCTAACCAAATTACAATGATTGATTTAAGTGGATCAGAGTTTTCTACTTTAATACAAGCAATAGACAATATATCAGTTGCTATAGAAAAAAATCTAAAAAATACACCATCAGTAACATGGTCTAAAATCAGAAGCAGATTACAGGAGAAACTATTCAGTGCAACTTCCAAAGATATGGAAACTGAATCTAATTCATTAATAGAATCAGAATTTGTTGAATCATTTATTAGCTTTATTGAAGGTTATGGAGATCTCTATCTAGCAGCTGTGGATTCGCCGTTCTCTATTTTGTTGAAACCAACAAATCCAGAACATTTTAAACATTTTTTAATGGATCATCCTAAATCAACGTTTTCCGTAAAAATAAAATGAGATCAAGAGAAAAAAGACTTATGGCAAGTAAGGATAGAGGAGTATGAAAAAATAGCATTTTCTTTTTACTTACCTAGTATCTTAAAAGACTATATATTTAAAGATTCAAATGTTGTAAAAAGATCAATTAATGCTAAAAATACCTATTTAGGTAATATGGTATTCTATGTTAAAAATGCTGAACGATTTATTATATTTAAATATGCGCAATCCAATTTATGAGTATAGGAACTGAAGTTATGGATGAAAAAAAACAACAATTGATTAAGAATTTACAACAAGCAGCTAATCATTTTAAATCGAATACATTAACCAGATCACAGTATCTACGCTATCAAAGTAATTATGCGACTGATGCTCCAACTTTAATGTCTATATATAATAATTTAGGTAAATGGAAAGATGCTCTTGAACTAGCTGGGTTAAGTCAACAAGAGATGCGGCAAATTCGATGTGGACGTTGCGGAAAAAGGTTTGATCCACAAAATGATCAGAATTATTGTATAGATTGTGTGAACGATCCTAAGTTCTCTAAAGGGAGTAGACGTGCCAGTAAAAAATATACAGAAGAAGAAATTATAAGTGTTTTGCATGAGGCAGCATCTCTTATCGAAGGTTCCATAACTATACCGGCATACGAAGAATTAAAACTTCACCCATGTACAACAACTATAAGAAATCATTTTGGCTCATGGAGTAATGCGTTAAAAAAAGCGGGATTATATAAACGGTGCTTATCTTATAAAGAAAAATAGTCGGAGTTTAGAATGTATACTTATTTCACAGTTTGAAGATCACTAAAATTCACTTTAAAAAGTATTCAAAACAAAGCTTATGCATGTGGAGGTATACTTTGGATAATAACATAATACTTTTAGATAGATTGGTCTCGAATCTAGATATTAATTTGGATCTTATTATGCAATGGAACAACGGAGATCCCATAAAAAAAGAATCTATTTACTTAGCTCAAAAAGACGGAGCAGAACCAGAGCCTACTCCTTTTGGTCATATGCACCATAATGATGATATTAAAGAGAGATCCAACGATTGGCACATTAGAAGAATTCTTTATTTTATAAAATATCCTGAGTTTATTAAAAATATTGAATTAGATAATCAGTGTTACGGGATGTATATAAGTCCTAAAGTAGTTGTGATTGATGGCTGGCATCGGTTAATTGCAGCGATACTTTTAAAATTAGAGTATATCCAAGTACAATACGGTGGCAGACTAGATTTACTAAAATATCTTAGTGGTGATACCGATATAGAACCTCTAGAATAATGAACATACGTGAAGTTTTAGAGTTTTACTTAGCTAAGGTAGAAGAATAGAAGTAGCTTATATCAATTAAAATTGAGGTGTGAAAGTGTTAAGTAAAGATGCTTTATTTTTCAGATGGTTTGGCATAATGGCGATACTAGCTGTAGCAATGTATTCCGGACAGATCCTAGTGGGTATCTTTGCTGTAATGGTGATTATTATTTCGCTATTTCCTGTTTTTATTGGCAATGCTTTGAGGTTTCTTATAAATGATCCTATTTTTCTTTTACAGTCGATTGTTATTATTTTTTCTTTAACAATCACTGTAGTAGCGGGTTTTCCGGCACTAATGGGTAGTCTCTTATCTGCCCTAAGCGAGTTGGCAATAGATAAGTTTGAATCCATCCTAGAATCTATCAAACGCGACTGATATGCTGAAGAAGTTATAGAAAAATGATGAAATGGATCATTAAAACTTCTAGAAACAAAGAGAGGGAAATTCACTGATGCATGATATAACTTTACAAAGAAAATTAAGTGAGGCAAAACGTAACATTTTCAAATTTTCAGCTTTTTTATTAGTTGTTGGTTTCATCCATATAAGTGTTCATACGATTTTTAATTTAGATGATGAATTAATTTCAATTTTAGAATTCTGTTGTTTGACTATTGAGACTATTTCGATCATTATTGTATCTCTAAATTTTTTATGGATGATTAACTTAAAACAGAAGAAGACTGACGATATTAAAAATTAAGAACTATGAAATCGTAAAAACCATAATTATTGTAATATTTTAAAAAGGAAGTAGCTCTGATTACAGAGCTACTTCCTTTTTAATTTCTATATGAAGTTAAATAGGGCGTATCGTGATTTTTTTCTTGACTGGTTGCTTTTTATAACAATTACCACATTGCTTTTTCCAATGGTTTTCTGGATTAAGCCAACGCGGTTTATGACAAGTATTACAGATGATTTTTATTTTGCTCAATTCGTACTGGAGTTTTTGAGGATTGTATATATAGCGCTCTGTATCGGTTGTAGGATCGGTTAGCGTTGTCAGATGATACTCTGAATAGCATTCTTGACATAAGAGGCTCTGATCGACTTCTTTAAGCTTTACAGTTGTCCAGGGATAGGGCAAATGATCAAAAACTTCAATTTTATTACATGTTGTACACTTTCTAGCTTTTGCTTTTTGATCTAAGTAATCGCGACGAAGTTTTGTTAACTTCATATTATAATTTGTATAATAATTAAGATCAGTCATTGTATGACCACAACTACACTTAAAATCTTCACCAGCTTCATCTGGTGTGAAAAATTCATAATAAAATATCCCTTTTTCGCTACCATCTTTATGAGACCTAACTACATCAAATACATGAAGTAGAGAACAATTTGGGCAATGTACTTCATAATCAATAGTACAGCACTCGTTACAACAACAGGGGCTATTAAAATCATGATTTGCCATCTTATATTCTCCTCTTAATCAATGAATAAATTTCTAATTATAGTATAATATGTAGAGTAATTAATAATAAAGAATTAATGAAAAATGCGAATAACTATTGCAGCACATATGTTAAATATTTTGAATTGGCAAAATAGAAATTCAATATGGTAAGGGGATTTAGACAAAATACACGAACACGCAAATACAACGATCATGTATAATTCGAAACCAAATAACCATCCTTTAATATTAATGCAGAGAAGCCAATTGATGTTAAGAATAGCGAATAAATACTTATATTAGGTAGGGAAACCTCTAGTTTCACAAATACTATTAAGGATGATGAAGATGCAAAACAAAATTTCTAATGCTTTATGATAATTGACAAAGACCGTAAAATGTTTGGGGTAGTCCCTACCATTCAGGGTGACTTAAGCAATTGGAAAAAGCCAATAATAAAGAACAAGCACAAAAAAAAGGGATTGATATTAGATTAGCATTGACTGTCTTTGGTTATGGATTAAGATTGTATAATGCTGTTGCTAGTTATCCTAAAATTGTAGAAGCACTTCCTTTAATAGCTAATCATACTAAACAACTAATCAATTTTTTTGAGGAATTTTTCAAATAATGATAATTTTATTAAACCTTAGGAGAGAAAAATATGGATTTTGAAACTGAGAATCTTCAAAGTGAAATAGAAAATATAAGATCATATTGTGATGAAAATAACATAGAGATTGCGTATATGGGATATTCAATCTTTGACGAAGATAACGTGTTACCTTTGGTAGCTGAAGAAGCCAAATTTGATATTTTATTACCGGGTGAAGCTATTCCTGTAACTTATGAATTAAATAAAATAATAAATCTAATAGATGAAGCAAAAAATGGAGAGTTTCTTAATGAATATACTTTTTTTAATGTTAGTACTTCATATATTCGGATAGATGTATCTCATAAAAATATCGTTATTTTACAATTAAATAGTGAAGCTAATTTTGA
>NZ_MDER01000073.1 GCF_001721045.1 Paenibacillus nuruki | reverse complement strand
GGAAATCCTAGAGATTTTAATTAAGTGAAAACGATGTATCCAGGACATGCCAGTTGATGTACTAATAATTTGCAGCGCGATCTAATAAATCAGCTGACTAAAATTATTAAGAAAAGAAAAGGTATACACTAAAGTACAATTCTATAATAATTAATATTAGAGTTTGGCTATTAAATACAGAACACTATCGAAATATTAAAGTCGTAATAAAGTTTCGGTTAAAAAAGAAATTACCAATCTCAAACAATTAGATAGTAGAAAATTTTCTGAAATGATAGCCTTTTCTGATCTATCTAGTTTATTGTTTGCTGTTACTATAACTAGCGTGATTTTTAAATTTCTTATAATATAATAACTTATATCTGATTAAAGCAAATATTTTAAGCGGTAATCGCTGACAAGCCAAAACCTGTAGACCACTCCTAATATGAGTGGCATGGGTGGCAGGATATAAGACTTAAATTCCTTATATCCTATATCTAGTAGAGTGAATCTTAGACTCAATTAACTTGAGGATCATAAAACAGCCATTATTAAAATTATAAATAATAAAATTAATACTATTTACCAAAACTATTAATTAGTGTTTGTTATTATTAAAATTTACATTTCAAGTTTTTCTGGATGATCGGAAGTTCAAAAACACGACTAAGGTAAATATCTGTAGTTATGAAAATATGGTAGGCGAGTTTGTTAAGGATTGTACTGTTAACCAAGTTATCACTAAGTTTCACGTTTGGAATTATTTAATGCATCGTCAAAAAAAAGGTAATAGTACTGGAATAATCAATAACAAATTAATGAAGATTAGAGCATTCTTTGATTACATCGTTGAATTTGAAGTGGTTAAGAATAGTCCAGCCAAGAAAGATAAGTTACTAAAGAAAGGTGTGAAAATTTAGGTTTTAATTACCAATCAAATACTAAATTTTTATCTAAGACTTAAACAGAGAGTGAAAAGTCACTATAATTATCGAGAGTAAATGATTATTGCGACTCTAGCAATACTAAAAGAAGCAAGCATATTTGGTAAGGATTATCCTTATCAAATATGCTTGTTGAGTAATATACTAATCTTGGTATCATCGTCAATACCTTAAAGGTATTTATGTACGTACTGTAATTAAGAACTTTCTTCATTCTCCTTTTCTATTCATTATGCTATCCTTTCTTTACTCCATGTTAGTATGTAGCATCATACATTTTCTTTTTTTGAAAATGTAAAAAATAACAAATTATAAAGCAATTATTATTTTTTATCCTATATATAATTAAAACGTTTATAAAATAAACATGCCTTTATAAAAAATCTAGGTATAATTAGATACTATAAAGAGAAAGTGATGCTCAGCACAGATAGAATATCTGCTTACATACATGTGTCTGCTAAAGATCAAAGTTCTGGTAGACATTTATATGAGATGAAGTAGCTTGTAGTTACTGAACAAGATATATTCGTAGATAAAGAGGACGGCAAGGACTTCGATTATCCTCAGTATCAAACTTTGAAGCAATGTTTGCGCATGGTATATAAAGTAAATTGATCGGTTTGGACGTAATAGTAAGGATTTAAAAAAGACTGGGAGCATATCGCTTGAAAAATTAAAGCATATAGAGGTTATAGATATGCGTGTTGAATACTACTTATTATAAGGACATATTGGAAACATTGAAAACATTCTGGGTGATTTGGTACTGCAAGCGCTATCCTTTGTAGGTCAAAGAGAGCCAAAGAATATTAGCAAAAAACGATTTAAAGGTATCTCTATTGGAAACCAAAAGGAAAGTGTTTTGGCAGATTAATATAGACAATTTAGGTAAGGAACAGAAACTGATACTGGATTCATAATTGAGAAAAATTAAATAGATCTGTGCAGTTAATTGAGTTATTGAGGATTAAGAAGAACACTTTTTATAAGAATATGGAGGAATATAAAAATCTAAAATAAAATGTATCTCACAAAAATAAGATTTGATTTATAAATAACTGCCTATTATTTTGAAATGTGGCAGGATGTCAGCAAAAAACAGAAAAATTTTGAACATAGGAGGAACATTGTGAATACATATAATTTTCTTAATCTGTCCGCTATAGAATTTGAGGAACTATCCAGAGATTTACTTCAAAAACATTACAATTTTTTTCTCGAGAGTTTTACTGAAGGCAAAGATAATGGTATTGATTTAAGGGGGTCTTTTAACAACAGTGGTACCCTATTAGTACAATGCAAACGATATAAGGATTATAGAGCCTTAAAAGGAAATCTAAATAAAGAACTGCAAAAGGTTAATAAAATCAAACCTAACAGGTATATCATTGTAACATCTGCTGGCTTGACGCCAAACAATAAAGATGAAATTCATAAGTTATTTCATCCGTATATTTTAAATTCTTCTGATATATATGGAAAAGATGATCTCAATAACTTATTGGGTTTACATGAAGGGATAGAAGAAAAATATTATAAATTGTGGATGTCTAGTACCAAAATTCTTAATAAAATTCTCAATGGTAGTATTATTAACCGTTCTGAATTCCTCGTTGAAAATATCAATAATGATATTAGAATGTTTGTGCAAAATGAAAGTTTTAATGGGGCAGTGAATATTTTAAATGAAAGAAACTTTATTATTATCTCAGGAAATCCGGGAGTTGGAAAAACAACGTTAGCTAAGATGTTAGTGTATGAATATTTGGCAAATGATTTTGAAGTCATTGAAATATCAGAGGATATTGAAGAAGCAAACAAATTGTTTATAAAAGAAAAAAAACAAGTATTTTATTATGATGATTTTCTTGGAAGTAATTTTTTAGATAAGACTATTAAGAAGAATGAAGATAGAAGATTGTATACCTTTATTGAAAGAATTCGAAGTAGTAATAGCCATAAGTTGATTATGACAACCAGAGAATACATTCTTAATCAAGCTAAGCAAAAATATGAGCTGTTTAGCAGAAATGATTTTTATCTTGGAAAACATATTTTGGATTTAGTTAAATATACGGTCTTATCCAAAGCGCAAATCCTGTACAATCATTTGTTTTTTTCAAACTTAGAACAAGAATTTATTTTTTCTATATTAAAAGATAAGGGATACAACAGAATTATTAACCACCCTAATTATAATCCTAGGGTAATTGAATTGATGACTGTTAAATTAGACAAAACAATATTTGCCCCAGAAAATTATACTGATAGTCTAATTAAAACTCTGGAGAATCCAACTCAAGTTTGGTTACATGCCTTTGAAAATCAGATTAGTGAATTCTCTAAGTATTTACTTTATACATTGCTTATTGCTAATAGTGCAATTATAGAACAAGCGGTATTAAAAATAGTGCAAACTATTATTAATGTCTCTTATACACAGCTGCAGCTGCCGACGCACACATATGTTGAGCCTACGGAGTTACAAGTAT
>NZ_MDER01000072.1 GCF_001721045.1 Paenibacillus nuruki | reverse complement strand
ACAAAAAAGCTTCATCTCATTCACCAAGATGTGAAATAAAATAAAGCTTTTGGTGTACTAAATATTGAATATTATTTTGAAATAGTTAAGTAGTAAGATAGATATTTATTTCAAATCTATAGTTATTATTCTGGGTTATAATCTGCATCTTTTTCAGTAGAGCGATAATGATATGGATTAGCAACCTCGCTCATATTATCAAAAAGAGTTTGGAAATCTGCAATTCTCATGTCTATGCGAATATAAGCTTTCATTTCTTCATTGCTTATTTGCTCATGCGGAGACAAACTAGATGCTTCTTTAAGAAGATATATCGCTTCCCATACATCTGCTGGTACAGAAAATCCGATACCGTCTGCAATGATATCAATAATATCTTCTAAATTATCTATACTTGGAAAATCAGACTCAGAGTCTAAAGCATCATCGTAATCTTGATTGAATTGCGTAATTTCATCTTTTATATTTTGAAATACATTTTTATTTTGCCAATTTTTATTTTTTAAAATATCGTTTAACATATTTTCGATTTTTATGGCTGATTGTGCGAGAGTACCATTTTTAGTTCTTTCAACAGATGCTTTCATAAATTTAGTGGCCATATTTTTGCGATCTGCATAATGTGCTCTATATACTTGTACCATATTGCCGGTATCTCCCATATGCAATTTATCTTGAGTAAATGGAAATTGATCATCATCTCTTATATGGTCAATACCGGGTATGTTTTTCATATAAGTGTTAGCATTTATTTCGTTTATCCCCATATCTGCAAAGTAAATTGAACTAAATTTTTCGAGTAAATCACCTTGAACAGAACGACCAGGTAACTTTTTGTTTTTTTCTTTAACTTTTGCTTGATACTTTGTATACAGATCATCGTATATTTCTTGTTGATTCGGATCAAATTCATCTGCTTCAAAGTCTGAATCTTCATTATCTTCATCGGTGTTGGTGTGATCTTCTTCAATATTCATTTTTGTTGACTCTTGCTCAATAGTATGAAGCTGGTTAAACCAAGTATCAGGATTAATAGGATTATTTTTATTTTTTTCATATTCTAAACGGCTAAAAGTTGTCCTCAGCTGATTCAGGTCATTGTCGTCTAGTTTCCAGATATTTTCGTTCATATTGTGTTTAATCAAATTAAATTCTTCTTCAGTAATATTGTCCCAATTAACAGGAACTTCTTCACCTGTCTTAGTATCTATTATGCGCTGAATCGTTTCTTTAGAAGTAGATAGTTGATTTTTTAAAATTAATTTTTTTAGATGCTGATTTCCTAAATTTTTTTGCAATTGTAGTATAGATACATGTGGACTTGAACTAGATTTAGAATATGAAGTTTTGGAAATTGATGCAGAGGTTGTTGGTGTTTTCTTTGTATCATCATAACTAAAATGAGTTGAACTTACAGCTCTCGAAAAAAGATCACTCTTTCTTTTCAATTCGATCACTACCTTTCATTGTGAAATCATTGAAGCTAGTATACAAATACAAACAGTTATTAGTAATTATAATTTACTTTAATATAACAAATTCCCCAAAATGAAGTGAGTAATTTTTTCGGTTGGTGTGCTTAATATAAAATTTGATTCAAATCATAAAAAAGCTAATGCTGGTTAGCATTAGCTTAAGTATAACTTTTAGGTTTTAACGATTATCGATCGTCTCAGGGTACATATCATGATTCATCATACGGTGTTCAGCCATTTGCTCGTATTTCGTTCCGGGCTTACCATAATTGGTATATGGATCAATAGAAATCCCGCCGCGTGGCGTAAATTTACCCCAGACTTCGATATAACGAGGGTCCATTAATTTAACAAGATCATTCAAAATGATATTCATACAGTCCTCATGGAAATCACCATGATTGCGGAAGCTAAATAGGTATAGCTTGAGTGACTTGCTTTCTACCATTTTCTGATCAGGGATATAACTAATATAAATCGTTGCAAAGTCAGGTTGTCCTGTAATCGGGCAAAGGCTTGTAAATTCAGGGCAGTTAAACTTAACGAAGTAATCACGATATGGATGTTTATTATCAAAATTTTCAAGAATACTTGGATCGTATTCAAAATTGTATTTGGTTCCTTGATTGCCAAGCAGTGTTAAATCTTGCATTTCATCGGGTTGTCTTCCGGACATAGAAATTAATCTCCTCTAAATATATAGTTACTTTCATCGTACTTCTTCTAGCATTTTACGTAAAAAAATAGGGTATATCATATTCTGCTAAACGCCGCGCTTATTGCCCCATACCAGAGTGTGCAATTGCGGTAAAATACGAGCATCGTTAAAAGCAGGCATATCCATCGCTTGATCAATCAGCCACTCATAACGCTTCAATAAAGAAGCTGCAATCTGATCATCTGCACTGGTCACATCAGGATTACCCGTCTGTAAATAAAGCAGTACATTTGGATAACGCAGATGTACTTTCTCCGCATAAGCCAGATCCTGTTCATCAAAGATCACGACTTTGAGGCTAAACGAATGAGCAAACTGGGATGTTCCCGCATAAGAAAGAGGTGCTTCTTGTGCTTGCGCTGTATATCGACTGATCTGATTGTGCTCCAGACGGCGAATAATATCGTCTAACACCTCAAAATTAGTGGTCATTCCAGAACTTGGTGGCTTCGGTGAAATCGTAACTTCATTAATGTCAGTCAACCAATCTTGCCATTTGGAACCTTGTGTTTCGACTGCGGTACGAATCCCTTTTTCACTTAGCAATTGTACAAGTTGTCCCAATTGAGGAAGCAGAGCAGGGTTACCGCCTGAAATCGTGACATGGTTAAAACGATCTCCACCAATGTCGAACAATTGAGCATACACTTCTTCAGCACTTAGACGCATAATCTGATCTTTGGCACTACCATCCCATGTAAAAGCAGAATCGCACCAGCTACAACGATAATCACAACCAGCCGTACGCACAAACATCGTTTTTTGCCCGATCACCATTCCTTCACCTTGAACAGTAGGTCCAAAAATCTCAAGTACCGGAATCGGAGCAATTTTCGGTGTATGAGGGTGTTCGGAATGATCATGATTATCTGTATCTGAACCTGCTAATTGATTGGCTTTGGCGATTTGTTCCGCATTCACTTTAAATGTTGTACTCATGCTTGCATCCACTCCCGTCTTGCTTCTGCATAACTGGTTGGTGTCTCATACAATTGTACAAATTCTACACGTCCGCCTTCGACTTGCCCTGCATAAGGTTCGCTTTGCAGTGCTAATTCCATTTGTTCATATAACCACACGACCATATTTTCAGCCGTTGTATTCATTGGAGGCAACGTTTCATTGAGATAGCGGTGATCAAGAAAAGGTTCGATATGAGCTTTCCAGATGTTTTTGATATCCCCAAAATCGACTACGATCCCGTTATCACTAGGGATACCGCTAATACCAAAAATCACTCGATACGTATGACCATGTAAATTCATACATTTGCCGTCATAAGCATGTAAATGATGCGCTGCATCAAAGGTAAACTCTTTATTGACAAGCACCCGTCTACGATGGTAGCGGAGCTGTTCGTGTTGAATATCTGTACCATACTGTTGCAACTTCTCGACGATACGGAAAGGTCCCGGTTGATTCATCGACGTGCACCTTCAGTAGAGTCATTAGATTGTTCACGTTCTGCAAGATAACGATCCAGTCCAGCTTGACGTAATTTACAAGCAGGGCATTCTCCACAACCGGAGCCTACAATACCGTTATAGCAAGTTAACGTTTTTTCACGTACATAATCAAAAGCACCTAATTGATCTGCCATTTCCCATGTTTGAGCTTTATCGAGCCACATCAAAGGAGTATGAATAACAAATTGGTGATCCATCGACAGATTTAACGTTACATTGAGTGATTTAACAAAAATATCGCGACAATCTGGATATCCGCTAAAATCGGTCTCACAGACACCGGTAATGATATGACGTGCTCCTTTTTGTTTGGCCATAATCGAAGCAAAACTCAAAAACAACAAATTACGTCCATCAACAAATGTGCTTGGTAATTCGCCTTCTTCGTGGGTAATATCAATATCCGAACGAGTCAATGCATTAGGAGCCAGTTGATTCAGTAGACTCATATCGAGAATCGTCTGTTCAACACCTAATTCTTGTGCAATTTGAGTGGCTACTTCGATCTCTGCACTATGGCGTTGACCGTAGTTAAAAGTCACCACTTCTACCTCAGCAAATTGCTCTTTTGCCCAGAACAAACAGGTTGTACTATCTTGGCCACCACTGAAAACGACAACCGCTTTTTGATTTTTAAGCATAAAAAAATCTCTCCATTTCCTTAAAGGGATATCAAGACACTAGCACGAAGACCACTTGCTTAGAAAAGAAATGATCTGCATCATTCTAATCAGCAAAACGTTCAACACCCTATATCTTGTTGTCCTTCGGGAAGAAGAGAGTTCCATGAACCTGTCCAACAAAAAACAAACCTCATATCAATGCTAAAAAAGACAGAGTCTTCTTTTGAAATACACGCATTGATCAGGATTGATAGTTTTTTATAGAGGGAGTTCGCGAACCTCTCCCGCGTTGCCCTGTGCGGAACTACGTTGCTACCTATCATGTAAGTAGAAAGTAGTCCTTTTCAGTACACTGCGGATTATCTTCTGTTCAGGATAAAACTTGAAAAACTGCTTCGTTAGTATAGCATATTTGTAGACAATGATGCATGATTAGAACTAAATAATTTATAAAGATATTGAAGGAGAAAATGATGGGACAATACATATGTGCTGTATGTGGATATGATCAATTAGATAAACCACAATGGGAAGATGGATTTCCAAGTTATCAAATATGTGAATGTTGTTTTTTTTAGCCAGGATTTGATAATGATGGAGCGAGCGATCCTGTTAGTGTAGAGGAATATCGCAAACGTTGGTTAGAGAATGGAAGCCAATGGAGAAGCTCCTATCAAAATAAACCAGAGCATTGGGATGCGAGGGTTCAACTAAAAAATATAAATATTGATCCAGATCAGAAGGAAGAGCTTATTATCAGTGGGATAGGGCATATTACCTTTTCGGTAGCTGATATGGAGCGTGCGATGACTTTTTATATTAATGTATTTGCTGTTCAGCCGTTACTGGTTAAACCAAAGACTGTTTATTTTGAAATAGCCGGTATTTGGTTAGCATTGAATCTACAAGAAGACATACCAAGACAAGAGATTCACCAGTCATATACTCATATTGCTTTTTCAGCAAAAGAAAAAGATTTAGACACTTTACGAGCTAGACTTCAAAGAGCAGGTGCAACGATAGAAGAAGGACGACAGCGTAATCCAGAAGGAGAAGGACAATCCATCTATTTCCGCGATCCGGATGGACATTTACTAGAGTTCCATACAGGGACGTTAGAACAACGATTGGATTATTATCGAAAATAACTAAAAAAGATGTTCTCATTAATATGAGAACATCTTTTTTTATAATTAAATCTATTTAAACATAAAATTTGTAAATTAATTTTAATTTTATCTATATTTGGAATTTTATAGTATATAATACCTAGGTAAATTGAAAAATTTAGTAAAAAAGGTATAGATCTTTATACACAAATTACATATAATCGAAACAGTTACACTATTTTTATATATAAGGGGAATCAAGGAAAAAAATGAAAAGAATACTGGGGTTATTATTTGCATTACTTTTATTGATCGAAACGATCAATCCAAGTGTATATGCAGCAGAAGAAAGTACTCCGTTCGCAGATGAGAGTACAAGTGAAGTAATTAGTAATACAGAAGCCACAAAGACAGAAAACTCAGCTTCAGATCCAACAGAAAAAGAATCCACTGTTAATCAAAATACGTACGAAGTATTTCCAGAGGTTCCTTTCCCTGTATTACCTAAAGAAGAAGAGCAACAATACATCGTTCGTTTGAATGAATCAAATGTCAAAACGTTAAAAGCAGAGACAACACCTCCTCAGTTAGAAGATGCTATCCTGTTACCTCGTGTAGATCGCTATTTAGCTGATCTGACTCCTACCGATGTGAATGAACTCATTCGTGAAGGAACCGTTGAATATGTAGAGTTAGATCAACCGATTGAACTCGCAGCAAATAAAGTAGAAACCAAAGATTTAAAAGAGCAACCTCAAAGTATCCCTTGGGGCGTATACTCCATTGGTGCTAATCTCGCTCCCAAACCAGATAAAACAAATAAAAAAGTAAAAGTTGCCGTATTTGATACTGGTATTTCTCCGCATTCTGAATTGAATGTAAAAGATGGCGTTTCTTTTGTAGAAGATGAAACCGATTATGCAGATCATCAAGGTCATGGCACTCATATGGCTGGAACGATATCTGCTGTAGACGATACGTATGGTATCGTTGGAGTATCACCTAACGTAGAGCTATATTCAGTTAAAGTCATTAATGCTAAAGGTAAAGGTTATACTAGTTCAGTTGTACAAGGAATTGACTGGGCGATTAATCATCATATCGATATCATTAATATAAGTTTTACAAGTGTGGAATATAGTGATGTATTAGAACAAGCGATTCAAAATGCAAGAGAGAAAGGAATTCTTGTATTCGCAGCAGCAGGTAATGCAGGAAATGGTGAAAATAACGTTAGATACCCTGCTCAATATCCTGGCGTTATTGGAGTAGGGGCAGTCAACACATCTCATGCAAGAGCGACTTTCTCTTCCACAGGGGAAGGTTTAGATTTAATGGCACCTGGTACGAATATACTTAGTACTTATAACCACCAAGATTATGCTATTCTTTCAGGAACATCTTCTGCAACTGCCTTTGCTTCAGGGGCGGCAGCATTATTATGGGAACATAACCCTTCCTGGACTGCTAACCAAGTGGCAGATCGGCTTACAGAAACAGCGACTTCCTTAGGTGAAGCTCATCAGTATGGTAAAGGGCTTATCAACGTTGCTAAAGCATTAGGTATCATTGATGGAAATATTGCTCCTTTAACAGATGGTGAAGATCCATCCCTTCTTACTGTACCTGTTGAAGAACCAGTAGTAGATAGCGATTTGACACTAGCTTCTTATGATCATTTAGGTAATGGGAAAAGTGTGGCAGCGGGTCAGCCGATTACCGTCTCTTTAAAATTGAATGGTGGATTACAAGGGGAAAATGTACATACGGGGATCACAATTACCGTTTCACCTACTTCTAATCCATCTCAAGTTATTGGTGGGGCTACAAAAAAAATAACAAGACCAAGTCTTAATGTAGATATTCCTTTTACTTGGAATACGAAAGCTGATACACCACCAGGCACCTATGAAATTCGCTATCGATATGACGGCATTTTTGGAGACGATACATTTAATGTTACAGTGACCTCTCCGGAAGTCGTTCCTCCCGTTGAAGGCGAAGTATCGGATACGTATGAGAATAACAATACATTTGCTCAAGCACGATTAATTAATGAAGGTAGTACGTATACTTCTTATATCTCTGTAGAAAACGATTTAGATTACTACAAATTTGTAGCTACAAACACACGCGAAGCAACGGTAACACTTCGTTCGACTCGTGGCTCAGCATTTCTTTTAAATTCTTATGATAACAATCAAAATACATTAAATTCTATAGAAGCTTCTTCTGGACAAGAAAATAGTACAAAGATCAGAGTAGAAGCAGGTAAAACCTATTATTTAAAAGTGCAAGGAAACAATGATTATTTTGGCAATAAAAACTATAGTCTATCGATCGATGGTTATGTAGCACCTACTCTAATGGCTCCTCAAAATGTAACAACATTCCCAAGCTATACGAGTATAAATATGACATGGGATGCTATGGAAAATGCAACTTCTTATATTGTTAAAGTAAATGGAAATATAGTCGCAACACCAACAGATAATGTTTTTAATATTACTGGTCTACGTTCTTTGACTAGTTATTCATTAAGCGTAGCCGCTGTATATGAAACAGGCACAAGTGCATTCACTACTATTCGTGAGACAACGCAAGTCTCTGAATTAATTGTGAATAATCCACAAGATATTCAATTACCTGCTGGTTCAGAACAATTATTTAGTTTTAGACCAGCAACAACAGGAATTTATCGTATATTTACAAGCGGATATCATAATCGAAATACCCAAAATGATACAAATCTGAAGATTTTTGAAGATGCTTCTCAAAGTACTCTATTATTTGACAATGATGATTATAGTGATACTACTTTTTCAGAATTAAAAATTCCTTTGGATGCTGGAAAAACCTACTATGTTCTTCTTTCTGGATTCGATGGTATTCCTCTGGAAGCACGTATCACAGCAACAGTTATTAGCTCAACAATTCCGTATTTGACGGTAGATGAAGCACAAGATATTGATGAATCGAAAAAAGAGAGTACAGTCTACGTGTTTGTACCCGGAGCAACTGCTAACTATAAGTTATTTACCAGTTACTATAAAGGCAATAAAAATACACGTAACGATACAAAAATGACGATATATAGTGATATTTCCATGAAGCAGATGATTCCAAGCGGTACAGATGATGATTCTGGTGGAGATGATTTCTCTAAATTAGAACTCAAGTTAAGTAAAGGTACTCCCTATTATATTAAGATCGAAAGTTACGACAAAGTATACGCACGCTTAATGGTTAGTGCGATGCCAATAGACTTTCCGGTTATTCAAAATCAAGAATACAAAGATATTTCACTCGTTGCCGATGAAAGTTCTTACTTTGCATTTACACCTGCCGAAACAGGGAAATATCGTTTCTTCACTACGTATTATACGGGAAATTCTGCTATTAAAGACACTCATATAGCTCTTTATAGTGACTCGGCATTAAGTTCTCTAATGAATGAAAATGATAATGTAGAAGGTAAGAAACCATATGGTGCTACATGGTCTAAAGTCGAAACAACACTTCAAGCAGGAACCACGTATTATCTTGTAGTTAAGAATAAAACTCCTGGTACAGCTATGAAAGCTAAAGTACAGGTAGAGGATGCTTTTCAATCAGAGAAATCTAAAGCTCAAGTATTGCAATGGGATGATTTATATTCGACTGATGCTAGAGGACAAAGATTTCAGAGCACTTCTTTATATGACGTTGATTTTTATCGTGTAAGTCTAAGTTCTGCCGAACAAGTTAATATCAATATTTTTGATGGTGTTGGAAATATTGAAAATAAAAATGGGGGCATTTCTGGAATTTTTAGCTCAGCTGGAGAGAAAGTATTCTGGCTATCAGCAGGAGAATATTATTTCCGGGTAGATAATACTTTAGGTCGTACATGGAGTATATCCTCAGCTAAAAATTATATAAGTAGAACTTATAAAATTTCTTTGTACATCAACAAATTTGAGACTACAGAACGTGAAGAAAATGATTTCTCTATTGCCTCTGAAGATCCAGGAGGAAATGGTAGCACTACACCGCAAAGTTTTACACCAGGTAAAAATGGAAGCAGAAATGTATATACAGCTTTAATTTATAGTAATAAAAATAAATTTGATAGTATTACTTATCAAATTTATCCTAAACATCTTAGTGGAAGTTTAACCAATCGATACACAGCTTATCAAAAAACATTAACAAGACAAAGTGGAGTATCCACTATGAAACTTGATTGGGATGGTACCGTTAGAAAAGAAACACGAGATATTTTAGCATTAGTTTCTGATGGCTATTTTTATGCTAAAGATGGAGATTATCAATTAGTAGTATATCCTAAAGTTACAGGTGATGAAATTTGGAGAGTTGCTAGAGAGGATGTTGTCACATCCGAAATAATAGTAAAAAACAAAAAAATATATGGACCTTCAACCGGAAAACGTTATCCAACTCCACCCACTACATTTGATGGAACACCAAATACTGCTTTAGTCAAAGCAGGAGAAGCTCAAAGTTGTGGATTATGTAAAGAATACTATAAAAGATATGTATATCCATTTGAAAATGTAGGTGTAGGTGATCTTCAGCAAGATTATCAAGCATGGTTTAGAAAAAATTATGGAGAAACAAGTCTTCAGAAATTCTTTAGTACTATGGATCGCTTAAAGATTGTCGATCCGAATGCAAGCCCATCAGAAGTTGCACATGAAATATTAGGAGCGGGCGAAGCTATCCCTGTATTCTCTGTATTCAGTGGAGGAGCCAACAGCATACTCTATCTATCTGAAGGGGAGTACACTCAAGCATCTTTATCAGCAGCAGGTATGGTTCCTGTAGTAGGAACAGTCAAAGTAGCTTATAAAGTCATTAAAGCAGGCAAAAGTCAAATTGAGACTGCTACTGTAAAAATGGTAGGTTTAACGACGAGAGAAAATGCTGCCAAAATGGCGAAGACGACTTGTAATTGTTTTGTAGCAGGTACAGAAATTGAAACAAAAGATGGAGAGAGACCCATTGAAGATATTCAAATTGGGGATCAAGTTCTTTCTAAAAATGCAGAAACGGGCGAACAAGCATACAAGAAAGTAACCGCTCTTTATCGTAATGAAAAAGAAATAACGTATAAATTAACAGTGAATCATGAAATTATAGAAACGACAGATAATCATCCATTTTGGGTCGAAGGCAAAGGATGGGTCGTTGCAGTTGATTTACAAGTAGGAGATCAACTGAAACAAAGTAATGGTCATACGCTCACGATTGATCAAATTGAGATTGTAAAACATGATCAAAAAGTGAAAGTATATAATTTCACGGTTGACGATTTCCATACGTATTTTGTAAGTGATTTGGATATTTGGGTTCATAATATTGATGGATGTGATCTACCAAAAATATTGAATTCAGAAATGATAGAATATGCTGTTAGTGATACTTCAAGACTTCAACATTCTTATAAGCATGCTAAAGATTTTGGTTGGACAAGCAATTGGAATAATCAAACCAAACAAAAATTTTCAGAATATATAAGCAAGCTATTATCCAAACCTATAAAATCGTTTGATAATAGCTTAGGACAGGATAGTGTAAAAGGTTACTATAGTATAGATTCTAATGGATATAATATTGCTGTCTATATTTATAAAAATGGAACAAAAGCAGGGCTTGTTGCAACAGTAGTTAAATTAGGTGATGCACAAATGGTTAAATTTGGATTGAAATGAGGCGAGAATATGGATCTTGGATATGGTGAATATATAAATATTTCTGCGTGCTTAAGAATGCCTTATAATACTTCAAAAGTATTTGAGTTATTAAATGAATTAGAATTAAAAAATACTCAATTTCAAGAAGTTACCATATTATTAATTTCCCCAAGTGTAGTTAATTATGATTTGGTTTGGGAAGGTGCTGAGGAAATTACCCAAAATTTTTCCTATAAGTTATTAGAACAATATGTTCTTTCATCTTTAGATATGGTGATTGATCATTGTATACCAGCACGAATGATTATAAATTTTTTAGATACTGATTCTTATGAAGTATCTATCTCTTTAAATTTTCAAAAAATAGAAGAAGAAACTCAACAAATTATAAGACAGGAAAAGTTTAAACATATTGAGCAACTAGCTTTAAATATTTTTAAAGCTATAAGCCCAGTATATGCATTGCTAGGAATCGAAAAAAGCGTTATAGGCTTAAATGGAATTATAAATGATTTTTTTTCTTTTCCTACAGATAAGGTT
>NZ_MDER01000071.1 GCF_001721045.1 Paenibacillus nuruki | reverse complement strand
AATTAAGTCTATGATAGCCGATGCACAGTGTCAATTTTTTGTTCGCATTTTAGGGGAACAAATTTATATTGTTTAACAAATCTCAAATCCATATATAATACTTCATATATTATTGTAAAGGAGATTTTATGAACATAATTAATGCATTTTACAAAAAGACGAATAAATATCGTACTTATACATATAAAAATATTAGGAATGATAAGAATAAGAAATGAAGAATTAATTATTCAAGATACATTAGATCATTTATCTCAACATTGTGATGCGATTATTTGTTTTGATGATGCAAGTGTAGATAAAACAATTGAGATTATATCTAATCATGAAAAAGTAGTAGGAATTATTAGAAATTTTGTTTGGGAATCTGATTCAGAAGATAGATTGAATAGTGAGACTAATCATAGAAAGTTACTAGTAGAATTCTCAAAAAATTTCAAACCAGAATGGTTATTTTATGCAGATGCTGATGAACGTTTTGTAGGTGATATACGAGGTTTTTTACTATCAGATAAAGCGTTAGATATTGATATTTTGAGAATTTCATTATTTGATGCTTATCTCACTCCGTTTGATTCTTCTCCTTTTAAAAAAGGAGAAGAATTACTAAACTTCAGAAAAAAATTTGGTCCTGAACGAAGAGATATAGCTATGATTTGGAAAAGTAATAATCCTTACATTAAATATATTGGAAAAGACTCGAGAGAGCCTAACTTCCCTGAGAATCTTCATATAGTAACTAAATTCCTTTGTCAACATTATGGAAAGTCTTTATCGATTCAACATTGGGAAGAAACATGTAATTATTATATTAATCATTTCCCCTATGAACCTTACGGTAAAAAATGGTTTGAAAGAAAAGGTAAAGCAATTCATTTAATGTCTGATTTTGATAATCCACTTTATTATTGGGATGAAGAACTCTTCGAAAATGCTATAAAAATTCATCCTTTATAAGAAAACGACCCTATCTAATAGGGTCGTTTTCTTAATAAGCATTTTTATTTACAAATCCATTATGGATCGTTTTGAAGATGATTTTAATATCAAACAATAATGACCAATTTTCAATATAAAAAATATCATGATTGATTCGTTCTTCAATCGATGTATCTCCACGTAGACCATTGCTTTGTGCCCACCCTGTGATTCCAGGACGTACATGATGCTTGATCATATACCTTGGAATTTCATCACGGAATTGTTCTACAAAGTATGGACGTTCTGGACGAGGTCCAACTACACTCATATCTCCAAATAATACGTTAAAAAATTGAGGAAGCTCATCTAAGCTTGTTTTACGAATAAAAGCACCAAATTTGGTTTTACGCGGATCATCGGCTGTCGTCCAGCCTGTATCAATCTGCCCTTCAGGAATAATACGCATCGAGCGGAATTTGTACATCGTAAAGTTACGACGATTCAGTCCTACACGTTCCTGCTTAAAGATGACAGACCCCGGTGAAGTCATTCGTACGCCAATCGCTACAATAATCATGATTGGTGATGTAATAATAATCGCTATTAATGCAAAGACAATATCGAATAATCGTTTAAAAATACGATTCGCTGCAATATCGAGTGGAATATCACGTACATTAATCATAGGCATACCCGCAAAGTTATCAAAGTATGGACGGGCAGGTAGATAATCAAAGAAATCTGGAATAATTAAAGTCCGGACGCCTGCTTTTTCACATTCAGCAATAATGCTTGGATATTTATGATGTGCATCTAACGGTAAAGCTAAAATGACTTCATCGATCATCATCGTATGCAAAATCTCACCGAGTTTATCCATTTTACCTAAAATCGGTTTGTACTTATTCGGTTCAGCTTCATTATCTTCTAAATAATCATCTAAAAATCCAACAATTTCATAACCCATTTCTGGATACTGTTCTAGGTTATTGCAAAATCGTTTACCGAGTGAACCTGCTCCGAGGATCAAAACAAACTGTTTATTAAATCCACGTTGTCTCGCCCGCTTTAGACCTTTTTTAATCACGTAGCGATAAGCCATAATAAGCATCAACGTTAGAATCACATAAATAAACAAATAAGAACGAGAAATATTGACTTCTTTTACAAAAAATAAGGCACCTAATAGTACGAAAATACTCACAAGATGCGTTTGGAAAATTTTCAGCAATTCATCAGCAAAACGTTTTTTACGTTTCGGTGAATATAGTGTGCTCATTCCGCCAATTAAGATCGCTATACCACCATATACTATACTCCAAAGAGCATATGTCTCGATCGGTAAAGCTCCAAATTCAATAGGAGTATCATAAGCAAACCAGCCACTTTCAAACTTTATAAACCAGGCAAGTAGAAAAGAAAACTGAATGATCAAAAAATCAGCTAAAATATACAGACGGGTTAAAAAACGTTGATTTTTACGAATCATATTTACGTTCTCCTTTCTGCTTCTGTCGATAAAGTAGGTTTAGCAGGTAATAATTTATTTTTTATCAGTGACAACATTAGTTTGACTCCAATACCGATAAATACAACACTGTTCGTAACCAAAGAGTACTTTTGCCGATAGTGTTTACGATGAAAGAGCCACATTGCTCGATGAAACTCATAAATGATTTTGAAAGGTTTACGACGACTGCTTGCACCTTTATAATGAATAATTTGTGTATTTCCCCGATAATGAATTTCCCAACCCGCTTCTTTGATGCGGTAACACCAATCAATATCTTCTCCGTACATAAAAAAGGATTCGTCCAGTCCACCGATCTGTTCGATGACTTCACGTCGAACTAACATAAATGCACCTACCAATGAATCAATCGGGTAAGACTCATCTGGATTCAAATATCCGAGTTGGTAACCATTAAAGCGTGGATTATCTGGAAACCATTTCGAAAATCCAAATGCATAATAAAATGACGCTGCCGGTGTAGGGAATCCTCGTTTGCATGCTTTATCAAGTGATCCATCAGGTAATACAATTTTACAGCCTGAAGCTCCTGCCCGTGGATAAGCATCCATAAAAGACACCATCGTCTCTAAAGTATCAGACTGAACGATGGTGTCGGAATTAAGTAGTAGTATATATCGTCCTTGCGCAATCTTCATTCCCTGATTATTCCCTTTAGCAAATCCAACATTATCGGTATTAGCGATAAAACTGAGTTCTGGATAGGCAGCAGGAATCGCTGTTGCGGAACCATCGCTAGAAGCATTATCGATAACAATGATCTCATATGCATATTGAGTCTGCGATTGGTACACAGACTGTATACAATCAAGTGTAAGCTGGCAAGTATTATAATTTAAAATTAAAATGCTAACGTCCATGGTAACGCTCCTGACTAAAATATAAATCTACTGGCATTATAGCATATCTATATCTTAAAAAGATAAATCTGCATAGATTCTATCATCCTTCTTAAATATAGCCTACCAAAATTAAAAAGCGGAAAAGCCATTGTTCTGTTCTAGATTGTCGATAAAGCTGACATTGACGTAGATACTGAATACGTTGCATCAATGTCGAACGTGGGGCAATAAATGCTTCAAGTTGTTGTTTCATCTGAGGATCCGTGATCTGATCGCCATAAACACGTTTAAATTCTTTAGCTTGCTGTACCAGTAACTTTTTGTCTTTATGTTTGCGAAAACTGTTCCATTTCTTTTTGATTTTTTGCAGTTTGGTAGATTCTCCACCTACAACATTACCATCATGTTGACGGTAATAAATAGAGGGTTCTGGATCAAAATGAATGTTTCCAAAACAAGATATTGTAATGTACATCCACCAATCATGCATTAAAATCAAAGATTGATCTACAGGAGAATGAGTATCTAACAGCAACACACGAGCTTGTTGATTAAAAGCAGTCGTTGCCCCTACTGCTATATTCTGAATTAGTCCATTATAAAAAGACGGAGCTTTCTCAGGCATGCTTGGCCAAATCGCTGTTGGATTGAGCTCACTATCTGTTAATTGTGTAGCGGTAAAAATCATTGCAGGTATAGACTCATTTGTATTTTCAATCATTGTTAATTGCTCAAGAGCACGATTTGCTTTATCCGGCATCCATACATCGTCTTGATCACAAAAGCAAAAATAATTTACTTGAGGATCGGCTGCTTTCATCAATTGCCAAAAGCTCGCAATGACTCCTACATTAGATCCTTCAATGACATGAATATTCTTAGGATATTTCTCTCTATATTGCTGAAGAATATTTAAAGTATTATCCTTTGATCCATCATCACGTATCAAAATGTTTAATTCTATTTCTTGTTGTAAAATACTATCTAATTGCTCTGCTATGTATAAGGCTCCATTATAAGTAGACAGTAGGACCTGCATCTTGGGACTTGAATATACGGGTATCATTTACATTCTCTTTTCTTTTGATAATACAAACTAGTCTTTACATAGTTTATTGTAACAGAATTTGTGATCTAGACCCACTTTCATAGTTATAATATAAAAAGCATCATTCGATTAGGATGCTTTCCTACTCAAATGATGCTTTTGTTATAAATCAAGCGTATATTTTAAAATTATGAAGAAGTTAACGTATATTGATACTCATGCAAAAAAGCAGTTAAACCTTCTTGCCAAGAACGGATATCTGTAAATCCATTTGTCCGTATAGATAGATGCTCCATCACCGAATTAGCAGGTCTTGGAGCTGGTCTTGGAAATTCATTAGTTGCACATGGTTCTAGTATCGCTTGCATATTTACACCCAGAATATCAACAGCTTGCTTAAATATTTCTTGTGTAAATTCATACCATGTACATGATTCACTATTAGAAGCATGGTAGACACCATATTTCTCAGTTTCCATTAACTCTGTCAAAAATGATGCTAAGTCCACTGTATAGGTTGGTGAACCTTTTTGGTCATGAACAACTTTAAGCTGTGGCTTTTCCTGACCTAATTTCAACATCGTTTTGACAAAGTTATTACCATGTAGCCCGTATACCCATGAAGTACGCACAATAAAATAACGTGAGGATAAAGATTGAGTTAACACTTCACCCGCACGTTTAGATTTACCGTAAATACTTTGAGGATCTGTATTATCATATTCGTGATAAGGATGTATACCTTGTCCATCAAATACATAATCTGTACTGATATAGATCACTTTAGCTTGTACTGCTTCTGCTGCTATAACAATATTCCGTGTACCTACAGCATTCACTAGATAAGCTCCATCCATATCCGTTTCAGCAGCATCTACTGCCGTATATGCTGCACAATGAATAATGACTTCTGGCCCAAAAGAAGTGATCACTTGCTGACACTGTTCTAGATTTGTAATATCTAATGTCTGGCGATCACATCCTAATACTTCATGCCCTTTAGCTTGGATGACTTTGACAGTATCCACTCCAAGTTGTCCAGAAGCACCCGTTACTAATACTTTCATTGACTAGCTCCTAGACGATCACCATACTGCTGTTGGTAATATTCTTGATAGGCTCCAGAAGCAATACGTGTCCACCAATCTTTGTTATCCAAATACCATTGAATCGTTTCTTTAATCCCTGTTTCGAAATTATGCTTAGGCTTCCATCCCAGTTCATTCATAATTTTAGTAGGATCAATACCATAACGACGATCATGACCCAAACGATCTTCTACATATTTGATCAACGATTCGGGTTTATCCAGTTGTTCCAAAATTGTTTTGACGATATGGATATTTGTACGTTCATTGTTACCACCAATATTGTAGACTTCTCCATTTTTGCCTTCATGAATAACTAGATCGATCGCGCTGCAATGGTCTTCTACATACAACCAATCGCGGATATTAAGTCCATCCCCATATACAGGCAATGCTTCATCTGCCAAAGAACGAGAAATAATCAATGGAATCAACTTCTCAGGGAATTGGAAAGGACCATAGTTATTAGAGCAACGTGTAATATTAATCGGCAAACCAAATGTTTCATGGTATGCGCGTACTAATAAGTCTCCACCTGCTTTACTTGCTGAATACGGGCTATTTGGTGTAATCGGTGTCTCTTCGGTAAAGAGCCCTGTTTCGCCTAAAGAACCGTATACTTCATCTGTAGACACTTGTACAAACTTGGTGATGTTATATTTTTTAGCCACATCCAGAAGTACTTGAGTACCTACAACGTTTGTTTTTACAAAAATTTCAGGTTCCAAAATACTACGATCTACATGCGATTCTGCTGCAAAGTTAACAATGATATCTACACCATCTGCAACTAAGCGATCCATTGTTGCTGTATCTGCAATATCCGCTTTCACAAACGTATGATTCGGATTACCTTCGATCGATTTTAAATTTTCTAAATTTCCTGCATACGTAAGCGCATCTACATTGATAATCTGGTACTCGGGATGTTCACGTAACATATATAGAACAAAATTACTGCCAATAAAACCGGCTCCGCCAGTAACAAGCAATTTCATAATGATACTCCTTCTACACTATAGTTATTTTAATAATGATAATAATCATTACTTAAATATAAATTTCTTACTAATAAAATAATTAAGAACAATTACTATTATATTCACTAAAATTTTAGAAATGTTATCATTTATATGAAATACGTCAATTAATAGAATCATTCCACCTATATCTACAACATATGAAAAC
>NZ_MDER01000070.1 GCF_001721045.1 Paenibacillus nuruki | reverse complement strand
TTAATATACTTTTAAAAAATATACGAAAAGAAGAAATCTTACTCAAATGTAACTATCTGAATTCTTTTATCAAGTAATTATATTGGAATCTTAGAAATAATTGATTTAACAATAAAGTTATTAAAAAAAGTTAAGAATTCTTGACCTTTTTTTTAGGTATCTTCTTCCTTAAATCTTTAGCAATTATAATCTCAGGTATATATCCTAAAGTTCTAATTTAAATTAGCCATTCAATAACTTCTATTTTAAAATATATAGATGAATTCTTTGAGAAATCAATAGTTTCATCTTTCAAAATTACTCTGAATGATTAACATTATATAATTAGAAAAATTTATATAAACAAAAAAGACCAATACTATGGTCAGTATTGGTCTTAACTCTACCTTACTTATAATTTCAACTTTTCTCCAACTGTATTCCCTGGTATTCCTAAAGCTTGAGCTAAATGGACAACAGCAAATTGATTAGCGGATACGCCTTCTTTTTTAGCAGCATTGAGCAATTGCTTGTGCATTGTTTTAGGCATACGCAAAGGTATTTGTCCAGATGGCAAATCTTCGTTTGGCTCTATAATTTCTGCACCAGATTCTAACTTGATTTCTAAATAATCACGTTGTATTTCTTCCAATTCAGCGATTACTTCTGCAATGGTAGGTGCATCGGTGTGACAGCCAGAAAGTTCTTCAACTCTAGCGAAATAATAGATACCATCTCCGTCATTTCTTTTAGTAATTTCTATAGTATAAGGAAGATTCATATAATACTCTATATCTTTACTCATTCCTGTTCACTCCTTTTATTTAATATCTATACGATTTAAAGTCTAATCTTCTATCAATCGATCTAACATTTCTTTTATGTATGAAATCTTTAAAGGATCTTCTTCTTTTAAAACAAATACATTTCCATGGGGATCACCATATATCCTGTGAGAACCTCTTTTACGTTTTAATTCATAACCATAATAGATTAACACTTTTGCCGCTTCACTATACGATATACCTCTTGGTTGATTTCGCATTTTATCTATTATTTTTTCAATAGATGACATAAACAACAACTCCTTCTTTGAAATAATGATATCATATGTGATATCATTATTTCAATATAATACTAGTTTACATACTAAATAGCCCTTATTTCTAAAATACTGTTCCTTAGAAATAAGGGCTATTTTTCAATCTATTTCATTGTATATTACAGACAATTAATTCGGAACCTTATGCTCAATTCTAAGCTTATCGGCTACCATCGCGATGAATTCGCTATTGGTAGGTTTACTTTTACTAATATTAATCGTATAGCCAAATAAATGACTGATACTATCAATATTCCCTCTTGTCCAAGCCACTTCGATGGCGTGGCGGATGGCACGTTCTACACGAGAAGGGGTTGTTTTGAACTTGTCTGCAATCGCAGGATACAATGTCTTAGTGATCGATCCTAGAATCTCGATATTGTTGTAGACCATCGTGATCGCTTCACGTAAGTATTGGTAGCCTTTGATATGTGCAGGAACGCCGATCTCGTGAATAATCGCTGTGATATTCGCATCCAGATTTTTACCTCTGGTTACAGGTGGTAGACCGTTATTCACTTTGTTGCCCATGCTGTTGCTGTTATTACCCGGTTGCATATTGCCACCGCTATTGGTAATCGGTGATCCTACCAATTGGCGTACACGACTCACCAGTACTTCCATATCGAACGGCTTAAGAATGTAATAGGATGCACCCAGTTGTACCGCACGTTGCGTGATATTTTCTTGACCGAATGCTGTTAGCATAATGATCTTCGGTGCTGGAGATAGATTCATGTCTCGCAAGCGCTCCAACACACCCAATCCATCGAGGTGTGGCATAATAATATCCAAAATCAATACATCTGGAAGCTCTGGTAATTGATCGATCATTTGCAATACTTCTTCTCCGTTAAATGCTATACCTGCTACTTCCATATCTTCTTGACTGGAAATATATTCAGCAAGCATATTGGTAAATTCACGATTATCGTCCGCTAATAATACTTTAATATCTGACACGTTATAATTCCTCCTTATAAGTTCTCTGTTACTATGGCATAGCGGTTTGTTGTACTTACATTCATAATTTTGGGGGACAAGCAGAAAATATATTTAAACTTGAAGTACTGTGATCATCAAGTCGCCACAGAAATTTGACTGTTTTGGACTCTTTATTATACTTTTCGACACCAACAAGGGTATTCCTGCTGTCGAATGTAAAAAAGCGGATTATTTTTCCATATTTGCTAACTTGGTTGATAAACGTTCCTTTTCTATATGTATAACACAAAAGGAAGAGCGTTAAGCTCTTCCTTTGACCTGAGCATTTGATTTCAAGATTGTTTAATGTACCGCATACGTAGAACTGTCTTTGCGAGCTTCCGCCAGCTTCAACATTTCATGAGCATGATGATTGGTTTTCTCTGTAATCTCTACTCCACCAAGCATCCGTGCAAGTTCATCTACACGTCCATCTTCATGAAGCGAAGTCACACGAGTCGCTGTGCGATCTCCAACAATATGCTTTTCGATTAGGTATTGATGATCTGCCATACAAGCTACCTGAGGTAAGTGAGTAATCGAGAATACTTGGCAATCAGCAGATAATTTGAACAATTTCTCTGCGATCGACTGTGCCGCCCGACCACTAACCCCTGTATCCACTTCATCAAATACCAGTACAGGAACTTGATCATGACGAGCAAATATACTTTTCAGAGCAAGCATAATACGTGACAACTCACCACCAGAAGCGATCTTACCCAGTGAACGTAACGGTTCACCCGGGTTCGGAGAGATCAAGAATTCTGCATTATCAATTCCCTGACGGGTAATGCGAATATGACGTCCATTCCATTCTGGTCCATTCGCATCATCAATATAATCCATATTGACACGTAGCGAAGTACGCTCCATTTGTAGATGTTTCAGTTCTGCTTCGACTTGACTAGCAAGTTCGTCTGCCGCTTTGCGACGAACCTTACTTAGTTTCTCACCGGTCTGAAGCAATTTATCACGTAAGCGATCACGACGTTCTATCATTTCAGCCAGACGTTCGTCTTTATTTTCAAGCAGATCTGTCTCGTGTTGAATCTTCTCATAGTAAGTTAGAATTTCTTCTACATTGTCTCCATACTTACGACGCAGACCTGAGATTTGATTCAGACGAGTTTCTACTTCTTCTAGACGACCTGGATTGAATTCGATATTCTCCCGATAACTCCGTAATTGGTAAGCTGCATCTTCCAATTGGTAAAAAGCAGATTGTAACTGCTCTAGAATAGGATCTAACGCTTTGGAATCGTAACGAGTGACATCTTCCAGTTGAGAAATAGCGACCGTTACAGAACCCATACCGCCGTCTCCATTGATTGAATGATATCCACCTACGATAGCTTCCATCATTTTTTCACTATGAGAAAGACGTAGACGCTCTTCCTGTAATAGCTCATCTTCGCCGATCTCTAGTCCTGCTGAAGAAATTTCTTCAAGCTGGAAGCGATATAGGTCAAGCATCTGGTACGTTTTCTGGCTTGTTTCTTGCAGATCACGTAATTCACGTTCGATTTTGGCATAGTCTGTATATTGTTGTTGATATTGAATTTTTAATGGATTAATATCTGCAAATCCGAATGTATCGAGTAAGCTCAGATGACGTTCTGGCTTCATCAAAGATTGGTGCTCATGCTGTCCATGAATATTGACCAGTTGCTCACCGATCTCACGCAACATCGTCAGATTCACTAACTGTCCATTAATACGCGCAGTACTCTTACCACTCGCTGTAACTTCACGGCGAATGACTAGATGTTCTTCTGCGGTTCCCTGAATGCCAAGTCGTGACATCGTATCCCATACGGGGTGATCGCCACGTAACTCGAATAACGCTTCCATCTCAGCTTTATCATTTCCGTAACGTACCAATTCCGCTGAACCTCTACTACCTGCAATCAGACCTAATGCATCAATAATGATTGATTTACCCGCACCTGTCTCACCGCTCAGTACATGGAATCCTTTATGAAAATAAACGTCGATTTCTTCAACAACAGCCAGGTTTTTAATGCTCAGCATAACTAGCATGAGCCTCACTCCTCTTCGTATAAAAGACTATGGAGCAACGCTTTAAGACCGATATGGAGCAAGCTCATGCGGTTAAGCTGGCAACTTGTGTGCCGAGCCGAACATTAACGTATCAATTACAACGACATCAATGATTATGAAATAAAGCTCATAATTTGATCAATGACCTGTTGGCTGTCTTCCGGTTGACGACAAATAATCAGTAGCGTATCGTCTCCTGAAATAGTTCCCATAATCTGAGGCCATTCCATATTGTCGATCAGCGCTGCGATTGAATTTGCTGTACCTGGTAAGAACTTCATAACCACCAGATTAGTTGTAAAATCTACTTGCAAGAAATTGTCCACTAATGCACGTTTTAACTTTTGCACCGGGTTATAACGTTGATCCGTTGGTAATGAATATTTATACCTTCCGTCATCCGTTGGAATTTTGATTAGTAATAATTCTTTGATATCTCTTGATACCGTTGCTTGGGTGACTTGAAAGCCTGCATTACGCAATGCTTCCACTAAATCGTCTTGAGTTTCAATATCTTGATGGGTGATAATCTCCCGTATTTTGATATGTCGTTGTCCCTTCATAAAGACCTCCGTTTGTGATGTGCTCTCTATAGTGTTAACCTTCCGCTATCTCTATCTCTGTGTATTTATGCATCTTACACAGAATATGCTCATCCATCTTTATTCGTGAACATATACGTAGATTCCTTTTTGTGAATGGAAAATACTGTAGATATGAGGATCATTGATCATTAGCCGAACAGATTATCCTATTGTAACATCCAGAACGAGAAGGTCCAAGCCTAAGCGATATCGATCAGATCGATTCGCCATTTGGCAGATAGGCTACACATGTAGTGTTAAGCGCTATAGTCGGAACGTTCGTTCTCATTATATAGGAATACCTGTTCGTAAATCAATAGTCTTTTGGAATTAGTTTTTTCTTCCAGTTGAATCGCTTCATGCGAACAAAAAAACCTGAGCTCAGTAACATACACCGAACATCAGGTCTTTGTTGTGCTTGCATAGATATAGGTCATGCTGTATGAATGTTTTACTTTTTGGCTGAACCACCGCGGAATGTATGAGCGGCTTCAAGGGCTGTCTGAGAAGCAAGCGCAGGAATATCAATAACATCTAATTGTTCGATCGTATCGTCCCCTTCACCGGAAGGTAGATACCAGTGAGCTAGAAATTCGATATTGCCTTCTCCGCCTGTAATCGGGGAGAACGTTACGCCTTTGAGTACATATCCGATCTCTCTTGCAAACGTAAGAACATGCAGTAATACTTCTTCATGAATCTTCGGATCACGCACTACGCCTGTTTTACCGACTTTGTCACGACCGGCTTCAAATTGAGGCTTGATCAGCGCTGCAATATCAGCAGGACGATTAAGCAATTCTTTCAGCGGCGGCAACATCAATCGTAACGAAATAAATGACACATCGATACTTGCAAAATTAGGTCGTGGTCCTTCTAGTTGATCCGGTGTCATATAGCGGAAGTTGGTACGTTCCATCACTTGTACTTGCGGATGATTGCGAAGCGACCAATCCAGCTGATTGTACCCTACATCAATTGCATATACGTATTCTGCCCCATGTTGAAGTGCACAGTCGGTAAATCCTCCTGTAGAGGAACCAATATCAAGCATGGTACGTCCTGTCATAGGAATTTCAAAATGTTTCAATGCTTTCTCTAGCTTCAATCCACCGCGGCTTACATACGGATGAACCGAACCTTTGACATTTAGATCGGTGTCACGAGCTATCTTCATGCCTGGCTTCTCCAGACGCTCTGTGCCTGCGTAGACCAATCCAGCCATAATTGCTGCCTTGGCTTTCTCACGACTCTCGTAGTAGCCTTGTTCGACGAGTAAGACGTCGATTCGTTCTTTGTCACTTGCCATGATTGGATATCTCCTAGCTTGCAAAATGAAATAACAACATGAAACGAAGCGGAAAGAATGCCCTCCGCTTCGCTTCTGTTGATCTTATGGTGTAGAGATACAAATGTTAAACTGAGTTTTTGTGAAAAGTAATCGCTTCGCCTGGCGCAAGCGCTTTGAGAGCGGTAGCGATATTTTCAGTGGTTAATCCAGCTTCACGTTGCTGATCTTTGATACTACCGTGTTCGATAAATTCATCCGGTACACCCATGATGCCTACAGCAACATCGTGTAATCCTTTAGAAGCAAAGAACTCAAGCACAGCACTACCCATACTACCTGCTTGTGAAGCTTCTTCAACTACAAGCATACGTGTACCTTTTGCTGCTAGATCAAGCAACAATTGCTCATCTAATGGCTTCATAAAGCGAGCATTAACGACAGATATGTTCATACCGTCACGTTTCAGTTCGTCCGCTACTTCAAGTCCAAGTTGAACCATCGGCCCAGAACCTAGAATCGCGTAACCTTCACCTTCACGTACCGTTTCCCATTGTCCGATCGGAATCGCTGTCAGCACTTGATCCAATGGTACACCTAAGCCACTAATACGTGGGTAACGGTAAGCGATAGGGCCATCATTGTAATCGACAGCTGTTTTCATCATATGACGAAGTTCATTCTCATCTTTCGGCATCATAATAACTATATTCGGAATATGACGCATAAATGCGATATCGTATACGCCTTGATGCGTCTCGCCATCTGCGCCGACAAAGCCAGCACGGTCAATAGCGAACATCACATTGGCATTATGACGACAAATATCATGTACAATCTGATCATAAGCACGCTGCATAAAGGTAGAATACACTGCATATACAGGCTTCATGCCTTCCATCGCAAGCGCCGCACACATCGTTGCTGCATGTTGCTCTGCAATCCCTACATCAATCATACGATCTGGGAAACGAGCTGCAAATGGGAACAATCCAGAACCACCAGGCATTGCTGGCGTAACTGCCACAATACGCTCATCTTGTTCTGCAAGTTCGATCAATGTCTGACCAAATACCTCGGTATACATCGGATGACCGCCTGCTGCTTTGAGCACTTGACCGGATTCAATTTTGTATGGTGTAATACCATGCCATTTGTAAGAATCGGCTTCAGCTGGTAAGTATCCTTTACCTTTGATCGTCACCACATGGATTAATACAGGTCCTTCTACATTGTCTGCTTGTTGCAACGTTTCCAACAATTTCGGTAGATCATGACCATCCACAGGTCCCAAATAGGTAAATCCTAACTCTTCGAACAATACGCCAGATACCATAGCATATTTCAGTGTATCTTTAAGCTTTTCAGCCGTTTTAGCAATTTTGTCGCCGATTGCTGGAATCTTTTTGATCAATGATTCCATTTCGTCTTTTGCACGCAAATAATTTTTATCCGAGCGAATCTTGCCCAAATATTTATGCATTGCGCCTACGTTTGGAGCAATCGACATTTCGTTATCATTCAAGATCACTGTCAATTTACGTTGTTCATGACCGATATGGTTCAATGCTTCGAATGCCATACCGCCTGTTAACGCACCATCACCAATAATAGCGATAACTTTGTTATCTTCTTTTTTGAAATCACGTGCAAGTGCCATACCCATAGCTGCGGATAAAGAAGTGCTGCTATGTCCAGCTTCCCATACGTCATGTTCACTTTCATTGCGTTTTACAAATCCACATAATCCTTGGTATTTACGTAATGTATCAAAACGATCCATCCGTCCTGTCAATACCTTGTGCACATACGCTTGATGTCCAACATCAAAAATCATTTTATCCTTTGGACTATCATACAAATAATGAAGTGCCAGGGTGAGCTCCACTACACCCAGATTAGAAGCAAGGTGCCCGCCAGTTACTGACAATTTTTCGATCAGAAATTGACGAATCTCGCCTGCTAAATCGGCTAATTGTTCCGTTGTTAGATCTTTAAGATCACTTGGTTGATGAATCTGTGGAAGCAGCACACCATTTCCCCGCTTTCCTTGTTGAATGCTTATCGACATCCAATTGGTTTTAAAATTATAATGTTTACCTTGTCCAACTTTTCATCTATCTTTTATATTATTATTCACTATATCACAACATTCCCTTTTTTTCGAAAATGCATGTGTGAATGCTCCTGAATAGTGAATGTCTATCCTATATACGTATAGACGAACTAAAATGATCATTTCTTACGATTAATGGTCCCTTTTTACCAGATAATCAGCAATCTCGGTTAATCGTTGTGAATCTGCCAGATTGGCTTCTGCTAGAGCTTGCTTCGCACTTTCCGTCAAGCGTGCTACTTCTGCTTGTGAAGCTTCTAGTCCGATAAAATAAGGATAAGTCACTTTTTGAGCTTTAATATCGCTTTGTGTCTTTTTACCCAGTAATGCCTCGTCTCCAATCACATCCAGAATATCATCCTGAATTTGAAAAGCTAAACCGAGATCAGAACCGAAGCGACGCAAAGCATCCAGTTGTTGCTGCGTTGCACCTGCTGTACGTGCGCCAGCCGTTAACGAGAACATAAATAGATCAGCTGTTTTGTGCAAATGGATATATTCGAGTTGAGCAATCTCAGTCATTCCTTGCTCGCCTTCCATATCAGCCACCTGACCGCCAACCATACCACGAGGCCCAGCATACTCAGACATATCGCTAACAATCGCAAGTAACGCTTCTGCGGATACTCCTGCTTTGGACGCTTGAGTGACTGTATAAAAGGCTTGCGTTAACAATGCGTCACCTGCTAGAATCGCCATCGCTTCGCCATAAACTTTATGATTGGTAAGCTTACCCCGACGATAATCATCATTATCCATTGCCGGTAGATCATCATGGACAAGCGAATACGTATGCACCATTTCTACAGCGCAAGCTACAGGTAAAGCCGCTTCACGACTGCCTCCTAATGCTTCTGCTGCTGCAATCACGAACAATGGACGCAGTCTTTTCCCACCTGCCATTAACGAATATTGCATCGACTCTTGCAGATTAACCGGTACACTCCATTCAATCGGTAACACGAATTTCAATTGATCGCCCACATAAGTAGCAATCTCTTGCATATATGTTTGTAGATCCGGACGACTAGTCAATACTGCCACCGCTTTCTGAGGTATCAAATGGCTTTTTACGTAGTTCGCCATCTTCCTCTACGATCATTTCAATTTTACGTTCCACTTGCTCTAATTTCGAACCGCAGATTTGAGATAATTTCATTCCTTGTTGAAAAAGGTCGATTGCTTTTTCCAGTGGAACATCTCCATTTTCCAGTTCGGAGACGATTTCTTCCAGACGATCCATTGCTTCTTCGAAGTTTAACTCTTTTTCTTTTTCAGCTTTTGCCATCGGTTGCCGCCTCCTTGATCTCTGTCACCTGACAATTCAATTGTCCATCTTCTACGTTGACGATAATATGATCACCTTGTTGCACTTGTTGTACCGATTTGACCAGTTGTTGCTCTTGTTCGTCATAGACCAGACTGTATCCTCTTGCCATGACTTTAAGTGGACTTAACGCATCCAGTTGCTTCATGCCAAAGCCTAACTTTTGTTGCTTTTGCCGTAAAATACTACTCATACGAAGCTCCAATTGTTGACGTGCCGTATCGGTACGACGACGAGCATAGATCAATTGTTCTTGCGGATTATGACGGGCTAATCGCTGATTGAAACGTCCCAGACGATCACGCTGCATATGCGCACGGCGCTGTAGACTACTGGTTAGCCGTCTTTCAAGCATATCTAATCTCGTCATATGTTGTACCAGATGACGCTGAGGATGTAACAATACAGGTGCACGGCGTAGACGCTCTAACCGTTCCCGTTGACGCTGAGATAGACGCAACAGCCCTTGATTGAGCTGTCTACGACGTTGCTCTACTTGCGCACGTAATTCATTGATATTGGGTACGGCTAGCTCTGCCGCCGCTGTAGGCGTTGCAGCACGAAGATCAGCTACAAAATCAGCGATCGTAAAGTCCGTCTCATGACCGACTGCTGAAATGATCGGGATTTTAGAAGAAGCAATCGCACGAGCAACGATCTCCTCATTGAACGCCCACAATTCTTCCAGTGATCCACCACCACGACCCACAATCAGTACATCGGCTTCTTGCATACGATTGAAATTCTGAATCGCTTTGACTACCGACGGACCTGCACCTTTTCCTTGCACAAGTACAGGGTAGACTTCAATCTTAACAATCGGATAACGTCGACGAATAGTCGTCAAAATATCCCGCACCGCTGCTCCTGTCCCCGATGTAATCACACCGATCACTTTGGGAAAAGCAGGCAACGGACGTTTGCGTCCATGATCAAACAGCCCTTCATGTTCTAGCTTCTGTTTGAGCTGTTCATACGCCAGATATAGACTGCCGATGCCATCAGGTTGCATCTGTGTGACATAGAATTGATACTGACCATCCCGTTCAAAGACCGATATATTTCCTTTTGCCATCACTCTAGCGCCTTCTTTGGGTATAAAAGGAAGTCGCTGGTTATGAGAAGCGAACATAATCGTTTTGATACGGCTACTTTCATCTTTTAACGTGAAATACATATGTCCACTAGAATGATGAGTGAAATTCGAGATTTCTCCGCGTAACCATACTTCAGATAGCAGTTGATCCGATTCCATTTTCATCCGAATATATTTGTTTATTTCTTTGATTGAATAGACTTTTTGCTGCTGCATACCATCAGCCGCCTTCCTTACTTCAAGCCGTGAGCGCGTTTGGCAGCGACCAGAGTGTTCTGCATTAACATCGTGATCGTCATTGGACCTACACCGCCAGGAACAGGTGTAATCGGGCCACATACTTGTGTAGCACTTTCAAAATCAACATCACCGGCAAGCTTACCATTTTCCAGACGATTCACACCTACATCGATCACGACAGCACCTGGCTTGATATAACTAGCATCGACAAAGTTGGCTTTACCAATCGCTACAACCAGAATATCTGCTTGCTTCGCTAACTCTTTCATATTGCTTGTACGGGAATGACACATAGTCACTGTTGCATTCTCACGTTGTAACAACAAAGAAACAGGTTTCCCTACAATGTTACTACGTCCAATCACCACAGCATGTTTACCCGAAATCTCAACGCCTGCACGCTTGATTAATTCGATAACGCCCGCAGGTGTACAAGGTAACAGACTATCATCACCAATGACCAGATTCCCTACACTGATCGGATGGAAACCATCCACATCTTTTTCAGGAGCAATTGCATTAATAATTGCTTTTTCTTCGATCTGCTTCGGTAATGGAAGTTGTACCAGAATACCATTGATATTTTCTTGCTTATTCAGTTGATCTACCATCGCTAACAATTCTTCTTGCGAAGTCGTTGATGGCAGACGATGTACTTCAGAATAGTAGCCAAGATCATGACAAGCTTTTTCTTTATGGCGCACATATACTTGTGAAGCAGGATCTTCACCTACAAGTACAACAGCGAGTCCCGGTTGGAAACCTGTTGTTTTCAATTGTTCCATTTCTTGACGGATACCTTCACGAATGTCTTCTGCTATTTGCTTACCATTGATAATTGTTGCTGTCATGATAATCGCTCCTTTACCTGTTCGGAAAATTAAGTTTTATCGTTCAACTGCTTGACGTTTATCGTTGATGTCTGATGATCTTTTGTATTCCAATTTCTTATTCGGCTTCAGCTTGTGTTTCCGTTTCTGCTTCAGCTTTGGTGTGTGTTTCTTTGAGTTTATCCAAGTCTTGAATCATTTTACCCAGAACACCGTTAACGAATTTACCGGATTCTTCTGTACCAAAATGTTTGGATAATTCAATCGCTTCATTGACAGCGACTTTGGCAGGTACATCATTATGGAATACCATTTCATAGACCGCTTGACGCAAGATCTGACTGTCTACACGAGATAGACGGCTGATCTGCCAGCCTTTCAAATATTCTTCCAATAGATGATCGATCGCTTCTTTGTTTGTAAATGTACCATTTACGATATCAAGCACATATGATTTTAATTTAGCTTCGTCACGAATTTCAACTTCAGATTCGTTTTCTTGAGCCGCTTCTTCCAAAATCATTTCGATTGCTTCTTCTGCTTTTACATCGTTCATTTCCATCTGATACAAACTTTGTACAACGATCTCACGTGCTAATCTTCTTTTCATTCTTGGGTTCCTCCCGGTATGGATAAGCAGCTATTGCTATTGTCAGCTTACTATCCTGTGTACCTTATTATTTTCAATTCATTATATTTTACTCACGACAACCTATTCGCATCTATCGATTCATAAGTTCATTCCTCTAGCATACCAAAAAACCTGTCGTACATCATGCCCGGCTGTATAATTTATAATCCAATACGTGGTCCGGGAATGATGTATGACAGGTTCATTTAAACGGGCGCCAGCGATCCGATATCCATGCATTCACCCGTTCCCAGGGAATCACAGAGCCTAATCGCATATCTTTGTGCTTGCCGACGCTATAGCCTATGAACACTAACAGTGCAAAGAACAACATATCCCAAAAGCCAACTACCAAATACAATACTCCGCACAATAAACCTGCGGCTACACCTGTTATCCGTCCTCCGTGAGTTTCCCAGATGGCTTTCCATATCATAAGGAGAACTCCCTTCTACTCCACTCTGCTTTTGAATGCAGGGGATTGAACGATATTTGCTATAAATACCGATACCGAGGACACTGGAATACCGGTAATTTCTTCCACTTGATCATGAACGGTTTTTTGCATATTTTCGGTCAATTCAGGAATCGAACTTTCACCGTCTACGATCGCTCTAATCATAATTTCAAGTCCGGATTCAATCACACGCACACGTGTTTTGACATCGCGTACACCTTTTGTACGTTCTGCTGATTTGAGGCACATATTTTCAATCGTTTCCAGTGATATCTGAATATCGCCAAATTCTGTCCGTTGATGTACAGAGTGATGATGCCCACGCTCTGAACGCACGGATAGATAAAAAAAGCGGATACTTAGCAAAAATAAGATAACAGCTACAATCACGATCGTAATGTATAGATTCTGCTCGTTCCGATCATTTAATTCTACAGGCACTTTGCCACTTAGTAAAAGGATTGCAAGCACAGACAAGATTCCAATGCTCAGGCTGTAAATAAACAACAGCAGTCTGTCTATAATTTTAGCCAAGAGTGTGCAGCCCCTTTACATTATAGTAAACCCCTGACTGTTACGTCGGGGGTTTATGATTGCTTTTCGTACTTATTTGACCCGTTGTGAAAATTCGACTTCTTCGCTTCTGTTCTTCTCCGTTGTCTCTAAATGTACATCATGAATCTGCACATTCACTTCGACTACGATTAAGCCAGTCATCGTTTCGATCGAGCGTTTGACATTACGTTGAATCTCAGCCGCCACTTCTGGCAGACGATGTCCATAATGAACAATAACAGACACGTCTACAGCTGCTTCACGTTGTCCCACTTCTACTTTTACACCACGGGAAAGATTTTTGCGACCTAGTAATTCAGCAATGCCACCGGCAAAACCACCACTCATACCTGCTACACCTTTTACTTCAATCGTCGCTAGACCAGCGATGACTTCTATGACTTCAGGAGCAATCTGAATCTCACCTATATCTGTCCGCTCAAATTCAGTCGGTAACGTACTCATATTTATCTATACACCTCCTGCTAAGTAAACTAAATATAACATGTGAATGATTCATTGACAAACGAGCTTAAACTTCATTTTCCTCAAGGAATTTGATGTCAAAATCGCCACGTACAAATGTCTCATGATTCAGTAGGCGCATATGGAAAGGAATCGTAGTATAAATCCCTTCAATCGCAAATTCATCTAATGCACGCTTCATCTTCGCAATCGCTTGTTCACGGGTTGGAGCCCAGACAATCAACTTAGCGATCATGGAATCGTAATAAGGGCTAATCGTATATCCTGGATAAGCACCACTATCTACACGCACACCTGGACCACCTGGAGCAAGGTAGAAATCAATTTTACCCGGGCTTGGCATAAAGTTACGCTCAGGGTCTTCTGCATTGATCCGACATTCCATCGACCAGCCGTTAATAACCACTTCATCTTGACGGAACGAAAGTGGATTACCTTCTGCAACAGAAATCATTTCTTGGATTAAGTCGATTCCTGTAACCATTTCTGTGACTGGATGTTCAACTTGAATACGAGTATTCATTTCCATGAAATAAAATTGTCCATCTTGTCCGAGCAAGAACTCAAGTGTACCTGCGCCAGAGTAATTAACAGCTACTGCTGCACGTACAGCCGCAGCGCCCATTTCTTCGCGCAATTCAGGAGATAATACAGGACAAGGTGCTTCTTCGACAAGCTTTTGACGACGACGTTGTACAGAGCAATCACGTTCACCTAAATGAACAGCATTACCATGCTTATCCGCAATAATCTGTACTTCGACATGCTTCATCGACGTTAAATATTTTTCTAAATAGACGCCACCATTACCAAAAGCTTTTTGCGCTTCTTGTTGTGCGGCTGTGATTTGTTTGATCAATGATTCTTCATCTTCTGCAAGACGAATCCCTTTACCTCCACCACCTGCGGTTGCTTTGATAATAACAGGGTATCCAATCTCACGAGCGATTATAATCGCTTCATCCATGTCTTCCACAATTCCGTCAGAACCCGGGATAACCGGTACGCCTGCGGCAATCATTGTACGCTTCGCTTCAGACTTATCACCCATACGTGTAATCGCATCTGGAGATGGTCCGATAAACGTAATATTGCAAGATTCACAAATCTCTGCGAAATCTGCATTTTCAGCTAAGAAACCATACCCTGGGTGAACCGCATCACATTCAGTCAATGTCGCAACACTCATTAAGTTGGTTAAGTTCAAGTAGCTGTCTTTGGATAAAGTAGGTCCGATACAGTAAGCTTCGTCTGCTAGACGCACATGTAATGATTCGCGATCTGCTTCAGAATAAACCGCTACTGTTGCTATGCCTAACTCACGGCAAGCACGGATAATACGAACCGCTATTTCGCCACGATTCGCTATCAGTATTTTATGAAATTTCATTTTACGTTTCCTCCTCCGGGATTTGGCAAAAGCAGTGCCTTGCTTATTCCGGTTTTACTAAAAATAATGGCTGTCCGTATTCAACAAGTTGTCCATTTTCTGCCAAAATCTCTACGATTGTTCCGTTTGTCTCTGCTTCAAGCTCATTCATCAGCTTCATCGCTTCGATAATACATACAGTGGATTTATCGTTGACTTTATCACCCGTACTTACAAAAGGAGCCGCTTCTGGTGAAGAAGAACGATAGAACGTTCCAACCATAGGCGATACAATCGTATGTAGAGAAGGGTCTACTTCCGGAGTCGTTGGTGCAGAAGTTGTAGTAGGTGCATTAACTGGCGCTTGCACGACTTGAGATGTTGCAGCAGGTGCAGTTGTCGCTTGCTGTACATATACCGTTTCAGCTTTGCTTGGTTTGCGAATCACTAGACGTGATCCTTCATTTTCGATTTCTACTTCTTGTACAGATGTCTCGTCTACCAATTGAATCAATTCTTTAATTTCATTTAAGTTAAACATCTATTTTTCACTCCTTTGGCTTCATCGCCCGTTGTACACGGAAAGTTACACATAACGCTATGTATTATAGCACATCCTAGCCGTTTTCAAAATTCGTTTTATTCGGCGCGATAGCTTCTCGCAAAAAAGGGCAGAAACACTCTTTCTTTTCGAATGTTTCTGCCCTTTTGATATACGATTAACGACGATCTTGAGGCCCGCCTACAAATGCTTGTTCTTCGGTATCCAGACCGTATGCTGTATGAAGTGCAGCCACGACATCTTGCAAGCGACTGGCTTCGATGACACAGGATACTTTGATCTCAGATGTACTTACCATCTTGATACTTACACCTTGTGCAGAGATGGCAGCGAACATTTGCGCCGCTACACCCGGGTGACTTACCATTCCTGCACCCACGATCGATACTTTAACTAGATCAATTTCAGAAGTGACTTCACTGAAAGGAAGTTCGCTACGTAAGCTTTCCATCACAGCAAGCGCACGTTCACGATCCGCCAGACTCACGGTATAGGAAAAGTCTGCTTTGCCATCTAACACACCGCTCTGTACGATCAGATCGACATCGATCTTGGCCGTTGCTAGTTCTCCGAACATTTTTGCAAGTACTCCCGGTAGATCAGCAACACCACGGATTGTAAGACGTGCTACATTTTTATCATAAGCAATGCCGTTGACGACTGCTCCCTGTTCCATAGTTGTCTCCTCCTTCACAACGGTTCCTTCATTATAGTTAAAGCTAGAGCGCACAACGAGTCGTACATTGTTATGCTTCGCATATTCTACAGCACGCGGATGAAGTACCGCCGCACCTAGATTTGCCAGTTCTAGCATTTCGTCATAAGATATTTCTTCTAGTTTGCGAGCACATTTGACAATCCGTGGATCGGTAGAATAAATTCCATCGACATCGGTATAAATCTCGCAAGTATCGGCATGGATTGCAGCTGCCAATGCAACAGCTGTCGTATCCGAACCTCCACGTCCAAATGTTGTAATCTCGCCTTCGGCTGTAATACCTTGGAATCCAGCAACGATCACGATCTTACCTGCGCCGATTGCCTTCAGTACACGTTCAGGCTGAATATTCCGAATGCGTGCCTTACCATGTTCTGCTTCTGTCTCAAAACCTGCTTGCCAGCCGGTGAAAGATACTGCTTCTCGACCTAGATGCTGAATCGCCATCGATAACATCGCCATCGAAATCTGCTCACCTGTTGTCATCAACATATCCATTTCACGAGCAGGTGGATTCGGATTGAGCAGACGTGCCTGATCAATCAAATCATCTGTTGTATCTCCCATCGCTGAAACAACTACTACACAGTCGTGCCCTTCATCTTGCTTCTCAACAATGCGCTTTGCTACACGTTGCATGCGCTCGGTATCCCCAACGGAACTACCACCGAATTTCATAACATACAAAGCCAAGACCTCTTCACTCCCTACATGATACGGGTATGTTATCTCTTCCATATTCTACCCGGATTGAACAGCGTATTTAGGCGTTTCATACATAATAATGCATGAACATGCTTAGTCTTTAACAGTATAATACGAGAACGCGTTAAGTACTACCCGTAAATTAAAAAAGCTATAACAGATTATTATTCTGCTTTATATGCTGTCTATTCATTCTCCATTGATCCATAATCGATTGCGATAGAACAGTATGTTCTGTGATCTCAATCAAGCACATATCCTTATCTGTAGCAGGTTCATGTCCAAATGTGATAGCGTTTATGTGATATGGTTCTATCCATTTTTGGAAGTAGGTAAGCATATGTAAGCACTTCTTCGAGTCTAATACACCCTCATACATCAACTGTGTATCTCTAAAATTAAATTCCATCGTAATATATTCTCCATCTGATGAAATAACAGTTAATACTTCTTTTAATTCTGTACCTAGTTCAATGGCTTTAAACAATATAGTTCCTGTACCTGCACGTAATAAAAAGGTTGAGAACGAATTAATATCGTACCATTCTATATCTTTCGCTTTAGCTTGATCATAAAAATGAGAAGATTTTATATCGGCTGACGTGAGGTCTAGCTCCTGTTGTAATAGTTGATCTATATAGGAAATATGTATATCAAAAACGACTTCAAAATTGTCCATATAGGCACTCCTTATCGTAATTTGATTCTAAAAAAAGAATGAGCAGGCATCAAAGCCACTCATTCTTTCACTTGTACAATAATAAGTTCTATGCGCGAGAAACGTATTTACCTTCACGAGTATCGATGATTAGAACGTCACCTTCGTTGATAAACATAGGCACTTGAACCGTGTGTCCTGTTTCCAATTTTGCATTTTTAGTTGCGCCTGTTGCAGTGTTACCTTTGATTCCTGGCTCTGTTTCTGTAACAGCCAACTCTACGCTTGTTGGCAAGTTAATTCCAAGAATTTCACCTTGATAGCTAACGATGTTAACGGTCATGTTTTCTTTCAAGAATTTCAATTCCCATTCCAATTGTTTGGAGTTCAATTCGAATTGATCGTATGTTTCGTTGTCCATAAATGCATGCTCGTCACCACTTGCATACAAATATTGAACGCCACGGTTTTCGATTTGAGCACGAGCGATGGTTTCACCTGCACGGAAAGTACGTTCTACTACGTTACCGTTACGCAAGTTTCTCAATTTAGAACGCACGAATGCTGCGCCTTTACCCGGTTTTACGTGTTGGAATTCCAAAACGGAATAAATATTTCCTTCTACTTCTACGGTCAAACCTGTTTTAAAATCATTTACTGAAATCAAAATAACGCCTCCTCAGATGTGGTAAAGCTGGTCTCTTGCATAATTCTATGAAGCCTATATATTGTACTATACCCCATATCAATCGGATACTATATCATCATATACAGGTATTTTATTCGGCAAATGATAGTCATCATCCTGCATAACAGGATAAACTTTTCGTTATACCGGTAAAATCGTAAATTCTTTGGTCGAATGCGTTAACACACGAATACCGTCTTCTGTTATCAACACATCATCTTCAATCCGTACTCCACCGAAGCCTGGAATATAAATTCCCGGTTCTACAGTTACCACCATACCTGGAGATAATACCGTATCGCTCATTTTAGAAAGGCGAGGTTCTTCATGTACTTCCATACCGATACCATGACCTGTACTATGTCCAAATGCGTCACCATAACCATGAGAAGCAATCACATCACGCGCTAGTGCATCTGCATCTCTACCGCTCATACCCGGTTTTAGGTGCTTAAGCGTATTCAGCTGTGCTTCCAGTACAATATTGTAAATTTTGCGATGCTCATCTGTCGGTGTACCTACAAAAACAGTACGTGTAAGATCCGATACATATCCTTGATAAATCGCACCAAAGTCCAAAGTGACAAATTCATTTGCCCCGATAACTTTTTCACTGGCTACACCATGAGGTAAAGCAGAACGTTCACCCGACGCAACAATCGTTTCAAATGAAGTGCCTGTAGCTCCTAGACGGCGCATAAAGGATTCCATTTCGAGTTCGATCTCTTGCTCGGTTACCCCTGGCTTGATGTAGTTCAAAATATGACTGAATGTACGATCTGCAATATCGGTTGCTTTCTCAATAATTGCAATCTCTTCAGCATCTTTGAAATTACGAATTTCTTCCATGATGCCAGATACAGGAACTAGCTCAACAGGTGCTAAATGCTTGCTGTACATTGCGTATCTGCTATAAGGCACCAAATCTTGTTCAAATCCAAGTTTGCTGATATTGCCTTTAGCCAACAATTCTTTCATCGTATCGACTACATTTGCAGAATGTTCTACCACTGAAAAAGCAGTAGCTTGTTCTGGCGCTTGAGTCATATAACGGAAATCAGTCAATAAGTAAGCTTCTTGCGCAGTGACAAGCACATAACCTGCCGAACCTGTAAACCCTGTCAAATATCTGCGGTTTACACTACTTGTAATTAGTAAGGCTTCTAACTGTTGTTCTTGCATCGCTTGACGTAACTTATTTAAACGTTGTGTACTCAATTACATCTCTCCCCTTCAGCATTTTAGAATAAAACACGATATCTGCTTGGTTCTGTGTATCCTCGTATTGTGATCATTTTGGACAAATGTAAAATGAGAAATAGCCAAAAATTATTTTACCATACCAATTGCAATTTTGAGAATAGGCAGTAGAATATCTTATCTATTCTATCTAGCTTGCTGATAGCGTATTCTGGTAAAAATCAGCCAAATCCGCTACAATTAAAGGATAGGCTTATTTCTAGCAATTATAGATCAATAGATAAGCTTGATCAGGCATTTCGTAAATAACGGTAATGTCGAACTACGGAAGGGTGACTGTACTTGTCAAAACAATCTGCTCCTCCGAGCTATGGCGGCCAAGCAGTAATAGAAGGCGTTATGTTCGGCGGAAAAAATGTGAATGTGACAGCTGTAAGACGTAAAGATGGTGAAATCACCTTTTTAGAAGTACCTAGACAAGATAAGTCATGGGTCAAAACATTACGCCGCATTCCATTGTTGCGAGGAATTATAAGTTTGATTGATTCAAGTGCCAAAGGTTCTAAACATCTCAATTATGCAGCCGATGCGTATTCAGAAGATCAGATGAGCCCTGAAGAATATGCAGAACAGAAGCAAAAAGAAGAATCCAAAATGAGTCTTAGTATGATGCTTGGTGTTGCAGTAGTGGGTATCCTTTCACTCATTGTAGGTAAGCTTGTATTCACACTCGTTCCCGTATTTGTAGAAAGTTTATTATTTGGTAGAGCCTTCGATAATCATGCACTGCATACCTTACTTGAAGGTGTCATCAAAATTATTTTGCTCTTAATCTATCTCTGGGCGATCTCACAGACACCGATGATTAAGCGACTCTTTCAGTATCATGGTGCTGAACATAAAGTCATTACAGCTTATGAACACGGCGAAGAGTTAACCCCTGAAAATGTACAAAAATATAGTCGTCTACATTATCGCTGTGGAAGCAGTTTTATTATATTAACCGTTATTATCGGAGTCATTATCTACGCACTGTTCAGTTGGGATAGCCTCACTGAGCGGATTATACAGCGTATCGTTTTGTTGCCTGTCGTTATCGGAGTTTCGTTTGAATTTTTGAAATTTACGAATAGCTTACGTGAAGTACCGGTTCTACGGTATTTGGGATATCCGGGGTTATGGTTACAATTGTTAACGACCAAAGAACCGACACTGGATCAGATCGAAGTTTCAATTGCTTCATTTAACCGTATGCGTGAATTAGACGCTGCGCTTGAACAACAACATGTGCGTTCGGCAGTGACTACTGCTTCTCCTGACCCTGTGAAAGGATGATAATAAAATGAGAAAATCACCTGTTCAACTGATTGTATTTGGAGTTGCTATTCTGCTAGGTGCGGTCGGGCTGTTTCTTGAAATATTCCAAATGGTGGCTTCTCCTGCAACGTACAATTGGGCGAATCTCATTGTACCGATCATCTTGATTGTCGTTTTATTTTTGGTAATGCGTTCAGCTTCTGGTATGTCTGGTCGAGGTTATCAAGGACCTAAAGTCAAACCTTCTGCACGTACCATGGCCAAGATGAACGGCTCGCAAAAAAACAATTACAAAACCACTTCTGCTAGACCATCGAATAGTCATCAATCGAAGCCCAAAAAGAATTATCCTTTTCAAGTTATTCAAGGTAACAAAGGTAAAGACGACGATGAAGCACCTAAATTTCATTAAATTAATAAATAGAATGTAGATCAGTTCTGTATAGCCCTTGTTGCAATAAAGCTGATTATATCTATCAAGAAAAAGCATGATTTTTCCTTCTCACAGAGGAACAGATCATGCTTTTTCTTTGCTGTCTGACTATAATGCTCTCAGATTTTAATGTTCTAATTTATCAATATTTCTTTTCCAATCAAAAAAAAGAGATTCCATCGCCTATTGTAATGGCTGATGAAATCTCTTTTTCTACTTTTGTGCTATTTTACAATCCCCAGTATGAACGTAATTTGGCTAATACACCTTGTGGATTCTTTTTCAAATCTTTAGCGCTAAAGAAGATACTACCTTTGATATTGCTGTATTTCTCGTTGTATTTGAGCTGGTTGATGATCTCGTTAGAACTGCTCCAGCCAATTTCAGGAGTGCTGATTTTGTAAAGAGCATGACCGATATACAGATCTACACCTGTATTTTTAGTTTCATTTGCCCACCAGTCTACCACTTTATCATAACGAGCTACAGGAAGTGTCATACTCCAATAGACTTGCGGAGCGATATAATCGATCCAACCATTTTTGATCCATGTGCGTGTATCTGCATAGGTAGTGTCATAAGCAGTTACACCTGCTTTAGTATCTGATCCTGTGATATCAGATGATTTGTTACGCCATACACCAAAAGGACTGATTCCGAATTTCACAGCAGGTTTGGAATTATGAATCGATGTGTTGAGCTGTTGCACAAAGCTATTAATGTTTCCACGACGCCAATCCGCTTTGGTTTTGAATTTACCGCTGTTATAACTAGCATAGGTGCTGTCATCACCGAATTTGTTAGAAGCTGTCTCTGAATATGGATAGAAATAGTCATCTAAATGTACACCGTCGATATCGTAGTTGTTGACGACTTCCATCACGGTATCAATGACTGATTGACGTGCAGCTGGAATCCCCGGATTGAGATAATATTTATTATCGAACTTAATCACCCAATCAGGATGCTTCAATACTACATTGTTGCTTGCAAGCTTACTGGTGTTAGCATCTGTTGTAGCACGGAACGGGTTAAACCATGCATGGAACTCCATCCCACGCTTATGAGCTTCAGCAACCATATATTCTACAGGATCATAACCCGGATCTTTCCCCTGTGTTCCTGTAAGATATTTCGACCATGGCATAAGTGATGATTTGTATAATGCATCTCCAGCAGGACGAACCTGTACGAATACTGCATTGATACCCATCCCTTGTAGATCATCTAACAATTTTGAAAATTCTTGTTTTTGCTTGGTTGCACCTGATGTCGCTGGCCAATCTAGATTGTAGACGGTAGAGACCCATGCACCACGAAGCCCATCTTTGGCTACAGTGCTTGTTGGCGCTTTGCCACTGTTACTATTATCTGTTGTTCCTGTATTGGTAGTAGCTGGTGTAGAAGGCTTGCTGCTGTTATTTTTACTACCTGTACCTTGATAACTACTTGTAGCTAAATTTACGGTACGATTGGCTTGATCCCAATTCACATCAAGACCTAGACCTTCACCGATAAAACGTAGCGGAACCATGACACGACCGTTTTTCATTTCAACTGAAGCATCTAAGCTTACTGACTTGTTATCAATCGTTGCTGTATTCTGACCTGAAGTCAGTACCAGTACTTGCTTATCACTCGTAATCGTGACTGTGCTTGTGGATTGATTCCAGGCAATTTTAGCTTTCAAATTTTCACTCACTAGACGTAAAGGAACCATGGTTACATTGCTCTTGCTGGTTATGTAAGGAGCAGCATCCCCTTGTATCTGTTCTCCATCGAGCATGATCTTAATATCCGAATCTGCGGCATGAAGTGTACTACTGATCGAAGGGACAATCATCAACAATACTAAAAATACAGCGATAACACGAACCATTTTCATAAATTTAAAACCTCCAGTAAATCGTTGCTTGGTGCTTATATCATTAGACGACTGACGGGTACCAAAGTTGCGAACAAAATAAAAGACATCTGCCAAGTGATCGACAGATGCCTGCCTTACGAGTCGCTAATCAGCTCTTTTTGCAGATTCTGTAGCGCTTCCACACGTGAAGGATCACGACGGAAGTATTCTAACAATGTTTCGATTTGAGTAATCGAATTCCAACTTAAATGATGCTCTATACCTTCTACATCTTTGTATATATAATCCGGGTTAACACCGATTACATTCAGGAAATCTTCAAGCAATTGATGGCGTTCTACAAGACGTTTGCCCATCTTTTTCCCTTTGCTTGTCAGCACTAATCCCCGGTACTTCTCATAAATCAAATATTCATCTTTATCTAATTTTTGGATCATTTTTGTAACGGACGAAGGATGTACTTCTAACCCTTCTGCAATATCCGAGACACGCGCATATCCCTTTTGATCGATTAATTTATAAATGCGCTCTAAATAATCCTCCATACTGGGCGTTGGCATCTTGCTCCCCCTTTTTCACTACATACTGTATTCATTTGGCAAATATTGATTCAATAATCATACATTTAATTCGCATGAGTTGGCAAGTTTTGCACACGGTTCAAACGATAGAAAGAACCTTCCATGTGTACACCATATATGCTGTTCCACGGAAGGCTCTACCTGATCATTTAAGCCTTATTTATTTAACAATTGCACCGTTAGGCATACCGTCTGGAACCGTCGCTAGTGTCAATTGATCGCCATGAGAAGCCGCCAAAATCATACCTCTAGATTCTTCTCCGCGTAATTTAACAGGTTTGAGATTAGTCACACAGATGACTTTGCGTCCGACTAATTCTTCCGGTGTATAGAACTTCGCAATACCGGATACCACTTGGCGTTGCTCTGTTCCTAGATCCAATTGTAATTTAAGCAGTTTGTCTGCCTTTTTAACAGGCTCTGCTGAGATCACTTGAGCTACGCGTAGTTCCACTTTAGCAAAGTCGTCTATACTAATCTCAGGCGCTTGTTGCTCTTCTACCTCTACAGGCGCGGAAGTCGTTGGAGCTGTTGGTGTTGCTTCAGCAGCAGCTGTTAATACGCCACCCATTGCTTCTACGATGTAAGCCACTTCTTCTTTGCTATCTAGGCGAGGGAAAATAGGGTCGCCTTTCACTACAACTGTACCTGCTGGAATCTGACCATACGAACGAATACTTTCCCAAGCGGTAAGTTCGCCTTCTGCTATTCCAAGTTGTGCCCAGATTTTTTTCGGTGCACGTGTTAAGAACGGTTGTAACAATACAGATACAATCCGCAATGTTTCCACCAAATGATACATTACCGAATCCAATTGTGGTTGGTTAGCTTCGTCTTTGGCAAGAACCCACGGTTGTGTCTCATCGATATATTTATTGGTACGACTAATCAATTGGCTAATTGCCGTCAAAGCTACAGAAAACTCTAAGTGTTCAAATGCATTTTCTACTTTTTCTATCGTTTGTGCAGCAATATCTTCTAACGTACCATCGACTTCAAGCACACGACCTGGATAAGCAGGAATGGTACCACTACAATACTTATCGACCATAGCTACCGAACGGTTAAGCAAGTTACCTAGATCATTTGCTAGATCTGAATTGACACGATCGACAAAGCTCTCCGGTGTAAATGTACCATCTGAACCGAAAGGCACTTCGCGTAGCAAGTAGTAACGTAGTGAATCTAGACCGTAACGCTCGATCAATGTGACTGGATCTACTACATTCCCTTTAGACTTGGACATTTTGCCGTCTTTCATCAGTAACCAACCATGACCAAATACTTTTTTCGGCAACGGTAGATCAAGTGCCATCAACATAATCGGCCAATAGATCGTATGGAAACGTACGATTTCTTTACCTACCAGATGAATATCTGCTGGCCAGAACTTATTAAATAATTCTGGATTATCGGTTCCATATCCTAGAGCTGTAATGTAGTTAGATAAAGCATCGATCCATACATAGACGATATGCTTAGGATCACCTTTGACTTGTACGCCCCACTCAAAGGTTGTACGCGAAACGGCTAAGTCTTCAAGTCCTGGCTTGATAAAGTTATTAATCATTTCATTTTTGCGAGATTCGGGTTGAATAAATTCAGGGTTGTCTTGATAGTATTTTAATAAACGGTCTGCATATTTGCTCATACGGAAGAAATAAGATTCTTCTTTCACCAATTCTACAGGATGTCCACTATCCGGGCTTTTGCCACCGATAATCTCACCGTCTGCATTACGTTCGATATCTACAATTTGCGTTTCTGTGTAATACGTCTCATCTGGAATACTATACCAGCCTTCATATTCACCTTTATAGATATCACCTTGCTTCAGCAATCGATCAAAGATTTCTTGTACCACAATCTTATGGCGTTCTTCTGTCGTACGAATAAAATCATCATATGAAATGTCTAATTGATCCCATAACTTTTTGATGCCTTCTACTACACCATCAATAAATTGTTGAGGAGTCTGTCCTTTTTCTAAAGCTTTACGTTCAATCTTTTGTCCGTGTTCATCTGTTCCTGTTAGATAGCGAACTTCATATCCTCTTAAGCGCTTGTAACGAGCCATAGCATCACCGGCTACGGTTGTATAGGCATGACCGATATGCAATTTGTCACTTGGATAATAGATAGGTGTTGTTAGATAAAAAGTAGGTTTGGCTGTCATTATAATTCCTCCTTCAATATTGTTAAATCACTATCATGTTATTTCCATATCTGGACGCAAAAAAGCCCTCGCCCCTATATGGGACGAGAGCATAGACTCACGCGTTACCACCCAAATTCTCTACTTCTTTGCAAAAGTAGACTCTATCAGTCTTTAGCAGACTGCCCATTAACGCTGGTTCACGCTGAAGCCTTACATATCGATACAACCGAATATGCTTGACCACAGTTCCTCCCGGACCATATTCGATGACGCTCACCATACCGGTTCCCAGCTACTCCGGCTCTCTGTACTGGCGCTTTTTCCATCTACTTATCCATTCACAGGAAATGATATTTGATGTTATGAATATACCGAACTTCCAAATCACCTGTCAAGCATTTTGCTGTTCCTGATTGGTGACTGATGAGGCTGATTTCACTTTGGATTTAGCTGGTGGTACAGGATCAAACCCTCCCGGATGAAAAGGATGACATTTTCCTATCCGTTTAGCAGCTAATCCGATGCCTTTGGCCACACCATGAATCTCGATCGCTTCGAGTGCATATTGAGAACAAGTCGGATAAAAACGACATGTTGGAGGTTTGAGTGGTGAAATGAATTTGCGATACACATGGATCGGCGCCTGTACCGCACGACGACTCAATTTTGGCTTCACTGGCTTTTACCTGCATGTTCATGTGTATCATAATGAGATTGCTTTAGATGTAGCGTTGGACCTTCTTTACCATCTCCGGCACCCATTTCTTTACGACAGTCTTTGCAATAACCGAACACTTCAAATTTGTGTTTAACCACTTCAAATTGTTCCGGCATATCTGTCATATCCATCGGGCAAAAAGCAATCGGATACGTTTTCTCACATTGTAAGCAGATCATATGATGATGATGGCGATCCTGACTACAATGGCTTTTAAATTTAACACCATCTTCGAAAACGATCTGTTCTAACACACCTAGCTCCTGCATCACACGTAAATTACGATAGACTGTATCAAAGCTAAGTCCACTGTATTTTTTACCCATATAGTCATATACATCTTTAGCGGTCAGATACCCGGGAGCTTCTGCAAATAAACGGGCTAATGTGCGGCGTTGATCGGTTATTCGCAATCCCTGTCCTGCCATGGTATCGATGATTTGTTCTGTCGACAGCATGAGTTATTCCTCCTGTCCTAATCTATCTTTTCTATTCTAAACTATTTATCTTATTATTCGTAATAATAACTATTATACAACATAACCATATACGATGCGCAATAATTCGTCAAAAGTTTATGGCGATTACGTTACTAATTGAAGCTTACTTCCACCTGCATACACATTTCTCCATCATGCCTTATTTAGGCCCAATCGTCAATTGATTCTGACCAAAATCAGCAATTATCGTAGCACATCAAAAAAGCTCGAATCAGCATTCACTGATTCGAGCTTTCGATTTGAAAATTATTGTTTTTTAGCTGGCAATTGTGTGAATAACAAGTTAACTGGCAAGTTACTACCAGGTGCTGCTGTAAACCACAATTCCACGGCTTCTGTATCTAATGTTCCTGTACGATATAGAACAACATTATCATTTGCTGTTGTTGCTGCACCGTTATTTTTGATTGCTGTTACTGCTCCGTTTACATACATGTAACCTGAGTAACGACCACCACGAGCATTAAAGGAAATCATCGTGTTTGGCGCAACCATGTCTAGCTTGATTTTGTACAATACACCAAAGTTACCTGCGTTAGAAGCTTCAGTCATTGACAATGGATCTGTACCCATTAAGTTAGGGTCACTGTTGTTGTCTCCGATTGGCATACGAATCGTTGTGTTACCGATCAAGTCAGCAACATGGATATTACGTACAGCATTGTCATACGTACCACGGTTGTGGATACCATCGCGGTCTAGCTTAGGTTCTGTAGCTAATGCAGCGATCGGATCTTGATTTTCATCAATCATCATCACTGTATATTGTACATTAGAATCACTTACTAGATCGCCGAACAATGAAATAACTGTATCATTTTTCATTGCAGTAGCACTAAGTTGGTTAAAGATAACTTGGCTTTGTCCAGGTTGTAGAACAACAGATTGTGCTTCTGCACCTGATTGCATCGATTGGAAATAACGTTGAACAGAAACTTTACCTACTGCTGTAGCATAAGGATTCGGTCCACCAAAACCAAGTGCTTGAATATTCAATGTTGCTGGTGTAGCATTTGGATTCGTTGCTACAACATACATTTTTTTGCTACTACCGGTTTCGTTCAAATGATGCACCATAAAGCGTGTAGCACCAGTAGCGAATTCTTGGTACACAATACCTTTAGTCAATACACGTTCAGGACTGTTACTACGAATCAGACGACTTGGATCATCATTGACTTGAGCATTGGTTACGGTTGCCCATGTTGGAACGACAGAACCGTTAAAGTCGAATGAATCTCCGATTGGTGTAAATAATGGATAGAAGTCTTCAGCCGAATATAATGTTTGATCCGTTACATTAATCGTTTTGCTATATGTTCCTGTTGCACCGTGTTTGTCGGTTACAGTCAATGTGATTGTCTGTGGACCTGGTGTAAAGAACGCTAATTGTTTGTTATCCCATTTAGTTAAGCCTGCATTGATAGCATTCTCATCATCAGTACTCATATCTGTATAAGTAACCAATTCACCCATACGATACGTTTCTTGATTGGTATTGAACATCGCTACAGGGGGTTGGTTAGGAGGAAGCACGTTGATAGTAACCGTGTAAGGATCACTCCATTGTCCTGACGAATCCATAACAGAATACGTGATCACATGAGGACCTGCTTCTGCAAAAATGTCTTCGCGTCCTGTCCATGTTTCATTAGCAATAGGACTGCCATCAGACGTTTTAGATTGTGTTTTGTACGTTACTAATGTTTGACCTGCATAAATCGCAGTAGGGGAAACTGTAAAGGAAGCTGTTGGTTTAACAACCAAATCCAATACAACTAATTTACCTTGTACTGTATAAGGAATATTTAGAGCTTGAGTAATAGAAGTCAAAGGAACCATAAATACATTTTTCTGTTGGAATGCTGGACCTTTCATCAAGGTGTTCACACCATTTACAGTGTAGTACTTACTGTCTGTTTTGAAACGTAATTCTTTACCATCTTTTTGCATGATCGTTTCTTTGGTCTTAGCGTCGTATGTAAGCTTCAGACCGACACGGGTCACAAGTGCGCGAACCGATACGTAAGATACTCCACTTTTCACAGCCATAGGTTGATCTGAAAAGTATAATTTACCATCTTGATAAATTTGATTAGAGTTCATCATAAAAATAACTTTGTTAGGTCCAGCCGAATACACATCATTCACCACGGTAGGTGTTGTTGGTGTAGTTACTGGCGGTGTAACTGTAGTAGGTGGTGTTGTAGGAACCGTTGGCACTGTACCATCACCTGTTGTTCCAGCAGGATCTGTCGTCGGATCAGTCACTGCGTTAGGATCTGTAACTGCATTAGGATCAGTTACTGTAGTATCATCTCCTACAGTCCCTTGAGTATCATTGTAGACATCTTGTACGATACTGCTATCCACATCGCCTTCAGCAGCATGCACTTGCGCTCCTGGAACAGTCGCAACAGTCTGAGCTACAGCGAGTAATGCAATTAGTAAAGTCTTCTTGAATTTCATTATTAGGCTCCTTCTCATAGCAATTTACTGTAATTCACTTCCAAAAAGATGGTGTTTCCCCCGAATTGGCACATTAATAAGACGCGCCAAACCTTGAAAAGTTTCTCTCTTCCTTAAGAAACCTTACAACATACGTATCTGTTCACACTTCAGTCACATCTATTCCGCAGAAAAATCACATAAAAAACAGCCTTATCCATCAGCGATGAATAGACTGTTTTTGACTACATGATGTGCTCAGAAAACGTCATTAATTATACTTTACCACAAATAAATGCAATAACCTATTTTGACAACTACTCTTCTATATTTGAACCTGATATTGCTCATTTAAGCTCACTGGTAATTTTCCTACCGCTGGCTTAACCCCTGCAATTACAGCTGCCAAAGCTTCTACCGCATACTTCCGATTTTCATAACTACAGATATATGTCTTGATCTCAGGAAGATCATTCATATCATAAGGATTACGTACAGAAGCCACAATCAATGCAGTATCTGTCAAAAGAGATAATTGACGGGCGAGTTCTGCTTGACCGAGTGGTAACAGACCCGATGATGTATACGCTGCAAAGATCACTTTGGGATAATGGATTGCTTCTGCTAATACTTGCTGAATCTCTTCCGGTTCCGGGCGAGCATCTATCGTAATCTGGGTTGCATCGATCCCATAGCTATTAAGAGCTTGAGCAAAACTCACATCATGCCCTGTCGGCTCATCCACTTCGGTTAGACGCGTCACCTGTGGCCATATAATGAGTACCTTATCATCCAGTTGCAAAGGCAATTGCCCTTCGTCTTTGACTAATGTAATACTACGCTCTGCAATTTCACGCAACACCGGTTCGATCGGTTCAGGTTCTAAGCGCTGTGTCCACGCTTCTATCGTATAAGGTGCTGCATCCATCTGATGTTTGGCTTTGAGTGATAGTATTCGTTCAACTGAAGCGTCGATTTGAGCTTCAGATAACTGACCTTGTTGCACCGCTTCTTTAACCGCTTCAATCGCAGCGATCTGGTGCTCTAATGTATGACTCACCAGCAATAGGTCTGCTCCGGCTTGAGCTGCCATAACAGTCGCTTGTGGTATCGGAAAATGCTTGGCAATCGCATGCATTTCCAGACAATCAGTCACAATTAATCCTTCAAATCCCATCTCGATACGAAGCAAATCGGTTAGTACTTTACGCGACAATGTAGCTGGAATAGGCTCCGGTTCAAATGCAGGGAAAATAACATGAGCCGACATGATCACATCGACTCCTGCATCTATCGCTGAACGAAAAGGTAATAATTCAATCTGTTCTAAGCGTAATTTATCATGAGGTACAGAAGCTAATCCATAATGAGAATCCACCTCAGTATCTCCATGCCCTGGAAAATGCTTGGCTGTAGCAGCTACATACTCTTGCTGAATCGCTTGAATAGCGGCGGCTCCATGAATAGCTACTACTTCAGGCTTTTCAGAATAAGAACGGACGCCAATCACTGGATTACGAGGATTATTATTCACATCGACACAAGGCGCAAAATTCAAATTAATCCCTAATGTACGTAGTTCACGCGCACTGATCGCTGAAGCGGCTGCCGTTAATGCCACATCATTTACTGCCCCAAGAGTCATATTGCCCGGAATCAGACTCATTCCATCTTGATCGATTCGGCTCACCATTCCGCCTTCTTGATCGATCGCTATCAATAACGGTGGTAATCCTTGCCTCTGAGCAATCTGCTGTAACCCTGTGGAAAGGTCTGTAATCTGCCGAGCTGTTCCTATATTACGCCGAAAATAAATCACTCCACCGACATGATATTTTTCGATCAATTCTGTAATATGTTCGTTCGGTACATTGGTATGAAATCCACATACAAATAATTGTCCGATTTTCTGATCTAATGTTAAGTCTGATAATTGAATAGTGTTCATAGATATCCTCCTTGTACTGGAGCCTATTTTGAAAAGATGTCTGAACAAGATACATATGATATGGATAATCGATATTCTTATTTAAGTATAAATAACGAGGTGGCGTGCAACAAGCGGATAAAGTTTGGGTTTTGGGGAGTTTTTTAAGAAGAACTGATATTACAGATAACGTATCACTACTCAACTATGTAGATACCAAAAAGTCCTTCCCTATGGATCAGGAAAGGACTTCTGGCTTCACGTTCATATACCCTTTTTGCTTACTATGGTTGTTATTTATCTATTTTCATAAAGAGGAGGATTAGACACAAGAGACTTGACGACGACCTTGCTCAATCAGACGATACGCACGTTCTACTTCTTCTTCGGTTGGCGAAGGAACCCCATCCAGCGGATAGATGCGTCCCAATGCTTCCCATTTGTAGATGCCCATCTGATGATAAGGTAAGATTTCGAATTTCTCTACCCCTTTTAATGTGCCGATAAATTCTCCTAAAGCGATCAGATCTTCTTCAGCATCATTAATGCCAGGTACAAACACATGGCGTATCCACATTTTGCGTCCATTATCAGATAGCCATTGTGCTGTGTGTAGAGTGCGTTCATTTGATACACCGGTTAATTTTTTGTGCTTTTCATTATTGATATGCTTAATATCAAGCAAGACTAAATCAGTAACTTCAAGCAGTTCATGGATTTTGTTAGGTTCATTGAATCCATTGCTGTCCAGTGTTGTATTCAGGTTCCAACGGTCTTTGACTGCTTTGAACAATTCTCTGACAAAAGGAGCTTGCAACGTTGGTTCTCCACCAGATACCGTCAATCCTCCACCTGAAGAACGGTAGTAACTCAAGTAAGGTTCAATTTCAGCTAGAACTTCTTCTAGCTCCATCACTTTACCTCCGTCCAAATTCCATGTATCAGGGTTATGACAGTATTGGCATTTCATCAGACAACCCTGCATAAATAGTACAAATCGTATGCCCGGGCCATCGACGGTACCGAACGTTTCTAGCGAGTGAACACGGCCTTTTACCATGATCAATCACCCCTTTCGTCTGAGTTGATGTATATAAGTCGTTGCAAAATGTATAGCTCTAGCTAGCTCCGTTACGTTAATAGATTATTTTTACGATCGCTGTTAAGATCGGATATCTGGAATGAACTGCTCTCGCAGTCGATATCCCAATCTTAAAGGCGAACGCTTCGCTTCTCCAAAATAATTCTATTTCCTTCACTCAGTAGTTAGAGTGACATTTTCAGCCCAACTTATATCATTCATTGTTGGTTAGCAGTTACCATCTTTGATTACATTTCTTACTTTAATTAGCTTTATTGCTTTGACTATTGTTAAAAAGTTTCTATTACATTGATCCGTGGAATGTGCGGTTGATGACATCCATTTGTTGTTCACGAGTCAATTTAACAAAGTTAACAGCATATCCAGATACACGGATGGTTAATTGTGGATAGTTTTCTGGGTGTTCCATTGCGTCTAGTAATTGCTCACGAGCGAATACGTTAACGTTCAAGTGATGGGCATTGCTACCGAAGTATCCATCAAGCATAGATACAAGGTTAGTTTTGCGAATTTCTTCTTCTTTACCTAATGCTTTTGGCACGATAGAGAATGTGTTAGAAATACCATCTAAGCTATCTTCGTATGGTAATTTCGCAACAGAACTTAGAGATGCAAGAGCACCTTTGGTATCGCGTCCGTGCATAGGGTTAGCACCTGGTGCGAATGGTTCGCCAGCTTTACGTCCATCTGGTGTTGTACCTGTTTTTTTACCATATACTACGTTAGAAGTAATTGTTAATACTGATTGTGTTGGTGTAGCACCACGGTATGCTTTGTTTTTGCGAATCATACTCATAAATGTTTCGACCAATTCAACAGCAATCTGATCGACTTTATCATCGTTGTTACCGTAGCAAGGATATTCACCCTCGATTTTGAAATCTACAGCAATACCGCGTTCGTCACGAATTGGTGTTACTTTAGCGTATTTAATAGCACTTAATGAGTCAGCTGCTACTGATAGACCCGCAATACCGCAAGCCATTGTACGTAAGATATCACGATCATGTAGTGCCATTTCGATACGTTCGTAGCTGTATTTATCATGCATGTAATGGATAACGTTCAATGTGTTCATATACAATTTGCCTAACCATTCCATCATGGCTTTGAAGCGTTTCATGACTTCGTCATATTCAAGCACTTCAGAAGTGATTGCAGGGTATTCAGGGCCTACTTGAACGCCTGATTTCTCATCACGTCCACCGTTGATTGCATACAATAGTGCTTTAGCAAGGTTTGCACGAGCTCCGAAGAATTGCATTTGTTTACCAATACGCATAGCGGATACACAGCAAGCAATACCATAATCGTCGCCATAGATTGGACGCATCAGATCATCATTTTCGTATTGGATCGAACTGGTTTCGATTGAAACTTTAGCACAGAATTTTTTGAAAGCTTCTGGCAATTGTTCTGACCACAATACAGTCAAGTTAGGTTCTGGTGCAGGTCCCAAGTTGTACAATGTATGCAAGAAACGGAAGCTGTTTTTGGTAACTAATGTTTTGCCATCGACAGCCATACCACCGATTGATTCCGTTACCCATGTAGGATCACCACTGAACAATTCGTTGTAATCTGGAGTACGTAAGAATTTAACGATACGCAATTTCATAACGAAATGGTCAACCAATTCTTGAGCTTGTTGTTCTGTCATTGTGCCTTCTTTAACATCACGTTCGATGTAGATATCAAGGAAAGAAGATACACGTCCTAGAGACATCGCTGCACCATTTTGTTCTTTGATTGCTGCAAGGTAACCGAAGTATACCCATTGGAACGCTTCTTTTGCTGTTTGTGCTGGTTTGGAAATATCGAAGCCATGCATTTCAGCCATTTTTTTCAATTCGCCTAGAGCACGAATTTGTTCTGATACTTCTTCACGAAGACGAATCACATCTTCATCAATCACGTCAACTTCCATATCATTCAAATCTTGTTTTCTTTCATTAATTAGGAAGTCTACACCGTATAATGCTACGCGGCGATAGTCACCGATAATACGTCCACGACCGTAAGCATCTGGTAAGCCTGTAATAATACCTGCTTTACGTGCTGCTCTCATATCAGAAGTATAAGCATCGAATACACCCTGGTTATGCGTTTTACGAATGTTTGTAAAGATATCAATGATTTGTTCTGGTACTTCAAAGCCATATGCTTTACAAGCATCGATCATCATTTTGATACCACCGAACGGTTGTAATGAACGACGGAAAGGAGCATCTGTTTGAACACCGACGATTTGTTCTTTGTCTTTGTCCAAGTAACCAGGACCGTGTGAAGTGATTGTAGAAGGTGTTGCAGCATCTACATCCCATACGCCACCACGTTCGATTTCTTCTTTAGATAGTTTGGAAATGATATCCCACAAGTCTTTTGTATTTGAAGTAGGGCCAGCTAGGAATGTTTCGTTTCCTTGATACGCACTAATATTTTGTTCAATAAAGTCGCGAGTATCTACATGTTTTGCCCATTTACCTGATTTGAAATTGCGCCATGCGTCTTGTTTTAAATTATCCTGTACATTTCTTTCGATAACTGACATTGATAATCCCTCCATTATTTGTGAATAAAATCACAAAACCATTTACACTATTGCTTGTCTCGCCTACACGATACCGGAAGCTGTTGTTTTCTCCCTCCGGCTATGTCTTTATTATGATGCAATTCATAAGCAGAGTATGTGACATTTATCACAAAATAGCATTTTTATTATGATTTTTATCACATTCTGTATCTATAACAGTTTTTAAAAATAACTACTACAGTTCACAACCAAGCCTGTTACACAATAAGTAAATAACGATTTGCACAGTGAATACAGTGATATGAATCTACTAATACAAAAATACACATCATCATTCACTGCAAATAGCTGTAGCATCATACAAGAATTTACGGCTTCTAACAACGAAATACATCACACTATTTCTGTATTATTCTATATACAAGCTATAGAATAATGTTGGACATCGCATCACTCCTCTCTACAAACAAAAGAACGGTTCTCTTTAGTTCTGCTAATATCGCAAACTAGGAGATCGTTCTTTAGGATAAGGTGGCATTCCATATTTGCTTTGTTTTTTATTTTCAACCATATATCTTGAAAGTATATTCCTAGCGATACAAGTTAAATAAGAAGGAAAAAGGATCAACTCCAACGTACTGCTATAACAGCATGTGTGGAGTGATCCTTTTTTCAAACTATCATTTTACTTGTCAGACAGGTCTATTTATTCAAATCGACCATAGAATGCGTTGCGGTATACATCAGCTAGTTCAGTCACTAAAGGTAATTTAGGATTCGCTGTTGTACATTGATCTTCAAATGCACGGTCAGCAAGGTAATCTACACGAGATTCAAAGTCTTTTGCATCAAAGCCCAATGCTTCAAACGTTTCAGGAATACCTAGTTTGCGGTTCAAGTCACGAATAGCATTGATTAAGCTGTTCACGCCTTCTTCGGTTGTGCGTGCTGGCAATCCCAAGATACGAGCAATCTCAGCATAACGTTCGTGAGCAATAAAGTGAGAATATTTAGGGAACGCTGCGAATTTAGTTGGTTTTTTCGCATTGTAGCGGATAACGTGTGGCAACAAGATCGCATTGGTACGACCGTGTGCTGTATGGTATTGTCCACCCCATTTATGTGCCAAGCTATGGTTAATCCCTAAGAATGCATTCGCAAATGCCATACCTGCAATCGTAGAAGCATTATGCATTTTTTCACGAGCCAGTTTGTCGCCTGTTAGAGCAGACTGTTCTAGATATTGGAATACCAGTTGAATCGCTTTGATCGCTAGTCCATCGGTAAAGTCACTTGCCATTACAGATACATAAGCTTCAATCGCATGAGTCAATACGTCCATACCTGTATCAGCAACAGCTACACGAGGTAAAGAGTATACAAATTCAGGATCGATAATTGCTACGTCTGGTGTTAATTCATAGTCAGCCAAAGGATATTTTGTGTTGCCTTTTTCTTTATCTGTAATAACTGCGAATGATGTTACTTCAGAACCTGTACCTGAAGTCGTTGGAATCGCTACAAATTGTGCTTTTTGTCCCAAATGTGGGTATTTGTAGATCCGTTTGCGGATATCCATGAATTTTTGTTTTAGGTTATCAAATTCAGTATCAGGATATTCGTAGAACATCCACATGCCTTTAGCAGCATCCATAGGAGATCCACCACCAAGAGCGATAATGCAGTCCGGTTGGAAACGTTCCATCATTTGACGACCACGTTCTACAGTAGCAGTTGATGGATCTGGTTCTACATCAGAGAACACTTCAACAACAACTGGAGTCTGGCGTTGACGCAAGTAATGTTGTACTTTTTCAACATAACCAAGTTGTACCATCATCGCATCTGTTACGATCACTACACGACTAATATCAGGCATTTTAGCAAGGTATTGAGTTGCGCCTTTTTCAAAATAAACTTTAGAAGGTATTTTGAACCATTGCATATTCACAGTACGACGAGCCACCCTTTTCACATTAATCAGATTCACAGCACTTACGTTAGAAGAAGTAGAGTTACGACCATAAGATCCACAACCTAGTGTTAAAGATGGTAAGTTCGTATTGTAAATGTCACCAATTGCACCATGTGTAGAAGGAGAGTTCACGATAATACGTCCAGTTTGTAGACGATTAGAGAACTTCTGAATAACTTCATCATTATTAGAATGGATAGCTGAAGAGTGACCCATACCGCCAAATTCTACAATTTGTGCAGCACGTTCAATCCCTTGATCCGCGTTTTTAACTTTATAGCAAGCCAGTACAGGGCTTAATTTTTCAGCAGATAATGGGAATTTAGTACCTACGCCTTCCAATTCTGCTACCAGTATTTTGGTATCGGCTGGAACGGTAATTCCACAAAGTTCAGCAATTTTGACAGCAGATTGACCTACGATAGAAGGGTTCACTGCACATTTGTCTGTATTCATTGCACCGTTCGTTAATTTGCCTGCTTCTTCTTTAGTTACAAAGTAACAACCGTTATCTATCATTAATTTTTTCACTTTTTCATAAACAGGTTCTTCAATAACTACTGCTTGTTCAGAAGCACAAATCATACCGTTATCAAATGATTTGGAAAGAATCAAGTCATTCACTGCTTGTTGCAAGTCAGCACTTTTCTCTATAAAAGCAGGAACGTTACCAGGACCTACGCCAAGTGCAGGTTTACCACAGCTATATGCTGCTTTAACCATTGCGCCACCACCAGTAGCTAAGATTAACGCTACATCAGGATGATTCATTAATGCATTTGTTTTGTCCATTGAAGGAGCATCGATCCATTGGATACAATCCGCAGGTGCACCATGTTTGACAGCCGCTTCAAGTAAGATGCGAGCGGATTCTTTACTACAATTCTGTGCAGATGGATGGAAGCCGAAAATGATTGGGTTACGTGTTTTGATTGAGATCAAAGATTTGAACATAGTAGTCGAAGTTGGGTTCGTTACCGGTGTAATCCCCATGATGATTCCGACAGGTTCAGCAATTTTTTGGAAGCTTTCATAATCGTTATCTTCTATAATACCGACTGTTTTTTCATTTTTGATACCATGATACACATATTCAGTAGCGAACATGTTTTTGATAATTTTATCTTCATATACGCCTCTGCCTGTTTCTTCAACAGCTAGTTTGGCAAGATACATATGTTGATCCAAGCCCGCTAATGCCATTGCTTGTACAATGTTATCAATTTGTTCTTGATCCATATTCATAAATGCGGCATGTGCTTTATTCGCTTTATCGATTAACTTTTGAATTTCTTCCTGTGCACTCAATTCCACGTTACGACTAGCATCATTTTTAACAGCCATTTCTCTCATCCTCCTCAGAATGTGTATCGCTTTTGTCTACACACCGATCATAGCATAGAGACATAAATCATAATGTGATATTTTTCACAATCAATTTTTATTTTTTAAATTTGTTTTATTTTATTTTTTCCTTTTGCATTTTAATATAAAAAGATGTATGATAATAGTGAAATTAATCACAAAGTATAGATTACTTTTACGTATACATGAGTTCATTATCTTTCCTATATAACGTAGAATTTAACTAATCATTTAATTTCCAGTTTTTTTCCTAAAATGTTATGCATTATGATTAATTTCACGTATAATTGAAACAAAAAGGGGCGAACCATAATGAACAATTCTTTAGAACATACTCAACCACGTCATAATACAGCATGCTTTTCGGAAATTAATCAGGAAAGATTACTTAATCATTCTACAGAACGCACGATTGCAGCAGGTTCACATTTATTCTGGGAAGGCGACTTATCCGATAAATTATACTTCCTTAAAAGTGGACGGGTTAAATTAACCAAATCTACTGATGAAGGTAAAGAATTGATTCTATATATGTATCAAGCAGGCGACATGATCGGTCAAGCAGATCCATTTTCAGGTACACGCCTTGGATTTACAGCAGAAGCATTAGAAGATACTGAAGTCGCTGTTATTGAACACAAAGAATTGGAATTGATGATCTGTCAGTATTGTGATTTTGCTATCGACTTTATGAAATGGATGGGTACTCATCACCGTCTAACACAGACTAAAGTGCGTGACTTAATGTTATACGGTAAACCAGGTGCTCTCTGCTCCACTTTGATTCGTTTAAGCAATACTTATGGTCAAGATTATAACGATCAAGGTTCGATTTTGATTAACAAAAAAATTACACATACCGATTTGTCGAATATGATTGGTGCTACTCGTGAAAGTGTCAACCGGATGCTTAGTGATTTGCGCAAAAAAGAAAGTATTGAATATGAGCACGGGATGATCATTATTCATGATCTTGAAGCGCTACAAGAAGTATGTCACTGCGAAATGTGCCCTAAAGAAATATGCAGAATTTAATGAATATTCAGGTGTGCTTATGCATTTACCTGTTGAGACAATTAAAATACCAAAAAAGCTTTCCGTGTGTTACTCATAGCGGAAAGCTTTTTTTGGTTAACACATCGAAATCTACTCGACCCAATGCTCTGCCCAGTTCTGAATCTGCTCCATCACTGGCTTAAGTGCACGTCCTTTGTCCGTTAGCTCATACTCAATTCGAACAGGTGTCTCTGGATAGACCTGACGAATCAATATTCCACTACCTTCTAAGTCTTTCATCCGCTCTGACAACATTTTGTCGCTCATCATAGGAATAAGATTAGAAATATCTTTGAAACGCTTAGGTCCACTCATTAATGATTGAATAATTAGACCGTTCCATCGTTTACCTAAAAATGAAAACGCGGTCTCAAAACGGGGACATAATCCCAATTGGTGTTGCTCCATGTTTTCTCACCTCTTCAATTGTTCCGAAACACGGGATCGGATAGTCATAAGCTCGTATTTCATCACGTTGTGATGTTAACTTACGATTAGTTAGTACATATATTTTAGCATATTTTACCTGAAAAGAGAACGAAAACATTACATAATTAAAGAATACTGAATATTATTTAAAATTCAGGTCATCATTCTTGAATCTCATCTATACATTTACGTAAAATAACGAGATCATTCGCAATAACATCAGTCAATGATCTATTATACAATACTGCTGCTGGATGATACATAGGAAAAATCCAGTATTCTTGATCAGACCAGTGATATCCTTGATCCATATGATCTGCATCTACTTGTTGAATACGACTTCGGTAAGCTTGACCATGCACATTCGATACCTGATGCCCTTTGCCAAGTAATCGTTGCAATGCAATATTGCCCAGCGTAATAATGATCCGAGGTTGTACTGCCTCAATCTCAGCATCCAAAATAGGTGCAAATGCAAATACTTCGTAAGATGTTGGTGTGCGATTAGAACGACTCGAACGTTCGGCATGATGCTTTCCTTGAATGATTTTGTCTTTATAAGGACGACTGCGTACAGCACTCGTAATATACAGATCGTTTCTAGTGATATTTAGCGCTTCAAAATAACCATCTAATACTTTACCTGCTTGTCCGCAAAAAGGAATCCCTTTTTCAATCTCATTCGCACCGGGTGCTTCTCCCACCATCATCAGCGATCCCGGAAATTTGCCATAACCACCCAAAAATCCTTCTAATCGATGTCCGGCGACTCGTTCCAGACATTCACTAATTCGTGCTGGAGATAGCTTCACATTGCCGATTTGTGATTCTATTTGTGCTTTAGACATAAATGCACTCCTTTCTATATCTAACTATATGTTAGAGTGCCTAAGTATTATGGATACTGGATCTAAAGGGATAAATCTCAAAAAAAGTACGCCTGTAGGCTATTAACCATACACGCGCACTTTTGAAATATTTATTTTTTATGATTAACACAGTCTGGAATTCAGGATCAGGCTGTTCAGGTAGACAGTTACACCATTACTTTACTACCGAGTGCACGCGTAGGTTCTTGGCGTCCGAATTCAGGACGTGTATTAGTTGCAGGATACGCCCAGCGTACAGCATTCGAGATAATGTGCATAATATCCTGATTATAATATGTTGGATATGTCTCATGTCCTGGACGGAAATAGAATACTTTACCATGTCCACGGCGATACGTACAACCGCTACGGAACACTTCTCCGCCTTCAAAGTTGCTTAGATATACCAATTCATCAGGAGCAGGAATATCGAAAAATTCACCGTACATTTCTTCTTTATCCAAAGTAATCGAAGGGTTCACGCCTTGAGCAATCGGATGCGTAGGATTCACACACCATAGAATTTCTTGCTCGTCTGCTACACGCCATTTCAGATCACAACTGGTTCCCATTAATTGTTTGAATGGTTTGGAGAAATGTCCAGAATGCAGAACAATCAATCCCATGCCTTCATTTACTCGTCTTGCTACCGCTTCTGCAATATCATCATCTACTAATTCATGAGCCGTATGTCCCCACCACAACATTACATCAGTAGAGTTCAACACAGACTCTGTCAAACCATGTTCCGGCTGATCGAGTGTAGCTGTACGGCAGGCAAAGCCTTCCTTCGATAGCCCATCCGCCAGAACAGTATGAATCCCATCAGGATATACTGCTTTGACATCATCACGGATTTTCTCATGTACAAACTCATTCCAGACCGTTACATTAATCATAAAAAACTTCCTCCTCTATATTAGACCCACCACATCTCACCAAGTTCTTCTTCAATCAAAACCTGCTTCAAGTTATGGACAGCTTTTGTAAAACCTTCATTCACCGACATCAAACCATCTTCGTGCTCTATACTTACAACGTAATCGTATCCAACTAAGCGTAACGTGCTGATAATATCAGCCCATGTTTTGTTATCATGTCCAAAGCCTACTGTACGGAACTGCCAAGCACGATCTTGCATTTTTGTGTAGTCTTGCATGTCTGTTACACCGTGCATATTAACATTATCGGTATCTACCAGCGTATCTTTAGCATGAAAGTGATGAATTGCATTATTTTTTCCTAAAATTTTAATAGCTTGTACAGGATCGATACCTTGCCACCACATATGACTTGGATCAAGGTTCGCACCAATCACTTCGCCAGCCGCTTCACGTAGACGTAAAAGTGTACCCGGTGTATGAACAGAGAAACCTCCGTGCAGTTCCAGCCCTACTTTTACATTATGATCAGCAGCGAACTTACCATTTTCTGTCCAGTATGGAATGACTTTTTCTTCCCATTGCCATTTCATAAGATCCTGGAAATCATTTGGCCATGGTGCTACAGGCCAGTTCGGATATTTCGCATCATCACTATCTCCCGGACAACCGGAGAATGTATTAACAACTGCTACATCTAACTTCTGTGCCAGTTGAACGGATTTGATAAAATCTTCATGCGATTCTTTCGCAATCGCTTTTTGCGGATGAAGCGGATTACCGTGACAACTTAATGCACTAATGGTTAATCCACGAGAATCAATCGCTTGTTTAAATGCTCTAAGCTTGCCTTCATCAGCAAGTAACTCATCTGGTTTGCAATGAACATTACCCGGGTTACCACCAGATCCTAGTTCTACCATTTTAACGCCTTTTTCAGCTACATAATCCAATGCTTCTTCAAAGCCCATATTGTTGAGTAATACCATAAATACGCCTAATTTCATTTGTCCATCCTCCAGCTTCATTCATTAATTTTATGAACGCAGTCTGGTGAACTTATCACTTGAATCTGATTCCAATAGAGTGAGCTGTAAGTTCTGTATTCGTCCAATCGAACAAATGAGAATGTAGTAAAAGCTCTATCTATTAAATAATACGTCGAAACATGTCATAAGGTTCACCTAAAATGCGATTTATATCCATTTTAGTATAATTATTGGGATTGAACAGTAAGAGTTTGATTATACACTTACTTTTCCACTTTTGGCACCGTAAGATTTCACCCAGTTCATGCTTTGCTCAATACTCTGTAAAGGCGGTTGTAAACATGAGTCTTGCTCTACCACTAACCATTCAGCTCCTGCTTTTTCAGTAGCATCTGCAATAGCGGCTACAGGCACTTCACCTTCACCAAGTTCGACCGTCTGTGCACCTTTATCTGTGCGTTTGAAATCTTTCCAGTGAACAATCGGTAAGCGTCCAGCGTATTTTTGAATATATTCAATAGGATCGTAACCACCGTACTGTACCCAGCAACTATCTAATTCAACTTGCAATAACGATGCAGGTACTTCTTCATACATAGCATCAAATACAGTGTGTTCACCTAATTTTTCAGTAAATTCAAATTCATGATTATGATATAACAACACCACATCATTTTGGTTACACAATTCGCCAAGCTTACGTAGATTAGCGAAAATATCAGGCCAATTCTTACGGTGCTCATCTGATAAGAAAGGGACAATAATATAACGATTGCCTATTTCTTTGTTATAATCGATTAAAGATTGAGCATCTTCCAGTAGTTCTGTATATTGAGTATGAGAACCAACGACTTCAAGATTGTGCTTTTTGAGTAATTCGTTGATTTGGGTAGAAGTACGTCCGTAGAAGCCAGCGAATTCAACACCTTGATATCCAAGTGCTGCTAGTTTGGCAATCGTACCTTCAAAATCTTTTTCCAAATCATCTCGTACGGTGTATAGTTGCAATCCAACTTTAACCATTGCTCCATTCACTCCCACAATTTATGATAGTTGTAATAGCATCATTCATCTTTAATAACTATTGCCTTGTCTGTATCCTGCACGACTTTTGATAATCACATGCTTGCCTTCTAGAGAAGAACGTTGAAAAGCATGCATTGCTTCAAGTACATGATATGCCAGTTCACCACTAGCACGGTGAGGTTGATTGTTACGAATCGCTGTAACCATTTCGTTTAGACCTTTACCACGTTCATTACGAGTCCCTTCAAAAACAGGAGGTACAATCTCAAACTCTTCTGAACCTGCGCGTCTTATACGAACATCACCATCGAAAAAGTTAGGATCAGGGATATCCAGTGTACCTTCTGTACCGTAGATTTCAATTCGAGGCAATTGAGAGCCTCCTTTGATATCAAAACTGGTCACCATGGTAACGATTGCACTGTTTTCGAAATCAATTGTTCCTGCCAGATGTGTAGGTGTCTGTACACGTAATGGTGTACCTTCTTTAGGACCACTCGCAACATGTCGATCAGGAATCTGAATACCAGCTGACGAGCTTATTCTTGTCATCGATCCAAGTAAGCTTGTGAGTGCCGTTAGATAATAAGGTCCCATATCGAACATAGGTCCACCACCAGGTGCGTAGAAGAATTCAGGATCAGGGTGCCATGATTCAGGGCCACCGCTCATCATAAAAGCAGAAGCTGCAATCGGTCGACCTATTAATCCATCATCGATCGCTTTGCGTGCTGTTTCTATGCCTGAACCTAAAAATGTATCCGGTGCACTTCCTACACGACGACCCACTTCTTTGGCTCGTAATAGTGTACGTTGACCATCTTCTAGCGATACAGCAAATGGCTTTTCAGCATATACATGTTTGCCTGCTGCAAGTGCTGCTAGATTCACCGCGGCATGTGCGGCAGGAATAGTCAGGTTGATAATCAATTCAATATCTTCCTGTGCAAATAATTCCTCCGGCGTGAATGCGTTTGCAATGTTAAATTGTGAAGCTCTTGCTTGCGCCTTCTCGATCACCATGTCTGCACAGGCTACGATCTCAACGACTGGACTTGATTGTAGATTTTCCAAGTAAATTTCACTGATGTTACCACATCCGACTAAACCAGCTTTCATTCGTTCCACAGGTCATCCTCCTTTGGGCATGTGTTTTTCTAGGTGCAGAAAAGCTACTCCTCTGGTTATAAGTAAACGTAGGATTGTCCTGTCAAACGACAATCTAGCAATGCTATGATAAACCCTTTATGTATGATGGACTTATACATACCATTGTCCTTTTTGTTTATTGTAAGATCATGATGATTTATAAGCTCGTTACAATAGTATTACTATTTCGTGTCAATTAAAATGAATAATATGATTAAAACATGAACTATTTGGTCAAATTTTAAATTTGTTGCTGAAAAGAGGATTTTTAATGGAATTAACTGGAGATATTTGCAAAGTTTACACCGCAGGTTATTCGTTTCATCGAAAACCTTTTTATATGAATGAGCCCGAAGGTGTCAAAAGTTACTTATTCCGTTTTCAAACTGAAGGCAATTGCTTGCTTCGTTACAAAGGCGGTATGGACGAAGTGGAAGTAGGCGATCTCCATCTATATGCTCCAGACGAGCCGTATGAATTGAAAATCGATTATGCGCCGAACGCAGCAGGTCTACCGATAGTAGAAAGCGGAGATTACCATATCTTTTTTGGAGGAGAATGGGCAGATCGATGGTGGAATCATACCGAACGCCCGGCTAAAGTAAAAATTCCACTTAGCGATAATATCGTGGATCTATTACGACAGATCTCGATGGAAAAAAGAAGAATCGATGATCCTTATCCTGAAATTTTATCTTATTATATGAAAATTCTATGCTTATCGATCGATCGATATTTATCGGAACAACCGATCAGTGGTCCCAAAACGTATCTAGCTTATCAAATTAAAAACTATATCGAAGAAAATGCATCGACTGCTTTTAAATTAGACGATGTAGCTATGTATGTGGGGATTAGTGTCTCTAGAGCTGTTCATTTGTTTAAAGAAGCTTTTGATACCACGATTATGCAGTATGCGCTTGATGTTCGTCTCAATATGGCACAAGAGCGAATTGTCTTCAGTCCTATGCCGTTAGAGGAAGTGGCTGAATCTTCAGGATTTGCCAATTATACGTATTTCCATCGTGTATTCCGTTCTCGCTTTGGCATGTCACCCAAAGAGTTCCGTATTTCCAAACGTGAACATATCACTTAAATTAGTCTTCAACTGGCTGATAACGCTTAGGTAGATAATCAATGACAGAGAGATTCTTTGATCTAAAGAATCTCTCTTTTTTCATGTATAATAAACAGAATATAACTATAGCAAATATAAGTAGATATACGATCATTTTTGATCTTTATAAGGAGTATATAACTATGAAAACGATTATTGATATCGCTCAAGCCGCTGGTGTTGCCAAAAGTACTGTTTCTCGGTACCTCAATGGCGGCTCGGTGAGTGAAGAAACCAAAGAAAAAATCGAACGCATTATTAAACAACATCAGTATGTACCAAATACATTTGCTCGAAGCTTAAAAGCGAAAAAAACAAGTATTATCGGCATTATTGTACCGCGACTGGATTCTTTTGCTGTTTCTCAAATGTTAATGGGGATCGATGATACATTACGTCAAGAGCAGTACCAGATGCTACTAGCTAATGCTAATCAAGAAACCACGCGTGAGATTGAAGCTATTTATGAATTTTCTCGGCAAAAGATTTCAGGCTTACTATTTATGGCGGCTCAAATCACAGATGAACATCGTCAAGCGATAGCTAAATGCAATATTCCTGTTGTCTTGATTGGTCAAGATGATAAACAGCTACATAGTGTTATTCATGATGATCGTCAAGCTGGTTATCTACTAGGCAAATATGTACTGTCCAAAGGGCATCGTCAGATCGCTTATCTAGGAGTCACTGAACAAGATGATGCAGTAGGTATTCAGCGTAAGCTTGGCTTTCAACAAGCTCTTCAGGAGTATACAGATTATGATATTCGTTATTACGAATCAGGATTTCGTATGGATCAAGCGGTCATTGCAGCCCATCATCTACTTGATCAGTGGACTCCTTCTATTGTGGTTGCAGCAACCGATAATATAGCCATTGGTGTATTCAAAGCCGCACTTTCTAGAAAAATTGATATTCCGACTGACTTATCAGTGACCGGATTCGGTGGGTACGATATCACTGAGCTTATGCATCCTGCTTTGACTACCGTCAAATTTCATTACAAAGAAGCCGGGCAACTCGCAGCGACTAACCTGATTCAAATGATTCAAGGGCAATCGGTACAAAACACATCTATTTCAACATGCGAACTACTTGTCAGAGAAAGCGTTGACAATCGCTAAATACCGACTTATAATACATTGGAACCGGTTCCGATGTATTTTTTTAATCTAATTTGGAACCGGTTCCGTAAAAAGAATATGATGAATAAGTATGGAGAACACACTATGAAAATGAACAGAACTCAGTTATACCGTAAGCTTCATGAAGCAGAGACTGGCGAATGGGAAGCCTTAAAACAATTAGCCGATCAGAGTCCGTGGCGACAAGCTTTTCATATTCAACCTGAAGCAGGGTTACTAAATGATCCTAACGGATTTTCCTTTTTTAATGGAGAATATCATCTTTTCTATCAATGGTTCCCACTAGGCACACAACATGGTATCAAATACTGGTATCATACTTCTTCTACTGATCTGGTGCATTGGAATAATAAAGGGATCGGTATGGCTCCAGATACAATATATGATTCTCATGGTGCCTATTCTGGAAGCGCTATAGAAAAAGACAATCTACTGTATCTAATGTATACCGGTAATACGCGTAACACAGATTGGAAGCGTTATCCATTTCAATGTATGGCGACTATGGATCAACAAGGTGTGATCACCAAGCTCCCTCCTGTTATCGACAAAGTACCTGCTGGGTATACCGATCATTTCCGTGATCCTAAAGTCTGGCAAGATGGAGAATATTATTACTGTGTCATTGGAGCACAGCGGATCGATCAGACAGGATGTGCGGTTCTTTATCAATCACCTGATCTACAAGAATGGACTTTTCAAGGGGAGTTAAATACGGCGTTACCTTCATTTGGCTATATGTGGGAGTGTCCGGATTACTTTGAATTGGATCAGCAAGGTGTATTTTTATTTTCTCCGCAAGGTTTAGCAACCATCGGAGATCAGTTTCAGAATATTTATCAGTCCGGTTATATGATCGGTACTCCGCTCGATCTGAATACGCGACAGTTTGATCATGGAGAGTTTTATGAGTTAGATCATGGATTCGATTTCTATGCTCCACAGACTATACTTGCACCCGATGGACGCAGACTGCTCGTCGGTTGGCTTGGAATGCCAGAGATCGACTATCCTACAGATACTCAAGGATGGGCACACTGTCTCACGTTGCCACGTGAATTATCAATTGAAGATGGTCAGCTTAGACAGCGTCCAGTTGCAGAACTGAGTCAGCTACGTGGACAACAGTCTCATGTACATCACACTGTTCACCATCATCGTGATCTGATTTCTTCTATAGAAGGTATTCATTACGAAATGCTTATTCAGATCAGTGATATTCAAGCTGATAAAGTAGGGATCGAAGTACGAGTGGGCACAGATGAAAAAACAGTTCTGTATTACGAACCTGCACTTGAAAAACTAACGTTAGATCGCACCTTGTCCGGTCAATCCCTTGCACTGGAGTATGGAACGACTCGAAGCTGTAGTTTACCGCTAGAAGAAGGAATAGTAACGCTACATTTATTTATGGATACTTCTTCGATTGAAGTTTTTGTCAATGATGGTCGTAACGTATTCACTTCACGCATCTTTCCACAATTGAACAGTACAGGATTTGCTTTATTTGCAGAACATGGGAGTGCTTGTTTTGATGTTACACAATGGGATTTGATCGATAAGGGGGAACAGTAATCATGTCTGAAAATCAAAAAATTGCTCAACAGGTGATCGAAGCTGTCGGAGGTAAAGATAATATTGCATCTTTTGCTCATTGTGCAACCCGCTTGCGGATTATGGTACATAACGAAGAGCTGATTGATCAGGAGCGCACTGAAAATATTGATAAAGTTAAAGGTGCTTTTTTCAACTCCGGACAGTACCAGATTATTTTTGGTACAGGTACAGTTAATCGTATTTTTGAAGAAGTTGAGAAATTAGGTGTCGAAAGTACTTCCAAAGACGATATTAAAAGTCAAAGTAAAAATGCCGGCAACTTTTTCCAACGTTCTATTCGTACATTTGGCGATGTGTTCGTTCCTATTATTCCGGTTCTTGTCGCTACCGGTTTATTTATGGGATTACGAGGATTATTAACACAACCTCAGATCCTAGCTTTATTCGGTATTACACCTGATCATATTCCAGCTAACTTTCTTTTATTTACACAAGTTTTAACGGATACTGCATTTGCCTTTTTACCTGCACTTGTTGCCTGGTCTGCTTTCAGGGTGTTCGGCGGAAGTCCTGTATTAGGGATTGTGCTTGGCCTTATGCTCGTCAACCCTGCTCTACCTAATGCTTATTCGGTCGCCGATGGGTCTGCTCATCCATTAACGATGTTTGGATTTATTCCTGTTGTCGGTTATCAAGGTTCTGTTTTACCGGCATTTGTCATCGGTCTGATTGGAGCCAAATTAGAAAAAGCTTTACGTAAGCGGATTCCTGAAGCGATTGATCTAATCTTAACTCCATTCCTGACATTACTGATTATGATTACACTTGGGCTGTTCGCAATCGGTCCTATTTTCCACTCACTGGAATCTGTTGTTTTGAATGCTACGATCTATGTATTAGATATGCCTTATGGAATTGCAGGGCTATTAATCGGTTCTTTGCATCAAATTATTGTAGTTACAGGTGTGCATCACATTTTCAACTTCTTGGAGATTCAATTATTAGAAAGAACAGGAGTTAACCCATTTAACGCTATTATCACCTGTGCGATGGCGGCTCAAGGTGGAGCTTGTCTAGCTGTAGGTCTCAAAACCAAAGACAATAAGCTCAAAGCATTAGCCCTTCCTTCTTCGTTCTCTGCTTTTCTAGGAATCACAGAGCCTGCGATTTTTGGAGTGAACTTACGATATATGAAGCCATTTATTATGGGATTGATCGGTGGCGGCGTAGGTGGATTTATGGCTTCTTTGTTCCATTTAGCAGGAACAGGTATGGCAATTACAGTGATTCCAGGAACATTGCTGTATTTGAATAGCCAACTTCCACTTTATATTTTGTGTAATGTAGTAGCGATTGCAATAGCATTTACGTTAACATGGTTATTTGGTTATAAAGACAAAGTAGTCACAGCATCTACAGCAACCGTATCAGGAACTGCTTCCGGCTCTACGCCTACTGCTGTACAAGAAGTACATTCTACTTCTTCTGTTGAATCTGTATCATCTGCTTCTAATGATAATCAAACAGCTACATCTTCGCACTCTAATCAAGTAAATACTTCTGCTACAAGCACTAAGGTGTTAGATATAATCGCTCCTATCAGCGGTACATTGGTTCATCTCGAAAATGTACCTGACCCTGCTTTTGCAGGCAAGCATATGGGTGAAGGAATTGCGATTCAACCGGATGAAGGCAAGTTATATGCTCCATTCGATGGAACAGTCGCCCATGTGATGGATAAGAGTAAGCATGCGATTATTCTTGAGCACAGTAGTGGTGTACAATTATTAATTCATATTGGACTGGATACGGTTTCTTTGAAAGGACAAGGATTCACCCTTCATATACAATCCGGGGATACCATTCAAGCAGGACAATTATTGATCGAATTCGATACTGCTATGATTCAATCTTCAGGTCTATCTATTATTACACCTGTGATTGTGCCCGACGGGATCGAACATATTCAGAATATTCAACCTGCTGAACTTCAGCAAGTACGTGCTAATCAAGATTCTATTATGCAAGTCACCTATACTCTTCATTCATAAAAATCAAAAAAGAAACCTGATTCTACGCATATACAAATGTTGCGTAGGATCAGGTTTCATATTATTTATAGCCAAAGTTGAACATTAACGTTGAGTACGGTAAGCTTCCATCAACTCTTCAATAGCATTACGGCTAATCATTTTACCTTTGAAATAGATCAAGTCTTCTGAATCGCCTGTGAAGATGCAAGAAGGCTCATATTTTTTCAAAATAATGCGATCACTATCGACAAAAATCTCCAAACCGTCTTTTACATCGATATTCATGACACGACGCAATTCGATAGGAATAACGACCCGTCCCAATTCATCTACTTTTCTTACAATACCAGTTGCTTTCATCATGTTATTTCTCCTCCAATTATATATTTATATAACCCCTATATGACACTATTATATATCATTCTACAATTTTCTACATTTTTTTCAAATCGTAATAGTTATTATTAAATCATATTAAGTGTCATATGCCAAGTTAAAATTTAAAAATTTGCAAAAAATAAATAAAAGCTTCTGCTATTTCCTTTAATTTTCAGGAAATAACAAAAGCTTTGTACACATGGGTATTCTACTCTTTTTCTGTTTCTTGGGAAGCAAGTCGGCGCTCTGTTGAGGCTCTTGTCTCTATCGCTTCACTAATCACTAACGCTAAATCTTCATTTCCATACATCGACAACACCCCAAATAATGTGTCGTCAGGAATATCACCTGCTTCTTCTTTAGGAACGGTAAGATTAATCCCTTGTTGCAGACGTGGATTGTCCACTTGATCAGGATAAGCCGTCTGATATAATTCTTTGGCATCGAATCCACGATTCACACACCACTGAGCGAATACCAGAATCATCATATCTTCATCTTGACGATAACTCTGTACAATCTGCTCTTCTCGTAATTTCTGTTGCTCTTTACTTGTTAAATTGTCGTAATCATAATCATCCATCTTATTGCATCCTTTCTATATTGACGATTTCTTTTACAAATCTGATGTTAATCGGTCTGCTAAAATATGAGATTCTAATACCAAGTCTGCACGTATACTGCATTGTTCAGGTGTCGATAAGCGATCTAGAAAATGATCAACCACGCCCATAAACCCGCGCCGTTCCCATATCGTTTCCCAGCTTCCAAATTGTTGATGCTGAGGTAACATATCTTTTTCATATAAATAAGCGCTATCCATATTCATCACTTCTGCAGAACGCCCGCCGCCGTGCAAAATCAATCGTTCCATATCGATCCCTGCACTGCGTGCCATCGTATAGCTCCCATAACGCCCGTTCCCTAACGAAAGCATTCCCGAAGCATGAAGCATAGGGCCATTACCGTTCCCTTGCTGACGAAGCTGATGAGCCATTACAGCATAAGTGTCATTACCCAACCACATTAATAAATCCAACATATGAATCAGATCATCATAGACTGTTTCTTTGGCAGGTAAACTTTGGAGACGGGTACGATGTTTGACCACTTCACATAATTCGAAACCACCTGCTTCTGCCAGCCAGGCATAAGCATTCATATATAATGGAGCAAATCGACGATTAAAGCCTACAGCTAGCAATAGATCTTTCTGCTCTGCTGTTGCAGTCATATGACGGGCTTCTTCGATTTCGTAAGACAATGGCTTATCTACATATACAGGCAATCCGTAACTTAGACATTTCATTACAATATCATAATGTGTGAATGTAGGGCTATGTACAAATACAGCATCTAATTCCCATTTTTCAATATCTTCGACTCTAGTACTCCCCTGTGTTAAGCGAAAAGTATCCATCGTCTGACGCACAGTCTGCTGAGAATGGCTGACTACACCGACTACTTCTATATCTACACGATTGATAAGTAATGGTAAATATACTTTACGAGCAATATCCCCTATACCGATCAAAGCAATCCGTTTACGCTTACCACTTTTGTGATCGTGTTGTTTCATACTATAGATTCTCCTTTGATCATAAGTATAGATATTATGGTTACATCTTATTCTACTATAGAGGTAACCGATCGAATATAAAAGTCACTTTATTTTATCTTTATTGGATTTATATTGAAATTTCATATGGTTTTAAGCTATCCCTCATGTGAATTTAATCGCAAAGCTTATAATAAGAGTATACAACACGATAAGCAAACCATTTAAAAATAACATCAAGAAAATATACACAATCTATTGCAATTGTCGAATGATGGTGGTATATTTATATCATAAAGTTACTAAATGAAAGTAAGTTATAAAAAATTATGTAATTACAGAGGAGAAATTAATATGAAATCCACATTTAAAAAAGTTTTATTGTCTACTGCTTTAGCTACTAGCTTGGGTGCTGTTGCTTTGGTTGCACCACTAGGAGCAAGTCAAGTATCAGCTGCTGCAGATACAAGTAATCACCAAAAAGCAAAAGATAAAGCAGAACAACGTGCAGATAACTTAGCTTACCAAACAGCAGTTTCAAAACAAGTAGAAGCTATGTTCGGAACAGCTAACACAACAACTGAAGAAACAACTCCAACTGTAACACCTGCTAAAACAGCAACAACTGTGATTGTTCCTCAAGGTGCTAGCTTGACTGAAATCGCTGCTCAATACGGCGTCACTGTAGATGAATTGATTGCTGCTAACAATCTTTTGCCTGCTGGATACCAATTGACTATTCCGCAAAAATAAGAATTATCCATCTGATCGGCCAAACGGATAATTAATAACAATTAAAATATAACCAACAACCGCTCACATGGCTACATGTCGGCGGTTTTTTCTCCCTATATTTATAAATAGATATCATCCAAATCAACAGTTTTTACGTACCTAATGTTTGAATGCACTGTTTTTTTGGGTTTTATATAGTGTAAGATATTATATATGATTTAAATTTTAATTATTTATTTAAAGAAATGGAGTGAACGATAAATGAGCAACTCACAATATGAAAAGGCTACTTTTGCAGGCGGATGTTTCTGGTGCATGGTATCTCCTTTTGAAGAACTACCAGGCATCATCAGTATTCGCTCCGGTTATACAGGTGGACACACCGAAAATCCTACGTACAAAGAAGTATGTACTGAAACAACAGGTCATGCTGAAGCTGTACAAATCGTATACGATCCAGCTATTTTCCCTTATACCAAATTGTTAGAATTGTACTGGCAACAAATAGATCCTACCGATGAAGGTGGACAATTCTACGATCGTGGTTCTTCTTACCGCACAACGATCTATTATCACACAGAAGAACAACGAGAGTTAGCAGAAATCTCCAAACAAGAAGTAGCTGCTAGTGGTCGCTTTGATAAGCCGATCGTTACACCGATCGAACCAGCTCAAACATTTTATGAAGCTGAAGAATATCATCAAGATTATCACAAAAAAAATACAGGTCATTACAAACGCTATCGTAAAGGTTCCGGTCGAGATGCTTTTATCAACGAGCATTGGTCTACCAAACTTGATAAAAGTGATCTAAAAAATAAATTATCTGAAATTCAATATCATGTTACACAAAAAAATGGTACAGAACCTGCTTTTAAAAATGAGTTCTGGGATCATCATGGCGAAGGTATCTATGTCGATATCGTATCAGGCGAGCCATTGTTTAGTTCACTAGACAAATTCGATTCCGGTTGCGGATGGCCAAGCTTTAGCCGTCCAATTCGTGATTATCAAGTCAAAGAAAATATGGATTTGAGCCACTTTATGGTTCGTACCGAAGTACGTAGTCGTGAAGCTGATTCTCATCTAGGTCATTTATTTGACGATGGTCCGGGACCGAATGGTCTACGTTACTGCATTAACTCGGCGGCTCTACGCTTTGTTCCAAAAGAAGATTTGGAAGCTGAAGGATATAGCGAATACAAAGCGATGTTCCAAGAAGCTTAAGTTTAATAGATGAATAGCTAAAGGCTCTTACCTCTAAGGTGAGAGCCTTTTTGTTTGATCATAGTACCGTTTCGTCTGATCTGAAAAGGGTAAAATGAATACATAGCATCTTTTTTTCGATGCAGATATGTTTATGGAGCATGTGATTACGTATTCTATCTTATCTAAAGGAGTGTTTATAATGCCGTGGACTAACGGAGATTATCCCCCATCTATGAAAAATTTAGATACTCGTGTACGTCATAAAGCGATTGAGATTGCCAATGCTTTACTTGATGAAGGTTATGAAGAAGGTCGAGCGATCTCTATTGCTACTGCCAAAGCTGAAGAATGGGATAAAGATCATCCCAAATAATAATCTAATGATAAAAAAACGATTGAACACAATGTTCAATCGTTTTTTCGTTAGTATCTTTATTTATAGAAATTTTATTACATATAACTACATAGATATTATTCATCATCGTCATCTTCCCAAGTTTCATCTTCTCTATATGAAATATTAGATTTGGATGAAGAAGAACTAGAACCGAATAAAGTAATCCCTTTAGAAGTATGAGTGTGATAATGATTGACTACTTTAGTGTTATCCTTTTGATTTTGTAATTGACGTGTACGATAACGTTCTTCTGTTTTTGCTTTTTTTAGTGCTTGTTGTTGTGCTGTTGTTTGATCATAAGCTAGTTGTAGTTCTGCAATGATACCTTTTATATTTTGTAATGATGCAAATGCAGATTCGTACTGCCCATTCATTGTTAAATCTTCGTAATCTTTTATAAATTTTTTAAAATAATTTTTATACCTTTTACTTGCTTCCATTGGTAGATACCATTTTACTGTTCGATAATGAAGCTTAAAATCATTTTCTAATCTTAATCTAAGTGGCACAGCATCATTACGGTAATCTATTAATGTATTAATTGTACTAACCCATTGTTCAATAGCTTCAACATAGGCTTTACATTGCTGTTGCAATAAATTTAAATTTTGAGGTACTTCTGATAAAAGATCATGCACTTTATCGTGCTGTTTCTGTATAGATTGGTACTCTTCATCTAACATTGTATTCATATTCCACTTGATCGCTTCTTGTTTAGCTTTAGCATAACTATATTTTAATTTATGCTCAGCTTGCTTTACTTTTTCAGGAAGCTGTTGTTGTAATTGTTTCCAAAATTGCAGTTGCTTCTGACTAGCATCTAATTCCTGTTCAATATAGGTTAATTTAGAGTCTAACAGTATAAGGTGCTTTTCGGCTTCTATATATTTTTGAATATCTTCATGAATATACTGTTCAATATGCTTTAAATCTGATTCAATCGTTTGTAATGCCATACAGGCTTTTTCAAAGCTCTGAAATGTATGCTTCCAGACTGAAGATTTCCAATCTTGACGCGCTGAAACCCATATTACAGCTAAATCTAATTCAATACCGTTTAGGACTTCCAGTCTTTCATATGCTCTTCTATACTGTTCTCGAACGCTTTCTTGAAGAGTTATTCTATTCTCAATCATAGCGATTGATTTTTCGATAGAGTTCTCTAATTGATTCCACAACGATTGTGCTTGTAATAAATCAGCCTGACGAATAGAAGAATGAAAGGATTCTAAAGTGTTAGTGCTTTTACTTATCCATTGATAGGGATCAATCTCAACAGCTAATAAACCATGCTTCTCAAGAGAATTATGAATTTCAAGGCGTACTGCTTTAAGTTTGTCTTCAAACTGAATAGCATATTCATAATATATTTTTAGCTGTTCATACTGTTTTTGCAATATATTCACTTTTTGTTCTACTTTTTTTAAAAGCTGAAATGATTGAATGGTATCTGAATACTGCAATTGCTTACTTTTACCGAGTAACTCTTGAATTTCTTTTTGTTGCTTAGACCACTTGGATAAACTTGATGCTATTTCAGTAGTAAAATGGTAAATATGTTGTTCTATGATCTTAAATGAATCTTCCCAATGAGTATGATAATTTTGCACATATTGTTCTGCTTCTAGTAATTCATCTATTTTGGCACGATCTATATTAATTTGTTCTTGAATGATTTTATGTTTCTGCAAATATTCTTTTAATTCTTCTATTAGTTCTAATGAATCCCAAAAGAATGATGTCCAAGGTAACTGAATCTCATTCTCAATATTTTCTAACTGATCGAGTATTTCTTTTAAGCTAGAATCTATTAGTAAAGCATCTTTTTGAGTAATTCCACTTTTATTCTTTAGTATATGATTGGAGTGTTGTAACAGTTCTTCGACTTCTTCTATAAGATTATTATTTTGAGCATCAATAATTTTACGAATTTTGTGTATGTAAACAAACCTAGATTGTTGATATAACTTTATTATCCCTGTGCAAATAATCATCAAACCTGGTAAAAAAAAGATACTTCCTACAATCCAAAACATAATAATCCATCCATAGTTTACTAAAAATTCGTTCATTATTTGTACTCCTTGCTACTGTGTAATGTATGTAATTGATAAGTTTTTATAACTATTATTATCGACAGAAACACTATAAATATGAAGAATATACAAAAGAGGCACAGACTAATACATCATCTGTGCCTCTTTTCCATTCACTTATAAAATAGATTCAATACTTATTTCATAGCTAATTGGTGTTTATACAGATTGAATCGCTTGCTCAACTGTATCATCACCGGATACAAGGTCAAACGAACGGCGGTACGTACTGGACTGGTCTAAAATGCTAGCAATCACTGAAGCAACATCTTCGCGTGGAATACTGCCTTTTTCTCCTAAATGTTCAACCAGTTTAACTTTACCTGTACCTGCATCATTCAATAGTCCACCCGGACGAATAATCGTGTAATCCAGTGAACTCGCTTCTAACATTTTATCCGCATAATGTTTGGCTACATAATAGGTTTTCATATCATCTGGCCATTGTGTACGATCTTCTGCATATAATGCACTGACTAGAATAAAGCGTGAAATTCCTGCTTTTTCCGCAGCTTCCATACTTTTCACAGCTCCATCCAGATCAATCAGTAACGTTTTGTCTGCGCCTGTGCTTCCGCCAGAACCTGCTGCAAAAACAACTGCATCTGCTCCTTGAAGTACTTTGGTCAGATCCTCTACTGATCCTTCAAGATCAGCAAGTACAGCTTGTGCACCTACTTTTTCTAATGCTTCTGCTTGTTCAGGCTTGCGAATAACAGCACTGACTTTATGTTGATTTGCTGCTAATTGAGTAGTTAAGATTTTACCAATCTGTCCATTAGCTCCAATAATTGCGATATTCATTGTTATTGTCCTCCTATAGGCAAAAAAGATTCGGTCTTTACTATGTATACCCCAATTACACACTATTTATTCTATATCGCTTTAAATTGTCCTCACAGAAGTCATATGCTAACGATCATATACACTTTTTACATATAGCAAAAAGCGAGCATACACGGTCATTAACTACCGATCTCTGCTCGCTTTTATTGTACTGACTTATATTTATTCAGTTTATAAATTAATTCCATGAAGCAGGCTTGATCTCCACAGGTTCGATCTCTGCCACATCCATATAATGTTTGCCCCAGTTATACATCGCATCCAAAATTGGCATCAATGTTTCACCCATTTCAGTTAACGAATATTCTACTTTAGGCGGAACAACAGGATAGACTTCACGATGAACAATCAAGTCTTCTTCCAGTTCACGCAATTGACTGACTAACATCCGTTGAGTGATTCCAGGAATCAAAGCTTTAAGTTCGCCGAATCGTTTTGTACCGCTTTTACCCAGATGCCATAAGATTAACATCTTCCATTTTCCCCCGATGACCGATAGGGTTAATTCTTTCTCACAATTAAATATACGTTCACGCATGATTGAGATTCCTCCAATTGGGATAATAACATATGCTCTAGTATGGTCTGCTACACAGTTCTATTTCTTTATGATCTCTCTATTATAGCTAAAAAAGTGCTGACAGTATACTTTTAGACACTATGTAATTAAAAAGTGCGTACTTACGGAAATAGCACCTTTTGATTTATACTAGCAATACGTCGATGATGGCTATCCACTTTGTGTGGAATAATGATCTGATCATTAGGAGTCATCATTGAACGATAGGTAGAACGAACGCAACATACAACTAGGAGGAATTATATATTATGGAACTTCAATTAGCGTTAGACTTGGTTAACATCCCTGAAGGTATTGCTCTTGTAAAAGAAGTAGCACCTTTTATTGATATCGTAGAAATTGGTACACCGATCGTAATTAACGAAGGTCTTCATGCAGTTAAAGCTATGAAAGAAGCTTTCCCTCACTTGAAAGTATTAGCTGATCTTAAAATTATGGATGCAGGTGGTTATGAAGTAATGAAAGCTTCTGAAGCTGGTGCAGACATCGTAACTGTTCTAGGTGCAAGTAATGACCTTACAATCAAAGGTTGTGTAGACGAAGCTAAAAAACAAGGTAGCAAAGTATTGGTTGATATGATCAATGTTAAAGATATCGCAACTCGTGCTAAAGAATTAGACGCACTAGGCGTAGACTATATCTGTGTACACACAGGTTATGATGGTCAAGCAGCAGGTCAAAATCCATTTGAAGACTTAGCTACAATCAAAAGTGTAGTTAAAAACTCTAAAACTGCTATCGCTGGTGGTATCAAATTAGAAACATTGCCAGAAGCAATCAAAGCTAACCCTGATCTAATCATCGTTGGTGGCGGAATTACAGGTCAAGACGATAAAGCTGGCGTAGCTTCTAAAATCCGCGACTTGATCACTCAAGGGTAATACGATGAGTAACCAAGCAGGAATCTCCAAACATTTCGACCGTATTATTCAAGAATTAGAACGTACACTTGCGGCTATTCCTGAAGTCGAAGCAGAAGCACTGGTACAACAGATTTTGTCAGCACGCCAAGTCTTTGTAGCTGGTGCAGGACGCTCCGGTCTTATGGCAAAAGCATTGGCTATGCGCTTAATGCAATTGGGACTGAAAGCTTATGTGGTTGGTGAGACGGTTACTCCGCGTGCTGGAAAAGGTGATCTGCTGATTATCGCTTCCGGTTCAGGAGAAACACAAGGTCTCGTGTTGATGGCTGAAAAAGCGCAACAAGCTGAAGTAACGATTGCCGCAGTGACGATTTTTCCTGAATCAACGATCGGTCAGAAATCTGCATTAACGGTCAAATTGCCTGGTTCTCCTAAAGATCCTGCTGATCATAATCAATATGAGACGGTTCAACCGATGGGTTCATTGTTTGAACAGACTGTATTATTATTTTTCGATGGATTAATGCTTCGCTTAATGGAGCATCGTGGTGGCGACTCCGCGGCCATGTTTAGCAATCATGCTAATTTAGAATAGAACAATGTAAATATACTCTTTATTTGATGTCTTTAATCCACAGAAGGATTCCCCTCCTTTTGTGGATTTTTTGTGTGCGATGGGACAAGACAGACTATTTAGGTTACACTATTAAAGTAACGTAGTATTGAAAAGTTACAATGATCATACTTTAATCCTACACAGAGGTGACTATATATGTTGAAATTAGGCGTACTGGATCAATCCCATATTAACGAAGGCGAAGATGCCAAAGATGCTCTAGCCAACACATTAAAATTAGCGCAAGAAGCAGATCGTTTAGGCTTTTCAAGATTCTGGATGTCAGAACATCATGCGTCTCCAAGTCTGGCTCATTCAAGCCCTGAAGTATTAATCGCTCATGTAGCCGCCCTGACTTCACGGATTCGTGTTGGTTCAGGTGGTATTATGCTTCCTCACTATAGTGCTTACAAAGTAGCTGAAAATTTCCGTCTACTTGAAGCTCTGTACCCTAATCGTATTGATCTGGGTGTAGGTCGTGCTCCTGGAGGTATGCCTTTAGCTACACGTGCTCTTCAAGAAGGCAAATTCCCTTCTATGCATGCATCAGATCGTTATCCTCAACAGATTGTCGATTTGATTGCTTATCTGAATGATGCTTTGCCAGCAGATCATCGTTTTCCTGGATTGATTGCTGAACCAAGTATTGAGACTGCTCCTGAATTATGGTTACTCGGTTCTAGTGGTGGAACAGCTGACCTAGCGGCGATGACAGGTGCTTCTTATGCGTTTGCTCAGTTTTTTGGAACAGTAGGTGGAGAAGATGCTGTAGCTCATTACAAAGAAAGCTTCAAACCATCACTCATGTCTTCTACACCCAAGTCATTAGCAGCAATTACGGTGTCTTGTGCAGAGACAGAAGAAGAAGCAGAATATCATATGCGTAGTAATGATCTCTATTTCTTGATGTTGCGTGAAAATCGTCCGATGCCTTATCTCCCTTCTGCCAAAACAGCAGCAGAATATCCGTATACCAATTCTGAAATCGCACATATTCAAGATACTCGTCGTTTTCGTGTAGTGGGTACACCTGATCAAGTAAAAGAAAAAATGCTTCAGTTTGCCAAAGATTTTCAGACTGACGAATTGCTCGTCGTATCTGCTATCCACAATACGGAAGCTCGATTAAAATCATATCGTTTACTAGCAGAAGCGTTTGAACTACAAGCTTAAGTCTTTTCTAAGATCTAATAGATTACAACTTAAGATGATAAAGGGAGCGATGTATGATCGCTCCCCTTTTCTTTGACTTTTATGACGTAGATTGAATTGACTTATCTCTACATCTATATGATTAGCCCTTAGCTACACGTGTAAGACAATGTGCAGGAATGGGACCAGACAACCAGACTTCATGACCTGCAAAATAAAACGTTACACCTTCTGCAATCGCTTGAACCGTATCTACTTGTAAAAGCACTAATGATCCTCTACGCTTCCCTGCTAATTCTGCAAAATGTGTACTGGCTGATAAATGGACATACTGACGATTCATAGGCAGAAGACCTTGCTGCTCTATTGCTGTTACTGCTTGTTCATGAGTGCCATGATATAGGATCGCTGGTGGTGTTCCTTGTTCGTATTGAACTTGGGTATGGCTATGCCCATATCTTGCTTTGATCCGATTATCGTTGATTTCAAAACGCTGTTTGTCTGATTGTTCAACAACCTGACGAATATCGGCTTCTGTAATATTGCTCCATCCTTTTTGCTCACGTAACACATGTACTAATTCTTCTAAAGGACAAGAACCATCACGAGCATCAAGTACAATGCCGTATTGCTCAGGCGTATGTCGCAAAATCAAACTCATATATTTACTTAATTGCACCTCTTGTTTGGCTGTTAACATTAGAAAGCTCCTTTAAGTGGGATTTGAGTACATCTATACTCACTTTGAATTTTAAATGTTACTATGTACATACAGAAAATATAGAGAAAAAATAGCACATTTCAGAAAATAGGAGAGAATGTATGCAACCATCTGTTACGCAAGAACAAGTTTCACCGCAAAATGATCGTTTCCCGGCAGCACTATTCTGTCTCACTGCTGGTGCTTTTGCGATCGGCATGACTGAATTTGTGATTATGGGTTTATTGCCTAATGTAGCCAGTGATCTTCAAGTCACTATTCCACAAGCAGGGCAACTCATTACCAGCTATGCGCTTGGAGTGGCTGTCGGCGCTCCTGTACTGACGGTATTAACGCATCGCATTCCGCAGAAACAATTGCTCTGTCTGCTTATGATTATTTTTATACTGGGTAATGCACTTGCTGTCATCGCTCCAAACTATAGTCTGTTAATGGCTTCGCGTCTAGTTACTGCATTAGCACACGGTACTTTTCTGGGAGCAAGTTCATTGATAGCTGCACGATTGGTACGACCGGAAAAACGAGCCAGTGCCGTCTCGATGGTTCTCGCTGGACTTACCATCGCTAATATTATCGGCGTTCCTTTCGGTACCTTTATCGGACAATATTTAGGCTGGCGTGCTTCTTTCGGTGCGATAACGATTATGGGAATGATTTCGCTAGTCGGTATCTTTTTCTTAATTCCAAAGATCGAGCAATCAGGGCCTTCTAGCCTTGCCAAAGAGTTCCGTAGTCTGATCAATCCGCAAGTTCTGCTTATTTTATTCACCGGTGCTTTTGGCTGTGGAAGTATGTTTACTGTATTTACCTACATTACGCCTCTACTCACCGATGTGAGCGGATTCCAAGAACATAGTGTCACATGGATTCTAGTGATGTTTGGTGTAGGTGTAACATTAGGTAATATTATAGGCGGTAAGCTAGCCGATTGGAAGTTAATGCCTTCATTGATCGTAACATTTACCATTCTAGTGATCTTGCTGGTTATTCTATCTACTGTTCTTCACAATCAGATCTTAACGCTTCTATTCGTATTTCTCTGGGGTGCAGCGGCCTTTGGTATCATGCCAGGTATTCAGATTCGTATTATGAATCTAGCCCATGAAGCGCCAAGACTTGCAGCCACTTCCAGTCACTCTGCATTGAATTTGGGTAATGCAGGGGGTGCTTTTCTCGGTGGCGTTGTTATTACCCATCTCGGCTTACCTTACGTTCCACTGATTGGTGGCGCTGTTGCTGTAGTCGGTATTTTAGGATCTATCCTTAGTTATTATTTGGTTGAAAAAAGAGCACTTGTCAAATAAATAGCAAAAAGCCGTTCAATGATCGTTAGGATCTACTGAACGGCTTTTATTTATACTTTGATGCTCTTATTATTGATTTGTAGTGACTGTGGAGTAGATGCTATAGGTTTTACAGCTGCTTTACTCACAGATACAGCTAATGTGGAAGTGCGCTTAATCGGTAGTACATAACGTATTTGCCAAGATGTTGTCATTGTCCATGTGATCACTTTACCAGCAATCCATACTGCAAGAACAGTATACATTGTTTCTTTAAGCGGTAAATAGAACAAACAGATCAATAACACAATCGCATCACTTGCAAAAAATACGTTACCGATCTTCCAGCCACTCCAATCACTGATTAATTTGGACAACACATCATCGCCTCCGGTCGCCCCACCATATCGTAGAACGATTCCTGCTCCTAGACCGGTTAACAACCCAGATAAGACTGCGGCTGCTAGCAGGTTACCGTGCAGGTCCACCACAAACAACGATAATTGCTCAAATAATGAGTAAAATAGTGAAAACGATAGTGCTCCAATCAGTGTAAATAACATGAATCTGCGACCTTTCAACCACCATGCAAGTAATATCACTGGAATATCCAACAACAAGGCTGTCCAAGCTGGTGACCATCCAAATGCATATTTACCTAATAGGGCTAAGCCGACAAATCCGCCTTCTGACAATTGATTCTGAACATTAATGTGATAATAAGCAAACGCTAAAATCAAAGTTCCAAGCAGTATTATGGCAATCTGCCTTAATACTGTTTTATCCATTTGTTTTCTCCTCATACAAGCTCCCTCTATTTCTCGTAAGTTTGATCGATATCGACCGACTCCTACGTGAGGCAAACTTGGAGGACTTTGTCCTTCGCATACATGATTCCCTCTTCCGTTAGAGTTGGTCTATAGTGACTTGTTCTCTACGGAAGAGCTAAGTATAAGAGAGATCATAACGTTTCCAAACCGTCCTTTGGGGAAGTATCCTTCGGGGACCCATGGTATCCTGATCCTTTCGTTAATAGATTCTAAAGCTAAATTTATTATACCACAAGAAGCTTAATGCTAAACAGCTTGCTTGTGTAAAAGATTTTCTAAGATTGTATATTCTATGTTAAAAAAGCCTACACATTAAAAAGATGTAAGCTTTAAAGATATTTATTTTTTGATCGTTGATTTGTGATCATTTGCTAGTTTCTTTTTACCATTCATCAAAATAAATTTGCGTTCCCACAGTCGTTCAGCACGCATAGCGACTTTGAACCATTTGAGAGAAGCACAACGTTTCTGTGCAGAGACTGCCAATCCCCAATGAATTACTCTTGTTAAAATAGGAGATACTTTGTTCATATCACGTAATGGCTCTAATGTATCATGGAATAGACGCTTAGGTACATCAATCGGTGCTTTACCCTGACAGCAGAAATACAGTGTAGCCGCCAAACTATAAATATCCGATACTGGTCCTTGCACCGAGCGACCTGAATAAAATTCAATCGGTGAATATCCTGCTGTCGTCAGAATTGTATGCGTTCGTTCTTGATAACGCACAGCCGAACCAAAATCAAGCAACTTGGTCTGTCCATCTTCTCCAATCAGAATATTACTTGGTCTCACATCACGATGAATATAACCAAGACTATGTATGTATTCCAATGCCCGAATAACAGGAACCAGTCGTTCTACCAGAAAATCGTTGGTTACTTCTGTAGGATGTTCTTCCATAAATTGATCCAATGTGATGCCTTTGCAATATTCAGTGACAAGATAAGCTGTACCATTTTCTTCAAAATATTGTACATAACGAATAATACCTTGATGATTGATCTGACTCAATATTTCAGCTTCAGAACGAAACGTTTCCAACATTTCTCTATATTTAGAACCCAGACCAGGTTCATGACAATCAATATGCCGACGATCCTTTTTACGTTGTACCAATGCACTTGGAAAAAATTCTTTGATTACATGAAGTGTACCCTGTTCTATATGTCTGGCTACATAGACGATAGATAATTCACTAACCGATAATGTCCGGCGAATCTGATATGTATTCGCAAGTGTATGGTTTCGGGCAAGGGCCGGATTGACTATTATTTTATTCATTCTACACCCCTTCGCACCTTCCCACAGCATAGCGGTTCCCCATGTATATTACGCCCTGCCGGTGAAGAATATGGATAACAGTCATTGATTATGGCTGTCTACACAAATATTTTAGCATGAAACTTGACAATTGTGAGCAATTTCTCTGACAAATTTCATTAATTTCAGCAAATGTTCTGCTTTTTTCTTAATATCGCAGAACATTTGCTGTTTTTCCCACTACTTTTCGGATTTATTTATAGTATCTCCCATTTCATGAAGGTTATCAACGTTACTCGATAATACTTCAATTGAGCTACGACTCATACGTATTAAGCACGTTCTGAGATCCAATCGCTTTCTCGCATAATCCGTAAAGCACTCTCAGCTATTTCGGCTACTCTGGAATCAGGATCATGTGTAGCAGTATAGACTAACATATCCTCAAACTCTCGCCAGCCGATAAAACTTGTAGCAAATACGGCGGATTGACGTACACGTACATCGGGATCACGAAGATATAATTGGAAAATGTCTAACACTTCAGATGAAGCTTCATCATACGAAGCAATACCCAAACGACAAATCGCATCGATTCGATCATCAACATGTTGATCATGTAGACAACGATATTGAATATCTTTGCTTGAATACACCATACCACTTTGATATAAATGATACGCTAATTTCCGATGATCTGGGCCTGATAATAATAAATAAGGAATACTGGTCGATTGATCATTAATAAGATGTACCAAAGTCGACTGATCATCCATAACAAATGTGAAATATTCAGACGTCTGTTGCTCCTTTGTTTTCTGTGTTCCTTCTAAAGTAGATAAACATTGCAAATTTGATAGCGCTTCCAATATATCAAAAAAACGTAACTTAGGTTTCGTGCACAAACGAATATCATTCATACGAATACCTCCTCCTTTAATCTTGGGATAGAGTTAGTCTTACTTAAGTTATAACGATATATGGATATAAACGAATCATTATAGTAAAAATTGTAAGAAAAAGTAATCATACAAGTTACATATTGAGGCGAAATAATATTTAAAAATCAAAAATCGGTATGATTGTTCGACGGTTACTTAACACCTATAGAAAAAGCGTCTCTTAGTGGATAAGAGGCGCTTTTAGATTTTACAATGAGTGATCAATATGACATGTATGATTATTTGTATTTCCATAATCATATCTACATCTTACAAGTACAATAGAGTATGCCTATTAACTACGTGCTGTATGCGGTTTGGCACTCCATTTTTTCTCGTCTGCGGTTTGTTTTTCTTCGGTTGCGCCAGCAACTGGAGGTTTGATCCACAGTGCAATCAAGAAGGATATGATACATAACATGCCGATAACGATAAAGGTTGGTTTGAATCCACCCATCCATGCTGCAATAAATGAACCTGCTAATGCACCAATACCAAATCCTTGATAGACAATACCATAGTTTTTGCTGTGATTTTTGAGTCCAAAGAAATCACTCACAATCGCAGGGAATACGGTAATATTACCACCGAAGCAGAATGCAATCGCTGCAACAGCTGCGAAGAAGATACTGTATGTTAATGGGATAAAGCTTAGAACCGCAACCGCTGCTGCTGTCACTATAAATGTACCGCAGATCACTTTCATGCGTCCTACTTTATCAGACAATGCTCCCAAAATAATACGTCCTGCTGTATTGAAAATAGCGATCATAGCAACCGCATTAGCTGCTGTAGCCAAATCCAAACCTGCTAATTGAACACCGATATCTTTGACAATTCCGATTAAGTACAATCCACTCATACATGCGGTAAAGAACATAATAAACAGTAAGTATACTTGTTTGGTTTTGAGCATTTCTTTAACTGTATAATCATGAACAACTACTGTTGCTGTTGGTTTGATAGAAGATGGTTGGCTATCACCTACGCGTTGTTGTGCTGCTTTTGCTTGTGGAACTGGTGCACCAGATACATTTGCTTCACGAATAAAGCGTGAACCAATAACGATCATTAGTAGCACAATAATGCCCCAGTACAAGAATGTTGCTGATACACCTACAGAACCGATAAAAGCACCATTGATATATTTGAAAATCAGACTGCCTGTTCCATATGCTCCTACAGATATTCCGGAGATTAACCCTTTACGTTCCGGGAACCATTTGATCAAGTTAGATAGCGATGTAATATACGCTGTACCATCTGCAAATCCAACAATCACCCCTGCTAACATATACAGTAAAGGTAATGAAGAGACTTGCGAACTAAGCATTAAGCCTACACCGAGTACAATACCCGCGATACCAATCAGACGACGGATACCCCATTTTTCTTGTAATTTTCCTGCAAATAAAGTGGAAAAAGCTAAAGCAAAACTGGTAATCGAAAACGTAATCGCTACTGAACTGAGACCCCAACCGAATTTATCAACAAGAGGCTGGTTAAAAAGACTCCATGTATAAATCGTCCCCAGACCCATTTGTACAATAATTGTACCGAGTGCAATCAACCAACGATTGACTGGAGGTTTAGTGGTTTGTAATTGAGCTGTACTGGCTTGATTGGATACGTTTTTCATGATCGATGTTCCTTTCCGTAAGGACCGCAAATTGTAGTGTTATATGGTTCGGAGAATTCTCTGTTTCCTATGACCAAATTATAACCCTACCTTTGATGTAACATTCCCAAAAAGGAATGAAATGCAGTATATACGGAATGAAATGCCTTTAGATACTCATGATCTGCCTGAACTCTTTGACCTTACTTCGGCTCACTGGAACTTCATAATCCAGATCATGTAAACGAAGTAAATAAGTGTTATTAAACCACGGCACAATTTCACGGATTTTGGTGATGTTGACGATATACGAACGATGACAACGGAAGAAGTATTCCTCTGGTAATGTATTTTGAAATTCTGAAATACTTGAAGTGACTGTATATTCAGCTCGCTTGGTAAATACATTCGTTACTTTCTCGCTGGCAGATGCATAATACACATCATCTACAGGAATCACCTGAATTTTATCATTTTTCCATAAGCTAATCTTACCTTGCAACACATGTGCATGGTGAGGAACATGTGTTGTACTAGCTGTTGTCGATTGACCTAATGTAGACTGATCTGCATTAGAATAAGTCTCTTCAGCATGTTGCTCTGTTGATTCTTTTTCAGAAGGCGTATTAGATAGAGTCTGCGAACCTTGATCACGTTCATACGTATTTTCTAATTTGCGTAACATTGATGTCATACGAGATTCACTATACGGCTTCAAAATATAATCAAACGCTTCGATTTCAAATGCTTCTGCGGCATGTTCTTTGTACGCTGTAATAAAAATAATATAAGGTTTACGTGAAAATTTACTGATCGTATGCGCTAAGAATACACCATCTAACGAAGGAATATTAATATCAAGAAAAATAGCATCTACTTCATGATCTTGTACATATTTTAAAACATCCATTCCATCGTCAAAGCTACCTACAATCTCAATCTGACTATGTGTACGGATATAATATTCTAATTCTTGTCTCGCCAGAAATTCGTCTTCCACTACGATTGCTTTCATGACATCTCCTTTTTCACTTTAAACTGGATACGTGTGCCTCGTTCAAGACGCTCTATCTGTAATCCTTCACCATAGATCAATTTGACCCGTTGATGCACATTTGAAAGCCCGATTCGATTTTCAGGCATTTTACCATTATAGACATTCGTAATAATATCTTGATCGATTCCTGCTCCTGTATCTTCTACACTGATGAGTACTTGATCGCCATGATCTTTAACCGACAATGTTACTGTACCGGAACCTTTACCTTTCAAAATGCCATGTACTATCGCATTTTCCACTAATGGCTGAATAATAAGACTAGGGATTTTCACTTCTACTTCTTCATCCACATCATAGATCACTGTCAATTTATTACCAAATCGTGCTTTTTCAATCTCAACATAATTCACAACCTGACCGAGTTCTTTATTAATATCGATCAATTGGTCACTCCATTCCAGACTATGACGAAGATAACCGGATAGATTGATAATCATTTCACGGGCATAGTTAGGATCGATACGGATGGACGATGCTATCGCATTGAGAGCGTTAAATAGAAAATGAGGATTGATACTGGTCTGTAATGCTTTAATTTCAGCTTTGTTTGCCATTTCTTTCATCTGCTCAATCCGAGACACTTCCATCAATGTAGAAATGATCTGGGAAAGACCTACTGCTAATGTTTGTAAAGAATATGTTATTTTATGCGCTTTACGGTAATAAATTTTGAGTGCACCTGTAACGATCCCTTTTTCAGTCAAAGGAATAATAATTAACGATTGAATATTAGGCACTTTGCCTTCCATATCGTTATTGCTAATCATAATCTCACCGCTACGAATCGTCTGTTTGGTCGCATCGGTAATAATCTCATGCCCGATATTGTAGTGATCTTCGCCAAGTCCTACATAAGCTAAAATAAGCTTGGTATCTGTAATCGCTACAGCATCCGCTTGAATATCTTCTTTGATAATACCGCATATTTTGCGCAATGATTCGCTATTAATGGACCTGAAATAAGGAAGTGTTTTATTGGCAATATCCAGGGCTAACTTTGCTTGCCTTGCAGCAATATTTTCCTTTTCTCCTTCGACTCCTTGTACAAATAGAACGATTAGACCTACACTCACCTGACCTAGAATCATCGGCAAAGCAATAATAGATACGATTTCTCGACCTAGTTGAGCCGGTTCTGCCATCACTAGAATTAAAAACATGGTTAATGCTTCACAAAACATGCCTGCTGCTATACCAGCAATCCAGCGTCGATTACGTTTTACTTTTTGATGAATATATCCTGAGACAATTCCTGCGGTAATACTGGTAATCAGACAAGGTATTGAAGTAACACCATCTATATCAATCAAATAGCGATGAAGCCCTGAGACGACACCAGTGACGATCCCGACCGGCCAACCAAATAATATACCGCCAGCCATCACAGCTATAATTCGTACATTGACCAGTGAACCTTCTACATTTATACCTGTATACGTACCAAATACAGCAAATCCACTAAAAATAATCGAAATAATTAGCAAATCTTTTTTGAATAATATATCTTTCTGAAAAATCTGTCTAAAATGCGATAACCTCGTTAAAAAGTATAAACAAATCAGTAACAATGCTGCACGTTCAAACAGCTGTAACAGGATAATTAACGTTACATTATTATTAAGCATGTATTCCTCCACTATAAAGTTAAAAAGGATATAGGATATACTTTTTTATTCTTTCGTTTTCGTTTAGATTCTGGTTATGATTATGGTTGAACTACATTCTTTTTATTTTACACTATTTTGCTTCTTTTGATTGTGACACCTTTCAAAATAAACCCAATCGCTCTATAGATCACAGAATGATTGGGTTTATCTTCAAATATTTAATATAGGCCTTTAACCAAGTACTACACGATCATCTGCCATTTTAGTCCCGCTGATTTGCTCAAATTCAGACATCAATCGTTCGATTGTTAGATCTTTTTTCCGTTCTTCATCAATATCCAAAATAATTTTGCCTTTATCCATCATGATTAGACGATTACCAAGACGTATCGCTTGTTCCATATTATGCGTAACCATCAATGTCGTTAGATTCATATCACGTACAATTTCTTTGGTCAGTGATGTAATCAAGTCGGCACGTGCAGGGTCAAGGGCAGCGGTATGTTCATCCAGTAATAGTATCTGTGGGCGAGTAAATGTTGCCATTAGTAGACTCAAAGCTTGGCGTTCTCCACCTGATAACATCCCCACTTTGGCACGTAGCCGATTTTCCAATCCAATCCCAAGACGTGATAACTCTTGTTTGAAAAGATTACGTCTTGCTGTTGTCACGCCAAATGAGAAGCCACGATTTTTACCACGACGATACGCCATCGCTAGATTTTCTTCAATCGACATATGAGGAGCTGTTCCAGCCATTGGATCTTGAAAAACACGTCCGATCCAGCGACTACGCTGATATTCTGCTAGATGTCCTACCGATTGCCCTTCGATATTAACCAGACCTGTATCGGGTTTTATTACCCCGGAAATAATATTCATAAGTGTTGATTTGCCTGCACCATTACTACCGATCACAGTCACAAAATCGCCCGGCTTCAAATGAAGCTGAATACCGATCAAAGCAATTTTTTCATCGACAGTACCCGGATTGAACAATTTAGATACATTTTCGATATGCAGCATTACTGTTCACCTCCGGTTGGTTTGGAATAGGGCGCTGTCTGGATATTGCTTAATAGTTCAGCAGAGCGCTTTTTGGCTAATCCTTTTTGTTTCACTTTGCTTCGAACAGCCGGGAACACAAGTGCAATAATAACTATAACCGCTGTAATTAATTTGAGATCAGATGCTTCAAACCATTCGATTCGTAGAGCAGCTGTGACCACAATCCGATACACAATCGAACCTAAAATAACAGCCAATGTAGCTCTAAATACCGTTTTGGCACCGAAAATCGCTTCTCCTATAATGACTGAAGCTAGTCCGATCACAATCATCCCAATACCTGATGTCGCATCTGCAAAAGTCGATGTCTGAGCAACAAAGGCACCTGATAAAGCCACCAACCCGTTGGAAAGACTTACTCCAATAATGGTTGTTGTATCGGTATTAGCGCCTAGACTGCGAATCATTTGCTTATTATCGCCTGTTGCTCGTAGCGCCAATCCCATATCTGTACGCAAAAAGGCATCTAGCAACAATTTAAATGCAATCACAATAATCAGCATCAATGTGATTGGAGAAATATGATCAAATACCATATCGCTACCAAAAATAGACACGTTCGGACTACCTAAAATCCGCAAATTAATCGAATACAATGCAATCATCATCAGAATACCAGATAATAGTCCATTAATTTTACCTTTTGTATGAAGTAATCCTGTACAGGCTCCTGCTACAAGTCCGCCTGCAAAAGCTCCTAGACAAGCTAACCACGGCGAAAAACCATGAACAATCATCACTGCTGCAATTGCACTGCCTGTGGTAAAGCTTCCATCTACCGTCAAATCAGGGAAATCCAAAATACGAAACGTAATATATACACCTAATGCGAGCAGAGCATACAACAAACCTAGTTGTATTGATCCTTCGCCTATTTTCAAAAATAACTCCATACTCTAGCCCGCCCTTTCTTCATGTTGCTTCGTTGCTAATCGCTGGTGCTGACACGGATAGGATCAAGCCTACGGTAGCAAAATGGGATGAACTCAAAAGAAGCTCACCCCACTCTGTGTGATCCTATTTCACTTTTAGCTATAGTGCTCGCTACTATACTATTATTGAATCAAATTGTTCTCAGGATCTTTGACTTTGGCTTTCATTTCATCAGTCACTTTAATACCTTGTGCTTCAGCTGCTTTCAGATTCAAAATCAAATCTAGCTTTTCTTGCATAGCTACAGGTAGATCACCTACATTTTTGCCATTTTTCAATACGTCTACAGCCATTTGACCGACTTGATAACCATGATCATAATATTTGAAGCCTACTGTAGCAAAAGCTCCTTTTTCAACGGTATCGCGATCACTAGAAAAGAAAGGCATTTTGTTCTCATTGGCTAATTGAATAACAGTATCTACTGCGCTCACTACCGAGTTATCCAGTGTAATATAAAAGGCATCTGCACGACCGACTAATGATTGTGCAGCTTGCTGAACTTCAGAAGTATTGGTAACTGCTGCTTTGATCATCGTAATTCCGTGCTTTTTGAAAGCTTCTTCTGCACGTTGTGCCATAATTACAGCATTAGGTTCACCTTCATTAATCACTAATCCAATCGTTTTGATATCAGGTAATTCTGTACCGATAAAATCAGCTAATTCTGTGATTGCTTCTGGATTCGTATCCGATGCTCCTGATACATTTCCACCCGGCTTTTGTAGATCACTAACGATCTTGGCACTTAATGGATCTGTTACTGCCGCAAATAAAACAGGTGAATCTTTAACCTGACTGACAACAGCTTGCGCTGAAGGGGTAGCAATCGCTAACACGAGATCATTTTCACTTTGAGATAACGTCTGTGCAATCGATAAGTTATTGGTTGAATCGCCCTGTGCATTTTTATAATCAACTGTTAAATTCTGACCTTCTACAATGCCCGCATCTTTAAGTGCTGCTAAAAACCCTTCACGAGTCTCATCCAAAGAAGGATGCTCGACAATCTGCGAAATGCCGATTTTGTAGGATTTACTATCTGTACTGCCTGCCTCTCCCGAAGAAGCACCTTCACTTCCACTGTTACTACACCCTACTGCGGTTAAGATCATTAGCACCATACTTAGAGGTAAAATCCATTTCTGCTTCATATTCATTTGTCTGTAACCCCTCTCGTCTCTAGTCTCAAGCTGTATATGTTCAGTAAACTGAACTGCATCATTCAAACTACAATGCCGTTTGAATGCGTTGCAACTTTACTTAGTAAAAGTCTCAGTATAAAAAAGGGTAGATTCCTTATACTTTACATTCTATGAAATATTCTTAGCGTATTTTAATTTACTTTTAAGAGTATTCTCATCTACAGCAAGTATGCTAAGTGGATATCCTCAACGTAAAGTATCAAGTTAGAAAGGTGGAGAGAGCCTGATGGATATCAAAAAAATAATGGCGACCAGTTCAATGGCAATGGCGCTAGCTGTAAGTGGAACCTTACTGATTATTCCACAAGCTCATGCAGCGACAATCAGCAAAACCATTCCTAGCCGACTGGAACGTACGATAGCGACTCCATTATCCGTTAATCAGACTCCAAGGCGTGATATGCACCAACTTATGCAAAGAGAACGTATACCCTCTGCTTCCCATACTATATTAACAACAAGAAATCTATTATCTATTGATACGATAGCAAATATAGGCCATTTATTTGATGAAATATCCAGTTTACTCGGTATGAACAGTTTGGAATTAAAACAGTATTTACAAGATGGAGATACAATTGCTCAAATCGCTGAGCATCAAGGTATGGAAGAAACGAAAATTACCGATTTGTTGATCAATAACATAAGCATCATCTGGCAGCAACAATTAGCTGCTGGTCAAATTACACAAACACAATATGAACAATATAAGGTAGAGGCAAAAGATCAAGCACAGAGGATTATTAACAGTGCTATGTAAGAATATATTTGATATCGAAAATGTATATTAAATCTATATTAAAGCTCTATCCTATACACCGTCAATCTATAATTAGAGATATCTTTGTAAAAAATAATATTTACTGCTGAGATATCGATTTGTACATGTTAATCATATGTATTTTATAACGTATAACAAAAAAAAAGGAGAATACGATCATCGTATTCTCCTTTTTCATATCCAGTTTGAGTCTATTGCGTTTAATCCATTAACTCGCCTTGAAATACTTGCTGACGTTCCAGATAATCCCGCAAAGCAGCGTATTCGGGTGAAGTCCAGAAAAATTCGTTGCTTACTAATTTAACAGCATCTACACGAGCAATTTCTAATACTTCATAATCGCTCATCATATCGGCTACTTTAAATTCAGGCAATCCACTTTGCTTGGTACCAAAAAATTCACCGGGTCCCCGAATTTCTAGATCACGACGAGAAACTTCAAATCCATCTTCAGTTTCAGTCATCGCACGCATCCGCTCTTGTCCATTTTCAGACTTTGGATCAGCAATCAAAATACAAAACGATGCATGTTCACCCCGACCGACCCGTCCTCTTAACTGATGAAGTTGAGATAAGCCGAAGCGATCAGCATCCATAATAATCATCAGTGTGGCATTAGGCACATCTACTCCAACTTCAACAACCGTTGTTGAGACTAACAATTGAATATCGTTACTGTAAAAGTGGCGCATCGTTTCTTCTTTTTCTGCTGCACTCATACGTCCATGTAATAATCCTACTTTGTAATTAGGAAAATCTTGATCCATTTGTATATACAGATCAATCGCATTCTGTACATCCAATTTGTCGGATTCTTCTATAAGTGGACAGATGAGATAGGCTTGTCGTCCTTGGTCAATTTCACGCGCAATAAACCCTTTGACACGATCCATCATATTATGTTTCACCCAATACGTGCTGATCGGTTTGCGACCTTTAGGACGTTCTGCAATCGTCGACACATCCATATCTCCAAAGGCGGTAATAGCTAGTGTACGTGGAATAGGTGTAGCTGTCATCGTGAGCACATCAGGATCGAACCCTTTGCGTCTTAAAATACTACGCTGATTGACACCAAAGCGATGCTGCTCATCGGTGACCACTACGCCCAGACTGCGGAAATACACTTCATCTTGAATCAAAGCATGGGTACCTACCAGAATATCTATCATTCCCATTTGCAAAGAAGCCAGTAGATCCTTCCGCTTGCGCCCTGTGACACTACTGGTTAACATCCCGACTGTAATATCAAAAGGCTCAAACATTCGCTGGAGCGAGCGCATATGCTGTTCTGCTAGAATCTCGGTCGGTACCATCAGTGCACCTTGATGCCCTGAACGCACAGTTGCAAATAAAGCGATCGCAGCGATTACTGTTTTACCAGAACCTACATCTCCTTGAAGCAAACGATTCATACTATAAGGCTCACGCATATCTTTGAGAATTTCCAATTCCACTTGCTTCTGCGCATTCGTTAATTCAAATGGCAAGCTACGAACAAATTCACGAATCGTCGCATTATCTGTGGTATGGACAATTCCGCTATTACGCTTACGATTAATATTGCGATACGCTTGTAATTTTAATTGGAACAGAAATAACTCTTCATAGACCATGCGGCGACGTGCTTGCTTACCTTCCTCAATATCACCAGGTTGATGCAAATGGCGAATCGCTTGCTTGCGTGATACCAGCTTATACCGACGCATAATCTCTTGTGGCAAAATCTCAGGAATCATTTCACCGTATTGGTCGAGCGCTTTACCAATCGTTTTGCGCATCCAACCTTGCGTGATATTACCCCCGACCGAATAGACAGGTTGCAGACTACCACTACGTTGTGTTCCTTTATCAGGAAATTCAGAATCAAGCACTGTCATTTGTGAGCGGCGTTGATCCCACTTGCCAGTCAGTATAATTTCACGACCGGAAGTTAATTGCTCTTTGAGATAATGACGGTTAAACCATGTCGCTGTAACCATCCAATCGTCGACCATCATTTTGCAGGTCAGACGTGACTTTTTACCATAACGTTGTAGTACAGGTAGACCTACTATTTTGGCTTGAACGGTTATTTTTTCGCCATCTTTGACTTCTATTAATGATCGTAGACGATAATCTTCATACCGGAATGGAAAATATTCCAGTAAATCAAGGATCGTATAGACGCCAAAGGCGTGAAGCTCTCCTTCTTTGAGAGCACTCACGCCGTTCACTTGCCGAACTGTAATCTGTTCCAGACTGATATTCATGTTCATCCCTCGTTTATGGCTGATCCGGCCACGCGAAGATCCCTAATGTGCGCGCTCCTGTATGACTTCCCACTACAGATCCGATGTCTGGCAATACCAGTTCACCAATCTCATAATGTTCTTTGAACAGCGCTAACAGTGGCTCGGTAGACTGTGGATCAGCTGTATGTCCCAAAGCTAGGTTAATTTTATCAACTTTTAATTCTTGACGCATCATTTCAACGATACGTGCCATTGCTTTTTTCTGACCTCTTACTTTTTCAACCGCATAGATTTGTCCTTGTTCGTCGATTGATAAGATTGGTTTCACATTAAGTAATGTTCCGAGAACAGCCGATGCTCGTCCAATCCGTCCACCTTTACGCAGATTTTCCAGATCATCTACAATAAAGTATAGCGAACGACTTTTCAAAATATGTTCAATACCTTCTACAATCTCATCTACTGTTTTGCCTTGTTCCGCAAGTCTTGCAGCGTGGACCACAGCCATACCAAAACCATACGATGCTGATTTGGAGTCCAATATTGTTATATGATCATCTTGATCGATCATTGATTTCCCAATAAGTGCAGATTGATACGTCCCGCTAAGTCCAGAAGATAAATGAAGCGAAATAATGGAAGCCTCTGGATACTGCGTATGAATCGATTCATACATTTCTGCAAATTTGGCAGGGGAAGGCTGTGATGTAGTTGGTAATACTGATACAGACACCAGACGACGGTAAAACTCGGTCGCCTTAATATCTACACCATCTTGAAACGTTTCTTCACCGAAAAATAAACTTAACGGGATAATCCGTATACCATACTGTTCTGCTAGAGCAGCCGGAATGTCTGCTGTACTATCAGTCACGATTATCGTATGTGCCATCGTTTCTCCCTCCTATCGTTCCTATTTTCAAGATTCTACCGAGAATAAGTAATGGTAAACGGGTTGACCACCTTCATGCATCTCAATCTCTGCATCCGGATATGTCTCTTCTAACCAGCCCATAAGTGCACTGGTGTCTTGATCATTTGCATCGTGCCCTACTAACACAGTCACTACTTCTTGTCCTTCTTCGATCATTTTGGACAATAGTTGTTGACAGGTGGTTAGCATGAGATCACTAGCGGCTACAATTTTGGAATTATGAATTCCGATATATTGTCCTTCTTTAATATTCATATCTTCAATAACAGTATCACGTACAGCATTAGTCACTTGACCGGACTTCACATGTTGCAGTGCTTCATTCATATTGCTCTGATTGACACTGACATCTTCATCTTCTTGAAAAGCAAATGCCGCAGCAATCCCTTGTGGAATACTTTTACTTGGAATAACTGTGATGTGATGTGTTTCTTCTAATAAGTCTTTGGCTTGTTGAGCCGCCAGTACAATATTAGAGTTATTTGGCAAAATAAAGATATGGTCAGCTGACATACTTTCTACAGCTTTGACGAAATCTTCTGTACTCGGATTCATCGTTTGCCCGCCGGATAGAATCGCATCTACACCTAGACTTTTGAAAATATCAGAAATACCGTCTCCTGACGATACCGCAATAAATCCATAAGCTGCCACTTCTTCTGCTGGAGGTGTAGCTGTTTCCTGAGCAGTCAGTGGTTGTGGTGGCATTTCAGCAAATACGTCTGGTGATGGAGCAATATCTAGTCCTGCTGATAATAGATCACGATGTTGCTCACGCATATTCAAAATATGAATCTGTGTAATCTCACCATAACGTAATGCTAGGTTCAATACTTCACCGGGTGCTTTGGAATGGACATGTACTTTGACCACTTCATCATCGGCAATAACAATAATGGAATCTCCATTCTTAGAAAGTTCCTGACGGAAAGATTCTTCATTAAAAGCAGCATTTTTGATATCACCGATCTGACGATTGATAAAAAACTCCATATCGTACAAGAACTCGATATCTTCGGTCTCCATACGAGATTGAGCAGAATGATCAGGAGTAGTGGTCGCTAATCCTTTAGCTTTATCCAAAGCTACCCTAGAACCTTGTACCGGAACACTTTCTCCAATATTCGCATAGATATCCGCTTGCTCTTGATTCACTTCATAACCATGTTGTAAGTAGTTATAGAAGCCTTCATAAATATAGACTAATCCTTGTCCACCTGAATCCACTACGCCTACTTGCTTGAGGATCGGTAACATTTCTTGAGTCTGTGCCAATGTTTCTTGAGCACGCTTGAGCACTTCGCCCATCAACTCGGTAATATCGGTCGTGCGACGTGAATAATAGAGTGCATGTTTGGCAGCTTCTTTGGCAACCGTTAAGATGGTTCCTTCTACCGGTTTCACGACTGCTTTATACGCTGATTCCACTCCACTTTGAAGAGCTGCTGCAAATTGATTCGCATTTAATTCTTCATATGAAGCCGCAGAACGACTGAATCCACGGAATAATTGAGATAAAATAACACCTGAATTACCACGTGCTCCCATCAATAACCCTTTAGATAATACGGTTGCAGTTGATCCAATAGCAGCCGAGTGATTACGCTTTAGTTCTGTAACGCCCGCAGTCATCGTCAAATTCATATTAGTGCCTGTGTCTCCATCAGGTACCGGAAACACATTGAGGGAATTGACGTGCTCTGCATGTTGTTGCAATCGCTCCGCTCCAGCCAGTACCATAGCGGTAAAATCAGTCCCATTTAAAAAACGCTTACTCAATGAAAATTCCCCTTCCTCATCATACCTATACATCCTGCCGGATCATATTTCGGTCAGGATATTCATTTTTAGTTGTAGTTAAGATTGTTGAAAAGCCATATTTGTATTTCATAAGGACTATAACAGACTATTCTCTATCAATGCCACTCTATCCATTACCACCATACCTACAAATTAGAACCTTGTCCTTGTACCAAGTACCAAAAATAGGCGAGAAGGTATAAAGAATAGACGATTTCTTATAAACGATCCAGAAATCATCAAGTCAGTTACCTTTAAGATCCGACAAAAAGATATACGTCGGACTATTTTACATTGTACTATAACCTACCATAGAAATAAATAAAGTATTTGACACTGTTGACTATAGTCAAATCGTTATGCTAATATGGTAGAAGTGTTGTTTTCATGCAGTTTTTTTGGAAATAGGAGGTGTAACTATGGCTCGCAAATGTTATGTAACAGGTAAAAAACCTGGTAGTGGTAATACTGTTTCTCACGCTAATAACCGCAATCGTCGTACTTGGGGCGTGAACGTTCAAAAAGTTCGCATCTTGGTAGACGGTAAACCAAAACGCGTATATGTCAGCACCCGTGCTTTGAAATCCGGTAAAGTGACTCGCGTATAATTTACGGCTAATACATTTGTATTATATGTAATGATGAAAAGCATCTCTAGCGATAGGGATGTTTTTTTGATTTCATTTTTAAAGTATGACTCAAACATTCCACATATACATATACACCTATATAAAAAAACCAGTAACTATTATCGTACTGATAACGTTACTGGTTTTTTTATGATATATACGCAATCACTACAAGATCATGCGTTGGTTAGTTCAAGCTATCTCGAATACTTTGGATCGCTTTAGCACGATCAGGAGCTCCAAAGATAGCACTTCCTGCTACTAACACATCTGCACCTGCATCCACGACCAATTTGGCAGTTGTTGCGGAGATGCCTCCATCGACTTCGATATGAAAAGCCGTATGACCTTTCGCGTTAGCCCAATCACGTAATTGTTTTACTTTATCGACCATACGTGGGATAAACGCTTGTCCACCAAAACCCGGGTTAACGGTCATCACAAGTACCATATCCAAATCATCCAATACTTCTTCAATCGCAGAGATCGGAGTTGCAGGATTCAAAGCGACCCCTGCTTTCACACCATGCTCTTTGATCAAATGAATAACACGATGTAAATGTACACATGCTTCTGCATGCACAGTAATCATATGTGCGCCTGCTTTAACAAAATCAGCAATATAATTTTCTGGATTTTCGATCATTAGATGCACATCTACAAACAATCCTGTATGCGGAGCCACCGCCTGTAATACAGGAGCACCGAATGTAATATTAGGTACAAAATGACCATCCATTACATCAACATGTAACCAATCTGCTCCACTACGTTCGATTTCTGCAATTTCTGCACCTAATTTGGAAAAATCAGCAGACAAGATCGAAGGCGCAATTTTGATAGGGTTCATCGTTCAATACCTCCGTTTTTCATCTTTCATTTCTTGATAAAATAATTGATAGTGCTTATAGCGACTTTCTGCGATTTCACCTTGAGCTAATGCTTCGGTTACTTTACAGCCCGGCTCGTGTAAATGAGTACATCCACGGAACTTACAACCGTCCGAGTATTCATTGAACTCGCGGAAACATGATCCCAAGTCTTCTAAATCTACACCAAGCTGTGTAAAGTTCATCTGACTGAATCCCGGAGTATCGGCTACATAACCACCGCCATCAAGCTCTATCAGCTCGACATGGCGTGTCGTATGCCGTCCACGTCCAAGTCGCATACTGATCTCGCTAGTATTGATTGTACTTCCAGGAATAATAGCATTCAGTAAAGAAGATTTACCCACACCTGATTGTCCTGCAAACATACTGATTCGATTCGATAATTCTGCACGAATCGATGCTGTACCTAAACCGTCTTCCGCACTGGTCAAAATGACTTTATAACCAATTTGTTCATACAGTAGACGTGCTTGCTCCACTTCAGCTAATGTTTGGGTATCGTCTGGATCGATCAAGTCCATTTTGCTAAAACAAATCAATGGTTCTAGATTCGCATCTTCCACATGAACCAGAAATTTATCTAATAAATGTAGACTCAAATCCGGTTCTTTCACTGAAAAAAGAAGGACAGCTTGTTCAATATTGGCCACAGGTGGACGAATCAACTCTGTTTTTCGAGGTAATAATTCTTCCACTGTACCTTCTCCATTTTCAGTTAACGAATACAACACTTGATCGCCGACTAAAGGCGCAATCCCTTTTTTCTTAAGAATACCGCGTCCACGACACTGAACTGTTTTCCGGTGATCCCCACCCGAGGCTATATCATCGACTTGTTGTTGTACATAATAGTAGCCGCTTAAAGCTTTGACGATTAAGCCCTGTAGCATGTGATTACGTCCCCTCATGGATAAAGCTTATTTCTTTGGATTGTGCATTCTTATGGTTACTGATTTATACATGATCACTATTACGGTGTACTGGTATCTCCACTATCCGCTGTTCCTTCTTCTGTTGTTGGATCAGTCGTCGCAGTTCCATCTGTAGCTGGATCAGTCGGTGTAGTGCCTTGACCGTCTACTGGTGGATCTACGGCAGGATCATCTGTTCCCGTGCCTGTGCCTGTACTTCCACCATTATCGACCGGTGGAACTTCAACAGGAGCGTCTGGTTCGACTACAGTTTCTTGTACAGTACCTTGCTTCGCTTCGTTATACCCAATCGCGTACGTATCAATAAATTCACCATCACGATAGATCGATACAGCGCCATCTCGATTCGGTCCCAAAACCATATTCACTTTTAGCGATTGACGTGAATTGATTGTTTTGGTTCCCCAATCTTTGTTTTCACCAGTAGCATCGGTATATTTAATATTGATTTTGCTTGATTTGCCTGCTGTAGCTGGCGGAATAGATACGGAGTACGTATAGTCGAATGCTTCTGGCGGATACCCAGAGCTCACCCAGAACGATACTTTACTTCCTTTGCTTAATGAATTACCGGAAGCAGGATTTTGTCGGGTCACTTTACCATTCGCTACAGTATAGCTGGTTTCTTGCCCTACATCGCCTACAGCAAATCCGTTAGAAGATAGTTTGGATTGCGCCTCTGATTGACTCATACCGGTTAGATCAGGTACTGAAGCTGTAGCTGTTCCTTTACTTACAGTCACCGTGACTGTTGTCGTTGCGGGATCAACATCTGCATTCGCTCCTGGAGTCTGATCAAATACGATTCCACTATCTACATTGTCATTATTTGCATCTATACGTGTTATCTGATCTTCTTTGAATCCTTCAGCAAGTAAAAGTTTACGTGCATCTTCATATGTTTTGGCATTCAGATCAGGCATTTTGGATAACTCTTTTTCAGCAGTAACCGTAATATCAATTATAGCGCCCTCTTTGACCATCGATCCCGCGTCTTTACTCTGGGAGATAACAATACCGGCAGGCTGTCCTTCTTTGTATTCACTTGTGACCTGACCGATTTCCAACCCCTGAGCATCGACTAGCTTCTTGGCGTTATCCTGTGTCTGATTGATCAGATTCGGTACAGCCACATCTGCCACTTCTAAAGTCGAGCGAACATACATTGTCGCAATCGTCATCAGTGCCAGCAAAACGACAACCGCAGAGATCCAAATCGTCGGCTTCACCCATCTACGCTGTTTCTTCGAAGGCGCAGACGAGCGTGACATTTCACGATCAGACTTACGATCATCATCCCCAACAGGAATCGAAGTCGGGCGAATTGCGGATATAACTCGTGTCTGTTCATCATCATCAATCGTAGGGAAATACACTTTGGTTTCACTACGACGTTCTGGTAAAAGACAAGTGTCCAAATCTTGCAACATTTCATGCGCCGAGTTATAACGTTCCGAAGGATTTTTGCGCATAGATTTCAAAATAATATTTTCTACACTTTGCGGAATCAGCGGATTGATCAACCGCGGTTCTTCAAATTCATCTTGTAAATGCTTAAGCGCTACACTAATAGGACTTTCGCCCAGAAAAGGAAGTCGCCCAGTGAGCATTTGATACAATACAATACCTAGTGAGTACAGATCAGACTTCTCGCCTGTAGCCACACCTTTAGCATGTTCAGGTGAAAAGTAATGCACCGAACCGACCACAGAGCCTGTCTGTGTAATCGTTGTAGAGGTGACAGCACGAGCGATACCAAAATCGGTTACTTTGACCCGTCCATTACGTCCGATCAAAATATTATGCGGTTTGATATCACGATGAATAATCTGATTATGATGAGCATGATCTAGTGCATCGCAGATTTGGGAAGCAATTCGTATCGCTTCATCTACAGGCAAAGGCGCACGTTCTTTGATCACTTCATTTAAATTGTAACCTTGTACATATTCCATCACGATATAGTGAATATCGCCTTCTTGTCCGACATCATAGATGCTGACCACATTAGGATGTGATAAGGAAGCCGCCGATTGAGCTTCACGACGAAAACGGCGAATAAATTCTTCATCATATACAAATTGCTGGCGCAAAACTTTGATGGCAACATGACGATTAAGCAGCACATCGCGCGCATTATATACAAGCGCCATACCACCGCCACCGATTTCCTCGATGACTTCATAACGGCCGCCTAGCGTATGTCCGATCATTGTTCCCACCCCTTCGTGCTTAACTCTACTGTAGAGTCATCCATTTCGAACAGGGCAACAGTAATATTATCTTCGCCACCAGCTTCTAGGGCTAATGCTACTAAATGCTTCGCGCGTTCTTCAAGTGCAATACCTGCTAACGCAACGGTCTCGATCTGCTGATTACCAATCATATTGGTTAAGCCATCGCTACATAGTAATAACACTTCGCCAACTTTAAGCTGAATATCGTCAATTTCAACGACAACTTCTGCATCTGTACCCAGCGCACGTGTTAATACATTACGGCGCGGATGAACAGCTGCTTCTTCTTGGGTGATCTGATGATTTTTGAGTAATTCATTGACCAGTGTATGATCTTGCGTTAATAGACGTAATGCTTCTTCGCCTACCAGATAAGCACGGCTATCACCGATATGACCGATAATGCCGCTATTACCGCGTAGCAATACAGCTACAACAGTCGTTCCCATATTGTGGTAACTGTCGTCCATTTGAGCAGTATGAAAAACAACATTATTCGCATGTAAAATAGCATCATGTAATGCGGCACGACATGCTTCAAGCGATAAGCCCGCTTCTAGCCCTTGCAGATCACCAATAATCGTCTGCACTGCCAGTTGACTTGCTGTATCGCCAGCACGATGTCCGCCCATACCATCAGCAACTATACCTAATGTATATTCCTGTTGAATTGAACCAATCCATACTGAATCTTCATTCACTTGTCGAACGTGTCCCCTATCACTATGTTGCGCTGTTCTAATCAAATGTGATCACCTCGCAGTCGACTCCATGTGTTTCGCTCGTAATTGTCCACAAGCAGCAGCGATATCGTGTCCTTGCTCACGACGGATCGTTACATTCACACCTTTGTCTGATAAAATACGCTGGAATTCAAAAATATCTTTGCGCGGGGTACGCACATAATCACGTTCTGGAACATAGTTAACAGGAATCAAATTGACATGACACATCATTGTTTTGAGAACATCTGCTAATTCTTCTGCATGCTCAGGTTGATCATTAACGCCACCAATCAACGCATATTCAAACGTAATCCGGCGACCTGTTTTCTTCAAATAATAACGAAGAGATTCCATCACATCATCAAAAGGAAAACGACGGTTAACCGGCATTAATTTAGAACGTAATTTATCATTCGGTGCATGAATAGAGATCGCTAGATTGATCTGCGTATCTTCATCTGCAAATTTGTAAATATTCGGTACGATTCCACTTGTAGAAACAGTGATATGACGTTGACCGATATTCAATCCTTTTTCATGAATCATAATCCGTAAAAAGGTCATTGTTGCTTCATAGTTTTCAAAAGGTTCACCTGAACCCATAATAACGATACTGCTTACCCGTTCATTTGTTTCATCCAAAATCTTCTGTGCTTGAACAACCTGAGCAACAATTTCACCTGCTGTCAGATTACGTTTCAATCCGCCCAGTGTGGATGCACAGAATGTACAACCGATACGGCAACCTACCTGTGTCGTTACACAGATACTATTTCCGTAGTTGTGACGCATAATAACCGTCTCGATCGCATGAGCATCATGCAGACCAAATAAAAACTTAACCGTACCATCTTTAGACTGCATTTTTGTAATCTCATCCAATAGAACAAAAGAAAACTGGTCGTCTAGTTTAGCGCGAAGTTCCTTGGAAAGATTAGTCATTTCCTCAAACGAAGTCACACGCTTCACATACAGCCAGTCGAAAATTTGTCCTGCACGGAAAGCAGGTTCATTATTTTCTTTTGCCCAGTTCTGTAGATCTTCCAAAGCATAATCATATATAAAAGGTTTCATTACAATTATCACACCTATTCTCAAATTCTTTTCATTTTTTGATACTACTGATTACATGACGGTCAACATTGAATTTCATCCTTACTATTCTAGCATAAAACAATCAAACCCTAAAGAGTCTGTTCATTAAGATATCGTCATATTTATCACAACTTTATTCATTTTACAGATTATAGACTCATATTTATTTATAAACATAGCAAAAGTCGCTTTATTCAAGGCATATTTCGTTATCCTAAGATATCCAGCCAATATCCATTACGATAGTTGCTGAATCAGAATTTGTGCTGCTTCACGAGCATGAACAGCTGCCTCTGGCTCTGTTTGTAGCATATAAGTCATTATAGCTCCTTCTACTAACATATATAGAGTGCTAGCTAACATTTGCGATTGTTTAACATTGCACTGTTCTACGAGTGATGCAATATAATCACGTAGATACACTTTATATTGATGAGAAGCTACAAAGTAAGGATGATTATCATCTGAAAATTCCGAAGCTGTTTTGATAAAAGCACAACCTGTAAAATCTGGCGCTACAAACCATTCTCCTAACACATCATAGACAGCTAGCAAACGATTTTGTGGTGTACCTCCACGACGATCAACAGAAGATTCGAACCAATCTCTCCACTGTTCATCCTGTCTTTTCAGATAAGACAAAACAAGTTCATCTTTGGATGGAAAATGATTATATAACGTCATTTTGGCGACTTTAGATTCGGCGACAACTTGATCGACACCTGTAGCACGAATCCCCTGTTTATTAAAAAGTTCAGAAGCGACTCGCAGAATCTGTTCTTTTTTACTTTTATTAACCATCACATAACCTCTATTCCCAAAAGCTTTTGCAATTGATTATCAATATATACAGACCTGTAAGTTTATATTAAATCGACTCCAATGTAAATACAAATAAAATAGCTTGAAACTATACAGACCTGTATGTATAATTTAAAAAGTGATAGCACCATTACACATTGCAATTCAAAACTAAAACTGAGGTGATCTCTATGAACGTGAAGCATAAGTATGAGCTGGTCAATGGTTTAAACATTTTTTATCGAGAAGCAGGTAATCGCAATCATCCCACAATTTTGTTACTACACGGATTCCCATCTTCCTCGCATATGTACCGTAATCTTATGATTCAACTTGCTGATCGTTACCATGTTATTGCTCCTGACTATCCAGGGTTTGGTAACAGCGATCAACCGCCAATGACTGATTTCGAGTATACGTTCGACAATATTGCTCATCTGATCAACGATTTTGTTGAACAATTAAACTTGGCTAAGTACAGTATCTACGTACATGATTACGGTGCTCCAGTTGGCTATCGTCTAGCCGTTATGCATCCAGAACGTGTTCAAGCGATTATTTCTCAGAATGGTAATGCTTATGAAGTGGGGCTCGAATCTGCATGGGCACCTATCCAAGCTTTTTGGAAAAATCCTAACGATGCTGCGATTCGTCAAGATGTGCTTGACATATTAACAATCGAAGTTACAAAACATCAATATGTAAATGGAACGCGTGACCCTGAATCGATTAGTCCAGACAATTGGAATAACGATCAGATTCATCTGGATCGAGAAGGTAATCAAGAGATTCAACTGGCACTCTATTTTGATTATCAGAACAATCTGAAGCAATATCCAACATGGCATGAATACTTCCGTACTTATCAACCACCTGTTCTTGTCGCGTGGGGTAAAAATGATATGTTTTTTGGAGTCAAAGGAGCCTTAGCGTATATGGATGATCTTGAAGATGTAGATGTTCATTTGTTGAACACAGGGCATTTCCCACTGGAAGAAGATTTAGCGATTAGCGTTGATCTGATTCGACACTTTTTAGAGACTCGATTAACCGGTTCATCCTTATAAATATACAGACCTGTCTGTTTAAAAGTAAATTTCTTTTCCAACATAAAAAGCGCCCAAAAGGCGCTTTCTTTGTATATCATTTATTTTAGTGACTGTTTTTACGTAGTGCTGCAATATAGAATCCATCTGAATGAAAATCTTGCGGTAAAATCTGTACACCTGTTGTAGCATGATTGGTAGTGATCGGTGCAAAAGGAACCACTTCAAACTGCTTGTTTTGATGTAAAAAAGATTCCACAATCGCTTCATTTTCACTACGTTCAATCGTACATGTACTGTATACCAGAATACCATCAGGCTTGAGTAAAGTAGACATATTCTGCAACAACTGTTTTTGTAACTGCACGATTTCTTTGATATCTGCCATACTTTTATTCCATTTGAGATCAGGTTTACGACGAATAACGCCTAGACCGGAACATGGAGCATCTAACAATATCCGGTCAAAAGAACCCGCAGGATAACGTTCTGCTAGTGTTAAGGCATCACCAACGGTCGTTTCGATAATCGAAAGTTGTAGACGTTCTGCCTGATCATCAACCAACTGACGCTTATGCTCATGAATATCGTTAGCTACAATATGGCCGTTGTTATTCATTTTCTCTGCCAAATGAACACTTTTCCCACCGGGAGCCGCGCAACAATCAAGTACATTCATTCCAGCTTGAACTTGTACCGCTTCTGCCACTAACATCGAACTTTCATCTTGTACCGAAATCAATCCTTCTTGATACCATGATGTTAACGCCATATTACCGCCACCATGTACCAGAATACCATCCGGAGATAAGGGAGAAATTTCTACCTCATATCCTTCACTTTGTAGCAATTCCAACATCGCTGTACGAGAAGTACGATGCGTATTTACACGAATACTTACCGATGGAGCTTCATTATTGGAAATACAGATTTGCTCTGCTGTTGCTTCATCATATTGCTTGATCCAACGTGCTACCATCCATTCAGGGAATGAATGTTGCAATGATATTCTTTTGGCTGCTGGCAAATCTTGCGGAATAACTAATTCTTCACGACGACGAATCACATTACGCAAGACACCGTTAACCATTCCTGATATGCCTTGATGCCCACGACGCTTCGCAATATTAACCGCTTCATTTACAGCCGCATGCGCAGGAATACGATCAAGATAATAGATTTGATAAAAGCTAAACCGTAACAGATTACGTACCCATGGTTGAAGTTTATTTAAGCCTTTAGCTACAAATTGTCCAAGGAAATAATCAATCGTATTCAGACGTGAAATCGTACCGTACACTAGCTCTGTGGCGAGTCCAATATCGGCACGTTCCAGACGAATACGATTGAGCATTTGATTGAGAACAAGATTACTATATGAACCTTCTTCTTCCACAGCAGTAAGTACTTCCAAAGCTACTTCACGAGCTGTTGTAGGACGAACCGATTTGCTTTTTGGATCCGATTTCGTTTTGGTGCTATTTGCTAATGGGCTATCTGCATTCGGTTGACGTTTGGATTTGTTGTTATGATTTTGATTATTCACCCGAGCACCGTACCTTTAGTCATTGACGTTCCGCGTACAAATTCAGACGCTTTGAGCGCTTTTTTACCCGCAGGTTGAATCTCTGTAAGTGTCACTGTGTTATCGCCTGTACGAACAACGATACCTTCTGGAGACAAGTCTAAAACAGTTCCAGGTTTGGCATCGAGTGCAGCACCTGTTAAAGTGACATCGGTAGCAGGTTTACTCATTTTCCATACTTTGAATACTTCACCGTTCCATAACGTGAATCCACCGGAAAACGGTACAAGACCACGCACTTGATTATATAATTCACGACTGGTTTTCGACCAATCCAACTGTTCATCTTCACGAGTTAGGTTCGGAGCATAGGTTGATTCATCATCATTTTGCGGTTCTGCGTCAACTTTACCTTCTAACAAACGTGGCAATTCTTGACGAAGAATTGTTGCTCCCGCTTCACTCATTTTGGCAAATAAGGTACCTGATGTATCTTCATCCGTAATCGGAACTTCAATCTTGGAGATCATATCCCCTGTATCAAGTCCCTCTGCCATATACATCAGTGTAATCCCTGTTACTGTCTCACCATTAATAATACACCGCTGAATCGGCGCACCACCACGATATTTAGGCAACAAAGAACCATGAATATTGACACAACCTAGACGAGGAAGATCAAGTACTGCTTTGGGCAAAATCTGTCCAAAAGCAGCCGTTACGATCAAATCAGGTTCATAAGCGGCTAGTTCTGCAATAGATTCTGGATTTCTCATCCGCTGTGGTTGAAGAACAGGAATACCATGTTCTACAGCTGCCGCTTTGACAGGCGTAGGTGTTAATACTTTTTTACGACCTTGAGGACGATCGGGTTGAGTTACGACACAGACTACGTTCATGCCTTCTTCAATCAGAACATTCAAGCTATGCACAGCAAAATCAGGTGTGCCCATAAATGCAATTTTCACGATAGACTTATTCCCCTTCCTCATCTAGCTTACGATCATAGACACGTTCTGCGATATCGGTAAACAGTACACCATTCAAGTGATCGATCTCATGTTGAAAAGCACGTGCTAATAGATCACGACCTGTGATTGTCAATTCTTCACCATTACGATCTAACCCTTTAACCGTTACTTCCAACGCACGACGAACTTGACCATTTAGACCTGGAATACTCAGACAGCCTTCAGTGCCTAATTGCTCGCCATTGCTTTCTATAATTTCAGGATTAATGAGTTCGATCAATCCGTTATCATCGCCTACATCAACTACAATCAGACGTTTCAAAATCCCAACTTGTGGCGCAGCAAGACCTACACCATCTGCATCATACATCGTGTCCGCCATATCGGTTAACAACTTTTGTACATTGGGTGTAATTTTAGTCACTTCTTTTGCTTTTTTGTGAAGCACGTCATCCGGTTCAGTTACAATAATACGTATAGCCATTCTTTATCCCGTCCTTTATGTCATCTCTCTACTTTTGCGTTGTTACTATTTTGCATAAACCCTTTTTACATTAATACCTGTGGATCGACATCGATACTGATTAATAATTCTTTATCACGTACGCTGTCTTGCAATTGTTCTGCCACATGCTCTGCAAGCTTGGCAACGTCCATATCTCCACGCCATTTTATCATACATTGGAATCGGTATCTATTTTTTAAGCGTGGGATTGGCGAAGCGACAGGACCTAATACATCCAGAGCTTCATTTGAAAATCGTTCCAGACTACCTAACCAATCCAATTTAGAGGCTTGATCTTTAATCATCTGTGTATAATTTTCAGCAATTCGTACTAACAAAGCCAACTTCTCATGAGAAAAGGTAATCAGTGCTAGACGGCAATAAGGTGGATACCCTAATATCTGACGATGCTTTAATTCTTCACGTACAAATGAATGATAATCGTGATGACTGGCATGTATTACCGAATAATGCTCTGGATTATACGTCTGCACAATCACTTCGCCCGGTAAATGATGACGACCGGCTCGACCAGCTACCTGTGTAAGTAGTTGGAACGTTTTCTCCGCTGCCCGAAAATCAGGTAAATGTAACGCCGAATCGGCAGCAATAACACCAACCAGTGTCACATCTGGAAAATCCAATCCTTTCGCTACCATTTGGGTACCTAACAGTAAATCCGCTTTTTTATCTCGGAATTGATTTAATAATTTCTCATGTGACCCTTTTTGCGTGGTTGTATCAACATCCATCCGTACAACACGAATACCGGGAAATAACTTCGCCAATTCTTCTTCGACACGCTGTGTTCCTGTGCCAAAATAACGAATATGCTCGCTACCACATTCCGGGCATATTTGCGGAGCCGGTTCAGCATGACCACAATAGTGACAACGTAGACTGTTCGAGCGCTGATGATAGGTGAGTGAGATATCGCAGTTCGGACATTCAGCTACATATCCACAAGTACGACACATAACAAAAGTAGAATGACCACGTCGATTAAGCAAAAGAACCGTTTGTTGCTTTTTCTCTAACCGATCTTCTATCGCTTGGTGAAGCGGTCGGCTAAACATCGAGCGGTTGCCTTCTTTCAACTCTTCACGCATATCAATAATCTCTACAGCTGGAAGCTCACTTCCAAGTGCACGTCCATGAATTTCCAATAAGGTTGGCATAAATTCATCATTTGCTTGGGATCTAGCTGCATAATAACTTTCCAATGAAGGGGTAGCTGATCCCAAAATAACCACTGCATTATGCTGATGAGCACGATGAATAGCTACATCACGAGCATGGTACTTCGGACTTTCTTCTTGCTTATACGAAGTCTCATGCTCTTCATCCATAATAATTAAGCCCAGATTAGAAAAAGGAGCAAAAATCGCTGATCGTGCCCCAATAGCAACTTGCGATTTGCCTTCACGGATTTTGCGCCACTCATCATAACGTTCCCCACTGGATAAACGGCTATGCATCACTGCTACACGATCGCCAAACCGACCTTTGAATCGCTCAACCATCTGCGGAGTCAGTGCAATCTCAGGTACCAACATAATCGCTTGTCGATCTTGTTCAATCACACGCTGAATACATTGCAGATACACTTCTGTTTTACCACTGCCTGTAATCCCGTGAATTAAATATTCCCCTTTTTCCCGCTTGTTAATCCGATTGATGATCGAGTTATATACCTGTTGCTGTTCATCGGTTAATGTAAATGGAGTAGTAGGTGTAAAGTTACGATCTTGATAAGGATCACGATACACTTCCATATCCATAATAGCGATATATCCTTTGTCGGCTAAAGCTTTCACTGTACTGGCTGTTACGCCAAGCACCGTCATAATTTCTTTCAACGGTACATCGCCGCCTGTATCTGCGATATACGTTAGTACTTCTTGCTGACGTTTGGCTTTGGCAGGAAATTCTTCAATAATCGTACGAATCTCATCTTCTGGCAAATGTAAAGAAACCGTTCGAACAGTTTTCTTTTGCACTTTATCACGTATGCTACGGCTTTCTAATAATATGCCTCGTTGTAACAACGATTTGATAATATGCGCTTGTTCACCAAAACGTCGACTTAACAATTCCATTCGCACTTCTTGTTGCTTTTGAATATGAGAGATAATCTGTTCTTCTTCATCGGTTAATAAAGATGCTGTAGCATCAAAAAGAGAATCTTCGCCTACCCAAGATTCACGTTCAGCCACTCGAATATACCGTTCTGCTTTACCTTTCAAAGCCGCAGGTAACATCGATTGAAGCGCAGTAATCCGATGACAAGCATATTTGGCGCTCATCCATTCAGACAATTCTACTAATTCTTCTGAAAGTGGAGGCACAAGATCAAGTAATTCCTGCAATGCTTTGAGCTTTGCAGCAGGTGTCTCTGATGTTCCACTTAATCCAATAACGAATCCTTGTAATGTACGTGGGCCAAAAGGAACACCGACACGACTCCCTACTTCTAACCATCCTTGCATCGATTCCGGCACAATATAATCAAATGGACGATCTGTGCCCCGGCTAGGTACATCAACAATCACCTGAGCAATAAGCGTCATGAGGTAGACACTCCATTCAGCCGTTTAGCTACTACACTCAACAATTGGATCGCTACGTCATCTTTACTCATCAAAGGCAAATCCACTACTAATCCATCAGCATCATAAATCTGAACTACATTGGTATCTGTACCAAAACCTGCTCCAACTGTGGTGACATCATTAGCGACTAATAGATCACAGTTTTTGCGTTTTAATTTGCCCATAGCATGTTCAGCCACATCATTCGTTTCTGCGGCAAATCCAATCAGAAATTGTCCCTGTTTGCGTTGACCCAGACTTTCCAAAATATCGACTGTTTTTTCGAGTTCTAATGTAAGCCCCTCGTCTTTTTTCTTCATTTTGGTATCGTATACAGTGCGTGGACGATAATCTGCAACAGCTGCTGTTTGAACCATAATATCGGTGCTGTTCCATTCTCCTAATACAGCCTCATACATATCTTGAGCAGACTGCACACGTACAGTCTCGATCCCTTCAGGTAAAGGTACTTGAACCGTCCCTGCGATCAGTCGTACCGATGCACCCATATCACGAGCCGATTTAGCAATTGCAATCCCCATTTTGCCGGAAGAATCATTCGTAATAAAGCGAACAGGATCAATCCGTTCCACGGTTGCACCTGCGGTGACTGTTACTTTTTTGCCTGCTAATGCTTGACTTAACTGATTACGATGAGCCTGAGCTTGAAAAAAGTCTTGTACTACTCTAATAATCGTCTCCGGTTCTTCCAAACGTCCTTTGCCAACATAACCACAAGCAAGCATTCCACTTCCAGGCTCGATCATTAGCACACCTCTACTAACCAGTGTATTCATATTCTGCACCACGGCTGGATGCTGGTACATGTGTACATTCATTGCTGGAGCTACCATGATTGGAGCCATCGTTGCAAGCAAAGTTGAAGAAAGCATATCATCTGCTAGCCCATGAGCCATTTTAGCTATTGTATTTGCTGTGGCTGGAGCAATTAATACCAGATCAGCTAGATCGGCTAGATTAATATGCGTGACTACTTCTGGATCACGTTCGTCAAATGTATCTATATGAACCGGGTTACGAGAGAGCGTCTGTAGGGTAAGTTCGGTAATAAATTTGGAAGCTGAACGTGTCATAATAACATGTACATCTGCTCCTTGTTTTACCAATCCGCTACATAACGCTGCCGCTTTGTAAGCAGCGATTCCGCCAGTAATCCCTAGCACAATCTTTTTACCTTGCAGCATCTCTATCTCCCCGCTTTCGTTTAGTTTGAGCAATTATTCATCCCTTTATTATACCGCTTTTTGTAGTAAAAAGGGAATAACAGTGATCATTTCGAGAACTTTTCAAAAAAAATAACAACCTTTCGGTTGTTAGCAAGTGGCGCCGGGGACCGTATTTAATTATACATTATATAGCGGACCCCTTTACCTAGACCCTTACTTCTTACTCGTCGTCATACTCTGTTTCTGTTCTGCGTTCAATGCGAAGAATATCGTTATAGATTTCTTCTAATGCAATACCTACATATTTGCTCGCATGAGCATCTTTCAATTCACTAGTGCTACCTTCGCGCAATTGTCTTGCACGACGGGAAGCTGCAACAACAAGAGAGTACTTACTGTCGACTTTAGTCATCATTTCATCAATAGAAGGATATAACATTAGATACACACACCTCTTCGTGTTCTGCGAAATAAACTTCCGCAGGACTTATTTTGTAATCTTACAATGTTCTGCGACAATAATACTCTGGATTCGCATACATGCTAGATCAATTTCATCATTGACTACAGAGTAATCATAATGCTTCATCAATTCCAACTCGTCAGCAGCTACCGTCATCCGATTCATAATCGTATCTACGGTTTCAGTTCCACGCCCATGCAGACGTTGTTCCAATTCTTCAAACGAAGGTGGAGTCAAAAAAATAAATACGCCTTCTGGAAACTTCTCCATGACTTTCAAAGCACCTTGTACTTCGATTTCAAGGAAAATATCGTTACCCGCATTCAGCGTATCTTCTACAAAATCACGTGGAGTACCATAGAAGTTACCTACATACTCCGCATGTTCCAGCAATCGATCATTTTGGATCATTGACTGGAATTGTTCATGACTTTTGAAAAAGTAATTCACTCCGTCTACTTCACCTGCACGAGGCTGACGAGTGGTTGCAGATACAGAATAGATCAACTCAGGCATGCGCGTCCGAAGAGCACTGCATACCGTCCCTTTACCGACGCCAGACGGGCCGGATAACACAAATAATAATCCTTTAGACATGGTACACTCCATTTTAGGCTGTTGCGTCGTCCGGTCTGTACTGGATTGATCAACAGCCTCTTTTTGTTTATTCGTCGTGATCATCATCTTTGGTAGATAGACGATGTGCTACGGTTTCCGGTTGCACTGCGGAAAGAATCACATGATCGCTATCTGTAATGATAACAGCACGAGTACGACGACCATATGTGGCATCAATGAGCATATGACGATCGCGTGCTTCCTGAATAATTCTTTTGATTGGTGCAGACTCAGGGCTTACTATAGAAATAATCCGATTAGCGGATACAATATTTCCGAAGCCAATATTGATAAGTTTGATGGCCATCTTCAGGTTTTTCCCCCTATACATTTGACTCATTTACGCCGAAATGAGGTCGCTGACTTGCATTCATTCCAAATTTGCAGCTTGTTCACGGATTTTTTCCAGTTCCGCTTTCATCTCAACCACATGATTAGTCAGAGCCAGATGATTTGCTTTGGAACCAATTGTATTCACTTCTCTATTCATTTCTTGAATCAAAAAATCAAGTCTACGCCCTATCGCATCATTACTTTCGAGCAATAACCTGCACTGCTGAAAATGACTATTCAAACGTGTCAATTCTTCATCAATATTTGAACGATCTGCAAATACGGCGATCTCCATGCTAATTCTGGAATCATCCCAATGATAACTTCCATCCTGAAGTTCAGATAATCGCTGTACCAGACGTACACGATGTTCTTCTACTACAGTAGGTGCTAATTCACACATCTTCCGATAATGCTGCTCTAGTAAATTCAGACGCTCCCGCAAATCGTTAGCTAAATGAATCCCTTCTCGTGCACGCATTTCCAGTAAATTCTGAAGTGCTTCTTGTAGCCCCTGACCAAGAATCTGTTGCCACTGTGCTTGTCCTTCTTCATCTGCCAATTCCGAAGGTTGCTCAGTCGTCATTACTCCCGGTAATGCAAGCAATTGGTTAATATCCAACGTTCCATTCATACCATAACGCTCTGTTAGCTCTTGACCTGATTGTAAATAAGACTGGACATTCGCATGGTTGAGCTTCAGAGACGGAACTTGCCCTGTATCTTGCTCTTTGTTCATAAATACATCTATCCGTCCACGCTTGATCGCATCTTGAATCAGTCGTTTGAGACTGTCCTCCATTTGACCCCATTCGCGTGGTATACGCATCACGATTTCGCAATAACGATGGTTGACGGATTTGACTTCAATCTGGACTTTGTAGCCGCCAAATTGCACGGCGGACTGACCGTATCCGGTCATACTGAATGACATCGGCATCACATCCGTTATCCTATTGTAATTGATTATCTAGTGTGAAACAAGGGGTTTGGACGGCGCTTTGCTTTTGTCCATATATATTCAGTTAGCTGTACGCTCATATCATAAAACATAAACGGAGTCATAATATATATTCCATTAAAATGTTCCATAGCGACATCCAGCAGTTCTTTAGCGATCACTACGCCTGTAGCTCTGCCTTCTTCACCTTCGAGTCCAGCCATTCGTCCACGTACTTCATCCGATAATTGGATACCCGGAACTTCATTATGAAGATATTCTGCATTACGCCCGCTCGCAAGTGGCATAATGCCGATAAAAATAGGAATATCCAAATGTTTGGTCGCTTCGCGAATATCAGCAATCAACTGCACATCGTAGACAGGCTGAGTCATAATATAATCAGCACCGGCAGCAATTTTCTTTTCCAGACGAACGACTGCTTTGTCGAGATGTTTTACGTTCGGGTTAAAGGCTGCCCCTACAACGAACTTGGCACGTTGTTTGAGTGGTTTACCTGAGAAAGCAATGCCTTCATTCAATTGCTTGATCATTTTGATCATATCAAATGAAGTCATATCGTAGACCGAACTTGCTCCTGGCAGATCACCAAACTTAGACGGATCACCGGTTACCGCTAGAACATGATCAATACCCAATGCATCGAATCCCATCATATGCGATTGACTACCGATCATATTGCGATCACGACAAGCAATATGGATCAAAGGGCGAATACCTGCTTCACGTTGCACAATATGTCCAAGTGCCATATTACTCATTCGAGTAACAGCTAGCGAATTGTCTGCTAGAGTTAATGCATCCACTCCTGCTTCTTTAAGCGCAGCTGCTCCTTTGAGAAAGCGAGTGATATCCAGATCACGAGGTGGATCCAGTTCAACGATAACAGTTGGACGTTCGCGCACTAGATCAACCAGTGTTGGCGGTACATCTTCTCCATTGCGATCACTTTCATCCATAATTGCATTTTCTATGGTTACACTGATCTGTGGAGTAGGTTTTTGTACATTTGAAAAGTCTAATGTCTCCGGTGTATATCCTTCTAGTGCTCTTGCGATTGCAGCGATATGTTCAGGTGTAGTTCCACAACATCCACCGATCACTCTGGCACCTAACTCGGCAAATCGAACACTCCGTTGACCAAAATAAGCCGGACTTGCTCCATAACGATATTCACCATCAACATAATCAGCGACACCTGCATCTGGATAAACAGATAACGGTAACGATACTTTTCCTTGAATCGCTTCAAGTGCATGTAGTGTTCCATTAGGACCCACACGGCAATTAAGACCAACCATATCGGCTCCTGCATCCGTCAACAAAGCAAACGCATCTGGCAAAGCAAATCCATCTAACGTTCGAATCGCATCTTCCACTGTTAATTGACACATGACAGGAATATCAGTAAGTTTGCGTACCTGCCGTAAAGCAATCGCAAGTTCTTCCACTTCAAAAAACGTTTCTAACAAAATTCCATCTACACCTTCATCTAATAACGAAGATACTTGTTGTCTAAAATATTGGCGTAATTCAGACCTCGGAATATTGGTACGTTTACCATTGCGAATCGCTCCGACTGAACCAACGACATAAGCTTGATCCCCAGCTGCTGCCCGGGCAATACGTACCCCTGCGCGATTAATTTCATCGACTTTATCTTCAAGCCCATATTTAGATAATCGGTCATAATTAGCAGAAAATGTATTGGTCTCAATCATTTGAGCACCTGCATTAACATATTGACGATGTACATCTTCTATAATATGTGGACGAATCAAATTAAGTTCTTCATAAGAGATCCCTACTGGAAATCCTAATTGATATAAATAGGTTCCCATCGCTCCATCACCTATAATCACGCTATCTGTCCATTTGGAACGCAAATCTGGCTTCATTGTATAGTCCACCCCACTGGATTCATTTACGTTCTAATGTAGCACAAAAACAAGAGCTATAAGACGTTCAAACGGTGATATAGCTAAATTATATAACCAGACTGTTTATAAGCTATTATTCGGTTGTTTCTCCTGTATAGACCGTAGCCGCAGAACCAGTCATATAGACTTTGTTACTGGACCCATCCCACTCGATATATAAGTCTCCACCTTTAAGAGATACATATCCACTACGATCTGAATATCCATTAAGCACCGAAGAAACCAATGTTGCACAAGCACCTGTTCCACAAGCCAGTGTTGGCCCTGCTCCACGTTCCCATACACGCATATCCATACGATCACGACTTTGCACAGTTGTAAATTCTACATTGACTTTGCGTGGAAATAACGGATGATTTTCAAGCAGTGGCCCCCATTTATTCAGATCAATATTGACTGCATCATCGACATAAATAACACAGTGAGGATTACCCATTGATACTGCTGTAAAATGGAAAATCTGTCCTTCCACTTCAATCTCTTGATTCATCACAGGATTACCTTCTACTGCTACTGGAATTAAAGTGCTATCCAGAATGGGTGCTCCCATATCGACACGAACGGTATGAGCAACGCCATCTTCGGCTTGTACGGTTACCGACTGAACACCTGCACCCATCGTTTCTATTGTAATTTCAGTATGCGGCGTTAGACCACGATCATATACATATTTGGCAACACAACGAATTGCATTTCCACATTGTTCTGCTTCTGATCCATCTGAATTAATAATACGCATCATAAAGTCTGCATTGGCGGACGGCAAAATATAGACTAAACCATCTGCACCGATACCAAAGTAACGATTGCAATGCTTAATCGCCAATTCTGCTACATTTGCTGGCAATGATGGCTCTCCATAAACAACGATAAAATCGTTGCCCAGACCATTCATTTTGGTAAATTCCATCTCAATCCTCTCCTCCGAAAAACACATTCTATTGGGTAAGCATACATGATGGCACTATAAATTGCTATGGGTTTGTGGCATGATAGAAGATGATTATGATAGTAAGAATAGGAGAATATTAGATATGGCATTAGATGGCATTGTTACCCGTGCGATTGTTCATGAGCTTCAGTCTCTACAAGGCGCACGTATTAATAAAATTCACCAACCGACAGGTAATGATATTGTTTTTCAGATTCGTGTACAACGTGGGAATCGCAAATTAATTCTAAGTGTGAACCCTACTTATCCACGTGTTCAATTTACCGAACAATCATTTATGAATCCACAAGAAGCACCGATGTTCTGTATGTTACTCCGCAAACATTGTGAAGGCGCAATTATAGAATCCATTGAGCAAGTAGGTATGGAACGTGTCATTCATTTCAATGTGCGTCAACGTGATGAATTAGGCGATGTTTCATTCAAACGGTTAATTATCGAAATTATGGGTCGTCATAGTAATATGATTGTAATCGATCCGGCAACCAATACGATATTAGACGGAATTCATCATATTACACCCGCTATTAGTAGCTACCGTGTGATTATGCCTGGATTCAGCTATGTAGAACCGCCAGATCAGCACAAATTGAATCCGTTAGAAACAAGCGAACAACAGTTTATGGAACTGCATCGTGAAAATATTGATCCGCCTGCTCGTTTTATTTTGAATACGTTTAGCGGTCTAAGCCCTTTGATCGCTGAAGAAATTGTACATCGTGCTCAGCAAGCTGATGTGAGTGCTAATGGAGCAAATGAAAATCCGTATCCAGATGTACAGTATATCTGGCAAGCTTTTTCTACTTTAATGGAGCAAGTATCCAAAGGAGAATTCGCTCCTGTTAGTGGTCTGAATGCTCAAGGTAAAATCGTATTTTCAGCAGTGCCGTTGACTCTGATTCAAGAGGAAGAAAAGCATTACGATTCGATCAGTCAATGTATCGAAGCTTATTATGGTGACAAAGCAGAACGTGATACCGTAAAACAGAAAACAAGTGATCTATTACGTTTTCTTCAAAATGAGCGCAGCAAAAATATTAAAAAGTTAGACAATCTACAAAAAGATATTCAAGAAGCTGAAGGTGCTGAAAAATTCCGTATCCAGGGTGAATTGTTATTCGCTTCACTACATGAACTAAAACGTGGCGATAAACAGATCGAATTGATTAACTTTTATGATGAAGAACAGCGTCCAATTACGATCACTCTTGATCCGCAATTGACACCCTCTGATAATGCACAGCGTTATTTCAAACGGTATAACAAATACAAAAACAGTCTAGCGGTTATCGATCAACAATTAATCAAAACACATGCTGAAATTCAGTATTTGGATTCGTTGCTACAACAATTAGGCAGTGCTTCTTTGCAAGATATTGACGAGATTCGTGAAGAATTGGCGGAACAAGGGTATGTACGTAATCGTAATAAACGTGCCAAAAAGAAACGTAAAGACAATCGTCCGACTCTTCATGTCTATACGTCTAGCGAAGGTATCGAAATGTATGTAGGTAAAAACAATTTACAAAATGATTATATTACCAACAAATTAGCTCACTCCAATGACACATGGTTGCATACCAAAGATATTCCTGGTTCTCATGTGGTTATCCGTAGTCAACAATTTGGTGAAGCTACATTAGCAGAAGCTGCACAGCTTGCCGCTTATTTTAGCCAGGCTAAAGAATCCAGTAGTGTGCCTGTCGATTACACATTGATTCGTCATGTGCGTAAGCCCAGCGGAGCGAAGCCTGGATTTGTCATCTATGAGCAACAGACTACTTTGTTTATCACTCCGGAAGAAGATGTCGTTAAAAGTTTGGAAAGTTCGATCAAATCTTAATCCGTATGTTTTAATGATATTTTAGAACTATCCAATATTGCTTTTGCGATGATGATTTACAAATAAAGAACGGCTTGAATCACCTTTGTTACAGGTGATCTTCAAGCCGTTCTTTTTCTTATCATTTTTCTTATGATGCAGAAATATTCCATTTGATTACGTTGTGATTATTCTGCTGTAATGCCTGTCTCGATCGCTGTCTGTAATTGACGCAATTGAACTAATGTAGACATCGGTACATTTTTACCGCCTAATGGGCCATGAAATACTTTGCCTTGGCGCTCCCCATGATAATCAGATCCACCTGTGACAATCAGATCACGACGTTGTGCGATTTCCAAATAGCGTTGTTCATCTTCAGGTGAATGATCGGAATGATATACTTCTAAGCCTGCTATCGAACTGTGATCCAGAATACGCTCCACTAATGTATCATCACCATAAATACCCGGATGAGCCATTACAGGAACTCCATTGGCTTCACGAATCCATACTGCCGCATCAGCAGCAGTAATACGTGGTGGTGAAACATAAGCGGCTGCACCTTCTGCTAAGTACTTGTTAAACGCATCTTTCATATCGGTTGCATATCCTTTGGCAACTAATACATCAGCCATGTGCGGACGACCAATACTTTCGTCAGGCATTAATTCTCTGCCTAACTGTTCAATCACTTCTTCCATTGTAATCTCCACGCCAAGATCACGTAAGTTTTGCAAAATCTGTACATTACGATGATCACGAACTTCACGCAATTGTTGCAGACGTTCTAATAATATAGGATCTTCTGTATTCAGATAATATCCTAGAATATGAATATCTTTGTTATCTTCTCTTGTACTAATTTCCACACCGGCAATCACTTCAATATCATATGGCTTGCCTGCTTCTATAGCTTCATCTACGCCTGCAACAGTATCATGATCTGTGACAGCGATCGCACCTAGTCCTGCTTCTACAGCCAATTTCACGTTTTGCGATGGGGTATTCATCCCATCAGATGCCTGACTATGTGTATGCAAATCTGCATAACGTTCTTCTGAAGACATATCCATATCTTATTCACTCCTCTTCTATTCCTTTATATATTGATTACACTTTCTTATTCAGACCCACTCATACTCTTGCACAAATTGTAAAAAAGTCACTGCTGGAATGGTTAGCAATGTCGATTTGAGATGAATCGAGTAAAATTGCCGCTGAAAGGAGACCCCTTCAATCGTTAGTACTTTCAGTAACCCTAATGCTACTTCATGCTTTACGGATGATGGGGATAAAATTGTAATACCTAATCCTGCTTCTACAGCAGATTTAACAGCGCCTGTACTTCCAAGTTCCATGACAGTCTGAATTTGAGAGAGATCGACATGATGTCTAATCAATTCTTCTTCCATTACCTGTCGTGTACCTGATCCTTTTTCCCGTAATACAAAAGGATACGTTAGCATATCGGATAACTGTACTATCTCCTGCGTGGCTAAAGGATGATTACCTGGCACAATAAGCTTTAGTTCATCTTGCATCACAGGCTTAATCGTCATATCAGGATGTTCAACAGGAGCTTCGATTAGACCAAAATCCAATTGATTACGACTGATCTCATCTAAAATCTGAGTCGTATTCATCACTTTAAGCATCACTTTCATATGTGGATATCGTTGACCTAGTGGACCTAATAGACGTGGTAATACATATTCGCCAATCGTATTGCTTGCCCCCAATACCAATCGCCCTGCTAATGTATCTGTAAAGCGTGACATGACCGCATCTGTTTCTCGCATCAAATGGATACCTTGAGAAGCAAATGGCATCAAAGCATGTCCTGCTTCAGACAATTCAATTTTTTTGGTTGTACGGTGAAACAATTTCGTGCCAAAATGATCTTCCAACGACTGAACTTGCATCGTTACCGCAGGCTGAGTCATATGAAGCGCTTGGGCTGCTGCTGAAAAACTTCCTCGTTCAGCAACTGTATAAAAAATATGCAATTGATGAAAATTAAATGCCACTACCGTTTCCCCTCCTTGCTATGTATATAGTGTACCATTTTCAAATAAGCATACAAAAAAGAAGCTTGCTTGAATAGCAGCTTCTTCTCAAAGTATACCGACTCTATTTATAGTGGATTGGATATTCATTGCATGATTGCGCAAATGACTATAATGGGTTCATAACATCCATTAAGGTAGGTTTATCATGAATGAAGTTTATCATCCTTATTTACGTTTACGACTGTTTTTGATCAATGTCATACGGCGAGAGTGTCTTAACCAAGAATAGTAAGATTTAAGATCGCGCAGTTCAATCGTTTCGGACATTTTACCCAAAAATGTAACGATAATCATTTTGTGCAGTGGATTACCTGTAAGATCGTATTCACCCGGCAGATCAGCAAATTCAGCGACAACAACAAGGTCTTCATCGATCAAATATACATCTTCTTCTTTGCGGTAATAAGATATAATCCGATTTTGTTTAAGTGTTTCCCACATGAAGGAAGCGATCTCTTCTGGCTTGGTTTGAGCTTTGGCAATACGGTCATTATAACGACTGATCGCATGATTCGTGATCACAATATCAGCTACCTTTTTCTCGCCCAATTCTACGTGAAAAGGTTCGTACGTGCTCCAGCGTTCCATTACTTTATCTCTCATTAACTATTCACTCCCCATTCTGTATGGGTCTTTCCGTCTAAGTATTTATACCTATTAAGATATATATATCGTTCGCCCTACACAAGACGAAAAAGCTACCATTTTTAACGTTTTTTACTAAATATTTGACATTTTTAAAGTCATTTCATGTTATTAATTTATTTGTCTTTGTTATCTTACAGTTCTGTAGTCCCACTAAATATTATATCGACAGCTAGTCACGTTTCTTTAACCCATAAATGATAATTCTTCAAAATTATCGTAAATAATACTTATTAAATACCTTTAACCACTCATAAATGAAACCGTTTGCTGCAAATTAAATATAAAAAAGCGACCGTTTAAGGTCGCTTTTTGTTTATTGCTAAAGGTAATCATTCCCAAAGGGATTAATTAAATACCGTAAAATTGAGTCTGATCCGGTACTGCTTTGGTGTATTCGGTCTTAATTTCGTTACGATAAGAACGTTCAACTTTACGTACATAAGAAAGACGACGGATATTTTTGAGTGTTTCTTCGGCTTTTTCAGTGTACAGATACATAACCACATAATGCATGCGACGTGAAATATAATGAACACAGCCATATTTTTCAAGATTGCGCGCTGCTTTGACATCGTTGACCCAGATAATATAACCGATACGTTCAGGTAGAGCTAACCCTTGTTCCTCTTGTTCTAGAACTTGTTCTTGCTGGACTTGAACTTGTTCTTGTTGCTCATTCTCAACTGCATCCACATGATCCTCCACTACCACATCCGCCTCCTTTCGGTAAAGGGTTGTTGCTTGGAACTTTAATACTTTCAGAAACGGAATGTGCAATCAGTTCTGACATTTCGTATAACATTTGATCCAAATTATTTTCAGCGTCTTTGAAGCGCCATACCGCTTCAATTTGTTCCATTTCCCGTTGAACCGCTTCCACCTGTTCTTTGGCTTCATGGAAGTTTGGATGGAAATGACCGAACCGCTGTGTTTCTTCAAATAATTCTTTTTTACTGTTGAGCTTGTGCATCAAGCTTATAACGTCCGGGTGAGCCAGCATACGCTCTTCCCAATATAGGTAATTCGCGACTTCGATAGAATTGTTGATCATATCGCCTAGTTCATAGGCGTTTGTCAAGACTTCGGCCATATCGACCGTCCTAATCTCGGTTACGCTCATGAAATTCATCTCGTTTCTGTATATAAAGTGGACAACTATCTTCTTAGTTGTCTCTATTATCATAGCATAAGCCTAGAACAGATTAGAAGTGCTTTTCCAAAAATGGTATTTCATCCTGCTGTTCCAGATAATTTTCAGCCATAGAGACTAAGATTTGGGCTGCATTCAGCATCGCTGCTTCATCAATATCGAATCTAGGATGATGATGAGGATAAGTAATCCCTTTATCTTCATTACCAGCACCTACAAAAATAAAACAGCCCGGCACTTGTTGAACATAGTAAGAGAAATCTTCAGCAGGCATCATCGGTGGTGTCACCTGGACTTGTTCTTCTCCAAATATGGCTTTAGCTACTTGGAAAAAGCGTTCTGTCTCTCCGGCATGATTCACAAGCGGTGGATATCCCATCATATAATCAATTTCTACTGTTGCTCCATTCATAGCGCAAGTATGCTGAGTCACTTCTTCGAACCGATTGCGAATAACAGCACGGGTTTCTTCATCAAACGTCCGTACTGTCCCTGTAATCCGGCACGTTTCGGCAATAATATTTTTGGCTGTTCCACTGTTGATCGTTCCGATCGTTAACACAGCAGGTTGAAGAGGATTCACATTGCGACTTACAATCGATTGTAACTGTACTACCAATTGCGCGCCTGTTAATACACTATCCACCGTCACATGAGGAATACCGCCATGACCACCTTTACCTGTAATATCGATCACAAAGTCATCTACAGATGCCATGATCGGCCCTGCTGCACTTGCTAACGTGTGTACTGGCAAAGGCGACCATAAATGAACACCGTAGATGACATCGACTCCTTCAAGCGCACCTGCCGCAATCATTTTTAACGCTCCACCCGGACAGACTTCTTCTCCCGGTTGGAAAATAAGACGAATTTCGCCTTTCAAAGTATCTCTATTTTCACTGAAATAACGAGCTACTGCTAATAATCCTGCGGTATGACCATCATGTCCACAAGCATGCATGACACCTTCAACTTGTGAAGCATACTCACATTCTTTTTCATCTTGAATCGGTAATGCATCAATATCAGCACGTAGCGCTACTGTTTTGCCGGGCAGACTTCCTTTAATTGTACCTATCACTCCGGTATCGCCAACACCGGACTGTGTGTCAATACCAAAGGCTATTAATTGGTCTGCTATAAATTTCATTGTATTGTGTTCTTGATAAGATAACTCAGGGTGACGATGAAGATGCCTGCGCCATTCTACCATATCTGGAAATAAAGCTTCCCAATTATAATTCCCCATCTGCTCTTCATCCTTTCAATGTGATTCTCGTTATTTCATTATACACATATTGGTAAGTTTCAATACCTGTGTGTTGGTTAAATAATAGTTTATATGACCAATTTCTGTTTAACCGTAACATATTTGCTTGATAAGTGCGTCAATACAGCTTTTCAAAGCTTGCGCCTACCTACAAAACGTACTATCATGAAAAGTGAACTTAACCATAATTTTATATGATAATACAACATATATACGTTTTTTATTACAAAAGGAGGATTTGTGCATGAAAATTAGCAGTTTGTTAACTGCCTCTATGAATGATGACCTGTACATATCCGTTCTATCCTTGGAGACTCGTTATGAATAAAATCAGACATACTTCGCAACGAACACTAAACAACCAGACTACAGCCAATCGCTATCGGAATACAAATACCCAATCAAGTTCCAATGTGCGTAATATACAGCAACCTGCGCAGACAATCACCAAAAAAGGGGCTCCTGATTTTCAATTGTTAATCATGACCGTCATTTTGGTCTGTTTCGGTATTATTATGGTCTTTAGTGCAAGTTCAAGCATCGCATGGACGAACAAAAACTATAACTTCGACTCCTTGTATTTTACGAAAAAACATATTTTATACGCCGTTATTGGTTTGGTCGGTATGTTTTTTGCTATGAAAGCTCACTATAGTAAATATAAAAAATGGTTTGCGCCCTTTTTTCTGATTACTTTAGCGCTATTGGTTATCGTTCTTATGGTAGGTAAAGAGTTGAACGGTGCTCGAAGCTGGTTGAATATTTTTGGATTTTCACTTCAGCCTTCTGAATTTGCCAAATTAGCTGTTATTTTGTATTTAGCGGCTCTGATCTCCAAAAAAGGAGATAAACTTAGAGATTTACGCAGTGGTTATATTCCAGTCATGGTTGTAGTAGGCTTAATTGCTGGCTTAATCTTTTTACAAAATGACTTGGGTTCTTGTATGATTTTGGTTGCAACAGCAGGTTTAATTATTTTTGCTGGTGGCGCTAGTGTCAAACATATTATGGCTTCTGTTCTTTTACTGGTTCTGGGAGCATCACTTGTACTTGGTATAGGTGCCCTCTTTAATCATGATGATAACAGCAGTAATGAAAGTAGCTACAAAGCAGGACGGATTGAAGCGTTTCTTGATCCCATGGCTGATGAAAAAGGAAGTTCTTACAACCTTGTTCAATCGCTAACTGCTATTGGAGTGGGTGGATTTACAGGCTCAGGCTTTGGTCAAAGTATTCAGAAGCTTCACTATCTTCCTAACCCTTACAATGACTTTATTTTTGCCGTCATTGGTGAAGAATTCGGATTTATAGGCACCAGCTTATTCTTATTGTTATACGGGTACTTTATCTGGCGAGGCTTGTTTATCGCTTTGCGATGTCCCGATATCTTTGGAACACTCGTTGGAGTCGGTATTATGAGTCTGATCGCTATTCAAGCGTTTATTAATATCGGTGGTGTTACGAATACGATTCCTATTACAGGGGTTACATTACCATTTATCAGTTATGGAGGTACATCATTAATTATGATGATGACCAGTATGGGGATCATGTTAAGTATTTCTCGTGAAACCAATCGGGTAGCTAGTGAAAAAGCACAAACAACAAATTCACGCATAAGTAGTCGTTCTTCAGTCTCTATGCGCATGAAATAATAAGATAATTGCATACAAAGTAAAAAAAACGACGGAGATCATATCCGTCGTTTTTTTATATGGTTAGACTTGAGATTTCTACAAAATATCGTCTTTAAAAGCGACGCCCTCTACTTTTACATTCACTTCAACCACTTTAAGTCCGGTTAAATTTTCTACAGCTTCACGTACATTTTGTTGAAGCATGCGGCATACTTCATGAATCGGAGTTTCGTAGAGAACAATAATACGCAGATCAATCGCTGCTTCCAATTGTCCGACTTCTACAGTCACACCTCTTTGTACATTTTTACCACTTAGACGTTTGGCAAATCCATCGGATAATCCTCCAGACATAGCAGCAATACCTGGCGTTTCTAACGCGGCCATGCCCGCTACTTTTGCTACGACGTCATCGGCAATTTTGATACTACCCATTTCCAATTGTAATGATTCGGTCATGTCCCATCCTCCTCTAAAGCTTAAAACGTCATCTGTCTAAATAACTTCATATCGAGCTGATGTTTTCTTCTCTATTGTATCAGCATTCGAGCAAAATCTAAACTTTATCCGATACAATCGGTTTAAATACCCTACTGTTTTGGTTATAATGTTAAAGAATTTACATAAAATATATAGAAAAAGGGGTGCACAATGAAGAAACATTTATCTACTATTTTATTAGCCATCTTTTTTGTGTTTAGTGCTATTGCTCATTATGCACATTTGAATCCTATTCTACAATTTGTAGTATCGGCTATTGCAGTTATCTTAGTCGCAGGATTTCTAGGACGTGCTACGGAAAGTGTAGCTCATTATGCAGGACAACGTTTGGGTGGATTTCTGAATGCTACATTTGGTAATGCCGCTGAGCTTATTATCGCTATTATGTTGTTGCGTGAAGGATTATACGATATGGTCAAAGCCAGCTTAACTGGTTCGATTATCGGTAACCTATTGCTGGTATTGGGTCTTAGTATTTTTGCAGGTGGAGTCAAACATAAAGTACAGAACTTTAATGTGGCATTAGCTAATATGAATGGTTCATTGATGATCGTAGCTGTGATTGCATTATTTGTTCCTGCTTTATTTTTAAATACTCATTCTATTACGCCTCAAGAAGTCGATACACTTAGCTTAATTGTCGCAGGATTGTTGATTGCTGCTTATATTGCATGGTTGATCTTCTCGATGGTGACACACAAAAAGTATCTGGAAGATGTCAAAGATCCCAAAGCACCTGAAGATCATGAGCAACCAAAATGGTCTAAAAACAAATCAATCTTGTTTTTAGTGGTGGCTACAGTGATGACTGCATTTGTCAGTGAATGGCTTGTCGGTACACTTGAGACATTTACGACAGACTTTGGATTCAGTGAACTATTTGTCGGTGCATTCGTTGTTGCCATTATTGGTAATGCGGCTGAACATAGTGCAGCTATTATGTTAGCGATGAAAAACAAAATTGGTGCATCGGTTGAAATTGCAGTAGGTAGTAGTCTACAAATTGCTCTGTTTGTTGCTCCTGTACTGATTTTTGTTAGCTTTTTCCTAGGCAATACGATGGATATTGTATTTACGACACTTGAACTGGTCGCTATTATGGTGTCTGTATTTATCGCCAAATCCATTATTCAAGATGGTTCGACCAACTGGTATGAAGGATTACTATTATTAGTCACTTATATTATTCTGGGTGTATCGTTCTATCTCGTCTAAATAATATTCCAAACCAAAAAACGCCTGTACCCTCAGATGAAGGTACGGGCGTTTCTATGTAACGAAAGTCTGCTACTCAGCAGACTGTTGTTTATTATTCATAGCTTCGTACAATACAGATAAATTACGTTCCAAGTTGCTGATTAACTGTTTGCCTACAGGCTCAGAAACAAATCCGGCACGAATCGCAAAATCTACTTCTTTGGAAAAGCCGTATACTTGAGTATCCAGAACTTCCTCGTACAGAGGACAGTAACGAGTATCCAAATTCTCCATCTGTATTTCAATTAATTTTTCAATTTTATTTGCATCTTCTTGTAGAAGATTCAATGCTTTTATATTCAACTGTTCTTGTAAATCAGATGAAGTCATGCTCTTCCCCCCCATGTTCGAGAATCGTCAGTCACTACTACTCTTAATATTAGACGAAATTGGAGGCTAATACAAGAACCCCTAACGAAATTAAAGGAATTTACCTTAGATTTTAACAATTGATTCGTAAATCTATTTAAGATCGATTCCAACAAAAAATGCTGACAATCCACAAGGGATCATCAGCACTCTTAATCATTGACCTTCTGCAAGTTTTACAGCAAGTCCATGTTTTTCAAAAGCAGCAACGACTGCTTTTTTAGCTTCTTCTTCGTCTGGTCCATGTACATGAAGCTCATAATCTTGGTTTTTTACAAGTGTTGTAAATAGTCCCAAAATACTTTTAACATCGATAAATTTAGATTCATGTTGTAAAACAATAGAAGAAGTGAACTGACCTGCTGTCTGTGCGATTTCAACTACTGCGGCATTATTCGTATTACTTGTTGCCATTTGAGAACCCTCCTACTCCGACTAAAATTTTTCAACAATTCAGGTTTTCCATTTACATCATAATTGAATACGCTTTCTTATGCAACCCATTTCTTACTTCTGATAAGAGTGATAAATAGAGGTTATCTTATCGGGTTAGCACATAAGATGCTCACACCAATATATAACCTCTTTTACCATTTTCAATCTTTTACTATAGATTCAATCCAAATATTATTTTAAGTTCTCTGGATTAAGAGCTTCCAATTCTGGTAAAACAAAGATTCCATCTTTACGAATCAATACATCGTCAAAATAAATCTCACCGCCACCGTATTCTGGACGTTGAATAAATACAAGATCCCAGTGAATCGAAGAACGATTACCGTTATCTGTTTCTTCATACGCTTGTCCTGGTGTGAAGTGGAAGCTACCTGCGATTTTCTCGTCAAACAAAATATCATTCATTGGATGCAAAATGTGTGGATGGAATCCAATCGCAAATTCTCCGATATGACGAGCACCATCATCTGAATCCAAAATGCTATTTAATTTCTCTGTATCATTACTTGTTGCTTCAACAATTTTACCATTTTCAAAACGGAATGTGATGCCTTCAAACGTCGTTCCATTATATACAGTTGATGTGTTGTAGCTAATAACGCCGTTAACTGAATCACGAACCGGCGCGCTGAATACTTCACCATCAGGAATATTACGTTGACCAGAACATTTTTTAGCACCGATGTTTTTGATAGAGAAGCTCAAATCTGTATTTTTACCGACTAGGCGTACTTTATCTGTACGAGTCATCAATTGTTCCAAAGCATCTTGAGCTTTATCCATTTTAGCGTAATCTAGATTACATACATCAAAATAGAAATCTTCAAATGCTTCTGTGCTCATACCTGCGAGTTGCGCCATACTTGCATTTGGATAACGAAGAACAACCCATTTAGTATGTTTAACACGTTGCTCACTATGAACCGCATGTTGATAAATGCTGTTATATAGCTTTTGCTTGTCATCAGGAACATCGGATAGATCATTAATATTCTCACCTGCACGAATACCGATATACCCTTGCATCTGCTTCATACGTTCCAGATCAAGTGCAGCCCATGTATTCATACTTGCTTCTGTTGCATTCATCAACATAGCACGTTGTACTTTGCGATCTGTTAATTGAACAAAAACATTACCGCCTCTTTCGCCAATCGCATGAATCACTGCGTTCAGTAGATCACGCTCTGTACCGATCATTTCGACCAATACATTTTCGCCTGGTTGTACATCAATTGAATATTCAACCAAATTTTTGGCTAATACTTTTACTCTAGGATCTTGCATAGTATATCTTCCCCTCTTGGTGTTTTTTTCAAAACATTTTTTTGAACAACGGTTAATTATTCAAAAAATATTGTATCACGATGTTAAGTTTCTTGTCTTCATCTGCCCTTATAAAATAAAAAGTAGCTCTATGATCTATAGCTATTCGCCATATACCGTTAGAACTACCCTTTGGTTATTCTCTTGGACTCTCATCAATACATATACGATTCCGTCCACTTTTTTTCGCTTGATACAGTGCCATATCTGCACGATAGAACAAAGATTCTACACTGACTTTTTGATCTTCTCGATCCCACGCAGCAATTCCGCAAGAAACGGTTACGGTTGGATGAGTTTCATTTTCGATTTTTTCACGAATACGTTCAGCGATCACTTCTGTCTTCTCTGCATCAATCTGTGGGAAATACACGGCTAACTCTTCTCCGCCCCATCTTGCCGCAATATCACCTTCACGAATAGAAGACTGAATGATTAAGCTCACCTGTTTGAGAATCTCATCACCGATCTGGTGACCGTACGTATCATTTACCTGTTTAAATTTATCAATATCTACCATTAGCAAAGCACCGCTATCCTCTTTACTTTGATAGCTTTGAATCTTTTCATCCAGATAGCGACGTAGATACAACCCTGTAAGCGCGTCACGGCTTGCCATACGTCTTACTTCATCATGTAGGGTTGCATTATCAACCGCGAGCCCAATATGCGTTGTAATGACTTGTAGCAGCTTAAAATTGCCATATGAAAAATAATGACTTTTCCGGTGGCCCAAAAAGATCGATCCTTTGACTTCGCCACCACCGATTAAAGGAGAAGCAATCATTGAGCAAGAACCCGATGCATTCATAAATAAAGATTCCAGACTGGGATTGTTACAATAATCTGATAAAATCACCGGTTCTTTGGTACGGTAAAGTAAACCGGTATATCCATGATCTTTGCCTACTGACTTACCTTCCATACTTGGAACGTTGCCTGTTACGACTTCGAACTGTTCGGTTTCTGGATTCAGATGGAGTACAGCCACCGTTTCTGCTTTGAATACGTCTAATAACTCTTTGCCTGCGATATCAAAAATTTCATTCAATTGCAGACTTTGATTTAACCTTCTAGTGATTTCATTGATCAAACGTAGATCTTCATTGAGCAATTGCGATTGTTCGTATAATTTAGCATTTTCAAATGTACGTCCAGCCGCTTCTGCCATAATGCGCATCAGTTCAATATCTTCTTCTTCTAAAGGATAATCAGACAACAAATGAAAAACGCCATAGATCGCTTGCTTGCCACTTAAAGGAATCGCTACTTCCATTCGATCAGACAGCCCTGAGGATTCTGAATGCACTTCAATCAAGGGCTGACCTGCTGTAAAAGCACGTACACACATATCCTCTTTAGGATTTTGCAATAATAAAGGTTTTACTTTGGGATTGTTACTCTTATTGTCCTGAGATACCAGCAATTCAAATTCGACTTGCGGATACATCTGACCCACAATAGCAAACAGTTCTGTAATCAACGCATCCACTTCAAATTTGTCATGCATACGTTGGATGACTTGAAATAAGACGGAACGGCGCTGAGCTTCACGTTCTGCCAGCGTTTTGGAATGTAGCATATCGGCTATAAATGTATATTCAAAACGCCGATAAAATAAACTTTTATAATGTAAAACAAGCATGTTAATTTCTTCTTTAGATAACAACTGGGATTGATTACATAATTGAATACAACCCATCATTGCAAATGGTTTTTGATGATGACGTGTATAAATAGGAACAATCGTGAACTGATACTGTTCCTGTTGATATTCAATAAGATGCTCATTAGAGATTGAACGATCTAAGACTGCTATATCTATCTGTGGTATCAAGTGATCACTTGTCTGATCTCCGCCTATATATTTATGCATATGGTTAAATAAAAACCAATGTGCATTACCTATCCGTGTTTGAGAACTATTCTGTTGTTGCCAATCACTAAGGCTTTCTTGCAACAACGGTTCGATATACGGAAAATCTTCAGGACTAATATCCAGATTTTGAAGCCAGAATGTGTTATCAGTAGTTGATACGACCGGATAGGAGGCATGTCCTTGTTCGGTACGCCAGGCTTGCACCGGATAATTCCATTGATTGTCTGACATATAAAATGCCTCCTCTCACAACGAATGTAAGTCACTAAATGTCTTAACATTAATACACCCATTCTACAATTTTATACTATAGTTTGCACTCAATATTTAAATTCAACAACACCTCCATAAAATTTTACATAAACAATATTTACAAACCTATTGACGACAGATGATTGTTTCCTATATAATTTATTATTGATGAAGACTGGATAGACTTTAATTTGGGGTAACGTTGTTTCACCCTCACGCTTTTTGTTGCTAGCAAGACTGCGGCTGAACATTTTTGCTAGTAGTACGCTTCCTATCCAAGCCTACGACAAACAAAACGCGGCAACATGAATCACAGACCCAAAGCCCCGGAATGTTTATTTTCAAAATAAAACTTTAATTACGAAGGAGCTTATTATAAATGTCACGTTACACTGGTCCTAAATTTAAATTAAGTCGTCGTCTTGGTATTTCCCTAAGCGGCAATGGTAAAGATTTGAAACGTCCTTTCCCTCCAGGTCAACACGGAGCGAACCAACGTCGTAAAATGAGTAACTATGGTATGCAATTACAAGAAAAACAAAAATTGCGTCACATGTATGGTTTGGGCGAAAAACAATTCCGTACTTTGTTCTCTAAAGCTCAAAAAATTCAAGGTATTGCTGGTGAAAACTTCATGTTCTTGCTAGAAAGCCGCTTGGATAACTTGGCTTACCGTATTGGTTTTGCTAACAGCCGCGCTGGAGCACGTCAATTGGTATCCCACGGTCATATCACTGTTAACGGTAAAAAAGTAGATATCGCTTCTTACTCCGTAAAACCAGGTGATGTTATTGGTCTTCGTGAAAGAAGCCGTAGCTTGTCTTCTGTTAAAGAAGCTATCGAAAACCGTTCACACTTGCCTGCTTATGTTGAGTACAACGAAAACGCTGTTGAAGGTAAATATATCCGTTTGCCAGAGCGTTCTGAATTGTCTCAAGAAATCGACGAAAAACAAATCGTTGAGTTCTACAACCGTTAAGATTTAAGTCCAAAGCTATCAGAGTTCGCTCTGATAGCTTTTTTATTTGTCTATATACGTGAATATAGCAAACCCCCATCAGTAATCACCGATGGGGGTTTTATATTTCTTTTATTATATGATCTCACCCTATTAAATGTTATTAAGTTCGGAACTTGGAAATCAATTCATTTAAAGAATCCGAGACTGCATCTAATGATTGCGCAGAAGCTTCAAGTTTCTGTAACGATTGCGATTGTTGTGTAGAACGTTCTGTTGCACTGGCTGCTCGTACTGCTGAAGATTTAGCAATATCAGCTAGATTATTGAGAGAAGCAGTAACTTCTTCTGCTCCAGCTGACATCTGCTCGGATGCAGAAGATACTTCTTGAATCTCACCCGCTACACTTTCGATATCCTCACTAATCGAAGCAAACATCTGCTTCGTATCTTCGAGCATCGTAATTCCTTCTGTGACTTGTAAAGATCCGTCTTTCATCCCACTGACTACCGCAGACGTCTCTGCTTGCATAGAAACGATCTGCTCTGTAATCAACTTGGCAGAGTCTCCAACATTATTAGCTAGATTACTGATCTCTGAGGCTACTACAGCGAACCCTCGACCTGCTTCTCCTGCTCGCGCCGCTTCAATAGAAGCATTTAACGCCAGCAATGTAGTCTGCTTGTTAATCGATTGAATCATATCTATAATACTGCTGATTTGTTGAGAGCGTTCATTAAGCGAAGCTGCCATACGTCCTGCTTCATCCATTACTTCTTTGGCTCTATCAATCTGCTCTACTGCTTTGTTCAGACGATTATTCCCTTGTTCAGCTTTCTGTTCAATCACAACTGTAGCTTCCGATACTTCTTGTACCGATTCAGCGATCCGTTGTACGCCAATAGCCATTTCTTCCATTGCGACTGTACTTTCATCTGCTGCTTTTAACTGCAAGTCGGCTCCATTTTCCATCTCATGCAATTCTTTTACATTATGCCCTGCATCGGTTGCCGCCATAGCTGAATCTTGAGCAATCTGAGCTGCGGCATTTTGAACCATAGTGGATTGTTGATTAAGATGCGCCATGATCCCACTTGTCGATTCTAATACTTTATTAAATTCGGTAGCCATTTGTCCAAATTCATCGGCTCGTTGATTAGACAAGCGTTCAGAATAATCGCCTACAGCCATTTTACGACTTACGTCTACTACTTTACGTGTTTCACGAATCAGTCCTATATTATTCCACAAAATAGCAGCACTAATTACAATAATACCTATGGCTCCTACAATCAGTAGAATATGTAACAATTCTTGAGTTGGCTGTTTAATTTCAGAATCCGGTAAAATAACAGCGATTTTCCAACCTGTCTCTGCAACAGTTGCATAGAAAATCGTATTCAACTCTCCTTGAATATTTAATACGGTATTGCCTGTTTGATTTTTGTTCATCAAATTAGCTACGGTTTGAATACCATCTATTTTCTCATCTTGTAACAGAGTATCTTCTACAATCTCTTTTCTTCCACTTGCAAGTACTTCACCTTTACTACTGATTAAGAATGCACGACCCGCTGTGCCTATTTTGAGATTGTTAATATAATCTTTAATATTATTCATACTCACATCGGCGGCTACTATTCCTAATACTTGTCCATCATTATTACGAATCGTTTTCCCTGCTGTAATCATCTTCATTTTGCTCACAGAATCGGTAAAAGGTTCTGTATAATAAATCTTATCAAAATTGTTCAGTGTACCTGTATAGTAAGGCTGTGTTAAATAATCATAAGCTGGATCATCATATTCTGTGGTGGTGTTGATTTTGTCTCCATCTCGTACCGCATATATCGAACGATACTTTACCCCTTTTTCATACGCATTCTCAGCAAAGAAAATACCAGTTCCATACGTAAATGAACTTAACATTTGCCAGCGTTCTGCTAGCTTAAAATAGTCAGGAACGCTAATTGTATTCCCTAACTCTCCAGTAGCGGCGGCGAGTGATGATACAATCATTGAATTCTGTTTTAACTGACTGTTTAAATTTTCATTCAAGCCTGTTAATGTTGTTGCAGCATTAGTGTTGATTTCGGTATTGAGTTTTTGTTTGGCAAATTGATACGATAGCGCACTAATGAGCACAAGAGCAATAATAACAATCGGGAGTAGCGTTAACAATGTGCGAGCTTGGATGCTTTTAAACTTAAATCTACGCAATGTAATTACCTATCCTCTCTATATCTATAATAAAATCCACATTCTACTTATATCGACAAATTGATACATAAAGTTAACAGTTTCATTTTGAGATATTGAACGAACAATAGATAAAATAAGGAGTATATGCTCAAAAGTCTATAAACAAGTACAACAAAAAACCTTTATCATCACCGAAGCGATCATAAAGGTTTTTGTTTTGGATTAAGCTGGATTAAGCTTTTTTGATTTTAGCAAACTTACGTTTACCTACTTGAACAATATCACCATCAGCTAGTTCAATACTTGCATTTACATCATCATGCTTTTGTTCGTTGATTTTGAGTGCACCTTGTTGAATACTGCGTCTAGCCTCACTCGTAGATGTTGCAAATCCAAGCGTCATTACCAGTTTGATCAGCCCGATTTGTCTATTTTCTAGTACACTCTCGTCCAGTACTACTTCTTGAATATCATCAGGTAATGCACGTTGTTGGAATACAGTTACAAAGTGATTTTTTGCAGCTACTCCTGCTTCTTCATTATGGAACATACGTACATAATTTTGTGCCAGATTCATTTTGGCATCACGTGGATGTACAGAACCATCTGCAAGCCCTGCTTTGAGTGTAGCCAAATCTTCATTCGAAATATCTGTTGTTAACTCATAGTACTTAAGCATCAATTCATCCGGCACACTCATTGATTTACCAAAGATTTCGTTCGGCTCTTCATCAATGCCAATGTAGTTACCCAGACTTTTACTCATTTTTTGAACACCATCTAGACCTTCGATAATAGGTAAAGTAATCGCAACTTGAGTAGCTTTACCGTATTCTTTTTGCAGTGTACGTCCCATCAATAAGTTAAACTTCTGATCGGTACCCCCAATTTCAATATCACTTTCAAGAGCTACCGAATCCATACCTTGCATTAGTGGGTAGAAAAATTCGTGAATACTGATCGGCTGACCGCCCTGGTAACGCTTCGTAAAATCATCACGCTCTAGCATACGGGCTACTGTAACTTTGGCTGCCAAATTTACCACATCGGCAAAATTCATCGGACTTAGCCATTCTGAGTTAAAGTATACTTTCATTTTACTTGGATCAAGGATTTTGGTGATCTGTTCTTTGTATGTCTCTGCATTGTGTTTAACCTGTTCTTCTGTTAATTGCTTACGTGTCTCTGACTTCCCTGTAGGATCACCAATACGTCCTGTAAAGTCACCGATAATTAATTGAACATGATGTCCCAATTCTTGAAATTGACGTAATTTCTGCAAAACAACAGTATGACCGATATGAATATCCGGTGCAGATGGATCTAGACCTAATTTGACTGTTAATGGCTTGCCTGTTGCTACAGACTTGATCACTTTCTGACGTAATGCATCTTCAGGAATAATCTCTGCTGTTCCTCGCTGAATCACACTTAATTGCTTTTCGACTTCTGCTTGTTGCGCTGACGTTAATTCTTCCCATTTCATTATTCATTTGCTCCCTTATTCGATAGTATACGGATCACTTCCGCTGGAGTGCCTGCTTGAAAATGCGCATCAAAAAAGACCTACCCATCCCCATAAAGGGACGAGCAGGCCTCGCGTTACCACCCTAATTAGAAGACTGATCCTATACCTATATTGATAAAATCATAAGATATATTCAGCTTCTCACTTCATTGTATATAACGGAATCTTCATTCCGGCTTGATATTATCAATAGAACTACTAATATCAAACGACTCCAGACCTGTAATTCAAAGGAAGTCCGCTTGCCGATTTGCACCAACCATCGGTTCTCTGAGAACGGTAATCTCCACTTCTACTGGGTGTCTTTCTTCGTCTTTGTGTTATGTAATTGTAGATTGCTTCAACGTATCACTTTTATAACATACCTTTTACAAACAAGTCAATGCTTGTTCACATCCGACTTTGTGCCCATCCTGCTTTTATCGGTCATAAGAAACTGATTATAGCGTAATTTTTATGATATAATAGTGGCTGGTAAAAGGGGGAAGTTACATGGCTGAAAAGAAGGACAAGCGTCCAACAAATAAGTCCACTAGCAAGCATGCTAGATTCCGCAAATTACTCACTATTTTGAAATGGGTAGTTATTGCTGGGTTTGCCATTTGCCTGTTTGGTGGAGGTATTTTGATGGGCTACGTTTCTTCGATTGTAAAAGACGAACCGGTGCGTTCGCGTGAAGAAATAGTCAAAAAAATCAACGAAAATGCAGTGACCGGTTTTGCTTATTTTAATGACGGTTCCCCGATCGGACAACTTCGTACAGAAGAAGATCGTCGATTGGTGACTTATGAACAGATTCCTCAACCTGTCATCGACGCCATTATTTCCATAGAAGATAATCATTTTTATGAACATAAAGGTGTTGACATGAATGGTACGCTGCGTGCTGTCAAACAGCGTGTACTGAATGAATCCGTCCAAACCGGAGGTAGTACACTTACACAGCAATTGTCGAGACGGGTCTTTTTGAACTTGGACAAAACAGATGATCGCAAAATTAAAGAAATGTTGCTTTCTCTTCGGATCGAGCGCTTTATGACCAAAAATGAAATTTTGACTGCTTATTTGAACAAAATGCCTTTTGGTAAAGGTTCAAGCGGATACAATATTTTTGGGATCAAAGCAGCAGCTAAAGGTATTTTTGCTGTAAACGATCTCAGTAAAATCAATATCGCTGAAGCCGCTTATATTGCAGGTCTACCTCAATTGCCAACTGCTTACTCTGCTTTTGACAGTAGCGGGAAATTCAATGAAAAAGGATTTAAACGTGCAGTCGGCAGACAACAACTGGTTCTTGAACGAATGAAAGAACTAGGTAAAATTACAGCCAGTGAATATAATGAAGCAATTAACTTTGATCTCAAAAGTTCACTCGCCAAACCAACAGCCAAAGCGTATTCTCAATATCCTTACTTAATGATGGAAATTGAACGACAAGGCGCGCAAACAATTGTAAAAATGGAAAATCCAGATTTGGATATGTCCACTCTGTCTTCTGAAGAACGAAATCAACTGTTTGAAGATGCACGTCAGAAATTGTTAACTGGTGGTTATCGTGTCTATACAACGATTAACAAAACAGTCTATAACACGATGCATGAAGTCGCTGAAGATAGTAGTAATTTCTCACCCGACAGTAATACCAAAGGCAAAGAGCAAACTGCGGCTATGATGATTAATCATAAGACAGGCGCTATTCTTGGTATGATTGAAGGTCGTAGCTTCCAGGAAGAACAGATGAATTATGCTACTCAGATGACAAGGCAACCGGGTTCTACAATGAAGCCGATCGCTGCTTATCTGCCTGCTCTAGACGCAGGTCTGGTGCAACCGGCAAGTATTCTGGATGATGCACCAATTATTTTGAAAGACGGCGGTAAAGGCTATCATATCCCTGCAAACGCGAACGGACGCTATCAAGGTCTAGTCACTGCTCGGACTGCATTAGATGAATCGCTAAATATACCTGCCCTCAAATTATTTAATCAAAAAGTAGGTATTGATAAAGCTTGGGCATTTTCCAAAAAATTAGGTATCACTACGATTCAAGATACCGATTACTCTGCTCAAACCGGAGTACTGGGCGGTCTTAAATATGGAGTGACTGTAGAAGAATTAACCAATGCCTATGGCTCCATTCCGAATCAAGGGATATTTAATGATGCTTATATGATCGATAAAATTGTTGATCCGTATAACAAAATCGTTTACAAACACAAAGCTGATCCACAACGAGTCTTTTCGAAGCAAACCGCTTATCTTATGACCGATATGCTTCGCAGTGTTATCACAGATTCTCGTGGTACAGGTAGAACGATGCAGACCTTATTTAATAAATACGGAAAAATACCGATTGTCGGTAAAACCGGTTCTACTCAGAACTATGCTGATGTCTGGTTTATGGGCTTCACACCGGATATCACACTTGGTGTATGGGCAGGTTATCGTGAGCCTGTAAATACCTTGTCCGAGGATGGTAAAAAGCGTGCTCGTACCTTATGGGCAACGATTATGAACAAAGTTACTGATAGTGATCCCGAGTTGTTCAAAACCGATGCTTTTAAAAAGCCAGATGGTATTGTCACACAGACAGTGTCTGGATTTAGTGGTAAATTACCAACATCGGCTACACGACAATCCGGTAATCTAGTGACCGATATTTTCAATGCTAAATATGTACCTAAAGACTTTGATGATGGTGTAGCTTATGCGAAATATATTACGTACAATGGCGTAAATTATATTCCTCAAGATAGCACACCTGATGATATGGTCAATCAACGTACAGTGGTTAAACGGGAAATGCCTATTTCAGAATTAATCAAAGATCTGCAACATGCTCTAGCTAATATGTCAGGTCCTAAATATGCGCTATGGCGTTATCTTCCTGAAGATGCAGGTGCAGATGCTCCAACCCGGATCGATCCAAGGCAAGATGATGGTGGGTCACCAAATCCACCATCTAATGTGCGCTTATCGACCAGTGGTAGCGATGCACGAATTACCTTTAACTCAGGTGGTTCAGGAGATGTGGTAGGTTACCGTCTGTACCGTTCATCCGGTGATGGTTCTTATCAATATCAGAAGTCTGCACAGCTAGGCAGTAGTCAATTTAACTCATTTGTATCTGCAAATGGTAACTTCTCTTTCTATGTAACAGCCGTAGATGTCGGCGGACATGAATCGAGTCCAAGTAATACGGCGGATTACAGTGCAGCACCTGTACCGGTAGAAGAGCCAGATGAAGGCACTTTATTACCAGATGGAACGACTGAAGAACCTGCAACGGATGGCACGACGCCACCAGCAGAAGGCGAATCGACTGAGCCTGCTACAACTACCGAAGAAGCGGCTCCTGCTAAAGCAAAAGCAGCGCCTTCGGCTCCGTCTTCACTTAGCGCTAAAGGCGCAGGTAAAAGTGCAGTCGTGATCTCTTGGGGCGCTCCATCGCAGACTGCCACTAATTACAAAGTATACTTTAGCAAAACAAGTGGGGGTCCGTATAATCTAGCTGGATCAACACCGGATACCAAGTTCCAATATAATTCCAGTCGCAAAATTGATGGTTGGTTTTATGTAGTAGCTGTTAATGAAAGTGGTTCTTCTTCTCCATCATCACCTGTTCAGTATAAAGGGAAATAAACTAAAAATAGATTGATTGAACAGCGAGTACCGATTTAATATTTATCGGTACTCGCTGTTTTTCTTTTATTAAAAATTGTAATCAACCATTAATATCTATCAAGTTAGTTCCGTTGGGTAGGTATAGTCTAAAGATATAACAAAAAAAGCATCTTCTCCTTAAAGGAAAAGATGCTTTTGATTATTGCGGATATTCAATATTAGTTTAATTGATTGACAGACAAGCGTAGGATGGTTTCATGTGGCAAAATAACACGAGTGTTCTCTACGTTTTCTTTTTTCATCAACTTCGTTAGCAAACGCATAGCTACAGCACCTAGATCATACATCGGTTGAGCTACAGTCGTTAACTGTGGACGTACCATCGAAGCTAGACGAATATTATCTACCGAAATAATAGAGAAATCGTCTGGTACTTTCAAGCCTTCATCTTGAATGCTGTGAATCGCACCAATCGCCATTTCATCTGTTGCTGCAAAAATAGCCGTTGGGCGCTTTTTCAGACCGATAAAATATTTCATAGCTTCTACGCCAGATTCGTAACGATAATTACCGATACGTACCCAGTCTTCTTTATATTCAATATTTGCTGCTTCTAATGCTTTTTTGTATCCTTGGAAACGAGAATATCCATTTGCAGGATCTTGCAATGTACCACTGATCATTGCAATTTCGCGATGTCCATGACGAATCAATGTATTCACAGCATCAAAAGCAGCTGCTTCATGATCGATATCTACAGATGGAATCAATCCATTCTCATCACGAGTGGCACACAAAACGATAGGTACAGCTGAAGATTGGAATGCTTGCAAATGATCTTCTGTAACGGTTCCGCCCATAAATAACAGACCATCTACTTGCTTCTCTAGCAATGTATTCACTACACGAATTTCTTTTTCTTTTTTCTTATCTGCATTACAAAGAATAATATTGTAATGATACATATTTGCGATATCTTCTATCCCGCGTGCAATTTCTGCAAAGATAGAATTTGAGATATCCGGGATAACAACGCCTACTGTTGTTGTTTTCTTACTAGCAAGTCCACGTGCTACTGCGTTAGGGCGATAACCCAGACGCTCGATCGCTTCATAAACTTTTTTGCGCGTTTGCGGCTTCACGTTGGGATTATTATTCACTACACGAGATACTGTAGCCATAGATACTCCAGCTTCACGTGCCACATCGTAAATGGTTACTGTCACGGTCCTTCTCTCCATTACCAATAAATTTTCTTCATGTTTTCAAGAATTTGCTTCATTTTTCATTTAGATTCATGATACGCTAAAATACTATGACTTGCAATCATTGGTTATCGCTTAAGATAGCGCTTCACGTAGCGAACTGACTGTAATCTTAGAATGAGAGGTGTTCCAGATCGGCTCGCCATTTTTAACCAAAATCACTTGAGGTGATTCGTGCTTCAATTGCAGACTTTCTGCTACAGCGTTAGATACATCGCGATTCTCCACTACATAGACCAAACCATAATCAACATCTTCGCTTGGATTACTTTCCAAATACGATTTAAATTCATTATAAGCGCCAGCGCTAATCGGACAACGAGTACTATGTTTAAAAACAAGCAGTGGTTTTTGTGTTGTATGATTCAATGCTTCTTGTAACTGATCGGTTGTAGTCATCTGAGTTACACTTGCCATTATGCACACATCCCCTTTTGCTATTAATTAATGTAAGAACGTTTTCATGAATAACTATCATAAGTATCTTAACAAATAACAGTGTAAAAATCCATTTTTTTGTCATTGTTAACGTTTTTTTAGCTGAATTTAATGAAATGTAATTTTCATAATCACTTTCTTTTCATAGTTATACCATTGCTTTTCATTTGACCTCTTTTGATCCATGTTCATTATTTTGATACAATGAAGCCGAATAAACGCAGTTGAGCTATCGGTATGATGATCATTAATCAATATAATTCTGAAAGGAATGAGAATATGAGATTAGCAGGTAAAAAAGTGATTGCTTTGGTCGATGAGGAATTTGAAGATTTGGAACTATGGGTTCCTGTGTATCGTGTACGTGAAGAAGGTGCTGAAGTTCATCTAGCAGGTGCAGATCGTGGTAAAAAGTATATGGGTAAATATGGAGTTCCTGCTGAAGCAGAATATAGCTTTGACGAATTAGACAGTGCAGATTATGATGGCATTCTTGTTCCCGGAGGATGGGCACCAGATAAATTACGCCGTTATCCTAAAGTATTAGAATTGGTACGAGAAATGCATGAAGCTCGCAAGCCAATCGGTCAAATCTGTCATGCAGGTTGGGTACTAATCTCCGCAGGTATTCTGCAAGGAGTGACAGTTACTTCTACACCAGGTATTCGTGATGATATGGAAAATGCCGGTGCTACTTGGAAAGATGAAGCTGTTGTTGTAGATGGTCATATTATCTCAGCTCGTCGTCCGCCAGATCTTCCTCCGTACGGTAAAGCATTTTGTGATGCTCTAGCAGCAAAAGTGTAACTACAAATTCTCTTTTGGAACAAGCATATTAAATTGGAATAAACCATACACTCTAAAGTGATATACAAAAAAGAAGCAGACCTTAAACTACATGGTCTGCTTCTTTTTGTATCATTTGATATGGTACTTATTTATGAAGTTGAAGAAGCAAATGAAGCATCTGAATCTGTTAATGTATTCATATAGTGTTGAATGCCTTCTTCGATCGCTTGCGATGTTTTTAATTTCATCCATGACAATGCTTGATGAGAAGCTTGCTTGGAATCGGTATTCAATATGCTCTGTTTGACCCGCAATAACGATTGAGGTGACATACTTAGATGATCGACACCCATCTGTAACCAAAATGGAATCGAACGTTCATCTCCAGCCATTTCTCCGCATACACTTACAGGTATACCTTCTGCATGAGCAGCTTGAATCGTACTCCGAAGCATCCGTAGCACAGCAGGATGATACGGATTATACATATGGGCAATATGTTCATTCATACGGTCAACAGCCAGTACATACTGAACTAGATCATTGGTACCGATACTGAAAAAGTCACATTCTTCAGCCAGCAGATCAGCAATAGCAACAGCCGCAGGAATTTCGATCATAATACCGACTTGAATATCACGGTTGTATGGCATTCCACGTTGATCCAATTCATCCATTGCTTCACGGAGAATTACATTCGCTTGTTGTACTTCTTCTACCGAAGAAATCATCGGATACATAATTTTGACTGCACCATAAGCACTTGCACGTAATATCGCCAGTAATTGCGTTTTGAACAAGTCCGTATGTTCAAGACAGATTCGAATCGCTCGATAACCGAGGAAAGGATTTTCTTCTTCAGGTAATGGGAAATAATCCAGTTCTTTATCTCCACCAATATCGAGTGTGCGAATAACGACTGCTTGCCCTTTGGCTTTTTCAGCAACTAACCGATACACTTCGAATTGCTCACGTTCACTTGGAAAAGAAGTGCGATCCATATACATAAATTCAGTGCGGAATAATCCCACACCTTTGGCTCCGTTTTTCAAAGCAATATCCAGTTCTTTAATCGAGCTGATATTCGCTGAGAGACGCATAGGAACGCCATCTCTAGTAACTGAATCTACTGTAGATAACATCTCTAACTGCCGTTTACGGCGATCCTGAGCGGTTCTAATTAGCTTATAATGTTCGATTGTTTTTGGATCAGGGTGAACAATGATTTTACCATTATCTCCATCGACAATAATCATTTCACCGGTCTGAATTGGTGGATCTAATTGACTTTCCAATCCAGAGACAAGCGGAATCCCGATCGCTCTTGCCATAATAGCCGAATGAGATGTTTTTCCACCTAAAATGGTAGCAATACCGAGTACATTATGTGGATTCAAATGCACCAATTGCGAAGGTGACAATTCTTTAGCTACCAGAATATAAGGTTGTGTATCTGTAGGTAACGTCACTTCAGGCGCACCTAGTAGATGTTTGAGTAGGCGGTTACCTACATCTTTGATATCAGCAGCACGTTCTTTCATATATTCATCATCCAGTAAATCAAACATCGTTACAAAATGGTTAATCGCTTCTTGTACAGCCACTTCTGCCGCTTTGTATTGACGTTCAATAATACCGCGAATCTCATTCATAAATTCAGGATCTTCCAAAATAGCTAAATGAGCATCGAAAATGCTTGATTCTTCGGGGCCTGCGATTTCCTCGAATTCATTTTTCATGAGCTCTATTTCCGTTTTGGATGTACGAATCCCTTCATATAAACGCTCAAATTCTTGTGCAAGGTCTGTTGGATCTAGACACTGATCCGGCACATCCCATTCCCAAGTTGGTAATACAAATGCTTTTCCTATCGCTACTCCACCAGCAGCTGCAATTCCTTTGATCATGTTTAGTCCCCCCCACCGCTCTTATCATGCAATACTACCGACATTACAGCCCCTTGTCCTTTTTTCACATTTTTAAATGGAGCATAACTCCATGATCTGACACGATCAGGGTTAGTAATAACCATCGGAGTCGCAAGTGACGGTGCGTTTTTTTGCAATGTTTCCAAATCAAATTTGATCAATAACTGTCCGGCTTCGACAACATCTCCAGCAGCAACAACCGCTTCAAAACAGCCTTTTTGCTGAGAGGTATCAATACCGATATGAAGCAATATTTCAACACCTTCGGTTGTGCCAATACCTATCGCATGCATTGTAGGATACAAATGCATAATCGTTCCAGCTACCGGTGATACCAATTCACCACTTTCAGGCAAAAAGGCTACACCTTCACCGACTAATTTCCCTGCGAAAATCTGATCAGGCACTTCAGATAAAGCAATCATTTTACCTTGTACAGGTGCACAAAATTGAACATGTGTCAGATCGCGATCCATCAACTTCCGAATCTCTTCACGAATCAATTCGGAATACGTGCCGAATACGATTTGTACATTACCGCCACCTAATTTGATCAGTCCGGCTGAACCTAACGACTTCAGCGCACGACTATCTATCGCACGGTCATTGACTACCGTTAATCGCAATCTTGTAATACAAGCTTCCACTCTGACAATATTTTCTTTGCCACCTAATGCTTGCAAGATAAGCGGGGTCTGATAAGGTATATTACCCACCCAATCGCCTAATGTAGAAGCTTCTTCACGACCAGGTGTTGGAATCCTAAATCGCCGAATCGCAAAGCGGAAAATAAAGTAATATGCCAGTCCATAGGCTATTCCAATCGGAATCAACATCCATGCATTACTGGACAAATGATAATTCAGCACATAGTCGATCGCTCCTGCTGAATAAGAGAAACCATGATGAATATCTAATGCATAGGTGATCCACATCGCTAGTCCAGATAACACAATATGAATACCGAATAACCATGGCGAAGCAAATAAAAATGCAAACTCAATCTGCTCGGATACCCCTGTCAAAAAACAAACGAGCGCCGCCCGCATAAATGTTTTACGCACTTTGGGCTTCAAATCTTCACGTGCTTCTTGAATAATAGCAAGAGCTGTCGCTGGTAATGCAAACATCATCACAGGATATAAGCCTGCCATATAGATACCTGCTGTCGGATCCCCACTGAAAAATCGTGGCAAATCACCCTGAACAATATCTCCATGCGTCTCATAAGAACCAATTTGGAACCAGACAATATTATTTAATAAGTGATGCAATCCAAAAGCGGAAAGAATACGGTATAACGCTCCATATAAAAATAACCCGAACCCGCCCATCGTAGACAATCCCCAGGTGAGTCCATTTAAAAGATGTTGTAATATCGGGGCGAACCATAACATGCCATAAGCAAATACAGAAGAAAATAACCCCATAAACAGCAAAACAAAACGCGATCCGCCAAAAAACTGGATCGCTTCGGGAAGACGTACATTTTTGAATCGCCTGTACACTGCCCCGGCTATGATACCCATCATGATTCCAATCAATGTGGAAGGCTGTATCAAATCACTGCTAAAATGCTTGGTCACCTGATCATATAATGCCATTCCGGCAAAAGCGGCAAGTCCTGCGGTTCCGGCTTGATTAGCCAGTCCTAAGGCAACACCTATCGCAAAAATAAACGGTAAATAATGAAAAATACTTTGACCTGCTATCGTAGCTACCTCAGAAACGACAGGTAAGCCCCATGCTCCCCATGGAAGGCCTCCTACACTGAGCAAAATAGCCGCTGCCGGAAGTACCATGGTAGGAAGCATAATTGCTCTTCCGAACTGTTGCAGGGAACCTAGCCAATTCAACGCGCCCTCCCCCTTCCTATACCTGATGGTACGCTGTAGGCCATGTTTTGTCAAAGCGTCTCCATATGATAGGAATGCCATGATTTCCTCATTTTTATATATAACATACACCTAATTGTTCATCTATTCTATATCTATTATGCAAAAGATATCGAAAACACAAAAAAATATAGAAAAGCCTAAGATTGGATCAACCGGCTTTTCTATATTTTGATGGAGTGCTTCATTTTTATCGTATATTTCAAGACACTTATCTATAATTGATTAAGCTCGTACAGGACGTACAATCGCTTCTTCCACTTTGATACAGCGATCCATAATCATCTGGATACCCTGTTCTTCTGCTATTTGTGCGGCTTCGTTATTCACTACACCTAATTGTAACCAGATTGTCTGGGCATTGACCTCTACCGCTTCTCTAGCAATGTCTGCGCAATACTCACTACGGCGGAATACATTGACCATATCAATCGGCTCAGGAACATCTTTAAGGCTCGCATAGCAGGTTTCGCCTAGAATCTTCTGCCCTGCTGCTTGTGGATTAACAGGAATAATACGATAGCCTCGATTTTGCATCGCTGCGGATACCATATACGATGTACGATCCATTTTGTCAGATAGTCCAACCACTGCGATATTGCCTACATTTTCCAAAATCGTTTTAATTTCTTCTCGTGAAGGATTAGTAAAAGCCATCTTCATCTTCCTCCTTGATCTGTATTTAATAGAGAACAGTACGCTGATTAATTCAAGCTATACCTATTGCTTATATTAACCTTGTACCCATTCTATATTAGCGCCAAGCGCTTGGATATGATCAAAGTACTGCGGATACGACTTCGCTACATGATGAGCATCACGAATAACGATCGGTTGTTTGGCACGTAAGCCTACAATAGACAGTGCCATAATAACACGATGATCATAATGAGCATCAATCGTAACACCACCTTCTACTCCTTCAGGACGACCATGCACGATGATCTCTGCTTGACGCTCTTCTACATTAGCACCTGCTTTGCGAAGTTCTGTTAAATAGTCTGTGATCCGATCGCACTCTTTATAACGCAAATTTTCTACATTATAGAAGCGTGAAGTGCCTTCTGCAAATACAGCCGCAGCTACCATCGCAAGTACAGCATCTGTAGCCGCATCACCATCAAATTCAACCGCTTTAAGTATGCCTGTTCCTTTGACATGTACAACATCATTTTCATGAGTTAATGGAACTTGCATCATTTGTAATACATCTACGACTGCTTTTTCCCCTTGCTTACTTTCTACAGGTAAGCGATGAATAATCACATCAGACTTGGTGACTGCCGCTGCTGCAAGTACAGCTGCTGATCCCGGATAATCGCCTTGCACGGTGTAGGATTGAGCTACATATTTTTGACGACCTGGTACTTTGTAAGTCATCAAGTCTTCACTTGCTTCAATCGTAATACCAGCTTGCGCTAATACTTCAAGTGTCTGCCCTACAACGACTTTGGACTTGAGATCATGTAGTACTGTAATTTCACTATCTTCTTCTAATAAAGGAGTCAAAAATAACAATGCACTCAAATACTGCGAGCTGACACTACCCGATACAGTAATCTTGCCCCCACGCGGCTGACCTCCACGTATCTTAATCGGTAGTCTTCCATTCTGGTGTTCTACTTCGACACCTAATTGACCCAAAGATGTAATCAGATCATCATGTGGACGTTTCCCTAGTGAATCTGGATATGTATTCACAAACGTCACTTCAGGGCATAATGCAGCAATCGCCATCAAAAAGCGTAATACAGCTCCAGCATTGCCTACATTTAACTCTTTCACATCTACAGGCTTGCTCCCGAATCCAGTAATCACTATTTTCTCATCATCTTCTTCTAAAATAGCTCCCAAATCACGAATACAACGACGCATTGCATCACTATCTTCACTGTGTGCAGGGAAATGAATCGTACTTGTTCCTTCTGCTAAAGCAGCCACTAGCAAATAACGTGTAGTATAATTTTTAGAAGATAACGCTCCAATTTCTCCTTTGAGTTCAGGGGTAGGGGTAACAATAACATCCATAGTTTTCTGCTCCTTTAAATAAAATAATATTGGTCATTATAGTTATACTTCTTTTGTTTAACTCATTTTCTGTGCTATGCTGTCACTTCAATTGACAGTAAAGATCACGCTTCGGTATGATAAAGATGTTAAAAACACATTCAGAAATGAGGGTATAACCTATATGTCTAATCCTACTCAGATCGACACGGATGAACTGCGCGAACGCTTAGCGGCAGGAGAGAAATTGCAATTAATTGATGTACGTGAAGATGAAGAAGTGAACCAGGGTATGATCGATGGTGCCAAACATATTCCTTTGGGTCAAATTCCTGATCGTCTGAATGAAATCGATAAAACAATACCGACTGTTTTAATTTGTCGTAGCGGATACCGTAGCGAACGTGCCCGTGAATATCTACAACAATTAGGTTACGATCATTGCTTAAATATGTCTGGTGGTATGATTGATTGGGTTGAAAATCAATCTTAATTGAATATTCTTTATCTGTATCAAAGACTTGTTGACTTCATGTAACAAGTCTTTTACTTTCGCACCTAAACATTAAAAAGCTTGAACGCGGTAACGTGTTAAAACATGTGTAGCCACTTCATCTGGATTCAAAAGCGATGTATCTACAGTAACATGGGCAAATTCATAAGCGTGTTTACGCTGCTCCATAATACTACTGACTCGCTCATATGTGTCTCCTGCTAGTAATGGACGGTTATCGTCTCCACCTACACGTTGAACAATATGATCAATATCAGCGGTCAAACATACCACAAGCCCTTTATTGGTCATGAGCTGGCAATTGGTATCCCGCAACACTGAACCTCCGCCTGTCGACACGATTTGCCCTTTTTGCTCCAACACTTTGGCAAGCATTTGGCTTTCAAGTTCACGGAAGTACAATTCTCCTTTGGAAGCGAAAATATCCTGTACACTCATACCTTCTGATTCTGCAATCACTGCATCAATATCAACTAATGGATATTGTAATAAATCAGCTAATAATGTACCTACGGTTGTTTTGCCTGTACCCATCATTCCAACCAGAATAATATTGGAATGCAACAAATCTTTTGGTTGATGCACTATGTCTACACCTCTTTCAACAACTATGCTATTCCACCCATCATATCATAGAGGTAAAACATAAGACAATCATTCGTTTCTTCAATGTAATCCCTTTAGAAGCAGACAAAGTAGACATCAAAAAAGCGCACTGGCTTTTCCTATCTGCATAGGAGTTCCAGTGCGCTTTAAAATAATGATTATCAGATATTGTAGACTATTCTTGCATCCATTCGTGATGGAATGTACCTTCTTTATCCAAACGTTTGAACGTATGTGCACCGAAGTAGTCACGTTGAGCTTGTAACAAGTTTGCTGGTAATCTTTCTGTACGGTAGCTATCGAAGTAAGCCAATGCACTAGAGAATCCAGGAACCGGAATACCGTATTTCACAGCGATGGATACAACTTCACGCCATGCATCTTGATATTCTTCAACTACACCTTTGAAGTAATCATCAAGCAATAGGTTTTTTAGACCGGAGTCTTTATCATAAGCATCTTTGATGTTTTGCAAGAAACGAGAACGGATAATACAACCGCCACGGAAAATCATAGCGATATTACCGTATTTCAAATCCCAACCGTATTCGTCAGAAGCTGCACGCATTTGTGCGAAACCTTGAGCGTAAGATACGATTTTGGAAGCAAACAATGCTCTGCGAACTGCTTCAATAAATTCAGCTTTGTCGCCTGTGAAAGCATCTGTTTTAGGTCCGTTTAGAATTTTACTTGCTGCTACACGTTCTTCTTTCATTGCAGACAAGAAGCGTGCAAATACAGATTCAGTGATCATAGACAATGGAACGCCTAGATCCAATGAACTTTGACTTGTCCATTTACCTGTACCTTTTTGTCCAGCAGAGTCAAGAATAACGTCAACCATAGGTTTGCCAGTTTCTTTATCATATTTAGAGAAGATATCAGCTGTAATTTCGATCAAGTAGCTATCTAGTTCGCCTTTGTTCCACTCGCTGAAAATAGATTGTAATTCTTCAGCAGAAGTTCCTAGAACAGAAGTTAACAAGTTATATGCTTCACCAATCAACTGCATATCGCCATACTCGATACCGTTATGCACCATTTTTACATAGTGTCCAGCACCGTCTGGTCCGATATATGTACAGCAAGGATCGCCATCAACTTTAGCAGAAATTGCTGTAAGAATAGGTTCTACCAATTTATAAGCACTTTCTTGTCCACCTGGCATAATAGCAGGTCCTTTAAGTGCGCCTTCTTCACCACCGGATACACCTGTACCGATAAAGCGGAATCCTTGAGCTTCCAAGTCTTTGCTACGACGTTGCGTATCTGGGAAGTAAGCATTACCACCATCAATAATGATGTCACCTTCAGCTAAGAAAGGAATCAATTGTTCAATCGTAGAATCTGTTGCAGATCCTGCTTGAACCATAATTAGAATTTTGCGTGGAACTTCCAAAGAATTAACAAACTCTTCGATAGAAAATGTTCCTGTTAGGTTTTTGCCTTTTGCTTCTTCAAGCAAATCGTTCGTTTTTTGCGGAGAACGATTGAATACAGATACTGTAAAGCCTCTGCTTTCAATATTTAAAGCTAAGTTCTTACCCATAACGGCAAGACCGATTACACCAATTTGTTGTTTAGACATTTCTGGTTCTCCATCCTTTGCTTCAATATTTTGTATTCATGATTTTGCATAAAATAAGTAGGTTCAATTCATCATTTTACAGGTTTTAATGTCATAAGGAAAGTCTCAAAACGTGATCTGACCAAAATTCATAGAATTGTTGAAAGAATTGTGAATATTTTGGCTATCTCAACAAATTATTTTGGAGATCACGTTTTAAGGTTTACTTTTCCAAACGAATAAGTTCAAAACGAAGATTTTCCAACACTTTTTTACATTCATCAATTTTTTCAGTATCGCCTGTTTTGATCGCTTCATTCAATCGATCTAACGATTCATCAATTTGCGTCTCTATATTTTCCAATCTCTGTTCACCTTCCGTCGATAAAAAAAGTGTGTGTAATGCTTCATGCGTTAACGTCGATTCTTTTTGATATAATACACGCTGTTCGAAACCCGATATTTCGACCATACGAATCACTTCACCAAACAATATGTTTTCAACAAGAATCTGTTGATCTTTAAATCGTTTGACGATTGCATGCCCACGTGTATCGCCGATTAACTTCTCCATCCATTCAGACAAACGCGAATCATGGATACGATAATCTCCGATCAATTTGTATCCTTCTTGTGTTTGTTGAAAACGTAATTTGGTCATATGATCATCTGTACGGATCGATACGATAAATGAATCCTCGGTTTCTCTCCAATACAGTGAATATCCTTCTTTGATCAAATCACGAATCAAATTTTGAATATCACGCCGCTCAAAACGCAATTCCAAGTTACAATATTCCACTTCATAACTTTTATTCATCATAATCCCTCCTTTTCAAACAATTGGTTGATCTGTATGTCATTCTATATATCTTTCTAGCTGTTCTGTGATTAATTGATAAAATATACAAAAAAAAGTATAAATAACGAATGCTATTTTGGAAATAAGCACTATAAAGAGTATTGTTGTATATGCAAACTTTAGTACAATGTATACTTATTATAATTTTACCCCTTTACAAGGTTGTCTAAGCACTAAAGCATACAGATACATGTAATCTTCATGAAATAATCGTATGCTCTTATGCTATAATAAACGCGGCTTATCGGTACACTTATATGGATGGATTTGGAAAGAGGGGCATTTTAAATATGAATAATGTTGAATTTAAAAGATTTGATTCGAAAGACTTTGATGTATTTACTATCGATGGTTTGGAGCCACGTATGGATGCGTTGATTCAGACGATTCGACCTAAACTCACAACAATCGGTGAACAGATACAGCCTTATCTGGCTACACTATGTGGTGAAGAAATGTATGTACATGTTGCCAAACACGCTCGTCGTACGGTGAATCCACCTAAAGATACATGGGTAGCATGGGCATCGAATAAACGTGGATACAAAGCATTACCTCACTTTGAAGTAGGTATGTTTGGCAGTCATGTCTTTATTGTATTTGCAATTATCTATGAAAGTCCACGTAAAGTAGATTTTGGTAAAGCATTACAAACCGATTGGAAAAAAGTAAAACAAATGATTCCTGATGAATTCTACTGGTCTACAGATCATATGTCACCACAAGCTAATATTCAGGGTGAACTGGATGACCAGTACTGGTTGGATACCGCAGAACGATTACAACATGTCAAAAAATCCGAGATCGTATGTGGATTACGTATCGAAAAAGATGATCCATTGCTTCAAGATGGTAAAGCTTTTATCGAAAAAGTAGAACAAACTTTCGAACAATTACTTCCGTTGTACCGAATGGCATTTTAATATCGACCTTCATATGAATCTATAAAAACACCTTATCTGCGATGTAAGCACATAAGGTGTTTTGGTATGTTTATCTAAGATTAGGTCGATGACGTATCATGATCCAATGAATACAAAACAAAATAAACATTGAACTAGCACTGACAAAAAAAGGAGCTTGTGGACTAATACTATCCCATAACTTTCCAGAGACTAGAGGCCCAATCACAAGCCCTGATCCTTGTAACGTCAAAAACAACCCCCAGATCATACCTCGTTCTTGCGTAGGCACAAGCTTAGCGAGTAACGAATTCCAAGCGGGCAAAATCATCGCATAACTCAAACCTATACCCACTACAAATATCCATATCCAAAATAAAATTCTAGTAGAAGCCATTCCGACTAATGCCGTACCTGCAAGTAAAAACCCAATATGCAGAAAAAAGCGACTGCCAAAACGATCGATCAGACGACCTGCTGGAATCAGACCCAGTGCAGTCACACCGCCACCTACAATTAATAAGCCGTTAAAATACGCAGGCGTTAATTCGAGTTGGCTGACCACATACAACGTGATAATAGGTGTAAGAATACCTAATGCAAAAGATTGTAGAAATAATGCCGGATATAATAAAGGATGGATATGTAGCGAACGAATCAACGATACATATTGCTGTATCCGTTGCTTACCTGTAATTCGAGAAGTTGATCGGTGCTGTAGCTGTTCATCCGATTCAGGATCAGCTTCTAGAGCATAGACTTCTTTTTTACGACCTGGTAAGCATAAAGCAATTCCTAGTACTACGGTCATACAGACTAACATCATCCAAAGTGTCGATTGATACGATGTGCCACTGATCCAATTGACAGTTACGGGTCCAAGCCCGGCACCTCCAAGAGAAGCTATTTCTATAATGCTCATCGATGTTCCATATTTGCCATCAGCCTGTGAAAGACTGGTAATCTGCGACATCACACAAGGCCATAGAGGAGCACTTCCTATCCCCATCACTGCACAAGCAAAGATTAGCCAGCCTGTACTTTTTTCGGTTGCCATAATAAAAACAGCACCCAGTACAAGAACCATACCGATCGACATAATCATTCGGAAGCCCAATCGTTCTGCTAACCAGCCAGCAGGACCTCGAAGTGCATTGTCCCCTACATATTGCAATGCAAAAGCAATACCGATTGCAAACGCAGGTAATCCAAGTACATGGCCCATATATACAGGCAGTAAAGTGACTAATAATCCACCTTTAACAAATTCCACTAAAAAAATAAGGAGCCATAGGCATACAAATACAAAAATATGACGTTGACGCTTTTTTGCTTGATTCTGCTGGTCTGTGATAGAATTCGAAATCGATACCATTAATGAAGATGACTCCCTTCAAGTCTAACCCTGAATGTATACCTCTTTATAGATCATGCATTTTATCTTATCATAATAACTATTGCATTCCCTCCACGTTTTGCTATACTCATTTTGTTTGGCAAAATGTTGTATAAGCATTTTAGCCTATGAATCATTATTTGACATCAGAAAGGTTGTGACAGCTTTAATGGATCATCAGCAAACGCCGCTTTTTACCGCTCTTCGAGAACATGCGGCAAGCAATCCCGTCCAATTCCATATTCCAGGGCACAAAAAAGGAATCGGAAGTGATCAGGAATTTCGAGAGTTCGTGGGTGACAATACCCTTTCTATAGATCTGATCAATATCGCACCACTGGATGATTTACACCAACCTATGGGTGTTATCGAGCAAGCACAAAAATTAGCTGCTGATGCTTTTGGCGCTGATTATACGTATTTCTCAGTTCAAGGAACAAGTGGTGCTATTATGACTATGATTTTGTCGGTCTGCTCACCCGGTGACAAAATTATTGTTCCTCGTAATGTACACAAATCAATCATGTCTGCGATTATTTTTGCAGGAGCGAAACCTGTATTCGTGTCTCCAGCACGTGATGAGAACTTGGGGATTGATCATGGCATTACGACTTCATCGGTACGCCGTGCTCTAGATCGTCACCCTGATGCCAAAGCTGTTCTTGTGATTAACCCGACTTACTTTGGTGTGTGTGCAGATTTGAAAGAAATCGTGGATCTTTCGCATAGCCGGGGTGTTCCCGTATTAGTTGATGAAGCGCATGGTGTATTGATTCATTTCCACAAGGACTTACCGGTCTCTGCGATGGAAGCCGGTGCAGATATGGCTGCTACCAGTGTACATAAGCTTGGTGGCTCTATGACTCAAAGTTCTGTCTTGAATCTAAATGTAAAAAATGGTCATGTGAATCCTCACCGCGTACAGACCATTATTAGCATGCTGACTACAACATCTACTTCATACATCCTACTCGCTTCTTTAGACACGTCACGTCGTAATCTAGCGCTACACGGACATGATATGGCAGAGCGCACGATCAATCTGGCACAAGAAACACGTCAGAAGATCAATGATATTCCTGGATTATACTGCTTTGGTAAAGAATTGCTTGGTGGTGAAGCTACTTTCAATTACGATCCGACGAAGCTGACGATTCATATCCGTCATTTAGGAATAACAGGCTATGATGCAGAGAACTGGTTGCGTGAGCATTATAATCTAGAGATTGAACTTAGTGATATGTATAACATTTTGTGTCTGGTGACTCCAGGGGATACACAGGATAGTGTAGATATTCTGGTACGTTCGTTAACGGATATGGCTTCTCAATATTACAGCACAGACGGTTCCAAAGAAATTCATGAACTGGTGGTCAAAATTCCAGAGATTCCGCAATTGTCACTGATTCCGCGTGATGCTTTTTACGGGGATACAGAAGTGGTTCCTTTCAAAGAATCCGCAGGACGCATTATTGCTGAATTTATTTATGTATATCCGCCGGGTATTCCGATTTTGCTACCAGGTGAAGTCATTTCACAAGAAAATATCGATTATATTACCGATCATGTAGAAGTCGGTCTGCCTGTTAAAGGGCCTGAAGATCGTACGGTTCATCATGTCAAAGTGATTGTCGAGACAGACGCTATTTTCTAAACATTCAATTACCTTTCTATAACATACAAAAAAAGCCGGAGCGAATACTGTATAGAAATATACAATATCCATTCCGGCTTTAGTTATAAAGTGATGAATCTTATTCCGATTCTTCAATAAGCTCGCCGTATGCTTTCTCTACAGCTGCCCATTCTTTTTCGTCTTCGATATTTTGCAATTCGAATCCGTCTTCTTCTTCCTCAAGACGCATGATATAACCATCTGCTTCAGGGTTGCCACGCTCTAGTAGAAGTGCATACAATTTCTCGCCCACATCAAATGTTTCAACAAGAACCATTTCTACATCATTACCTTCATCGTCAGTCAATGTTAATACATATTCTTCCGCTTCGTGGTCATGGTCGTGATCATGATTGCAATTTTCATCATGTACATGTTTATCGCTCATTAGGATAACCTACTTTCAGTATAAAATTGAATGTCATTTAGGTTCATAAATAGGTACAATACCTTGGATTCATGAAATAATACTTGTGTATCTTACCACTTTCCCCTAGACAGGTCAATTGAGAGTCATACCTTGAACAGATCCTAATCGATGAGAGACTAATCAGATATCATGATTATTGATTGAGCGCCGTAATTACCTTTTGGGATACCAGTACATAATCGCTAGCTTTGGACTTTTTCATATAAAATCCGACTGTATACTTGCCTGCGCTATTAAAGTCGTATGTGAAATCATATGTGCGGAACCAGAAGTTATCTTTTTGTTGTGTAATATCCTGACTTTGGATATCTTTTTGATTCCCTGAAGGATCGATAATCGCTACTTTCACAGCTACAATATCCGTTTGTAAATTGTCGACTTGACTAAATACGTTGAATTTGAGCTTTCCTTTACTGACGTTGCCAAACGCCGTATCATTTTTGAATAAAAAGATATGTACGTTAGGTTTGGTAAGTTTGACCGTTTTGGCATCATTATCATAATCGACAATGCCTTGAATTTCACGCAAAGGCACATAGGTTTTGCCATCGATCATGTACGCTCCATCACTAACCTCACTTCCATTGATCCAGACTTTAATCTTTTGACTTACAGCATCTGCAAATAGCACTGAACTGCTCATTAAGAAAAAGGCTAATGCACAGACTGCAACTCTTTTCCATATCACGTAAGAACCCCTCCTTTTATATTTAGAAAAAGCTTATCGACTCCAATTCTTTCTGTATTATAAAAGCATTGTATCTCTATGCTGATCTTCTTATACATATATACTCCATTAGTCCCGTTCAGTTGCGGTGAAAAAATTGTAACCTTTTGACATATGGTCACTCTTCTGCATTTTCACCTTTAACTCTTATTAAACCAATGAATTAAAGTTGTATCTCTGCGGGTTGGCTATAACAGGATTATATTCATCATTTCCCTTCTTGGTTCTATTCATGGTACATTGAGAAGGAAGAATGTCTAATGATCATATAAGACATATCTAGATCATACGTACAATACAGACAGGAGGAATACTGTGTCTATTGAACTACAAATGCTAGGAACAGGTAATGCTTTTGCCAAAAATTATCATAATAACAACGCCCTTCTTCATGTAGGCGACTATACGTTGATGGTGGATTGCGGTATTACAGCTCCACTGGCTTTACATCAATTGGGCAAAACGGTCAATGAAATAGATGCGATTCTAGTGACTCATATTCATGGAGATCATGTTGGAGGACTGGAAGAGCTAGGCTTTCAAATGAAATTTATCTATAATCGTAAACCGGTTCTATATATTGCAAGTACATTGGTTCGTCCACTATGGGAGCACACGTTATCCGGTGGAATGACCCAAGAAGGAATAGAACGAATCGAAGATGTGTTTGATGTGAGACCGATTGTGGCTGAACAACCGATTACTTTAACCGAAGGGCTGGATATTGAATTGATTCAGACTCCGCATATCGATGGCAAGAATAGCTATTCCTTTTTACTGAATGAGACTATTTTTTATAGCGGAGATATGAAATTCCAACCTCATCTGCTGGAACATTTGGTATATGAGCGAGGGGTGCAGACCATTCTGCATGATTGCCAATTACATCCTCCGGGTATTGTTCATGCTACGTTAGATGAATTGCTGTCTTTACCAGAACAAGTACGTTCGACTATTCTGTTGATGCATTATAACGATGATAAAGATGATTTTGTAGGCAAAACAAAAGAAATGACATTTTTGGAACAACACAAAATTTACACGTTAGGATCATAAACCTCCTATCAGACAGATCAACAAAACAAAAAAACCGTGCCCTATGCAACTGGCGCGGTTTTACTACGTTCATTCATGTCTATACATAGGTGAAAAGATTAGATCGTGACAACAAGTTGCTTTTTCATACTAACATGAGCAATACCTGCATCATCAAAAGGCTCTTCAGAAATCGTGATATATCCCATTTTATTGTAAAATCCTTCAGCTTGACATTGAGAATCAAGTAAAGCTTTTTCAAATCCATTTTGACGCGCATAATTTTCCATACCCAAAAGAATAGATTTGCCATATCCACCTCTACGATAACCAGGCAACACAGCAATACGTTGCATTTTAGCTGCTCCATTTTCATAACGAATCATACGGCCTGCGGCAATACTTTCACCATCTTTTTGCAATAAAAAGTGGTAAGCTACACCATCATTAGGCAAATGATCGTACTGATCTATTTCTCGACTCTCAGGAACTTTCTGCTCTACAACAAATACTTGTTTCCGGATTTTTAAACATTCTTCCAGTTGTTGTTGAGTTTGAACGCGTATCACTTCTATCGCCATTTTGTTTTGCTCCTTCGATCTTTCCATTGTGGACTCTTTATAATTGTATCATATAAATGGAAGATATAGACGGCTATTGTTGGGATATGGTGGATAAATTCTATTTCTATGCTGATCCAAAACAGCTTGATGACAGAAAAAAACAGCCCTTTTCCATAGCGAAAAAGACTGTTTTATCTACAAATTAACGTTGATTATTTACAAATGCTTGATTCAATATTTCGATATCTTTAGCTAACATTTCTTCTGTATATTTACCCTGTCCAAAGTTCACCATAGCACGTAAAGGCATTCCTTTGACCATAGCAGACATCATATCATCACTAGGATCAAATAATTCGCCCATTCCTGAACGTTCTAACAATTCTTTAGCCAGTTGTTGAGTCGTTGGGTGTGTTGTAATATCACCCATCGTTGTATTACGGTCAATCGTAATCGGAAGTTCTACTGTCGATTGTATCTCTACCGATTGTTGCACACGAATATCACGAGAAGAAGAACCGATTAGAATCTCAAATGTTCCTGATTCTACATGCCAGTCCGCAATATCTACATTGTAATAAGCGAACGCACGTTTATCGAGGGTAAACTGTACTGTCTGACTTTCCCCTGCTTGTAGATGGACTTTAGCGAATCCTTTCAATTCTTTTTGCGGACGTGTCACTGTACTCTCATGATCACTTACATACAATTGTACAATTTCTTTACCTGCTGTCTTACCTGTATTGGTAATCGTCACACTCACTTTGACTTTATCTTGATCGCTGTATTGCTGACGATCTAACTGTAGATCACTATATTCAAATGACGTATAACTGAGTCCGTAACCAAATGGGAATAAAGGCTCTACTTGCTTGGTATCATAATAACGATAACCTACAAAAATACCTTCACGATATTCGACCCGATCTTTTTCCCCCGGGAAATATAAAAATGATGGATTATCACTTAAATGCATAGGGAACGTTTCTGCTAATTTCCCGCTTGGACTTACTTCACCAAAGAGTAGATCCGCAACTGCACCTCCAAATGCTTGTCCACCCAGATATCCTTCCAGTACAGCTTTGGCATGGTTGATCCACGGCATTTCTACAGGTGAGCCGTTACTAAGAACAATAATGAGATTAGGTTGTACTTTAGCAATTTCTTCGATTAATTGTTGATGATTTTGCGGAATATTGAGATGAGTTCGATCATATCCTTCAGATTCATACCGATCAGGTAAGCCAGTAAACAAAATAGCTACATCTGCTTCTGCTGCTTGTTGTACCGCTTCTTGGACTAATGCGGTTTGGACATCATCGCTATCAAGATCATATCCAGCTGTATACGATACCTGACCTTGATCACCTACTAATTGAGTAATTTCGTCAAATGCTTTATCCAGTTGAGTTGGATTCACATGGGAACTGCCGCCGCCTTGATAACGAGGATTTTGTGCAAATTCACCGATCACCGCAATTTTTCCTTTTTTAGCAAGAGGTAAAAGGTGATCTTCATTTTTGAGTAAAACCATACTTTCTTGTCCTATTTTGCGTGCTAGTGCATGATGTTCATCTGCATTATACGTAGCATCTGCTTGTCGTTGCTCGACCGCTTTGAAAATAAATTCCAAAATCTTGGTAACGGCTTGATCTAATACCTCTGCATCCAATTGTCCTTCTCGAACAGCTTTGACAATTTTGGCATCACCAATACCATTATTAGCAGGCATTTCAAGTTCTAATCCTGCACGAAGACCGTCTACACGTTCGTTCACAGCGCCCCAATCGGAGACTACAAACCCTTCAAATCCCCATTCTTCACGTAATACTTTAGTTAACAGAAATTTATTTTCTCCTGTATATGTTCCATTTAATTTATTGTAAGAACACATAACGCTCCAAGGTTGTGATTGCTTAACCGCTCCTTCAAAGCTAGCTAGATAAATCTCACGCAATGTACGCTCATCGACAATCGCATCTACACTCATACGACGTTCTTCTTGATTGTTAGCGGCAAAATGCTTGAGTGATGTACCGACACCCTGACTTTGTACCCCTTGAATATGATGAGCAGCTAATTCCGCAGAAAGATAGGGATCTTCAGAAAAGTATTCAAAGTTGCGTCCACATAACGGCGAACGTTTGATATTGGTTCCAGGTCCAAGCAATACAGCTACATCTTCTGCTTGTGATTCTTGACCTAGTGCTTCCCCTACTTGACGGATAAGATCACGGTTCCATGAAGAAGCCATGCCTGCTGCTGATGGAAAACAAGTCGCAGGTACACTATCGTTTAACCCTAGATGATCAGCTTCTTTCCCTTGCTTACGTAATCCATGCGGCCCATCGGTCATCATGACAGACGGAATATTTAAACGTTCGATCGGTTGTGTTTTCCAGAAATCAAGACCTGAGCAAAGACTCGCCTTTTCTTCAAGCGTCATTTGAGATAATAATTGTGGAATATTAGTTTTCATTATGTCCTCCTTGAATAACTGTACTTATCCATAAATCGTTATCACTTCACTTACCCAATATAAGCATAGACTGAAATCAATAGTTCGTATGGTACGATCCATATGTAATTGGTACTTATCTGAATGATTATAAATAAGGTTTAAATAACACTCGAAAAAGAAACGTATGTTCGTATATAATAAAAATATAAATAAGAACAAATGTTCGGATAGGAGAATACGATATGTTATCCAAATATATAGGCGAAATTGTAGAAATTGTGTATATGGATCGTTCGAATCAATTGACTCAACGACGCATAGAGATCAAGCATATTCGTAAAGGTCTGGTATATGCAGACTGTCTACGTACAGGAAGTCCACGTACATTTCGTGAAGATCAGATTTTGGCATGGCAACCTGCGAAGTCCAAGCTGAAGCCTACGATTAAGCCTGTTCAACCGCTTCATCCTCGTCTAACAGGATACACTGCTTCTCCGACGAGAGCAGAAGTTATTCCTCAGACGTTCACTAGCTCATCCTCTCATGCTGTCACTACATCTGTGGTTAGACCTCCTGCAACCAAACGTAAATCTATGTCGTTCAAAGCTACCCGTTCCCTTCGTCATTCTACACCGTCTGCTCTTGCTTCTACTTCTCCTACTCAGGTTTCTTAACCAAAGCTGTGGAAAGTGTACTCCCTTTTTAGAATACTGCTTATCCAAAAAATATTTGCTGATGTACACTACATCTTATGCTGATTAGTACAGCAAAAAGCGCAGCTTATCATGATAGGCTGCGCTTTACTTGGTATATATGAGGATAGAATCATTTTTTAGGATGAGCGAAATGGGGATGGGGACGATAATCTGACTAACAATTGATGATAAGCTTCTAACTGCTCTGCCTCATGAATAACTTTGCCAGATTCTACATACATTATCTTACCTGTTCCTTCACCGATTGAAGAATGCTCTTGTAATATACGATATAGATTTCGTGCTGTGCCTTCTCCACCATCAATAATATCTACTTCTTCTGGAAAGAAATGATGCAAATGTTCTCTAAAATAAGGAAAATGAGTGCATCCTAAGACGATAGTTCCATATTGATTGGGATCAAGTCCAGATAGCGCTTGTTCCAAATAAGACTGCACTTCTTCCTCTGCGAATTGACGCTTTTCAGCTAATTGTACCAACTCTGGCAAAGCCAAACTTTCTACAATATCAGCAGTATCAATAGAACGGACTAAATTTTGAAATTTTTCTTCTTGTAATGTTAATGTGGTTGCGAAGACCAATACCTTTTTGCGCTTAATCATACTGTTCTGAACCGCAGGCTTCACTGCTGGTTCTATACCTAGAATAGGAAAGTCATAAGCTTGACGTAGATCATTGACTGCTATACTGGTAGCTGTATTACAAGCAATCACCAGCGCTTTAATATCTTGCGCAGCTAAATAATCTACCGCTTCAAAAATATACTGACGCACTTCGTCTTTCGGCTTTTCACCATAAGGCACATGCTGAGTATCTGCATAAAAAATATAGTCTTCCTCTGGCAATACTTTTAACATCTCATGTAAAACAGTTAATCCACCAATCCCCGAGTCCAACACACCAATTTTCAATTTATTCACTCTTCTTTCAAGACGGCAACTTGTTGTCTTTGTAATAAAGTCGTTCTTTCATTATAACTTTTCTTGTTTGTTTTTTAAAATCAAACCTTATTTAATAGATAATGCTCACTGTTCGACTTTATTCCTTAATATTCATTCTTCTTGGTCTTGTTCTTGTTCTGTCGATTGAATATAAGTTACCGATTCGTGTAATAACTGAGCGAAAGATTCAGGATAATCATGATCCAGTTCAGGAAGCTCAATATATTGGTAATCTACATGCGCTTCTTGTAGAGCTTCGATCAATTCCATCGTACCTGGTAGACAATCATCGTCCCATTCTCCACACATAATCGAAAGTTTAACACCAGCTTCCTGTAATCCCGCTAGCCCTTTCTCCCATTCTGAAGCTTCTGGTAACCACGGTGCGACCAGAATCAAGCCACTGAACGCTGTAGGGTCTTGAATCGCAGTATATAGAGACACTCTTGCTCCTGCTGAGAATCCACCCACAATCGGCTTCAAGGATGTAGTTGAAGGGCTTAGAGCATCTTCGGTCATAATATCACTAAGATGCCATTTCAATTCTTCTACACCTTGCTCTACATCTTCCCACTCATACGCATCGGTGAACAGAATTTGCGAAGATTGAGGTAAAGCTAGACGGTAATGATGATCTAACAGACTGATCCAATAAGGTTCTGCAATTTCGATATTTTCCTGATCACCATGTAGAGCAATAATCGTCTGTTGTATTGTATGATCTTCTTGATCATTCGGGTACAGAATTTTCAATTCAGGTGTAGACTCTTCGCGTGCTAACGTTTCTCGTTCTACACATAATTCGACTAATTTTTGAAATTCATCTTGATCACGTAAAGACTTCAAATCTTCTTCTTCCAGTAAGTATGTGGAAGAATACCAGTATCCTTTTTCCAAAATAGCTTCTTGTAGTAGTTGTAATGCTTCTGTATTCATACCTGAAGCAGCCGCTAAAGAATAACGGAAATTATACACTTGTGCATCGTTACCTTTTACTTCATTCGCATGTTCAGTTATATAAGTATAAGCTTCTTGACTGCTCTGCTCTGCCAAAATTTCAAGTGTTCGGTTAATAAGACGTGTGTATGTTAGTGTAGTCATGTCTTCAGCTCCTATAATGTCAAAATAAGAAAAACCCTTGAAATGATGATTCAAGGGTTCTTGCATACGTATTGTACCAAATTCTGATACGATAACCTATTCTATCTTATTGCGCGGTTACAGCTCCATCAATGGCATAGACAGCACCATTGATATAAGGTGCTTCATCTCCTAATAAGAAAGATACTAGATTCGCAATTTCTTCGGGTTTGCCTAATCGTCCCGAAGGAATACTATCAACGGTTGCTTTCATGGTCTCTGGATTCTGTCTTCCGAATTCAGCTACCATCGGTGTCTCGATTGTACCGGGTGCAATTGCATTCACACGAATATTGTTTTGACCGTATTCAATCGCAGCGGTACGCGTCAAACCGATAATCCCATGCTTGGTAGCGGCATAAGGAGCTACTGTCTGTACACCGACTACACCTGCGGTAGAAGCTGTATTGACGATAGACCCGCCACCTATTTTAAGCATTTCAGGAATAACATATTTCATCCCATAAAATGCTCCACGTAAATTAATATTAATAATCTGATCAAATTGCTCAATACTATGATCAGCTAATTTGAGTCCAGGACCGGAAATCCCTGCATTATTAAAAAACATATCGATTCGTCCAAATGTAGCTACTGTTTGCTGAACAAAATGCTCTACTTGTGGTGCTTGGCTAACATCAGCAGCAATAAAAAGCGCTGTGCCTCCTTTGGCTTCGATCATCGATACCGTTTCTTGCCCAGCTGTTTCCGAGATATCTACCACGACGACCGTAATGCCGTTACCGCTTAATTTGAGAGCGGTAGCTTGACCCAGTCCACTTCCTGCACCTGTAATAATAGCTACTTTTGATTGTGTATTCATCGTACGCCTCCATCAGATCAGTCTTTATGATTACGATATGATCTTAGATGAACCTACTCTGTTCCGCAATCCTCAATTAGCCTGCTATCTATTACTGGCTCATTAGACTTACTTCTCTACTCGACTTAAAAAAGCTTTGGTACGATCTAACTGTGGGTTGCCAAAGATTTGAGCAGGTGTACCTGATTCTGCAATTTCACCTTTGTCCATAAATATAACTCGATCAGCTACATCTCTAGCAAAATTCATCTCATGTGTGACCACAACCATAGTAATCTTTTCTTGCGCCAATTGCTGCATCACTCGTAACACTTCACCTGTCAATTCTGGATCAAGTGCTGAAGTCGGTTCATCAAAAAGCAAAATATCTGGATTTAGCATCAATGCTCTTGCGATCGCTACCCGTTGTTTTTGCCCGCCAGATAGATTAGCTGGTAGTACATTCGCTTTATCCAACAATCCTACTTTATTCAAAATCACTTCACTGCGCTTACGGATATCTGCGACACTTTCTTTTTTCACCGCTTTGGGCGCTAATTCCAAGTTTTGTTGTACCGTTAGATGAGGGAATAGATTAAAGTGCTGGAATACCATCCCCATACGTGATGTTATTTTTTTGATCGTGTTTGCATTCGCATATTTGCCGTTCTCGACTAATGCTTGACCTTGAAATAAAATACTACCGCTGTTCACTTCTTCCAGATGGATTAGGCTACGTAACATCGTACTTTTACCTGAACCAGAAGGTCCGATAATCGCAACCACTTCACCCGGTTCCACTGTAAAATTCACACCTTTTAATACTTCGAGATCGCCAAAACTTTTTTTGAGTTGTTGTACTTCAATCATTGTCATAGATAGACATTCCTTTTATTCAAATTTAAATCGACGTTCTAATCCTTTGAATAGCAACGTCAATACTAAAGTCATTAATAGATAAATAATACCTGCTAGTACAAATGGAGTGATCGTAAAATCACGATTGACTGCTGTTTGTGCAAAGTGAAGCAGTTCTGGTACCGCTACAGCATAGAGTAAGGCGGTATCTTTGACCAGTGTAATCGACTCATTAGCAAGTGAAGGTAACGCCACTCGAATCATCTGTGGAACAATCACTTTGGTCATCGTTTGCCATTTGCTGAGTCCCAGTACTTGCGCCGCTTCATGTTGCCCTTTATCAATCGACAATAATCCACCTCTGAAGATCTCTGCGAAATAAGCTGCATAATTCAGTATAAATGCAAGCCCTGCCGCTACAAAACGATCAAACACCAGATAATCACCTATAATCGGCAACATCGGTAATCCAAAGCAGAAAAAGAGTAATTGTAACAGTAATGGGGTTCCACGAGTAATATAAATAAACGTATGCGCTAACCACGATAACAATTTGATACTGCTATTGGCTAACAATGTAATTCCAAATCCTAAAGGAATAGATAACACAATTGCAATCAAAAACAGAAGAATTGTATTTTTGGCTCCCTCTAGTATGGGTCCTATAATTTGTAATAAGTAATCTACACTCATCGTATTCGACTCCTACATCTCAACATTTTTAATTTACATCTGATTATTTACAAAAGAAAACCGGATTGTATCACTCAACCGGTTTTCTGATGACTTTTATATGGGTGTACTCTTGTACGCTTTGCAAAACATGTATACATCATCTTGATGATTATTTAAGAACTTTGTCTTCACCAAACCATGTAGTTGAAATTTTGCTAGCTGTACCGTCGCTATTTAATTCATCTAATGCTTTTTGCAGACTATTGAGCAATTCTTCATTACCTTGCTTCACACCAATACCATATTCTTCAGGCGATAATGATTCATCCAATAATTTAAACGTATTCGGTTCTTTGGACATATAGTAACGAGCAACCACTTCATCAATAACGACAGCATCCAAGCGACCATTTTTCAAATCACTTAACGCCAGTACGTTATCCGGGAACTCACTTACTTCTTTCAGCTGTGCTTTGATCGGATTAGCTGCTAAAGCATCTGAAGCAGAAGATAGCGACTGTAGACCGACCGTTTTACCAGCTAGATCATTGAATGTAGTGATTGGCGAGTTAGCAAGCACAGCAACTACTTGACTATTCGCTAGATAAGGTTTGGTGAATAGTACTTTTTGCTTGCGTTCATCTGTGATTGTATATCCGTTCCAGATCAGATCAATTCGACCACTATTTAATTCAGATTCTTTGGCAGACCAATCAATCGGTTGAAATTCGACTTGCTTACCCATTTTAGCTGCGGCAGCTTTGGCATAATCAATATCAAATCCAACAATATTATTTTGTTCATCACGGAATCCCATCGGTGCAAATTTATCATCAATTCCGATGACTAGCTTGTTATCATCTTTGTTAGCTCCACTAGAACATCCTGCTAATACCAATAAAACCACACTAAATATCAATAATAATCCTGCTATTTTTCTCTGTTTCATATGATCGCTCCCCTTACAATTTACCGAACGCTTTAGTTCGTTACCACGTTATCAGAACCACTATAATAACATAGCATGGAATTGAAGTCGAGCGCTAGAGTAGAGAACAAAAAGATATTTGGTGATTTCATGATTTGGAGTATGTATTCAACCACTAGTAGGAGTTCTAAAGATTAAAATGGCATATAAAAAGCACCCATTTCAGGGTGCTCATCACATCAATATTATACAGCTTCCAATGCGTTCATAAAACGCTGGATATAATAAGTAGGAATATTTTGTTCCATCCAGTCTGTAATATCTTGATATACCAAGCTATATTTTGTATTTAAATATTGAGGATGTGGCAACACTTCAACTTCCTCAAAATAATTTTTAACTTTGCGACGCAAATTACGCAGAACTTGCTGTTTGGATTCTACATCTTCGCGATCTTCGATTAACAAATGATCTTCTAATTGATTACCATCATTCATCATAATTTCGCGACTATACATATAACGTTCGCCTACACTTAATTCGCTTTCATAAAAGTTAGCATATACTTTATTGTCTACAATAATACGTCTACTATAGATACGTTTCAATTCGCCCATAACACGATCGAATTTTCTATATTTTTCGACTCCGATGGTATCAATCAATTCACAGATTGTTTTTACCGCTTGCTGGTGATTTTCTTCTTTACTATCAAATAACTCAAAGATATCTACTTTTTTGTAACGAAAACGGATATACGATTTGGATAACTTACCATACATATAAAAAACAATACTAACATCAAGAATCTGGTCATTGTACTGCACATCCATATTGACATATCGGTGCTGTTGACGCATAAGATTCTACCCCTTTTCTTGTTGAATTGATTGGGCTAGTAAATCGTTTATTCGACAAGGTGGATACCTTTAAAATAAATGTACTAAGCTACCATCGTATCCAAATAAATGTAATCTATACAAAGATTTAACCTTTAAATTACAATTCAAATCAAATGAAGCACAGTTATTAACAAATATATTTACAACAAGCCAAAATTTAAAACCTTTTTTTCTTCGATTATGTGGATATTATCTGTTATTTTGTTGGAGTATCCAGAGATATCAAGGTTTTTTTTTCATCTTTTTCTAGATAAGACATTGTCGTATTTGAAAAGATCATTCTTATCATGTAAACACCTAATGTAAAAGAGTGTACTGATCTATTGTCTGCTTATGATCAAATTCATCTGGTATGAGATGAAGAAATAAGGTATGTAATTTACTAATATACACAAGTGAATCATTGTGTAATATATCTGTACACATGAAAAAACAGGCGAACAGTGAAGTTCAGCCTGTCTTTATATAGGGTACGATTTTATAGTTATAATTAAGTCGTATAGTATGAAGTTTAGTTAGTAGTGGATGTATATCTGCTTATCAATTCACTAATTTTACCTCTAACGGCTAAGTCGGAATTCTGACGGTTTTTCAAAATAGCATGTACTTGATCGACAAAACTATTTTCGGTATCTTTTGTTTCCATTAAAGGTGTTGTTGCCATAGATTCTAAGTTCATCATTATTCCTCCACATCAATTAATACGTTCTCGAATGATACGCTTATTTAATATGACCCCGATTACAGACGTTTAAAACACATTTTGATTAAATTATTGGAAATACTTGGCAACTCTTTCGATACATAAATTGATTGTAATCGTTATCAATTCGTTCCAATCGCTTGTTTAACGAATTTTTCGGTAACAAAAAAAGTTCCAAAATAATATTGGAACTTTCTGTTGAATACATTAACCTTCTGCTATATCTGCTCGTAATGCACTAGCCACTTCGATCATTTTCGGGATCACAGCTTCATTCGTGCCTGAGACGTAAAGATCGCCTTCATAATGACGGAAAGGAATCGAAGCTGTACCAATATCCCACAAAAAGAAGTCTCCGTCTATCGACATCGTCGCTTCTCCTTTGACTGTGAACACAGGAGTATACGTAAAATCCGGTTGTAGTGCAAAATAAGTCTTGCACTCTTCCAAAGTAATCGGATCTACTTCACCTTCGAGTTGTTGCATCTCTCTTGTAATACGGTAACGCTGAATCATATGATGTCGCTCCTTTTATTGAAAACTACTTTTAATGCATAATCACTATTTTCAATCATTATGATTTGTAGTTATTTATTTAGTACTTAATAAAGTTTTAAAATAACAAAAAAAGCCTTAAATATCAAGATTTTTACTAACACTTATTTTTAAATATATCTATTTTAATACATAAAATGATATTGTTCTAGAAAATAAGTAAAATGTTATCACGTAAATAGTTTAAATATATCTTCAAATATTCTTTGTTGACTTGATGTGCACTTCAAGTAGTAGAATGAGGACATCCTAAGCGCGGGATTCATTAACTTTCACCCTTTCTAGAAAGTAGGGAATCAAAATATGAATACAGAAATAGTTTATTGTATAGGTGAATTAGGCGAAAAAACAGGGCTTAAAACTGAGACTATTCGATTTTACGAGAAGTTAGAGTTGATGCCTGTACCTAATAAAAAAATGAATGGACATCGCATATACAAACAAAGAGATTTAGATCGTCTTCTATTTATTGTGAAATTAAAAAAAACAAGTATGACTCTTCAAGACATCAAACAATATCTCAGTTATTCTGATGCCGGACAATATGAAGAATGTTATAACATTCTTCAATATCAACAAAAAGAAGTAGAAAACGAATTAAAAAGTATACAATCTACCTATGATTTATTAAGTTATAAAATAGGTAATTTCAAAACATTAATTGAAACTACTCGAGGAGTGAAATTGAATGAACACCAAAACATTAGGACAGAGTAATATTGAAATATCTGTATTAGGACTAGGTTGTATGGGAATGTCAGAATATTATAGTGGACGAGATGATGCAGAATCGATTCGTACTTTACATCGAGCTGTTGAATTAGGTATTAATTTTTTAGATACAGCAGATACCTATGGAGTCGGAGCTAATGAAGAACTGATTGGACAAGCATTCAAGGGAAGACGTTCTGAAATTGTATTAGCCACTAAGTTCGGCTCAATGCGCGGAGAACATGGCTCATTTTTAGGGGTTAACGGACATCCAGACTATGTAAAATCTTCTTGTGAATCGAGCCTTAGACGTCTAGGAACCGATCATATTGACCTTTATTACCAACATCGTGTTGACCCTAACATTCCCATAGAAGAAACTGTTGGAGCTATGGCAAAGTTAGTAGAAGAAGGTAAAGTACGTTGTTTGGGTCTATCTGAAGCTTCTGTCAATCAAATTAAACGTGCTCATAACGTCCATCCTATTACTGCTTTACAGACTGAGTATTCACTATGGAGTCGTGAAGCCGAAGATGATTTATTTCCACTATGTAAAGAATTAGGAATCGAGTTTGTTGCTTACAGCCCTTTAGGACGTGGTTTTCTTACTGGTCAGATTAAACGTTATGAAGATCTAGCAGAGGATGATGCTCGTCGCAACCTTCCCCGTTTCATTGGAGATAATTTTCAACGAAATGTTGATCTAGTAAAACATATTGAAGCACTCGCTCAACAAAAAAATGTATCTACTTCACAACTAGCATTAGCTTGGATGATCGCACAAGGTGTTACGCCTATACCTGGTACAAAAAGAGTAAAATATTTAGAAGAAAATGTTGGTTCTGTTCATATCGAATTAAGCAAAAATGAACTTGAAAGTATTAATGAAATTTCACCTAAAGGTATAGCATCTGGTGGTCGTAACGTAGAAAGCCAAATTCCAGATTGGTCTGCTGAATAAAAAACAAAAAAAGCCCTTGATAGACAAGGACTTTCGGTTATGACCTGTAGTGGGATCGAACCACTGACCCCTACCCTGTCAAGATAGTGCTCTCCCGCTGAGCTAACAGGTCAAAATAAGTATGACAACTTCCATATAATATCAAGAATTTATAACGTTGTCAATCACTTGCTTGGGTTCGTGTATGCGCTCGATATGTAATCTTCTAATACTGTGTCCAATACGATTCTGGAAGAGGAAGTACAGTCTTTTCTTTGCGCTCCCAACCCTGAATCATAACAACACTATTCACTTCAAGTTTGTTATCCCAGTATATGTATTGTTTATGTTCGAGTGATAATAAAATCTGACTCAACTCTTGAGTCGTCTTGCCTGTTTTGAAAGATAATTCTCTCCATTCTGGCATACGACGGTACAACGAAAAAAAGTTATACAAAATACGCAACAACTTACGTTCATTATCTTCTAACATGATGTATCTCTCCTTCTGATCACAAATCCAATAGACATGTAATCATATACGAACTTTTGTTCTTATTTTAAATGAAGTACTGCCTTTTGGCAAGTTTAGTTAACAAAAAGACTCTACCTCATGAGGTAGAGTCTTCCTATTAGCTAGATCACATCAAGTGAATACATTGATTATTATTGTTTAGCAGGAACAACTTCTTTTACGTTCACAGTAGTCGACACTTTTTTATCGCCGTATTCTACTTTAATTGTTGTTGTCCCTTTAGCAAGTGCTGTAATTTTACCTTCAGTAACTGTAGCGATATTGGCTTTGGTACTTGTCCATGATGCTTCTTTCGTTACATCCACTTTCAGACCTGTATCATATTCAGCCACGACCTGAACCGATTTAGCATCGCCAACAGTCAATTTCAAAGCTTTCTCAGAAAACGTTAATTTTTTCAACTTCGCTGTTACATTGACTTTAACTGTCGATGTTAAGCCCTGGTATGATCCTGTCAACGTTGCTGTTCCTAGATTCACGGCTTTGATGCTTGATCCTTTAACTGTCGCTACAGAAGGATTAGAAGACACCCAATTCATTTTGGTAGATAGGTTTACAGATTTACCTGTTGCCGCATATGTTCCTACCGCTTTAATAGATTTGCTCTTTTTGATATTCAATTCAACCACTTCTGGCGTAACTGTGATTGATTTAATTTTAGGTTCCATCGTTACTGAAACTTTAACGATTTTGTTAAGGTAAGTTCCTTTAAGCGTAGCTTTACCATTTAGCAATGCTTTTGCTGTAGAACCTGTTAACAATAAGCTTTCAGAAGAAGAAGTCCAGTCGATATCTTTACTTACATCAATCGTAGAACCTTCTACTGTCATTGCTTCTACTTTAGGCAAGCTTGAAGATTCACCAACAACAATACTTAAAGTCGTTACATCTGGTGTTAATACAAGCAATTTCGTCTGAACCGATACCGGTACAGTTACTTTAAGGTCACCGATCGTACCCACTAGATTGACCTTACCTTCGCTTTCAGCTTCTACTTTAGTACTTGTAACTGAAGCAACACTTCCGTCACCTGCACTCCATTCTACAAGCTTAGATAAGTCTACTGTTGTTCCATCTACTGCTGTACCTGTTACTTTAGGAAGTGTAGCACTATCTCCTGTAACCAAATCGATTGAATCTACACTAGATTCTACTTTTTTCATAGTTTTGTAGACTGTAACTTTGAAGCTCTTTGTATAATCTTCATACTCTGCTTTGATCGTAGAAGTACCTTCTACCCACGGAGTAAGCAAACCTTTATCTGCTGTTACGTTGATTGCATTAGATGAAGTCCATTTCACATCACTCGTTACATCTGTATTTACGCGAGTGGCGTCAGCTACTTCTGCTTTGATTTGTTTAGGCGTATCACCGATAAACATCACTTGATCTTCTTCAGGTGTTAGCAACAATCCTTGGAAAGAAGAACGTACATAGATCGTTTGTGTATCTGCCAATCCTGCATATCTAGCAGTTACTGTTGTTGTTCCTTGTTTGATTCCTTTTACCGTACCCAGAGATACAGTGGCTACTGCTGCACTGTATGTAGACCATGTTACTGAAGAAGTGACATCTTCTGAACTACCATCTGTTTTGGTAGCTGTTGCTGTAAATGTATAAGGCTGTCCGATCGTTACATTTGCTGCTGCATCTGGTGAAATTTTTAATGCTGTATAGGGTGAGTTCACTGTTACTTTTTTAGTAGCAGATAGATCGCCATACTTAGCAGTGATTGTCGTTGTTCCTGTGCCAACCGGCGTAATACTTCCTGCTTTAACTGTTGCTACTGTAGATGCTGAAGAAGTCCATTTCGCTTCGTCAGATACATCTTCCGTATTGCCTGCTCCGTCTACTGTCGATACTGTCAAGTCAGTAGCATCATCATCTAAAGATAAAGTTAACGCATTATCGTCGGTGAATTTGAGTGATACGGCAGTCGTATTTGCTGCGAAAACTCCGGCTGGAAATAGTGTGCTTGCCACGATTACAATTGCAAGCATCCATTTTGCCATTTTTGCAGTATGTGTCATTAATTTCTCCCCTTGTGTACAATATTTGTGTTCAGCTCTGTCCATTCCTGTATTAATATCGGTTGGAATACTATATTTTTGAAGATAAATGATCCAAAATAAGGCTATAGTCCTGTAAATTCTCTTCTTTTTCTGGAAAATCAAGGGGTATTTTCATCACTATGTAGTTCAGCATCCACGTAGAGAACGTACAATAAATCGATAATCGGATTTACGCAAAATACGTCCATTTCCCAAAACAACTTGTTGATGATCGTGTCTGACGATCTGCGCTTGAAGTTCAACCAGTCGATCACCTTGCCAGATCATAACTTGGGAGCCGAAAAGAATAGCATTATCGAATTGCACAGGTAATTTCATAATATAGCCGATATGATTCAGTTCTGCTGCGGAAGACTCTAACTCTTGTGGTAACTGTTCTAGTTCTTTAATGTACAAAATATCATTGAGCAGAACATTGATCGCACCCGGTTGCAGAATCAATCTATTTTTACTTTCATCCCAGTACTGGATCGTACCGTACAAGCGAGAAGAATATTCATCATCTCGGGTGACTACTACTTTTTTACCTTCCCAATGCTTCATCTTTTCACCTCCCTGAATGATTAGTCTTTATGTGATATTAGGAATACGCCAGTCGATTGGACGTTCACCGTGCTCCTCAAGAAATTGATTGGTACGTGAAAAAGGTTTGCTTCCAAAAAATCCTTTGCGAGCAGCAAAAGGACTTGGATGTGCTGAACGAATCACTAGATGACGCTCTTGATCGATAAAAGCTTCTTTTTCACCAGCATGATTGCCCCACAGTAAAAATACCATTGGCTGTTTTCTATTATTAAGCGCATGAATAACAGCATCTGTGAATTGTTCCCATCCTTTGCCTCGATGAGAAGCAGGCTTGGATTCTCTGACTGTTAATGCAGTGTTGAGCAAAAGAACACCTTCTTTGCCCCATTGTACAAGGGAACCGTGATTGGGTGTCGGTACATCGATATCTTCTTTTAGCTCTATGTAGATATTACGTAAAGAAGGTGGTACTCTTACCCCTGGCATCACTGAAAAGCTTAATCCTTCCGCTTGTCCTGCACCATGATAAGGATCTTGTCCCAAAATTACAGCTTTGACTTCTGCATAGGGAGTCAGACGAAAAGCTTGAAAAAGCAGGTCACGTGGAGGATAGACGACCTCTTCTGCATACTCTTGATCTAGCCATGTCATCAACTGTTGAAAGTAAGGCTTTTCGATTTCTTCTTTTAATACTTCATCCCAATCATTACCGAACATATCCAACACCCTTTCTTCATTATTGATCTGTGATCTGACAAAAAAAGGACCAACCCATTATTCATGAGTCAGTCCTTTGTACAATAGGTGTACTTATGATAACCACGTATACCTACTTGAATGCTAAGGATCTCACCGTTCACCTATGAGCAACACTTATAATAGAAAGTAAACTATGCTATGCGTCTGTATTATAGCGTATTCTAGGTTCTAAAGGCAAGAATCTAGAGGATCTATTATCGTGAACGAATGGATGCTATTCTTTATATTTTTTCTATTTGCGAGCAGGTACATTAAAGTCATCGACATTAATATGTCCGAATCCTCCAGTTGATTGATCCACTACTTTAATGTAGAGTTCTTCGCCTAAATATGCGGATGCATCCCAAATTTTTCTTTGATACTCTTCATAGTTAGTCGCTGTTTCTTTAAATAACTCTTTGCCGTCTGATGCTCGAACCAGTGCTACATATAATTTATCGATATCACGACCACCACTGAGTAAGAAATTGATATGTCCATTTCCTCCCAGAATAAAAGGTTGTGATTGTAGTGTACCGGTTAAGCTATCTCCTCCAGCTTGTTCATTGAATCCCCATAAATGGTATCCACCCGGGATTTTTTGGGAAGGATTGAAATAAATCGTGTCCCAGAAAAACTTTTGATTGGTGACATGTACATTTTGGAAAGCATTCCCTTCGCTAATCCATCCTGTAAGATCCCCTGTAGCAAAATCGTGATTAGGCAAGTCTTTAATATTGGTGTATTTGGTATTATCCCAATCCTCTGGTACATCTACAGGTGGAGCAGGTTCACCTGTCAAAGCATTCATATTCCATACTTCCATCGACTTCACTTGGATATCCTGATCTGCCCAGACTTGTAAACCAAGCGAATCGTATCTACCCACATAGACGCGAGTGGTCAATTTTTTCTTATCGTTGGCAAAAGCTTCAACAACCGAACGATCCAAGAAAATATGCAATTTCAGATTTTCTCCATCAAGGTCTACATATCCGCCTTGGATGCCATCGACACGTACATCAGGATCTACACTGCTTTTATTACGATCGACGTTAAAGGTTTTATTGGTTTTATCATAATAGATTAATGTTTCCTCTTCACCCTTGTCAGAGCGTCTGACTTTCAGTCCAAACTTCTGGGATTGTTTAGGATCGATTTCCATTACAATTTCTAACGTATCGCCTTTGACCGATTGAATAGCTTGATTAGCAGCTTGTAGATTTTTATCTTTGAAATCGACTACTTTCGCACCCCGTAGACTCTGTAATTCTTCTATCGGTTTAATCTGTAATTGATCCTTACTATCCAGACTCAGCGAAATCGGCAATGCCAAATTATGAGCCCAGCCTGCCTGATATTCGGCTTGCGGTGTTCTTACATTTTGCACCATCGAATAAATGACTGTTCTACCGTCAGGTGTGACCATTCCACTTTCAGCGGTTAAATAGCCGTCGCCTACATCTAACTTAGAAGGCGCTTCTTGATCCGGAATAAATTTGAAATGTTCTCGATCCCATGTGCCTATCCAGTAAAAGACTTCAACATCTCTTTGCACATCGTTAGCTGGAGCAACATGCTCCGGTTTTTCATGCGGATTGATAATAAAAATATGTTTTTCTTTGCCTGCACTATTTTTACCTAATGGCAACAATACAGGCAATTCCCATACTGTACCAAGTTCAGGATAGCGAGTTCGATCACTTTCATATAGTGGGCCTTTGTACTCCCAGTTATACATATCATCCGATACATAGACCAGAGCTGTACCACTGCTAAAATCTTTGATACCGGACGTGACTAACTGATACCACTTGTCAGTTTCTTTGTCATACCATACAAAAGGATCGCGGAATTCATTCGGAATTCCTTTACCGTTCTGTTCAGTCACTGGTGTAGGATGTTTCACCCATTTCTCCAAATTAGGATCAGCCAAATTCGCAGGTTTGGCTAGAGCTGTACGTTGATTAGGAGATAATGCATCATTTCCAGCTGTATAAAATAACACAGGATTGCCTTCGCGATCATAGGCTGCACTGCCTGACCATGCACCATCAGGATCCAGACTGCCTGCTTCTGGAGCAAGTGCAGGTCGTACATTTTCCCAATGTACCATATCATCACTCACCCAATGACCCCAATGAATCTGATGCCAGAAAGGTCCTTGCGGATTATGTTGATAAAATAAATGATATTTTCCGTTAAAATAAATCGGTGCATGTGCTTCATTCATCCAATTTTGTGGAGGCATTGCATGATATTGTGGACGATGTTGATCCCCATCAAAAACAGCAGGATCTTCATCAATATCACCATTTGGAATAGTTGGAATGTTGCCACCATGCAGAGTTTTCACACTCTCATATTCAGCTAAAATCTCTTGAGAAGTTAGTGCTTTGTTGTATAGTTTTAATTCATCAATCAGTCCGCTAAACATATTAAATGAAAATAAACCTGCTAGCTCGACTGGATTGTTATTTTTCCCAATCACTAAATCTGCTGAAGAAGGAGTAATCGGAACGTTCGCAGGTGTTGCCTGAGAGGCTACTTGCTTACCGTTCAAGTATAACTTGATAATACCTTCTGTTTTGTCAAAAGTGGCAGTGACATAATTCCATTTGTATTTCTCAAGCGGGTGATCTTTAACCCATACTTGAACCCACTGACCCCCGATTCCTAACTGCATCGACCATGTGCCGTGTCGATACATTCCAAGTGCAAAACCTTCTGCTTTATCGGGGTTAGACTGATTGACAATCGTAGATAACTTATTGCCATCTCCCCATTCATAGCTACGTGGAGCTACCCAAGCTTCGATTGTTAATGCATCATTGACAGCAACAGTATCTTTGGTTTGGATTTGGATATCATTCGAATAGCCATCAAATAGCAAGGCTCCACCTTTCACTCCACGTGAAGTCCATCTAGGATCTTTGGAATCCATATATCTAGCGTTGTTAAATACATAATTCACATCGTGTTCGATATTGGTGACTTTTTCTAATGCTTTCTTTCCTGTACCTTCGTCAAAATTCATATCAAAAATAGTACCTACATTGTTAGCTCGAAAAGCATCAACAGCAATACTAGCTTGATCAGATGAATCGACAATCTTCAGATACAGTTGCTTATTGTAATATTTCTGGAGTTGCCATGAGATCTTCTGATTGGCACTGACAGTCTCTGTCTTTTTCAGTAGCACGTCTGTCTGTGCATCATATAGTGCAACATAAGCATCCTCTGGATGAACAATATCCAAAATAGTAAAGTTTATCATGCCTGTTCCTTGAAGTTTGAAAGTACTGGAAGTTAATGAACCGATTCCTTCCAGAGAAGACTTGGCATAATACTGTCCTTCTTTGCCCGCTTTAGATTCATCGGTTACTTGAAAAGGAGTCCCGTCTACTGTCCAACCTTCAATATTCCCTGTCTCAAAGCTAGGATTTTTTATTTCACCGGGAATAGTAGCCACTGGAACCCTATTTTCTGCTAATACGCCTTCTTGAGGAGCCGTTTTATACAATGTTTGGAAATCATCTGCGAAGATCAGTCCCCAATCGGAGGTTGCATGATCCACAATCTCAATATACAGTTTTTTACCTACATACTTAGACAAATCTGCTTTATACTTTTCCATATTTGCAAGTCTTAATCCTTGATTGGGATTGGGAAATCCAGATTCATTAAAAGCAGAATTTCCGTATTTGGCTACAGAATTTCCTGTATCTGCATCAATAATGTTCAAGTAGGCTTCATTATTATGCTTACCTCCGCCCAATCTAAACGTAATCCAACCTGTTCCACCAAGCTTGAACGTACTCGAACGAAGTGTACCTGTAGCCGATTCATCATATTTCCAACCATTTAGATGATAAGATCCTTCTTGATTGTATGGAATTTTTTCAGCCCACCATGTCGTTTCATTGGATACACTGTTCGGGCCGAATGCATTACCTTCAACCACCGTCCAGCCCGTAAGATCTCCTGTCTCAAAACCTGGATTGGTAATCCCATAGACTGCTTGTGTAGCTGATAATGCAGGATTTTGATAAACTGCATCTGTCACTGATGATTGGATGTCTTTCTGTGAAATCGAAATATCGCTTATCGTAGATTCAGGTGCTGCTGCCGCTGATATTTCAGGAGCGATACATTGAAGAATCATAATCGGAATAATCAATTTGGAAATCCAAGATTGTCTACTCTTGATATTGTTCATTAAATAGCCTCCTTCATCGTATAAAGCGCTTCTACCAAATCGATTGCATATCCCATACTTCCATCGAGATCACTTCTAACTCTCCATCACTCCAAAGTTCCATTTCCAAAGCATCTGCTCGACTAGGATAGACTCGAGTCGTTAAGCTTTTCAATCCATTTGCATAGACTTCGATCATAGAACCATCGAGATAGATATGAAGCTTCAACGGATCATCATGAATGTCTAACGTACCCCCTTGAATGCCTGTAGAGACCTCTTGAGAATTCAGTGTTGATTTGGTACGATCAACCAACAACTGAGCAGCCTTTCTATCGTAATATAGCAATGTTTCTTCTGCTCGATCCGGTGTACACCGAACTTTAATCCCTATGTTTTGAGCTGTTCTGGATTGCAGTTCGACCTGAATCTCTAGTCGGTCACCTCGAACATGCTTCAGAAGGTCATTAGCTTCTTGTAACGACTTTTCTTGAAACGATACATGCTTCTTCCCACGCAGGGATTGAAGCTCTTGAATAGGTTCTATGCCTAATCGTCCATCTTCCCTCAAATAGATGCTTAGCGGCAACCCAGCATTGTGAGCCCAACCTGCCTGATATTCAAGTTCCGAAGTACGATCACCCTGTGCAATGGTGAAAATAATTTTTCGATTGGTTTTGGGATCTATCATTCCGCTCGGGCCTGTAAAATGAAAATCTCCTACATCAATTAATTGAGGTTCTTCTTGATCTGGTATAAATGACATTTGTTGTTCATCCCATTGCCCGATCCAATAGAACACTTCAACATCTGCGCCCTCTCCTACAGGGCTAACTAACAAAATATGCTTATGCTGACCCTGCTGATCGATTCCTAATGGAAGAAAGACAGGCAACTCCCAAATCGGCCCAAGATAAGGATATTTCTGTAGATCCGCTTGATAAAAGATACCTTTGTACGTCCAATTCAGCATATCTTCTGAAGAGAAGGCAAGTGCTACTCCGCCTACATCTTCAATACCTGATCCTACTAAAGCTAACCAGCGATCACCTTCTTTCCATACAAAAGGGTCTCTAAAATCTCCAAACGCACCTATTCCATGGGGTTGCACCATCAGAGAATCTGGATATTTAGTCCATTGCACAAGATCTGGATTGTGATCTTGCAAATAAGTGCTTTGTGCAAGGGCTACACTTTGATTGGGAGAAAGATTATCATTGGCTGCTGTAAAGAACAAAACAGGTAGCCCGTTGACATCATAAGTAGCGCTTCCAGACCAAATGCCATCAGGTGAAAGGTCATCATGTTCAGGAGCTAGCGCTACCGGGAGATCACGCCAGTGTACAAGATCTTTACTCACCCAGTGCCCCCAATGAATATGATAAAAGAACGGGCCCAAAGGGTTGTGTTGATAAAATAAATGATATTGCCCGTCAAAATAAATCGGTGCATGAGGTTCATTCATCCAATGAGCAGGCGGACTCGCATGATACTGTGGTCGATGCCGATCTTGTAATAATGGTGTTCGATCTAGCTTGATCTCGTCATATTCTAGCTGTGGATGTGTACCTTCAGACGTACTGTCTAAAACATGTTGATACGCAGAAGCAATCTGCTCTGTATTCAGTGCTTGATTGTATATTTTGAGTTCATCGAGGATGCCACTGAACATTTGAAGATGGAATACATCAGCAAGTACACTGCTATGATTGTTTCTACCAATAAGCAGATCAGTATCGTCAGCTTGAACAAGTCGAGCGCCCACAGGTACATCATTACAAGCTATTTCGCTACCATTCAAATACAATTTAAGTTCTCCACGATCACTGTCAAATACAGCATGGATACAAGACCATGTATTTTTGGGAAGTTCATATCCAGCAGGTGCCCATACTTCTTTCCATTGCCCGGTATCCAGCCCTACTTGAAAAGACCATGATCCATGTCGTGACATTCCTAGTAGATAGCCTTGTTTTTGCTCCATATCATGACGATTCACAATAGCTGTTAGCTTACCTTCGTTGCCCCAATCATAAGAACGTGGTGCTATCCAGACTCCTATCGTAAGTGCAGAGAAAGAGACAGCTTCACGCTCTATACCTGTCTTATCCAATGAATGAGCAATATACGTTGAATATCCATCGAAGCACAGCCCACTTCCGACAATGCCTTTTCTCCACTGTGGATCGTGCTGATGCAACTCTGATGAATGAAAAACATAATGGATCGAATCTTGGACTTGAGAGATATTCTCTACCGTGCTTGATCCTTTACCTTCATCAAAGTCCCAATACATTATCAATCCACGATCTTCTGCCAGGTGACTCATGCATCTGCCCCCCATGCAATAGCATCTTGCATGGCCACCGATTTCAGCGTATGCAATTGAAGAGAAGTTAGCGTCGTTTGACCTGATTTTGTACTGATCTCGATAGATTCAAGTGGATCAGGGAAAATCTGATCGGTGATAGCGACAATACCCTGATTGGCATACACTTCTATCGAATTGCGATCTACCCAAATATGCAGATGTAATCGCCCTTCTTTTATCGCTAGAGGAGCACCGTGTTTGACAGCAAATGAAGGATGAAAATCCGTTATTCCTGAACAAGAACGATCGATAAATAACCACTGTTGCACAGGATTGTAACCGACAATCACTTCACTTTGTTGCGAAGATTGAAGACGGATATGAACTTCATCTTGCGAGCGGACATCTAGCTCTACTTCTATTTCGATGAGATCATTATGGGTATGCTCTACAAAAGGAGTTGCAGGTGTAATCAAAATATTTTCCCAATGTCGAGATTCTTCACGTAACTGTTGTACTTCTTGTACAGGCATTTGCTTGAGTATTGTATGTCCGTTGTTAGAAGTTAGAGATAAGACACGTGGTAGCGTCATAGCACCACGCCACAAATCAGTAGGGGTGTCGTTAGCATATTTCCAATTACTCATCCAACCGATAATCACCCGGCGTCCATCTTGTTCAGGTATATCTGACCAAGTCACGCCTGCATAATTATCTCTACCATAATCCAACCACATGACATGATCTTTAGGGTTATCATTGCTGAAGGTATGACCGTCAAAATCTCCAACAAAATATTGTGTTCGAGATCCTTCAGGGTATTCAGGATGATCTCCTATACTTATTATCAGCACCCATTTGGAATACCCTGTATCATCTATAGGTAATTCAAATAGATCAGGACATTCCCATACCCCATCATGTGAGCCTTGACCTTCGCCAAATGTGCTGGTTAACGACCATTCCAATAAGTTTTTGGATGTATAGAATCGTGCATGACCACCTGCAACAATCACCATAATCCAGTGAGCACTTTGCGAATGCCAGAACACTTTAGGATCTCTGAAATCGATCAAGTCTTTTTCCGTAATCACAGGATTCCCAGCGTATTTGTGCCAGGTATGCCCTTGATCGCTACTATAAGCTAGACTCTGACGTTGACGGGGTTGATCGGTGTCTGGATGGGTATCTGCATGGGTAAATATAGCGATTAATCCATGAGTATCTTCAAATAATCCGCTACTATTTTGCCAATCTACAACACAGCAACCCGAAAAAATCGCTCCATGTTCATCCGGAAATAAAGCAACCGGCATATGTTGCCACTGAATAAGATCTTCACTGACAGCATGCCCCCAGTGCATCGGTCCCCATTTCGTACTGTACGGATGATATTGATAAAAAAGGTGATACATGCCTTCGTAATACACTAATCCATTCGGATCATTCGCCCAGTTAGCGGCAGGTGCAAAATGAAAACCGGGTCTGAATACATCTGTAGTATGCTGTTGATTTAACTTCATAAATTGCTCAATCTCATCTATTGTTGGCATTGCTTCAAGAGCCCCTTTTCGTGTAGTCACTAATGCTCCTCCAGCGTTCGCAAAAGTAAGCATACTTATCATTTGTTGCGTTGTTACATGTTCCAAAGCACTATCACTCTTCAGAATGTGATATAACAAGCAACCTAGAAAAGCATCACCAGCGCCTGTAGTATCAATAGTGTCAACTTGGAAACCCTTTACATATCCCTCCAGATGAGATAAACGGTAATAACAACCTTTTTCAGCTAAAGTTACTACGATCAAGGGAATATTGAATTGACGTTGTAACTCTAACGAACCTTTTTCAATATCAGTGGTGTTGCAAATAAAACAAAGTTCTTCTTCCGATATTTTTAAAATATCCGCATGGTTCATTCCCCACCATATCTGTTGCTTAGCTTCTTCTTCACTTTCCCATAAAGACATACGCAGATTCGGATCAAAAGAAAGAAGTACTCCTGCTTCTTTGGCTTGCATCACCGCAGTCTGAGTCGCACTACGTGCAGGTTCATGACTCAACGATACCGAACCAAAATGCAGCACTTTACAATGTTGAATCCGCTCGAGTGAAATGTCTTCTGATTTCAGAAAAGTGTCAGCCCCTGGCTTGCGAAAAAAACTAAACGATCGATCGCCTTGATCATCTAAATGAACAAAAGCCAAGGTTGTACTCGCTTCGTCTGTAAAAGACACTTCAGATACATCTACTCCAGCATTTAACAATCGTTGATGTAGTAACGAACCAAATGGATCACCTCCTACCTTACTGATTAATGCCGTACTCGCTCCTAGACGAGACAATGCAGTCACTACATTAGCAGGTGCCCCTCCAGGATTGCACTCAAACAATTGATGATGTTCAGCTGTATGTCCAGCCGGGGTAAAATCCACTAGCAATTCTCCAATAGCAATAACATCAAGCACAGTTGTTCTCCACCTATTCTCTATTTATTTGTAAGATTAGCGTTGTAACGATCAAGTCCGGTCTGATAGATGCCCATCAATTCATTCAGACCCATTTTCTCCAATGTTTTTAAATAATCATTCCACTCTTCATCGGTCACACCGTTCACAATAAATTGTCCTCTTTTGGTGTTGACATATCTCATTAATTCAGGCTCAATTCTGTTGATCTTATCCAATTCTTCTGCTGCAAAAAAGATATTTGGGTACTTCTCTTTTTCCATATAAGGAACATAGTATTTGGCTAAATCTTTAGCACGATTCTGAGCACGAGGCTCCATATCTACAACTTTCCCAAAATCAGCAGCCGTAATGACGCCCGGTCCACCTGATCCTGGTGTTACTTTTTGGCGATACTCTCCTGCGGATGCTCCTTCTGGAAGTGGCAGATTGACTAATTTACCATTTTTGTCTTTTTTAAATATGATATCTAACGGACCCCAGTGAATTTGGGCAGCCATATACGGTTCATATTGTTGATCAATCCAACGCATCGTCAATTCGGGATTACTGTTCACACTAGTAATAGCAAAAGCTCCGCGCCCTGGGCCTCCACCGTTAGCACGTCCAATCAATTGATCTCCTTGCGGTCCTTTTAGTGGAGATAGAAGAACATAATCTTTAGCACGCTCTGTTCCAACCACTTCTTCAGCTTCCCACCAGATATACGATCCAAGCGTCTCATCAATCGTTTTACCTTTAGATAAATACTGCGCGGCATCTTGAGTAAATGATTCTGGATCAATCAGACCTTGCTTGTACCATTTCTCATGGAAATACGTTAATGCTTCCTTGTATTGAGGCTGGGTAGCGGTAAAGATCACTTGTCCATTGCGAACCACTCTGTGCTCCAAATTGTCAGGAAGCCCAAAAGCTCCAAAAAGTCCTGCAATATCCATACACCATTGCATATGCATAAAGCTTAATGGGATTTCATCAGGCTTGCCGTTTCCATTAGGATCTTGTGTTTTGAAAGCAAGTAAAGCTGCTGTATATTCATCTAACGTTTGCGGAACAGGAAGCCCTAATTGATCCAGCCATGATTTATTAATCACATGAAAGAACGGGTTGATTTCAAGATTGTTTTCTTCCCAAGAAGGTAATCCATAGATATGCCCATCTGTTGCTGTAATGGCTAACTTGATATCAGGACGACGTTTAAGCAGTGCTTTCAAGTTAGGCGCATATTGATCAATCAAATCTTCCAACGGAATAATCGTGCCATCTTTTCCATAATTGATTAACTCGTAATCGGTAAATCCTGCTGCATAAAAAGCATCTGGTAAATCTCCACTAGCAATCAGCAAATTTTTCTTTTCTGTATAATCAGTATCGGGGATATTCTCCCAATTGATTTTGACATGTGTCTTCTTTTCCAGACGTTTGAAGATTTCCATTTCTGAAAATTCTGGAGCTAAAGCAGACTTTGGAGATACCATTCTTAACGTTATTGATTCATCTACAATAGGAAGACCTGTTTGATGAAAAGCTACTTTTTTACTGGGATCACTACTTTGATTGTTTGAACCATTATTGTTTGAACATCCGCCCAGTATTAACGCTCCACTCACCATCAAAATGACGGTACTTTTGAATACAGATTTCACAATTTCTAACCTCCTTATACTTTCCACAAGCTACAATCTGGTATCACATGTTATGAAAATAGATCTCTTTGCGATCATCATTTCTGTGTAACTTTATTTCACTTATCCTTTGATCGATCCGATCATGACTCCTTTAACAAAGTACTTCTGCAAAAATGGATACAACATCAGTAAAGGTAGACTGGATACCATAATCACGCCGTATTTAATCAATTCAGTCACACGCATTTTCGCTGCATACGATTCGACATCAATCATCATGCCCGAGTTAACCTGATTCTGAATTAGAATATTGCGAAGGACTAATTGTAGTGGATACTTCTTATCGTCACTCAAATAAATCAAAGCATCGAAGAATCCATTCCAAAAGCCGACTACATGATAAAGCACCATAACCGCTAAAATAGATTTGGATAAAGGTAGAACGATACTCCAGAAAAATCGAGTATTGGAACAACCATCAATAGAAGCGGCTTCCCACATTTCATCTGGAATCGATGATTGAAAAAACGTTCTGACGATAATAACGTTAAATACGCCACCTGCTCCAGGAAGAATAAGCGCCCACATGGTATTTAACAAATGCAGATCTTTTATTAGCAAATAGGTAGGAATCAACCCTCCACTAAAAAACATAGTGATTAGCAAAAACCACATAATAAAAGACTTTCCAGCTAGATTTTTACGAGCTAAAGGATAAGCTGCAAATACGGTAACTGCAACTCCGATCAGTGTTCCGAGTGTGGCATACAAAATCGAGTTAGCGTATCCAATCCATATCGAAGAATCATTAAAAATCCGTTCATATCCATCTAAAGTAAACCCTTTAGGAAATAACCAAATCTCACCCGAATAGATATAATTAGGATCACTGAATGAGGCAACCAATACAAAATACAATGGATATAATACAAGCAACATAATAAAGGTCAATAGAGCATAATTAATAATGTCAAACCACATATCTCCTCGACTTTTACGCTTCAGCAATGAATTCAAAGTAAACTCCTCCCTACCAGAGACTGGTTTCTGTCATTTTTTTGGCAATTCGGTTGACTGTAACAATCAGAACAATATTGATCAGTGAGTTGAACAAACCTACTGCTGTCGAAAAGCTATATTGTGCTTTCTGAATTCCCATCTCATACACATAAGTTGGAATAATATTAGAGGTCGCATAATTCAAATCACTTTGCATTAAGAATGCTTTTTCAAAACCTATGCTCATGATATTACCGAGGGCGAGAATCAGTAAGATCACAATCGTTGGCAAAATACTTGGAATATCGACGTACAATACACGTTTCCATTTGCTTGCACCATCCATTGTTGCCGCTTCATGAAGTTCAGGGTTAACTCCCGCCAGTGCAGCCAGATAAATGATCGTGGCAAACCCTGTTTCTTGCCAGATCCCTGATAAGATATACAGTGGTCGGAACCATCCTTCATCCGCCATAAAGAGAATCGGTTCTCCGCCAAACATCGTAATGATATGATTGATCATTCCACTATTCGGAGATAGAAAAACGTTCAGCATACCGATCAGTACTACTGTAGATATAAAATGTGGTGCATAAATCACAGTCTGTACAAATTTTTTGTATGTTTTCCCTAGCATTTGATTGAGCATAATGGCAATAATAATCGGAGCAGGGAATCCAAATAATAAGGATAGGAAGCTAAGTGAGAGCGTATTCATAATAACTGTCCAGAAATTATAGGAATTAAAAAAATCGATAAAGTGTTGAAATCCTACCCATTCACTTCCCCATATTCCCCGACTGGGTGAGAAATCTTTGAAGGCAATCTGTACGCCATACATAGGATAGTACTTAAATAGAAGATAAATAATAATGATCGGTAGTAAAAATAAATACAATTCATAGTCTCGTTTGAAGCGACTCCATCTTTTTTGTTTGGTTTTGGTCGGTTGTTGGACCTGACTGGTTATCGAATCCACTCTCATTCTCCCTTTCATTTCTATCGTTTTTGAAACGTTTCCAACTTGGTCTAAATAAAATATTCACGTTTCATTTTATAGGATTGATCATTTTTGAAACGTTTCCAATTTTAAATAAAAAACAGCAAGTACTCCTTATTACACAGTATGTACTGAAGTTTTTTTGATCTAAACAAAGATCATGTCGTTTCACCTTGTTTGAACATTACTGGAATACGGTATACTTGCTGCTCCAAAGAGACACCTTCCATTTTGCTATACAGGAGTCTAATACTCATGCGCGCCATTTCTTCTACTGGTTGTCTGATTGTGGATAATATAGGATGAAAATAAGGACTATCTTGAATCCCATCGTATCCAATCACTTTTACATCTTCTGGAACTGAGATTCCCTGTTTAGTTGCTCTGTCGATATAATTCGCTGCCAACATATCTGTAATTGCAAATACACCATCAATATCAGGATATGTACCAAAAAACTCATCAAAATACGCTTGATCATCTACGATCGGATCTGCCTTTTCATAAATAACATAATCGATTCCTAGTACTTCTGCTTCATCAATAAATCCTTTTCTTCGATTCATCGTTTCGCTAAATACAGAAGTGATACTTCCCATAAAAGCTGGCTTTTGAGATCCTGCTTTAACCAGTTCTCTTAGAGCTAAGCGCCCTCCTTCATAATTGTCTGAAGTGACACAGGTGATCTTCTTATTAAAGTGTCGATCAATACTTACAATCGGAATATCATTACTGACACTACTTTCGATATCGTTATACGTTATGCCTACAATACCAGCGACTTTGTTTTGTCGTAGCATATCCAGATAGTACAGTTCTTTTTCAGGTTTCCCTCCACTATTGCATAACATCAACTTAAATCCTTCTTGATCCAATTCATCTTCAATATAATAAGCTAATTCAGAAAAGAAAGGATTCCAAATACTCGGAAGCAATAAGGCTACCATTTTAGATTTTTGCATTTTGAAATTACGAGCGACTTCATTCGGGAAATAATTAAGCTCTTGGATAGCTTCTTCTACTTTTCGACGTGTGATTGGTTTAACAGCTCCAGAGTTGTTAATAACTCTAGAAACGGTTCCTACAGCAACGCCGGCTAGCATAGCTACATCTTTAATGCTGGTCATTTAACACCTCCGACCTTTCTTATGGAATTTATAATAGCACCAAATTGGAAACGTTTCAATACTTTTTTGGAAACGTTTCATTTTAAATAAAAAGCGAACAAAAAGGACTTACTCTTTCTTCTCGAGTCAGCCCTCTTCTACTACAAATATAACGGTTATCTAGCTAGCTATTTAATTCAGTTTGTCGTTCGTTAATACTAGCATGTTGTTGAAATGCGCTAAATACGATCTCAGGTAATCTCTCTCCATCTATTACAGAGTGATCCATATTCTCTACCGATAATGGCTCTGTTGAAAATAATTCAGCTTCTTGACGACAGCAAGTCACGGTAATGCGTTTGGATTCACCCGGAAAAAGAGTAAAATAAGCTTCACTTGCTGTGATCCAATAACGGTCACTGGATTCATAAGGATAGATATGCAAAGCTACACTTTCCCCTTGATTGGTTACTGTATAATCTCTTGTCCATAATGTATAAGCGATACTATCAGATACAGAAGTACTCCACTCTCGATCGGCTTCTACCTGTAAATAAGAATTGCCTTTTTGAAGCGCAGGTGCATAGATAGACTGTTGCTTCGTTGAAAAAGTATACATATTATCTGCAATCGATTTCTCTCCACATATAGACTGCAAGCGAATATAGAATAACTGATCTTCAGTCTGCGGAATTGTACAGCGGAACAAAGCAGGCGTTACCGCATGATTGGAATTAGTTGTTCCGACAATATGACGTTCTTGCAATATCTGACCTTTGCTGTTCAGCAATTGGATATTCACTTTAAACGGTTGGTCGTGATCATGACTAACAATACGCATAGGAAATGCGACAATCTGTCCTGCTTGATAATGTAGACTACGATAATCGATACTTGCTCGAAAAGGAGCAAACGCTTCTTTCACACAATAATAAGCCATCTTCGTTTCATAATAATAATCTACTAGATTTGTACAGCTCACATTAGGCCACGGTTCATTCAATTGCCAGACAAGACTACCACTATTGTTAAACTGCCGGCTTCGATTGGAATCCAAAATAAAGCGTAACCCTTCAGCTTGAATCCATTGGCTACAATCAACAAACGTTTCCAATGTCTCTAAAGAGCCAAATAAGTCAAGATCCCGACTATACGTATCCCACCATTCTCCATGATGCCGCCAGACCAGACTCTTTTCCATCGAAGTCGGTTGCCGATAAGACTCACTTAGAAATTTATGTAGACTGCGAACAGGACTCATCCCGTCTACGCCAAACTCACTATGAAATAAATGATCTGCTTCTCCATACAATACATAATGTTGTGGATTACCTTCATATTTCCAGTGACCGTGTACATCATGGCTGACACCTTTTTCATGGGTAATATATTGCACAGGTCCTGAAGCAGATGTTGGTAAAAACAACCGCTGTGCATCATATTGCTGAACAAGTTGCTTGAGCATCGCTAGATTAAGATCATCATATGTCGAAGGAATATTAGGTGCACTCATTAATTCATTACCACCACTCCAGATCGTAAGGCTGGTATGATTGCGACGACGCTTTAGTGCAGAGATCGCATTGGTTTGTAATAAAGTCAAAAACTCTGGCTGTTGAGAAGGCCTATTATCTATTCCAGAACTAGACTGGATAAATTCTTGCCAGATCATAATACCGTGCATATCACATAGCTCATATAAAATACTTTTTTCTATAATACCGCCACCCCAGATGCGAAGCATATTCATATTCGCTTCTTTAGCAAGGTGAATAAGCCATTCATAACGACCATCCGTAATATTGCCGTACAGATGATCCAGTGGAGTGATATTTGCACCGCGAATATAAATTTTACGCCCGTTAATTTTGACAGTGTAAGGTAAAGCATCGGCTGGGCTTTCTTCATTCGCTACATATTCCAAGCGCCGAATCCCTATACGACATGTATACAGATCACATTTCATATCCTGCTGAAGCAATATAACCTCTACAGTATACAAAGGCTGATCTCCATATCCATTGGGATACCATAACTGCGGAGAATCAATAACACTTTGAATGTTAAATGCAGACTCATGCTCTGTAAGTGACTGTTGTAATTGAACAACCGAATTTCCTGCTGAATCCAAAATAGACACTTGCACTAGCGTAGACTCTTTACTCTCCCCATGTTGCTTGATCTCTCCAACAATCTGAATAAGCCCTTGATGTTGCTCGTTTAGATCTGTCTGTACTTGAATATCCTGTAATGAACAATTTTGATAGGACTTAAGCACAAGATCATCCCAGATTCCAATATTGATCAGACGGGTTGAAAAGTCCCATTTGTAATTAAATCGACTTTTCTGAGTAAAGGTTGCAGACGTTTTGCCGATTTGCCCCATTTCATCAGGAGGATGTTTGAGTACAATTAGTAATTCAACAGTCTGACTTTGCTTCAGACATTCGGTGATATCCAATACAGCCGGTTCATACATCCCGATATGTTCTCCTAGAAATTGCCCATTCCAATAAATAAGGGCTTCATAATCAAGCCCTTTGCAGATCAGTTCAGTTCCAATAGATTCTGGGTTTACACCCCATACATCTGTCCAGTCAAAACATGTCCGATACACCCACCAGCGATTCTCCACCCATTCACATTGAAGACTGTTCATATCACGATATGGATTCTCTATCCAACCTGCACGATAAAGATCATAATGAACACCACCAGGTACAGTTGCTGGCATCCATTCAGTCACACCCATTAATTCATTCCCAATCTCCATACTTGTTCCTTTGATCGGAACCCAGGGCCAGAATCCTTTCAGTTCCCATGTCAACTGACGTAATGAATATTCTTGATCTGATGTATACATACTTGCCAATAGAATCATGTCCTCTCTTACCGTATGATTATCCTTTTACTGCACCACTGGTCACACCTGAAAAGATATATTTTTGCAGAAATAAATATAATAAAACGGTTGGAATCATAATAATCAGAATCGCCGCACAGATATTGGTCCATTGGGCTTGATTGTTTCCTGCAAATCGCATAATAGCTGTGGAGACCACCACTAAGTCTTGCTTGGGCATATACAGAAATGGAATATACAATTCATTGTAAATATTGATTGTTTTTAAAATAATTAACGTAGCTGTTGCAGGCCCTAGTAACGGTAAAATAATACTGCGATAAATCCGCAATAGACTGGCACCGTCTATCATCGCACTTTCATCTAATTCATACGGAATATTTTTGATAAATTGCAAATAGATATAGATCTGGATCACATCGGCTCCTACAAAAAGCAAAATAGGTGCATACAGCGTATTATAGATCCCCATCGCTTGAATAATAGAAAAGGTAACCACCTGAGTCGTAATCGTCGGGATAATCGTAGCAATCAAAAACGCACCAATCACGAGTTTCTTCCCTCTAAATTCGATTCGTCCTACAGCATAAGCCACCATCGTACCGAGTATAATATTGCCGATTAAAGCGACCATAATAATCAGAAATGTATTGAAGAAAGCATGCATAATATCTGCACGATCGATTACATTTGCAAAATTGTCAAAGTTCAAAAAGCTAGCAGGTAACGAAAAAGGGTTACTGCCTTCCTCTTCATTTTTAAATGCATTTACAAATACAACATACAGTGGAAACAGTACGGTACATGTACCCACAATCAAAATGACATATTTGAGCATATGCACAAGATCAAATTTTCGACTCATTAATGATCAGTCCCCTTTCCGATTAATGACTAAATTTTGAACTAACAAAATAATCGCTGTAAATAGAAGTAATACCACACTCATCGCTGAAGCTAACCCATAATTGTTAAATTGGAAAGCAGTCTCGATCGTTTTGAATAAGAACGTTTCACTCGCTCCAGCAGGGCCGCCTTTGGTTAAAACAAACGGTAAATCGAACACAGCCAACGCACCACTAAGCGTTAGGAACATATTTAACGAGATGATAGGGGTTAGATTAGGAATCGTAAGTGACCATAACATCTGAAAACGACTGGCTCCATCAATTTTAGCGGCTTCATACATATCACCCGGAATCGATTGTAAAGCTCCTAGATAAATGACCATATTGTAGCCCATAAAGCGCCAGAAGCCGATCGAAGCCAGTGCATAGTTAACTAGCGAAGCATTACCGAGCCAACTTTGTTGCCATGACTCTAATCCAACAAGCCCTAGCAATCCATTCAACGATCCATTAGTGGTATCGAAGACATACTGGAACATAAATGCAACTGCAACGGCATTCATAATAAAAGGAAGAAACAACATCACTCTAAAAAAATTACGTCCCCGCAATTTGGAATTCAAAATAACAGCAAATACAATCGCTACGATATTTTGAATAATACCAATCAGTACATATGGAATCTGATGTAGAAAAACACCAAACAAATCTGGATTGGTAAAAATCTCAATATAGTTCCCTAGCCCAAGCCACTCTTTAACCGGACTAATACCATCCCAACTGGTAAAGCTCAAGTACACTAATCGCATCGCTGGATAATACGTAAATAGCGCTAACAATGCCAAAGGGATCAACAAAAACGATATTAAAATGAATTTGCGTTGTAACGGATATGAAATATGACTCATCGTTCCACTTCATTCCCTTTCTATAACAGCTTCATAGAGCAAAGTAGACTCGTTTACAGATCGATGCTACTTTGCTTCTATTTAGTTCAACTTTTAATTTGGATTTAGTTACCTAGTGATTTTTTGGCATTTGCCCAGGCTGCGTTGTATTTATCAATAATCGTTTGTGGGTCTGAAGCTAGCACAAATTCTTGTACAAAAGCTTCTTTGGTGATCTGCGCTTTATTCACAATTGCTGTCACTTTAGGATCATCAGATACAGCTTCAAGATACTTCGGTTTGAAGCTATTAAATTCTGTTAATTGAGTAACCGCCGGCTTTTTATCTTTGAGAACTGGAATAAATCCTGCAAAATCATCAAATCCTGAATCTTCCAACATCCATTTTACAAAAGCTTTAGCTGTTGCCGGATGCTCACTGTTTTTGTTTACTCCATAAGCCCAGTCTGGTGCTAATGTCACATTGTGTTTGTCAGAATTATCATAAGGGAATGGAAAGTATCCGATGTTAGCTGAATCTGTTCCACTTTCAATCACTTGCGGAATCGCCCAGTTGCCGATTACATACATCGCAAATTTACCACTGGCAATATCTTTTTTGGATTGCTCCCAATTGGTCGAATTAATATCCGGTTCAAGATAGCCTTTCTCATACATATTGCGAATAATGCCCATCGATTGACCATAAGGATTATCCAATTGATAAGGTGCATCACTTTGAAGACGATTGTTATTGAGGTCAGCATCTCCTGCGATAGCAGTCGGAATCTCTGAAGACCACGGATATAATGTCCATTGATCTTTAAAATTAGAAGCAAGTGCTACTTTACCGGCTGCTTTCAGCTTATCTGCTGCTGCATAAAATTCATCTAACGTTTGTGGCACTGTAGTAATCCCTGCATCGGCAAAAGCTTTTTTGTTGTACAAAATACCTGTTGTCGTAGCACCAACTGAAATGCCATACACTTTGTTTTCAAATGACTTGTAATCTTTAAAATAGATACGATCATTCAATCCTAGATCATCTAACGGTGCAAAATATTTAGGAAGATCAGAATTAGGGATGGTCGGAATTAACACTACATCTGGAAATTCACCTGAACCTACACGAATCTTAGTCGTTTTATCCAAATCGGTAACCGCTTCAAATTCGACATGAGCATCTGGATACTTTTCATTAAAGCGTTTAGCATAATCATCGTATTTCTCACCGATCATATCTGTACGATTCGTTAAAAAAGTGATCGTGCCACTAATCTCATTCTTGTCGGCGGATTGACTTTCTGTTTTACCACAAGCGGTGATGAATACAGATAATATGACAAGGAGTACAACAGGTAAGTATACTTTTTTCACTTTGAATCCCCCTAATATTGATATCGCTTACATCCAAACATTAACATATTTAAATTTTTATTTCAACAAAATAATTATATTTTATTCAACTTTATAAAAATTGTTGAAATAATTCAATTGTAAACATAGCAAAAAGACACCTTCTACACATGATGTGCTGGATAGGTGTCTTTAACATGTAGCTATTCAATGGGTGATAATGATATCCAATTATTCTTTTGATTGCTTTGGTGCTGTAATTGATGCTCGTTCAATCAATTGAGTAGACATTAGTATATGTTCAGGAGTCACATCAGGATTTTCAATACGTCGCATCAACATTTGTACTGCTCGCATTCCAATATCATTTTTAGGCACGCGAATTGTAGTTAGCTTAGGATTCATCAGCTCGGTTAATGTCAAATCATCAAACCCGATAATAGATACATCTTCCGGGCAACGAATATCCCATTTTGATAACAGACTAAGTGTCTCTAACGCTACTACATCATTTCCACAAAATAGTGCTGTTAATGCTTGATCAGATGTTGTGTGCGTTTTCAAATGTTCTGAGAATTCACCAGTGATATACATTCCTGTACCACTTACACCGATCCCAGCAATAAAGGTAGCTTGTATATCATCAGTATTCTTTTCGTTAAAATCACGAATAGCTTCACGAAATCCCCGGCTACGTTCACGAAAGCTCCATGAAGCATCAGGATCACCAACAAACCCTATGTTACGATGACCTTGCGCAAATAAATGATTAGTCGCTTGATAGGCACCCAAAAAATTATTCGCCAGAATATGATCAATCGAAGGATCTAACAAATTCGCATCTAACATCACAAAAGGAAAATGGATCGAACGTAACATTTCAATATAATTATCCGGTAAATGCCCCATTACGATAGCGCCATCGGCTTTGCGGTCATAGATGCTTGACGGCAATCCTTCTTTGGGAAACAAACTAATATCTATCGTCGATAAAATCATACTAAACTGATGATTGGTCAACTCAGCTTCGACGCCTTGCATCACTTTACCCCAGTATTCAATATCATCAAGATACGCTCTAGGCATTAACACTACAATATTACCTGTTTGAGCATCTCCAACTTTTTTGCGAACAGGCTTGATCCGATAACCCATTTCTTCTGCGGTCTGCCATATCTTTTCCCGTGTGCCTTCATTAACAGCCGGATCATTAGATAACGCTTTGGAGACAAGCGCTTTAGATACTTTTAATTCATCTGCAATCACTTGCAGTGTAATTTTTTTCATGGAGCTTATAATCCCCCTTTATGTATCGTTTATCTGTGTTATGAATTCACTTGCTTTAACAATAAAGCTTTATTCAACAAATTTCAACTCTATTCCTCTACGATGTAAGAACAAAAAAATCCAGACGATAGCTAAGAAATCTCTCTTAGACTACAGTTTGGATTTTTCATCTTGACTGTGTTAGTTACGCCTTACTGATATAATCCTGAATCTTACTTAGTAATGCCTAGACTGTATGTTACTTTAACTTCGGTAATTCATCACGTGTGATCACATTAGAAGCATTATAGACGGTTTGAATTTGTGCATTTGTATTTTTTTCAAAGGTGAGTTCTGCCCAACTCATCGCAAATGCCCACTTGGGCTGAGCCGCTAACTGGCTCGGAGTCGGTAATACATCACATTCACCAATAGCAATCGGTTTGCCATTGGCTACACTCAAAGCGGTATTGTATTTCTGCGTTGTAAATCCATCTGGATTGTATACATCTAACGCAAAGATATCCCAATAAGCACTACCCGGATTATATACATTCCAATTCAGATCCAAGTCTTGCATATCCCATACCCAGACCAGATTAGTCAATCCTTTAGTTTTAACTAGATAATCATGTGTTAAGCGATACAATTCAGCTGTACCTGTACTTCCCGGACGACCTGCCCACCAGAATACTCCTTGATTCATTTCGTGAAATGGACGGAATAAGACAGTCACGTTATTATCTTCTAAATATTGAAGGTATTGAGCATAGTTATCTAAGCGAGCTTTCCACGCTTTGTTTAACGTACCTCCATTAGTCGTTAAGTCTTTCCACTGTGTATCACTAAGATGACTGACTACGCCGCCTTCCCAATTGCCTGCATCTGCTTGTGTAGGAGGTGTAACATGCATCATCACCTGAACGATTGCTCCGTTATCCCACTGCTTTTTGGCTTCATAGATCATATTCCAACGATTATTGACATCATTTGCTGAAAATAATAAATCACCACTCCACAGCCCTGGATATTTACCTGTAATGCTTTTTATTTTCTCAGTTTGTACAGCAGGTGTAGCATTCGGTTCACGATTGTGCATGCCGATCACTGTCTGCTTGCCACTGATACTTTTAATATAATCAAGGACTCCGGTAGAAGCTTGTGTACCACTACCGTATATTTCAAATTCGTATAAAGAGTATCCATACGTTGTAGCTCGTTGAAAAGCATACATTTTCACATATCTAGCTGTAGTCGATGGAAATGTAATCGTGTTGATTCCACCAGTGTTACTATAATTCGAATAGACCGTAGTCCAGTTTATATTATCGGTAGACGTCTGAATTTGGAATTGCTTCGCATACGCAGCTTCCCAACGTAAAATAACACTTGATACCGATTGAACCGCTCCCAAATCAACAATATAATATTGTTGGTCTGCGTTGGTAGATGCCCAGCGTGTAGAAGTATTACCATCTACAGCATTAGAGGCTATATTGCCACTGGCTTCAGTCGAAGAAACCGTCACTTGTTTTCCTCGTGCCAGATTCACACCTGCTGCTTCCACCTTAGATGACGAAGAAAACGATACACTTCCAAACACCAAACTGAACATCACTAGAACGATTAACAAAGTACGACTCTTTTTCACCATCATATTGCCTCCTCTATCAAGTTCAGTGTTTTCTATCTACTCCTACCCTGTAATTCATCTTGTATAGCATACATTTACAATTGTATACGGTGCTAAAAAGCATTTTATAGAGTAGTCTATCACCTCCTTCAATATTTCAAATAATATAATTATACTTTTATTTAAATTTTAAATTTTGTTTAATATACATATATTACATAATTTGAAAATAAAAATATATAGCTTTTCACAAATTAAAAAAAAGAATTATAAACAAAACAGACTATCCTTGATCATGGATAGTCTTCTTTGCACATATATTCAGCTATTTTAAATGCTGTATAAGCAACAACAAGGCATTGATCACTTTGATAAAAGTAACTTGAGGTAGAAGGTTCAATCTTTCTGTATTTCTATTTTTATATACTTCTCATCTTTAATCTTCACCATCTTTTTTAAACAGCTCAAGAAGCGCTAGGAATGCTTTTATAGACGATTCAATTATAAATACGATTACTTATATAAAACGTATACAAACATAACTAAAAACCGATTCTAGAAGCTGTAACCGAGACTGCGGTATGACTGGATTGAACCTGATTATGTCTATAAAACAAAAAGAGCGCTTCTACCGTTATACAACGGTGAAGCGCTCTTTTATCTGTACATCTCATAATGCCGAGAACCGGAATCGAACCGGTACGGTAGTCACCTACCGCAGGATTTTAAGTCCTGTGCGTCTGCCAGTTCCGCCACCCCGGCACATTAACCCTTAAGGGTTATACATGTGCTGCTCTTCTTTATGTACTACGTGTATAGCTTTTACTTATATCAAAAATATAAGTATGCCGAGGACCGGAATCGAACCGGTACGGTAGTCACCTACCGCAGGATTTTAAGTCCTGTGCGTCTGCCAGTTCCGCCACCCCGGCAAATGATGAGATGAATAAATTCACCTTCATACTCATTGCCTCAATCACTAGCAGTGATTGTTTCGCCAACATTTAAGATCATACCATGCTAAATATATAACTGTCAACACTTTAGATTGGATTTTATTTTTAGCTGATCAAATCGTCGATTTTCAAGAGACAATATCTATATTTTCCAAAGAAATAAATTGAGATAATCGTAAGTTAAAGCGAATCGAAGTGCCTTGCTCTCCACTATTGATTTCAAATTCACCTTTGAGTAAATGGATCAATTTTCTACTTATTGCAAGGTTAAGCCCTATACTACCGTACTGCTGATACCATGACATATCGTTAACTTCATTAAGCGAATCAAATAATTGCTCTAATGTTTTGTTATCCATAATCATGCGCGAATTATGAATAGAAACATCCAAAAATACACTGTTATCTAAAGCATGAATCACAGTAGAGATAGATAATGTTAATTGTCCCACAGAGTTGTAACGTAAAGCATTAAGTGTATTAATCAATGTTTGTCTTAGTCGTAAAGCATCACCATAGATTAACGGCAATATATTCTCAGCCGTATCGACTTTTACAATAATAGGATTCTCTTCTAAAGGGGTCTCTAGTAACGTAACCACTTCATGAATGGTATGCATCAGATCAAAAGGTTCTTGATCAATCTCTGTTGCTCCTTCTTCCATATGACTAAAGCTTAAAATGTCTTCTACTAATGTCAGCATCGATTGATTACTGGACTCAATAATATCCATATAGACCTGTTGTTGTGGATCGATTTCCGAGTCCATCATCAGATCCGCTACGCCTACAATATTTGTCATTGGTGTACGAATTTCATGCCCCATGATCGCTAGAAGATTACGATTAACTTGTGCAGACTTTTCTGCTTTGAGGCGTGCTTGCTCAAGTTCTATTTCTTTGTGCTTTAGATCTGTAACTATTCGTTCCAACTCTACGACGTATGCCAAGAAAATAGTCATCGTTTCTAACGTTTGGATATCTGCTTCACTAAATTTATACGTATCACGGTCTAGCGCACAGATCGTTCCATAAATACTACCATCTCGCAAACGTACCGGTAATCCTATAAAAGAACCTCCACCAATAGAACTTGTTACTTCCATATTGCGTGTCAATTCGTCTTCATTGGTATTTTCGATAATTAAAGGCATCGTCTTATTCTCATTATTGATCACAAGACTGCAATAACTTAATTCTAAAGGAAGTACACTACCCTGCTCTACTAATTGTTCATCACGATTATAAGCTCTCATAATGACATTGTTTAAGCCATCATTACTGGCAATAAAAATAGTATTGATATGGATAAGTCCACCGATTATTTTAATAATGTGGTCTGCTGCCTCGCCCACATTTTGATATAAAATGGTATTGATTGAAGAGGTATTCATTGTGAACTTCACCATCTTTCATTAAGAAAATTGCAAGTATAGTTCTATATACCCAATTTATACTTAAGTTTATTATATATTAAATTTTAAATAAAGTATTGTGAATTTTTGTACTTTTTTAGCATAAGACATATGTTTTAATAAACATATAAAGATAGAGAGAATCTAAAGATGTGATTCATCTTGCTCTACAATGGTTTATTTCGATAACATAGCCTTTATATTGATGTGAGAACATATTGCATATCTGTTATGTCGAAAATAGCAAGATAGACGAAAGGGTGACTTCTAATGAGTAAACCAGATGAGTATAAAAACCATGAGGAACGCGGCGCAGGTGTAGATCCTATACCAGATCCAGATTCTAATAAAGATCATTCTGCAGAAAATTTGCTTAAGGAAGCAGTGAGTGAATCTGTAGATAAAGTGAAAGAAGATTTCAGTAAAGATTCCAAAAAAGATTCTTCTACTGATCATTCTGATCATAAATAAAAATAATTCTGATTCTTTTGAACTACTTGGTCAGTGATAAAGCTTGGAGGTTATACGCTATGAAATTTATTCTAATTGTTGTTATTGTTGTACTTTTAGTGATGCTGTTTATGCGACGCAGAAAACGGTAAATATAGCTACTTATACAAAAAGACCCTTACAGATGTAAGGGTCTTTTTCTAATGGGCCCAGAGGGACTCGAACCCCCGACCAACCGGTTATGAGCCGGTAGCTCTAACCAACTGAGCTATAGGCCCGCATCTCCAAAAGAACGATTTCTATTGGAAAGTAATATAAACAGCGACTCAATTAATATACCGTATTTCACCATTTCACGTCAAGTAAATTTTCTGGATACTGTATACATCCATGTCATATACCTTATCATTATCACGTTCTTATTTTACAAAATATGTAGCATGTGTATTAAAGATCAGGGCATACACCATGATGTATACCCTGATACTCATCAATTCATTAATGAATTATATTTAGCATTGAGTTACCTATTGATTAAGAATAGCTTATTTACCAAAAGCAGATGGATTTTCACGCCATGAACGTAGCAATTCTAAATCTTCTGCTGGAATTTTGCCTAATTCTACCGCTTTGTCGATCAAGGCTGTATAGTTGGAAAGCGTTTGTAATGGAAGATTCGCTTCTGCAAAAGCATGTGTAGCTTTATCCAACTGGTAACTAAAGATAGCCAGTACTGCTAATGGATCTGCTCCTGCTTCGCGCACTGCTTCAGCAGCTTTAATTGAACTACCTCCTGTTGAAATCAAATCTTCGATAACAATCACTTTCTGACCTGATTGAATTAACCCTTCGATCTGATTGTGTTTGCCATGTCCTTTGGCTTTGTCCCGAATATAAGCCATCGGCAAATCTAACTTCTGTGCTACCCATGCTGCATGAGGAATACCTGCTGTAGCTGTTCCTGCAATCACTTCAGTATCTGGATATTGTTCACGAATGATCATAGCAAACGCATCTGCAATCTGATCGCGTATGTATGGATATGACATCGTCAGACGATTATCACAATAGATAGGTGATTGGATGCCTGATGTCCATGTAAAAGGCTCCTGTGGACTTAAAGCGACCGCTTCAATCTGTAATAATGCAGATGCAATGTGTGCTGGAATCTCTTCAATTGTTAACATGTACACTCATCTCCTCTATAATCTGTTGTGTAGCTTCTCTAGGATCATTTGCTCCTGTAATCGGACGACCGACTACCAAGTAATGACTACCGCCTGCTATCGCTTCTCCTGGTGTCAATATACGCTTCTGATCACCTAGATCACTGCCTGCTGGACGCACACCTGGCGTGACTGTAGCAAATGATGTCCCACATGCTTGTTGAATCATAGACACTTCTAATGGAGAGCATACTACCCCACCTAATCCACTTTGCTGTGCTAAGCGTGCATAATGAACCACAGCTTCTTCTACCGTTCCTTGAATACCAATTTCTTGATTCATCACTTGCTGGGATGTACTGGTTAACTGGGTCACAGCGATCAGTAAAGGGCGTGCTAAGTTAGAATCTGTAGCTAACGCAGATTCCATACCTTCTACTGCTGCTTTCATCATCTGTACACCACCTGCTGCATGCACATTAAATATATCTACGCCCAGTCTGGTGATGCTGTTTGCTCCACCTTTAACAGTATTCGGAATATCATGCATTTTCAAATCCAGAAATACAGAATATCCTTTTGCTTTGAGTTCACGTACAAAATCAGGACCTGCACTATAAAATAATTGCATCCCTACTTTGATCGTACATGGAATGCCTTGAAGATGTTCGATCAATACTCGTGCTTCTTCTACATTAGGATAATCGAGCGCTACAATCAAACGCTTCGCAATTGCTTGAGATATGGAATGTGTCAACTGGCTATACCTCCTTGATGATCGAATTCTTTATTTCAGATCCGTACCTAAAGTTCAATTATATGCACACAAATGACGGCGGACACGAGAATGATCCGCCGTACTTTAATTGTGTGATCGGGGTCGCTGGTATTAGCTTAAAATCGTTTCTTGATCTTCTAATTGACCAACAACAACATTGTTAATGACTTCATCTTTTTTGCCTGCATGTACAGTGTTAGTCAATGACGGCATCGCGTAAGAAGAGAAGTTGATCGTATCTAGCATCGTGAGTAGTGCTTCAACAGTATCCAGTGAGGTCATACATACCACACCATTTTCAACCGCTTCACGGCGGATACGGAATCCGTCACGAGCAGGTGTTTTGCCTTTAGTAAAGGTATTTACAACGAAGTGTGCTTGTCCACTGCGGATAAGATCCAGAATGTTCGGCACGCCTTCTGTTAGCTTATGAATAACAGTAACTTTGATCCCTGCTTCTTCTAGTGCTTTTGCTGTACCGCTTGTCGCAATAATTTTGTAGCCTAGACGATAGAATCCTTTAAGCAAACGAACCGCTTCTGGCTTGTCTTTGTCTGCTACTGTAGCAATCAAAGCACCAGTGGCTGGTATTTTCATACCTGCTCCAATCAATCCTTTATACAGAGCTTTCGCATAAAGTAGATCGCGTCCCATAACTTCACCTGTTGATTTCATTTCAGGGCCTAATGTAGGTTCTACACGACGTAATTTGGCAAAAGAGAACACAGGTACTTTTACCGAGATATATTCGCTTTCTTTCCACAATCCTTCGCTATATCCCAAGTCTTTAAGCTTAATGCCTAGAATTGCTTGTGTCGCAATTTTCGCCATCGGAATATCAGTTACTTTACTCAAGAATGGCACTGTGCGTGAAGAACGTGGATTCACTTCAATCACGTAGACTTCATTTTTGAAAATAACGAATTGGATATTCACCAAGCCGACTGTCTTAAGCTCTTTGGCTGTACGAATAGTGATATCGACTACTTTCTGCTTCAGTTCTTCAGACAGATGTTGCGGAGGGTACACAGCGATTGAGTCACCGGAGTGAACTCCTGCACGCTCGATATGTTCCATGATTCCCGGTACAACAACGGTTTCTCCATCACAGATCGCATCTACTTCAACTTCTTTACCTAGCATGTAACGGTCAATCAATACCGGATGTTCTGGATTCACTTTAACTGCTTCTGCCATATACAGTAATAGCTCTTCATCAGAGTAGACAATTTCCATTGCACGTCCACCCAGTACATAAGAAGGACGAACCAAGACTGGATAGCCTAATTTCTGTGCTGTTTCTACTGCTTCATCTATCGATAACACGGTGCTACCTTCAGGTTGAGCAATATTCAAGCGAGAAAGTAAAGCTTCGAACTTTTTACGATCTTCTGCTTCATCAATACTTTCTAAGCTTGTTCCTAGAATTTTAACGCCTGCTTTGCTTAATGGTGCTGCAAGGTTAATCGCTGTTTGTCCACCGAACTGTACGATCACCCCGATTGGATTTTCCTGTTCGATAACATTCATGACATCTTCAAAGAATAACGGCTCAAAGTACAGTCGATCTGAAGTGTTGAAATCTGTTGAAACAGTCTCTGGATTGTTGTTGATAATAACCGCTTCATAACCAGATTCTTGAATTGCCCAGACAGCATGTACAGTTGAATAATCGAACTCTATCCCTTGACCGATACGGATCGGACCCGAACCTAGAACAACGATTTTTTCTTTCGCACTTGGAATCACTTCATTTTCAGTCTCAAATGTTGAGTAGTAGTACGGTGTAGTCGCTTCAAATTCTGCTGCACAAGTATCTACCATTTTGAACACAGGCATCATGTTATTTTCTTTACGATATGCACGAATACTATGCTCGTTATTCATAGGATCTTCTGGATGATTGATATTGCGTAGTTCAGCAATCGAGCGATCTGTAAATCCAAGACGCTTCGCCATATATAATGTATCATCGCTTAGTGTATCTTCTGAAGAAATTACAGATTCATAAGCGACAATACGTTCGATTTTATCTAAGAACCACCAGTCAATATTGGTGAGTTGTTGAATTTGTTCTAAGCTATAACCACGACGGAATGCTTCTGCGACTAAGAAAAGACGCTCATCATCTGCTTTGGCTAGACGTTCATCTAATACGCTATCTTCGATATGTTCTGCATCTTTTAAGTGGATACGATGAACACCGATTTCAAGTGAACGGACTGCTTTGTGAATCGCTTCTTCAAATGTACGTCCAATTGCCATCACTTCGCCTGTTGCTTTCATCTGTGTACCTAGCTTACGGTTAGCACTGATAAATTTATCGAAAGGCCAGCGTGGAATTTTAGCTACAATATAATCTAATGTTGGTTCGAAGCAAGCGTACGTTTGTCCTGTTACAGGATTCACGATTTCATCCAATGTGTATCCCATTGCGATCTTCGCTGCCATTTTCGCAATCGGATAGCCTGTTGCTTTGGAAGCAAGTGCAGATGAACGACTTACCCGTGGATTTACTTCGATGACATAGTATTGATAACTTTGTGGATCAAGAGCGAACTGTACGTTACATCCACCTTCGATATTCAGTGCACGGATAATTTTGAGAGAAGCAGAGCGTAACATCTGATATTCACGATCAGAAAGCGTCTGGCTCGGTGCAACAACGATACTATCGCCTGTATGAACACCTACTGGATCAAAGTTCTCCATGTTGCAGACAACGATACAGTTATCATTAGCATCACGCATAACTTCATACTCGACTTCTTTCATACCTGCAATACTTTTCTCTACCAGACATTGTCCGATCGGGCTATAACGAATACCAGCTTGTACCGTTTCGCGTAATTCTTCTTCATCAACACAGATACCACCACCTGTACCGCCCAATGTATAAGCAGGGCGTACAATGATTGGATATCCGATCTCATTTGCAAATACTAGCGACTCTTCAAGGGTGGTTACAATAACACTTTCAGGAACCGGTTGATCCAACTCGCGCATCAAGTCGCGGAACAGATCACGATCTTCCGCTTTTTCAATCGATTCTAATTGTGTACCTAGTAATTTAACATTTTCGCTTTCTAGTACACCTGCACGTGCTAATTCTACAGCCATATTCAAGCCTGTTTGTCCACCCAGTGTAGGCAGTAGACCATCAGGACGTTCTTGACGGATAATTTGAGTGACAAATTCAAGCGTGATTGGCTCGATGTATACTTTATCTGCCATATTTGTATCTGTCATGATCGTTGCAGGGTTACTGTTGATGAGTACAACCTCTACCCCTTCTTCTTTCAGTGCCTGACAAGCTTGTGTACCTGCATAGTCAAATTCAGCAGCTTGACCGATAACAATAGGTCCGGAACCAATCACAAGTATTTTTTTGAGTTCATTATTTTTGGGCATATCAGTTAGCTCCTTTCACAGCAGCCATCATTTCGGCTTGACGCGTTTTTTGAGGGTGTTGTTCTTTATACTCACGAATCATCGTTAGAAATTGATCGAATAGATAGCCGTTATCAAAAGGCCCTGGTGCTGCTTCTGGATGATACTGTACTGAAAATGCTGGATACGTCTTATGCTTTAATCCTTCAATTGTTTTATCATTGTTATTGATATGAGTTACTTCAAGTTCTGTTCCTTCGATAGAAGCTTCTTTCACCGTATAACCATGATTTTGCGATGTAATGTAGCAACGACCTGTTTGCAAATCTTTGACAGGATGGTTACCACCACGATGTCCAAATTTCAATTTGTCTGTGTCTGCTCCGCAAGCCAAAGCGAACAATTGATGTCCTAAGCAAATACCGAAGATTGGATATTCGCCAAGTAATTCTTCAATCACTTTAACCGCAGCCGGTACATCTTTCGGATCTCCTGGACCGTTAGATAATTGAATACCATCTGGATGCAGACGGCGAATCTGTTCTGCTGTTGTATCTTGCGGTACAACCACAACATCACAACCACGCTGAGACAGTTCACGTACAATCCCTGTTTTTGCGCCGTAATCGATCAGTACAATACGTTCTTTCGGTCCTGGACTTGTATAAATATGAGAAGTTGAAGTGTGACTTACTTGGTTCGTAGCCGATACGCTACTGTTCAGACGCTCCATCAATTCTTCTGTTGATAATGATCCGCTTGTCAAAATGCCTCGCATTGTTCCTTGATGGCGGATACGACGTGTTAACATGCGTGTATCAATATCACTTATTCCGATAATGCCATGTTCGCGTAGCAACTCATCAATCGTGTATTGAGCACGCCAGTTACTAGGTACAGGCTCATGTCTACGAACAACGAATCCATTAATGTACGGACGAACCGATTCAAAGTCATCACGGTTAATACCATAGTTGCCGATCAGTGGATACGTCATCGTGACGATCTGTCCACAATATGAAGGGTCAGATAGCACCTCTTGGTAACCGGTAATTCCGGTATTAAATACAACTTCTCCAGTTGTTTCGCCTTCTGCTCCGAAACTACGGCCTGTAAATAATGTTCCATCTTCTAATAACAATTTTGCCTGCATCCCGTTTCACTCCTCTATCTATCTTAAAAGTTTGTTATATTAAAATGAATATTTATATCATTTTTTAGTATATTTATGCTTTGGAAGCCGTAGCTTCCTGCGACCACACGACTTGACCGTCTACGATCGTTGTCTGTGGCCAACCTTGTAATGTCCAGTTGGTAAATGGTGTATTTTTTCCTTTTGTAGCAAATGTAGTTGGATCAACCACTTGCTCTGTTTCCAGATCAATCACGGTTAGATCAGCAGGAGCCCCTTGCTCTAAGCGCCCTGTTGGTAAGCGGAATACTTTAGCTGGATCAGATGTCATGCGATCTACAAGCATTTGTAATGACCAGCGTCCTGTTTTTACAAATTTGGTATATAACAATGGAAATGCGGTCTCGAATCCGACGATACCGAAAGGTGCTAATTCCATTCCTTTTGCTTTTTCCTCTTCACTATGAGGAGCATGGTCTGTCACAATAATATCAATCGTTCCATCCTCTAATGCTTGAATACAAGCTTCTACATCACGTGGTGTACGTAGAGGTGGATTCATTTTCCAGTTCGCATCCATACCTGGAATATCTTCATCCGATAAGATCAAATGATGCGGACATACCTCAGCAGTCACTTTGACACCGATCGATTTGGCTAAGCGGATCAAGCGAATTGATTGCTCTGTACTGACATGACACACATGATAATGAACACCTGTAGCTTCAGCCAGTAAAATGTCACGTCCTACATGGATAGCTTCAGACTCATTTGGAATCCCTTTGAGACCATGTTTACGAGCAAATTCGCCTTCACTAACTGATGCTCCAACGACCAGTGAATCATCTTCACAGTGAGCAATGACTGGCATATCCATCGAAGCGGCAAGTGCCATCGCATTTTTCATCATTTGTGCATTTTGTACACCTACACCATCATCGGTGAATCCGATAGCCCCTGCTGCTTTGAGTGCTGTAAAGTCTGTTAATTCTCTGCCTAGCTCATTTAAAGTAATCGCTGCATAAGGAAGTACTTTAACACTGCCTGCTTCTGCTGCTTTGTCCAGTACAAGCTTCACCGTATCCGCATTATCTGTTACCGGGCGTGTATTAGGCATACAAGCAATCGTTGTAAATCCACCTTTTGCCGCTGATGCTGTACCGGTTGCAATTGTTTCTTTGTGTTCAAAACCAGGTTCACGTAAATGAACATGCATATCAATTAATCCTGGTGTAACTAGCTTACCAGATGCATCAATTTCTGTTACTTCTTTACCTGCTCCATATTGGACAAGCAATTCTGCTGCATTTTGATCGCCTGTAAATAAATGTTTAATACTATTATTTTCGATCCATATATGTTTGATTTTCAGTTCGTTATTTCCGTTCAATACATTTGCGTTTTTGATAAAAAGTGTCATTGTTAACCTCCGAAGTTGTATTGTTGATCATCGTAGTGCTTAGTTACGTAAGGCTCTTTCAATCACAGCCATCCGAATCGGTACACCATTTTGCATTTGTGGGAAAATTTTTGATTTAGGACTTTCCACCAGTGCATCATCGATCTCAACATTACGATTGACTGGAGCCGGGTGCATAATAATCGCATGCTTTTTCATCCGGGCAGCTCTTTCTTCGGTCAATCCATATTGTAGGCGATATTCTTCTGCTGACTTGAGCATGCCTACTGCATGGCGTTCAAGTTGCACTCTTAACATCATCACTACATCTGCTTGCAACGCTTCTTCCATACTGATATAAGAAACATCTCCCATATCATCGGCACGCATATTGTTCGGTGCGCAGAAGCTTACTTTGACACCCATTGTCTGCAATGCCCATAGATTCGAGCGAGCGACACGGCTGTGTAAAATATCTCCAACAATTGCTACATGCAGACCCTTTAATTCGCCAAACTCTTGTCGCATAGTATACAGATCAAGCAATCCTTGTGTTGGATGCTCATTGTTACCATCGCCTGCATTAATAAGCGGTACATTTACTTTCTCTGCTAATTCTTGCAACACTCCTGAAGGTTTCAAGCGAATAATTCCTGCATCGATACCCATACTCTCAAGTGTGCGAACTGTGTCGTAGATAGATTCACCTTTTTCAACACTAGAGACTGCCGAAGTAAAGTTAAGTACTTCTGCACCAAGCCTTTTCTCAGCCATTTCGAAAGAGAATCGTGTACGTGTACTATTTTCAAAAAACATATTTGCGACAAAGCGTGATTGCAAAACAGATACTTGTTTCTCTGTATGTGCATCCCAATACGCAGCACGATCAAGTATAGACACTAACTCCGGTTGACTCATACCTTTGAGACCGAGTAGACTGCGTTGTTTCACTGTAGTGTTGGTCATAATCATGCAGTCACCTCACGATGTTGCATAATATTCACTTGATCACTACCATCGATTTCGCTAAGTCGTACTTCAATCTCTTCTAATTTAGAAGTCGGTACATTTTTGCCAATGTAATCCGGGCGAATCGGAAGTTCACGATGTCCACGATCTGCCAGTACAGCCAGTTGAATCATTTCAGGTCGTCCACAATCCATTAGTGCATCCATTGCCGCTCTAATTGTTCTACCTGTGTAAAGTACATCATCGAACAAAATAATTTTTTTGTTGCGAATGCTTAGATTCGCTGGTGTAAGCATTGTGCTACTATTGATATCTGTAGGACGTCCATTGTCTTGGTCATCACGATATCCTGTAATATCTAGCTCTCCACAAGGAACAGGTTTGCCTTCAATTTCTTGAATACGCTCTGCAATCCGTTGTGCCAGGTAAATACCACGTGTACGAATACCGACCAGAATACAATCTTCAATCCCTTTATTTTTCTCCAAAATCTCATGTGCAATACGTGTAAGTGCGCGGCGGATTGCTGTCTCATCCATGATAATGCGAGTCTCTGTATTCATTATCGTTAGCCTCCTCAGGTTGTGTACACCCTGGGCCCCGTGGTCAACATCATAACGCGTGTCTGGTCATACTTGATTTCCTGACTAGATTGCACGTTCTAAGACAGGGTATAAAAAAGACTCCCTGCCCTAAAACGGCAAGGAGTCTGTAGTCATAGACACACGTCATGACAGTCATACTCAGACGCACTGTAGTATGCACCACTCCACACAGAGGGTGTCCTACAGTGAACATCGTTCACGTTACCTTGCCAGTCTCACGGGACTGAATTAAAGGTGCTTATTCATCTGAAATGAATTATGACAGAAACTTGAGTCACTGTCAACCGCACAACTTACCGTGGGATGATGAAGAAATCATTATATAGTTGTAAAAGGATTATCACACTTCGTTTTAATAATCATAATTATACAATATATACGAATAAATATCCACAATTATAAGTAAAAATATCATTTTAATCGATTTTTATTCATTATTTATTCATGATGATCCATTACAATGTTCTATTGAATTAGTTGTCGATAGGATGTAGACATAAAAAAGAAGCCATTCTAGTGATAGAATGACTTCTTTGACTTATTCATGGCTTAACGATTACGTAGTGAAAACAACACTTGTTCAAGATCATCAGGGATCGGTGCTTGGAATTCTAAATATTCACCTGTTGTAGGATGAACAAACCCAAGTACTGCTGCATGTAATGCTTGCCCATCCAGTGTGGATGTCTTGGCTCTTACACGTCCATACATCGGATCTGCCACTAGCGGATGATCGATAAATTTCATATGCACACGAATTTGATGTGTACGTCCTGTCTCAAGGCGAAGTTCGACTAATGTAAAATCACCAAAACGCTCTGTCACTACAAAATGGGTCACTGCATGCTTGCTGTTCTTCTCCGTAACCGTAAACATTTTACGATTCTGTGGAGAACGACCGATCGGTGCATCTATTGTTCCTTGATCATGATCTACATTACCATGAACAAGCGCTATATATTTGCGGGTAACCGTATGATTTTTGAGCTGTTCTGATAATGAAGCATGAGCTTTATCATTTTTGGCAGCCATCAATAATCCTGTTGTATCTTTATCAATACGATGTACGATACCCGGACGCACTTCGCCATTGATCCCTGATAAGTCTTTGCAATGATACATCAAAGCATTAACCAGTGTATCGGAAGAATGACCGACAGCAGGATGGACAACCATACCACGAGGCTTATTAATCACGATTACATCTGAATCTTCATAGACGATCTCAAGCGGAATATCTTGTGCTTCGATTTCTACAGTAGATAGACTTGGCAGTTGAACGATAACCTGTTCATTTTCTATCAATTTATGATTCGCTTTAATAACTTTGCCATCTACAGTCACTAAGCCATCTGTGATCCATTGTTGTACTTGAGAACGTGAGAAACCTTCTGGCAATAAGTCTGTAATGTATTTATCAATACGAGTTTTGGCATCTTCAGCATCGATTGTCCATTCCATCATTTGTCCAGCGTTTACTTCTGTCTCATCATCACCGATTTCTTCAGCATGTTCCAGATCAGGCATATCCTGCTCTACCGACTGTGTATCTTGAACTTCATTTAGCTCTGATTTGTCTTGCTTACTCACTAAACATTCTCCTCTTCATGACCGACAGCTTGTTTCTTCTGACGGCTCATATCCAGCAGTGCGTCTATAATAATCAATGCCACCCCAACCACAATACAAGAATCGGCTACATTGAAAATCGGAAACGTATAACTACCGAAGTTAAATTGTAAAAAGTCTACGACTTCTCCCATACGTGCACGATCAATAAAGTTACCAATTGCTCCACCTAAAACAAGTGACAAAGCAACAGGCAATAATTTATCCGGTTGTGATTTTACTTTTTGGATATACCATATAATCGCAACAACGACTATTAAAGTAACAACGACAAAAAACCAGCGTTGATTTTGCAAAATACCAAAAGCAGCACCTTGATTACGGTGGGAAGTAATCAAAAAGAAATTGCCGATCACTGAAATCTGATCTCCTCGTTCCATCCCAGTAGCGATCCAGTATTTGGTTAACTGATCTACAATAATCGCTATAATTGCAATCACATAATATATCACAATAATCCTCCACCCTATTGATATCTTATCCATGTGCTTCGTCCAATACTACCACTAAACACAGCTTTGTTTATTGTAGCACAGCCTAGAATCAGTCGTCTATTGAGAAGCCTGATAATAAAAAGCATGAGTATCATCTCACTACTCTAAAAGTAGATCAATGATGCTCATGCGTATTGAATGTATAACGTAGCGTGTGATTCGTATAGCTGTTATTTACGAAATACGGATACCTACATTTTGACCCATTAATTCAACTTGTTCCATGCCTTCTTCTCTAGCAAACGATACATCATTAACCAATACATTTTCACGAAGGACATGATCAAATGTTTGGATCGCTTGACGAAGATCATCATTCACAGACAGTGTTAAATTGACATATTTCTCAATAGGTAAATCTAATTTTTTACGATAGTCTTGGACAGCACGTACAATCTCACGTACCCATCCTTCTTGCTCTAGTTCAGGTGTTACATCTGTATTGAGTGCCACTGTTAGACCATAACCAGATGCAGAAGCAAAACCAGACTTCGCTTTTTTCTCAACTAATAGTTCTTCGTTCGTCACTTGTAATTCTTCGCCTTCTGGAGAAAGAATATGCAAGAAGCCATCTTCAACTACTTTACGCGTTTCTTCTACAGCCATGCCTTTGAAGAAGTTTTGCAAGAAACCTACGTTTTTACCGTATTTCTTACCAGCAACTTTAAGATTTAATTTAAGAGTGAAGTCAACAAATCCAGAATCATCGGTCTCCGTATGGATACCTTTGACATTGATCTCATCTTTGATGATCTCTTCATAACTATTCAAATCAAAATCTTTGTCCAATGAAACGATCAGCTCAGATAGCGGTTGACGTGTTTTGAGCCCTGTTTCGTTACGTACATTACGTGCTAATTCAACAATACGACGAGCCGTTTCCATATCACGTTCTAGCTCAAGGTCGATCAGATCTTCATTGGCAACAGGATAGTCATCCATATGCACACTTTCACCACTGCTTAGGTTTAGATAGATATCTTCAGCTAGCATAGGTGTAAATGGTGCAATCAATTTGGCTGTTGTTAATAATACTTCTGTTAATGTGCGGTAAGCATCTAATTTATCTTCAGTTAGACCACTACCCCAGAAACGATCACGCGAACGACGGATATACCAGTTACTGAGTTCATCAACAAAAGCTTCGATCGCTTTGGAAGCATTTAAGAAGTCATTAACAGCTAATCCTTTTTCTACTTGTTTGATTAAACTGTTCAGACGAGATAGAATCCAACGATCCAATTTATGTGCTGACGGTTGGAAAGGATGTTCTGCTGGATCGAATCCATCAATCGTTGCATACAATGTCATAAAGGCATGTGTATTCACAAGAGTATCAACCATTTTAGATTTCGCTTCGCCGACAATACCTTTAGAGAAACGTTTGCTATTCCATGGTGCACTATCGGATAACAATGCCCAACGGAACGCATCTGTTCCATACTCATCAATGACTTCCCACGGATCAATAACATTACCTTTAGACTTGGACATTTTCTGTCCTTGTTCATCCAAGACATGACCTGTCGCCATAACAGCTTTGTAAGGTGCTTTGCCTGTGATTAACGTAGACACTGCTAATAGACTGTAGAACCAACCACGAGTCTGATCGATACCTTCACAGATCATATCTGCCGGGAACTGTTCTTGGAACGTATCTTGATTTTCAAAAGGATAATGTTGTTGAGCAAAAGGCATGGAACCACTATCGAACCATACGTCGATCACTTCAGGTGTACGAATCATTTCATATTGACCACATGAACTGCGTACTTTGATATCATCTACATACGGTTTGTGTAGTTCAATATTTTCAGGAACATCACCAATCGCACGCGCGCGAAGTTCAGCGATACTATGTGGCGCAAATTGTTCACCTGTCTCTGCACAGACCCATACGTTAAGCGGTGTACCCCAGTAACGATCACGACTGATATTCCAGTCTACTAAGTCTTCCAAAAATTTACCAAAGCGTCCATCACGTATATGCCCTGGATACCAATCCACTTCTTTATTGTTAGCGATCAGTTGTTCTTTGACTGCTGTCGTTTGGATAAACCAGCTGTCCATTGCATAGTATAGAAGTGGTGTATCACAACGCCAGCAGAATGGATACGTATGCTCATATTTTTCTTTGCTGAACAAACGATCTTTTTCAGACAACAAACGCACGATATCAATATCACAATCTTTAACAAAACGACCTGCAAAATCAGTTACTTCTGCTACAAATTTACCTTCTAAATCCACCATATTCACAAAGCTGATTCCATTTTCACGGCAGACACGATAATCATCTTCACCATGAGCAGGCGCCATATGAACAATACCTGTACCACTTGCATCGGTAACAAAATCTGCACCTAAAATGATGTTTGCTTTTTCTGCTGTAAAATAGTTAAAAGGTGGCGCATAGGTTTTGCCTACTAATTCTGCACCTTTTAATGTACTAAGCACTTCATATTCGCCTTTACCATCTTTCATCACATCGTCTACCAGATTTTTGGCAACGATATAGACGCTTCCATCTTGACTCACACGTACATAATCCATATCTGGATTAACAGCTAATGCTACGTGAGAAGGCAATGTCCAAGGTGTAGTTGTCCAAGCTAGAATATATTCACCACTATCATCTAATTTGAATTTTGCGGTTGCGCTCAAATCTTTGACATCTTTATATCCTTGAGCCACTTCATGAGAACTTAGTGTCGTCTGACAATCAGGACAATATGGACTTACACGGTGCCCACGATACAATAGACCTTTATCATGAATCGTCGCAAGATTGTTCCACACACTTTCAATATAGTTATTCTCAAGCGTTACATACGGATGATCTAGATCTGTCCAGTACCCAATCGCAGATGTAAGATCACGCCATTGTTGCTCATATTCAAATACACTTGCTTTACACTCTTGAATAAATTTCTCTACACCGTACTCTTCAATCTCAGGTTTGTGAGAGATGCCTAATTTTTTCTGTACACCAAGTTCTACAGGAAGACCATGCGTATCCCAACCTGCTTTACGAACAACACGGTATCCTTTCATCGTCTGGTAACGACCTACAAAATCTTTGATGACACGTCCAAGAACGTGACCGATATGAGGCTTACCGTTAGCTGTTGGTGGACCTTCATAAAAAACAAAGTTAGGTTTGCCTTCGCGATTCTGAATAGAACGTTGGAATGTATTTTCCTCATTCCATTTATTTAAAATCCGTAAATCACGTGTACGTGCTTTTTCTTTGACATCTACTCTTTGCATGATTTTGTCATCCTTCCCCATCTACAGATATTTAATACGTTATAACTATTCATTGTGAAAACATCAAAAAACCCCATCCCAGAAAGGGACGAGGTTGCTCGCGTTACCACCCTTGTTTCACTTCAATCCTTCATCGTACCCACTCAAACGAAAACCAGTTATAGGTACTGTTTTCCTTTGGGTACAAGGCAAAGTGACACCTTAGATCCGCACAAATGATGCGGTGCCTCTGTAACGGTTGGCAATCCGGCTCGGCTTACTGCATTATGGTTCAGCCTCGCTTCTCCAGGGGGATATTCTATCATACGATGTTCATTGGCTTGCACCAACCGCCAACTCTCTGTGAACACATGTATGATGTACTGACCCTATCAACGAATGGTGATGTTCATATTTATATTCGTCTACACGAACAAATCGAAATAAGTTATAAAATATTTATAGCGCTTTAGGCTTTAAATGTCAACTTACAACATTAATCTTAATACAAATCGCCTGAACTGTGCTGTTCTTCATTATCGCGATCTCGTTCACGATCTCTGTCTCTATCGCGGTCACGGTCGCGATCTTCTAGACGATCTCTTTCACGATCACGTTCATTACTTGTACGTTGCAGTTCACGCGTTTGATTTTCCAAAGCATCCCATCCATCTTGACTAAGTAGCTCTAATTGAGCTTCTACCAATGTACGGAAACGTGTGCGGTAAATAGAAGCTTGTTTTTTGAGCTCTTCTACTTCCATCGACACTTTGCGTGATTTGGATAATGACTCATTGATAATACGATCCGCATTTTTCTCGGATTCTTTAATAATCAATTGAGCTTCTTTTTTCGCATTATTACGAACTTCATCGGCAGCTTCTTGAGCAACAATAATCGTTTTACTCAATGTATCTTCCAGATTCGCAAAATGATCAAGACGTTCCTGAATAGACATTAACTGACTTTGCAGTTCTTTGTTTTCACGGATCGCTCCCTCATAATCCTTGATCACCTGATCTAGGAATTCATTTACTTCGTCTTCATCATAACCACGCAAACGACGCGAGAATTCCTTGTTATGTATATCAAGCGGGGTTAATGGCATGTTGGACACCTCCTGTAATGTTTAGGCCGTTGAATTGCCTCGTTATTGCTATGATACTTCATTTCGACGCATAAGGATATATCCCTGCCAAAGACACTACAAAATAAATAAATTTGCTGTATAAAGAATACATTTAATCCCGGTGTGTTCTATTCTTTATCAAACAAATTTACCTACTTTGACTCGATATCTTCCTTTTTTTGTAATTCCATCCATCTCTAATACTTTAAAACGACCTAATCCTTGAATAGAAATCATATCGCCTTGTTGCAAAGCATACGAAGGATTTTCTTCCACTTTCCAATTGACACGACAACGTCCTGCTTTGATCGGGACTAGAATTTTACTACGACTCATCCGATAGACATCGCTTGCTATCCCATCCAAACGTAGAGAAGCTACGGTTAGCTCCATCGACTGCAATTCTGGAGTAGCCACTTGCAAATCGGTAATCGGTAAAATCTCAGTCATCACATGAAGACGATGCACTTGGGTTAAATTTAGATGCAAATAAGAAGCAATCTCAGACGACACCACTGTATGACAACCATCCGCCAATGCGTGGATATCTCCAATCTTACCTCGTTTCATACCCAGTCCTAAAATAGAACCCATATAATCGCCATGCTCCAGATCAGCGAACTTGCGTCCTTCTGGTGTGATCGATAATACTGATAAATTCATATCTTCGTTGTCTAAATCCATATAATCCGGTCCAATAAGAGCACGCTTCCGTTCAGAATGTTCTGATCCTCCATCCAATCGGATATGCACATCTAGATTACGAGCAGCGAGAATATGGAGAATATAAGCCTGACGTGGATCCAAAAAATCGGTCAGCTTTAGCTCATGATAACGGGCTGCGTTATCGATCCACTCCGCAGCCCGTTCCACAAACTCTCGCTCATCTGGATGAAAATGATGATAAATATTGCTTTGCATGATGTTGTTCATACCTTTCATATTTAGAGCAAGTGTAATTTTTTTGTTACATCATTATTAAATTAGTAGATAAGACTTCTCAATAAAAATATTAATCCACTAAATGCTAATTGTAGTACGAATAATGCTACAATCGGAGATATATCAATGGCTCCCATAATTGGTGGTATAAAGCGACGGAAAGGAGCAAGATAAGGTTCTACTAATCGTGCTAGAATTTGCCCGAAAGAACTTTCACGAGCGCTAGGCAACCAAGAAAGTAAAATATAAATAATGATCATATACGTATAAATTCGATATAAAGCATTTAACACTGCAAAAGCTGTTTCCAAAATTGCGTCACCTCGTCTTGTTATATTCGTAATCTTCGCCTAAAATTTCAGCGATAGTGCCTTCAATTTCGACGGTATCCGGTGTACACAGAAAAATGTTACCCCCGATTTTTGAAATACTGCCTCCAAGTGCATAAACGGTTCCGCTCATAAAATCAATAATACGTGTCGCTTGATCGATACGAACACGTTGTAAATTGACAATAACTGAACGATGAGAACGTAAATGGTCTGCAATATCTTGAGCTTCATCATAACTACGAGGCTCATTCAAAATCACTTTCACATTTTTCTGAGAATGAATACTAACGACATTACTGGCTCTATTGTTCTTACGTAATTCTGTGCCAGAGGTTTCACGAGGTTCTTCATCATCATCCATAATCTGTTCGCGCTCAACAATTTCCTCTTCTTCTTGAAGTCCTAAGAAGTTCATAAAGCGATTCATTACACCCATCGTTAATCCTCCTCTTTACCTACTAATATGGAGCCAAGTCGCACAAATGTGGCGCCTTCTTCAATCGCAATTTCAAAATCACCCGACATGCCCATAGATAAATGTGTAAGTGGATTTTTCGTTAATCCACGATTATTAATATCATCTCTTAATTCGCGAAGTCCTCGGAATACAGGACGTGTCATTTCGGCATGATCTACTTCTGGAGCCATCGTCATCAAACCTACTACTTCTAGATTAGAGAAGGCAGATATTTGTTCAAAAAAGGAATCTACTTGTTCTGGTGTCAATCCGTATTTGGATTCTTCACCAGAGATATTTACTTGTACCAATACTTTAACACGAATATCCATTGAACTCGCTTTTTTTTGTATTTCTTTTGCTAACGACAAGCGATCCAGTGAATGAATATATTCAAATTTGCCAATCACATCTTTGACTTTATTCGTTTGCAAATGACCGATAAAATGCCATACGCCACGTTCGTGTAATTGATTCCATTTATCTTCAGCATTTTGCCAGCGATTTTCGCCTAGATGCAAAAGCCCTGCATCTAACACTTGAGACGTTTTGGCAACAGAGACATATTTAGTGACTGCTACAAGTTGAATCTCTTCACGCTTGCGTCCACTTCGTTTACATACTTCTTCAATAAGCTGTTCAACATGCTCTATTCGATCTTGTAATCCCAACTGCATTTCACTCCGTTTCTATACCTATCCAACTCGCCATTCTGCCGGTTATTCCTCCGTCAGCCCGATACGAGAAAAATAGATCGTGGTTACGGTAAGTACACCAATTACTCATTTCGATATGTTCAGCAGGTATTCCTGCAAAAATCATGAATTGTCGATTTAATTGTTTGAGGTCTAGCCAAGTTTTACCATTATCGCCCGGACGGGCATAAAGAGGTTGTTCACCATTACCCATTAACTTGCTTTCCCAAACGTTTACGGCATCCATGACTTTGTGATCGACTTCATAACTTTCTCCACCGATAGAAGGACCAATAGCAGTATGGATATCTGATATAACACTCCCATACTGCGTTCTCATCGTTTCAATCATTTCGCCTGCAATGTTAGCTACTGTTCCTTTCCAACCTGCATGAGCAAGCCCTACAACTTGTCGAACAGAATCTATAAAATACAGCGGTACACAATCTGCATAAAAAGAAGTTAACAAGATACCTGGTACGTTAGTGATTAATCCATCTGTATTTTGAAAAGCACTCTCACGATCAAGCCAGCCTTTACCTGCATGTTCTGCTGTAACGATCTCTATATGATTACTATGTACCTGTTCTCCCGATACCCAGTGAGTATACTCAAACTTTAATTCATCGCATAACAACTTCCGATTTTGCAACACATCTTCTGGTTGATCATTCACATGATAAGCCAGATTAAATGAATCATAAGGCGCTTGACTGACTCCACCTTTGCGTCCTGTAAATCCTGCTGTAATTCCATGACTATATGCAGAAGTATCTAACTCAAATAATTCAGGTCCGCTACTTATCGTACGGCTTACAAACTTCTCCATGTATACACCTCATATTAAACAAAATATTTTAAAGGTATTCGACTATACCTATACCTTTATCTTACTTAGATCATACCATTATTCAACTCAATATATAATCAAATGAAAAAGACCTGTTTTCCGTAGAAAACAAGCCCCTCGCATAATCATTATATTGCTAGCACCTAATCGTTTTTGTGACGAGAACGATTGCGTAGGAATGTTGGAATATCCAACTGATCTCCACTAGGTTGTGTAGTATTTGTATTGTTGTACGGACGCGATGTCGGCGCCTTGTCTTTGTCTTCTACATTGTTAGTTGGTGCTGGTGTAGATTCATCGACAGGCTGAGACGGACGACGTACTGGTGGCAATGGTTGTGCCGGTTTGTGTTCAAATCCTGTTGCGATAACAGTGACTTTGATCTCTTCTTTCAGATCTTCATCAATAATCGCACCAAAGATCATATTCACTTCTGGATCTGATGCTGAAATTACGATTTCTGCTGCTTCATTAACTTCATACAATGAAAGGTTGTTACCGCCTGTAATGTTCATAATCACACCACGTGCACCTTCAATGGAAGTTTCAAGTAACGGACTCATAATCGCTTTACGTGCTGCTTCTGCTGCACGGTTCTCCCCTGTTGCTTCACCAATACCCATCAATGCTGAACCACGCTCAGTCATGATTGTTTTTACATCGGCAAAGTCAAGGTTGATGAGTCCTGGTACTGCGATCAGATCAGAAATACCTTGTACAGCTTGACGCAATACATTATCAGCTTCACGGAACGCTTCTAACATAGGTGTCTTTTTGTCAACAATTTCAAGCAAGCGATCATTAGGGATAACGATCAATGTATCTACTTTTTCTTTCAATCCTTCAATACCTAGCTCTGCTTGTGAAAAGCGCTTGCGTCCTTCAAAAGTAAATGGACGAGTGACTACACCGACTGTCAATGCGCCACATTCTCTAGCGATCTCAGCAATAACAGGTGCAGCACCTGTTCCTGTTCCGCCACCCATACCTGCGGTAACGAATACCATATCAGCACCTTTAAGAGTGCTCATGATCAGGTCACGAGATTCTTCAGCTGCTTTTTTACCTACATCTGGATTAGCTCCTGCACCCAAACCGCGCGTCAATTTATCACCGATTTGCAATTTGTGTTCAGATTTAGCTAAATGCAATGCTTGAGCATCTGTATTAACCGTTATAAATTCCACGCCTTGAACACCATTCTCAATCATACGGTTAACAGCATTGCTTCCGCCGCCACCTACACCGATGACTTTGATCTGGGCTAGGCTTTCCATTTCGAAATCAAATTCTAACATACTTTCCCATCTCCCCCTCGTTGTCCATGAATAGCTTGTTCCCATTTAAAATAGAACGTTAGCTTATATAAACTCACTGAACATATTTTTTAACCGTTCAATCAAGCCCGGCTTGGCACTGCTTTCCGGGGTCGAGGTTGTTTTGTTACGTGCTGGTGCTTTTTTGTTAGTCCCAGCCGTGCTTCCACCACCACGGATATTGCGGATGACATTATACAAAATGCCTACCCCGCTTGTATAAGCAGGATCACGTACACCAATATAATCAGGAACTGCTATTCTTACAGAAGCTGCCAGTTCTTCGCGAGCGACTTCTAAAACGCCCGGCATTGAAACTGTACCTCCTGTGAGTATATAACCACCAGCAAGCTCTTGATAACCGAGTCTTGTGACTTCTTGACGAATCAGTTGAAAAATTTCTTGAACACGAGGCTCAATAATAGCTGCTAAATCTTGTTGTGTGAATTCTTTGTCTACGTTACTGCCAATACGCATCACTTTGAATACCACATCAGAAGCAGCATCATCTATCAAAGCACAGCCATACTTCAGCTTCACTTTCTCAGCATGTTCTGTTAGGGTACGTAGTCCATAAGCAATATCATTAGTGACAAACTCTCCCCCGATTGGCAAAGTCGATGTCGCTTTAAGCGAACCTTCTTCAAAAATCGCAATCGTGGATGAACCTGCACCGATATCCACTAGAATCGAACCCATTGATTTTTCATCTTTAGACAAAGCCAATTGACCTGCACCTAAAGAGATTAATACAAGATCCTTAATACGAAGATCTGCTTTTTCTACACAACGAAGAAGATTATGAATAGAAGTTTTGGCTCCTGTAATGATCGTAGCTTCTACTTCTAGACGAACACCAATCATTCCGCGCGGGTCCTGAATTCCTTCTAACCCATCAACCACGTACTGTTTAGCGACAACGTCAATAATTTCCCGTTCTGGTGGCAGAGCGATTACTTCTGCCGCTTTTAATACACGTTCGATATCTTCTTCACCAATCTCACGATCTTCATTGGATACGGCAACTACTCCGTGGCTCGTTTGAAGTCCGATATGATTGCCTGAAATACCAACGATAACTTCAGATATCTGAATGCCGACCATACGCTCGGCATGATCAACAGCACTACGGATGGATTGTACAGTTTGATCAATATCTACGATCGCACCTTTACGAATTCCTTCCGAGTCGGCAGATCCAACTCCAATAATATTAAAGGTTCCATTGTTGATTTCCCCGATAATAGCACGAACTTTGGATGTACCGATGTCCAAACTAACAATGATGTCATTGTTGCTCAAGCCCTAGGCACCTCCCGCTATCCTGTAATAAAAATGATGTATCTAAATCCTTAAGAATAACACCATTATGTGTTGGAAATTGAATTTCCGAAATAAATTGGTTCCCAAAATTGCTCTCTACATTAATATTCAACATTACCTATGCTTTCCCTCTTTTTTCTCCAAACTTTTTGAACACTGGTTTGCATTATAAAAAGGTTGAAGAAAAAAGGATCAGGTCAGCTATTTTCGTCATAAATTTTTAAAAGTTTACAAAACTTTAATATCTACAACTTTCATTCTAGCATCTTTCGGTCATTGCAGAAAGTATTGTATCGATATGATTTTACAAAACGTTCGTATTTATGAGTTACAAACGGTCAAATCCTAAGGTGCAACTTCCTGCTCTGCTACGTCTTCTGGATTAAAAGGAGTATATGCATCGGCTTCAAGCATCGTAATCACACCTGGTGGTTGAGTCTCGATAACCTGATTTAAATACTCTACTTTATCAGCCAAAAGTGACACACTTGTGATCACTTCAAAGCGAGAACGTGTATAGATTTTGATTCGGTCTGGAAAAGAAGGCGTTGGTGATGGACTAATCTCAGAAATATCAGAAGACAACTCGTTAGGGATCGTCCCTAATACTTTGCACAATTGTATTTTCTGCGCTTCGAAATCATTCCAACCTGTAAGCACTGGCTTCTCCACAGCAACTCCGCGTGTATCGGCTCGTACTAAAGCTCCACTTTGCAAGATAGCTGTTAGTTCTCCGGAATCTTGTAGTTCATATGCCACTACAGGATACTCTTTGATTGTAATATCAATTTGACCTGGAAAATGCTTAATGACTTCTGCATCTTCAATCGAACGAATCGTTAATAGCTTTTTCTCGATTGTTGTTGCCGATGTGCCAAAAAAGGCATTTCCCTTAGCCAATCCACTTACATTCAATAAATCTGTTTTGGCTGTGAATGTATTTCCTTTAAACGTGATTTGCGATATTTTACCAATAGGCGAAAACCAGAATACAATTCCGATGACGATTATCAGTATAAGCGATAATAAAATAATCAATCGCGTTTTGCGAGTCATTTTTGGGTTAAAGGAAGGTCTGCGATTGCCAGTCGATTTGTTATTCGGAATAACAGTTAATTTTTGCTTTACCATAGCGATCTCCACAAATCTTTTTTAGGTTCTATTCATTAAAGTCATTGTCATTATATCATGCAGAATGCTGAATACCTAAATGTGCTTTAGCTATCGCTGTATACGGCTCTATTTACTTTTCACCCATCAGATAAACTTCCGGTTGAAGCTCTATACCGAACTGCTTCACAACTTCTTTTTGCACATGCGAGATTAACTCTAATACATCAGCCGCAGTACTTTGTCCCACATTGACAATAAAGTTAGCATGTTGAGTCGATATTTCTGCTCCACCGATTCGATATCCTTTAAGACCTGCTGCTTCGATCAAGCGAGCCGAGTGATCTCCAGGTGGATTACGGAAAACACTCCCTGCTGAAGGTTGCTGCAATGGTTGTGTAAGACGTCTGCGATCTTTATGTGTATTCATTTCAGCCATAATTGTAGTACGGTCGCCTAATTTCATTTGAAAAGAAGCTTCCACTACGATTCCAGGTTGCTCTTGCAGGATAGAATGACGATACGCATATTGCATGTCTTCTACACTGTATGTCACGATTTGACCATCATGAAGAACAATACGAGCAGACTGCAAAATTTTAGAGGTATCTGATCCATGAGCTCCTGCATTCATATAGACAGCACCGCCTACAGAACCTGGAATACCGCCGGCAAATTCAAGACCAGACAATCCTTTTTTCGCAGCTAAAATACAAAGCTTAACTACGGAATGAGCAGCACCTGCGATAATACGATCTTCTTCAAACGTAGCATAATCAAAACCTTCGCCTAATTTGATGACGACTCCACGAATGCCTTTATCAGCGACTAACAGATTGGAGCCACGTCCTAGCTGTGTCCATGAGATCTGATGTTCTTTGAGAACAGTCATCAATGTACTTAGCTCTTCTTGATTGCTAGGTATAACCAGTACATCAGCAGGTCCACCAATTCTCCATGTTGTATATTTTGCTAACGGTTCATTGACAAGTACTTGACCGACAGCATGCTGGGATAACAGATTCATCCACTGCTGCATTTCGTTAACTTCCCCCTTCTAGCGGGACAGAACACCTGACAAACGCTTCATTTCTTCAACAATCAAAAATGCAGATTGAGGTGTACCCAAGCTGGTTGCTGCTTTGGACATGTTCTGTCTAACCTCTTCATCACTCATAACTTTGTCTATTCGAGCTAACAACGATTCTCCTGTTAACTCACGTTCTAGTAATACTTCAGCCGCACCTGCTTTTTGTAGTGCCCAAGCATTGGCTTCTTGATGATTATTGGTAACGTTAGGTGACGGTATCAATATAGATGGTGTACCTAGTGATGTAACCTCAGCCAGTGAAGAAGCTCCTGCACGTCCTACTAATAGCGAAGTAGCCGCTAGCACTTCTGGCATATTCGGAATATAAGGAAGTACATGAAGATAATAAGGAAATGATCCTACCGCATCCCTAATCCGTTCACGAATTTCTTCATAATAGATCTCACCGGTTACAAATACATAATGCATCGATGAATTGTTTTGCTTGAGTAAAGGAGCAATCTGAACCATGGCTTCGACCAATGCTCTAGCACCTCGACTACCTCCAACGACTAATACAATCTGTGCATCAGCAGGTAGACCCAAGGAAGCAAGTCCACGTTCACGATTGGCATTTTGCACCATCGTGGCTCTTGGATTCCCTGTAAACATCACATGTTTTGAACGTGGAAATCGATTCACTGAATCTTGAAAACTGACAGCTACTGTACTTGCATATCCACTCAAAAATTGATTCGTTAATCCTGGAATCGCATTTTGTTCATGTACAATCGTTGGGATTTTAAGCTTAGCTGCTGCATAAACTACTGGCCCACATACATAGCCACCTGTTCCAATAACAACATCAGGCTTAAATTTTTTAAGTAGCTGTTTTGAAGTTTTCACACCCTGAATGAAGCGATTTATCGTTTTAATATTTTCTAATGAAAATAACTTACGTCTAAAACCGGTAATATCAATACTTTCAAAAGGGATTTTTTCTTCAGGCACAATCTTATTTTCCAATCCTCTTTTGCCACCGATATACAAAAATTCCGCCTCTAATCCTTCGGTCTCACATTGCTGAGCAATCGCAAGTGCTGGATAGATATGACCACCTGTACCTCCGCCGGTCAATACGACCCGCATGATAAATCACCTCCTTAATTCAAATTTCATTATTTAAGTTCGTAAGTTAATTTACTGAATGACCTATTGTAAAGGAGAAGTCCTCTTTAAGCTAGTCTATACAATCCATTTTATAAATGATGTACTGCTTCTTTAAACGCATTTCCACGTTCTTCATACGAAGAGAACATATCCCAACTTGCACAGGCAGGAGACAATAAGACAATATCCTCTGCTTCAGCAAGCGCTGCTGCTTGTTCTACAGCTTGCTTGATAGCTAAGTTAGCTTGCTCTGATTCTTCGATAATCTTCACTTGCGTAATACCCGCAAGTTCTGCAACTTTAGCTAATTTGTGGCGAGTCTGTCCTAACACCACTAATGCTTTAACTTGTTGCTGAAATACAGGTAGCAAATCCATATAATCAGAACCACGATCCAGTCCACCCGCAATTAAGACAATACCTTTATCTTGAAACGCAGATAATGCCATCATGGTCGCTTTTGCATTGGTTGCTTTGGAATTATTATAATACTGTACCTGATTGTGATCCTGTACATATTCTAAGCGATGTTCCACGCCACGAAAATCACGTAGTGAATCTGCAAGATTTTGCGGTAGACAACCCGCAGCAATTGCTATTGCACAAGCAGCTAACGCATTTTCGATATTATAACGACCTTTGATACCCAGTTCACTAACAGGCAAAATAGCTACTTCTCCATCTTGATCACAATACATCATCGTACGTGGTAAATCATCTTCCATTTCTGGAATATAAGCAGGAGATACATACAATCCTGCTGTTAATGCTGAATCCGTTGATGATGTCTGTTTTGCTGCTGTTATATAATTCCCCAGATTCTCTGTAATGGAAAATGGAATCAACGTACCAGCTTGGATATAAGGCACAAGGCTACGACAGTAACTGTCATCCCAGTTAATGATGGCTGTATCGTCTATGCCTTGATTTGCAAAAATCTTACGTTTAGAAGACACATAATCATCCATTGAACCATGATAATCCAAATGCGTCTCAGCTACATTCAACAAACAAGCAATTTTGGGATTGAAATCAGTCGTTCCTTTTAATTGAAAGCTACTTAATTCGGCTACGATCCAGTTCTCTGGCTGAGCTTCACTTACAGCTTCACATAAAGGAATTCCAATATTCCCACCTACAATAGGATGTAATTGATTATCTTCAAGCATTTTACCGACCCATGTTGTTGTCGTTGTTTTGCCGTTTGAGCCTGTAATCCCAATCATAGGCACATCCGAAATACGATAAGCTAATTCCACTTCGGTAATCACTTCTATGCCTAGATCTAGCGCTTGCTTGATCGGAGGAGCTGTATACGGAATCCCTGGATTTTTGACCATTAAAGTGATACCCGAATGAATCAATCCTTCTGGATGTCCTCCACAAATCACTTGAATATTCAACGCTTCTAATTCTGCTGCTTCTGGTGATTGTTCTCTTGGTTTCAAATCATTAACAGTTACGATCGCTCCTAAACGATGCAAAGCTTTGGCTGCTTCTACACCGCTTCTCGCTAATCCGATAACGATGACTTCTTGTCCACGATATGTCTCAGGATCATTCATATATTACAACCCCTTGCTCAAGTAGATGCCGATTACAGCTAATACTAGACTAACCGCCCAGAATGTAGTCACGACGCGCCATTCTGACCAACCTGACAATTCAAAATGATGATGAATAGGCGCCATTTTAAAGACTCGCTTACCGTTTCTTGTTTTGTAGGATACCACTTGTATCACAACAGATAGCAGCTCAATAACAAAAACAGCTCCGATAATTAAAAATAGCAATTCGCTTTTAGTTACAATCGCTATACCACCAATAGCTCCACCGATTCCTAAAGAACCCATATCACCCATAAATACTTTAGCCGGATGCATATTAAAAATTAGGAATCCAATTACAGCACCGATCATGGCTGCTGCACATACAGCCGCCGCAGGTGAAGTTGCTTGAACAGCTACCACTGCATATGCAGCAAATGCGATTGCACTTACACCTGATAACAATCCGTCTAATCCATCTGTAAAGTTAACTGCATTACTAATTGCCAGCAACATAATAACGATAAATGGATAGTAGAACCAAGGACCCCAATCAAATGAGAACGATGTCGCTGGAATACCTAATGCTGTACTGTGTCCACTTTGGATCAAAATATAACAAACAATTGCAGAAAATAACAACTGTCCAAATAACTTCTGCTTCGCTGTTAATCCAAGTGAACGCTTCAAGCCGATTTTGATAAAATCATCCAAAAACCCAACTAATCCGAATCCGAGTGTGGCTACCAATAACACCCAAAAGTTCGTATCCACTACAGAAAATTTCACGTACGCTAATGTAAAAGCAATCATAATAATAATACCGCCCATAGTCGGCGTGCCTGCTTTTTTCAAATGACTCTGTGGCCCGTCATCACGTACTTGCTGTCCAAACTTCATACGGCGTAATACCGGAATCAGAAGCGGTGCAGCAATAACTGCTAATACAAATGAAACTCCTGCTGTTAAAAATAATATTCGAAAATCCATGTCGTTTTACTCCTCCAGCGCCTTTGCGTTACTTGTTGAATCAGGCATCAGCGCCTGTACGACCTCTTCTAACTTCATGCCACGAGATGCTTTGAACAAAATAGCATCTTTGTCCTGTGCTATTTGTAATAAATCGTTGATCAGTTCTTGCTTGGACAGATAAGAATGAATCTGAGAAGCTTCTAATACTTTAGCTGCTCCTTCGGCAATCTGTTGTCCAAGCTGACCATACGTAAACAAAATATCTGCTTGTCCATCAATATATTGACCTACTTCTTGATGATAAATCGCTTCGTCTTCGCCTAACTCTAACATATCTCCAAGTACTGCAATTTTACGCTGATACCCTTTAAGATTGCCCAGTACATCGATTGCAGCTTTCATTGAAGTCGGGCTAGCGTTATAAGCATCGTTTAACAATGTTATACCATTACGTCCCTGAATGATTTCAATTCTCATCCCTGTCAGTTGTAGCTTGGATAAGCCTTGACGAATCTGTTCAGGAGTGACTTGATAATGTTGAGCTACAGTGATTGCGGCTAAAGCATTGATCACATTATGCATGCCTAGTAAAGGTAATGTCCATGCTTCATCAGATTCACTATTTGTTGTGAAAACAGTACTTTTCCCCTGAAACATGACACCTGTTGGATATACATTATTAGTATGATCCAGTCCAAATGTTATTTTGTTCATTTCTTTTTGCTCAAATGCTGATTCTGACAGAATTTGTTTGAGTAAAGGTTCATCACCCAAATACACAAGCAGTCCGTCTGCACGTAGTCCACTGACAATCTCTAATTTAGCACAAGCGATTTCTTCTCGACTTCCTAACTGTTGAAGATGCGATTCACCGATATTGGTAATAATCGTTGTCTCTGGATGAGCGATATTCGATAGCAACTCAATCTCGCCACGTCCACTCATACCCATTTCCAAAATTAAGATTTCGGTATCTTTAGGCATAGCTAGTATGGTTAAAGGGAGTCCAATATGATTATTGAAATTTCCTTCTGTTTTATGAACACGGTATGCTTCTGCAAGCAAAGCATAAACGATATCTTTAGTGGTTGTTTTGCCATTAGAGCCAGTAATACCTACTACTTTAACACCTGTTTGTTGTACGTAATCTTCTGCAAGCTGTTGTAGTGCTTGTAGCGTGTCTTTCACGATCACAATATTTCCAGACGGTGGAGTGCCATGATCTTCTTGCCATAATGAACCTAATGCTCCTTCTGTCAACGCAGATGTCACAAATTCATGTCCATCAAATTTTTCACCGACAATAGGAACAAATAATCCGCCTTGAACCAACTGGCGGGAGTTAATACTAACGCCTTCTAAACAGGTATCTGATGAACCTTGAAGTTGTCCACCACATATATCGGCTATTTGACCGAGTGTTGTATTTATCACTTGTTAAGACCCCTTATCGCTTCTTTGGCTACCAGGCGATCATCAAAATCTAATGTTTGTTGACCGATAATCTGGTATGTCTCATGACCTTTGCCCGCAATCAATACTACATCTCCTGGCATCGCCATTTCAACCGCTTTTTCTATCGCTTGCTTGCGATCAATCATACATTCATATTTTTCTGTAGCCACATGATGTTCTTGTAGTCCTTTTTGAATATCTTCAAGAATCGCTGCTGGATCTTCTGTACGTGGATTGTCTGAAGTGATCCATACATAATCACTATATTTAGCGGCAATCTGTCCCATCAAAGGACGTTTGGTACGATCACGATCACCACCACAACCAAAGACAGTAATAATCTTACCTTCTGCAAATTCATTGATAGTACGCAACACATTTTCTAATCCATCCGGTGTATGAGCGTAATCTACGACCACTGCGAAAGGCTGACCTTCATCTACAGACTCTACACGTCCATCTACACCAGCAATCTGTTCTAGACTCAGCTTAATCTGTTCTAACGATATATCTTCGATTAGAGCGGCTGTGATCGCAGCTAGAGCATTATAGACATTGAATTTACCGACCATTTTCAGAGTCATCTCTGTATTGCCTTTAAATGTATCCAATTGGAACGTCGTACCTTGAGAGGTAATTCGGATCTCTGACGCATGTACATCTGCAGGATGATCGACTCCATATGTAATCACATCTGCTGCTGTAATTTTACGGAAATACTCAGCGGCAGGATCATCGTTATTCAACACTGCATATTTACGCTTTGCAGGGTCTATTTCATAACGGTTCCCCAAACGTGCAAAAAACAGCCCTTTGGCTGCAATGTACTCTTCCATCGTTTCATGATAATCCAGATGGTCTTGACTTATATTAGTAAAAATAGCTGTACGGTAATCAGTCCCTTTGACTCTACCTTGCTCTAGAGCGTGAGAAGATACTTCCATTACACAACTTTTCACATCTGATTGCACCATTTCATGTAACAAACGTTGCAATTCTAATGCTTCTGGTGTTGTACGAGGCATAGGTGTAGCTTTGCCGTTATAACGCATTTCTATCGTTCCAATTAACCCTGTATTGATATGAGCATCATTCATAATACGCTCAATCAGATAAGAAGTTGTGGTTTTGCCATTAGTCCCTGTAATTCCTATCATCGTTAGTGCTCTACTTGGATGATTATAAAAATGGTCGGATAATACAACCATAGCATGACGACAACTACTGACTAGCAATTGAGGAATGTCCAGTTCCAGTCGACGTTCTACGACTAGAGCAATAGCCCCTTTTTGAATCGCTTGAGCTGCATAATCATGTCCATCGACTGTAAAACCAGGCAGACAGATAAACAGATCACCTGACTTCACTTTGCGAGAATCAATCTCCATACCGGATATTTTTGTGTGAACATCACCTAGCACCTGAGACGTGATCAGCAGATGTGCTGCTTCTGACAAAAGCATAGTTTTACCTCTTTTCTAAATATTAATAACGATACCCGACAAATAGCAGACAAAAGATAGAGCCACTTGCACTCTATCTTTTCTGATTATGCCGGGTGATCGTAGATTACATTAATTCGTAGGCGCACCTGTAGGCTCTGGAATTTCTAGACTGCTTGCAGGATTTTGATTAGCACTGCTTTCAGATGTACTACTTCCGGTTTTACCCTCTGTAGTACTTGAATCTGTTTGAGTATCCGAAGTTGTTGGATCTTTGGATTCAGTAGCTTTCGGATCAGTAGAAGTTTCTTTATCTGTTGACGATCCTTCTGAAGTTGCTTTGCCATCGGTTTCTCCGTCTTTCGGCGCTGTTGCTTCTTCCGAAGTTGCTGGATCTTCTTCTGTATCATCTACACCTGTTACTGTTGCTCGCGCAGATTTAAGAGTAAGCGTCACAGATCGTCTTCCCCCACTAGAAGCCTCTACTTCTTCAGATACATACCCTTCGCCTGTCGCTGTGACTTCTACTTTCATCAGCGATAGAATTTGTAATGCATCACGCAGTGATTCTCCTTTTAGATCAGGAATACTCATTTTGGTGGGATCTTCTGTCATCAAATAAATGGTTTGTCCACCTGTCATTGCTACTCCACTGGCAGGATACTGTTTGACTACTTTCGTTCCTGAACCGACAGTTGTATATGAAATACCATCGGCAAGCAATTTTTTCTTTGCATCTGTAAGCATTTTACCTGTTAGTGTAGGAGCCGTATATGAAGCCATCAGTTTTTTAGAAGCAACTTCTGCTTTAGGTTTGGTTTCACCATCATCAAACACTTTGGAAATACCCATATAAGGCAACACTTGGCTCACTATTTTTTTAAATACAGGAGCTGCTGCGGTACCTCCGCCTAGCTTCGAATCTGACGGTTGGTCAATCACCACGATCATAGCAATCTTAGGATCATTAGCAGGTGCAAACCCTACAAAAGATACCACTTGCTTCGTATAATCATATTTACCATTGATAACTTTAACAGCTGTACCTGTTTTACCTGCAACACGATAACCGTCAATATAAGCATGACGACCTGTTCCGATGTCTTGATCCGAAACCACTTGTTCCAAATAACCACGTACTTTTTCAGAAGTTGCCGAGTCAATCACTTGACGAACGACTTTAGTCTGTGTATTTTCAGTAACACCTGTATTGGGATCTGTAATCGATTTGACTAAATGCGGTGTTAATAATTTCCCGCCATTCGCTACCGCTGAGATCGCTGCTAACTGTTGAATAGGTGTAACTTGCACCAACCCATGACCGTAAGCGGCTGTTGCTACTTCTGTCGGGATATTAGGATGGAAATTAATAGCCCCTTTAGCTTCACCAGGCGTTTCTATTCCTGTCTGTTCTCCGAATCCAAAAGCATCAATATATTTACGCAAACGTTCTGCACCAAGCATCTTATAACCAAGATTAACAAAAGCTACATTACTTGAACGTTTCAGACCTTCTAAGTAACTAATCGTTCCCCAGCCACTATGATTCAAGTCATGCAGTGTGGTGCGTCCTACTTGAATAGAACCGGATTGATACGTAGCATTAGGATTAAACAGATTTTCTTGTACTGCTCCTGAGAGCGTAACAATTTTAAATGTTGAACCTGGTTCATAGATCGCTTTGACAGCCAAATTACGGAAATCTTTAGGATCAGTCACTTCATTAAACTTATTAGGATTAAAAGTTGGCATATTTGCCATACCTAGAATTTCCATCGTATTAGGATCTGCTGCAATCACAGTGATACTTTCAGGTTTCAATTGTTCATAAGCGTCTTTCATAGCTTGTTCAATATAATACTGAATCGTCTCATCAATCGTTAACGTTAGATTATCTCCATTTTTAGCAGGAGTATAGACATCTTTGGAATCAGGTAATTTATCCCCTTGTTTATCACGAAGATATTGAATATGACCATCTGTACCTTTAAGCTTTTCATCGTAATAAGCTTCAATTCCTGCAACTGCATTACCATCTTTATTCGTATAACCAATAACATGAGCTGCTAATTCATTTTTAGGATAATACCGTTTGGAATCAGCACTTAAATAAACGCCTACATCCCATTTTTGTCCCGTTTTTTCTTTCAACTGCTTAACAAAAGCGTTAATTTGATCTGCTTTTTCTTGATCGATTAGACGACCACCTGAATTAAGTTCACGCCACGTACGAAGTTGACCTATTTCATCTCCACTGGTTAATACAGAAGTGGCTTGCTTTTCAATTTCTGTTTCATCTGTGCCAAGAATAGCATGAAGTTGACTTACAACATCGCCTTTAATCCCATACTTATCAATAACTCTAGGATTAAGGGCAACATTATAAGCTGGAGCATCCATTGCCAGATCATTACCATTACGGTCTGTAATCGTACCACGTTTAGCCGAAATATTACTGTTGGCTGTCCACTGTTTAATTGCTTTATCCGTCCAATCACCTGATTGAACAACTTGTAGCCAAAATACTTTAGTAATCAGTACAGCAAAAAAGAGGGTAATACATCCCCCTATAAATAAAGTACGAAGTTTTATTCTCTTATTCACTGTTGGTTCCCCCGTTTACTTGCCTTGTGTCTCATCCGTCGTCGAGGTTGTTGCTTCTGTTCCCTTTACCCGGGATACTTGAATTGGAGCTGTATCCGTAGGCTCTATGTAACCTAGAGCAGTGGCACGTTCAACAATTTGATCTTGTAACGAATATTTGCGAATTTCATTTTGTGTTGTTTGCTTTTCAATACTTGCCGTTTCACTATCCATACTTTGAATATTTTTGTTCACTTCATAGATATGTGCATATTGAAAAACAATTACACTTGCTACTGTCGCACAAAAAATAATAGTCATCAAATAAAGCAGCTTTTCTTTCGTTGGAAGCGCGCTACGACGTACAACTACTTTGGTCGTTTCACGATACCGTCGAGCCGCTTTTTCAGCCGATTGTTCTTTGACAGCTAGATTGCCGCGCGTATAAGCCATTGATCCGTCTCCTCTAAATTAAGTTTTCGTTGGTTTTTCCACCTTTTCGGCAACACGCAGTTTGGCCGACTTTGCACGCGAATTCTCTTCCAATTCTTCTTCCGAAGGAAGGATTGGTTTGCGATTGATCAATTTTAGTTCTCCACCAGTACTGACATAGACCGGAAAACCACGTGGTGAGACGTTTTTCTCCACGTATTCTGCAAAAATTTGTTTGCAAATACGATCTTCTAAAGAATGGAACGTGATAACCGCCGCTCTTCCTCCTGGCGTTAGACAACGTATTGCTTGATGAAGAGCTTCTTCAAAAGCGCCCAATTCATCATTGACAGCAATACGAAGTGCTTGAAAACTCCGTTTCGCAGGATGTCCCCCTGTTCGTCTTGTTGCCGCTGGAATGCCTTCTTTGACAAGCTCAGCCAGTTCCCCCGTTGTTTCAATCGGCTGGATACTTCGCTTGGCAACGATCACTTTAGCAATCCGTCTTGAAAATTTTTCTTCCCCATATCGATATAAAATGCGGGCGATTTCTTCTTCCGGCCAGGTATTCACTATAGTTTTGGCTGTGAGTTCGGCAGATTGATCCATTCTCATATCCAAAGTTGCATCATGATTATAGCTGAATCCTCTGTCACCGTCGTCAAATTGAGGTGAAGAAACACCAAGATCGAATAAAATGCCATCTACTTGCGGAACTCCATCTTTGACCGGTACTCCTGCTGCCAATAGCGACTCTTCCAATTGACGGAAATTGCTTTTGATCAACGTTACACGATCTTCATAAGGTGCAAGTACTATTTTCGCATTGGCAAGTGCCGTATCGTCTTGATCAAAAGCGATCAGTCTTCCGCCTGCTCCTAATTCAGCAGCAATGACTGAACTATGACCAGCTCCCCCGAGTGTGCAGTCAACGTAAATACCATCAGGCTTAACCTGAAGTGCTTTTGTGGCTTCTTCTTTTAATACTGTGATGTGATGAAACAAGATGTAAACCTCCCGGACGATTACAGGTCGAAATCAAAATCAACCAGCTTTTCTGCAATTTCATTAAAAGATTGTTCAGAATGATCATAATATTCTGACCATGTTTCTTTACTCCAAATCTCTACCCGATTCGAGACGCCAATAATAACACACTCTTTTTCGAGCTTGGCGTACTGCCGTAAATTTCCTGGCAGATTGATTCTCCCCTGCTTGTCCCATTCGACTTCGGTTGCACCGGAGAAGAAAAAACGACTAAATGCACGGGCATCCGCTTTCATCAGCGGTAGAGATTTGAGCTTTTGCTCAAGGAGGGACCACTCCTCCATAGGATAGACGAATAGACAATGATCCAATCCGCGGGTGACTACAAATGAAGTTCCGAGTAATTCGCGAAATTTGGCTGGAATAATAATCCGACCTTTTTCATCAATGCTATGTTGAAATTCTCCCATAAACATTGACGTTTCACTCCTCTAAACCATAGTCTCCCACTTTGTCCCACTATCCACCACTACCATAAGCATAATAGATTCGACGCAGAAAATCAAAATCCTTTTTTTATATCATTATTT
>NZ_MDER01000069.1 GCF_001721045.1 Paenibacillus nuruki | reverse complement strand
GGTGGTTAGGGTGCAGGGTTGCCAGGTGTTCGGCCAGCGGGATGGCTGGGTAGCTACGTGCGGAAGGGATAAGCGCTGAAAGCATCTAAGCGTGAAGCCCCCCTCAAGATGAGATTTCCCAGTATGTAAGACCCCTTGTAGACGACGAGGTTGATAGGTTGGGGGTGGAAGTGCCGCAAGGCATGGAGCTGACCAATACTAATCGGTCGAGGGCTTATCCAAAATCTACAAACGCGATGTTTCAGTTTTCGGATTCAGTTTTCAGGGAGCAACACAGCCTGACTGTTTGGTAATGATGGCGGAGGGGTTCCACACGTACCCATCCCGAACACGACCGTTAAGCCCTCCAGCGCCGATGGTACTTGGACCGCAGGGTCCTGGGAGAGTAGGACGTTGCCAAGCAACGAGTAAGACCCAAAGAGTGATTCCTGTTTACAGGAGTCGCTCTTTTTTTGCTTTGTTTTGTTATTGATTTGCTTTGTTTTTATAGATTTCGTTTGTTTTATAGACTTTAAATGATAGGTAAGGCAGACTAGAACTCCAATAGCATCTCTATCTATGGTTTTAAAGGATGGGTAGAGAGAGATAGCATGGATTCCAACAGCAACAGGTTAGGGTAATCTCTTCTCTGTATCGATATGTAGATGTAGAGGATTTAATTTTAGAAAAGAGTGTGAGATTCGGGTATAAGCTACTTGAGAAAGATTGCATGGACTACATTCTAAGAATATCTAAGTGATCTTTTAGCTATACTTGGTTTGAACAGCGTTTAAAATATATCCTAATGATTAGTACGCATTGCGTTTGAATTCTATTAACTTTTACTTTCGATTAAATATGGAGAGTACGAATACAACTTAGATTATATATAGACAAAATGAGCTTTTCACAAAATACTTATATTTCTTTTAGTTGATAAATAAGGAAAAAAATGCTTGAGTGTCTCTATCGGATGGACATTAGTTTGTGGGGAGAAGTCAAATCAAGATAATGCTTTAACATTCTTGACAGTCTGTAATACGCTTTGCTAAGATTGCAATAATATATTTTCAGAAACTGTTGCAGAAACTAATTCTAAGCTATTTTAACGCCTTATTTGTGTAAGGTTTTTTTATTATAGAATGAAAAAGAATAAGGGAGGAACATCCTTGTGTGGGAAACAAAATTTGCTAAAGAGGGACTAACATTTGACGATGTATTGTTGGTACCCCGTAAGTCTGAAGTTTTACCAAAAGAGGTAAGTGTCGCTACTGTTCTTAGTAAGCATGTGAAATTGAATATTCCTTTAATTAGTGCAGGAATGGATACAGTCACCGAAGCTGCTCTAGCTATTGCTATGGCTCGTGAAGGCGGTATCGGTATCATTCACAAAAACATGTCTGTCGAACAACAAGCAGAAGAAGTAGATCGTGTAAAACGTTCTGAAAGTGGTGTTATCACTAATCCATTTTCTTTGACACCCGATAAAAAAGTATCTGATGCAGAAGCAGTTATGGCAAAATACCGTATCTCTGGTGTGCCTATCGTAGATGAGAATAATACTTTAGTCGGTATTATCACCAACCGTGATCTACGTTTTATTCATGACTATAATATTGATATTACAGAAGTTATGACTAGTGAAAAATTGGTTACTGCTCCTGTAGGCACTACTTTACAAGAAGCAGAAGTACTATTGCAAAAACACAAAATCGAAAAATTACCTTTAGTAGATGAAAACAATATTCTTAAAGGTCTTATTACGATTAAAGATATCGAAAAAGCAATTCAGTTCCCTAATGCAGCGAAAGATGCTCAAGGTCGTCTATTAGTAGGTGCAGCTATTGGTGTATCTCAAGATTCCTTTGTACGTGCTGAAGCATTAGTAAATGCAGGTGTTGATTTGTTAGTCGTCGATTCTGCTCATGGTCATCATATTAATATTCTAGATGCTGTCCGCAAACTACGCTCGATGTTCCCTGAACTTACAATTGTAGCAGGTAATGTAGCAACAGGTGAAGCGACTCGTGATCTCATTCAAGCAGGAGCTTCTGTAGTTAAAGTAGGAATTGGTCCGGGTTCGATCTGTACCACACGCGTTATTGCAGGTATTGGTGTACCTCAAATCACAGCTATTTACGATTGTGCAACAGTAGCTCGTGAATATGGTATTCCTATTATTGCTGATGGTGGTATCAAGTATTCTGGAGAAATCACTAAAGCTTTGGCTGCTGGTGCTGATGCAGTTATGTTAGGAAGTCTATTTGCAGGAACAGAAGAAAGCCCGGGCGAATCTGAAATTTATCAAGGTCGCCGCTTTAAAGTATATCGCGGTATGGGTTCTATGGCTGCGATGAAACAGGGAAGTAAAGATCGTTATTTCCAAGATGACGATAAAAAACTTGTTCCTGAAGGTATCGAAGGACGTGTCGCTTATAAAGGGCCATTGTCTGAAACGATTCATCAGTTGATCGGTGGTCTTCGTTCGGGTATGGGTTATTGTGGTACAGCTAACCTTGATGAATTGCGTAACGATACACAATTTATCCGTATTACAGGTGCAGGATTACGTGAAAGTCATCCACATGATATCCAAATTACCAAAGAAGCGCCTAACTATTCAATGTAAGTTAGATCCATTTAACATTTTAGCTAAATGTAACTAATCTTAAGATTAAATTACAATATAATAAGCTAGAAATGAGCAAAAGGAGAAGGATTTGATATCTTCTCCTTTTACATTTTAATTGACGTTTAGACAAGCTTGTGATTTTAAGACAAGCTTGTCTTTTTTTGCGTTTAACCGTATGTTAAAATGAGAAAGTCATTGCGATATTCGGTAATTTGTAGTCTAAACCTCTATATGGCAATACATAATGACCAGGAACAAGAAATTGTAGAGAATGATATGAATGTATTGGATTGTATGACTATGTTTGAATTTAATTTAGGTTAAATTATATCGTTCATATAACTGTAAGCTACTTGGTTGGAATAGACTCTTTATAAGTCTGGTCATTGTAAGTGATAGCAGGCTTATTCGGAGTATAACTGTAATGAAGTAGCAGGAGTCTTTTGAACACGATTTACATGCTTAAACATTTGAGGGGAGCATCAGCACATTGAAACGCAACAAAGGGTTGGAAAAAGGGATTTGGAATAAGTCGAAACGTCAAATGGTTAAACAGGGAATTACAGTTCTAATGTTGGCAAACATGTTCTGTATGGCAGTCGTTCCTACAGTTACATTAGCTGCAGCCGCTGCTACAGATTCGAAGAGTACGACAACAGATAGCAAATCTACAGCAGCGGCTTCAAATGCTACCGGGAAATTACCAACAGCTGAATCACTTGGGCTGGATGTAAAATCCGCAGTATTGATGGAAGCTTCTACAGGTAAGATTTTATTATCTATTAATGCAGATGAAGCTTTGCCACCTGCTAGTATGTCCAAAATGATGACAGAGTATCTGGTATCTGATTATGTAAAACAAGGTAAAATTAAATGGGACGATGTTGTCACAGTATCTGAAAATGCTGCTGCTCAAATCGGATCACGCGTATTTTTGGCTAAAGGCGATAAGCATACAGTACTTGATCTGTATAAAGCGATGGCTATAGGATCAGCCAATGATGCTTCAGTAGCGTTAGCAGAATTTATTGGTGGAACAGAGCAAGATTTTGTTAAAATTATGAATGAAAAAGCAAAAGAGTTTGGCATGAAAACAGCTCATTTTGCTAACTCTACAGGTTTAGACATTGCAGATATGCCTGCTGCGACAAGACCGGATTCGGATCAAGAAACAATTATGTCTGCAATGGATACAGCGTTATTAGCTCAACATATTGTCGATGATCATCCTGACTTTAACGATGTTACTAAAATTCAATCGTTTAAATTCCGTCCAACAGACAAAGATCCTGTTGTGAACTGGAACTGGATGTTAGAATCGAATGCTTCTATTACTAACTTTAAAGCTTATGCGTATAAAGGATTAGATGGTCTGAAAACAGGTCATACGAATGCAGCAGGACAATGCTTTACAGGTACAGCTGAACGTAATGGTATGCGTCTGATTAGTGTAGTAATGGGTACGACATCCGAACCTGAACGCTTTATTCAAACGAAAAAAATTCTTGATTATGGATTTGATAACTTTGAAGTGAAGCAAGTCGTTGGAGCTAAAGCGGCCGTATCTGGACTAGCATCACTTCCAGTAGTAAAAGGAACAGCTAAAGAAGTGGGTGTTGTTACAGATGCTGCTGTTAATGTGGTTGTTCCTAAAGGTACAACACCTAAAAACGTAACGTATACTGTAGCTCCTGCTAATGAAGCAGCACGTACTGCACCGATCGAAGCAGGCAAAGCATTAGGAACGATTACGTATACGTATAAAGATTCTAATATGCCTGAAGATCAAGTAGAAACAGTGAATTTGATTGCGGCAGAGCCTGTTGAAAAAGGAAGTTGGATTCGATTGTTTTTCCGTGCGATCGGAGAATTGTTTGTTGATTTATTCGATTCTGCTAAAAATATGTTTTAATAGATAAAAGTTGCGTAACTACAATACGGATGATCCTATCAAATGTATTGTATATTCAATAGCTCTACTGTAAAATGATGAGTTAGATTCTGTCTCAAATTTAGCGATGAATTTGAGAAATAAGCATCCAGTTATTTATGATTCCTTATGGAGTATAAATAGTCTTTGTAATCGAAGAATAATCTTATGTTATATATCGAATTCAGGGGGCATGAACATGGAAACCGGTACATCAAGAGTTAAAAGAGGTATGGCAGAAATGCAAAAAGGCGGCGTCATTATGGACGTCATGAATGCAGAGCAAGCTAAAATTGCAGAAGCTGCTGGTGCTACAGCAGTTATGGCTCTTGAACGTGTGCCTTCTGATATTCGCGCCGCTGGTGGCGTAGCTCGTATGGCTGATCCAACAATCGTAGAAGAAGTTATGAAAGTTGTATCCATTCCAGTAATGGCTAAGTCTCGTATCGGTCATTATGTAGAAGCTAAAGTATTAGAATCACTAGGCGTAGATTATCTGGATGAGAGTGAAGTTTTGACTCCAGCGGATGAAGTTTTCCATATTGATAAACATGAATTTACAGTTCCTTTTGTCTGTGGTGCTAAAGATTTGGGAGAAGCTCTTCGTCGCATTGGTGAAGGTGCATCTATGATTCGTACTAAAGGTGAGCCAGGAACAGGTAATATTGTAGAAGCTGTTCGTCATATGCGCTTTATCAATAGCCAAATTCGTAAAGTAACGAATATGTCTAAAGATGAATTGTATGCTGAAGCTAAAAACCTTGGTGTTTCTTACGATCTATTAGTAGGTGTACATGAAGCAGGTAGCCTTCCAGTCGTTAACTTTGCAGCAGGCGGCATTGCAACTCCATCAGATGCAGCGTTAATGATGTATTTGGGAGCAGACGGAGTTTTTGTAGGTTCAGGTATTTTCAAATCAGATAGCCCTGAGAAATTTGCACGTGCTATCGTTGAAGCAACTACACATTATGATGATTATAAATTGATTGCTGAAGTATCCAAAAACTTGGGTGCTCCTATGAAAGGTATTGAAATCTCTAAATTAGCTCCTTCAGAACGTATGCAGGATCGCGGCTGGTAAGAAAGAAGGTAGACCATGAAGATTGGTGTATTGGCATTACAAGGCGCTGTTGCAGAGCATCTGAGAAGTCTTCAGTTAGCTGGCGCAGAAGCGATCAGCATCAAACGTACTGAGCAACTTGAAGAGATAGACGGATTGGTTATCCCTGGTGGTGAAAGTACAACAATCGGTAAGCTGATGCGGAAGTATGGGTTTATCGAAGCGATTCAGCAATTTTCGGAACAAGGGAAACCATTGTTTGGAACTTGTGCAGGTCTGATTGTATTATCAGAACGAATTGCTGGGCAGGATCAACCGCATCTTTCTTTGATGGATATGACGGTTTCTCGTAATGCTTTTGGGAGACAGCGGGAAAGCTTTGAAACAGATCTTGATGTGGTTGGGATTGATGAACCTATTCGAGCTGTGTTTATCCGTGCGCCGCTTATCCAAGAAGTGGGAGAACAGGTGCAAGTACTGTCTACGTATCAAGATGAGATTGTAACAGCTAGACAAGGTCATTTGTTAGCTTGTTCTTTTCATCCCGAATTAACCGATGATTATCGACTGCATCAGTATTTCGCAGACATGGTGCAGGAACATATCGCTAATCAATAATTAAATGCTGTAATGATCCAAAGCGTTAAAATACATTACACCTTAACTCTTGGCAGCTTCTGTGATTAGAAATACCTTCTAATGCAGATGGCGGCAAGTTCTCACTTGCCCGGTATAAAGCATTCACTCTTTTTGTAAAAGAATGAAGCTTGACGGCGGAAAAGAGAACCAGGAGTTAAGGTTATTTTCATTAGGAGGGTTTATAGATGTTAGACGTAAAGATATTACGTAATGACTATGCACGCGTAGAACAAGCACTACAAAGTCGTGGCAAATCATTAGATTTGATCGCAGAATTCCCTGCACTTGATTCTAAGCGTCGTGAATTATTGCAAGAAACAGAATTACTTAAAAATCGCCGTAATGTAGTATCTGGTGATGTGGCTAAACGTAAAAAGAATAAAGAAGATGCGGAAGAATTGATTCTTGAAATGCGTGAAGTATCTGATCGAATTAAAGGATTAGATGAAGAAATTCGCCAGTTGGAAGCGCAAATCGATATGATGATGCTATCTATTCCTAATATTCCTCATAGCAGTGTACCTGTAGGTGCTTCTGAAGAGGATAATGTGGAGATTCGTCGTCATGGCGATCCGCGTGAATTTGCTTTTACACCGAAAGCGCATTGGGATGTAGCACAAGATCTAGATATTATCGATTTTGAAGCTGCTGCTAAAGTAACAGGTTCACGTTTTGCTTTTTATAAAGGATTTGGAGCTAGACTAGAACGTGCATTGATTAACTTTATGATGGATCTGCATAGTAGTGAGCATGGTTATGAAGAGATCTTACCTCCTTATATCGTAAATAAAGATAGTCTTGTAGGTACAGGACAACTGCCTAAGTTTGAAGAAGATTTATTTAAATTAAATGATACAGAATACTATTTGATCCCTACAGCAGAAGTACCGGTGACGAATTATCATCGTGAAGAGATTTTGCCAGTAGATCAATTACCAAAACATTATGTTGCGTATAGCTCTTGTTTCCGTTCTGAAGCAGGTGCTTCTGGTCGTGATACTCGTGGATTGATTCGTCAACATCAATTTAACAAAGTTGAAATGATCAAAATCGTACAACCTGAGACATCTTATGATGAATTAGAAAAAATGACTGCTAATGCAGAGCGTGTATTACAGTTATTAGGTCTGCCTTACCGTGTACTTGCTCTATGTACGGGTGATATGGGCTTCACAGCGGCTAAAACGTATGATTTGGAAGTATGGTTGCCTGAGAGTAACATGTACCGTGAAATCTCTTCCTGCTCGAATGTAGAGGATTTCCAAGCGCGTCGTGCAAATATCCGTTTCCGCCAAGATACTAAGAGTAAGCCAGAATTTTTGCATACGTTAAATGGATCAGGATTGGCTGTAGGTCGTACGGTTGCAGCGATTCTAGAAAATTATCAGCAAGAAGATGGCAGTGTAATTATCCCTGAAGTATTACGTCCATATATGCGTGGAGCAGAGGTTATTACAAGCAAAAAATAATTTTTAAATCTTTTTTGATAAAAAGCTTGTCAAATCTTAAAATCCATGATATGATATTTATGTTGTGCAAGATTGATAAAGCTTTTCTGGAGAGGTACCGAAGCGGTCATAACGGGGCGGTCTTGAAAACCGTTAGGGGGCAACTCCACGTGGGTTCGAATCCCACCCTCTCCGCCATATATTTAAATACAAGTCGTTCCTTTATAGGAGCGGCTTTTTTGTTGTTCATTTATAGAGTAAGAAAAAGGATAAGCAATTTTATAAGTATGTATTTGATTTATGTAGGACAACCCACTATTTTATGTCATAATAAATAGTGAATAATATGCATATTTATTATGATCTTTTGATCGTATAGGATGTTATTACTTTAAGCCGCCGTATGGCTTGCAGAAAAATGTGTTACCAAACTCTATATCTCTACGTACATAAGAATAGGAGGACATACCATGGTAGATAGTAATCAACCTCCCGATTTATCAACGTTTGTACCGATTAAGCATGGAAGAAGGTCTTTAAAAAGTACAATCTTACGTACGTTGCTGATTGTACTGGGTGCCATGATTGTAGCAGTGGCATTGGAACTTTTTCTGGTACCTAACAATATTACCGATGGTGGTATTACAGGTATATCTATTATTTTGTCTTATATCACCAAGTGGCAATTAGGTTTATTCTTATTTGTGATTAATATTCCATTTTTGATTATTGGATATAAGCAAATAGGGAAAACATTTGCTTTGTCTACACTACTGGGCATAACAGTAATGTCGATCGGTACATTCTTATTGCATCCTGTAGAAGCATTTGTTAAAGAAACGGTTCTTGCATTTGTATTTGGAGGTATGTTCCTAGGGTTAGGTACAGGTCTAGTGTTGCGTTCTGGTGGATCACTGGATGGCACAGAAATTATAGCGATCTTACTGTCACGGCGTTCTATTTTCTCTGTGGGCGAGATTGTTATGATCATTAATGTATTTATTCTGTGTGGAGCAGGCTTTGTATTTGGATGGGATCGGGCGATGTATTCGATCATTGCTTATTATATTGCCACCAAAGTAATCGATATTACGATCGATGGCCTGGATCAATCCAAGTCGGTATGGATTATTAGTGATCGTATTCAAGATATCGGAGATGCTATTATTCATCGGCTTGGAAGAACAGTCACATACTTATCCGGTGAAGGTGGATTTTCTGGAGAAGAGAAGAAAGTTATTTTCTGTGTTATCACTCGTCTAGAAGAAGCGAAGTTAAAAGAAATCGTGAATCATTTTGATGAGACCGCTTTTATGGCAGTAGGAAATATCCATGATGTTAAAGGTGGAAGATTCAAGAAAAAGGATATCCATTAACAAAGTGTAACTTCATTTTTCAAAATGTATGGTATGTTGGTAAAAGGTTATCTGTTAGGGTATAAGTGAAAAGTAAGTAATAATAACCATTTTTGAGTTTGTACCTTTCAAAATTAGCTGAAATGGGTTATTATGTATGCTGGCTTGATACCTGTCGTGCTTTGAAAAATGGAGTAAATACTTCATCGTTGTACAAAAAGAGAGGGGTAACAAAATGAAAAAAAGAATGACACTTGGGCTTTTAGTTATGCTCATGATACTTACAGTGGCACTTGTAGGTTGTACAAAGAAAGCTGAACCGAAAGAAGCGGTAAAGGCAGCAACAACCAACGCAGCTAAAATGACATCTTACGCTATCGCAACCAAATTGAAAGTAAATGAATTATCGTTTACTTCTGCTGATGGAAAAGCGACAAGTGATGCTCAAAGTGCACAAATTGCAAGCTTACTTAAAAATGCAGAATTTAATGTAACAGGGGTATACCAAGGTGACCCAATGCAAACAGAATTGACTATGGAATTGAAATTGAGTGGCGATATGGCAATGACATTTACAGTGCCTATGGTTATGACTCAAGAAGTTCTATATGTAAAGATTCCACAAATTCCAATGTTGGCATTGCCTGATACATTGGTAGGTAAATTCTTGAAAGTGGATCTAAAAGAATTGGCTGCTAAAGAAGGTCAAGAATACAAACCTTTAAGCCCAGCGACTACACAACAATTAACTCAAGATTTGTCTACTGCTGTTCTAGACAAATATGATCAAGCTAAATACTTCAAAGATGTAGATACGAAAGATGCTGCTCTTCCTGAAGGTGTAGACGCTAAACAAGTCGTTCAATTCGCAGTAACGAATGAAAATGCAAAAGAAGCAGTAACGATCTTCGTAAAACAAGCATTGCCAGCAGTATTGGATGTTGTGTCTAAAGAAGAATACCGTAGTGCTTTGAATATCAAACAAACAGACATTGATGATATGAAAAAAGAACTTCAATCCGAAGATTCTCAAAATAGCTTCAGCAAGTCTGTTAATGAATTGGATAAATATTTAACTCTAAACCAATTCCATATCAATACAGCAATCAACAAAGATGATTTCCCTGTATACCAACAAATGGTGATGGATGCTGTATTCTCTGACCCTGATACTAAACAAAATGTTAAATTGTCTTTAGATGGTAGCAGTCAGTATTCCAAAATCAATGAAAAACAAACATTTGCTATCGGTATCCCAGCAGATGCAGATGTAGTTACAATGGATGAATTCCAAAAACAAGTAGGTTCTATGTACGGTGGTTATTAATTAGTTGTAACAAAAAGCTCACTGCTTAAGCAGTGAGCTTTTTTTATGTGCAACATGAATGGGTATGAGAAGTAATAGCATTTAAAAGTGAGTTATATCTGCGGTGGAGTCGCTAGATTGAGAGGAAAATTCTTCTTTTAAAATCGAAAACATCTGATGATCTTCCCACTGATCGTTAATTTTAACCAACTTACGCGCAATTCCTTCGGCTTGGAAGCCACATTTCTCCAGTACGCGCCTTGAAGCAATATTATGAGGCAAAATGCCTGCTTGTACCCGATGAAGCCCTAGAGAGCGAAAAGCGTACTCTAAAAGCAATTGTACACCCCCAGTCATATACCCTTTACCTTGAAAGTGATGATCCATAGAATAACCGATATCTGCAAATTGACCAACACCACGTACTAAATGCGTTAACGATAACGTACCAAGCAATTGATGATCGACTTGTGCAAATAAACCAAATAAGTAAGCTTTGTCTTCCCAGGCTTCTTGTTGTCTGCGGTAGATCAAGTCCAATTGGCTAGGAAGTGTAAAAAACTCTTTGGGATATCTTGGTTCAAAAGTCTGATTCGCTTCGCGACTGTTCACTCGTAATTGCAGAAGAGCCGAAGCATCTTCTGGTTCTAGCAGACGAATATAAATACCAAGTGTGCTATTCGATAATTGTAGCGACATATCATCCCTCCTTAGGCAGAATTATGATTGTAAAGGTTTAGGCTTTTTGAGTCGCAAACGTAACTGCTTGAAGAAGTCTGTTAATAGCAGAGCACATTCAGGTTGTAAAATATCTGTGATGATCTCTGTACGATGATTAAATCTAGGTTCTTGAAGCAAATTCATTAATGTGCCGGCACAGCCAGCCTTAGGATCGACAGTTCCATAGACAACAGTAGGAACACGACTCTGCACGATAGCGCCTGCACACATAGGGCAAGGTTCTAAAGTGACATAAAGAGTACAATCAAGTAGCCTCCATGCCCCTAACGATTCACTGGCTTGTCTGATCGCTATAATTTCAGCATGAGCAGTAGCATCGAATGAAGTTTCTCGTAAATTATAACCTCGACCTACGATCATATTGTCTTTAACAACAATAGCTCCAATCGGTACTTCACCAAGCTGTTCCGCTTTGCGAGCTTCGGCTATAGCTTCTCGCATCCAGTACTCATGTACTTCTTGAGAAATAATAAACCCAACCTTTCACTGTGGATACTTTCTTTACTTGTACATCGAACAGATATTCGTTGTTAACACGTTGTGGATAGAACTGTGGATAACTCTTAAAAAACGAAAATGATAACGTTCTAGCTCAAAAAGTTGTGGATAACTATTTTAAAACGATCAAAAATAAGTCGTATCTACTATTTTAGGCAAACTGCAATTTATTTTCAATCCATCTATGGTAAACAAAATAAAAAAAGTAGACCTTAGATATACTAAGGTCTACTTTGGGTGATCGTTATTATTTACCGTTGTTCGCCATCGATTGAAGAGTAGGATTCACATCTTCATCCACATACTTACGAATAATCGATACTTCTACACGACGATTTTCTGCACGTCCCAAGTTGTTAGAGTTACTAGCAACAGGGCGATATTGTCCGTAACCAATCGCACTAAATTTACGTGGATCGAGTTTGTTATTCAGCAACAGAATTTTCATAAAGTTAAGTGCACGATCTGAACTTAAGTTCCAGTTAGATTCATATTGCGAATTGGAGATAGGAACATTATCGGTATGACCTGAAACGATAATATCGTAATCCGGGAACTGTTGTAAAATATTTGAGATTGATTTGGCGAGTACACGAGACTCAGGCTTCACTGTAGCTCGTCCTGAAGCGAATAACGTATTATCACTAATTGTAATACTTAATTGAGATTGATTAAGCTTGGTCGCTAACTGTTGGCTTAATCCGTTGTTTTTGATGTAGCTGTCTAGTTGACGTTTTAACTTCTCTAGATTTTCCTGCTCTTGTTGTTTGAGTTTTTCACGTAAACTTTCTTTGGTTTTCTGAGTATTATCAGCAGGTGAAGCAGCAGATGCTGGTGTTTCATTATCATCCGATTTAGGCGTTTGACCGCTTGTTTCTTCCATAGCATTTTGCTCTAGAACACCTGTACCACCAGTGAAAGCTGCATTCATGGCTGCTGCCATTTGTTGAAATTTGGATGCATCTAGTGAACTCATTGCAAATAGAGTAATAAATAAAGCAAGCAATAGGGTCATTAAATCAGAATACGGAAGTAACCAGCTTTCATCTGGATGTTCTTCGTGCGGCTCATGCCTTTTTTTACTCACTCGGTACCGCCTCCCCTACGTTGCCACTGCTACTTTCTTCGCTGTTCATTTTCGCATTTTCAGTAGGTGTTAAGAAGACTGCCAACTTCTGACTAATCGCAATTGTAGATACACCGGATTGAATCGAAAGTAGACCTTCTACCATCATCAATTTCACTTCTACTTCAGCTTTGGATAGGCGTTTAAGCTTAGTCGCCATGGGATGCCATAATACATAACCACTAAAGATACCGAGCAATGTCGCCATAAAAGCACCGGCAATCGCATGAGAAAGTTTTTCTAAGTCAGTCAAATCTGCCATGGCAGCAATCAGACCAACTACCGCTCCAAGTACACCCAGTGTAGGAGCATACATACCTGCTTGTGAGAAAAGAAGTGCGCCTGAACGGTGACGTTCTTCTGTCGCATTAATATCTTCCATCAATACATCTTGTACAAATTCCTGATCATTACCATCAATAATCATACGCATTCCGTTACGAAGGAAAGGATGATCAATTTCTTCAACTTTAGATTCCAATGCAAGTAGACCTTCACGACGCGTAATTGAAGCCCACTCCATAAACATACCGACTAGATCTTTTTTGTCCATTAATTTTTGTTGAACAAATACGACTTTAAACAATTTACCAAGGCGTTTTACTTCGTTCATTGGGAACGCCATAAAAATGGTTGCTGCTGTACCTACAAAAATGATGACATAAGCGGCTGGATTATTCACCAGATTGATTAGGGGAGCACCCTTTAAAAGCATACCGAATATTAGTGAACCCAAACCAAGTACTAGACCGATAATTGTTGAAATTTGCATAATACACCTCGTCCGTGAGTATAATAGTTTATCTTTTTCATCATCCACTTCCATGTAATGATGTGTTTTCCAAAAACATCTGATACTCTTTTATCGACAAGATATGCTGCATTGTTAAGAGTTTTTTAGTGTATATTTGCGTTATAATGTAAATAAGCTGGAAAATGTAACAATATGGACAGATCGGGAGGTTAAGTATGGGCGTTAAGCATGGAAGAGATTATGAGGACATATTAAGTGATTTAACATCAGCAGTAGGGATGATTCCAGACAGTTATTTATTTTTTGATATGGAACCTCAAGAGTGGGAAGTACTTGCTGAAGGTGAACGACATGAAGTGAATGAAGCATTGGCAGAAGATTTATTTTTTGCGTTAGGCTCAGAGTCTATGATCAATGTAGGTAGTGGAGTTGTGATTTACGATGCAGATACCCATCGGATTGATATTCTGATTGGCAAAGAAGAAATGACTTTCGTAACTTTAATTTAAAACATCTATTATAGGTATGTAAAAAAGAAATACACAAAAAGCACAGAAGAATGAGTCTTATCATTCCTTCTGTGCTTTTATTTTAGAGATTAGGATAACGTGCGCTAGGCGGAGCTTGATAGACCATACAATAAAAAGGTTTCATCCCATCAGGCGTTCTGCGTTCATACATATCTGTAATATAAAAATCTGCTTTCTGATAGGTGCGAATAGCCCGTTGATTCCAGGTCAACACTTCTAAATCAATCTCTGCGGTAGCACTACGTTCCTGAGCCGTCTGCACAATCGCTCGTACAAATTCTTCTCCATAACCATGACCACAAAGATCGGGACGCATTCCTATACCCAGTCTAATCGTATCTCCTAATGGAAAAAGTTGAGCAAATCCAGCTAATTGTTCATGTTTATCTAGAACAGATAGATATTGTTCTTCTCGAATTATCGGATCTCCAAATTCAATCCCTAATTCTTTCATTTGTTCCCATGCCATCCAACCATAGATATTATAAGGTGGTTCATAGATCCATGTGCATACTTCAGCGGCATGTAATTCTGTCAAAGGAATAGTATGAAAAACAGAATCTAGTGATGAGCTCATCCAGTAACCTCCTATGACCATACTTCATATGTATACCATAAAAAAAAGATAAAAAATTTGCAATATCCTGTTTACCATAATTACGAGTAGGTTAATAATAAGTAGACATAATTATAACCACAACAAAATATAAATTTTCAAAGATTCACAATTTTATGTAACCTATTAGACGTTTGATACGTCTTACTTATATAGAAACATAAAAAAACCACCAAAGATTCTGGCGGGAATCTTAAGTGGTCTGTAGGTTCATTTATATGAGTTGTTAATAGGATAATTAATTGTCAGTTGCGAAGGTGTTATATGTGGAATCACTCATAACGCGTTTAGCACCAACGTAACGATTTTGATAGTAATCCATGCTCAAACTGTCAATTCTCACACCTTTAGAAGTAGAAGCGTGTGCGAAGTTACCATTTCCTACATAAACTGCTACATGTGAAACTCCAGCCCCGGTAGTATTGAAGAATAACAGATCTCCAGCAATTAAATCACTTTTTGATACAGGCTCACCTACTTGATATTGAGAACTAGATTGGCGAGGAAGATCAATGTTCATTTTGCCGAATACATATTGTGTAAATCCAGAGCAGTCAAAACCGCTGAAAGATGTTCCACCAATACGATAAGGTGTTCCAATAGCTCCATCAATTACTTGATCCATTTTAGAATCTGCATGTGCACTTGTTACTCCAAGTGACGTAAATGCAATAGCAAGTCCCATTACTGCGGCTGTTAGTTTCTTTTTCATGTTCAAAATCAATTGTCCCCTTCCAATTGCCTACGAGGTTAGCTTAAGGATTCGGTAGAAGGTATTCCCCTATGATCCCTCCGAAACAAGATCAATTCACCCAAAACGGTTCCCCCGTTTCCCGGTACCAAGGAATTTGGCTCAAAGCTTGGTATGTACCGTTCACGGATCATTACGACAAAACGACAAATTTTTCATTACGCTATAAAGGTTACAGCATTTCGTTTTAAAGTTTACAAAGTTGTTACTAAAATCTCACTGGATTTATTCTACCAGAGGTTTTTTACTTTGGCAAACGTTTATTCATCTGTTTTTAATATTTGCTTAAGCATTTTGACGAGTAATCTCTGTCAAAGCCTACGGTTGTCATGTTCTTAAAAGTTAAAAAAATTTAATCTTTTGATCAGATGTGGGTGGTTATTAGTGAATGATGACCACTATATATACTTTCTTCGGTTCACCAATCACAATAATGAACGTTTTTTACCTTTTTTTATGAAAAATCGTGACAATAATCGACTTTATTGGCTTTTAACTCATTATTCGCTACAATATGAGTAATAGATTAAAGTACCATTTATATGTATAACAGTCTTTATTTATACTGACCTACAAAGGAGTATTCTAACAATATGGATGAAAATCAACCAAGTAAAAAGTCAATGTCACTGAATATTGTAAGTAGTAGTGCAAAAAGTAGTAAACATAAGGGGTTTGGATCAGGAGCGATTAACCTCAATAATGTTTCCCCTATCATTATAGACCATGGCGAAGCAAAAATCGATGTTGGCGCTATGCATGCCAAAAGTAAGGTAGAAAAAGGAATCAAATTTACTACCAATCGTGAAGAATTAAATGGTGGTCGCCAAGTATGGTTAGTATGGGTCGCTGTAGATAAATTAGCTGAAGGTGTTAATTATGCAGGAGCGACGGCTTGTGAGATGTGGATCAATGAAGAAGAGAAAAAAGGCTGGAAAATTCTTGCCGAGCATGTGAATAAGTTAGATTATGCGATCAAGCGTCGCATTATGTTAGAGGGCTTAGGAACAGAAGAAAAAGCAGCGCTTAAAAAGTTATTGGTTGCCCATAATGAAGAGTGGTGGAATCAGTCTTCAGAAGAGTTTAAATCTGCATTAGAAGGTTAATAATAACTAACATAGTCTACGTATTACACAAAAGACCGACGACCCTCAGATCGTCGGTCTTTTATCATTTCATGTCACCATTTTGGTATCACTTTTGAAAAACTTCTTCTATAGAAGAATAATATTTCACCAACAAGTATTAAGGATTCAAAATAGTAGGATTATCTTTATTTATATCATATAATAACAAGTAAAATATGGTAAAAAAGGTTATGAATGAGGATGGGATGTCAAATGACTATAAAAATTGGAAATTTACTTCCTTCTATCTCTAAACCCTTGTTATAATTAAGAGAAAGTCATCATCGTAGGAAGCTGTCCCTTGCGTGACTAAAATATTCTACAGATGGAGGGAACACTAAATGCAAAAAAGCGAAGCTGCTTACACCAAGACATTAAAACAGCCTATTAGTACAGGTATCCCGGGACTGGATGATATTTTATGCGGTGGCATTCCCCCAGGAGGCGTCGTTATTCTGGAAGGTGAGCCAGGTACAGGCAAAACAACGATAGGTATGCAATTCTTGGTTGAAGGTGCTATTAAACATAACGAGCCCGGTATTTATATTACATTCGAAGAACTTCCTGAACAAATCTACGATGATATGGAACGGTTTGGATGGAATTTGAAAGATTTGGAACGGCGTAACTTATTACGTGTGATCTGTATAGAACCGGAAATTTTATTAGAACAGATGCTTGAACCCAATGGATTATTTGAATATATGATCAAAGAAATTGGTTGTAAGCGTGTAGTTATGGATAGTATTAGTTTATTTAGATTAATGAGTAGTGAACAAGAAGCTAGGACAAACGTATATACCATTCGCAATATTATGCGAAAACATGCGTTGACTTCTTTTTTTATTAGAGAATATTCCGAAGTGGAAGGTATGCATATTCCTTTCGAGAATTATATCTGTGATGGTATTGTCAGGCTTTCTTTGAAGCCTTTAATGGAAAAATATCGTAAGCGGACGATCGAAGTACTCAAAATGCGCGGTACCCGAATTTTGGAAGGTGAACATACGTATAAGTTTGTTGAAGACGGCGTCTATATTATTCCTTCTTTATCAATGGCAGAAGACAAGATACTGGTACAAGAAACCGAAGTATTATCGACAGGTATTCATTCTTTAGATGAACTTCTGATGGGTGGTATTCCTAAAGGTAGTGTCTTTATGATCGATACGAATAGTAAAGCCAACTATAGATATCTTCTTTCTTCTATTTATGCACAACGAATCAAAGATGATGATTGTACCGTCACGATGATGTCTGGTAATACGACACTTGATATGTTTGCAGATACGATTGATTTGTTTGGCGTTTCTTTGCGTCAGGCGGTCGATGAAGGTAAAGCTCACTTTATTGAGCATTACAAGCGGGCTGTAGATAGTGGATTGGAAAAAGCACTGATTCGGGTAGACGATGTTGAAAATGATGAATATGCCAATACGCTGAATGACAAGCTTTCTCCTATTTTTGAATGTGAAGAGCTTTGCGATAAGCGCTGGTTTATTTATTACGACCTGAATACGATCATTTCAGAACGTGGTAAAGAATTTGTTGTGAAATACTTCTCTGAAGAAATTTCGCTCTGGCGTGCACTTGGTATTACAGTTATGGCTCATTGTAACTTTAGTGAAATCGGAACAGAGACGGCTTCCTTTTTGGAACGTACCTGTAATGGTGTTATTAGAACATGGGTAGATGGGAATTATCAGTATTTGCAGGTAACTAAATCACCAAGCGGAAGAGTGTCAGCCCCACACATCGTAGCTAATATCTCAGAAACACCATTTGTCCGGCTGGTATAAGGAGGGATTAAGCTTTTATGGTAGCAGAAAGCGATGTAATCACACTACAGATGGAATGTACCTTATTTTTTGAAAATAATCCTTACGCATTAGAAACCAGTACGGGCATGTCCAAAAGACTTGGACGAAATGCAAATTTGATTGAACGTGCTTTAAATCGTTTGACTGAATTGTCTATTCTTGAAAAAAACGGTCAAGGTACGCGTGCTATTTACCGTTATAAAACACCGTACATTCAGACAGAAGTGGACATGAATGCTTATGATTGAAAGTTACTTTATAGATGATAACGCAGACAGCTGTCAGGAACTCCAAAATGTATATGCGGAACTTACCGGTTTGTTTATTTTTATCACGAATGATCAAGGGCATTTATTAAGTACGCCTTCGGATGCTGAAATTGCTTCTCTTTTTGTAACGTATCCTAAAGAACTTGAAGATTCATTAAAAGCCGAGATCGATAAGCTCAAAGGTCTTCGAGTGACTGCTTTGTCGGATCAATGGATACCCGGAATCAAGTGGATTATTGCACCGGTTAGTATTGATCAGCAACCGATTGAAATGTATATCTGGGCAGGTATTATGATTCAAGAAAATACCCGGCAAGCGATCATCGATCATGTGAACTATAATAGTCCAGATTTGAACGGGCCTAGTGAAGTGTTCCGTATGATGCGAGAACGTATTCAACGTATCCCTGAAGATCAGCCCACACAGATTGAATACAAAAAAGAAAAAATTAGCAAGTTGTCTAAAGCGATTGCTTTGATTTTGAAAGCAGGGTATAAAGAAAAGCAATTTGCACAGCGGTTAACAACACTCAACGAAACATTACGCTCTGATACTAGTCGAAATATGCCGATTGAAGAAGTGACCCGTGCAGTGCTGGCTTCGAGTGATCTGGCAGACGTATTTGGTTTTGCTTTAAAAACATCGCCTGGCACGTATCGAATAGTGAGTAGTACCGGACCTGCGGCGGCAGAGTTAAAAGGAGCTATTTTCCATGAGGGTGAAGGTTTCTTAGGGCAAGCGGTATTGAGTGAACAACTCAGCCATTGGAAAGATGTAGGTAGAGATCCACGAAGTCACTTTTTTCTACAAAAAGGGTTAGCTTCGATCTATGAAGTCCAATGTTTCCCTATTCGTTATGATGACGAGAATTATGGTCTATTATTCGGCATTGGATTGGAAGAAAAATTATCGGCAACAACGAATGTGCGCTTTGAAGAAACATTGATTTCTCTGATCGGCTGGTATATTGGTAACCATATTACACATGGTCGAATGGAAAAGCAGATTCAACGCTTTAAGCCTTTAATGGAATTAGCTAGCGTTATGGTATCTGTACAGGATATTCAGCGCGTTTTGTTTATGTTGGTGGATATGAGCTTGAATCTAGTGTGGACTCCATCTGCTTCTATTGTAGTGCATCGGGCGAGTGAAGATGAGAAAGTTCAGATGGTAGCTCGTGGTATGGAAAGCCCGGGTGGAGAAGCATATGCCAGAGATATTGCACGTCGTTATTTGGAAAATGGAAACAATCAGCCAGCAACAAGTTCTTACCTGAATCGTTCTGTCCCATCCGCATTGATGATAGAGTATCCAATTGTCTATGCAGATAAAACGAGAGCTGTCTTAGCAGTCGCTATAGGAGATGAACAAGAAGGCGAAGAATGTCGTGAAATTTTATCAGCTCTGGCAACCATGGGTAGCGTAATTATGAAACTTCTCTATGATCGACAGCAATTTTTGTCGAATAGCAATCGATTTGCTCATATTTTACATGAGTCGATTCGTGAATGGAATGTGGCTCAATATCAATTAGCAACCGATGCTCAGAAAATTGTGATGGAATTTGCTTTGTGGGGTGGCTTAAGTAAAGAGGAAGGTGAAACGACAGCACGTGCTTGTCTCATGTCGTTCTCTGATCCGAAGACGTTGCGTAGCTTCCCGCACTTGTTTGAACAAGAAGCAGCAATGATAGAAGACTTTAAGCAAATTCAACAGAATCCTAACCAATCGTCTTCTCAGGCATACTGTAAAGGCGGGCAGATTATGGTATTGGTATTTGCCTTAGCTGCTTCTGCCGATAATGATATACAGCTGATGAATGATTCCCAATTTACTAATATTGATCCAGCATTAATAAGTCAATTCCGTTTATTTATGCTTAGCCGCCATACTTTGCAAACTGAAATCAGCTTAATGGAAGAGAAGCCTGTTCCTCGTGCATTAACTGCTGAGGTGGCAGAAGGTCGTGGTCTGGATGCAATCGTTAAAGAATTTGGATTATCCCCACGGGAAAAAGAAGTATTAGAATTAGTAGTAAAAGCTTCTAGTAATAAAGAGATTGCTGCTGCTTTATTTATCAGTGAACATACTGTCAAAAATCATTTAACTAATATTTTCAACAAAATGAGTGTGACCGATCGCGCTCAAGCGATTGCTGCTGTATTTAACAAAAGTATAGGTTAGAAAAAAAGATCATCTTTTTTTAAAAAAGGGTGATCTTTTTTTCTATTTATGGCGATAAAAGGAAGAGGAGGGTTTTCCTATTTACTTATATGTATAAAATAGGAAATAAAGTCTATATATAACTGGGGCTGTTTCTAGGAGAATGAATCTGTAAGCTTAACAGGGTATGTTATTTGTTGGGACAGGTAATTTGACTAAAACAAAAGGGGAGAAAAATATGAAGAAGCAGAGCTATTCGGCCTTTGTAGTATTTTTAATTGTAACTTTAATTTTTACAGGCCTACCTCGATATGCGAATGCTGCTGTTGGCTCAATGACAGTTACTTCTGCAAATGGAGTACAAGTTGTTGGACAATCAGCTAATTTGTCTGTCACTTATAATTTAGGGGAGGTTCTTAGTCTTCTGGGGAGTATCACTTATACGTTACCCGCAGGGATTAAAGCCACAACGACTGACCAGATCAATGGTAGAAATCTGGTAGCTAGTGAAATTACCAATAATGGACAGACAGTTACAATTTCTACAGTCGCTTTGCTTTTATTACCGTCTACAACATTGACTCTTAATAATAAAACATTACCAGCCGCTGGTACGTATCAATTTACCGGAACCTCTAAAAATACATTAAATGTTTCTATCGGTAGTGCAACACAACAGGGGAGCTTTACAGTACTTGCTGCTCCAACTGCCCCTTCTTCAGCTCAAATTAGTGTAAATAATGTAGTCGTAGGTTCTTCCACGGTTACAGTTATCGGACAGACTTCAGGAGATACAATCTCTGTATATAATGCTAGTAATACTTTACTCGGCTCGGGTGTAGTCAACGCGCAAGGAACAGCTACTATTACAGCAACACTGGTTCCAAGTGGTGACACAATCAATGTGAGTACCGTTCGTGGTACTGCCGAGAGTACTAAAACTTCTTTTACGTATGGCAGTGCTGTTTTAAATTCAATCCCAGCTGCTAATATCGCAGTCGATAATAAATATGGTGATCAAGATACAGTAACGGTTACAGGTGTCAGCTCAGGAGATGTCGTAACAGTATACAATGGTGCAACAGCTATCGGAAATGCTACAGCTAATGCTAGTGGTGTTGCTACTATTACAACTACATTAGCACCAGAAGGTGGAAGTGTAGGTGTTACTTTAAAGCGTAATACTATTGAAAGTACGCCAACAACAGTTAGTTATGGAGCACAGGTTATTCCTCCGATTGTTTCTGGAAATATTACAGTAACCAATTCTTATGGTGGAGCTTCTATTGTTAAAGTAGATGGTTTGACTATAGGCGATATCGTTACAGTATCATCTGGAAACACAGTATTGGCGACAGCGCCAGCACTTACAAGCAGCTTGAGTTTGCCTGTTGTTTTGACACCTACAGGTGGTAGCTTAAGTGTAACGATTAAGCAAGGATTAGTACAAAGTGCAGCAACGACTGTGAACTATCCTTCAATTACGGTTCCACTTATTGGAACAGCTAATATTCAAGTTAATAATCGTTCAGGTAATACTTCAGATACAGTTGTTGTTACAGGTCAATTAGCTGGAGATACCGTGAACGTATATAATTCAGACGGTTTGTTAGGCACAGGAACTGTAAATGCTCAAGGTACAGTCACGATTCCTGTCGTTTTAACTCCTCTTGGTGGAAGTGTAAGTATCAGTTTGAATCATAATGGAGTAGATAGTTCTCCAACAGCAATAGGTTATCTGGCTGAAGTGGTTACGCCACTACTTAGTAATCAGATTTCGCTTTCTCCTATTGTTGCAGGCAATGCAACCGCAACGATTAGTGGTCTGACCAATGGAGATATTGTGAAGGTCTATGGAAATGGTACGGTCTTAGGCACAGCAACTGCTGGAGCAACAGGTATTGTTAATATTCCAGTAGCTGTGAATCCTTTGGGCGGAAGTCTAGGAGTAGGAATTACACGAAATGGAATTGATAGTGTAACCACTTCGATCACGTATGGTGGGATTGTTGTTCCTGCTATTCCAGTAGCTAATATTACGGTGAACAATCTTTCAGGTAATGCAGATACGGTTCGAATTACAGGACAGACTCCTGGAGACATTGTAACGGTATATGGAAATGGATCAGTGATTGGAACAGAGATCGCGAACGCTCAAGGTACTGCATTACTCAATGTCACCTTAGTTCCTCTTGGAGGTGCTATTGGTGTAACGATAACCCATCAAGGTGTTGAAAGTATTGCAACACCAGTTCTTTATGGAGCAGAAGTGACACCTGCTATTTCTGCTAATGCTATCTTGGTTACCAATAACTCGGGTAATAACGATGTTGTCCAAGTAAGTGGATTAACAACAGGCGATAGTATTGAAGTATACGGAGCAGGCTCCCTATTAGGAACTGCAACTGTACAAGCAGATGGAAAAGCAACATTAAATACAACATTGCTACCTATAGGTGGTACAGTTGGAGTTACTTTGGTTCGCAACGGTGTAGAAAGTGCTGCAACACTGGTCAATTATTCAACTGAAGTTGTAGCTTCCCTTTTACAAGCAAATGTCTCTATTGTTAATGACATTGCAGGCAACTCAGCAGTGACTGTAAAAGCATTACAAAATGGAGATATCATCAACGTTTATGCTGACGGTTCTTTAATTGGAACAGCGCCAGCAGATGGCAATGGCATAGCAAAAGTAGCTACCGATCTAGCACCTAATGGTGGCGTGATCAGTGTAAGTCTTGTTCGTAATACAGTAGAAAGTGCAGCAATCCAGGTTGGATATGGCTCTATCTTAATTCCAGCTATTCCTTCGCAAGATATTGTACCTGCCAATAATTATGGCGATAACGACACAGTCACAATAGAAAATCTAGATGAAGGTCAAAAAGTAAATATTTACTCAGGGTCAGATTTAATCGGTACTGGAACGGCTTTAGCTAATGGTATAACGGTTATTGATGTAATCTTAATCCCAACAGGTGGTGCAATTAGTGCTACTGTAGAATATTTGGGATTAGAAAGTGAACCGGTTTCTGTTAATTATCCGACAGAAATCGTACCTCCTATTCCAGCAGCTTCGATTACTGTTGTGAATAATACAGGTAACTCAGATACCGTTACAGTTACGGGTTTACCAGAAGGAAATAAAGTTACAATAGCAGAAGCGGGTTCCATTTTAGGTACAGGAACTGTAGCTGCAAGCGGAAGTGTTACTTTAAATGTGACTTTGAATTCAACAGGCGGTACGATCTCAGCTACAAATACACACAGTGCTATTGATAGTGTACCAACACCTGTTGTGTATCTGGCTGAACCGACTCCTGTCTTGGCACTACCAGATATTCAAGTGCTTAATAACGTTGGTAATAGCGATACGATTAAAGTAAGTAATGTTCAATCAGGCGATATGATTTGGATATTGGATTCAAATAATACTGTTTTGGGAACAGGAATTGCAGATGGTAGTGGTCTAGTAACTATTCAACTTGAATTATTACCAGCAGGCGGACAAGTATCTGTCATTTTATCTCGTAACCAAGTAAACAGTAATATTGTAAATGTTACGTATGCAGCAGAAGCAGTTGCTCCACCAGCAGATACACCGACAGCCGAGTTCACACAAGTACTAGGTGTTGATGGAGTTGTTACGGTGATAGGTATGGTCGAAGGAGAAATAGCCAAAGTATACGACGACGACGATCAGATTTTAGGTACAGGTGTAGCTAACTTGGATGGACAAGCAATTGTTAATTTTAAATTCTTGAAAGCTCAAGGTAGATTGTTTGCTCGTGTAATAATTAATGGTGTAGAAACGACAGTGAATACATTTGATTATCAAGGTATTCAAGTGCCAGTTGATCCAGCGACACCAACAGCAGTGTTATCTGATATTGTTGGAGATCAAGGAACAGTTAGTGTAGCTAATGCTACAAACGGCTCTACAGTGAAAGTATACAGTGAAGATGAGCAGGTATTAGGTACAGCGATAGTGGGTACGGATGGTACTGTTATCTTGAACTTTACTTTTCCAAATACTCAAGGCGAATTGTCAGTACGAGTGACAGTGAATGGAACAGAAACGGAAATTGCAACGTTACCATACAGTGGCATCGATATTCCAACGACACCAACGCCTGATGCTGTATTGTCAGATATCACAGGTGATCAAGGAACAGTGAACATCACTGGAGTGGCAGTCGGCGAAGTGGTGAAAGTATACGATGCAGACGACAATGTACTAGGCACAGCCGTAGCCGGAAGTAATGGAACAGCACAGATCGTATTCACATTCCCAGATGCACAAGGGGAATTGTCAGTACGAGTAGTTATTAATGGAACAGAGACTGAGATCGCAACATTGCCATACAGCGGAGTTGTGATTCCAACGACACCAACACCAAATGCTGTATTGTCAGATATCACAGGTGATCAAGGAACCGTCAATATTACAGGAGTAGCAGTCGGCGAAGTGGTGAAAGTATACGACGCAGACGACAATGTATTAGGAACAGCCGTAGCAGGAAGCAATGGAACAGCACAAATCGTATTTACATTCCCGAACGCACAAGGAGAATTGTCAGTACGAGTAGTTATTAATGGAACGGAAACGGAAATCGCAACATTGCCATACAGTGGCATTGATATTCCAACGACACCAACACCAAGCGCAGCATTGACAGACATCACAGGTGATCAAGGAACAGTGAACATCACTGGAGTAGCTGTTGGCGAAGTCGTCAAAGTATACGATGCAGACGACAATGTACTAGGAACAGCCGTAGCAGGAAGTAATGGAACAGCACAGATCGTATTCACATTCCCAGATGCACAAGGGGAATTGTCAGTACGAGTGAACATCAATGGAACGGACACAGAAATCGCAACCTTGCCATACAGTGGCATTGACATTCCAACGACACCAACACCAAGCGCAGCATTGACAGATATTACAGGTGATCAAGGAACCGTCAATATCACAGGAGTAGCTGTTGGTGAAGTCGTGAAAGTATACGACGCAGACGACAACGTATTAGGCACAGCAGTAGCTGGAAATAATGGAACAGCACAAATCGTATTTACATTCCCGAACGCACAAGGAGAATTGTCAGTACGAGTAGTTATTAATGGAACCGAAACTGAAATTACAACCTTGCCATACAGTGGAATTGATATTCCAACAACGCCAACGCCTGATGCTGTATTGTCAGATATCACAGGTGACCAAGGAACTGTCAATATTACTGGAGTAGCAGTCGGCGAAGTGGTGAAAGTATACGACGCAGACGACAATGTATTAGGAACAGCCGTAGCAGGAAGCAATGGAACAGCACAGATCGTATTCACATTCCCAGATGCACAAGGGGAATTGTCAGTACGAGTGAACATCAATGGAACCGAAACTGAAATCGCAACGTTACCATACAGTGGCATTGATATTCCAACGACACCAACACCAAGCGCAGCATTGACAGACATCACAGGTGATCAAGGAACAGTGAACATCACTGGAGTAGCTGTTGGCGAAGTCATCAAAGTATACGACGCAGACGACAACGTTCTAGGAACAGCCGTAGCAGGAAGTAACGGAACAGCACAAATCGTATTTACATTCCCAGATGCACAAGGGGAATTGTCAGTACGAGTGAACATCAATGGAACGGAGACCGAAATTGCAACCTTGCCATACAGTGGAATTGACATTCCAACGACACCAACACCAAGCGCAGCATTGACAGACATCACAGGTGATCAAGGAACGGTCAATATTACTGGAGTAGCTGTTGGTGAAGTCGTCAAAGTATACGATACAGACGACAACGTTCTAGGCACAGCCGTAGCTGGAAGTAATGGAACAGCACAAATCGTATTTACATTCCCAGATGCACAAGGAGAATTGTCAGTACGAGTAACCATCAATGGAACGGAGACCGAAATTACAACATTGCCATACAGTGGAATTGACATTCCAACGACACCAACACCAAGCGCAGCATTGACAGACATCACAGGTGATCAAGGAACGGTCAATATTACTGGAGTAGCTGTTGGTGAAGTCGTCAAAGTATACGATACAGACGACAACGTTCTAGGCACAGCCGTAGCTGGAAGTAATGGAACGGCACAAATCGTATTTACATTCCCAGATGCACAAGGAGAATTGTCAGTACGAGTAACCATCAATGGAACGGAGACCGAAATTACAACATTGCCATACAGTGGAATTGACATTCCAACGACACCAACACCTGATGCTGTAATTACAGATATCATCGGTGATCGAGGAACAGTAAGAATTACTGGTGTTACAGCAGCAGCTCCAGTCAATATTTATAGTGCTAATAATGAATTGCTTGCTACAGGAACAGCAGATGGAAGCGGACAAGTAACATTGACATTTGTATTCCCAGATGCTCAAGGAGAATTGTCAGTGCGAGTAACGACAAATGGATTGGAAACTGAAGTTGCGTCCTTACCATACAGCGGTATTGATATTCCAACGACACCAACACCAAGCGCAACATTATCAGACATCACAGGTGATCAAGGAACCGTCAATATCACAGGAGTAGCAGTCGGCGAAGTCGTAAAAGTATACGACGCAGACGATAACGTTTTAGGCACAGCCGTAGCTGGAAGCAATGGAACAGCACAGATCGTATTCACATTCCCGAACGCACAAGGGGAATTGTCAGTACGAGTAACACTGAATGGAACGGAAACGGAAATCGCAACATTACCATACAGTGGAGTTGTCATTCCAACGACTCCAACGCCTGATGCTGTATTGTCAGATATTACAGGTGATCAAGGAACAGTGAACATCACTGGAGTGGCAGTCGGCGAAGTGGTGAAAGTATACGACGCAGACAACAACGTATTAGGAACAGCAGTAGCCGGAAGTAATGGAACAGCACAAATCGTATTCACATTCCCAGATGCTCAAGGGGAATTGTCAGTACGAGTGAACATCAATGGAACCGAAACTGAAATCGCAACGTTACCATACAGTGGCATTGATATTCCAACAACGCCAACGCCTGATGCTGTATTGTCAGACATCGCAGGTGACCAAGGAACCGTCAATATTACTGGAGTGGCAGTCGGCGAAGTGGTGAAAGTATACGACGCAGACAACAATGTATTAGGAACAGCAGTAGCTGGAAATAATGGAACAGCACAAATCGTATTCACATTCCCGAACGCACAAGGAGAATTGTCAGTACGAGTAACCATCAATGGAACCGAAACCGAAATTGCAACCTTGCCATACAGCGGTATTGATATTCCAACGACACCAACACCAAGCGCAGCATTGACAGACATCACAGGTGATCAAGGCACAGTCAATATTACAGGAGTGGCAGTCGGAGAAGTCGTGAAAGTATACGACGCAGACGACAACGTTCTAGGAACAGCCGTAGCAGGAAGCAATGGAACAGCACAAATCGTATTCACATTCCCAGATGCTCAAGGGGAATTGTCAGTACGAGTGAACATCAATGGAACGGAAACGGAAATCGCAACGTTACCATACAGTGGCATCGACATTCCAACGACACCAACACCAAGCGCAGCATTGACAGACATCACAGGTGATCAAGGAACGGTCAATATTACAGGAGTGGCAGTCGGCGAAACGGTAACAGTATATGACGCAGACGACAACGCTCTAGGCACAGCCGTAACTGGAAGTAATGGAACAGCACAAATCGTATTCACATTCCCGAACGCACAAGGGGAATTGTCAGTACGAGTGAACATCAATGGAACCGAAACTGAAATTACAACCTTGCCATACAGCGGCATTGACATTCCAACGACACCAACACCAAGCGCAGCATTGACAGATATTACAGGTGATCAAGGAACGGTCAATATT
>NZ_MDER01000068.1 GCF_001721045.1 Paenibacillus nuruki | reverse complement strand
TTGTTGCTTGTTGCTTGTTGCACAAGAGTATATTTTTAAATTTAAATAGATATAGGTGATCTTTGAGAAATTGCTATTTATATTGAAAACTTAATTCATTTTTTTAGAAAGTCTAGCGCTATTCACCATAGACTCATAGTAGGTAAAAATATAATGAACATTTAGAGAACATACATACTTTTCATAACTTCCAAAAAGCTTAGATTTCTTAAATTTTCTGTTCATACTTCAACAAATAATATTGAATATCATTCCATACAAACCTCTAAAACCTAGTAATACTATACATATGATACAAATAGATATCTTTTTTAAATCCATCATTCTAAATGTTCAAGAAGTTCTAAAATCCCTACTGTGAGGACAACAGGACAATACAGTGCCTTACCATTCTTCCAACTTGCACCAAAAGAGTAGCATCAACATCCACTGCTTTAGATCATTCTGATCTACCCTGCCACTCCCACTAGATCGAACTTTGGCATCACTCTGAAATGGTGGCTTTTGAGCATCGGAGCGACGGGACAGGAATGAATCTGTGAGAAGCGTAGCGTTCGCCTTTAAGATTTGGATATCAACCGCTTGGCGGTTAATCAAGATATCCAAGTCTTACCAGCGATCGGGAAGATCATTCCTGTCCCATAGCGGTCCCTAGCTCAAACGCCAGCCACCTTTCCAGATGTAAAGCCTTCGACTAACATCCACATCCGAATTGTTCTTCGCCGCCGAAGTCCGTTTGAGTTGGATAATCGTTGTCGAAGCATGCCATGCACATACCACCTTTGTAGTCTGTGCTGTTGTCGCCACCGACTGCTTTGATCAAGCCTTCAAAGCTCAAAAAGGTAAGTGAATCGGCATTCAGTTCTTTGCGCATTTCTTCAATCGACATCGTAGAAGCAATCAGTTCACGGCGATCCGGTGTATCAATACCATAGAAGCATGGATTTTTAAAAGGTGGAGAAGTGATACGTACATGCACTTCTGTAGCACCTGCATCACGTAGCATATTCACGATACGGCGTGAAGTGGTTCCGCGTACAATCGAATCATCGATCATGACGACACGCTTACCTTCAACGACACGGCGTACAGCACTAAGCTTCATTTTGACACCTTGTTCACGTAATTCTTGACTTGGTTGGATAAATGTTCGTCCGGTGTACTTATTTTTGATCATCCCAAGTTCATAAGGGATACCCGTTTGTTCCGCGAATCCGATAGCGGCTGAAATACTGGAATCCGGTACACCTGTCACAAGATCAGCATCGATAAATGATTCCTGTGCCATCACAGAACCCATCCGTTTACGAGCGGCATGTAGATTCGCACCGTTCATATCACTATCCGGTCTTGCAAAATAAATATATTCCATCGAACATAGCGCTTTACGTTGCGGTTCGATATAACGATCTTCGATCAATCCATGTTGATCCAAAATCAGTAATTCGCCAGGTTGAACATCTCGTACTAACTCTGCACCAATCGTTTCAAGAGCACAGGTCTCGGAAGCAAAAATATACGCTTCACCCAGACGACCCATCGTGATTGGACGCAATCCGTTAGGATCAGAAGCAACAATTAATTGCTCATTGGTCATAATCATAAAAGCAAAACCGCCTACAATTTGTCGGAACGCATCTTTTGCCGCTTCGACCAAAGGCTTGTTGGAACGTGCGATTAAGTGAGCGACCACTTCTGTATCACTCGTCGTTTGAAAAATAGAACCCGCTTCTTCTAGCTCACGCCGAATCTGCGGAGCATTCACAATATTACCATTAGTGGCTAGTGCCAATTCACCTGCACGATAACGAAATACTAATGGTTGAGCGTTGGTAAGACGACTATCTCCACTGGTCGAATAACGGACATGACCAATCGAGATATCACCTGTTAATGAACCTAACGTATCTTTATCAAAGACTTCTTTAACCAGTCCCATACCACGATGATAATGAAATTGGTTACGATCACTTACACATAAGCCTGCGCTCTCTTCCCCGCGATGTTGAAGCGCATGTAATCCATAATAAGAAAGGGAAGCGGCTTCGGAATGTCCGTAGACTCCGAAAACACCGCATTCTTCTTTTAATGTATCAAAAATATCATTCGGACCGGTGCCTTGATTATAGTAATCACCTGTCCACAACGTCTGTTTGTTTAATTCATCAGACATGGAATCGCATCCTCCCAGACTTGACGCAGATTGTTCACCTGCTCTGCCAAGACTTGTTTGCCGTCCACTTGGATTTGAAGTTCTGTTCCTTGCACTTGACCGATACGACGTACAGGTACACCTTGAGATTGAATATGACTTTCTAGAGCATCTGCTTGTGCCGGTGTTGCTGATAACAAGATACGAGATTGACTTTCGCTGAACAACAGTAGATCATGACGCAAGTTGTCGCTGTTGAGTGCTACGCTTGCACCTAATTTACCGCTAATGCAAGACTCTGCTAAAGCTACAGACAATCCACCTTCAGATAGATCATGTGCAGATTGAACCAGTCCACTTTGAATCGCACTCAGTACGCTACCTAGCAATTTCTTTTCGATATCCAAATCTAATGCTGGTGGGCGACCTTCTGTCACCTGATGAATCACTTTCTGGAATTCACTACCGCCTAATTCTGCAAATGTATCTCCCAGTACGAAAATAACATCGCCTTCGTTTTTGAATCCTTGTGTAGTGATATGATCTGTATCATGAATCAATCCCACCATACCTACAACAGGCGTAGGGTAGATCGCTCCACGAGTATTTTCATTATAAAGGCTGACATTACCGCCGATGACTGGAGTATCCAGTACACGACAAGCTTCTGCCATACCGTCTACTGATTTTTCCATTTGCCAGAAAATATCTGGTTTTTCAGGGCTACCAAAGTTGAGATTATCTGTAATGGCGAGCGGTTCCGCACCCGAGCAGACAATATTACGAGCCGCTTCGCTGACAGCGATTTTACCGCCTACTTCTGGATCAAGATACACATAACGTCCATTACAATCGGTTGTCATGGCGAGTGCTTTGCGTGTACCACGAATCGTGATGACGGCTGCATCTGATCCTGGACGAACGGCTGTGCTTGTACGCACCATATAATCATATTGATCATAGACCCAAGCTTTGCTTGCTACCGTTGGTGAAGCTAGAATCGATTTCAATGCACCACTGAGATCAGTGACTTCATCATAACGATTGGTATCCACATGTGCTTGTTGCTCATAATACGCTGGCACTGAAGAAGGCTTATCATAAATAGGGCACTCATCCACTAGAGCATGTACAGGCATATCGCCTACCACTTCGCCATGATGCAATAATTTCAATCGTCCATCATCGGTTACTTTACCAACTTTGGCACAGATAACACCCCAACGTTCAAAGATCTCCATCGCTTGTGCTTCGTCTTTCGGCTCCACCACGAACAACATCCGTTCTTGAGATTCAGAGAGCATCATTTCATAAGCTGTCATGCCATCTTCACGCTGTGGTACTTGATCGAGATACAATTCTAGACCATTCCCTGCTTTACTTGCCATTTCCGCACTTGAACATGTTAGACCTGCTGCACCCATATCTTGAATCCCTAGCACAATACCGGAATCAATCAATTCCAAGCAAGATTCCATGACCAGTTTCTCCATAAATGGATCACCGACTTGTACTGCGGTACGACGAGCTTCTGATTCTTCTGTCAATTCTTCAGAGGCAAACGTAGCTCCATGAATTCCATCACGTCCTGTAGGAGGCCCTACATAAAATACAGGGTTACCTACCCCTTTAGCGACACCACGTTGAATTTTGTCATGATCGATTAATCCTACACACATCGCATTCACAAGCGGATTACCATCATAACTTTCATCGAACATCACTTCGCCGCCAACCGTTGGAATCCCGATACAGTTACCATAACCTGCAATCCCGGATACCACATGCTCGAACAAATATTTCACACGTTCACTTTCGAGTTTACCGAAGCGCAAAGAGTTCAATACCGCTACAGGTCTTGCTCCCATAGAGAAAATATCACGAATGATTCCACCTACACCTGTTGCCGCTCCTTGAAAAGGTTCAACCGCAGAAGGGTGATTATGACTTTCGATTTTGAAAACAACAGCTTGATTGTCACCGATATCGACAATCCCTGCACCTTCACCCGGTCCCATCAATACACGAGGTCCAGTTGTAGGAAAGCGACGTAGTAACGGTTTGGAGTTTTTGTATGCGCAGTGTTCCGACCACATTACACTAAATACGCCAATTTCGGTGTAGTTCGGTTTCCGTCCGAGAAAACCGCAGATCAACTCATACTCGCTATCCGATACACCCATTTGTTTGTATATTTGCTGGTCTGCGACTTGCTCCGCCGTCGGTTCCTTAACGGATGTTTGCTGCGTCATGTTGATCCCTCCAAGCTTTCAAAATAGATGTAAACATTTTTTTACCATCTGCTGATCCTAACAATTCATCCACTGCACGTTCAGGGTGAGGCATCATACCTACAACATTGCCACGTTCATTACAAATCCCTGCAATATCATGTAACGATCCATTCGGATTATGTCCATATTGGAAAACGATCTGGTTATTATCTTTTAATTGTTTTAACGTCGCATCATCACAATAGTAGTTGCCTTCACCGTGAGCAATCGGAATCGTAATTTCTTCACCATCTGCATAATCACGAGTAAATGGAGTCTGGTTATTCACGACCGTTAGCAATGTATCATGACAACGGAATTTCATCGATTCATTACGAAGTAAAGCACCGGGTAACAGACGAGCTTCAGTCAAAATCTGGAATCCATTACAAATCCCAAGTACATATTTGCCTTGTTCTGCGGCTTTAGCCACTTCAGTCATCACCGGAGCAAATTGAGAAATCGCTCCACATCTTAAGTAATCTCCATACGAAAAGCCACCTGGAACCAAAATACAATCATACGCTGATAAGTCTGTCGCTGTGTGCCACACATATTCTACCGATTCCCCTAAAGTGTCTTCAACTGCTTTGAAGCAGTCAATATCACAGTTAGAGCCCGGAAATACCAAGACTGCAAATTTCATGGATTTAACCCTCCAGTTCGAAACGGTAATTTTCAACAACCGTATTAGCTAGCAACTTCTCGCACATCACTTTCAAGCGTTCTTCTGCTTCTTCACGATTATCTGTATCCAATTCAATCTCCATGTACTTCCCGATGCGAAGACTCTCGACTTCATTGAATCCTAAAGAATGAAGTGCACCTTGAACAGCAACACCTTGTGGGTCAAGTACGCTTTGCTTAATGGTCACGTAGACAGTAGCTTTAATCATGTTATTTTTGTTCCTCCTTAGATTAGGTGATGCTGAGTTAATATTGCTAGATGTATCAGGTAATGATTACTTTGAAAATGAATGACTTGGTGATTCTATAGATACCTCGCTATGGTCACAGATGATTCTGGTCCCTTCGCTTGGAACGAAGAATCACTTTATTTGTACTTAGTGTGTAAATGCTTAGTTTAGAGCAAATATCTACCATTATGGTTGATAATTCAGATCGCAATCTCAATCAGATGGAGAAGTGAGCAGAAAATATCACTTGGTAGACTGCCTTGATATGGATAGTCTACATAGTGAACACCATGCTGTCCTTATCTTTTCTGCCCCACCCCTAACGAGCGCCAATTGATCTCGATCCGGGCGGAGCGGAGGGAAAGAAATCATCCATAAGAAGCGTAGCGTTCGCCTTTAAGAATGAATATCGACTGCCAAGCAGTCATTCCAGATATTCATTCTTAACAGCGATCGGCAGGATGATTCTTTCCCGCATCGGCCCCCCAAGGATCAAATCAAATTCGCACCTGTCAACTTCTGATAGATGGCTAGGTAGCGGTCGGATGTGGCTTGGACGACAGATTCTGGTAAAGGAGCAGGTTGGCTGTTTTTATCCCAATCTGTGCCTGCCAGATACGTGCGTACCGGTTCTTTATCCATACTGTCGATTTCGATATCCAGTGCATAATTATTCTTCGCCCAGAAGCGTGAAGAATCTGGCGTGAAAATTTCGTCGATTAAGACGACTTTGCCATCAATCAATCCGAATTCGAATTTGCAATCCGCTAGAATAATATCGTGTTGATCACAATACTGACGGGCATATTCATAAAGTTGAATACTTTTGGTTTTCAATTCTTCAGCAAGTTCTGCACCAATTCGATTTTTCATGTCGTCAAAAGAAATATCTTCATCATGACCAGTATCATTTTTGGCAGCCGGGGTGAACAACGGATTGGGGAATACACCATTTTTACGCAAGCCTTCAGGAAGGGTAATCCCATTCACTTGACCGGTTTCTTGATATTGTCTCCACCCACCGCCTGTAATATAACCACGTACTACACACTCCATATCGATACGTTCCGCTTTGCGTGTGACCATAATGCGGTTACGCAGTGCTTCCGGGTCACGTACGATATCGCCTAATTGATCGACATCGATATGTACGACATGGTTATCGATCAGGTTGTTGGTTTGTCCGAACCAGAAAGCACTTAAGCGGTTCAACACTTCCCCTTTGTGTGGTACAGGTGGATCAAGTACATAATCAAAAGCAGAAATGCGATCAGTAACGACTATCAGATAGTGCTCGCCCAGATCATACAATTCGCGTACTTTTCCTTTATAGATCAGCGGTGCGTTAACCAGATCAACAGCTGTTGTGACGGCTTGCGATATCATGTGTAGTATCCCCTCTTTCCTATTCCAGACCGAGTTTTTTGAAAATCGTATCGACATGCTTCAGATGCCATGATGGGTTGAATGCTTCTTCAATTTCTTCAGCATTCAATAGTTCTGTTATTGCAGGAGTTTCCAAAATAATATCTTTAAACGAACGTTGCTCTTCCCACGCTTGCATTGCAAGAGGTTGAACCGTATCATACGCTTGCTCACGGCTGATACCTTTATCAATTAATTTAGTCATCACACGACCAGAGAAAGGAACACCGTACGTGCGTTGAATGTTGCGTTGCATATTTTCAGGGAATACCGTTAAGTTTTTGATAATGTTACCAAAGCGATTCAACATGTAGTTCAACAACATCGTTGCATCTGGCAAAATAATACGTTCTACCGATGAATGTGAAATATCACGTTCATGCCACAACGTTACATTTTCATACGCAGATACCATATGACCACGGATTACACGAGAAAGACCTGAGATATTTTCAGAGCTGATTGGATTACGTTTGTGAGGCATGGCAGATGAACCTTTTTGACCTTTAGCAAAAGCTTCTTCGACTTCACGCACTTCACTCTTCTGTAGTGCCCGTACTTCAGTTGCAAATTTATCAAGCGATGTTGCTACCAAAGCCAGTGTTGCCATATATTCAGCATGACGATCACGTTGTAACGTTTGTGTAGAGATGGGAGCCGCTTTGGTACCTAACTTGTTACATACGAATTCTTCTACAAAAGGATCAATATTCGCATATGTTCCTACAGCACCAGACATTTTACCGTATTGAACGTTGTCGGCTGCATGACGGAAGCGCTCCAAGTTACGTTTCATTTCTTCATGCCATAATGCCATTTTCAAGCCAAATGTAGTCGGCTCTGCATGAACACCATGCGTACGTCCCATCATCGGTGTATCTTTATAAGCGATCGCTTTATCTTTCAAAATTTCGATAAAATTGATAATATCACGTTCTAAGATTTCATTGGCTTGGCGCAAAAGATAACCAAGTGCTGTATCCACCACATCTGTTGATGTTAAACCGTAATGTACCCATTTACGTTCTTCACCCAAGCTTTCAGATACCGCACGGGTAAATGCAATCACATCATGACGTGTTTCTTTTTCGATCTCATAAATGCGATCCATATCAAAAGAAGCACCTGCACGTAATTTTTCTACATCTTCTTTTGGAATAACGCCTAATTCCGCCCATGCTTCACAAGCGCAAATTTCTACTTCCAACCAAGCTTTAAATTTGTTCTCTTCACTCCAGATATTTCTCATTTCAGGTCTGCTATAACGTTCGATCATAAGTTTATTCGTGCCTCCATATATTCGTTTGGTCTATCCATGCCAGAGCATCTTCTATATTATGACACAGCACATTGATATGTCCCATCTTGCGCTTGTGTTTGGCTTCTTCTTTCCCATATAAATGGTACTTAGGGTTCACATGTAGTGATGTTGTTGAGAGATCGACCTGTATCATCTTTTCAGTAATTGCAGGAATGTGTTCTCCCAGAATATTGACCATCACTACAGGTGAGCGCAATGCTGTACTTCCCAGAGGCAATCCGCAGATCGCTCTTACATGCTGTTCGAACTGTGACGTCTCGCAAGCTTCAATCGTATAGTGACCTGAATTGTGCGGACGAGGTGCTAATTCATTTACATATAACTGTCCATCTTCGGTGCAAAATAATTCAACAGCCAGCAATCCCACCGCATTCATAGACTCTGCAATAGCTGCCGCCATTTGTTCCGCACGTTGTTGTATTTCTGCCGATACACGCGCAGGTACAATCGAAAGATGAAGAATATTATCCACATGAACATTTTCAGATACAGGAAATGTCTTGATCTCTCCATTGGAGCTACGAGCAGCAATTACAGACAATTCACATTGGAAATGAATAAATTGCTCAACCACTAACTCTGTTCCTGCAACACTTAATTCGTCATAGGCTTGCTGGGCTTGCTCTTCATTCCGAATCACAAATTGCCCTTTGCCATCATAACCGCCTGTTGCTGTTTTGAGCACACAAGGTGTTCCGAATTGCTGTACCGCTTGTAACGTTTCTGCTGCACTGCGTACTTCCATATAAGGAGCTACGGTTGCGCCTGCCGCTTCAATCGCACGCTTTTCACGTAATCGGTGTTGAGTCGTGTATAACAATTGACTCCCCTGGGGTACATACGATTTCTGCTCTAACAATGCCGCTACATCAGCATCTACATTTTCAAATTCATACGTAATCACATCGGCTTGGCTCGCTAGCATTTCAGCAGCTTGTGGATCATCATAACGTCCTACGATTTGCTGACTGACCTGACCGCAAGGTGCATTGGTCGCTGGGTCAAGTGTAATAAATTGATACCCAAGCGGTGTTCCTTGCAGAACCATCATGCGTCCTAACTGTCCGCCACCTAGAATCCCTATCGTAGAACCCGGTGGAATCAATTTAGAAGATTGAATATCACTCATAGCGTATCACTCGAAGCGATCACTTCTAGACGAATCCGTTCACGTCTAGCTTGTGCACGCTTCATAACTTCAGGGTCAAAAGCACCGATCATCTGTGCCGCTAACAATCCTGCATTCGTGGCTCCTGCTTTGCCAATCGCTACAGTAGCTACTGGAATCCCGCCGGGCATCTGGACGATTGATAATAAAGAATCCAGACCTTTCAATGCCGCCGATTGTACAGGTACACCGATAACAGGCAATAATGTTTTGGCTGCGATCATGCCCGGTAAGTGAGCGGCTCCACCTGCACCTGCAATAATCACTTTAATTCCACGCTCTTGCGCTTGCTCTGCAAATTCAAACATCAAATCCGGTGTACGGTGAGCAGAGACTACTTTTTTCTCATAAGCAATTTCGAGTTCATCGAGCATCTGACAAGCATGTTGCATCGTTTCCCAATCTGATTTGCTACCCATAACAACAGCGACCTGTACCGACATGTTATAACCTACTTTCCAAGATAAAATTAATCTATTGTGTTCGATAAGTAATCTGTAATTGTATTTAGCATAACATTCACTTGTTCTCACAATGTTAGCACCGCTTTACACGAAAAAAATCCGCAGATCCTGTTAGAAATATGTTCATTTCCAGGTTCTTCGGACTTCAGGGAGCTTAACAGATCATATATATTGCATCCACAGTATAGATAGCCCTATCCCTTTCAAAAAAAGTATAAGGTCTACCATCAAGACTGCAATGACATAGATCGATCTGTTTACTCTCGTAGTCCGAACATTTACGGTATTCGGGTAGAAACGTCCGGGCCATATTCCCGGTTTTATACGAGTCATTATTTCATACGTTTGATAAGCTTCATGTGTTAGTGTACCAATCTACAACACATCATGTCAACTTAAAGACGAACGTTTTATGATACTAATATTATATTGTTCGTATTTAAAGGCTTTCATCTTTGATTTCTTTCGTACTTGTTCCCTATCAAAATAAAAAAGACGCACAGAACCGTTGTCGCTTGGACAATCATTCTATACGCCTTCAGAGGGCTACAAGTGTAATTCATACCTTTTAGATCTACTGATAGCTTTGGGGTTACTTCACAATCAATACTGGGATTTTAGCGTGTTGTACAACATTATGACTCACACTACCCAATACAAATTCACGAATACTACCGAGTCCACGACTACCAATAATGATCACATCGCAGTGATTCGCTTCTGCATACTCTAGTATGTTTTGTGCTGCTGCACCTTGAATCATTTCCACACTGATCGTATTGCTAATTCCAGCTGCTTCCAAGCGACGTTTAGCTTCTTTCGCTGTTTGTGTCGCTAATTCATACAATTCCTCGTTAGACGTTGTCGGTACAGGTACAATCCCTTCCCCTACAAAATAACGTGGAAAATCAAACACATGAATTGCATGAATTTCAGCGTGTGGCGCTGCTGTTGCAAGTTCAACCGCACGATCTAGTGCTTTGTTAGATGCTTTGGAACCATCGTATGCTAATAAAATTTTGGAAAATAACATATTATCCATCTCCTCTATGCCAGTGGGTATCCATTGGTGGTGTGATTATGCTGCATCTGGATTTCTGAGATCAGGATTCTGTAGGATATCTGTTGTTATGTAAGACGGGTCAACAGAATGAAGATATCATCCATCCATAACATTTAGACAATGATCGTAAGCGTTATACTTTCAGTATACTCCTTTATTACCCGTTATGCTCATTTCATGAAACGAAACAAAGACCTGATAACGAATCATCAGGTCTTTGCTCTTCTAGTGTTTACCGTATCCATGTCATCCAGATATAACCGTACACCACAATATTTAAAATCAATAACAATGGCACACCGATTACAAATGAACGATGTTTGGTTTTGTGGCGCTTGGTCATCATCGCGATCCAGATCCCCAAAGCTCCGCCGATAGCCGCCCAGATAAACAACGTTTTCTCTGGTATACGTTCACGAGTACGATGACGTTGTGCACGTTTTTTGTCTGTGACCATCACGATATAAGCAATAATATTGACAATCAGCAGCCAGACCCATAATACCTGTTCCATTTCTGTCTGCCTCCATTGATTCAATCTCTACAGTGTAAGTGTACTATTCCACCGCTTTGAATACAAACAAAGCACTATAGAAATCGGCTTGCGCATAAGGAGCAATCACCCCGTGATACATCAATTCATCACCAGCATAAGTGTTAGCATCTGTAACACCATTTACAGACATTGAGTAACGACGATGTGGATCAAGTCCTTTTAATTTCAGACGACGAAGCGGTCCATTAGGAACACTTAACACCTGGAAATAACCTGCAAAAGCTTCTTGTTGATCTTCTGAGACAAACATCCAAGAGGTAATATTACTTTCAAAAGGACTCAGCAAACGATAAAACTGACCGAATTGAATCAGCTCTCGTAACTCTTTATATTGAGCCACTTGCTCTTTCACTTCTTGTTTTTCTGTATCGGTAAGCTTCGTCAGATCAAGCTCATAACCAAAGTTACCGGACATGGCTACATGACCACGAGTCGTCAATGGAGCCATACGCCCTACTTGGTGATTCGGTATATCTGATACGTGAGCACCCATCGCACTTGCCGGGTAGACCATACTTGTACCGTATTGAATTTTCAGACGTTCTACTGCATCTGTATCATCACTTGTCCATGTTTGTGGCATATAATATAGCATTCCCGGGTCAAATCGACCTCCACCACCAGAGCAACTTTCGAATAGGATATGTGGGAATGTTGATGTTATCTTTTCTAAAACACTATACAGTCCAAGCATATACCGATGTGCTGTTTCCCGTTGACGATCCGCTGGTAACAGGGCCGAACCGATCTCGGACATATTACGGTTCATATCCCATTTCACATACGTAATTGGAGCAGAAGAAAGAACAGCGCTCACAGACTCTACAATATAATCGCATACATCTTGACGCGAAAGATCTAGAATCAATTGCTCCCGGCCCATCGTACGACTGCGATCAGGTACATGTAGACACCAATCAGGATGTGCACGATACAAGTCGCTATCTGGAGAAACCATTTCAGGTTCGAACCATAATCCGAATTGCATTCCAGTAGCTGTGATTTCTTTTGCCAGCTTACCTAGCCCTTCTGGTAATTTGCGACGATCTTCCACCCAATCACCAAGTGAAGTACGATCGTCATTACGATGACCGAACCAACCATCATCCAGTACAAATAATTCAATGCCTAACTCTTTTCCAGCAGCTGCTATCGACTTGATCTTAGGAGCGTCAAAGTCAAAATAAGTCGCTTCCCAGTTGTTAATCAAAATAGGACGGACTTGATCACGATGTGTTCCGCGGCTTAGACGCGTACGATAAAGCTTGTGATAAGTACGAGACATACCACCTAATCCTTCAGAAGAATGAACCAGCACCGCTTCAGGTGTTTGGAACGTGTCGCCTGCTTCTAATTTCCATTCAAAATCAAATGGTGATAATCCGATCTGCATACGTGTAGTATGGAATTGATCCACTTCAACTTGAGCGACAAAGTTACCGCTATACACAAGACTCATTCCATAGACTTGTCCTTGATCTTCATTTGCATCTTTACCAAGTAAAGCGATAAACGGATTTTGCTGATGACTACTCGAACCACGTTTACTTTCGATCCGTTGTAATCCTGGAGTGAGTGGACGGTAATGCACATGACGTTCACGCGTCCATGCACCCGACAATTGCATCATACGATATTCATCATCTGCTAGATCGACACTACTACTAAGTGCACGCTGAATCTGAATCGTCTCTGCACCTTTATTATCAAATTTCACAGAACGTGTAATCGCATTCAATTCGTTGAACACCGTGTAGCTTACGACAGCTTCAAGTCCAGTCAATGGATCACGCAAAGTAATTTCCAGTGTATATGCTTCATTCTCCTGCTCTACATACGTAGCTGGTAATCCTTCAAGTGTTGGTTTGCCTGTTATAATGGTATGACTCACATAATGAAGGTCGTTAACTGTAGTTCCATTGCTATGTTTAGCTTCAAAAGCAGGCTCACGATAATCTCCACGACCGTAACCAGGGTATTCTTGTGGCAACGTATCAAATGAGAAATCACGATCATCTGCATGATAGTTCGGGCTAAATGAAGCACGCTCGACTTGTTGCAATAGACTGCTGATCGATGTTCCTTGTAGACGAGGTCCCCAATATAAGTGAACTAAATGCGTAGATTTAAGTAGTTGAATCACATAACTCGTTGAACGAGATTGTAAATGGAATGTAGATTGATGAGTATCATAAAATATAGACATGGAATAATCCCTTTCTGATGGCTCGGCTCAGTACCGAATATCCAGTTATTCTATCGTGTTCGTTTTTATTCTAACGGTAAAATAATAAAAAGCACATAGCATAATTCCATTATTTGATGGCACAATCCTATAATATAGAGATCATTCTACAAACTATACTATAATAGAAAGAAATCAACTGTTCGATACTTACATAAATGCAATGTAAGATATTTTGCTAATACAAAAATCATTTTTTATGGAAGCTGAGTTGCGCTTATATTGCCAAGCGCTTAAGGAGGATTACAGATGGCTCTCAATGTACTGGATGAACTTCAATTACGATATCAACAATTATCGACCAAAGAAAAAGAAATTGCTGACTACATCATGCTCCATAAGAATTCAATTCATAATATCAATATCCGCGATCTCTCCCAGCGTACGCAAGCTTCAATGTCTACGATTACTCGCTTTTGTCGTAAAGCAGGATTTAGTAACTTTATAGATTTCAAGCTTAGTCTTAACCGAGAAGTGGATATTCCGCGAGATGAACTTAATTTCTTTGCACAGACAAGGCATTTATATAACGAAATTATTATGGCGACTGCGGATATGATCAAGCCACAAATGATTGAAGAAGTTGTTCAACAGATTAAGCAAGCACGGCGTATCTATGTGTATGGATTAGGAAGCTCAGGATTATCGGCTTTGGAATTTAAGTACCGCTTGATGCGAATGAACATCTTAATCGATGCTGTCACCGATTCGCATATGATGATGATGAATGCGGCTTTAATGGATGAACAAGATTTGGTAATTGGATTGTCCAACTCTGGTCATACCACTGAAGTGAACAGTGCGCTACGTATCGCCAAAGCTAATCAAGCTCAGATCGTCGGTATTACCAATTTTGATCATACTCCATTTACAGAAACGACCGATTTGTGTCTGTTTACACCTGGATTACAGCGAATGGGCGATATTCCTTTTATCAATAGTCAATTAGCGATTATCTATGTACTAGATATGATCTCCATGCTATTACTGCAAAATGAAGAACTACTATCAGCACGTCAACGTACACTCCATGCCCTATACAAACAAGATCCATCTTAAAGAGAATATAAGAAAAGAACCGGATATCGATCATTTCCGGTTCTTTCTTTATATTGGCTATCCGTTTTTTGTTACATAAAATAAGGGTTAAAGTCTATTTTGTACAATCGATGCCGAACGAACTTCTTTCATTTTTTCCATAAATCGTGCTGTAATCTGTTGCGGACGGGTAATCGCTCCACCTACTACTACACTATACACACCAAGTTCCAGACAACGTGCTGCCATCTCTGGTGTCATAATATTACCTTCAGCTACAATAGGTGTTTTGATCTGGCGAATCATTTCTTTGAGAATAGCAAAATCATTCTCGTACACTTTCTGATGTGAAGTCTGCTCGGTATATCCTACCAGTGTAGCCGATATCAGATCAAATCCTAGCTGTTCCGCCATGATCCCTTCTTCGACAGTCGATACATCTGCCATCAATAACAATTCAGGATAAAGCAGACGAATCTGTTTGACCAAATCTGCAAGTGCTACACCATCCGGGCGAGGGCGTGACGTTGCATCTAATGCGATAATCTCACAACCTGATTCTGCTAATTCATGAACTTCATTGATCGTAGGTGTAATAAATACAGGATGATCTCCATAGTTACGTTTGACGATTCCGATCACAGGTAGAGACACCTGTTGCTTAATTTCTTTGATATCTTGCGCTGTATTGGCTCGAATACCGATAGCCCCGCCTTCTTGCGCAGCCACTGCCATTTTCCCCATAATAAAAGAACTATGCAGAGGTTCATGTTCCAATGCCTGACAAGATACGATTAGCCCCTGCTGTAATCCCAATGAATCCAAATCCATACTATATTCACTCCGTTTCCATATATTCCTCAATCTCATTTTTTATTACACTCACTTGTGGACCATAGATTACTTGCACCCCGTTACCATTAATGAGGACACCTTTAGCGCCTGAATGTTTCAAGCGATCTTGAGAGACTTGATCCGGATGATAGACGGATATCCGTAGACGAGTCGCACAACAATCCAAGTCTTTGATATTGTCTTTGCCACCCAATGCATTCAAAATCACCGCAGGACGAGATGTATCCACTTCACCAGCATCTGTAGCGTCTGCATCGGTTACAGCTGTTGTTTGCCCACTTCCGCTGTCTGTACTTCCTTTAGCATCAGCGATAGTCTCATCTTCACGACCCGGTGTTTTGAGGTTGAATTTGACGATTAAGAAGCGGAATGTCACATAGTACAGAGCGAACCAGACCACACCGATCATCGGTACATAGATCCAATTGGTTTTGGCATTTCCCTGTAAAATCCCAAACAGAATAAAGTCAATCAACCCACCTGAGAATGTCTGACCAATCGTAATCTGAAATATATGAGCGAGCATAAAAGCAAATCCGTCAAAAACAGCATGAATCACATACAAAAAGGGAGCAACAAATAGAAAAGCAAATTCCAATGGCTCTGTAATACCTGTTAAAAATGAAGTCAACGCCGCTGATAACATCAAGCCACCAACAACCTTTTTACGTTCTGGACGTGCAGTATGATAGATCGCTAATGCAGCACCCAACAATCCAAACATCATCGTAATAAATCGACCTGACATAAAGCGCGATGTGCCTGAGAAATACTTTTCAGTCGAAGGATCACCTAATTGAGCAAAGAAAATATTCTGGGTTCCTTCCACTATCTTACCAGATACTTCCATTGTACCACCAAGTCCGGTTTGCCAGAAAGGGAGGTAAAAAATATGGTGCAGTCCGAGAGGGCCTAACATACGTAAAAAGAATGCATAGAATAATGTACCTACATACCCTGTAGCATCTACGATTCCACCTAGCTTTGTAATCCCTAATTGAATCGTTGGCCATACTAGAAATAAAGCCAATCCTACAAATATCGCTGCAAACGAAGAAGCAATTGGAATAAAACGTGAACCACCAAAAAATCCTAAAAATTGAGGGAGTTCAATTTTGTTATATCGATTATGAAGGCTCGCAGTGACAAGACCGATAATAATCCCGCCCAGTACACCTGTCTGTAGAGATTGAATACCAAGAATCATACCTTGACCGGCTGCCGCCATATTTTCAGTCACAAGCTGGTTACTGTTAATCAGCATTGCATTGATCGAAGCATTCATGACCAGATAGGCAAGTGCCGCCGCCAGTCCTGCTGTTCCTTTGTCTGAACGTGCCAGTCCAACAGCTACACCAATCGCAAAGATCAACGCCAAGTTACTGAATGTAATATCTCCAGCACTGCTCATTACTTTGAAAATATATTGTAACCAGCTAATCTGTAATACAGGATATGTACTTACCGTATTGGGATTAGAAAGGGCGCCCCCTATACCCAAAAGTAATCCTGCTGCGGGTAATACGGCGATCGGAAGCATAAAAGATTTACCAAATCGTTGAGCCTTCTCGAAAAAAGTTTTCATTCGTCTGCACCACCTGAAAATATTTTCTTTTAAATATAGATTATGAAAACCATTTTCGTCAACGATTATTTTAATAAAATAATTTTCACTGCATAGCAAATAAGCTCTTTAGCATATGTAATCACTAAAGAGCTTATGACAATCGTATCGATTCATTTCTATTCCTTTTTATCTTCCAAAGCTGCTTTTAATAAATCGCCTAGACTTGAACCAAACGATTCTTTTTGCTCAAATTTCTTCACTAGCTTTTGTTGCTCTCGTTTATTCACTGGACGACCGCCGTCTTTATTCAACGTTTCGGTAATACCACAACCCAGACACTGCACATACTTCCCAGCTTTACCGTCTTTAATTTCCATTTTTTTATGACATTGCGGACAACGACGATTGGATAATTGCTTTTCGGTTGATCGACGATAGCTACAATCTTCACTCGGACAGATCAAGAACGTGCCTCGCTTCGATTTTTTCTCCAGCATACGTGTTCCACATTCAGGGCAATGACTTGAAGATACATTGTGAGGTTTATAATTCACATCACTCTTTTTCACTCCATCGACCATGGACTGTGCCATTTGACGAATCTCTTGTAAAAACGGCTCAGGTTGACCTTGACCACGGGCAATTTTTTCTAATTGTTGTTCCCAACGGGCTGTTAATTCAGGTGTACGTAGTTCAGGAGACACCAGTTCAATTAATTGTGCTCCTTTACCAGTAGGGTACAAATGATTTCCTTTACGTTCAATCGTATCTGACGACACTAATTTTTCAATAATGTCTGCTCGTGTAGCAGGAGTACCCAGACTGTGTTTTTCCATCTGAGATAATAAAGCCGCTTCAGTGTACCGTTTAGGAGGCATTGTACGACCTGCTTTGACCACGCAACGAGCAATCATTTTCGACTCACCTTGTTGGAGTTCTGGCAACTTTTGTGTACTTTGACGATCAGATGAACGCTGAGAATCTTGATTAGCATCTTCATCCTCATCTTCTTCACCCCACTGCTCACCGTATACTGCACGCCAACCGGAATCTTTAATTGTTACTCCTTTAGCATGGAACTGTTCTCCTGCCGCTTCGATGATTACTTGAACCGTATCATAAGTAGCAGGTGGATAAAATAAACTGATGAACCGACGTGCAATCAGATCATACAGCTTCCGTTCATCGCTAGTCAGTGCATTCAAAGAAACTATTTCCTCTGTAGGAATAATGGCATGATGATCACTAATTTTGCTGTCATCTACAATTCGTTTATCAATCTTAAGAGCATTACGTAACAAAGGACGTGCCAGTGGCGCATACGGACCGACAGCTACACTGGATAAACGTTCTTTGAAAGTATCTGTCATATCGGAAGACAAATAACGTGAATCGGTACGCGGATACGTAACGATTTTGTGTTGCTCGTACAACTTTTGCAATACATTAGACGTATGCTTAGCAGAAAATCCGTATTTTTTATTCGCATCACGCTGTAACTCGGTCAGATCATAAGCTAGTGGATGAGGTTCTTGGCGCTCATTCTTTTTCACCGATACAATCTTTGCTTGCTTACCTGCCAAAGCCTGTTCCAACTGCTGTACTTGTTGCGATTCAAAAATACGTCCATCTCCTTGGCGATGTCTCCATTCCGCTTGCAGATCCCCTAGATCAATATGCAAAGTATGATAATCTTGTGAGCGAAAATCTTTAATTTCATTTTCCCGTTTCATCATCATTCCAAGTGAAGGGGTCTGCACACGTCCTGCTGATAATTGAGCATCAAATTTACAAGTAAGTGCACGTGTAATATTCAGTCCAACCATCCAATCTGCTTCTGCCCGGCAACGTGCAGATTCATACAACCGATCGAACTCTTTCCCCGGGCGCAACTTGTTGAATCCTTCACGAATCGCTTTATCCGTCTGTGAAGATATCCATAATCGTTGAAATGGCTTTTTCCACTTCGCCATCTGAATAATCCAGCGTGCTAACAATTCCCCTTCACGCGCAGCATCTGTAGCCACAATCAAACCTTGTACATCATTACGTTTTAACAAATGTTGAACGATTTTATACTGATGACTGCTTTCACGCAGTACTTTTAACGTCATTTTCTCTGGTAAAATCGGCAAATCTTCCAAATTCCATTTCTGATAACGAGTATCATAATCCTCGGGCTCTGCTAGACCTACCAGATGACCTAATGCCCATGTGACTATATATTGAGGGCCTTCCATATATCCTTTATGCTTTTGATGACTTCCCATCACACGTGCAATTTCTCTTGCAACAGAAGGCTTTTCAGCCAGTACCACTTGTTTCATCGTGTTCCATCCTTTCACGTTCCTTTATATGTGTGTATATCCTATTTGGTATTCATATTATTTCTTTTACGATAAGTATTGATGCACATCTACATATTGTAACACTTTTCAAATCATCAGTTCTGCTCTTCTTCAACTGATCTGATATACACTCTAAATCATAGCAAAAAAGCTGATATCTATATCGTTCTATAGAATACCAGCTCTTGCTGTATAGGATTGATTTTAATATATTATTAAAATTCTTTATGAATAACAGTATCTTTTTCAGCTGCTTCAAAAATCGTTTCGATCAATACCAATACTCGATGCACTTCTTCATTCGGTACAGCTGATTTGGCTGACCCTTCGATCACCGATAAAAAGTTGATATAAAACTCTTCAGGCGGATGTTCGATCGTTTGAATCGGTTGGCGAATGGTAGATTCTTCAGAAGGCGGAGCCATCGTTTTTGTTAATCCACGACCTGCTTGAATCGGTTTGGGTTCTACTTTCTCTACTTCTGTATTACGGGTTACAATCTCTCCACTTAGATCCCAATCTTGAATAATTGCAGTTCCTTCTGTACCTTTCACATACCAGCGTGGCAATTTAACATAATTGGTTGTACCCACTTCAACTACAGCCGTTAACCCATCTTTGAACCGAATCGATGTGGTAAATCCATCATCAACTTCTGTATCCAGCACCGTACTCAATTGAGCATGCACACTCTCAATCTTACTATCTGTGAGCAACAACAACTGATCCAACAAATGAACTCCCCAATCCAACAACATACCGCCACCATAAGCTTTGAGCTGTCTCCAATCACCCGGGATACCATTTGCTCCTTGTACACGTGATTCTACATGGAAAACTTCTCCTACAGTACGTTTCTCAAACATCTCACGAATAATTAAGAAATCTTCATCCCAACGGCGATTTTGATGCACTGTAAAGACCTGACCTGTTTCTTCTGCCACTTTTACAATGTCTAACAAATCTGCGCTATTGATCGTAACAGGCTTTTCACAAATCACATGTTTGCCTGCTCGCAAAGCTTGAATCGATAATTCTTTATGTACATCATTCGGAGTCGCGATCAGCACAATATCTACAGTTTCATCTGATAAAACCGCTTCCATTGTATCGTACGTTTGATAACCATGTTGTCCAGCAAGCTCCATACGGTAATCCACAATATCATACACACCTGTGACTTGGAGAGAAGGTACTTTCTCAATAAGTTGCCCATGATAACTTCCCATACCGCCATATCCTACAATAACCAAATGATATACCGACTTCTTGTCCATTTCAGTTCCTCTTTCCCATACTGGATTATAATTCCATTTTAACCATTACCATTTCATTCTATCAAACTTTTAGCTTTAATATAAAGTTTCTTTTTTACAAATATTCTTTTTATAATTCTATTTTAATGTAACTGCTCACAAACCAAAAAACAGTTAAATATGTATCATTTTATTTCATTATTTTATTAAAATGTATGCAGATAATATAATTTATATTGACATGTAATATTTATTAACACTAAAATACATAATTAATTACATGTATCGACAATAATTGAGTCTATCTTCTAAAGGAGTGAAGTTATTTGTCTAAGATTCAACCTATCAGAGCATATCGTAAAATGATTGTCATGTGGTTAACAGTTATGATGTTAGTTGTTGCTCCATTCAGTACATACGGTGTTACTTCTTCTGTTCAAGCAGCTGGTTCTCCCGGTACAAATGAACCTTTTGTGATTACAGAAGCAACGATTGCAGATATGCAAACAGCTATGAAAGATGGTCGTCTCACTTCTGTTCAGCTTGTTCAACAATACTTAGATCGTATCGCTAAATATGATCATCAAGGTATTAAGCTTAATTCTATTCTCACCCTTAATCCCAAAGCTCTTGAGATTGCAGCCCAATTAGACAAAGAACGTGCAACCACAGGCGTTCGTGGACCTTTGCATGGTATCCCGATTATTGTCAAAGATAACTTTGATACTGCTGATATGCCGACCACAGCCGGTTGTGTCTGCTTGCAGAACTCTATTCCTGATCAAGATGCCGATCAGATCGCTATGCTCAAAGCAGCAGGTGCTATTATTTTAGCCAAGTCGAATCTGCATGAATTTGCATTCGGGATTACCACTTCTAGCTCTCTTGGAGGACAGACGCTTAATCCGTATGCACTTGATCATTATCCAGGTGGCTCAAGCGGTGGAACAGGAGCCGCAATTGCTGCCAACTTTGCAGCAGCTGGGTTAGGCACAGATACCGGTGGTTCGATTCGAATCCCATCTGCTTTTAACAGTCTAGTCGGTATTCGTCCTACAGTTGGCTTGAGTAGTCGTGATGGTATTATTCCACTCGCTCTCACACAAGATGTAGGTGGGCCAATTGCACGCACAGTCGAAGATGCAGCAATATTATTGCAGACCACTGCTGGTTATGATCCAGATGATATGGCTACCGCTTATAGTGTTGGACATATTCCTGATAACTATACGGACTATTTACAAGTGGATGGTCTAAAAGGGGCTCGGATCGGAATCGCTACTGAATTATTCAACAATACTACCGCTACCGAGAAATCAGTTACTCAAGTAGTCTATACCGCTGTAGATGATATTCAGAGGCTTGGCGCAACAGCCGTTCCGATTCAAATTCCTAACCTTCCACAGATTATGAAATATCCTAGCTTAAGTGGCTATGAGTTCAAATTTCAAATCAATGATTACTTGAATAGCTTAGGAGAAGATGCACCTTATCATAATCTGACTGATATTTTAGCCTCTAATCAGTTTGATCCCAAACAAGCAGAATCCATGAAAAAACGTGATGCTGTAACCACACTCGATACACCAGAATATAAAGATATTGTACTCAATCGTACCAAAGTCACACGCGAATCTCTTTTAAAAGTAATGGCAGATTATGATCTAGATGCTATTGTCTACCCGACGACAACACAGCCAGCAGCTACGATTGGTGAAGAACAGATATCAGGTGATAATAACCGTTTAAGCCCTTTCTCAGGCTTTCCAGCGATTACCGTGCCTGCTGGATTTGTGAATAACAAATTACCTGTTGGCATTGAGTTTTTAGGTCGTCCTTTTGATGAAAGTACATTGATCAAATTAGCATACAGCTACGAACAAGGTACTCATCATCGTCAAGCACCTACGTTAACACCTTAAATACCTTTTTTAAATCTTTTCTATACCCAATACCATATAAATATTCTATCTCAGTCATTCAGTCATCAAAAGTATACTTGGATAGTAAAAAAGCACCACTATATTAAAAAAGCTTATCTTCTACAAAGTGTATAATGCACTTCAATAGAGGATAAGCTTTTTTACTTCATTATCATTTTAAAGATTGTACTATTTAATATTTACGATTTTAGTTCTATTATTCTCTTACCATATAAATATGAATATCTTTCCACACTCTATAAGAACTTCCACCAGTTAAAGCTTTCATTCTAAAACCTATTCTATATTTACATCACTAATACATCACTCATTCACACTTGTTTAAAAAAAGTCCATCAAATGTGTAGTCGCTACAGGAATGCGTGATTCCAAAATATACACAGCTTCTAACTTCCCTGTCCATTTGCCCCAACTGCATAATTCTAATGGACGTTTATATCCTATAAGCGCCACCGTTAATGCCTGAATATCTGTATCAATATCACTATGATCCCATAGATCCTGTTGTAGCCCTTCTGGTAAAGCTTCACGTCGACTTACTTTGGCTTTACCTTCATCATTGATAAGCACATCCCAGATACCATTATTCCATTCGGCTGCTGAATCGTTAACACGAATAGATAACGACTCTACCTTCCCTACTGTAAATGGATATTGCTCAAGAAAATGCTTAACATTAACGATTCTCGCCATAAAATAAGGAACAACTTGTTGCTCTATTCGTGGATCATTCAATAAATACGGTAAAGCATCATTAATAGGCGCTTGCAAATTCACTTCAGTCACCATCGAATCATGATTAGCAATATAAGTCCATAATGCTTGACGTGAACGTTCATCCAGATACACTAATTCTTTAATATTCATTTTCTGATCTGCGATCTCATAAATGAGGTAACCACAAGCCTGATCTTTAGGATTATAATACACTGCTGTAAATAGTTCGTCTCCTGATGGCAACTTGCGTTCCCAACGTTCTGTATCTCGAACTAAAGTTCCGTTATAATGAGCCGCATACTTCTCATAGATCGCATTCAAAAGCTCCAAATCACGAATACCACGCTTGATCGTACCTTCTACATGAACTTTAGCAGGTAATTTGTTCGTTGGAATCGTATACTTGCGATATTCAATATACGTTTCCCAACCGAATTTACGATAAAATGGGAAATGGAATGGATGTAAAAAGGATATCGATTGACCTGCTTCATTCATCTGTTGCAACGTATGCTCCAACAACTTCGCTACTAGACCCTGTCTTCTTTTCTCAGGCCAGGTGGCAACTCCTGCAATTCCACCCATTTCAAAAACTTGCCCGTGTATGTACGTCTGCAATGGTAACAGTGTCAGTTGAGCACTCAATTGCTCTTCTGCAAAAAGACCCCATGTTCGTTCTGGTTTAAAATCTTGTTTTTCTTTTTCCAGTTCTTCTGTAGATTTACGATATTGAAAAGCATACATTCCTAACTCTGCTCGTGCATCAAAATCTTCTAGAGTTAATTGTCTAATATCCATTCCTATAGTCACCTCACTGAAAATGATAAGATCCTTTAATACTGAAAAACTATTACTCTCGGCATTGTATCTCTTTATATGCACTTGGACGGTAAAGCCATCTATTCAAGTACATTGAATAATACCAACATATAATGACTTGCTATATAACGACTACTTTATTGCAAAATATAATGACATCCTCTAACACAACAATCTTTAGCATAACAAAATAAGACTAAACATCAAAATACGCTACCACTCAATCACAGCAAAAGTCATCAAATAAACACCCTACCAAGAAGCATCACTACGCATACCAACTCTTATATTACTTTTAAAACAACCCAAATTAAAAAATAAAAGTCTATGATTTAAAATATACTTACCGCTTATTTCGAACAATATGATTCTATATGGTATGATAACTTCATATGCCTACATTATAACATCTACAATTCCACCAAAACCAATAAGCGATTTACATTATCCAACAAATACGTTATATTTAAAATTAATTAGTACCTGGTATTAGTATCAAGTATTAATTCTAAATTGTAAGAATGGATCGCTTACTATTCTCTTCAATTCACTACAACATCGTATTACACGTATCCTTAATCATCGCTTTTCTTTTCACAAGTATTATTACCAGCAAAAACTCAATAGAATTGAGTTCTTTTAGATCTCATTTTAGTTTTCAATAGCAAATGCTATTTTTAACATTCTATCACGCCATAACACATGAATATTATCAACCAAATCTTTTCAAAATTAATCGATTAATCCGTAAACACCGAACTATTGCAAACCTATAACTTAAATCATATCAGAGGTGACTTTTATCAATCATTCAACAGCTCGTCTTACAGCATTAGGAACTTATGTCCCCGAAAAACGCTTAACTAATAACGATCTTGAAAAATTAGTCGATACATCAGACGAATGGATTGTTCAACGTACAGGTATAAGAGAACGCCGTATCGCTAATGATCAACAATTCACATCTACATTAGGCATAGAAGCTGTCAAAAATCTTCAAAAAACATACCCGGGTACTTTAGAAGATGTAGAACTTATTATTGTAGCTACGACTACTTCAGATTATGTATTCCCAAGCACAGCTACTCAAATTCAGTCTTATTTTAAAATTAAACGCGCTGGTGCTCTCGATCTTAATGCTACTTGTGCAGGTTTTGTGTATGCGCTTCATGTAGCAAATAGCTTTATCACTTCCGGTCTTCATCGCAAAATCTTAGTTATTGCTAGTGAAACAATGAGCAAAATAACAGATTATACAGATCGTAGCACTTGCATTTTGTTTGGCGATGGTGCAGGTGCAGCCTTGGTCGAATACGATCCAGAACAACCTAGCTTTTTAGGAACTTTTATGGATAGCGATGGATCTGGGGGCGAGCACGTATACCGTACAGGAATAGCAGATCAGATCAATAACCAACCTATGCTGGGCAATGGCAAAATCGTACAAAATGGCCGTGAAGTTTACAAATGGGCAGTACGTACTGTACCGAAAGGAATTCAACACCTTTTAGATCAGACCAATCTATCACTGACCGATATTAACTGGTTTGTTCCTCATAGTGCTAATCTTAAAATGATTGATTCTATTTGTGAAAAGACTAGATTTGCTTTAGAAAACACATTAACCAGTGCTGAATGGTACGGTAATACATCTTCAGCTTCTATTCCATTAGCTCTACAATTAGGCAGAGACAACCAAAAATTAAAAAATGGAGATACTGTATTACTGTATGGCTTTGGCGCTGGTCTCACTCAAATGGGTATGATTCTACGCTGGAACTTAAAATAATTCTTCTCTATTTTACATATGTATCAAAGAAACTATGTATGTAAAATAAAATGCACCTTAATAAAAAGAAACAGCAAAGAAAGAATTAATTTTCTCTGCTGTTTCTTTTTTATTTTTATTTTTTCTACAATTACTTTTTCACAATTGCAATAATTCTTTAAAACGTTTATTACTATTGATGCTATTGTAAACACTACTATGATTTTATATTTCATTCTTCGTTCTTCGTTCTTCGTTCTTCGTTCTTCGTTCTTCGTTCTTCTAAGTATGTTGATTGAAGTCTTCAAAACATATAATACTATAAATAAATATTCTATTAGAAAAACTAAAAAGGATGTCTGCATATTGCAGACATCCTTTTTTATAAAGCGGGTGATGGGAATCGAACCCACGCTATCAGCTTGGAAGGCTGAAGTTCTACCATTGAACTACACCCGCGGATTAAGAGGATATGGTTGAAACAGGGACATTTTAACACCTGAATAACCATGTTAATCAAATCTCACACATGCTAACTATACACCAGTATAGTTGTTATATGAATTAAAGCGTAGAATAAAAACGTATATAATATATACGCTCTACACTGAATAAAGATTGGAGCGGACGATGGGAATCGAACCCACGACCCTCGCCTTGGCAAGGCGATGCTCTACCGCTGAGCCACGTCCGCAAAACCTATGCGCGTGGAGGGACTTGAACCCCCACGTCGTGAGACGCTAGATCCTAAGTCTAGTGCGTCTGCCAATTCCGCCACACGCGCATGTAATAAAATGGTGAGTCATGAAGGGCTCGAACCTTCGACACCCTGATTAAAAGTCAGGTGCTCTACCGACTGAGCTAATGACTCATAACAATTAGGCAGTAACAATATAGATTTAACATACATATTAAATTTTACAACATTTTAATACTAATATCAAGCTAATTCTTTATTAAGATAATAAAGGGCGACCGATGGGACTTGAACCCACGAATGCCGGAGTCACAGTCCGGTGCGTTAACCCCTTCGCCACGACCGCCATAGCAATCAAATCAATATTAAAAATAAATGGTGCCGGCGAGAGGATTTGAACCCCCGACCTACTGATTACAAGTCAGTTGCTCTACCAACTGAGCTACACCGGCATAGTGTATATGTTAATGACCCGTAGGGGACTCGAACCCCTGTTACCTCCGTGAAAGGGAGGTGTCTTAACCACTTGACCAACGGGCCGCTAAAAAAGTAACAGCGTCAGCTTAGACGCTCAAACCTACTAAAATCAATCTTAACCTTTCGGCGAAAAAAAAACCCCGAAGGGATAAAACTATTCTGCTTGGCAACGTCCTACTCTCCCAGGACCCTGCGGTCCAAGTACCATCGGCGCTGGAGGGCTTAACGGTCGTGTTCGGGATGGGTACGTGTGGAACCCCTCCGCCATCATTACCAAACAGTCAGGCGATGCTG